>JAENYV010000004.1 GCA_016841605.1 Dethiobacter alkaliphilus | reverse complement strand
TACTCCTTGGACTCCGGTGGCTCCTGTCGGGCCGGTTACTCCGGTCACTCCCTGGGCTCCCGTGGCTCCTGTAGGTCCGGTTACTCCGGTTACTCCTTGGACTCCAGTCGCTCCCGTTACTCCGGTTACTCCTTGGGCTCCCGTGGCTCCTGTAGGTCCGGTTACTCCGGTTACTCCTTGGACTCCAGTGGCTCCCGTTGGACCAGTTACTCCTTGGGCTCCGGTGGCTCCTGTCGGGCCGGTCACTCCGGTTACTCCGGTTACTCCTTGGACTCCCGTGGCTCCCGTAGGACCAGTTACTCCGGTTACTCCTTGGACTCCGGTCGCTCCCGTTACTCCAGTCACTCCCTGGACTCCGGTCGCTCCTGTCGGGCCGGTTGCTCCTTGTGGACCGGTAGATCCAGTCGCTCCTACTCCTTCCACCTCTAATAACGATATATCATCGACAACTATATCAGCACTGACTGCTTGAGGCAGCTTATTTATATTTACAAGAGCTTGAGTTGTTCCGGAAGGTACCGAATCAGTAATTTGATAGATTTCCAACCAATTATTTTCGTTAACATTTGGTAGACGATCTGTTGGAACGTTTAGAATAAGTCCGATTCCAAGAAAGTTAAAAGCTGAATCATAATAAGAAATAGAAATCGATACTGGCGGACCCGGCAATGCTCCAATTTTTGCCAGAGAAATTAGAAACTCAAATTTTTTCCCCGGATCTACAGGAACATATTGAAAAATAAATGCATTTATGTTTCCACCTGTCAATCGTGCCGCAAAAAAACCGGAATGACTGTATTCGAATGTTACACTTGCATCGGATGCAGTCCATGGAGGAAAAGTTCCTGTTTCCAAACCGCCATTGACGATTAGCTCATTAAAGGACATCTTTTTCACCTCCTAATGCTCAAATCTTTTCACATACAGAAGCATACAAAGTATGCTACATGGCTATTATATGCCTATTCCTATAATATTGTTAAAGATAGAGGCCTTTACCAAATTTAGTCTACATAATGTATTCATGGTTGTATTTCTTTTCAATAAGCTATAATGGAACCGACAAATCCAAAAAAACTAATAAACCCCCCAAAAAAAAACAGCCTTAGGGAAAAAGCTGTTTTTTTGCCGGTAGGATAATATACAAAACAATCTTAACTTTTCTGTATACACTATTGAGTTTAAAACACATAGTAAACAAATTGTCAACTGTAGGGATGCGGCTTTGTTAATTATGTTGGGCAGTAAATCTTTGGTACTCTTCCTGCAACCTGGAATTTTGCTCCATAAATTGCAGTAGTAGCATGATCTTTTTATACGTTTCATCACTGATATTATGTTCTATTTTTTCCGTATCTTCCAAGATATTTTTAGTCACCCCAATCATCATAAGAAACTTTTCGATTGTTTTATGCCGCCTTAGTAAACACTCACCCGTTTCTCGCCCCAGGTCCGTAAATTCGATAACCCCATATTTTTCATAGTTAAAAAATCCCATTTCAGCAAGCTTTTGCACCATTTTACTGGCCGAAGGAGGTTGAACGTTTAAAGCATCAGCTAGGTCGCCCATTCTAGTATAACCCTTATCTTTGCCGAGACGGTAAGCCATTTCCAGATAATCTTCCATGCTGGCGGTAAGAACATTATCATCCTGTCTTAATAACTCATAACCACGGTCTGTATAGAATTCTTTGCCGGGCCTAACCATGTTTCCTCACCATAACACGTCCTTTTCTGTATCTTTATGCCCGTTAACTACTATCTATTCCACTATTCACGCTAATCCGAGCAGACGGGCCACCTGTGCTACTGTAAAGCAGATAATCATACCCGTAATAGTTGGAATCAGGAAGGATAGAAAAGCCCATTTGAAGCTTTGGGTTTCTTTCCGAATGGTAAGCAGGGTTGTGGCACAGGGCCAGTGGTTGAGAACAAAAAGCATCGTGCATACGGCAGTCAACCAGGTCCAGCCGCTGTCTAGAAACAACTGTCTCATCATAAATAAACTGTCGAGTTCCAACATCGCTCCCTGAGACATATAACTCATGATTAATATGGGGATGACAATTTCATTCGCGGGCAGGCCAAGAATAAAGGCCATGAGAATAAAGCCGTCCAACCCCAAAAATCGGGCAAAGGGGTCCAGAAACGCGGCACAGTAATTGAGAATGCTTATATCACCAAGATTAAGATTTGCCATAAGCCAGATTACAAAACCAGCTGGCGCAGCTACCATGACTGCCCTAAACAAGACAAACAGTGTCCGATCGAAAATAGAACGAATAATGATTCTGCCTATTTGCGGTTTTCTGTAAGGAGGCAGTTCCAGGGTAAAGGAAGAAGGCAGACCTTTAAGTATTGTCCTGGAAAGGATTTTAGAGATAAACAGCGTAAGGGATACCCCTAGAACTACTACTGCCAGGATACTTAAAGCCGCCCATAGACTCTGAAAAGGCCCCAAATTATATGCAATAAAAATGGATGTCAGAGCAATAAGGGTGGGGAAACGCCCGTTACATGGAACAAAATTATTGGTGATGACGGCTATCAATCGTTCCCTTGGAGAATCAATAATACGGCAGGCAATGATACCCGCGGCATTACATCCAAAGCCCATACACATAGTCAAAACCTGTTTGCCGTGAGCAGACGCCTTTTTGAAGAAGTTATCCATGTTAAAGGCAACCCGGGGCAGGTAACCCAAATCTTCAAGAAGGGTAAATAGGGGAAAGAAAATAGCCATAGGCGGCAGCATAACGGAGACAACCCAGGCCAGGGTCTTATAAACACCAAGCACAAGAACACCATGAAGCCAGGAAGGAGCACCTCCGGCTAAAAATAACTCTGTCAAAACTCCTTCCAGATAATCAAAACCGGAAGCCAGCATTGCGGAGGGAAAGTTGGCGCCTTTTATGGTAACCCAAAAAACCACGCCAAGCATGGCCAGCATAGCAGGAATTCCCCATATTTTTGAAGTCAGGATACTATCAATTTTTCTATCCAAAAGGTTTTGCTGTTCGGTTTTAAAGACTACTGTTTCAGCGCAGAGGGCTTCAGCCTGTTTTATGATGCTTTCTACAACCAGATCCCGCATATTTATATCGATTGAGCTAACATACTCTTTAGCATCACGCAAAAGTTTTTCTAAATCACTATTTAGGGAAAAATCAAAACCCAGGTACAGATTGAGAGCATCCAAAATGTTCTTATCACCATCCAATAAGCGTAAGGCTGCCCAGCGGGCATTAATTCTTCCGTTAACAATTTTTTCGATGAAAGGCTTCAAGAGTTCTACGGCTTTTTCAATTTGCTCATTGTAGTTAATTTTTAAAGGGTTATTAGTAATTTCCCCCTTTGCTACTCTGTAAACTGCTGCTTTTAATTCCTGCAGACCCACACCATCCCTGGCATTGGTTCCGATAACAGGAACTCCTAATTGGTCTGCTAATTTTTGCAAGTTTACATTTATCTTTTTTCTTTCTGCTTCATCAAGGAGATTTAAACAAATCACTACATTGCGCGTGATTTCCAGTATTTGCAATGCCAGATTCAGGTTTCTCTCCAGGCAGGTAGAATCTAAAACAACCACTGTAACGTCAGGTTGAATAAAACAAAGAAAATTGCGGGCTATTTCCTCTTCCGCAGAGTTTGCGAACAATGAGTACGTTCCAGGCAAATCAACCACAATAAATTTTTTATCCTGATAGATATAGCTTCCTTGAGCTTTGCTCACTGTTTTGCCCGGCCAGTTGCCTGTATGTTGTTTTAATCCGGTTAAGCTGTTAAAGACTGTACTTTTCCCCGTATTGGGATTGCCTGCCAGCGCGATGACAATGTTATCAGGGGAGTCTGAATTTACTTTAAGCATCTCCTGCAAGGAACCAAGACCGGTAGATTGGCATGTAAGACCCATTGGATACTCTCCTCCTGCTTTAAACTCTTTCCACAAAAATATTGGATGCTTCTTCCGAACGAAGCGCAATAACAGCTCCCCGAATCTGATAGGCAGTGGGGTCACCGGAGGGACTTCTCCGTAACGATTCCACAAGGGTACCGTTAATAAGACCCAAATCGAGCAATCTCCGGCGCATATTATCCAGCGCTCTTAATTCTTTCACCTTGCAAAAACTCCCTGTAGGAAGAAGGTGCAACGGAATAATCTTTTCTGTCATTAAAAAAATCCTCCTTATGATAGTAAGTGGTAGAAAAAAATGTTATTGGCGGCTAACTTCCCAACTGATGTAATATATGTATCGGAAAAAACCAGGTGCCTGTCCCTAAAATATAAACGAGGGAACCGTTTCGAGTTCCCTCGTTTTAACTGCTGACTTTAAATGTAATTACGTTAACCGGGGCAATTATCTATTTCTGGTTAAATGATGGAAAATTTAGGCTAAAAATTGTACCTTTACCTAACTGGCTGGTAACTTCTATCTTGCCGCCTTGCAACTGAACCAGTTTTTTCACAATTACAAGCCCCAAACCACTACCTTCTTCCTGCCGGTGTCTGCCATGCTGCTTTTTCGCTCGGTAAAACCTGTCCCAAATGTGAGGAAGGTCGTTGGGTGCTATGCCGATTCCGTCATCCTCAATAGTTAATATCACTTTACCGTGCCCGGCCTCCACTCCAACCCTGATGATACCGTTATCTGTAGCACTGACAGCATTCTTCAGCAAATTCCTGATAATCTGTTCCATCCGGTCAACATCCCCGAGCACAATGGCGTTTTCTGCTTTCTTCTCCAATAAGATTGATGTATTCTTAATATTAGCCATAGCCTCCATCGACATAGCCACACCTTGTGCTAGAGCGTTCAAGTCGACCGGTAGTTTCTCCACAGCGATAGCACCGCTTTCCAGGCGGCTCAATGCCAATATATCATCCACCAACCTGGTTATATGTACCGTTTGAGTATAAATAGTGTCCAAGTATTTCTCCAACATGGCTTCATCTTGCACCATCCCGTCACGAATAGCCTCGACAAAGCCCTGAACGGCAGTCAGAGGGGTACGTAACTCATGGGATATCTCTGCAAATAAGCGAACTCTTCCCTCTTCCATCCTGCGACTTTCCGCCTGCATCTTCTGCAGTTTTACGGCCAGTTTATCAAGCTGACCGGCGAGATCCTTGATTTCATCCAGGAGCAAGTCCTCGGTGCTCAAAACGTAACTCCCTCTGCTGATCTCCGCTACGGTGGCGGCTAAACGGGAAATAGGCCTGGATATGTACATGGCCAGGTATACGGAAATGATAATAATGATTACGAGTATGATCATTCCCCCAACAACCTGATCTGAACGCATTTTGTTTAAAGCAAGATCGAGACTGGAAGGCTTCGCTTCCAGCAGGATACCGTTTTCAATGACATCTTTATTGTTACCCATGGGGACAACAGCGCCAAAGATAAGCTGACCTGTTTCCTTCTCTAATGTGCGGGTAATCGCAGTTTCCCCTTTACTGAATATTTCGATGTATTTTTCCTCTATTTTGCTGCCGGGCACTATTTCCTGCTGGGCTGAGGAGTCGATAATGTTTCCTTCCCGGTCAAAAATTGTAATTCTGGCGTCAAAGATATCGGCCAGAAATTTTAATAAATCCTGTCCTCCCTGGACTTGCTCGCTTGTTTGCTCTGCAGGCGGATTTCCCCAAAACTGTTCCGTTTGTTGGGATAAGGCGAAGTTTACCCGCTTGGCTTTGCGTAATAATTCCTGTTCGACTTGATCATAAGTTACCTGTTTAACTATAAAGCTGGAAAACATCATCAAGGCAATCAAACCGACAACAAAAGCTGTCACGTTGGTAAAAAGGATCCTGGTGTAAATATTTTTATTGAATTGTTCTCTCAGCAAGCGCATAATCGAAAGCCAGAACCCGTGTACAGTCCGGCTTGCCAACCTGAGTTTATCCCTGCCCTGCTGAAGTTTGATCTTCACGAAGCAGCTTCTCCTCCTTTAACAGGAGGTGTAAATTGATACCCCACACCCCATACAGTTGTTAGGTACTCATGGGGCAAGGAAGCCAGTTTAGTCCTCAACCTACGTATGTGAACATCTACCGTGCGCTGATCGCCGAAGTAGTCATATCCCCACACCGCCGCCAGCAGTTCCTCTCTGGTAAAAACCCGCCTGGGATTTTGGGCCAGGTGATAGAGTAAATCAAATTCCCTGGGAGTAATTTCTGTTTCGACCGTATTTACCAAAACTCTCCTGGCATCAGCCTGGATTTCCAGTCCCGGGTATTTTAATTGCCAATTTGTTACTGCATCAACTGTTTGGGTGCGTCGCAGTACCGCTTTGATTCTGGCGACAAGTTCCCTGGGACTGAAAGGTTTGGAGACGTAGTCATCGGCTCCCATTTCGAGGCCCAGAACACGGTCTGCTTCCTCTCCCTTTGCGGTAAGCATGATGATCGGAATCATGCGCACCGTTCTTAAATTACGACACAGAGTAAGCCCATCCTGACCAGGCAGCATAATATCCAGTATTACCACATCGGGATTTTCCCGGTCAAATGCAGGCAATACCAGGTCACCGTCGTTTACACCGATGACTTCAAAGCCCTCCCTTTCACCATATAGTTTGACCAGTTCCAGTACATTTTGGTCGTCATCGACTACCAAAACCTTTCCTAAAAACGGCATTATTTCCCTCCTTCTCCACCTTGTTCTATATTACCATATTAGTAGATGTCCGGGAAATCCAATTTTTACCTCTAACTAGCCGACTCCTTTTTTATTTTTTCTTATTACCAGGGCAGGGAATACAATCCCTTAAACAACTAGAAAAGGCTGAGAAACAGTTGTTTCTCAGCTCTTTCTATCTTCCTTTGCTCCTATCCAACTAAAAAGAGTCTTTTTCTCTATTCCTGGATCCTAATAGCGGTTACTTCTTTAGTTTCACGATTATATTCCACACTAACTTCCGAATCAATTTTATCAGCCAATTGAGCAAACGTCACAAGAGATTCGTCAACAAAAATCTCGCTTGTACCATTGACCTCAATTTCCAACTCTCCATCACTCTCGGTAGCGATAGTCAGTGTACCATTATCAATATTAACTTCCTTTAACGTACCAATAGCCGTAGCAATATCCTGGTCTTCCTGGTCTTGGGTTTCAATTTGAACACTCTCGTCTTCAAGTTCTTGGTTGTCGGATAAGCCCGCCTCCCCATTTAGACCGTTATTAGCATCTTCCGCGTCATTGCTACATCCGGCCAATAATACAAAAAACATCAGTAAAACCGCGAGTATGACCACAAACCTCTTCTTTTTAATCATGTTTTTACTCCCTCCGCTAACTTTATTTACGATCACCAAGCATGTTTCCTTCTACCTTGAACCCTCCTTTCCCAATATACGAAATTCCCATACATTTTGGGGGTAGTACATTACATGGATTTTTAGTTTACGGTAATCTGAAACTTCTTCCCGTCTTCAAGCCTAACGGCTAATCCCTTGTTAATTGTTAGTACTTCTACTTCTCCCAGAGTAAGCAAACGTTTTTCTTGTCCCAGTTCTTCTTCCAAAAGAATTTTTAATAAGCGTATTATCTGTTTTTTATCCATCCTTTGACCTCCCTCATATAACTACTATAATGGAGGAATATTACTTGGCCTTTACCAAAATTTTAATATACTTTTCGAAATTATTACGAGATGTTACAAAAGCCGGCATTATTTTTTGCCGGCTTTTGTAAATACGCATATTATCCAGATATTTTACTACTAGACCAATTAAGCTGATCGTACCAAAATCTGTCCTTCTGTAAAATGCTTCTTCTCCATCTAAACTTACAATGATTATACATCTCCTTTAATTGCTTCATCAATAACTTTGGATAACTCTTCAATTTTAAAAGGTTTTTTGATTACTCCCTTGAAACCATACTTTTTAAAGTCGGACATTACCGGATCATCAGAATATCCGCTGGAAACAACCGCTTTTATTGCCGGGTCTTTTTTAAGCATTTTTTTTATGGTCTGCTTACCACCCATACCTCCAGGAATAGTAAGATCCATTAGTACAAGATCAAAGGGGTGGGACGTTTTCCCTGCCCTAAAGTACTTTCTCATTGCTTCGGCTCCATCTTTGGCAAAATGAACCTTATATCCTAGAAGAGATAACATCTCACCAATTATTTTTCTCACATCTTCTTCATCATCCATAACCAATATCTTTCCCGCTCCATACAAAATATTTTCTTTATTAATGTTTGGGTGATCGGGTTGGTTGGATGCCGGAAGATAGATAAAAAAAGTTGTCCCCACTCCCATTTTTGATTTAGCTTCTAAATAACCGTTATGGTTCTTGATTATGGAATAAGAGGTTGCCAGTCCAAGACCGCTTCCTTTCGGTTTAGTTGTAAAAAAAGGATCAAATATTTTTTGCAGCAGTTTTTCCGGTATGCCTGTACCCTCGTCTTGAATAGATATTCTGACATATTTTCCTTCCTGTAAAGGCAACAACCGCTCTTTTTCTTCTGCTTTAAAGACAGTATTTTCTGCAGAGACCCAGATTGTTCCGCCATCAGGCATTGCCTGAACAGCGTTAATAATAATATTGTAAAGAACCTGACTTATTTGTCCCTCATCAATTTCTACGGTATATAGATTATCGGATATGGAAAGCTTATAGCGAACATTAGAGCCACTTAAAGCAAAAGTTGTGCTTTCGACAAGAATACGGTTTATGGAGACAACTTCTTTAACCGGTGCTCCACCTTTAGAAAAAGTAGACAATTGATGGGTAAGATCTTTAGCCCGGAGTATAGCTGCCACCATATTTTCCAACTTCAGCATAATTTTTTCCGGGTCATCTTTGTACAGCCTGGCCAGGGAGACATTGCCGAGTAAAGTCGCTAAAAAATTATTAAAATCATGGGCGATCCCACCGGCAAGCATCCCAATCGCTTCAAGTTTGTTTGCCTTAAAAATTTCTTCATCCATTTTTTTACGCTTGGTCAGGTCATAGGCGACAATTTGGACGGTCAATTTTCCCTGGGAAATAAAGGGGGTTAAAATAAGCTCTACATCAACCATCATACCTATCGTTGAAATTATTTTTGTAGAAAGTGTTTTTTGCTTAGCCCTTTTTTCTTTTATTTCTTTAATCTGCTCCAGAAATATATCTTTATCGTTGGGATGTAAATAATCTGTAAGAGTTTCCTTAACAAGACACTGGGGGTTTTCCACATGAATCAGATTCGCTGCCGCAGTATTGGCGAAGACAATTTCTTCTTCGCTGTGACCCAAAATCGCTACAGGGAATAACTCCACAATTTGCCGGAAATGTTCTTCACTTTCTCGCAGTGCATCTTCTATTCTTTTACGTTCTGCTATTTCCAGCAATAATTTTTCATTAGTATTTTGTAATGTTAATGTTCTCTCTTTAACTCTTTGTTCTAATTCAAGATGAACTTTTTTTAGGGCATCCTCGTAATTTTTCCGCTCGGTAATGTCGTTACCAAAGCCCAGTATAGCCGGACTCCCTTCCCAAAAAAACAAAACAGTACTGAATTCAACCCATTTCACTTTTCCATCTTTGGTAATTACACGTATGGGGAACCTTTGGGGAACCTTATTTCCCCGAAAGATTTTTTGATAAACGTTCCTTACTAATTTTTGATCATCAATATATATAAATTTAAAAAAGGAGGTAGTATAGAGCTCATCTTCAGTATAGCCGATTCTCTCTAAGGTCACGGGATTAACAAACTTTATTTTGCCATCCTGGATCACAACTATTGCTTCCTCAACATTTTCTACAATAAGGCGATAGCGTTCTTCCGAAGCTTGCAACGCTTTTTCTGCCTGCTGTTTTATAAAAGCACTGGAAATAATATCAGCCATGACTTTAAGTAGAGATATCTCTTTATCTGTCCATATTTTTTTCTCCCTGACAGAGTCAAAGCCGATAAATCCAATCAGTTTATTCGCGGATATCATGGGAACAATCAGGACGGATTGGATGGACTGGGCCTGCAAAATTTCCTTTTCTGCTGCTGCTTCTAAGGGCATATCCGGGACACAAGGAATATTAATCGTTCCATGTTTTGTTAGTTGTTCCACAGTCCAGAAAATTGATTCAATAGGTATCCCCTGTAAATTTTTTATCTGGGATTCAATACCTTCAGCGCACCACTCAAAGGTATTGTTCATTACTTCCCCGCCGGCAGATAACTGAAATATGTAACTGCGGTCGATATTAAAAAAAACTCCGCTAAGCTGGAGCGCATAATTAACCCCGGTAGACAGTTCATCTGTTGTTATAGTGGCAAACATGGCAGATATATCGGCCACCAATTTCCCATATTGTAACTGATATTGCAAAGCTTCTTCCATCCTTTTACGGTCAGTGATGTCGGAATTGCACATCTTTTTCTCCCTAAAAATATTCATCCCGGAATATATTTTTTGTGACCGCAATTCTCACAATCCTTATCATATAACAGGTGAGAAAAAATCTCAAGGAAAATTATGTTAGTTTATTTTTTTTGCTGCAGTGCGGCGATTAAAATGAAAGAGAAACATTAGGGCAAAAGAAAACCTCTTATCTTAAGTTAATATAAGAGGTTAGGAACTATCAACAAAAAGCTCTAAAGCAGACCGGACACAACAAAGCACCTTTGTATAAAAAGCATTCTTAAATTTTTTGAGCAATACTTTCGATAATTTCAACATACTCTGAAAGACCTTGAATAGAAAGAGAAATTTCCTGGGTTGCGGCTGCTTGATGTTGTGATATTTCCAAAATTCTTGGTATTTCTTCACTAATTTTATCAACTTTTTGCTTTATTTTATCAATAATTTCTTTAATTTCTTCCACTGTTTTTGTACTGTTTTCAGCCATTTTTCGAATCTCAGTTGCCACTACCTCAAATCCACGACCGGCCTCTCCAACCCTGGCAGCTTCAATAGAGGCATTGAGACCTAATAAATTAGAATTTGCGGCAACTTTCTTGATAAAGCTTAGCATCACTTCCGTCTTATTTACCTGTTCTTCCATTTCCGCCTTTAAGGTATTAAGTACTTCCATCCCATTAGCAAGTTCCTGTGCGGAAGCTGAAAGTTGCTCTGTTGAAGCAATTACTTCTTCATTCGTTGCTGCAAAAGAATGAGCCGCTTCTGTGAGAGCTGTCTGGTTTTTAAGACTTAACCCCAGTGCAAAAGCACCTACAATATTGCCCATATCATCTTTTACTGGAACACAAGTTGATTTTAAAGGAAAACCATATAGTTCTTTTGAATAAATAGCATGTTGAACCTTTCCTGTATGTAATGCCTCATTTAAACGACTACCCGGTGGGATTGGTTTACCTTTGTTCTTCAATTTTTGAAATTCCGTTGAAGAATATTCGTCAATAAACATTTCCTTATCAGTTACCGCAAGAGAACACTCCATCGTTAGAAGCTGCTGAAAATACGGAGCCATTTTCAGCATAACCTCAATTAAACTAGAATTTTTCTCGGCTTCCATCTAATTCACCTCACTTTACATAAAATTTTACAACTGCATTGAAAATATAATAGCTCTTTTATATAAAAAAGAAGAGCATGCCAATGTCCGGAAGGTTAATAATAATATCATCTAGACAGCTTGCCCCCTCTTAATGAATAAAAACAACACGTTAAAAAAAAATATATGATTCCACTGTAGAAATTTATTACCACGTTGTATATTGCAAAAAAGGCGTTCCTACAGCGGAATCATTGATATAGTTATTTGCTATGATTTTTTATATTTCTTATCTTCTCTTCTAATCTTCCTATTTTTTCTAAGCCGGTTCCACACGGACCAGAATCGCTTTAAAGTCGGGATAAGCGGTAATCCGCTCTCTGGTCTCGACATTTGTTATTTCGTTTACGTTTGCCATACCCCAACCATGAGGAACGGAGACGACGCCTGTCATCATGTCTGAGGTGGTCTTAAGGCGCATCTTAACGCTGCCGATTTTGGTTGAAATTCTAACTTGTTCACCATCAACCAGGCCAAAGCGCTGTGCGGTGGCAGGATGCATCTCTGCCAGGGGTTCCGGGTTTAAGGCGCGCAGTGCCGGGATGTTGCGCTGCTGGGAGTGGGCATACTCCTCATGCCTGGCTCCACTGACAAGGATGATGGGATATTCTTTATAAAGCTCCGGCGTGCTGACAGGGCTCTGGGCAGGTTCCATATAACCGGGCAGAGGATCATAGCCATACTCTTTCAGTGTTTCGGAGTATATTTCTATCTTCTTGCTCGGCGTGGGGAACGGATGCGTCTTATACTGATAATATCCCTTATCGGCAAAGTAGACGCCAAGCTCACTCTTCAGTTTATCTTTGATGCCGCTCGGCTCCAGCAGGAAGTCAAAGATTTCTTCATCGGACTTCCAGGTGAAGTATTCGCCCATACCCATGCGCTTGGCCAGTTCCGTCCAGATCCACCAGTCAGGCTTGCTCTCGCCCAGCGGTTCGATAACTCTCTTGCGCAGCATAGCATAAGGCTCACAATTTACTACGCCGTAAACATAGCCGAGGCTGTCTTTTTCCAGGAAGGTGCAGGCCGGGAGCAGGACGTCGGAGAGCTCTGCCGTTTCATTAATAAACGGGTCAATGGAAACTCTGAAGTCCAAAGCTTCAAAAGCTTTCTTGTATAAATGGGAATCAGGATAGGTCACCAGGGGGTTGGCGGCCGTGACGATACTGGCTTTCATCGGATAGGGAGTTCCCTCCAAGACGGCTTTGGGGAAGAGGGTAGCGATACCGTAAGGAGAGACGCGGCCCCAGACCGAGTGGAAAATAGGATAATCCTCCGCGCCGATGGGCTTCTCTTCCATGGGGAGACGCAGGTCGGCCATACGAAGGAATGGAATGGTTACCCAGGTTCCGGGCTTATCAATATTGCCGGTTATGATTTGCAGCAGGGATAAAATTCTGGAGTTCTGGAAACCGTTCTGGTGTTGGTCTAATGTATTAATACCCTGTATAATGCAACCTGCATTGGACTGGGCAAAAATTCTGGCGATAGTTTTGATTTCCGTAACCGGTATCCCGGTGATAGGTGACGCCCACTCAGGAGTAAACTGCTGGATATGCTCTTTAAGTTCGGGGAAACCTTTTGTGTAATTTTCCACAAATTCATCATCACAGCGGTCTTCGTTAATGATCACATTCAGCATGGCCAGGCCAAGTGCCGCGTCGGTGCCGGGGCGAATAGGAACATGGAGGCCCTGTTTCGCCAGATCGGTTCTCTTGGGGTCAATAACAATGAGCTCGACTTTCTCATTGGCTACTTTTTCGCGAATAAGATCTCCCAACATTTTCCTCGAACCGTCGGGATTGTGGCCCCAGAGGATAATACATTCTGCCTCTTTATAATCTTCGCCGGTATAACGGCCGAATGTCAACTGACGTGCGAGAATACGCATACGATAGCAAATATTCTCAACAGAAAGAAGATTGGGTGTGTTGTAAGCGCTTTTAAAACGCTGGGCAAAGGCGGCGACTTCGATATTTTCCACGCCAACAGACCCGCAGAAGATAGCCAAAGCTTTGGAGCCGTATTTTTCTTTTACTTTGGTCAGGTTCTCCGCACAAATATCCAGCGCCTGGTCCCAGGATATTCTTTCCAGGCCGCCATTATTTTTCCTGCGATAGGGATAGAGCAGACGGCTGTCGGAATAAACATAATGAGGCAGATTTTCACCTCTTGGGCAAACATAACCATTGCTGACCGGATGTTCGGGCATACCTTCGGTTTTAACTAATTTACCGTCCTCAACTGTGGCTTTAATTCCACAATCCCAGACACATAACATACAGCTACTGTTCACAGTAGTCATAAATTGTACCTCCCAATTTTGCACAAGTTGTGAATTAGCTTCGGGACGAAAAGAAACTCTAATAAACTCTAAAATAACCCCACTTTAAAAAATTACCTACACAATCTTGGCACTAAATTTTATATATATAACCCCTCAAAATAAAAATAAAACTTATTATTCACCTCCTCTTTCCAGCAATCAGTTTGCACTGAAAGTGGCGGGATGTAAAACAACTATATAAATTGGCAAAAATGCCGGAAAACCCATTTATATATGTTTACATTTTTCGCTATCCCCTATAAACATAATCTGAAATGTTTAACCAACCGTTTGTTTGGGAAGTTTTATAAAATGAGGATGCTCCTGGAAACGAGAAACTATAGAAGAATTCTTCCTTATTTAAAAAAATTATCTCACACGCATATTTTGCTGTCAAGCTCTTTTTCAAGACAAGCCTATCATCTGACAGGTACCAAAATCAGTTCAAAATAATTTTTATAGAATTTAATTGCAAATAGAAAAATAGCAAAATAACAAATAAGTTAATTCAGCTCTTTAATTTTATGGGAATATATCGATATTCAAGATATATACGATATTTAAGTCAAAAATCCTTTTTATAAATTCATTTTTCTTTTATTAATCATTATTTTACATTTATTTTTATATTTTAACCTTTTTTATAACCATCAAATTAATATAGAGTCGGTCAAATATATATAAAGGAAAATTATTAGTTATTGAGTATCGGGAGGATGCTACTGATGACGGTAAAGATAATTAACAGCAGTGAAGCAGTAGTCTACCTGGAACAAAAACTGATTGTAACAAACTCATCGGAATTTAAAGAAAAAATTCAGTCTCTCTTCGCAGAGGGATACCGTGAAATTACCCTTGATTTTTCCTTTTCCAGATGGATCGATGCTTCAGGTCTTGGCAAAATTTGCCTGCTGCAAAAAGAATTAAAAGAAAATCAGGGTGAACTGCGCATCGTTAATGTAAACAGTAGCTATATACATAATATCTTTAATATTGTTCAATTACACAAAGTAATTACCATTGAATAATAAAAAAAATTATACGCTATTAATCTTTAATTTTTATATAAAAAAACTTCTAATTGTCAAAGAAAGAAAGGATTTAAAAGTTAAATGTAAAATATAACAGTTAATAAGTATTTTAAGTTTATTTTTTACATTTACAAGAAATACTAGTATTAAAATAGCTCGGTGACAGCTTTCTGCAGTCGCTTGTCCCGGGAAGGAGTTCTAAAATGAAAAAGATTGTACTGGTTGAACCCAAAACCAGGAAAGAACATGTTTTCAGTACTGCAAGGATGCCCCGGTTGGGTCTTCCTTTGTTGGGAACCCAGTTAAAAAATGCAGGCTATGAAGTACATATTTATATGGAAACAATCACTGATCTACCATGGTCAAAAATTCTTGACGCCGACCTGGTCGGTATTTCAACAACAACTTCAACCAGTCAGGAAGCATACCGCCTGGCCGGCTTTCTTCGATCTCATCATATTCCTGTCGTTATCGGCGGAATTCATGCAACCTTTTTACCTGAAGAAGCTTTACAGTATGGAGATTATGTGGTTCGAGGAGAAGCTGATTTTACTTTCCTGTCACTGGTTCGCTCTTTGGAAAAGGGGGAGCTACCTGTTGATATTCCCGGAGTTTCTTACCTTAAAGACGGAGTACCGGTGCATAATCCCAGTCAAACAGAAGTAATAGATGTCAATGAACTGCCCATTCCCGACCTCAATCTTTTTGTCCAGAGCAAGATCTCAGGTTCCGTTCCTATCATGACCTCCAGAGGATGCCCGTATAATTGTTCTTTTTGCAGTGTTACGATTATGTTCGGCCGGGGATTCCGTTATCGCAATACCGAAATTGTTCTTGACGAACTATCCCTTTACCAGGGGAGGAGCGTCTTTTTCTGTGACGACAATTTTACAGCCAGTTTTCAGCGCACCAAAGAATTGCTGCAGGGAATGCTTGACCGTAAAATTAAACTGAAGGGATGGGGCGCACAAGTTCGCGTAGAGACTGCCAAAAACGATGAATTGTTGGAACTTATGCGCCGCACAGGGGCAAAAATTGTCTATATTGGCCTGGAATCCATCAATCCGGCTACTCTTGAAGCGTATAACAAGAAACAGAGCGTAGAAGATATCCGGGAATCTATTCGCCGTTTTCACGATTATGGAATCAGAGTGCACGGTATGTTTGTCTTCGGAAGCGACGAGGATACCGTGCAAACCATTCGAGATACAGCTGATTTTTCCCTTGAAACACGGATCGACAGTGTACAGTTCCTCATGCTGACTCCCCTGCCTGGAACACCGCTGTTTAAGAAGCTGGAAGCTGAAGGGCGTCTTTTAACGAAAGAATGGGAACTTTACGACGGTCATCATGCCGTTTTCCAGCCTGCCCAAATGTCTGCGGAAGAGTTACAGGAGGAAACCATTAAAGCCATGAAAAGGTTCTATTCTCTCCGTCATGTTTTTCAAAATACATTCCTGACAGGTTGGGGGTCCCTTATTTACCGAGGTATCGGATGGCTTTTGATCCGGCGTTTTGAAAAGCATAACCGCCGGTATGACCAAATCCTGGATTGTTTCCAAAAAAACAGCGCCAGGACAGTACGGCACTTTTACCGCAGGATCCAGGTTAAAAAAGATGGCAAGTTGGGAGAAGCGGGGGCTGCCAATCACTTAAAAATTTATGTGTCGGAAAATAATGGAACCTTTTACCTTACTCTTCGCGGCTTACTGGACCGGTTGACTATGAAAAAGTTAAACCGCTATCTCCGGGATCTTCTCCCACAGCATTGTTTTCATCTTGTTATTAATACTGAGGGTTTAAATATTTTATCTGAAAAGTCGGCCCGTTCTTTTACCCGCTTTTTAGATCGTTTGGGCAAACGCGTTAGCCGCATTCAACTGATCTACAAAGTCGAAGAAAACAACCGCCTTTCCTTTATCAAAAAGTTTTCCATTAAGTTGCCGCGTTTTGAATTATTACCCGGCAAACGCTAAGCAACCGTTCCTACAGGTCGCACAAAGACAAAGACACGGTACCCGAAAAAATCGCCGTGTCTTTGAAAGCTATGATTTAAAGTCAAGATAGTATGTGACAGCCGTATTACTCTTTTCTACTCTTCCCTTTTTTTAATCTTTTTTTACCAGACCGAGATCCAACATTTTACGGAACAAGTCACTTTCGTAATCTTCAACTCTTCCGTCGTCACAGTACTCAGCCAGTTTGTAATCCAGAGGCAATGTCCCGATTAATGGTAGATTTTCCATAGCTGCCATTTCCTCACACTTGCCGGGTCCGAACAGGTCAACTTTTTTACCGCATTTCGGGCAAATCATCCCGCTCATATTTTCAATGAGGCCAAGTACCGGTGTAAACATCTTTTCAGCCATTTTAAGTGCTTTTTTTACAACCATGATGGCCAGTCCCTGGGGTGAACTGACCACAACCAATCCATCCAGAGGAATGATCTGCATGACAGTTAGCTGCGCATCTGCCGTACCGGGAGGAAGATCGATAAAGAGGTAGTCCAGTTCACCCCAGTCTACATCGGACCAGAACTGTTTTATCGCCCCGCCGATTAACGGCCCCCGCCAGATAACCGGATCATCTTCATTTTCCAGGAGTAAGTTCAGGGACATAATTTTAATTCCCTTGGCACTTTGCTCCGGAAACAACTCTTTCTCCCCGCCGGGCGAAGTTTTCAAACCAAACATCCTGGGAATGCTGGGTCCCGTAATATCGGCATCAAGTATTCCTACTTTCAAACCTTCCCGGGAGGCACCCGCGGCTAGAAGAGCCGTTACGGAGGATTTCCCCACTCCGCCCTTTCCGCTCATAATGGCAATTACATGCTTAATTCCGGGGCGATGTACCTTTTCAATAATTCCTTTTTTCTTCACCATTGGAATTGCTTCGTTGTTCACAACTATTAACCCCTTTCCAGTTACGCTCCCTTTTTTTCAATTTTAAAGCCGAAGCGTGGCCACAAGCCGCTTGGGTTTAAGAATCATCATCAGGGCATCATCCACGTTTTTTACCTGGAGATCAGCATAGCGCAAGGACTGCACAGAACAACCCTCCGGTCCGAGGACGGCAATTCCGATTGCTGCTTTTTCCAACATACCCGCATCATTACTGCCGTTTCCCACGGCGATAACTTCTTCGGGGCCCAACTGTTCAATAAAATCCCTTTTAGCTGTGTAAACATCGGAACCGGAAAAGACATGCAACAAAACATCCAGTTCCCGGGTTGCCCGTGCTGCAACCCCCAGAGTGTCGGCAGTTAAAATGTAAACAGGAAGAATTTCTGTAACCTGTCTCAACAGGGAAGCAGTTTTTTTGCGCAGCTTTCCGTCAAGAGTTAGTGTACCGTTCAGGTCCATCACTAATTTTGAAAGGCAATACGTCTTTCTTCCAGGAATATCCACAATAATAGCCATAATCCTCGCCTATCAATACGTTAACAATATTATTTTTCGCAAAAAGCCAAGAAAGTTTTGGTAATTGGTAGACCTCGTTCATTATAGCACAGCACCCTACATTTTACCATAAGGATATTTTCTGTGTATCTGTAAAAATAAAACCCTCTACTTCTAATACAGCAAAAGGTTTAGATGATTCCATTTTATTACAGAAAGGGATAAATAGGGATAATTTGACTAATTGAAATGCTCTTGGAAGGAGGGAATCCGAAAGGCCAGCTTTTCTTCAGATAAATAATACTTTTTATCTGAAGTAAGGCAGACTATATCGTAGGCAACGAGCATTTGCAGCGCATAGGGCTTGTAATCGCGGAGCTGAAAACGAAAATTATCCCATAAATCTCTCTGCTTGAGCCCTAATTCAGCAAGCGTCCTGGCGTTTTCCTCCTCCAGCGCATCAAGCCTCCTGAAACGCTCCACTACGGCGATAACAGCTCGCTTGGAAAGCAGGTATGAAAGCGCCAAACTCCCTACAAGAAGCAATGTGAGAAAAAGCAGCAACAAAGTTGTTACGAAAATATTATACATTAAAATATGCTCCTGTTACTGAATTATTTTGCTGGTTTAGTATTTGTATCCTGGAAAAGGTTATTCCCTCCCTTATCTCTCTCACGCAAATTTTGTATCTTCGTTGACCATTTAAAGGAATTTTTATTTCAAAAAAGGAAATAATTTCTGGGAGTCTTGTTCGAAAGTGCTCAAAAAATTAGAAGTAGATGGAGGAGAATGCTCGTGAAAGTACTAGACCTTTCGGTGCCTATTTACAGCGGTATGGAAGTTTACCCGGGAGATCCTGAAGTTATTGTAAAAATTGCGCATACTTATGAGGAAAAAACCTGGTTACTAAGGAAAATCTCTTTTGGTTCTCACACAGGAACCCATGTGGATGCCTTTTCTCATATGGATAAAAAAGGTAAAACGCTGGATGATATCCCTTTAAGCTCTTTTTTTGGCCGGGCTTACGCCGTTAAAACAACAGATGCATTGCCGTCGCAAGTAGGTCTAATATTTAAAGAAACTGTCGACATTCCCATCATCACGGCAATTATCTCTGCGAATCCCGTTTTTGTGGGAGGAGGAGAAATAACGATACCTCTGCAAAAGGCTCTTCTGCAAAGAGGCATCATAACTTTTACCGGACTTACTAATCTGGATTTATTGCCTGAAGGTAAGAGTTTTATGTTCTATGGTTTCCCACTGAAGATCAAAGACGGAGACGGTTCTCCTGTGCGGGCCGTAGCTGTCATTGATTAAAATAATCGGAACCGTTTTCTCATATCGACTCCTGATTACTTATTAAAGTTTTCCGTAACGAGCGGGCGATTAGATTAACCAATGAATTCGCTTTCTCTATCATGCCTCCAAAACCGAAAAATCCGTGAATCATGTCTTCATAGCAATAATAAGTTACTTGTACTCCAGCTTCTTTTAAACGGTCTGCGTAAGCCTCCCCTTCGTCATGGAGGGGATCATAACCTGCTGTAACCACGAGGGCTGAGGGTAGGCTGCTTAGGTCTTCAGCTAAAAGCGGGGATGCATATTTGTTTTTCCTGTCTTCTTCCCTTGGTAAATAATGATTTTTAAAGTATTCCATATCTTCTTGCGTTAAAAAGTAGCCGTTAAACTTAACCCTGGATGGGTATTCTCCAATACAATCCGTAACAGGATAAAGTAATATCTGAAAATTCAAAAAAGGAAAGCCGTAATCACGGGCCATTAAAGAGACAGCCGCGGCAAGATTGCCTCCTGCGCTATCACCGCCAACGGCAATTTTTTTATTTTCTCCATGGAAATAATGAACATTCTCAGCAACCCATTTTGTTGCCAGGTAGCAATCATTTACCGCAACAGGAAATTTATATTCCGGTGCCAGGCGATAAGCCACAGAGACCACCAGACATCGGGAAGAATTACTGACAGCACGAAGGGGAGAATCAAATTCGTCAAGACCGCCCATCACCCAGCCTCCACCATGAAAATAAACCAAGACAGGAAATGGACCAACACCTTCAGGGGTATAAATACGTATACTAATTTTCCCATTCTCAACAGGGATCTCTATATCTTCAACCCCGGCTACCGGTTGAAGAGTCATTAATGTTTTTTTTGCCAGATAATTACTCCCGGCACGGTTTTTCTCCGGAGACAGCTTATGTATAGGAGCTCCACCGAGTGATTTTAGATAGTCGAGAAATGCTTTTGCCTGGCAGTCCAGTGCCATACTTCATTAACCCCCTGTCACTTTGTTTCTGATATTTTAATATACCATGAATTTCCCTTAGGAAGATACTTGTTGGACAGACAAATTTAAAAAAACAAAAAAATACCGTAACCCTGTCAGCAGGTTACGGTAACGTTCAATCAAACTCGCAGTATTTTTTCTTGCCTATTTACTGAAGCCATCCTTCAACAACATCCTCATTGGCCGCTATCCACTGCCGTGCTGCTGCAAGAGGCTCTTCCCCGTCCGCAATAATCCCAATTACCTCGCCCAGTTGCTCAGGCTCCAGATAGAAGTTCTCTAAAAAGCTAGCCACTTCCGGAGCATCCTCATCAAGGCCCTGGCGTCCGAGGACATGAATGTTTTCGACATCCCCGTATATCTTTTTAGGGTCTTCAAGAAATTTGAGGTCATAGCGGGCAAATTTCCAGTGCGGTGTCCACCCGGTAACAACGATCCACTCTTCTTCCATAACGGCATCGGCCAGCGCGGCAGTCATAGCCACATCGCTGCTCTCCAACAGGTCGAAGTTAAGTCCATACTCATCGATTGCTTTTTCCGTCGCCATCATAATCCCCGCGCCTCCGTCGATACCGGTAATGCGCCCGTCAAATTTATCCGCATACTCGTTCATCTCTTCTATGGAATCAATGTCCACATAAGTGGGGACGACAAGCCCGATACGGGCACCTTCATAAAGCACACCATAGTCAACTAATTCGTCACCATAAGTATCCATATACTCCTTATGGGTTATCGGCAACCATGCAGTTGTCTGAAAATCCAGATCACCATTGGCAATTCCCGAATACATTCCTCCGACCTCCAGAGAAATTGCCTCGGCATCGTACCCCAGGTAATCCATAACCACCGCCTGGGCAATATGAGTTGAAGCTTCCGCGCAGGCCCACATCACGTAACCGATTTTAATTTTTCCTTTTTCACCGGAAGATTCCTCCGAAATTCCGGAATTTTCATCCGGAGTGTCTGCCGAATTATCTGCCGGATTGTCTGCAGGCCCTTCGGCAGGGGTACAACCCCCAAACATTAAACCCAAACTAAATAATAACATTAATGTCACTACTACCGCTATTTTTTTCCCTTTCACCGACATTACATAAAACCTCCTCTTTGTTGGTTAGCTTTGCTTTCTTTCCGCAGTCTCTTTACCGAAAGACTGGGTAATACGGTCCAGGATTATAGCAATGATGACAACTCCCAACCCCCCTTCAAAACCCGAACCAATCTCCAGCCGTGTAATAGCACGGTAAACAACTCCACCCAAACCACCTGCTCCAATCATGGCGGAGATCACTACCATAGACAGGGAAAGCATAATACACTGGTTTACACCGGCCATAATCGACGGCAGAGCGAGCGGAAGCTGCACCTTGGTGAGAATTTGCATCGGTGTGGAACCAAATGCTGAAGCTGCCTCCATCACTTCTTGAGGAACCTGACGGATACCCAGGTTTGTCAAACGGATCGCGGGAGGCGCAGCGAAGACAATTGTGGCAATCACTGCCGGAACCAGGCCGATACCAAAAAACATTACTGCAGGTAAAAGATAGACAAAAATGGGCATTGTCTGCATTAAATCAAGGACAGGGCGCAGTATCTTCCAGGCCAGATCGCTTCGTGATGCCAGGATACCCAGGGGAATCCCTATCAGCAGAGAAATAAATGTTGCTGTAAGAATTAAGGCCAGAGTGCGCATCGTTTGCTCCCACAGTCCCATACTGAGCATGAGAGAGACGCCAACGATGGTAAAAAGGGCTAAACCCCGTCCGGAAAATTTCCAGGCCAGAGCCACCACAAGAACAAGAAACAATAAAATAGGGATAACTATTAATAACGTTTCAAAATTGCCGACAAAACTCTCGATAATTCCGCTAATCCAGCGAAAAAAAGGACGGAAATTAGTGCGCAAAAACATAACGGCAAAATCTGCCCACTCATTAATCGGTATACGATACATCGTTGTTCTCATCTCCCTTAGCGATTAAACCGGCTAAAACGGAAACGCGGACAATAATGCCCAGCAATTTCCTTTTATCATCAGTAACGGCAATCGGCACCCTGGCTGTGACTGCCATGGGAATCAGATCCAGTAAAGTAACATCCGGTGATGTTACCGGAATATCCTCATCAATAATATTTTTCAGATCTTTTTCCTTCTTCTCCACGGCTTCAAGAGCCCGGTCAACGAAGACGATACCCCGCAGCGTCCGGCCCTCACCAACGACGAAAATACTGGACAACTCTTCTTCTTTCATCTTGCGCAGCGCCAGACGCGGCCCGTCCGAGGCCTTGACGAGAGCTCTGGGACGTATCATAACGTTCTCCGCCTTTAATACCCGGGAGCGGTCCACATCGGTCACAAAGTTTGCCACGTATTCTGTGGAAGGATTGGTTAAAATCTCCTCTGGGGTGCCGAGCTGGACAATCTGACCGTCTTTCATAATTGCTATGCGATCGCCGAGTTTGAGGGCTTCATCCAGGTCATGAGTAATAAAAATAATCGTCTTTTGCATATTGGACTGCAGTTCCATCAGCTCTTCCTGCATCTCCTTGCGGATCAGCGGGTCCAGCGCACTGAAAGGCTCGTCCATCAATAGGATATCCGGATCAACAGCCAATGCCCGGGCCAAACCAACCCTTTGCTGCATCCCGCCGCTGAGCTGATCGGGATATACTGCACCCCAGTCTTTCAACCCGACAGTAGAGAGCATTTCCATGGCCTTCTCCTCACGTGTCTGCTTGTTTACACCCTGTATCTCCAGCCCGTAAGCAACATTTTGCAGAATGGTACGGTGGGGGAAAAGGGCAAAACGCTGAAAAACCATAGCCATCTTTTTTTGCCTGACCGCGCGCAATTTGTCGGGAGATAAGCCGGTAACAACCTCCCCGTCAATGAAGACCTCACCGGCCGTTGGCTCTATCAAGCGGTTCAAACAGCGTACCAGCGTGGATTTACCACTTCCGGAAAGACCCATAACCACAAATATTTCACCCTGCTCCACCTCAAATGAGACATCATCAATACCCACGGTATGACCAAATTTCTGCAGCAAATCATCTTTGGTCATACCGGCTTTCAATTTCTCCATCGCTTTGCCGGACTCGGGACCGAAAATCTTAAATAGATTTCTAACCTCGATTTTGGACACCCATGCACCTCCCTCTCCCAAAAAAATAAGGCACCCTAACCAAACAAGAGGTTAGAGTGCCTGAGCTTCGCCTTTCGACTCGCCCTAAGCCACAATGACTTGTAGCCTACAACTGGCCCGCTTGAACCAGTAGAAGCCCCAGTTCTCTTACAGTTTTTCGCCTTGCAGTTTCCACACATTGACGGAAGTTTACTGTTATCCACCCCCAAATCAGGACGTATAACAACTCACAACCGGGCTTACTGCTGCAAGCTACTTTACTTTAAGCAAACTGTTTGTCCAGAAAAAATTGTATCATAACATCATATCTCTGTCAAAAAAGATGGGCTTAGTTTCGTCACTTATTATACAATTCATAATTAAGTATTAATAAGACAATTTATTATAAAGTAAAAATATAGCTAAGCTTATTACAAGTTTTGTTTTTTGGTATAGTTCAGAAGGCCGCCGTCAAGGATAATAGCTGTTTGACGTGAGGTAAGGCCGTGGCTGACTGTAAAAGAATCTCCTGTACGCAGGTTTGTAACTGTAAGCCGATCTCCTGCCTGCAGTTGGCTACGAAGTGACTTTATTTCCAATAAATCATCCTGTTCAATGCCGTTGTATTCAGCTTCTTCCATAAAGGTTAACGGCAGGATACCGAAGTTGATCAGGTTGGCACGATGGATACGGGCAAATGATTTGGCAAGTACCGCTTTAATGCCCAGATACATTGGGGCAAGCGCGGCATGCTCTCGGCTGGAACCCTGACCGTAGTTATGGCCGCCGACCACTATTCCCCGTTCAGCCCTTTTGGCCCGGTCGGCGAAATCAGGATCAACTGCAGAAAACACATATTCGCTGATCGCAGGAATGTTTGAACGCAGGGGCAATACTTTCGCACCTGCCGGCATGATATGGTCTGTTGTAATATTATCTTCCACCTTCAGGAGCACTTGGACAGTCAGCCCATCGGGCAGCTCACTGTTTACCGGCAGTGCTTTAATATTAGGACCCCGCAGAACATCTAC
This sequence comes from Dethiobacter alkaliphilus, assembly GCA_016841605.1. Classification (GTDB taxonomy): domain Bacteria; phylum Bacillota; class Dethiobacteria; order DTU022; family UBA8154; genus DUNV01. Next base: position 251,054 of record JAENYV010000004.1, on the reverse strand, counting down.
AGTCTCCGTGTCCTCAGCAGGAGCGATGATCATCTTATCGTCGATTAAAAACTCTTTAGGCAGCTCAATCTTTTTATATTCACCCAGCTTCCTGGGATCGGCAAGCTTACCGGTTAGAGCTGTTGCTGCAGCCACTTCAGGGCCGGCCAGATAAACTCCTGCGTCAGCAGTACCGGAACGGCCGGGGAAGTTACGGTTAAAGGTTCTTACTGAAACGGCACCCGACGGAGGCGATTGCCCCATGCCGATACACGGCCCGCAGGTAGACTCCAGGATACGTGCACCTGAGGCAATCAGGTCGGCTAAGGCACCGTTTCTGGCCAACATTTCAAAAACCTGCCTGGAACCTGGAGAAATAACTAAGCTCACATGATCATGAACTTTCTTTCCCTGCATAATACGAGCAACCTGCATTAAGTCTGCATAGGAAGAATTTGTACAGCTGCCGATAGCTACCTGATTTACAACAATTTCACCAATTTGTTGAATAGTTTTAACAGCATCCGGACTATGAGGGCATGCCGCCATAGGTTCAAGGGCTGTCAGATCAATAACCAACTCCTCATCGTAAACAGCATCTTCATCAGGAAACAATTCCACCCACTGTCCGGCTCTGCCCTGAGCAGCCAGGAAATCTTTTGTTACAGCATCACTGGGAAAAATTGAAGTAGTTGCTCCTAGCTCAGCGCCCATATTTGTGATTGTGGCACGCTCCGGCACAGAAAGGCCGGCCACACCGGGCCCGGTATATTCGATTACTTTACCTACACCGCCTTTAACACTTAAACGGCGCAGTACTTCCAAGATAACATCTTTGGCCGATACCCACGGTTGCAAGTTATTGATAAGCTCAACTTTGACAACCTTCGGCATAGTCAGGTAAAAAGGCCCCCCACCCATCGCCACAGCCACATCCAGGCCACCGGCTCCAATAGCCAGCATACCAATACCGCCACCAGTGGGTGTATGACTGTCCGAACCAAGGAGTGTTTTACCGGGCACGCCAAAACGTTCCAGATGTACTTGATGGCAGATACCATTACCGGGACGGGAAAAATAAATACCATGTTTGGCCGCAACAGTCTGCAAAAAGCGATGATCATCGGCGTTTTCAAAGCCTGTCTGCAATGTGTTGTGGTCAATGTACGAAACGGAAAGCTCCGTTTTAACACGGGGAACACCCATTGCTTCAAATTGCAGGTATGCCATCGTTCCGGTAGCATCCTGCGTCAGCGTTTGGTCAATCCTGACGGCGATCTCGCTTCCGGCAACCATCTCACCGGCAACGAGGTGCGCAGCCAGTATTTTTCTCGTTAAATTATCTCCCATTTATCCCAACCTCCTATTTCCTGCACTGAATGTACCACATAAGCGCTTTTTGTGTCAACGACATGCGCAAGTTTAGCATACCCCAAAAAATAATGCCCGGGGAATACCCCGGGGGAAAAAACCACAGCACCGCTTCACGGTTCTCCATCCTTTAAAATAGACATGGCTAATTATTTTTCACCGTAGTATTAGTCATCTAAATATATATAATCTACTTAAAATTCCTGATAGTGTTTAACCATCAGAAAAGCAAATTCCTATCTTATCTTAACAGGATCGGTAATTGCCTGTGTTGAAATATAACAAAATGTTACTGCTCAGGCATTCAGAAGTCAGCATGCTTAATACCGCACAACCTTTACGGGGAAATCCTGATTACGAAAACAGCCTTAACTGGAGCAGTTCTTATGCAAATACTAGAATTTAATGATTAACATTGGAAAGGTAAAGACAATGAGCAGAAAGAAATATAAACATATAATCTGGGATTGGAACGGCACTTTACTGGACGATGTGGATATAGTAATTGATGCCATGAATAACCTATTAAGAAGGCGGGGGCTTCCCCTTATTAACAGGGAATTATACAAACATATCTTTACATTTCCTGTTAAAGATTACTACGCCCGGCTCGGTTTTGATTTTCTGGTCGAACCTTTTGAGAAACTTGCGGACGAATTTACCGCCGAAATTTACTCCAATAAGTATTGTTATAAACTATTCCCGGAGGTTGAGGGAATCCTGGAAAAAGTTAATTGTCTGGGCATAACCCAATCTATTTTATCGGCCTCTGCACAAGATAAGTTGACCGAAATGATTGATACCTTTGGAATCGGCAGGTATTTTAAGGCTGTAAACGGTTTAAGTAATCATTATGCCCATAGTAAGATCGAAGCTGGAAAACAATGCCTGTCAATCCTGGAAATAAAAGTAGATGAAGTGATCTTCATCGGGGATACGGCTCATGATTTTGAGGCGGCAGCGGCATTAGGATGTGATTGTTTACTAATTGCAAATGGGCACCAGAGCTACACCAGGCTAAAGCCGTTAAAAGCCGCACTGGTAAACTCTCTTTTAGAGGCTAGTACATTATTACTATGATTTTGACTCGTGGTCGGGATTTGTGTTTTACCCTTCTGTTTTAAATAATCCGGTTTATGGTTAAAGTAAAGTAGATATGAGATAAAAGGGCGTGTTTCAATGAGTAAAATAAATATTCTCGCGCTGTCAACGGAGGGTTTACGTTCGTTTCTGGAACAAATGGGTGAAAAGCCGTACCGGGCCGAGCAAATTCTGGCCTGGCTTTATCACAAGGGAGCGCAATCGTGGGAAGAGATGACCGATCTACCCAAAGCTTTGCGCAAAATATTAAGTGAATCGGCAGATACCGGTTTACTGCATCCATCTAGGAAACAGACCTCTACAGATAAGACTGAAAAATATTTGGTCGCTCTTGCAGACGGGCAGGCAGTAGAGACGGTGATTCTGCCTTACGATATCGGCACCAGCGCCTGTATCTCTACGCAGGTTGGCTGCAAGATGGGTTGCGTATTTTGCGCTTCGGGGATGCCGGGCTTTATCCGCAACCTGTCGGCAGCGGAAATTATGGCCCAGGTTCTACTGGTTAAAAACCGGTTGCTACAGTGCGGCCGGGAGCTAAAAAGTTTTGTGCTCATGGGTTCCGGTGAACCGCTGGACAACTATGAGGCTATTGTAGAATTTCTCGGTGCGGTGCAGGACCGGGAAAGGTTGGGAATGAGTTTGCGTCATGTGACGTTATCCACATCGGGTTTGGCGCCAAAGATTTTAAGTTTGGCCGGCCTTGGCCGGCCCCTGAACCTGGCCGTATCGTTAAATGCGCCCAACAATGCCTTGCGTGACCGGTTAATGCCGGTAAACCGGGCTTACCCGCTGGAGCAGCTGTTACCGGCCTGTGATGAATACGCCAAAAAGACCGGGCGGCGGGTAACCTATGAATATATCCTCCTGCAAAATCTCAATGACCAGGCGGAACATGCCATGCAGCTGGCAGCCTTGTTAATGAACAGGCTTGCTCATGTTAATTTAATCCCTTTCAATGCTGTACCGGAGCTGGGCTTAAAGCCAAGCCCGCGAAATGTCGTCAATGAATTTGCCGGCATACTGAAGAAAAAAATGATTAATGTCACCGTACGCCGCAGGCTTGGGGCTGATATTGACGCCGCTTGCGGGCAACTGCGCAACAATTTATTGGGGTAGACCAGGGGGACTAGACCAGGGGGACGGTTCTTGCGGTTAACATGTTTGTATTCAAATTTAAGAATAGTAAACAGAAAGAAGAAATCCTATGGATAATATGTTATCTATCTTTACTAAGATTAATTATCCTGACGGGTATCACGCTTTTATTATAATACCCCTGCTAATCCCCGTTAGTCTCGCTATTTGCCTTGTAGATAATCCTTCTTCTTTGAGCACTTTCAAATATCGGTTTCTGTTATCCGGTTCAAACAATTGAACTTTTGTACAGCTGGATACATTACATATTCTTTTAATCATTTCTTTTGCTTCATCGTCTCTAATCTTTTTCTTTTCATCTGTTTCCAGACAAAAATCACAACCAATTATATCATGAAATCTCTTAAATCCATCAATTGCTTTTTCTCTGTCATCACTGAATAAGCCCAAGACAAAATTAGCGTCTATAATTTTTTGTTCCCCAATATACTCACCGTAACTACTCCATTTATAGTCCGCAATATTTTTAACTAATCCGGCTTTTAATGGGTTTTGATGAATATACCTCAGAACTGTCAAAAAGTATTTATCGTCTTCAACGGTTTCACTTTTATATCGGTCCTGAAATAGATGGCTACAGCGTTCATATTTCCAGTTATACCAATATACATAGATAGCTCCGATACGCCTCATTGCTACTCCTAATTCTTCCTTTTCTTCCTTTTCTTCCTTAAGCAGCAGATGGATATGATTGCCCATCAAACAGTAGGCATATAACTTATATTCACTTATTTTTTGATATTCTTTTAAAGTACGCAATAATTTGGCAGAGTCTTCCTTATCCTCAAATATCGCTTGTCTGTTAATACCTCGTAAAATAATATGATAAATCCCTGTCTTGCTCTTCTCCCTGGCTGCTCTTGGCATTGTTGTGATCACCCATTATTTAATATAACACTTTTTGCTATTTTGAGCAACCGCAAGAACCGTCCCCTTGGATCCTGGTCCCCTTGGATCCTGCCCCGGATCCTGCAATACCCAGGTCAGGGGCTATAAAGGTGAATTAACCCAAATAGAAGAATTAATAGGAACGCAAATTCGAGTAATGATAAAATATATTTTTTTGCATCTTTATCAAACTTCCATTCCATAAACGCTCTAAAAATGCATATTAGCATAAATGGTATAGTGTACCAATAGGGCGGTTCTATTGGTACACTATATCTAAATAGAGCTATACCCCCTACTATCAAAATTAATATTAAGAGAAATGTTTCACCATATTTATAAATTTTATTAGTGCGAGTATAAAAACCGCAAGTTTTTATATTAAACTTTCTTTTAAGGTATATATATGTGCCGGCATAGAACAAAATGGTAATAACTGAGAATTTAAGTAATGGATTCATTTTTAAACTCCAATTAAAGTTTATTTAGGGCTTCCTTAACAGCCCACGGATCCCGATAAACACTGGATTTAAGCCCATTTTCATGCTATAATTAGTGCAAGGAAAACTATCACAGATCTTAAAAACCCTTGCACTTGAGGTAGTACAAATGTATCGAAAAAAAGACAATCAGCAGACCATAAATGACTTCATATTACCATTCGGTGGTGCTCTGGCAGCCGATAACCTTTGGGTAATCAAATCCAGCTTGATACCTTGGGACGAGATTGAAGGCGGCTACGCAGATCTTTTCCCCAGCGGCACAAGTAATGTGGCTAAACGGCAAGAGTAGCCTTTGGCGCACTGGTAATCAAAGAAACATTGGGCCTGACCGATGAAGAAACGGTCGAATAGATCCGGGAGAATCCGTATCTGCAGTACTTTCTTGGCTACAAAGAATACACAAACGAAAAGCCCTTCAACCCGTCACTTATGGTACGCTTCCGCAAGCGCTTTAGCGCAGAGAAGCTCAACACAATTAACGAAAATATCTGCGAGCACGGCCAAAATGCGCCAACCGCGGAAGAAACAACTGCGCCGGGCGCTGCGGAAACAACTTGGCTATGTGCGTCGCAACCTTAAAAATATTGAGAAGCTGAAAGAATACTACATGGAAAGCCCACTGACCTGCGTCAGACTTTGGAGCTTATGACCATCAAGAAACTTTACCGTCAGCAAAAACACATGTATGATCATAAAACCCATAGCGTCGAAGACCGTATCGTTAGTATCAGCCAGCCCCACGTCCGGCCAATAGTACGGGGCAAAGCCAGGGCAAACGTGGAGTTCGGGGCCTAGCTGGCGGTCAGCATCTAAGGTTTCGCCTATCTGGAGAAACTCTCCTGGGATAACTTCAACGAAGGGATGACCCTCATTGAAGCGGTTGAAAGATACAGGCTCCGTCATGGCTTCTACCCGGAATCGGTCCATGTGGATAAGATTTACCGCACCCGTGGTAACATCCTTTATTGCACCGAAAGAGGCATCCGCATAAGCGGCCCGAAACTTGGCCGGCCAGCTAAAGAACCGGACAAGGAGGCCAAAAAACAGGCCTACCAGGACGCCCTGGACCGTAACTGCAGTGAAGGAAAGTTTGGTGAAGGAAAACGAAGATGCGGGCTAAACCTGATCAAGGCAAAGCTGCAAGAGACCAGCGAAACGGTAATCATCATGAACCTGATAGTGATGAACCTGGCCCATCTGTACAGGGGTCTTTTTGTCTTCTTTTCAAAGAGCGTTTTCCGAGCTTACAGAACAACATTTTTGCTGCTGGCAGGCCGTTTTTTGGTCGTTGCAGCTTAGTTTTTCAAAAAAATGGGCTGTGCAGGAAGCCCTATTTTAAATATTGCATTTGGAAATATTTTGGTTGTTGAATGTAAGATGGATCCAAGAAGGAGATTAAAGAAATAAAGAGAAGCGGTACTGGTTTAAAGTACCGCCCTTAGCTTTTTATTTTTTGAAAATGATAGAGAAGTCAGGGGAGTGAGCCTCGTATGATAAATAATTAATTTATGTTTCCACGGCCTCCCGTCCCTATGGATCCTCTCATGGCTCTGAGGGTGCATTTCATTATTCACTTTTTTTTAAAAACTTATTGATCGGTTAAATTATAGTCTTCTAAGTACCAATAGATATCATTTGCCTTTACTTTCCCAATATTTTTCCCAGTTTGTTCCTTCACATCATTCCCAACGAAATAGCTATCAACATCTATGATATAAACATTATTATTATCATTTTTCATTTCTACTATTTTATCTAAATTATTTTCATCTACATTGCATGTAAAGGCAATAACCCCAGCCACAGTATATTGCTCGTCAGCATCAAAAATTATGTCCTTATTAAACAATGAATCATTCTTAGGTTTAGAGCAAATCGTTACCCGGGTTCCATCTTCTTCAAATGCTCGTATTTTGTAGTCGCAGATATCTATTTCATATTTAAAAACAAGATTTTCGAACTCTTGTAATGATAGGGGTTTTTTAAGTGTTATTGTAGCAATAAAAGGTTTATCAAAGTTCTTTTCTTCTGACAGTTCAGTTAGCTTGTCGTTAGCTAGCGCTACAAAATCTTTTATTTCTGCTTCATTTTCAAATTTATGCAGCATTGATATTTTGGAACCATTTTGTACAGCCTTTTCTTTTATTAAAGTATATTTTACTTTTTCATCTAATTTTATGTTTTTACTAGCAATAGCTTCACTAGTGTTTAAAACCATGGAAATAAATAGTAACAAGCCTACTAAAATAGTCCCGCCAAGAATTACCAAATTTTTTTTATACATTATATTTCCCTCCGTTTTTTCCTATGATGTAAAAAGATAAATCGTTAAGGCATATCTACCGTTCGATCAGATCCTAGTTGACTATGCCAGTCTGTTTGGTATTCACCCCAGAATCCACTCCAGTAACTCTCAGAAGTGTTAAGCTGAAAAGTAGCTGTATCCTCCTGATACATTTCATCAAAATATACAATAAAATTATATTCAGTATCAGAAGAAATACTATAAGGTGATTCACATGTAACTTCTGATTCTTCATTACCATTACTATATGGAAAGTCATTATCTACATCAAAATACGGATCTGGTAAAGTTGAAGTATAAGAATAGGCATCAAAATTATCGTCCATATTTGTTATATCCAAACCCGGATATTCATTATCGTCATCGTAATAATCTCTTATCGCACTTACGTTTGACGAGTTATATACTACTTGAGTTTTACATTTGCAATAATCATCACCTGAGTCATCATACGAGTATACTGCAAACCAACCGTCATCAGGTCCATAACTTGCATTTTCTGAAGTCCAGGAACAAGAAGAAGTATCATAAAGAGTTGCGGCAAAAGTAGTAATTTGGAAAATGGTTAATAATAAAAGTGGAACAATAAATATGGCCGATATTTTTTTCTTTTTCATTACTAATTCCTCCCAAATATAATAATATTTATCCTGCTTTCTGTCCAATAGAAAACATATCGGACTTCCAATATGCTCTTCATATAATCAAAAATTTTTACATAAGATGTTATTACCATAATTCGTTAACGACCAAAATATAATCTTGATTAAAGATCCGTTCTTTAGACATCCTATACCAGATATTTGAAGCATTTCTGTAATGATCGACCAACTGCTAAGACTTTAAACTAACTGCACACCGTGTGACTAATTTGTTAATTTCAATCCCTCTTTTTCGGCTCGTAAAACCAACCTGCGCAACAAGGTGTGATAGCTGACACTGAACCAACAAATAGCAGTAACGCACCAAAGATTGACAGTAATTTGCTTTTTGCCACTTTCAAAACACCTCCTTTTTTTTCTTTTTTTGGATTATAACAAAAAAAAAAAGGGAGATGAAAATATTGGACGAAAATAGCAAAATTAAGGACGAATATATCCATTTATTAACATTTATGTTTTACACTATTATTTTTTTATTTCAGCAGTTACTTTAAACCAAGCCGCATCTTGCTGTACTGTAAGTTTTCCACCTAATTTTTTTATGGTTTTGTAGACAATAGGAAGGCCCTGCCCCCTCTGCCCTTGCTTCCCCTTTTTGCTTGAAAAGCCTGGAGTGAACAGTTTTTCTTCGTCTATTATGATGCCATTATAAGTATTTGTCATAGTAATGACAGTGCCAAACAGGTCTTCCCGAAGCTCAACTTCCAATTTTCTCTCAATATTTTCTTCCAGTGAAGCGCAAGCTTCTATGGCATTATCAAGGAGGTTGCCCAAAATAATCACCAGTTCTAGAATATTCTCTTTGTGCTGTTCAAGTTTCGCCATGCAATGGAATTTAACTTTTATGTTCTTTGTTAAGGCATGACTAAGCTTTACATTAAATAAAGCGTCCAATTCTTCTAATCCTGTATTTATGTGAAATATCCCTTCATCAAGTTTATCGCTAAAAGTAGCAAGATATTTTTTCAACTTTTCCAGATCGTGTTTTTTTAAATATGTTTCCGATATAAGCAAATGTTTTTTAAAGTCATGATGATGTTGACGATAAATAAGATTCTGCTCAGTTATATGCTGAAATTTTAATTCATTAATCCGGAGCCTTTCCATTTCTTGATTAGTCTTATTAAGATTGCGGATAACAATGATAACCAGTATGTTAAGCCCAAATACAAAAAAGCCGATACCTAAATTAACAATATCATTATTTGGAAATTGTAGGTAATTGTATTTTTGCATTAACTGCTGGTTTAAAAATATAGCCAGCAGTACCATTTGAAGAGCACTGATTAGTATTGCACTATAGTAGGATGTCTTCATAGTTTTTCACCTTTCTTGTTGCCAAAAAGAGTCATCTCTTTTTTCCGGATATAACAAGACAAGATAAGCATTAGCAATACCTGCGGTAAAAAAGCAAAAATCTGTAGGGCTATATCATCTTCCAAATTTTGAGGATTAACACCCAAAATTACTAAAATACTGATATTGATAAATTCAATTAAACATTCTTAAAAATAAAGCTGAAAGCATAATGGGTATTAAAAATTTTGTTGTCTGTAGAAACAAAGAAATTCCTACACAAACACTGAATTCAATTAAAAGGCCTAAAAGAACGCTTAAGCCATAGGCCATTTCTTTTTTTCTTTCTTGCTCTATGTCCTGACCTCTAAACATTTTTTTAATAATGGATACTGACAAATTCTCTAAATTAATCATATTTGCTCCGGTATTGAATATTTGTATTGCTCACCAAAATAATCGTAAGATTTTTTAAAAAGACCCATATTTTCGAGTTTAACATTTATTGTCTTTTTCTATTATACTTTTCAACGTTTATTTCTTTTTTTCCTGCCATATTTAGATATTTTTGTTGGATATAACAGAAATAACCACCTATCCTCTGCACAGGTGGTTTAGCCTCTTTCGAAAAATAGCAATATGCCAATGTTACAGGCAACCGGTAATTTAATTCAATTTTCTACTCGAGAAGTGGCTCTTTTTAATATATTATGTTGTTATTATTCATTCGCCAATGCTGCAATGCGCTGGTTGGAATTATTTTTATATAGACCCCCATGATAGCAAACGACTGTTTCAATATTATATTCTGTTAGCTTTTTTAGGGATTTTATGCATAAGTCCATATCAAAATTAATGAATGAAGGAGGTTTGACAAGCATCCCGCTTTCAACAAACAAAGCGTCCCCTGCTATGAGTGTTTTAAACTTCTGCAAATATAAGCAAATGTGCCCTAGAGTATGACCGGGAGTATGAATGACATTGATTCCGCCGCAGTATGGTAATTCCTCACCATCAGCCAGCGTTTTATCTACATTGGATCTACAGTTCCGATAACCGGCTTTTACTTTTTCATATATTGCTTTCATCTCCTCCGGCATTGAGTTCCGGTTGTTTTCGAATAGAGTTAGCTTTATCGGTCTTTTTTCACCCTGAATATATGCTTTTTCTTCTTTATGGGCAAGTACTTTGATACTATCAGGTAATTCTTTTCGAATACTCGAAAGGCATCCAATATGGTCAATATCATGATGAGTAACAATCACCATGTTTAGTCTATCAAACGCCACACCTGTCTGCTCAATTGCCTCGCGGATTTGAGGTAATTGCCCCGGGTTTCCAGTATCGACCAAAATTACTGTATCGTTATCACAGAGCAACGTTGGATTAATAATACTCGATTTTCCCATTACAATGCTGGATATTTCAAGCATTTCTATTCCACTGGCAATTTTCATTAATTTTTTCTCCCTTTTAACATTTTACATAAGTAACCTGGAAATATCTTAATTAATTTTTTTTTAATATTATACCCAAAATTTAGCATGTTGTCAGCATTAGTTTGCATCTACATAATCGTGGCATAAGACCCCTTTTCAGGAAGCACCGCGAAGACTTTGATTTAGCCTCTAATTCAACTCTCTACTCAGACTAAATACTAAAGAGGAAAATAGTATAAAATAAAACTCATGGGAAGGAACTAAAGGCTTAGAAATTAAGTCTACATTATATATTTCGATTTTCTGATGAAAAGAGGATAACTGATGAAAAAATTTTTATTAATGTTCATTGCAGTTTTTTTTGCGGCGGTATGCGCGGCAGGGTGTTCTCCCTCCGGGGATAAGACGTTGTCCGGTGACAAACCCTGTGAAATCCCCACAGCAAATTCACAGGATGATATGGCGCTAGAAAATGTTTCGGAAGCGGAAGTGATATTGGAAGAAAATGAGGCCCCCGCTGAATTTTCAGATGAATTTTCCATCCATTTTGAGGGAAAAGAAGTAGACCTTTTTAATTGGGATAATGAAATCGAACTCTCGGAACTGCTCGGCGCACCACTTGCAGAAAAAACGGAGCAACTGGGTCCCGGTGCCGATACATTTACAGGCTCATTTATCCGTGAACTTACTTATGACGGGCTGGAACTGAAGCTCTTTTCACCCCGGGAAAATGGGACCGACTTTTACATCATCATGATGAAGCTAACCGAAAACCGGTACTTAACAAAACGGGGAATTAAAGTGGGAGACAACCTGGAATTTTTACAAGAAACATATCCGGAAATCTCCCAAGTACCTGATGGAAAAGATGACCCTCAAAACGGCACCTATAGATTTTATGAAGGAGATAATCCCTATACTTTTATCGACTTTGCCGTAGCAGACGGCCGGATAACTGAAATAAACGTAGTTCATGAATTTCCATAAAACTCGAAAGGAGACAACGTCCTGGAGCACTTTACTCAACTAAACGCACTTAACACGGTATTGGCCATTTTATTGCCGGCCTTAAACATTTATAGTTTTTTTATTGTTCGCTTTGACAAAAAAAAAGCGATAAAACATCAATGGAGAGTACCTGAAAGGAAATTTTTTATTCTAGCCCTGGCAGGAGGAGCAATAGGTATTTTTCTGGGCATGAAAGTATTCCACCATAAAACAAAGCATTATCTTTTTACTCATGGAATCCCTTTACTAATTGCGGTCAATATCATCATTTTCTACTTATTACTCCGGGGATAAGAGCTGAAATTTTTAATTGACGAATTTAATATCCTGTGCTAAAATTAAGGACAAATTTAGTTTATTTTAGTAAACAATTTATCTTTCTATTATGTAAATCTGATGATGGAGAGAAGTAGGCAATCGACGGTTCTCAGAGAGCCGGGGGGTGGTGCAACCCGGTACCTTAAATTGCTGAAATACACTCTTGAAAAGCAAACCGAAAGCCAGAGCTTTCGAGGCTGGTCAGTAGGCTTTGACGGAAACTTCCACCGTTACAAGGAAGGGGGTATAAGGCTGGAAATATTTGCAGTCCGTACCTGACACCACAGAAGCAGTATTGCTCTGTTGTTAAGGGTATGGGATAGGAGAGTTCCGGTCCGTACCTTTTAATGAGAGGGGCACTATGTGCTCAATCAGGGTGGTACCGCGTGAAGCCAAGGCTTCCGTCCCTAAGGGACGGAAGCCTTTTTATATATAAATCTGTTTTCAGCGAAAACAAAAATGGGGTAAACGAAAAATTGCTTCGGGAGGTGAAAAGCAACCCGGCAGGTAAAGAAGATGCATTTTAATTTTCGGACGGAATGAAAGAGTTAGTAAGAGGAGGAAGAGAAATAATGAGGAAGCATTTAAATTTTCTAGTTTTTATATCTGTACTATTGATGTTACTTGTCACTACCCTCGCAGGTTGCTCTCAACCGGAGGCTACCGGCAACACAGAACCTGCAGGGGAGAATGTCGAAAGAATATCACTAAATCTTCGTCTGGCCCATTTTTTCCCGGCGACACATCCTGCCGAAACAACACTCGTTCAGGGTTGGGCCGCTTTAATTGACGAAGTTACGGACGGTCAGGTTAAGATAACTAGCTACCCCGGTGAAACATTATTAACCGCGGCAGAAATTTATGATGGAGTTCAAACCGGAATAGCGGATATTGGTTTATCCTGTTTCTCTTATACAAGAGGACGCTTTCCGTTGCTGGAAGTTTTTGAACTTCCCGGTGTTGTTTATAACAATTCAAAAACGGCAAGCAAAGTGGCCTGGGAAGGTATCAAAGCATTGGATCCTGTTGAAGTGCAAGACACTAAACTATTGATGGTTCTGACCACAGGCCCGGGGGATCTCTTTACCAAAGTTCCCGTAAAGACTCTGGAAGATATACAAGATCTTGAAATCAGGGCAACAGGACTATCGGCAAAAACTCTGGAAGCACTCGGGGCTACTCCTGTCGCGATGCCTCAGTCTGAAGCATATGAGGCATTATCCAAAGGAGTAGTTCAGGGGAATTTATCACCTCTGGAAGTTCTGGAGGGCTGGAGACATGCAGAAGTTACAGATTATGTCACGCTGACTCCTTTCCTTTACAACACATTATTTTTTGTAACAGTTAATCTGGATGTCTGGAATTCCATACCGCCGCACCTGCAAGAAGCTATTACGGAGGCGACTGAAAACTTTTTTGATGAAGTTGCTATCGGACTTTGGGATATGCAAAATGAGTCTGCTATTGAATTTGCCGTTACAGAAACCAACCAGGAAATAATTGAACTCTCCGACGAAGAAAAGACAAAGTGGATAGAGCTAGTCGAGCCTATCCAGGACGAATTTATTAAAGACATGGAAGCAAAAGGACTTGATGGTGCAGGAGCACTGCAACTTGTAAAAGAACTTTCAGATAAATATAACGAGATTTACGAATAGTGCAATTAATGAATACTTAAGGGGAATTCCATTGGGAAACATTCCATTAAGGATATTAAGGACATTCCCATTGGGATCATTTCATTGTGGACATTCCATTGGGGACATTCCTCTGCAAGAGGTGTGTCCCCTTACCTCAAAGAAAATGAGGTGTGTCCCCTTACCTCAAATGCAGAGGTCAGAAGTCAGGAAGGCCGGCGGGCCGGAAAACTACCCTGAAAATACCGTTCGGGAAGACGCATGGAACCGTCCCCCTGCTTCGTCCCCATCTTTCCGACTCAAGCAAGAAAGGAGAGTCTGTTATGGATAAATGTGAAAAATTGTTAGGTCAAGCAACAAAATTTCTGGATCAAATAGCCGGACTGGCGATAATCGCTGTCATGCTTTTGGTCGTATTTAACATTATACTACGGGTAACCGTGGGAAGCCCCATCCTCGGCACCTATGAATATGTGGGTTTTATAACAGTAATAATTATCGGCCTGGCCATAGCCCATTGCGCCTTCCAAAATAGTCATATCGCTGTAGGCTTTATTATGGACAAATTTCCCGAAAAAGTAAAAATACCGGTAGATCTTTTTATACATCTGTTATCCGCAATTTTCTTAGCACTTTCTTCGCTCCACGTTACTAATTACGCAAGGAGTATGATATCGACGGGTATCGTATCCCCCACTACCAAAACTCCTTTTTATCCGTTTATCTATGTGGCAGCTTTGGGTTTGGCAGTCTTATGCGCGGTAATATTAGTCAGAATGATTAAATTAACTCTAAAGGTGAAAACAAATGAATGAGATAACTGCAGGTTCACTGGCAATTATACTTTTTTTCATATTACTGGGCCTTAAAATGCCGATAGCGTTCGCGATGGCTGTTGCGGGATTTCTGGGATTTAGTTATATTGTTACACCTGAAGCAGCTTTTCGAGTTGTATCGAAAGATATATACTCCACTTTTTCCTCGTATACTTTAAGCGTGATCCCCATGTTTGTTTTCATGGGTTTTATTGCTTATTATTCAGGCATAGGTTCGCGGCTTTTCAACTTTGCTTATAAATTAATCGGCCATTTGCCCGGCGGACTATCCATCGCTACTCAGGTAACTTGCGGTATATTTGGTGCCGTATGCGGCTCCAATACGGCAACAGCTGCTACTGTCGGCGCTATTGCCATGCCTGAAATGAAAAAATATCAGTACGATGACAGCTTATCCACTGCAAGTGTTGCAGCGGGGGGGGCACTAGGTGTCCTCATCCCGCCAAGCGTTATTTTTATTGTCTACGGCATCGCAACAGAGCAGTCTGTGGGCAGCCTGTTCCTGGCCGGAATTATTCCAGGGCTGCTGCTGATGTTTTTATATATGGCTACAGTATATATCCTGGCTAAGAAAAATCCCGCCCTTGCCCCCCCGGGTCCGAAATTTTCCTGGCAAGAAAGGTTCAGTTCTCTGAATGGAGGAATCTGGGAAGTATTATTAATATTTGCCTTATCGCTGGGCGGGCTTTTTAAAGGATGGTTTACACCGACAGAAGCAGGGGCGGTTGGTGCTTTTGGCATTCTAGTTCTATCGTTGATCGAAAAAAAACTAACTCTGGAAGGATTAAAGAAAGCATTAACGGAATCAACAAGAACAACAGCAATGATTATGCTGCTTGTGGCAGGGGCTGTCATATTCGGAAGATTAATGGCTGTAAGCCGCATTCCTTTTGAATTGGCCAGTTGGGCCGGAAACCTGCCGTTGCCTCCTTATGCCGTTATGACCATCATTTTGGCCGTCTACCTTATCCTGGGATTTTTTATCGATGCTTTGGCACTCGTCCTCTTAACCATACCTATTTTTTACCCTGTCGCTGTAAATGTCCTCGGTTATGATCCTATCTGGTTCGGGGTAATTATTGTCATGGTGGTAGCCATGGGCGTTATAACACCACCTGTGGGGATGAATGTTTATATTATTAAAGGAATAGTCCCGGATGTACCTCTTGAGACAATATTTAAGGGTATCTGGCCTTTTCTGGGAGCATTGGTGCTCTGCATAGCCCTATTAATCGTCTTTGCACCCCTCGCCACTTTTTTACCCGGCTTATTATCGTATTAACAAAACTGCACTTTTTGCAGATCGCTCCAGATAACAGTTTTTCCATTTCCAGTACGATCCTGGGTTGAACACCTAATTATTGATTAATTTTTCTATATGAATAATAACCGGTTTTTCGCCGGGATTATCTCTATATTGGAACAGTATCTCATCTTCCTGTTCCAGGTTAAATTCGTTAAAATTCTTCAGTAAGTTTTCCGACAGTTGAAAAAGTCTCGGAGGGTATCCATCGGGTACGCCGCTAATACGAATCTGTATTGTATCCTCATCTATTTGACCGGCGAAGTTCCCACTATCCGTGCGGGTCACTTCTTCAGCCAGTAAGCCGTAAAAATTTTCTATCATCCCGGTAAGATCTTCACTAATACTGTAGTAAGAAGTAGTATTAACGCGGTAATATCCCCCACTGGTAATAATCTCCTCAACTCTTACCCCTTCGCCAAATGTTATCCTTACATATTTTTCTTCGTTTTCATACAGATCCACATAATAACTCCACCCCATGGTTTGCGGATTTTTTTGTTTGCGAAAGGATGATTTATCCATCAGTTTTAAAAAAGCGGTTATTTTTTCACTCTCACTTGTGGAAGCCGCTTCTCCTGTGTTGCCATCACGAATAAGGAGGGTTTTTACCTTAGAAGACTCTACATTATAAATATCTGTAAATTTCTCTGGCTGTCGGCAATGAAACGCCAAAGCGGTAAAGACGAGCAACAAAACGATAGCACCGACAATAAATACCGCAATCTTCTGATTCATTTTCTCTCTCCCCCTCCACTCTCTTCCTCCAATACTAAGACGAGGTTTTGTCGAATCAGTTTCATGGTTAAAAAAGACTATTCGGCCTCTTAGCGAGAGTTTCAATCCGGAAAAAAGAATCCTGATGTCATACAAGACCATCAGGATTCTTTTTTCATAAGCTTAAGCGCAGAACAAATATTGATGTAAATACCCTGCAAAGTTTACATTATCTAGAATACTTTACCCTTTGTCTCAGGTGCAAAGAAATAGACTATAACTGCAGCAGTAATATTAACGATAACAGCAAAGAGTATTACACCATTAGGGCCGGACTGGGAAGCCATGATAAATCCTGCAACCAAAGGTCCTAAAAAGGCTCCTATTCGGCCACACGCCTGGGCGTATCCTTTACCCATGCCCCTCACGCTCGTCGGCCACACTTCTGTTGTAAACACCATAGAGGACATGTTATAGCCGGTCTGCATAAATTGATAAAGCGCACCGGTAAAAATAATCATGACATAAGTTGCTGCCTGGCCATAGAAAAAGGCAAAGATAGCAGTCAACAAAGCCATTACTGCAAGAGCCAATCTCCTACCAATCTTGTCAACCAGGTAACCCACCAGGAATAAAGCCGGCAAACCGCCAAGAGAAAGAAAGGCAACATAGAGTACGGATTTTTTCAAAGCGAAGCCCTTCGCAACTAGCATGGAACTTAACCACATATTAATACCATAATTACCCATCATTTGGCAAAGCATGTATACTGTCATCAAAAGCACAAGTCCCATGTAAGCTTTAGTCCAAAGTGATTTGCTCTCTTCGCTCTTTTCGGCAGAAACGCCAACGGGATTAACCTCTACAGGTTGTGGCAACAGTTGCCCGGTGCGTTCTTGTATGGTGTTCTCAATTTTTCCCATTATCTTTTCAGCTTCTGCATGCCTGCCTACAGCATTCAACCAGAGAGCAGATTCAGGCAATATTTTCCAGATGATAATAACCCATAATGCACAAAGTGCATCTAATGTGGCAGCACCCTGCCAGCCCCACTTAGGCAATAAAAAATAAGTCGCAAATCCCACCAAAGACATTCCAAATGCCATAGTTGCTATATTGCCTACAAGGTACTTGCCGCGTAAACGCGAAGGGACCATTTCACTCAGCAAAACAGCAGCCGTCGGAAGATGCGCCCCTAACCCAAACCCAATACAAAAACGACACACTTGAACCTGCAATACAGAACTGGAATACGGCAGTATGAGACCGGCAATTCCCCAGATAATCATAGATCCTATGATAACCGGCTTCCTGCCAATTCTATCTGCCAATTGTCCGCCTATCATGGCACCAAAGAACATGCCAAGAAAGGCTAGTGACGCCAGGGTTCCTAAAACTTCAGGGGGAATATCCAAATAAGCCTGCAAACCCGGCATAATGTATTGGAATCCATTATTGATAAAGGTTGCAGCAAGGACAGATGTTAACAATACTATATTTATATTGATCAAGTATGATTTATGTGGCAGGCGCTCCAATCGGCTTGATATGCTTGGATTTATGGCGGTACCGGTGTTAATATTCATTTTTCAAACCTCCTTTATTCTTTTAAAGGAAATACACCACATTTGTTTTGTTTGAATCTTCTAAATTTCCTCAACCAACTAACGAAATTTTTCCTGTTAGAATTTATTTTCTAAAGGTTATGACATTTAAGGATAATTAATCCCTAAGAATAAATGTATCAATGTCGTTTATGATATTTTCATCAGCCCTATTAACTCACCCAGGTTAACAGCTTTTTCAAGGTTCTCAATAATATTTAGGATCTTTTCCGCATTCCCTTTATTTATTGTTCGGGAAAAAGCTATATTGTTCATAAACTTTTCTTTTACTTCCTCTTTGGAAAGAGGATTTAACACCGGATCGCCTTTAGGAAAGGCTGCATCCGCATAGTACTCTTTTCCATCCTTCATCTTTACTTTTAAAAGGGCTTTCCTTGTTTGAATTTCCAAATTATCTAATTCTTCAATGGCGATTTTATCAGTAATAATTTTAATGTGAGGATCTCTGATTAAAGCATCTTGGAAGTGTTCCAAAGTTATTTTTTTTCTTAATAAGATATTTGCCACACAATAGCGAAGGCTAAAACCTGCATCTATTTGGGGAACATCACGAATGATAAAAGGTTGCCCCACAAACATTTCGCGGACCGCGGCAGGGACTTGAAGTGTTATCTGCTCTATTTCATCAATTTGTAAATCGTATTTTGCCACGAAATTAAGGGCACAATCCACAGCAGTATGATTGGCACGACAGCCGGGATATGGTTTATAAGTAACTTCCGTATGATAACTTTTACCCAGATCCTTTATGAGAATATCAGGATTACTGCATCCTTCAGTATAAAGATTAAAATAGCCGAATTTACCGAGCAGAGCATCTTTGGGGCCGGTCCAACCGACTTTGGCCAACTCCGCTGAAAAAATACCGTTTCTGGCTGAGAGACCCTGCACGAGTTTAAAAGCGCCGGCTCCATCCCATATTGTCGAAAAACTGCCGGCTAATTGATTTAAAACAATGCCAAAAGCATTCTGCAGTTGGTTTTGTGTCAATCCCAACAACCGTCCCGCGATTGCTGTCGCGGCCAGTGCATTTACTGTTCCCACGTTATCCCATCCCAAAGTAAATCCAAAACCGGAAGCAGCCAGTACTCTGCAGGCCATATCATCGCCGACCAGTAAAGCCGTAATTAATTCTTTTCCGTTTGTCTCTACAGTTTCCCCCAGGGTTAAAGCTGTCGTTACCGTTGTCCCGCTAATATGGGAGGCGATATTAACACCATCAACACGCGCCTGGGTTGCTTCAAAATCGTAAGATCTGGCCATAACACTGTTTACCAGCGCAGCATTATGTGCCGGCACTTTGCCGCCATGAACGAAAATTGTTGCTTCTTCCCGGCCTCCCCAGGCCTTAACCAGATCAACTAGAGCTAAATTGCCGGCAGCGTTTGCACCACTTATCACACAACCTAAAACATCGATAAGACGATATTTTGCATTTTCCAGTTTTTCTTGATCAAAGTTTTCAAAAACAGTGCTTAAAATATTCTCCGACATTTTTTCAAGATAAGCGCTCAATTTAATTCCTCCAGTATCCTGCGGAATTTTAGTTAAGCTTGCCTTTTTGTCCGGGGCGCTACTGCTTACGCCGTTATTTCGGCCTTCCAGATCAACTTCGCATCAACAACTATGGCCTTATCCTCGCGCACAATAACCGGATTGAGATCCATCTGGTCTATATTTCCACGGAGGTCAAGGCCTAGGCTGGAAACTTTGAGAAGTAAATCGATCACTGCCTCGCGACTCACCCTTATCCCTCTGAATCCCTCAAAAAGAGCGTGTGCTTTTAAATCGCGCAGCATGTTATCGGCATCAAGACTATTGATGGGTACCCGTCGGAAGGTTACGTCCCGGTATAGTTCGGCCAGGATACCCCCTATTCCGCACATAATTGACAACCCGAATGTGGCGTCCTCAATAAGTCCCACGATAATCTCCACTCCCGAAGGCTCCATTCGTTCCATGAGCAAGTCCTGGCCGGGAAAACGTGAACGCATCTCCTTGACGGTCTTCTCTAAAGTCTCCGGATTCTTAATATTAAGTACCACCCCCTTCAGTTCTGTTTTGTGGAGAACGTCACTCGATCTTATCTTTATCACATGGGGAAACGGAAAGGGTATCTCCGCGGGCAATTCTCCCCCAGGCAACACGATTGAATCCGGGGTACATATGCCGCGCTTGCGGAGCACAGCCTTAACCTCGTCTTCAGCCAGTGGTATACCGGGCTTGGGCACAAACGCCTGCTCCGTGTCAACTTTGCCCGGTACCGAAACCATCGAAACACTCTGCCCGGGCGAATTTTCTCGACGAAGAAACTCAGCTCGTTGGGCGAGGAGGTCCACGGCCTTTACTGCTCGACGGAAGGACGGAAGGGCGAGCACTCCGGCAGCTTCCATCTGCCGAATGGCCCGGATGGTAGTCTCGGAACCGATGGCCGCAGCAATAAGCGGCTTTTTCCCTTGTTTACCCCAGTGACAAAGCCTCTCTGTGAACTTGTCGCCTTTCTTCGCATTGTGATACATAAGGCAGACGATAATAACGTCAACCCCCGGATCGTCCTGGAGAATCTCCAGTGCTGCCTCATACATATCATTGCCGGCAACGGGGGTCAGGTCAATGGGATTGCGAACCGAAGCGTAAGGAAGGGCTATCCTGGCCAGCCTGGCCTCTGTGTTTGGATCCAGTGTGGCCAGGGAGGCGGCAATGCCCTTTTCCTGTGCCTCCACATAGTCCGCGGTAATAACTCCCATTCCGCCGCCCCCGGTCAAAATTACTGCCCGTCGGCCGGCAAGCGGCTTTCCGTGGGCGAGGACACGGACCGCGTCCAATAATTCCTCGTCGTCATAGGCCCTGAAAATGCCTAACTGGCTGAGCACACCGCCGGTAACCCGATCCGATCCTGCGAGGGACCCTGTGTGCAGTGCTACGGCTCGGGCACCGGCTGAAGAGCGTCCTGCCTTGACAAGCACCAGCGGTTTGCGAGAACTTACCCTACCACAGGCATCGACAAATCTTTGCGCATCGACAAAGCTCTCCAGATACATACCGATGGCTGAGGTGTGGGGATCATCTCCGAAATACTCTATTAGCTCGTTTTCGTCGATGTCAATCCTGTTACCCAATCCGACGAAAGCGCCAAGTCCTACTCCATAGAAAGCCCCAATATCCAGTGCACCCATTACCCCCGAGCCGCTCTGAGAGATAATGGCAATATTTCCCGGAGAAGGCCGCCTGAGGTGACTGGAGGGAAGAAAAATAGTGTCCAGCTTAAGCCGTGGGATAAGTAAGCCTAATGTATTAGGACCAAGGATACGAGTTCGTGTCCCGGTAATTGCCTCCTTTAGTTCCAGTTCCAATTTTTCCCCTGCTTCACCGATTTCACTGAAACCGCCGGCAATGACAATTACTGCGCCTATTCCCCGTCCGGCACAAGCGCGGACAGTATCCGGCGCCAGCTCCGCGGGCAGGGCAATTACGGCCAAATCCGGCACCTCCGGCAACTCCTCAATACGGCGATAAATGGGCAATCCGAACAATGTTCCTCCTTTGGGGTTAATGCCGTAAACCCGAATGCTGCCTTCCAGAAGATGTTTTACGACCGAGTTGCCGGCCTTGCCCTCTAGTTCGGAAACACCGAACACTACCACTGAATGCGGGTTTAAAAGGCTTTCTATGCCAGTTTTCACGTCCTACACTCCTTTTACCATAATGAATATCGAATATTTTTATCCTGACGGTCTCTTTGGGCTAGCGAAGCTAAAGTGTTAACGCTTAAGCTTATAACCGGCCTTTTCCCTGTCCCAGGTGTCCGGTGTGACCCCTTCGTCACGCAACTTGTATTTCTCCACTTTGAAGATAACGTTCTTGGGAAGCTCCTCCATAAAACGCACGTACCTTGGCACCATGAAATAGGCCATGCGATCTTCGCAAAAGGCAATAAGATCTTCCGGCGAGAGCTTTTGCCCCGGTTTAAGAACCAGACTGACCATGACTTCATCATCTTCCGCCAGTTCGGATGTTACCCCAAATACGGCCGATTCATGGACAGCCGGGTGCATGTTGATGATCCTTTCAACTTCGAAGGAGGAAATATTCTCCCCGCGGCGTCTCAAAGAGTCTTTTTTTCGATCAGCGAAATGGATAAAGCCATCTTCATCAAGACGAGCGCGATCGCCGGTATGAAACCAGAGATCCCTCCAGGTTTCCATCGTCTTTTCCGGCATTTTATAATATTCAAGCATCATGGAGTACGGCCGCACAAGACGAATGAGCATCTCACCGGGCTCGTTGACTCCGACCTCCTCGCCATCGTCGTCCACAAACTTAATAAGAAAATCCGGATGTATTCTTCCGCAGGAGCCGGGTTTGCGGTTTGCATCTGAAACTTGATTAAACGCGGGAGCACCAAGCTCTGTCGACCCATAAAACTCCATAATCTTAACTCCAAACCGCGGCTCAAAGGCCGCGCAGAGCTTCTCTGAAGCCGGACCCCCCAAAATAACTTTGAGCGGATTGTCGGCATCGTCAGGAGTGGGCTCGGCCAGGAGCAAGATCGGCAGCCGGGCACCGCCACCGGTGGAAATGGTGCAGTTATAGCGTTTAATATCATCCCAGTACTTGCTCGCAGAAAACCTTTTGATCAGCAACATACGCGCTCCTCTCAACAGGGCAAGATTAATGCCGGTGTGCCAGGAGTGGGCATGGAAAAGGGGCGTAGGGACATAAATACAATCGTTCTCATCCAAATTCCCTTCCAAAACCCAGCTGTAAAAACGCTCTGCCATACTGTAGAAAAGATTCTGCGGAAGCACAACACCTTTCGACAAGCCGGTGGTTCCCGATGTATACAAAAGCAGGAGCGGATCGGACCAGATAACAGGCGGCTGCTGATAACTGCCATCATTGTCCATGAGCTCAGGCCATTGCATTGTTTGCCTGCCGAGTGCGCGGATCTCTTCTTCCGCCGGAGCCGCACCGGCCTTGCTGTCGGAAGAAGCCTTATCGCTTTCGTCTCCTTCCAGGACCACAACGGAGTGTATTTTCGTTGTTTTTTCCAACACCGGCTTCAAACGATCCGTGTAGTGGCTATGCATGACCAGTAAAGCGGCGTCCGAATGATCCAACATGTAGGTCATTAGTTCGCCTTTATGAAAAATATTAAGAGGTACCTCAACAGCTCCCAACTTCGACAGGCCAAACATCAGTAAGATTGCTTCGAGGCAGCTTTCCATCACAACAGCAACTTTATCCCCTTTGACGACCCCCAATTTTTGCAGACCACTGGCAACCCGGTTGGCAGCATTATTAACTTCCTCAAAACTATACTCTTTATCTTCATAATAAATGTAGGTTCGCCTGCCGTATTTTGCGGCCTGCTGTTCAAGAAGCACATGTATTACTCTCTCCCGCGACATACCTTGAGCCATTAATATCCCTCCTAATCGGTATCAAAACAATTATTATCTTCCGGGATCATTTTTGACCGTACAATTCCCTGAACGACCTTTTATCCCCCAGCAATTCACGAGCAATAATCAGCCGCTGGATCTGATTGGTCCCCTCGTAGATCTGGGTAATCTTCACATTACGCATAATGCTCTCTACCGGATAGTCACGCATGAATCCATAGCCCCCGTAAATTTGCACTGCATCCACGCCCGCCTTCATGGCTACATCGGTAGCAAGGGTCTTGGCCATAGAAGAATAAATAGCAAACGGCCGATCGTTATCCCTTAGCCAGCAAGCATAGTAAGTTAAAAGCCGCGCGGACTCAAGGTCTATGGCCATATCCGCCAGCATCCCCTGGATAAGCTGAAAACTCCCGATGTTCCTGCCGAACTGGACACGTTCCTTGGCATACTGAATGGAAGCGTCCAGGGCCGCCTGTGTCTGACCCAGGGCCTGAGCCGCTGTGAGCAGCCGCCCACTCGCCAGACCCTTTAATGCCGTATTGAGGCCCTTCCCTTCTTCTCCCATCATGTTGGAAGCCGGAACTTTGCAGTCCACAAGGGCCAGCGTACGGGTGGTTGAACCCCGATAACCGAGTTTGGATTCTTTTTCTCCGAGAATGTAGCCCTCCCTGTCTTTTTCCACTAAGAAAGTACTGATAGCATTCCTACCCGTTTTGGTGCCGGTCCTGGCCACAACAAAAGTGAACTCCGCCTCTCCCGCTTGCGTTACAAAACATTTCTCTCCGTTCAGGACGTAGTAACCGTCTTCCAGACGAGCAGTTGTGCTCAGCGAGGCAACATCCGAACCGGAGTTGGGCTCGGTCTGGGCAAAAGATCCCACTATCTCACCATTGCAGAGCGGCTCAAGATAGCGTTTTTTATGCTCTTCACTACCGTCATCATTGAGTTTTCGTATCATCGCCCAATTGGAGACAATGTTCGCGGCAGATGAAAAATCATAACGGGCCAGCTCTTCAATAACCATGACCTGGGTGAGCAGGCTGGTGACGCCTGCTCCTCCGTATTCTTCAGGACCGGATAAGCCTTGGATTCCCACAGAGGCCAGCTTCCACCAGACATCCCAGGAGAAGCCTCCCTTTTCATCGACCTCTTGCACCATGGGAGCCAACTCTTGTCGGGCAAAATCTCCCACATTTTTCTTTAATAACTCCTGTTCTTCAGTAAGTTTGAAGTCCATAAATTAAACCTCCGTATTACTGTTTAAGTTTAATGATTTCTTCTAAAGCAGCCTCATCGCCTGGAAGATTCATCGGGCGGAAAGAGTAGGGCGCGGGTCCCATGCTTACCATAACTTCCGCGCCATTGATGCCCTTCGCCTGTTCGCTGGCCAGGAAGGCTATAGCATTGCCCAATTCTTCAGGGTCCTGCAAACGCCCCATCACACCCCGGGCAATAATGCGCGCCCTGGCCTCATCGGTAAGTCCGGCTGTAGCAGGCGTATTGACCAGGCCGGGGAAGACAATATTGCTGGTTACCCCCATCCGGGCATACTCCAATGATAACGACCGGGCAAAACCAATGAGACCCATCTTGCTCGATGAATAGGAGCACTGGCCATAGCCGCCGTCCATACCTGCCCTCGACGAAACAAAAATGTAACGGCCGAATTTGCGCTCAACCATTGACTCAATGGTCTCTTTGACACAGTAGAAACAACCCGACAGATTGACTTTTATTTCTCTGGTCCATTTTTCAACCGGCATCTTTTCGATAGTCCCCATGTTATCGGTAATAGCGGCAACACAGGCCACAATGTCAATCGGCCCCAACTCAGCTTTTACCTTATCCATGGCCGCTTTTACGCTGGAGTATTCAGCCAAATTTACTGAACACGCCACAGCTTTTTTACCGGTCTCCCGGATCATCTGCGCGGTTTCTTCCGCTGCCTCCGCAAGGATATCAAAAACAGCAACGCTGGCCCCTTCAGCTGCCAAAACCTGACAAACAGCGCGTCCGATACCTCTTGCTCCACCAGTTACCACTGCGGTCTTGCCGGACAATTTTAAATCCATATTTCAAACCTCCTGATAAAATCGATTTTAAAGAATATTTGCACCTTTGAGCATGAAGGCAAACATGATAATTCCAGAAAACCTGTTCTAAAATACAAACAGCTCATTGCCCATCGTTACGTCAACTTCGGCTCCGGTGATCCCTTTTCCATAATCGCTGCAAAGGAAGGCGATCACATTGGCAATTTCTTCAGGCTCCTGCAAACGTTTTGTCAGACCCTTGTTGAAAAGTTTTTCCTGAATTGCTTCAGGAAGAGCCCGATAAGCAGGTGTGTCGACCAGACCGGGTAAAAGAAGATTGCAGGTGATGTTCTTACGAGAATACTCCAATGCCGCTGTCTTGGTCAAACCAAAAAGTCCCGCCATGGACGCAATGTGGGCGCTTTGCCCGTAAGCACCGCTCGTTACCGCTCGGTTCGAAATATTAATTATCCTGCCCCACTTGCGCTCTTTCATGGATGGACCCACCGCCTTGATGCAATAGAAAGCGCCGGATAGAGTGTAAGCCAGTTCGTTATCCCATGTTTCCACGCTCGTCTGTTTAACGGTCCCAAAAGTATCATATATTCCATCGGCAAAGACCATAATATCTACCGGCCCCAAATCAGCGACAACTTTGGCAAAAGCAGCGCTGACGCTGTTAAAATCGGTCAGATCCACCTGTGCGGCTGACGCTTGACCCTCGATCTCCTTGACCATTGCCTCTGCTGCCTCTATGTTCTTATCAATAACACCCACTTTGCATCCCTCAGCTGCCAACGTCAAACAAACAGCTTTGCCGATACCGATTGCTCCACCAACTACTGCCGCTGTCTTGCCTGCCAAATTCAAATCCATTCTTTCGAACCTCCTCTAATCAATTAAAAAATCAATTAAACTGTCAGGATATTTACAGTGCAGGTCTTTGCATCCCCGCGCAACTCGGCTCCCATGCATTCCGTCAGGAACACCTTGGCACCCTCTACCTGGCGGTCGCCGGCCTCTCCTCGGAGCTGTATTACGCCTTCAACGATCTGCGCGGCAGCTGTAGCGCCCAGAGGATGTCCCTTTCCAAGCAATCCTCCCGAGACGTTCACAGGTATCTTCCCGCCAAGACTGGTCGCCCCTGATTCCACGAACGGACCACCCTCGCCGATCGGGCAGAACCCCAGGTTCTCCGTGTGCATTACCTCACAAATGGTAAAGGCATCGTGACATTCAGCCGCACTCACATCTTCCGGCCCAAGCCCTGCCGTCTCATATGCCGTACGACCGGCACGCTGATCCTCTTCAAATGTTTGCATATCAGGCCATTCATCAAAGACACCTGACACCAGAACAGATGCTTTCAAATGAATCGGCCTGGTTGTATATCTGCTGGAAAGTTCAGCGGCACAGAGCACGAGGGCCGCTGCACCGTCAGAGTTTGGACAGCAACTCAATTTTGTCAGCGGATCCGACATCATCGTGGAACCCAGCACTTCTTCCAGGGTCACCGGCTTATTAAAAAACTTGGCCTTTGGATTCAAGAGGGCATTGCGCCTGTTTTTGACGTCAACCATGGCTAACTGCTCTTTCGTAGTGCCGTATTCATACATGTGCCTGACCGCGCGCTGGGCAAAACCGTTGATAACAACATTGCCCTCTAAAACATTAATATCCCTCATACTGGGGTTTAACAGGGGAACAAAAGGCACATTCAACTTCTCTGCACCCACGACAAGAGCCAGGTCATACTGTCCGGAAGCAATGCTCATCATGGCTAAAGTAGTCGCGGAGGCCCCTGAGGTACAGGCGTTCTCAATATTGAACACAGGAACTTTATTTACCCCGGCTCCCCACATGACAGCCTGCCCTGTCGTAAACTCCTTGGTCAGGTTACCTGCCTGCATGTTGGCAAAGAAGCCAATATTAATCTGAGACGGCTTAACACCGGCATCTTTGATAGCCTCAACAGCAGCACGAACTCCCATTTCCACCAGTGGTGTCGTTTTATGAACCCCAAAAGGAAACATGCCTACGCCAATAATATCTACAGCTCTCATCACTTTCCACCTCCATCGACGGGGGTAAAATAATACCGCAAGCATTCCTCGCCGTCCAGACCGATACCGATTTGTCCGACCTTTAACGTGACCCGCTGTCCAATCGCTATTTCTTCCGTCTTTTCCGGATCAAACAACCCGTAGACCCGAATATTATCGCCGTCAAGATCAATATAGCCGCTGGCATAGGGTTGAGGATATTTGTACAACATATTCGGTATCCGCAAGATGGAAAAACTATAAACTGTTCCTTCCGTATTTAGCTTTATTTCCTTTACGTCCTCCAGGCAGTGGGGACATACTATCGGCTTCGGAAAAAACTTGCGCTCACATATCGGACACTCGGCTCCCAGTAATCTTGGGGGCGGTCCTACTTCAAAAATACCATCCAACATTGGTTTCAAATCGCTACTCATGGCAACCTCCTAAACAAATTATTATGTGAATTTTATTACCGCCCTTTCCAAACCGGATCGCGTTTCTCCCTGAAGGCATTACCTCCTTCTTGCTTGTCTTCGCTGGTAAACACATACTTGACACATTCAGCTTCATAATCCAACCCGGACTCCAGGTCAACCTGCCGGCTCATGTTAATGCACTTCTTGGCAGCTTGCACAGCCAACGGTGCCCTTAACGACACTTCTTTGGCCAACTCCACCGCCCTGCTGAGGCACTCTTCCGGCGGAACAGCTGCGTTAACCAGACCGATCCGATAGGCCTCTGCTCCACTGATAATCCCTGCGGTAAAAATAAGCTGCTTGGCTAATGCCGTTCCAATAAGCCGTGGCAGGCGTTGTGTACCGCCGGCTCCGGGAACAACTCCTAATTTGGTTTCCGTCAATCCCATTTTTGCTTTTTCCGACGCAACGCGCATATCACAGCAAAGGGCCAATTCAAGGCCGCCACCGAAGGCAAAACCATTCATCGCCGCAATGACGGGCTTCTTAAATATCTCAATCTTATGGAAAGTGTCACGTGTAAGTCGGGCGAATTTGAGGAAAGTTTGAAGGGGATCGCCGTTATCGTCACGGCTAACGTCACCTCCTGCGCAAAATGCTTTTCCACTGCCTGTTATCACCAGCGCGCTTACGCTTCCGTCACTTTCGTACTGATCGAGAAGTTCGCTCAACTCTCCCAACAACTGTGAGTTTAAGGCATTCATTTTCTCAAGGCGGTTCAATGTTATGACGGCAACCGAATCATTCTTTTCGTGCAACACAGTTTCCAAGGTCACTGGCTTACCTCCCTAATTTATATAAAGATACTTTCGTAAATAAAAAAGATGGCATTATTCACAAATAACCGCTTGCTCTCTAGCGTCAGAAATAGTACCATCAATTGCCATTTAAAATAGTTTGTTTTTTCTGATTTATTAAGTATTATTTGGTTAGTTCTTTAGTTTCGTTTGTTTTTTATCTACCCCCTTCTCGTTTGTTAAATCCAAATCAGGTTCCTAACTAACGATAGGATTACATCATCACCTCCCTTCCGGAAATAAGCAGGTCCTCTTCTGTTAATTTGATTAGTGAACACTCGTTAAGTATATTGTAACAAGATTTTGTTCTTTGTCAATAGTATTTATATTTATTTTTTTAATTTCTGGATGGTGGGTGTTAAAGACAACTCCTGGGGTTTAAGACGGAGCCCCGAAGTTTGCATAATGTAAAAAGCACGTATAGTAACGTCTTATTGGGGGACTGGGATTTTACCCACCTGACAACTCTTCTTTAATCAGGTGGGAATTTACTATTTTTAAGAACACCAGTAAAAAAAATCTTGGCCATTTCTGCGGCAATTTCCTCAAGCATAAGCGGACCATCCGGATCATACCATCTTATGGACCAGTTTGTCATAGAAAAGACGGCAAAAATAGCAGGTGTTAAATTTATTGACTTAAGTTTTCCCTGTTTTTCCAGTTTAGCCAATTCATTTTTTACTAAATCATACGCATCACGTTTTTTTCGGTTAATAATTACAAACTGCTCATCGTTTAACCTTTCGTTTTCCCGGGCAAGAATAGTAATTACCATTTTATATTCTATGACATGCTTTAATAAATTTTCGATCATCTTTGTTAAATTTACTATCGGATCATCTTTTTCACTAATGGATGCTTTTAAAGAATTATTTAAATTAATGACGGATTCATGAAGAATACTAAACAGAATCTCCTTTTTATCTTTAAAAAAATAATAGATTCCGGCAACGCTCAATCCGGTAGCATGAGAAAGTTCTCTGATTGACGTATTATCATAGCCATTTTTATAAAACAGTAACGTAGCTTTCTCCATAATTTGTTCTTTGCGGTCGATAACTGTCTCATTTTTATCGATTTTAATCACCTCCTGTTTAAACTTATTATACTACGTTTTTCCATAACCCCTTATGTAATAATTTTGTAAGGAAGAATACAACATAATGTTATTATGTATAGTATAATAAATATTGTCAATATAAAAAATTATTAATGCTAACCTTTATAGTTCCCTTTTGTTGTTCTGGTTAGCTAAAATAGCCTTTACCAAACAATTAAGATATATTTAAATAATTTATTATGAAAAAATGAATTTTTTTATTATTGACAAAGCAAATAATTTTATTACAATATACTTAACGAACGATCACTAGAGAAACGCTGCAACCATTATTTTACTCTTCATCACAAATATACTTGATTCCATAATGAGAGCGTCCAGTTGCTTCTGAATAATTTTAAATATTTTTTCATCATGGCAATGTTAATCGAATAAAATTATTTTTTAGGAGGTCGAATGTTATGCGGCGATTTTCCTGGTTCTGGGCTGCCTGGGTACCGATGTTATTCATTGTCCTGATTCTGGGCGGTTGTACATCTTTCTCAAACAATGTACAAGAAAAGTCCAATCAAGGTACAAACCCGACAACACCGGAAGAACTGCCGGCAACAGTCGGGCTAGGCACTTTTCCTACCGGCGGTTCCAGTTATATAGTCGCAGCAGGAGTAGCCAAGGTTCTTAGCGATCACTTGCCGATTAAGGTAGTAATAAAGCCAAGTGCCGGGCCGGTTGCCTTTAACCCCTTATTGGAATCCGGGGAACTAGGGTTGGGCATCGAATCCGGAAATGATTTAGCCTGGTCCTACAACGGAGGACCAGGCTATGAAAAGCCGTACAAAAACATGAGGGTACTAGTTCGCGGCCACGGAAATCCTACAATTCCCCTGGTAGTAAGCATTGATTCCGGTATTACTTCAATCAAGGATTTGAAAGGGAAGAGGGTAGCCGGTGGGTATGGAAGTTTCATTACTGGTAAGTTAAGTATATCCGCGGCTCTGGAGTCTGTCGGCCTTACATGGAGTGATGTTAAAGAAATACCTGTAGCAGATCCATCATCAGCCATACGAGCCCTGCAAGAAAGACGCGTTGATGCATCATTCGGCGGCACACCAACAGGTGCTCTTAACCTGGAAATCGACGCGGCTATTCCTTTGCAAGCGCTGAATTTCGGCGATCTACCCCCCGAGGAGTGTGATAACCAGCCTGAAGAGCTAATCAAAGTGTTACAGAAATATATGCCCGGTACAAACATATACCGGCAACAAAAAGAGGGTTTCCTTAAATCGGATTGCACCGCAATTAATTTTGTTTCCTGGTTCGCAGCTTCAAGCAAGTTGAGTACGGAAGCTGCCTATGAAATTACCAAGGCCATTTATGAAAACAACAAGGAACTCCACCCCATCCATGATTTGCTGAAAGATTGGAGGCAGGAAACCATGTTCAGTTCCGATCAACCTGCACCTTATCATGAGGGAGCAATACGCTTCTGGAAGGAAAAAGGATTATGGACTCCGGAGGCAGAGGAAACGCAAAACAAGCTTCTGGAACAGTAAAAAAGAGGTTGACTTAAAATGAACTCAATTAAAAAAACCATACGGGAAAATTGTGAACAACAAAAAAAACAGGCCACCTGGACTGATAATGGAAATTTCCGGGCACTCCCAGGTCTACTGGGCCTGCTGCAGCGCTTCCTGCTTTGCCTGGTTCCTGTTTTAGGGATTCTTTTCATATCAGGTATACATACTTATTTTGGTTGGGGTTTATACACGGAGCAGTACGTCGGCCTGTTTATAACAATCGTTTTCGTCACTGTGTTCTTTTCCAGGCCGGCAAGCAACAATGCTTCGCGTGATCGCTTGCCCTGGTATGACGGTCTGCTTGCCGTATTGGCACTGCCCATAGGCCTTTACCTTACGTGGTTTTATCCCCAAATTGCTTTTAGTTTGGGAGTGCTTTCCTTTGAAAGAACCGTTTTGGGGATGCTGACTATACTTATTATCATTGAAGCGGTCCGGCGCTTCGCGGGGTGGGTTTTTGTAATTGTCATTATTACCTTTATCCTTTATGGCCGATACGCCGACTTTTTTCCCGGACCGTTACAAAGTATCGGCACACCCTGGTTCAGGCTTATTGATTTTCTTTATGTTGACCCCAATAGTATTCTTGGTCAAATGACTCTTGCCGCGGGTATTGCTTTAGCTTTTATTTTCTTCGGCAATGTTTTAACCGTTTTTGGAGGAACTGATCATCTCGCCAATTTGGCCATCGCGACCCTCGGACGCTTAAGGGGCGGATCAGCTAAGGCGGCGGTAGGAATGTCTAGCCTCATTGGTGCAGTCACCGGAGGTTGCACAACCAACGCCATGATCACCGGGACAGTCACCATTCCACTAATGACTAGAGCCGGGTATGACCCTGTATATGCTGCAGCCGTGGAGTCTGTCGCCTCCTCGGGGGGAGGGATCATGCCGCCGGTCATGGGCATCATCGCCTTCATGATAGCCGAAAATCTGGGTATACCTTACGCGGATGTAGCCATTGCCGCCCTAATTCCGGCGTTGTTGTTTTATGTGGCATTGTTTGTCCAGGTAGATTTGGAAGCCGGGAAAAAAGGATTTGTGGGTATTCCGAAAACCGAGATCTTAAAATCTCGAGCAGCTCTGCGTGAAGGATGGGTTATTATCCCTTGCATAGGTATCCTTATTTATACCTTAATGATTATCCGTCTCAATCCCAGCATTGCCGGTGTTGTGTCAAGCTTTTTCTCGGTTCTGTTCCTTTTAACGACCAAAAGCAATCGCAGCAATTTTAAACAACGTGCCGTAGCTACTCTCGAAGGGACCGGCCGGATGCTGATGAGTATCAGCGCCCTGATCGCCGGTGCCGGTATAATCATTGGGGTAGCATCTGCCAGCGGGTTTGGTTTTAATATAGCCTATGCCCTCACCAGTTTTAGCAATAACAACCTGTTATTGCTTCTTGTTATCGCGGCTATAGCATCGGTCATTCTTGGAATGGGTATGCCTCCGGTGCCGGCCTATGCTTTAGTGGGTACTCTCATCGCGCCGGCGCTGGTGGAAATGGGTGTTCTCCCGCTGGCTGCTCATCTATTTATTTTTTATTTTGCCACAGTAGCTAATTGGACACCACCGGTTGCACTCGCCTGTTTTGCTACATCCAGCCTGGTCGGCGCCAACCCCAACAAAATCGGTTTAATCTCTATGCGCCTGGGCATACTGGCTTATATAATCCCGTTTTTATTCGTATACTCACCGTCTCTAATTCTAACGAATGCCGGGTTGCCGGTTATTCTTTTATCGGTAACAACGGCAGTTGTCGGCACTTTGCTCCTAGGTGTCGGATTGATCGGTTACTTTTATCATTTGTTTCCGGCAGGTCACAGAGTTCTGTTTTGCCTGGCCGGTGTTACCCTGCTTATCCCGTTTAAGCAAAACATGATAACAGGCGCAATAGTAAATGGGACCGGGTTTCTTATTGCCGTCTCCCTGCTCTTGTGGGAGTTACGTCACCGGAAGTTCGAATGGCTAAAGAAAATCAGACAAAAAAACAGCCTTCTTTAAGGTGGAGGTGCAGAGGTGCATACAATTCAAACCGAACTGTTGTCTCTAATTGGACAAGCTTTTATTATTCGGCCAGTACCGCCTCCAGATACGTGCTGGCATGGGAACTTGAGGTAGTTTTTGGTTCTTGAAGCCTCGGGCAATGCCCTTAAAATTGCCCGGCCTAGATTATCTATAGTGACCTGAGAAGCCAGTATACCGGCGACAGTTATGTGGAGCAGTGATCAGCCAGAGTAAAATAAGCATGGATGGACGGGGGTGTTTATAAGGACAATATTTTACGGAAAGGCTATTGCGTTCAGTCAAGTATCAAAAAAAAATAGGGGGTTTAAACAATGAAGGTTAAATATGCGTTACAAGTTAAGAAAAGAAAGGCTAATTTGCGGTGTTTTAGTTTTTTCTTGATATTGCTGGTTATTATGGGACTAATACTTAGTGGATGTCAATCCGGCTCTGAACCGACATCACTTCCAAAGGAAAATGAAAATGAGACTACTAAGCAAGAAGAACTGCCCGCAACCGTCGTACTTGGAACAAATCAGATTGGCGGATCATTCTATGACGTTGGAACAGGAGTAGCCAAAGTGCTTAGCGATTACTCGCCTATACAAGCGCAAGTTGAACCGATCGGCGGGCCCAATATTTTTATTCCTTTTCTGGAAACGGGAAAGCTTGAACTGGGTTTAATATCCGGTAATTATGCCATTTGGGCCTATACGGGAATTAACTTTGACAAACCATACAAAAACCTCCGTCTTTTGGTTTGTGGTCATAAAATACCTATTCTTCCACTGACTGTACGGGTTGATTCCGGTATTAAGTCAATCAAGGAATTAAAAGGCAAGAAGGTCGGCAGCGAATTCGGAGGCAATATTGAAATGCACAATAGTCTAACTGCTGCGTTAGAATCAGTCGGCTTGACCTGGGATGATGTATTACCGGTGCCTGTGCCTGATGCTATCGTGAGTCTACGTTCCATACAAGAAGGAAGTCTGGATGCATCTTTCGGTGGTACACCGGTAGGGGCTCAGGGCATCGAAGTTGATTCGTCAACCCCCTTACATGCCTTAAATTTTGGCGACCTGCCCCCCGAGCAGGGAGATAATCCTCCAGAGGAAATAGTAAAAGCACTCTTAAATCACTTGCCTGGTTCTCATATCGCACGACAAGAGAAAGTGGGGATACTCAAATCGGATGTTACCCTAATTTATTCTAATGCATGTTTGGTTGCTTCGTCAAAGCTTAGTGCTGATGCCGCCTATGAAATCACTAAAACTCTTTACGAAAACTATGAGGAACTCCATCCTCAACACGCTCTTCTAAAAGATTGGAAGCAAGAAACTATGTTTAGTTCCAATCTATATGCGCCATACCATGAAGGAGCTGTACGTTTTTGGAAGGAAAAAGGATTGTGGACACCGGAAGCCGAAGAAGACCAAAGAAAGCTTCTGGAGCAGTAGTAAACTGCGAAAAAATATTATTAACTTTAAGAGAAGAGAGAATCCTGATGTCTATAAGATAATAAGGATTCTCTCTTATTATCATCTATTTACAACTTTCTTAAATCAATCTGTTTCATCTTCGTCCGGTGGGTGATTGATAAAATACTCACGCTCAAGAAGTTCGTGATACTCCTCCGGTATGGGCACATAAATTTTGGATAAGGCTTTATCGCAAGCAATCAGTTTAAAAACCAGCTCATAACTGCCATCCGGATTTTTGCGCGGCCACCACTTTTTAAGCATAGCTCCTTCACGGTCAAGATAATCTCGCAGGACATTATCACACCAGGTAAAAAAGCGTTCCTGTAGTTCATCGAAGTACTCAAACAATAGCAATACCGGGGCCTCCCCTCGCTGTTCGTTTCATGGACTATCAATATTTCGCCTTTTAAGCCATTTCAACTTATTTTACCTTGTTTTCGTTAGTTCATAGTTGACAACCATACCAAATTATGAGGTCGTTGTTTTCAATTATTATATATAACATAAATTAAAAATGTCAATTAAAAGATACAGCCATTATTGTAGATACACTGGGATATAAACCGAAGCAAGGCGACATACTTCTTCCTATCAGCTTTGTCGAAAAGCGTAATAAGTCGGGCGTAATAATTAGAAAGATACTTTAAATAATGGTTTGAGGTTGTAGTGTGGGCAGAGTTTTTATGTGAAGCCGCCCTAAGCCTGAATATTTGTTCAGGCTTAGGGCGGTAAACGACATCCAACAGGCTTAAGGACTGATGCCGCTCCCTTTTATAAATAACCATTGGCCCCACATTAAATATTCATTCTTTAATTCATTTTATCTTCGATAATATTGCCTCCTTCACTAAAGTTTTTGCGATCTCTATTTTATAAGCATTTTTAGAAAGGGGCTTAGCCCCTGCCAAAGCAAGCGCCGCTGCTTCAACAGCAATTTCCTCGCACAATTCTTTTCCTTTTAAAAAATCCTCTGCCGCAAAGGCACGGACAGGGGTGGGTGCTACCGCCCCCAAAACAATCCGGGCTCTAGTACAGATCCTTTGCTCAATAGTAATATTTGATGCCACGCTGACCACGGCAAAATCAATCGGCTTCCTGATTGTAAATTTAAGAAAGGTTTGTTTGGTAGAGGGGAAAGGTTTTCGAATTCTGATCGCCTTAATCATCTCCTCCGGGGCAAGAACGTTCCCTAAGGGGGTATAGAAATCTTCCAGAGGGATAGTGCGACTTCCCTCCGCGCCGGCAATGGTAAGGGTTGCCCCAAGAGCAATTAAGGCCACAGCAATGTCGGAAGGACAAACCGCATAACACTTTGCAGCTCCCATAATAGCATGGTAACGATTGTCACCGGCAACGGCAGGACAGCCCTTCTTACCTTTCCGAAAGCATTCGATTATGCCTCCGATCTGATCAGGGTAGCGGTAGTACCAGCAACGTGTATCCTGACAGATGTTGCCGCCGACCGTCGCCATATTCCTAACCTGTGGAGAGGCGACAGTTTTGGCGGCCTCTTGAAGAAGAGGATAGTTCTTTTCAATAAAAGGAGATTCGATTAAATTAACAAGAGGAGTTAACGCACCGATACTTACACTATCCTCGCCTTTTTCCAAGGTACCAAGACCAGGAATTGTTTTGATGTTGATGATCGCTTCAGGATAGCCGGGGAGAATACGGTCCTTTAAGACCCCAATAAGATCCGTTCCACCGGCATTAAGCTTCGCTCTTCCATTGTATTTTGTAAGCAGTTGAATAGCTTCATCCACTGAGCGGGCATTAACATGGGCAAAAGATTTCATGCTCTTTCTCCTCTCTTTGTAGCAGCTATCTTTCCTAAGGAGCTCAAAACCTTATCGGGTGTAAGCGGATAATCATGCATCCATACACCTATCGCGTTGGATACGGCCATAAGGACAGCAGGGGGGCCGGGAGACGGGGTAATCTCACCTACACCAATAGCGTGAAAGCGATGGGTGGAGAACGGTGTTTCAAGAATAACATGTTCCATTTCGGGAAGTTCCGCAAAAGTACGCCATTTATAGTCGATCATGTTGAGATTCATTATACGTCCGAGGCGTGTATCGAGCACCGCCTCTTCGAAGAGAGCGCTGTCGATACCGGCGGAGCCCAGGCACCCGTCAAGCTGATTGGTAAGGCAAAGGGGATCGATAATTTGCCCGACATCAGTTGCACCTACTACCCTGATGAGGTCTATCTTCCCTGTAGTAGTATCAACCTCTACTTCAGTGAAAATCATCATAAAATTAGGCTTTGAGAAATCAGACTCAAAACGGCCGCGTCCCAGACAGGTACCGGAATAGTTCATTCCTTTTCCCCAGGAGATCCTTGCCTCTGGTTTTCCTTTCACGTAAACCATTCCGTCTAACGTCTCCAAGTCTTCCGGTTTTACTTTTAAATTCCGGGCTACTTTTTCAAAAAGTTGTTCTTTAGCATCTTCGGCAGCAGCTATAACTGCACTTCCGATAGCGTAAGTTCCCCTTGAACCGACAGGTCCGATCTCAACGGGATTAACGAGTGAATCCGCCGGTGTAACTGAAACCCTATCAAGAGGAATCTGCAAAATTTCAGCCACCATTTTACAAATATTTGTACGTTGACCGGTACCGTGTTCAGGTAAGCCGCAATAAATTATCGCTGTACCATTGGTTTCAAGGCGAACAAATGCCTCAGACACATCCTCACCGGCATCGGCATTTCCATGAATGCCAACACCAACGCCCCGCCGCTTTGCACCCTTGACTGAGGTGGGTTTTAGCCACCCCTTCCATTTCTCTTTCCAACCAAAGGTCTCGGCTCCTTTTTCTATTGCTTTGGTATAATCAATACCTTCACATACCCACCATTCCCCATCACGCCAGTAATAGCCCTCTCCCGGTTTTACATAATTTCGTTTAAAAAAGTCAACCGGATCAATACCGGCCTTCTCCATACCCAAAGCAAGGATGGGTAGCAACGCGCATTTTAATTCCTGACCTCCGAAACCTCGCACCTGTCCGGAAGCCGTGCGATTGGTACATACTACTTTGGGTTTAAAACTCCAATTAGGGCACCTGAGAATAAGTTGTGCCTCACCACAACCTACAGCAACCATGGCCTGTGATGCTTCAGAAAAAGCACCGGTATTAACCAGCCAATCACCGGAAAGAAAGGTTACGGTACCATCTTTCTTTATGCCTACCTTGCCATGAATACGGGAACCCAGTCGTACTGTGAAGGCAGCCAAATGTTCCGCCTTCCCGTAGCTAAGCTTTACAGGGCGGCCTGTTGCTTGCGCCAGCGCAGCAGCAGGCATAGTATATTGCCAGGACATATATTTTGACCCGTAGCTTGCCCCAACGGAATACCCGACGGAACGTATATTTATGGATCCCATCCACTTCTCAAGAGCAACTTTAACAATATGGGGACCCTGTGACCCCAACCAAACGTTGAGAGTATCAGGCCCTTCCCATGCAGCGATTACTGCGGGAGATTCCGGGGGCATGGGATTAGGAATATTTTCATAGGAACAGGTACCCTCAATTACAAAATCAGCATCTTCAAGTCCTTTTTCAATATCCCCAATAACAACTTCCTGAAGCGGATGCAGCCCGAACACCCGGATTCCTTGGGGTAAAATGTTTCTCGGAAACTTTTCATATAACTGGGGAGCATCAGGTTGGGTAGCTTCCTCCACATCATAGACTGCAGGCAAGGATTCATACTCTACTTTAATAAGTCGGAGAGCTTCTGCTCCTATGTCCTCCGTCTCAGCAGCTACAAGAGCAACTGCCTCTCCAACATAGCGGACTTTACTGTCAAGAATTCGGACGTGTTGGGGGGCTGAGCCCGCCATCCAGTCCGGAACATCCTTATACGTAAGAACAGCCTTTACCCCGGGGAAAGATTTTGCTTCCGTAACATCAATACTTTTAATGTTCGCATGGGGAAGAGGGCTCCTTAGTACTTTACCATAGAGCATATCAGGTAAGGTAAAGTCATTGATAAATTTCGCTTTACCCGTCACGATATCAAGAGCATCTTTGCGTTGAGTAGATTTGCCTATAAAACGGTAATTTGTCATTTACTCTCCACTCCCTTTTTGGCTGCATCCATTACAGCATCCACAACATGGTAATGAGTAATACACCGGCAAAAATTACCCGAAAGAGCCTCTTTTACCTCTTCTTCCGTTGGAGAAGGATTATCATTCAGTAAGGCCTTGGAACTCATGATCATTCCAGGAGTGCAGAAGCCGCACTGAAAGGCCGTATGATCGATAAATGACTGCTGCAGGGGATCAAGTTCTCCTGTTTTGGGATCCTTCAGTCCTTCAATTGTAGTAACCTCTTTTCCATCACATTCAATGCTCAACATCATGCAGGATAGAACCGCTCGTCCGTCCATGAGCACGGTACATGCCCCGCAGGCACCGCTGTCGCAGGATACTTTTGTCCCGGTAAGCCCAAGAGTCTCCCTGAGTGTAAAGGAAAGGGTATCGCTTGGATTAACCTTACCTGCTCCTCTTCCTATTGCCAATTCGTAGAGCTGTCCGTTTACCGTAAGGTTGATACGGTGTTTACCTTCAAGCGCAACACCGGAAAATTTCTTTTCTTGCCGGGTCATCTTTTTCTCCTCTCTCGCCGGCCTCTCGCCGGCACTTTTGATCTTTTCAAAAGTCTGATATCCTTAGAGTAAGTTAAGTAGGCTTCTCAATAAATAAGTTAATCGGGTTTTTCCCAAAGTTAAACGAGGATGATTCCACTGCATAAAAGTATTATTTCTTTTGTCGCACGTCTAAGATGAGAGCAAGGCAAAAATTACTAATATTTTAAATACAAATGTTTTAATTTTCTTTAAAATTTTTGTAAGATTACCTAATAGAGGCAACTTGAATATTTGTATTATTGTTTTTCAACTGCAATATGCTCTTTCGAAAAAGACATTGTCGTGGAACGATAACTATGCAACTCCCACAGCGTAAGTAACACCGCCAATATTAAACCAACGACATTTACTAATATACAATGCAAAGCCGTACTTTCCACAATTGGAAATAAAAGAAAACAACCGGCTATGCAAAATAATACCCGGCGAACTATTGGAACATTCCGGAACAGATAACCGATTAACCCGACGGCAAGGATAATAGTACCGACAATTGCCGTTGATATTGAGAGAATAATAATAGACAAGTTATCGCCAATTAACAATAACGCCGGCGAATAAACAAATAAAAAAGGTAATATATATGCCAGTAGGCCAAGACGCATAGAGACAAAACCCGTACGGAAAGGATTATCTCCCGAGATGGTCGAAACAGCAAAGCAGGCGAAAGCGACCGGTGGAGTCCAGTTAGAGACCATAGAGAAGTAAAAAATGAATAAATGTGCTGCCATCGGAGTCACACCGAGTTGCTCCAAAGCCGGAGCGACAAGGGTAGCAACTAATGCATAGGCAGGCACTGAAGGCATACCCATCCCTAGAATAATACTGGCTATAGCTGCGAGTAAAAGAAGCAGTAATAAATTATTTTGACCCACACTCACTAGTGCATAAGCTACATTGAAGCCAAAGCCACTCACATTAGCAATGCCAACGATGATGCCTGCTCCGGCAATTATTGCACCCAAATTCACCATCAACCCACCGGTGGTTTCAAGCGAATCCAGAATACGCTTTTTAAAGTTTCCCCGTCCGGTCTTGACTATCATAAGTAGCGGCAGCGCCGTAATGGCTGAGATAACACCTGCTGTAGTTGCACTGAGACGCAAAATTATTAAAACGTAAACAAGAATAACCAAGCAAGGGGCAACAACCCATGCTTCCCGTA
This sequence comes from Dethiobacter alkaliphilus, assembly GCA_016841605.1. Classification (GTDB taxonomy): domain Bacteria; phylum Bacillota; class Dethiobacteria; order DTU022; family UBA8154; genus DUNV01. Next base: position 210,197 of record JAENYV010000004.1, on the reverse strand, counting down.
AGACTTCTTTAGTAGGAAGTTCAGATTTGGGCAAGCCTCGTATCCCCAATTTTGCAGCTTCTAGGTCAACCTGCAAAAAACAAACAATATAGAAGAGTAAGGCGGGAACAATAGCTGCAATGACCACATCAGCGTAACTAACACCTAAGTATTCAGCCATTAAAAAAGCGACCACACCCATAACCGGCGGCATTATGTTGCTTCCCGAAGCAGAAACAGATACTATTGCTCCGGCCATCGACGGTGAGTAGCCACTACGAAGCATCATCGGAATGGTTACTGAACCTGAAAGTAAGGCGGTTGGAACAGCACCACCGGTAAGTGTACCGATGAGACTCGTACCTAATATTGCCGACTTGGCAGCCCCGCCACGAAAGCGACCAAGGGCCAGTAAAGCCACGTCATTAAGATGTTTGCCTCCTCCGAACATAATCATCACTTGGCCGAACAAAATAAAGGCTAAGGCAATTCCGGCAGCCAAAGTTATTAGATTAAGCATACTGTTAGGATCAACATAAAGATAAACCACTAGCTTCTCCCACGACATGGGAAGACCTTGCAGCGCACCAGGTAAGAAATAGCCAAAACGGCCGTATAAAATAAATACACCTACAACAATTACCAGTACCCACCCGGCAACACGTCGCATTGCCTCCAAAACGAGCAGTATCATAATCATTCCTATAACAACACGTTCAGGCGTAATTTCTCCCAATTTTACTGCAATATTCGGGTACTGCCAAGTAAGGTAGAGGCCTGCCGGCAGTGCCAACAGTGCCAGAATCATGTCGTACCAGGGCAGATGTTTACGTTGAGAATGTTTGGAGACAGGGGTAGAAAGGAATGTTGCTGCCAAAATTAGTGTTATTATGACGCCGACGTACTGTTCAGTATAGAAATACCAACCGAGGTACATGTGCACATTTAAAATGAAAAAAACTCCTATAATTGGGATTAAGCACATGATCACACGTTGCACCACTCCAAGCGGCCCCGATAAGCTAATAGAACTTTTCTTCTCATTATCTATTACCTGGCCCTTTGTTTTATCAAGCGGTTTAGGTTTCCGATTTTTAATTAACACTGTTCTGTTAGTCCACCTCTCTAATAGATAGTGTCTCCTGAAAAACTGTACTTTGAAAAATCAAACTACAGTCAATGTTCTACAATATTATGGTAGCAGCCTTGGGATTTTCACCCCAAGGCCCTCCTCGAGCCGTATCTTTAACTCATACGGCTCTCCTCACCTAAACCAATAATTAGTTCATCCCTTAAAGTTAACAAGCTAAGTCTAAGTAATTTCCGTCCCTTTGCTTTACCTTCACAAAAAGGTTTCATCACTCCTACAAGGGGCTACCACTCTATCTCCACTCAGTATTAATTTTTTTATAAGATATTTTCTCTACTGTTCAAGAAGCCTCTTTTGGTTCTCCTCGGCTTCTTGAGTCCACAAGCCCTTTTCTTTCCAGAAGCGCACAGCTCCCTCATGATATGGAGCATAGGGACTGGGATCGAACATAGTTTCATGCTTCCAATCACCTAATAATACATGTTGAGCCTGAAGTTCCTCGACGTTTTCGTAAAGGCATTTGGTAATTTCATAGGCGGCATCATCACTAAGTTTTAACGAAGCGGCCAACCATGCAATAGAAATAATGAGGGTCGTATCCGATTTGAGTATTCCTGTCTTCTCCCATGCTGCTATCTTTGAACCGGGTAAGTACTTAATGAGAGCTTCAACTTTCTCCTTTGGCGGGTTAGCTGCCTGCTCGGGGGATAAATCACCATAATTCAGTGAATGCAAAGGAGTTAACGAGTCAACCTCCAGGCCCTGAGCACCTATTGGTGTAGCACCGAAAGTTGCATCAAGACGTCCTTCCTGCAGGGCACGAAAACTAGAATTAGCATCAGGTACAGGTACCTTTTCTACATCATCCCAACTAAGGCCAACGGATTCTAAGGCAGCGCTTATACTCTGCTGCGCTTCCAGATTTCCTCCGTATCCGTTACCAACCCTCTTACCTTCTAAATCTGTAAGTGTCTTAATATTGGAATCAAGCCGTACTGCCACTGGAATAATAGGTATTCTGTGGCCACTAACTAAAACCCGCAAGTTCTTGCATGCTTTGTCGTAGCTAGTTCCTCCGTTATAGGCCCAAGCTGCATCATTGCTAGCTATTAAACCCAGTTCAAGCTCTCCGGTTTCCATAGAAGGAATAAAGGCATTGGGCCCGCCGGCAGGTTGTACTACCACTTTGATTGGCGAATTATCGCTAATCACTTTTGACAACCCTGTTCCGACGGCATAAAAAGTTCCTCCGATAGGATGCGTTCCAAGCCCGACGATTGACGGCATTTCTTCCGTAGTAGAAGGTGTATTTTCGTTCTCAGTTGGAAGTGAAGTCTGCTTGGGAGTAGATTGGCATCCGACAATCATCAAACCAATAGCAATCAACAACACACAGATAACCCCAAAATATCTTTTCTTAAAATAATGCCTTCTTAGGTTCTTCTCTTTTAAAGTACATTTTATTTTCATTCTTAAACCCTCCTCATCTCTTTAACTAAAATATTTTTCTTCAGGTCCAACCATAACAGTCCAATTATTGCCTACATCATCCTTTTTTTGCTTTTGTTGATTTATTAAATATTAGATTTTAGCCTCACCACCCTAGCAAAAGTTTTGCTGCACATCGTCTATCGACCAATCGGTATACATTTAAATTATAAGCACCACACGGGCCTTTGTCAATAATATTTTACACACTTTTTAATGTTTTTCACCTTTTGAATAAATATTAACACAAAAATTATATCATTATTTACTCTTGAATTAAAATTTTAATAAATTTGGAAAATAAGCTAAATGTATAGCAAAAAAGCAGGTCAATTGCCTGCTTTTTTGCTATTTTTTTTGGGTAGGGTTAACCCCATAAGCCCGATATATGGCGGTATGGCAGCTTAGAAGATGGGTCTTAAGCACAGAATCCGAAAGATCTATGTGCTATTAAAACATTATACTTGGCAACCAGGTAACAATCGTTGGAAACAGATATGTTACAACTATTGTTAATATCATCATAATAAGAAACGGGGCCAGACTTTTTAAGAGGTATAAAACGGAAACCCTGGTAATACTTTGCAGAACAAAAATATTGATCCCGACTGGTGGTGTAAGCAATGCAATTTCACCGGAAATAATATAAAAAACACCCATATATAATGGTTCAATACCTAGCTCTATAGCTACCGGGTACATCACTGGAAGAGTAATAACCATCAAACTCATTGCGTCCATAAACATACCGGCAAGAACTAATAAAAAAAATAAAACAAGCAAAAAAGTAGGCGCTGTTGAAATTGTTTGTTGAATAAGCATGGTCAAATCGTGAATTATCCGACTTTGAACCAAAGCTTTTGAATAAACATCTGCATTTGCCATTATAAAAAGAACCATTAGAGATAAGCTAACACTTTCATAAAAAGCTTTTTGTATTTTTGACCAGTCTAATTTTTTAGTTAAAAACCCGCAAACTAGAGCATAGACAGCGAATACCCCAGCGCCTTCAGTTGGAGTATATAAACCAAGGTAAATACCTCCCAAGATAATAACAGGAGACAAAATAGCCCCTAACCCTGACCAAAAGTAAGTAGTTTCTTTTGCCCGGTTGTTATCTTGTTCGAGTTTTTTGATCGTTTCTTTTTTAATCAATGAATGTGCAATAACATATATGACGTAAAGACCGAAAAGAAAAACAGCAGGGCCGATCCCTGCCATGAAGAGCTTACCTAAAGACACTCCGGTAATAACTGCAAACATAATAAATGCCGTAGAAGGCGGTATTAATGTCCCTACTGTTGAAGAGCCGACAACTCCAATCGACAAGCTTCTATTATATCCCTTTTCAGCTAAAACCGGTAGGCAAAGTGAAGCAATAACAGCATGTGCTGCAATGGAGGAGCCGGTTATGGAACAAAAAACGAAACCTGTTATAATGGTGGCAATTAATAAAGGAGAAGGTACTCTTTTAAGAAAAGATTCAATAAAGTTGAATAAACTTTCAACTATCCCTGCTTCGCCCATTAAGATACCACCAAAAATGAAAAGCGGCGCTGCAGTAAGTGGCCAAGATTGGACAGCTTTAAGCATAAACCCCGGAACCTGTACTATTCTTTCGGCGCCTACCATACTATATAAAGTAATAATTCCAGCTATTCCTATAGCAAAAGATATTGGGATTCTTGCTAATATTAATATAAATAAAATAATAAATATTGTGGCAATAGGATTAAAATATAAATATGACAGGACTAGCGCTATAATTATAAATAATATTCCGACGAAAAATTTAACTATAACTTTTGAATTGCCCGTTGATACAATTGAGAATATATCATAGGAACTGTTAACCAAGTTAACTATCGCTTGTGCAGTAATCAATAAGAATCCCACAGTCATTATCAGAACTAAAAACCATATTGGAATTGGAATAACAGTAGCAGCGGTTGTCATACCAACATTCAGAGTATAGAAGAACCAAGAAGATGTCAACCAAAGCAAATAAACCGAATATAAAAGTATTATTATATATGCAATTAATTCTAATAACTTACTTATCTCATTTTGTAGATAAGGTGTTATTACATCAACGCTTATATGTGCTTTTTCCTTTAAAGCATAACCGCTACCGATAAACGTAAGAATAACCATACCTAATATCGTCAATTCAAAAAGCCCTACAAGCGGATATCCCGCAAACCTTGAAACTGCGTTACCAAACACAAAGAAAACTATGACCAATAATAATACTGCTGAAATAGTTCCGGTAAAGGAATTAACCTTATTGACGAACCTGCTAATAATTTGCATCGGTGCAATTTACCTCCCAAGCGGTTAAGGGTTTACAATTTGTTTTCATGATTATCAAGCTAACTCAGCAAAGCCGAGGTTGTAAGCTCATCATAAGTAACCGTGCTTGTTGAAGCGCAAGCATTGAGTAATCGGTCGGCAGTTGACCCTTAAAGTTTCTACGCTTAAAAACGGTAACAAAATTCATCCGGAAAAGACTGTAAATGCTTGAATCCAAGCCGTGATAAATTCCGGTAATAAACGCTTTTGTATTGGAGATAAATATGTGCAAGCATTTCAGATGGTCGTGGTTCTTGTTGCGCTAATAAAATCCGCTCCCTGAACCTATGTTTGCCTTAATTATACCAAACGTAGGTTCAGGGTCCAAAAACTTCCTGAAGAAACTTGATTATAATTATGTTTTTTTATTTTTTTAACAACTCTATTAACCTTTTTGCCGTATCTCCCTCCCCAGCCTCTTCGCAAAGACTAATAAAACTGTTATAAGCCGGCTCGGTTGCTTCTCTCCATATGTCATATTCTTCTTCCGTTAATTTATGGATTTTCATACCCTCGTCTTCAAAGAACTTCAGAGTCTTTTCGTCCCATTCACGGCCTAGCTCTACCGATGAATTAAAAAGATTTTCGCTAGCCTGCTTGAAAACCTGCTGAATATCATTAGGTAGGCTTTCCCAGAGGTTTAAATTCATAGCAACAGCATAGACTGGAATTCCGGTTGGGTATGTGACATCAGTTATAACTTCTTGTAAATGCATTGTTTCAAGGCCTGCCAAAACCGATAGGACACCGTCAATCGCACCCTTATGTAGAGCATCATGCATTTCCCCGGGAGATAAGGACGCCGGGATTCCGCCATATGATTCAATAACAGCGATTTCGCCCCCTGAAGCACCTCTTATTCTTTTCCCTTTTATATCCTCAGGCATAGTGATTGGGTAAACACTTCCAATTGCATTCCAGCTCATTGGTATAAAAGCAAGTAATTTCATATTAGATTTTTGGAGTAATTGATCTGTAAGTTCAAAGAGTTCATTATAAGAATCAACAAAATCATCTAAAAACCAATAACTGCCATAATTAAACACTGGGTTAAAACCTGCATAGTAAGCAATGGAACCATAGGCTATATCACATGTGCCCTGATTTATAGCTTGAATTGCTTCAACGTGACCAAAAAGTTCACCATCAAAATAATCGTTTATAACAACCCTACCGTTTGTTTTTTCATTTATCTCATCAAAAAAAGGTGGAAATATATCTTTGTGCACAAACATTGAAAATTCAAATCCAGTAGCAAAATCAAGATTCCATTTTTCATCCTCAACCGCTGTATTTAGATTCGATGACTTTTCTTCTTGAGCAGGCTGACATCCAAAAGAAGCTCCCACAAGAAACAGCAAAATAGTAATAAAGATAATACATCCCCATCTTATGTGTTTAATAAACATCAGTTTCCCTCCCAATAAAAAGATTAAAACTTAACTTTTGATTACAGTCTTTACTTTAGGAAGTATACCTCCTTTCAATGATAAGTTTTTCGAAAACGGAGAAAATTCTGCACACTGTCCTATCGACCAGTCGATTTAATTTTAAACAAAGAAGCAAAAGTTGTCAATATATTTTTAAAATATTTTACTAACTTTATTTAAATATAATTTTAATTTTTTTATTTTAACTTTCCAGCCGTGAAAATTAAAATGGCGGAATACCAGCCCAGATATGGCACAGTGTTATGAAAAAATACCAAAACCATACAGGGAGGTTACCGCCAATACCGGCACGCTTTGTAGTTCTTATAATAAGAGATAAAAACTGCGGTAATTCAACAAGTAAAATTAAGTTGATAGTAGTTTAATTAACTCGTGTATACTATCCATTTTTTCCAGATTATCTATTAAAGTTAGTATCTTTTCTGCATTTTCTTCTGATATATTTTGCGCAAAGGTTACATTATTCATAAATTTCTTTTTAATTTCTTCTATAGAAAGAGGACTCTGTAAGGGATCGCTTTTTGCATAATCTACATTAGAAAATAATTCTTTACCATCTTTCATCTTTACTTTTACGCTTGCTCCCAATTTTTGCTCTAATCTCTCTTGTTCTTCAATTTTAATCTTATTAACAATGTTTCTAATCTCAGGATCCCTTACCATATTTTCCTGGAAGTGTTCTAAACTAATAGTTTTTCTCAGCAATACACTTGCTACACAATACCGAATATTGAAAGCCGCATCTATCTGGGGGATTTCTCTAATTTTAAAAGGCTGCCCAACAAACATATTACGAACCATTGGGCTTACATAAATTATTATTTCATCAATCCGATCGTTTTCTACTGCATATGTATTAACAATGTTTAGAGCACAATCAATAGCAGCATGATTTGCACGACAACAAGGATATACTTTAAAAGTTGCCTCAGCATAGTATTTTTTACCCAAATCCTTTATTAATATTTCCGGATCTCGACAACCTTTCGTATAAAGATGGAAATAACCGAACTTACTGAACAAAGCATCTTCCGGCCCAGTTAAGCCGGCCTTAGATAACTCTGCTGAAAGAATACCGTTTTTAGCTGATAATCCTTGTAGAAGTTTAAAAGTAGCAGCTCCATCCCAAATATTTTGGAAACTACCGGACAATTGACTTAGGACAATACCAAATGCATTTTGTATTTGCTTTATTGTTAACCCTAATAAACGGGCTGCAATAGCTGTAGCTCCAAACGCATTAATTATTCCAACCCAGTCCCATCCCATCGCAAATTCGGATATTGACGCGGCTACAAGCCTACATGCAATATCATCGCCTACCAATAATGCAGTAATCAATTCTTTACCGCTTATATCTTTAAATTCGCCTAAACTTAATGCAGTTGTTACTGTAGTCCCACTAATATGAGATGCGTAATCAACCCCCTCCACCAATGCACCCACTGTTTCAAAATCGTAAGACCTAGCCATCATACTATTTGCCAAGACTACGTTGTGAACCGGTGCCTTTCCACCATAAACTAAAATAGTAGCTTCTTCCCTTCCTCCCCAATCCTTAACTAGGTCAATTAAACCTGAATTTCCCGCAGCCCCGGCACCACTTATTAAACACCCTAATACATCAATAATCCTTTTTTTTGCATTTTCCAATGTCTCTTGATCAAAATTTTCATAACTTGAAGTTAATATATTTTCTGAAATTCTGACAATATAATCAATGGGGGTTTTAATCATTCTTTATTTCCCTCCCAATTGGAACTATCTAACGCTTAACCTTATAACCGGCCTTTTCCCTGTCCCAGGTGTCAGCTGTGATACCTTCAGCGCGCAATTTGTACTTTTCCACGCGAAGAGTCGGCGTTTTAGGAAGTGCATCCATGAAGCGCACGTATCGCGGGACCATGAAATAGGCCATCCGTTCTTCGCAAAAGGTCAAAAGTTCCTCATATTTGAGGCTTTGTTCCGACGCGAGCGTCAGGCAGACCATGACATCATCCTCTCCCAAATCAGATTTAACTCCGATTACAGCTGATTCTTGGACAGCCGGATGCGAGCTGATAGTTTTCTCCAATTCAAAAGAGGAGATGTTCTCGCCGCGACGCCTTAGGGCGTCTTTTTTTCGATCAGCAAAGAAAAAGTAGCCGTCTTCATCATAAAAAGCGTAATCACCGGTGTGGAACCATAAATCTTTCCAGGCTTCGACCGTCTGTTCCGGCATTTTATAATATCCAAGCATCATTGAGTTCGGTTTATGGGTACGAACGAGAATCTCCCCAACAGTGTTTACTCCCACCTCAGCACCGGAGTCGTCAACGAGCTTGACTTCAAAATCCGGATGTACTTTACCGCAAGAACCAATCTTGTATTGGCCCAGTTCATTCATGGTAGGAGCGGCAATTTCCGTTGATCCGTAGAACTCCACGAGCCTTACTCCAAACCGCTGCTGAAACTCCTCAAATATATCCTTCGGGGTCGGTGCACCCACCATCATCCGTAAAGGATTGTCAGCGTCATCAGACCGGGGGGCTGCTTTAAATAAGATCGAACTGACAGCTCCTATGTAAACTGAACAGGTACATCCATAGCGTCTTATTTCATCCCAGAACCTGCTTGCTGAAAAAGTTTTAGCCAATACTGCCCGCGCACCGCTCATTAAGGCAAGATTAATGCAGCCGTGCCACCCGGCGATGTGAAATAATGGTTGGTAATTAAAGCAGCGGTCCTCCTCATTTACATTAAGCATCCAGTCTTTGATACGTTCTGCCGCGCTGAACATTAGATTATGTGGAAGTAAAACACCTTTTGAAAGTCCGGTTGTTCCGGATGTGTATAAAATCATAATAGGGTCGGCCCATGTCACATCTACCGGCTGATATATACCATCATTATCGATTAATTTGTTCCATTCCAGCACCTGTTTGCCAAATGCTCCTACTTTCTCTTTTAAAATGTTTAAACTTGCATATTTTTGCTCCGATATCTGCTCAGAGCTATCATCATCCAAAATTACAATATTACGTATATTTGGTATTTTTTCCAACACCGGTTCCAGCTGATTAATATAGTGGCTGTGCATGAATAATAAATTTGAATCGGAATGACTAAGCATATAATTCAGCACTTCACCTTTGTGGGCGGTATTGATCGGCACCTCAACAGCTCCCAGCTTGGACAACCCGAAGACTAGAAAAATTACTTCCGGACAATTGTCCATAATAACAGCTACTTTATCCCCTTTGACTATCCCCAATTTCTGCAGGCCGCCGGCAACCCGGTTAGCCAAATCATTTACTCCTTCAAAGCTAAACTCTTCATCTTTGTAACACAGGTAGGTACGCTCACCATATTTTACCGCTTGCCTCTCAAGAAGCGTATGCATCACCCGCTCGTGGGCCAAATCCTGAATCACAAAATACTCCTCCTTTCCTTTTGTGGAAAATATGGAATACATAAACTTAAATGTTTAGGCTTTGCTTTGACCGTACATATCCCTGAATGATGCCCTTTCGTCCAGCAAATCGCGGGCAATTATGAGCCTCTGGATCTGATTAGTTCCTTCGTAAATTTGCGTAATCTTAACATTGCGCATAATACTCTCAACAGGATAGTCACGCATAAAGCCATAGCCCCCGTAAATTTGCACGGCATCCACGGCAACCTTCATCGCTGTATCTGTTGCAAGAGTTTTCGCCATTGACGCGTATGAAATAAATGGTTGATCATTATCTTTCAGCCAAGCAGCATAGTAGGTCAGGAGTCGGGCCGATTCGATCTGTATTGCCATGTCGGCTATCATACCCTGAATAAGTTGGAAACTCCCGATGGGTTTGCCGAACTGAACTCGCTCCTTAGCATGTTTCACCGAAGCGTCTAAGGCAGCCTGTGCCTGACCCAGCGCTTGGGCCGCTGTTAGTACCCGCCCTCCCGTCAGCATCTTCATTGCCGTCTTGAGACCCTTTCCTTCTTCTCCCAGCAGGTTTGAAGCCGGAACTCGACAATCACTAAAGGATACCTGTCTGGTAGTCGAACCACGGTAGCCCATTTTATCTTCTTTTTGTCCAAGAATTAAACCGGGGGCGTCTTTGTCAACTAACAGCGCACTTATACCGTTGGCTCCTTTTTCATTACTCGTCCTGGCCATAACTATTGTAAAATCCGCCTCTCCTGCTTGCGTTACGAAGCATTTATCGCCATTAATAATATAGTAGCCGTCTTCCAGACGAGCAGAGGTCCTCAGCGCTACAACATCCGAGCCGGCATCGGGCTCGGTTTGTGCAAAAGCACCTACCGATTCACCGGTAGAAAGAGGCTTTAGATAGCGCTCTTTCTGTTCTTCGTTACCGACGGTAAGAACATGCATAATCGACCAATTAGAGACAACATTTGCTGCAGATGAAAAATCATGCCTGGCCAATTCCTCAACAACCATGGTTTGTGTAAGCAGACTTTCCACACCCTCTCCCCCGTATTCTTCGGGCGCGGCTAAACCTGGAATACCCAATGAAGCCAGCTTGCGCCATACTTCCCAGGAGAATCCTCCTTTTTCATCAATTTCACGTACCATTGGGGCCAACTCTTCCCTGGCGAAGTCTCCGATATTTTTTTTTAATAATTGCTGCTCTTCAGTTAATTTAAAATCCATAATATTTTTTCACCTCTAAATATTAGATATATTGGATATTAATCTCGTTGACATAGGGAAAAATCGGCGCCCGAAAAATTAAGTAAAATTCAATAGTAAACCTTTCAAACTTTCTAGAAATAATTATGACATTACTAGTTTAATTATTTTTCCAGGCGCCAGATCCTGCAATTTGATAATATTTACTAGAAAATTCTCTATTTTAAAAACTTACTAGAATGTAAACAGCTCAATGCCTCCGGTTACCATTATCTCTGCTCCATTAATACTGCGAGCCTGTTCACCGGCGAGGAAAGATACAACAGAAGCCAATTCTTCAGGCTCTTGCAAACGCCGGGTTGGAATCCTGCGAATAATCCGATTCCTCATTTCTTCAGGGATGCCCTGCGTTGCCGGTGTATTGGCCAGACTCGGGAAAATAACATTACTGGTAACGCCAAACCTCGCATATTCCAATGCCGTAGTTTTTGCCAAACCGCAAAGGCCCGCCTTGCTTGAAGAATAGGAACACTGTCCAAAGCCGCCGTCCAAACCTGCCCTTGACGAAACAAGTATAATCCGTCCCCACTTTCGCTTGGCCATCGCTGCTCCCACCTGTTTGATACAGTAGAACGCACCGTAAAGATTTACGGCTATCTCTTTACTCCAGGCCTCCGAGCTCATCTTGTCAATAGTCGCCATGTTGTCCGTAATAGCAGCACAGTATACCAGCACATCAACTTCGCCCAGATCTGCAGCTACCTTCTCAAAAGCCTGGCTTACACTATTGTAATCGGCCAGGTCCACTTTCACAGCTGTGGATTTACGGGATTTTGCCCGAACCATCTGGGCAGTTTCCTCTGCCCCCTCGATGTTCAGATCAAGAATACCGACATTGGCTCCTTCATCTGCTAAGCCTAAACAAATAGCTTGGCCGATACCTCTAGCCCCTCCACTTACCACCGCATTTTTGCCGGTTAATCCTAAGTCCATATAAAAACCTCCCTTGATAAATTATAATAATAATTTCTTCCTTTAAAACTTATTATTTAGTGATAATATTTACGCTACAAGTCTTAACATCGCCGGCCTTGTCGGCTCCCATGCATTCAGCCATAAATACTTTAGCACCATCGACTTGTAAACTGCCGGCCTCTCCGCGAAGCTGGCGGACACCTTCTATGATCTGCGCCACAGCTGTAGCACCGAGAGGATGTCCTTTCGAAAGCAATCCTCCGGAGAGATTTACAGGTATTTTCCCACCAAGGGTTGTTGCCCCTGATTCTATAAACCTGCCACCCTCGCCCTCAGGGCACAAACCAAGCCCCTCGTAGTGTAATATCTCAGAAATTGTAAAAGCATCATGACATTCAACAGCATCCAGGTCTTCCGGTCCCAGGCCTGCCATCTCATAAGCAATGCTGCTGGCACGTTTATCTGCCTCCCATTGGGCCAAATTACAGGGATTTTTATAGCTCCCTGACACCAGTACCGAACCCGCGACACGAATAGGTTTGGACGTATAGCGTCCGGACAGTTCAGAGGCGCATAATACCAAGGCCGCTGCTCCATCAGCGTTTGGGCAACAACTCAAACGTGTCAAAGGGTCTGCTATCATTGGAGCATTAAGGACCTCTTCCACAGTAATTGGGTTTCTGAACTGGGCTAAAGGATTCATACTCGCATGGCGCCTGTTTTTTACAGAGACCATAGCCAGCTGCTCTTTTGTCGTACCGTAAGTTGCCATATGCAAGTTAGCGCGCATGGCAAAGGCATTCGGCACTACCATGCCTTCCAAAGTGTCAAGCTCCGAGGTCCCGGCTTGCATCAAGCCAAGATTTGGTATAATCAGTTTCTCAGCTCCAAGAACCATGGCCATATCATAAGCTCCTGACGCAACACCCATCCAGGCCAAATTAAAGGCAGACGAACCGGATGTACAGGCATTTTCCACATTAAATACAGGAACACTATTGATTCCAGCCTGATAAAACACATTTTGGCCTATAGTAAAATCTGAGAAAAGACTGCCTGCCTGCATATTGGCAAAAAAACCTGCATTAATCTGGGATGGCTTGACCCCGGCATCCTTAAGCGCTTCAACGGCAACCTTACCACCCAGTTCCACCAGTGATTTCTCAATGTGCTTTCCAAAGTTTGTAATTCCAACGCCAATGATATCTACCGGCCGCATTATTTGTCACCTCCATCTTGAGTTGTGAAATAATAGCGTAAGCAGGCCTCACCGTTATTATCAACACCTATTGGTCCGACCCGCAGGAAAACCTTCTTACCAAAATCTAAATCTTCTATCTTTTCCGGATCGAGCAGGGTAAATATCCTTAAACCATCAGCTTCAAGATCGACCCATCCTACTGCATATGGTTGGGGCAGTTTATACATTGCTTTTGTCCGCAATATCGCGTAAGTATATAGTTTTCCTACCGGGGAAAGTTTAATATCCTGTACTTCCCCCAGGCATTGGGGACAAACCATCGGTTTAGGGAAAAATTTTTGCTGACACTCCGGACAAATCGCTCCAATTAACTGCGGAGAAGGACCGGCCTCGAATATTCCCTCCATTACCGGTTTTAAATCATTATTCATTAATAACCCTCCTTACTTTTTTTACTTCATATTTAACCTAAACCTCCATTTTTCTCAAACGTTTTGCGGTTGCTATTTCTTGACCAATTCACTACAAATATTCTTATTTCATGGCACGTTCATCCTCTCTTTTGTAATCTAACTTTGTAGATTGCTCCTACTTTTAAAATCTTTGAAGAATTACCCGAAATAAAATTTCTGATACTTACTTGAATCGACCGTTCGATAGACTTGTTGCTTTTTTAATATAACCAATATCTTGGTTATTGTCAATATGTTTAAGAGTGAATTTAATATTTTATCAGAAAAATGTTTGGGTGCAATTTCACAATCTACCATAATACCCCCCGAATTTCCACTTCTTGAGGATATTTACCGCGGTATAACCCGCCGCGGTAGCAGGATTCGATTACCCTAAGCTCTTAAATTCACCTAAAGGAAACTCCTTGATCATCTTCTCCTCGATCCATTTCAAACTATCTACAGGCGCTGAAAACGATGGGTCGCAGCAAGGACAAAGGACCTCAACAAAGCTTAAACCTACATTGTCCGTCTGTTTACGAATCGCAGCTCGAATATATTTTTTGGTCAACTGATAGTCCTTTAAAGAAGTAAGAGCACAGCGGGCGCTATAGGCAACACCTTTAAATGTGGAGACAAGTTCAGCGATGTGCAAATAGTATCCTCCTGTGATCAGTTTTTGCCCATCAGGAGTACTGATCATGGTTTTAGATTCAAGCATTTCTTCGGCAGGTTCATTAACAGCTGCCGGCCGTCCCTCTTTAGGGCCATAAAAAGGCGTGTTACATAAAATAATTGTAAACTTCTCACCGCGAATCAAGGTACCGATTAGCGAGTTAATATTGAAGCTAAAATCAGATAAACCCCAGTAACCTTGCACGGCAATTACATTAGTATCTGGGGAGTCATGCTTAATAGTAGTAGCTAAATCAGAAGCATTCTCATCGTATGCAAGCTTTTGACCAAAATCCATACTTAAAGCCGAAGAGATGGAGCAAGGAATACCATCAAGAACGATAGTTTCCTCATTGATCCCCATTTCATCGATCACTTCAAGAATAATACGCCCGACGGTTGGGTGCTGACAACCGGGACATCCCGCTAGAGGGGCTTCGCTCACTATTTCTGGTGGTCCGGCAACTTCCTTTTTAATTATCCCCGTTTTATCCTGCTCTTCAGATAATAAATTGACTTTAATAGCCCACCTTGGACACATACGGACACACGCACCACACCCGTTACATTGCTCAGGCTTGGTCAGCTCAGGCAGCGCATATCCTAAACTACTTATTTTATCTATTTTTCTTTCCAGGCATCCCTGAGGACAGAAGTATACACAATAACCGCACCCAAAACAGCGCTGTTCATCAATAATTACTTCGCCAGCCATTAACTATCCTCCTCATAAATATTCAGCCGACATTTTCCCATGCGGAAATGCTGGTTATGTGTGAGATATTATCAAGCCTTATAAACCTTACATAATAATGCTCTAAGAGACCCACCACCCACTAACTCATCACAAGCATCAAGATCGTCAACTGTAAGGACATTGGCATTCGATTCTAAAAAACCATGTAAAGAAGGTTCTTCGCCCGGCATTTCAGGATACCACCAGCTCGCTTCACAATTTACAACATCAGGTCGGATCCCGTCTGTCACGCGGGCCTTCTGTTTTATGCGGCCCCTCTTCGTTTCAATGTACACCCAATCGCCATCATTTATATCCAGTTGACGCGCCGTTTCGGTATGAATATCTACAATCGGGTTGGGATGTCTTTCACGCATCCCCATGCCTATTTGGTGATGTTCTGAGTGATACTGGGGAACACTTCTTCCTCCGGTAGTCAATATTAAGGGATAGCTTTTGGCTGTCTCTGGTGTACTTGTAGGGCTTTCCGGCGGCTCCTTATAATATGGAAGAGGATCATAGCCGAGTTTCTCCAATACCGTCGAATACAACTCAAACTTACCGGTACTGGTCGCAAAACCCCGTTTTTCATGCTTTTTAAATTGCACAGGGGGAACCAGGCCGGCAATCTGCACAAGTTTTTCAAAAGAATAACCTATCGGCTCCGCCCGGTATTCCATAACCTCTTCATGTGTCTTCCACGGCCAATATTGTTCTTGACCAAGCCTTACTCCTAAATCGCGCCAAAAATAGAAGGCATCTTTCCTTTCCCCCAACGGCTCAACTGCCGCCTCACCAAAGCAACAGACATCCGCAAAATCTTCCCAAGTAGTCCAATACGGCATTTCTAAAAAGCTCGCACTGGGCATGACATAGTCAGCTATCTCAGCGCTAGGAGTCATGAAAAAATCAAGGACTATGGAAAGTTCTAGATTAGTACTCTTTAATGCCCTATAAACCAGCTTTGTGTTAGCAGTCCTGTTAAGAGGGTTGCTTGCCCAGATTATGAGGGCTCTGATACGATTCTGGTCGCCGTTAATTATGCCGCGATAAATCATTGGCTCATTGGCCGAGACAGTATGCATTGTCGGGGCTGGTACACCATAAGTTTTTTTATAGGCAGGAGCCCACGCTTCATATCCGGGGTAACCCATTAGCCTAAATCTGTCACCACCGATATGTTTTGCTTTTTGCTTCTTAGTAAGCTTGTCGGTAAGCTCCATGTCGGAATCTCGCAGGGGTCTATTTCCATCTATTTCAATACCTGGATAATTGGGTACCGCTTTCCCGCCGGGAATATCAATGTTTCCCGTTATGGCCATTAAACAGGCCGCAGCCTGTTCAACCCTTGTGGAATTAAATCCAATCTGATCTGAGCCTACACCGCCGAAAATTAAAGCCGGCTTGGTTGTCGCGAAGATTCTGGCTGATTCTATTATCTTATCAACGGTTATCCCGGTAATATCAGCCACTCTTTTCGGCGGATAATCTTGCACACGTTCAGCTAATTTATCAAAACCAAAGGTATACTCCCTAACAAAATCCTGGTCATAAAGCTCCTCGTTTATAATAATATTCAACCAGGAAAGCATTAAGGCCGCATCGGTACCGGGCCTTAACTTTAATTGTATATCTGTTTCTTCAGAGGCAATTCCAGTATCCCTGGGATCTATTGCTATGACACGCAACCTTCCGGGCGCGAGAGCTTTGATCTCCCTCATCTGTTGTGCCAACATCGGAGAAGACCCTTTAGGATTAAATCCCTGTACAACTACACACCTTGTGTTTTGCAGATTACCATTCTTACTATTGACACGAAACCCAGCGATGGCAGCACCTATTGTTTCGCGATTTAATCCGCAAATAACTCCCGGTTGAAACATATTGGGGCTCCCAAATAAATTCATAAACCTGGCTCGCATCCAAAACTCAGCGTATCTAAGGGTTCCTTCGGAAACAGCGAGGATTTGGGGTCCATACTTTTCTTTTAAATCCTTCAACTTCTCCGCTATTTCATCCATAGCCTCTTCATATGTTATCCTCTTCCATTTACCCTCTCCTCTTTGACCGACCCTTTTTAGCGGGTACATGAGCTGGTCCGGATGATTTAGCCATTGAACAGCACTGGCAAGTCTTTTACAGGTGAAACCGCGGGATAAAGGGTTATCCGGATTTCCGCATATCTTTAAAACCTTACCGTCCTTAACATATACCAGAATGCCACAGTTATTTGCACACATGGCACAAATCGACTTTTTAATTACTACACGTAAGTCCATTTTTACCATCCTCTCCGGCATTTTCTGTTGCCAATGCAAACATCCTTTCAAAATCATCATACAGTTAGGCTTTGAAAAATCAGACTCAAACGCAGGTTAATCTTACCTTTGAATGAAAATAAACAATTAATTATACTTTTTTCACTTTTGCGACTTTTTAGAGCAGACTGCAACCTTATAAAAAACTTTGAGATCCCTTCGTCAGCCATGTAAAGTAAATGTTAAATTATGGTAGAAGTATTTTCAGAGCGAAGTCCGTATACATTTCGGTTAACATCTGAGGAGAAATTTCGCCTTCCGGGTTATACCATTGCACAAGCCAGTTACACATTCCGAGAATGGCATAAGCGGCCATTTTAGGCTCGATAGGCCGAAAATCACCGCTTTGCACACCATCCTCAATAATACGTCGGAAAATCTTCACATAACCTTCGCGTACAGGAGAAAGAATCTCACTATAGGGCGGTTTAAGACAATCGCGCTCTTGTAACAAGACAGCTACTACCTCAAGACTTTCAACAAAGTTCAATATATGGTTACTCACTGCAAGTTCCAGCTTATTTTTCGGAGACAACTGCTGCGCATATATTTTTTGCAAGTTAGGGTAAACCTTCTGTAATGGCTCATTTAGAATTTCAAAAAGCATATCCTGTTTACTCTTTGCATGGTGGAAAAAAGTTGATTTGCTGATACCGAGTTCGTCAGCAATCATTTGTGTCGATGTTCCGTGGTAGCCGTGTGCCCGGATTAGCCTGGCCGCAACTTTCAGGACATCCTTGCGGGTCAAAGATCCTTTTTTCGAGACGTCCTCGGCAGCCTTATCGTTGGTTGATTGTTTGCGGTTATGAATATCCATCATATCTCTCCTCAAAGGTGGAAATATTTTCCGGGTTGAGCTCCACCGAAATTTTTTAAGCTTTAAAGTGTTAATATGTTCTTATAATAGCATATAATGCATCATTTATACAAAAAATTTTAAAAGCTTTTTTATTACTATATATATATACATTAGCATATATTAACCCGGATAACATTTTCCCCTATTATTTCCCTTTCCATACCGGCTTGCGCTTCTCTATAAAAGAACGAAAACCTTCAACATGATCTTCGCTGCCGACTACAAACACAGACCACTGAGTTTCATAGTTCAATCCGGATTCCAGATCAATTTGCAGCCCTGTATTGATACAGCTCTTGGCAGCCCGCAAAGCCAGCGGCGCTTTCTCAGCGATATCGGCAGCCAACTTTACAGCCTCATCCAGAAAATCCTCTGTTGAAGTTACTAAATTTACTAAGCCCATTTTATAAGCCTCAGTTCCGGTTATGTGCATTCCGGTAAAAATAATCTGTTTGGCTAATGTGGGTCCAATAAGTCGGGGTAAACGCTGTGTACCGCCGGCTCCGGGGATGGCTCCTAATTTAGCTTCCGGCAGACCTAATTTGGTATTTTCTGAAACTACTCGCAAATCGCAACAGAGAGCCAATTCAAGGCCTCCACCTAAAGCAACTCCGCTAATTGCGGCAATAACCGGCTTACTGAAAATCTCGATATTATGAAACGTTTGACGTGTTAAGCGAGAAAAAGCAGTAAACTCACCAGGTGATTTAAAAGAAGTTACATACTTTACATCGGCACCCGCACAGAAACACTTCGCTCCTCCTGTCAATACCAACGCTCCAACATCGGCATCATTTTCACACAGGGATAAAACTTCGTTAAGCTCTTCCAATAACTTTCCGTTTAGTGTATTCATGTATTGTGAACGATTTAAAGTAATGATTCCTACCCCATCTTTCTTTTCAAATAATACAGTTTCAAAATCCATTTGCTTTACCTCCCTTATTCATCTAACGTATTTTTTCAAAATTTGTCTAAAGCAGTTCATTTATATTTACATAATTTTTTATGTCTTTAAAGTGCGATCATCTCCTTTTATCGTGGTTTCTATTTTCTATCGACCATTCGGTCTATTAAATTATAAACGCCTCTCCAGCTATTGTCAAGACAATTTTTAAATATCTTAAAATATTTTTTTAAATGAAAGGAAATTAATGTTCAAGAAGGGAATATTGGAAGTGTTCATAGATACCGTGGCTGAATTGGAAAAACTCTGAATTGGGGGAGGTTGGCGGTCGCTCGGGCAAAGCGCCGGACCGCTGCTTTGGGGGTTCCTGCCTGCAAGTCCTATGCCTCACTTCCCTTCCGGCAGCTGCCCTCCATGGCAGCGAGCCGGCCGCAGACGTCCTATCTGCAGGGTAAGCTTTCGTTCCGTACTTCACCTTCTAATCCGTTGAGCCCATAACCGCCCGTTTTACCAGTGTTTTTGCTATCTGAACTTTATAGGCATTCTTGCTGAGCGGCTTAGAACCAGCCAGTGCCTCGTCTGCTGCCGACATAACAATCTCCTCACTGACGGGCTTGCCGATCAAAAGCTCTTCGGCTGCTCTCACCCTGACAGGAAAAGGAGCTACGGCACCGAGAACTATACGGGCATCTGTGCAGACCCCTTTTTCAATGCTAATAACAGAGGCTACGCTCACAATGGCAAAATCGATGGGTTTACGGAGGGTGAACTTAAGGAAGTTCTGCTGCGCAGGATTCCTGCGGGCCGGTATTTCGATCTCTGTGATCATCTCGTCCTCAGCCAGATCATTTCCAAGGGGGTAAAAAAAGTCGGCCACTGCCACGTTTCGTTCTCCCCTGGGACCGGCAATAATGAGCCTTCCGTCAAGGCAGGCCAGTGCAACAGCCATGTCAGAGGGACAAACAGCAAAACACTTTTTCCCGCCCATGATAGCATGGTAACGGTTATCCCCCTTAACAGCGAGGCAAGAGCCGCTCCCCTTGCGCAGACATTGCAGGGGACCGCCCATACTCCTGGGGTATCTATAGTACCAACAGCGGGTATCCTGACAAAGGTTTCCACCAAGTGTGGCCACGTTTCTGATCTGGGGACTTGCCACAGTATGGGCTGCTTTAACAAGAACGCTGTATTTATGACTAAGAAGAGGGGAGCGGACCATCTCAATAAGACGAACAAGGGCACCTATCCTGAGAAAATCTCCGTCTTCCTTAATATAATCAAGGCCTGGTATGGTCTTAATATTAATAATTACTTCAGGATAATCAGGCAAAAAATCGCCCTTGAGGATGGAAAGGAGATCACTGCCGCCCGCCTTAAGCTGCGCCCGGCCTTTGTACTGTCCAAGGGCCGTGCAGGTATCTTCTATACTATAAGCGTCAAAATGAGTAAAGGATCTCATAAACTGCCTCCTTGTTTCTTCTCCATACTTTTACCGAGGGTCTTTAGGACCCGTTCAGGGGTAACCGGATACTCATGGAGCCATTGGCCGATGGCATTCGAGGCAGCCATAAGCACGGCCGAAGGTCCGGGAGAGGTACTAATCTCACCGATCCCAAGTGCATGAAAGCGGTGGCTGTCGATGGGAGTCTCCAGAACAACATTCTCAATCACCGGCAGTTCAGCTGAGGTCCGCCATTTGTAGTCAATCAAGTTTGTGTTGAGGATACAACCGGTCGTAGGATCCAGGATCGTCTCTTCAAAGATGGCGCTGTCAATGCCTGCAGACCCCAAGCAGCCGTTAAGCTGCCCTTCAAGGCCGTGAGGATCTATCACCTTGCCTACGTCGGTGGCGTTGACTACCCGGAGAAGATCGATCTTGCCTGTTTCTGTGTCAACTTGCAATTCTACGAAGCTCATCATGCAGTTGGATAATGAGAAGTCTTCATCAAAACGGCCATGACCGATGACTGTTCGGAATTTTAAGACTTTTTTCCAATCGATACGTTTTTCCGGGTCGCTTTTCAGCCAGATGATACCATCTGCGGTTTCGAGGTCTTCGAAGTTGTCTGTACCCAGCATTGGAGCAGCAAGCTGGAAAAGTTTTTTCTTGGCATCATCAGCCGCTGAGATTGCGGCACCTAAAATTGCATAGGTCCCTCTTGATCCGGCCGGGCCCCATTCAACAGGTGTCACCAAAGTGTCGCCGGGCGTAATGGAGATAAATTCAAGGGGTAACTGCAGGACTTCAGCAACCGCTTTCACTACATTACTTCTCTGCCCCGTTCCGTGCTCGGTAAGACCGGAAATAACCACTACTCTTCCATCATTGTCAATGCGAACATATGCTTCGGACATGTCTTCCCCAACATCCGCATTACCGTGCACACCGACACCTACTCCGATATGCTTGGTCCCTTCCACTGCTGTTGGCTTGAGCCATCCCTTCCATTTTTCTTTCCATCCGAAAGTTTTAGCACCTTCGTCCATGGCCCGGGAGTAATCGATACCACGATAGTTATACCAGGCGGCATTCCGCCAGAAATAACCGTCACCCGGTTTCACAAAGTTCTTTTTTAGAACTTCAAAGGGGTCAAGGGAAAGCTTCTCCATGGCAAGACTTAAAAGGGGAATCAGGGCGCATTTTAGTTCCTGACCGCCAAAACCTCTGACAATACCGGATGCATTTCTGTTTGTACACACGATCGACGGTTTTACGTTCCAGTTATTGCACCGCACGGCGATCATAGCCTCGCCACAACCTACGGCAATCTGAATCTGTGTAGTTCGGGAATAGTAGCCTGTGCCGACAAGCCACGAACCTGCTACCGCGGTCACTGTGCCGTCCTTTTGCATACCGACCTTCGCATTAAGCCGTGTTGCCGGGCGCAAAATAAAGCAACCAAGTTGTTCTTCCTTTGAAAAAATTACTTTCACCGGCTGACCCGTTGCTTTGCTCAGAGCCGCAGCATAGCATTGTACCTGCCAGGACATGGCCTTTGCCCCATAGCTTCCCCCGCAGGCTCCTCCAATGATCCTTATCTGAACCTTATCACCGAAAATTGGTGAGAGCAGACGCTTGTTATTCCATACCTTATGATTGGAAACCCATAGCGTCACTTTGTCAGGCTCCTCCCAAAGTGCTACTGCCGCGGGCGACTCTATGGAAATTGGATTCGGTATATTGTCGTATGCGAAGCCTCCTTCTATAATGGCATCGGCCTCTGCAAATCCCTTTTCCACATCTCCCGTTACAATTTCAGTTGCCCATGTAGCGCCGCTAATCTCGTCTGATCCGAGCGGCAGTATGTTGCCCGGCAGATCGTCATAAAGCTGAATGGCTCCGGGTTTCATCGCCTCATAGTCATCGAAGACAGCTGGAAGTATTTCATACTCCACATTAATAAGCCTCTTCGCTTGATCGGCAATCCGTTCGGTTTCTGCCGCAATGAGAGCCACAACATCTCCCACGTAGCGTACCTTTCGATCAAGAAGACGGATGGGCGGGAGGCCGCCTTTCCAATCAGGAGCCGTCTCGTGCGTGATAATCGCTTTAACTCCCTTGAGCTGCTCTGCCTTGCTTGTATCAATTCTTTTGATCATGGCATGGGGATGAGGGCTTCTCAGGACCTTCCCGATCAAAAGATTGTGGAATTTAAGGTCATCAAGGAAGGCTGTTTTTCCGGTTACGATCTCCTGTCCATCCATTCTAGGCATCGCTTTGCCGATATATCTGTAATTTTCGGCCACCGATTTCACTTCCCCTTTCCTGAAACGGCCATAACAGCTCTTACAATTTGATAGTGACTGATACACCGACAAAAATTACCCGAAAGAGCCTCTTTTACCTCTTCTTCTGTTGGAGAAGGATTATCATTCAGTAAAGCCTTGGAACTCATGATCATTCCGGGGGTGCAGAATCCGCACTGAAAGGCCGTATGATCGATAAATGACTGCTGAAGGGGATCAAGTTCTCCTGTTTTTGGATTTTTCAGTCCTTCAATTGTAGTAATCTCTTTTTCATCGCATTCAATACTTAACAGCATGCATGACAGAACCGCTCTTCCGTCCATGATCACGGTACATCCCCCGCAGGCACCACTGTCGCAGGATACTTTTGTCCCTGTAAGCCCAAGAGTCTCCCTAAGTGTAAAGGAAAGGGTATCGCTTGGATTAACCTTACCTGCCCCTGTTCCTATTGCCAATTCGTAGAGCTGTCCGTTTACCGTAAGGTTGATATGGTGCTTACCTTCAAGCGCAGAACCGGAAAATTTCTTTTCTTGCCGGGTCATCTTTTTCTCCTCTCTTTCGCCGGCTCTTGCCGGCACTTTTGATCTTCTCAAAGTCTTATTAGAGTGGGGTAAAGTTCAAAGAATTTCCCGGGCACCGGTTTGCACCGGCACCCGGCACAGGTTATTCATTTTCTTATTTACCGACAAAATTGGGCTTGCGCTTTTCCAGTAAAGCCTTAATTCCTTCGACGCGATCCTCGGTGGCAAAGGTTATAATATTGCTTTGTATCTCCAGGTTGGTAGCAGAAGCTAAATCCAACTGCATACCTATACCGATGGTTTTTTTCATCATTTTCATGGCCACGACGGGTTTTGCCGCCAGTTTTTCGGCCATTTTCTCTACATATTCCAGCAGTTCCCCATCGGGGACGACTTTGTTGACCATACCGTATCTCTCCGCAGTAACTGCATCGATCATTTCTCCCAGGTAGAGCAGCTCCTTGGCGCGGGCAACTCCGATCAGCCGAGAGAGACGCTGCGTAGCACCCCCCCCGGGGATGATGCCCAGGTTGATCTCCGGCTGCCCGAATTTGGCACTTTCAGCGGCAATACGAAAGTCACAGGTAAGGGTAAGCTCATAGCCTCCACCAAGGGTAAGACCTTTTATCGCTGCAATGGTTGGTTTGCTTAAATTCTCTAATTTGCTGAAAGCCGATAGGGCCAAAACGTTAAATTCATACATTTCTACAGTTGACAGGTTTGTGATCTCAGTAATATCGACACCCGCAGCAAAGGCTTTATCCCCGGACCCGGTTACTATTACTGCTTTTACTTCGGGGTCGGAGTCCAACTGGGGTATAATTTTTTCCATCTCACGAAAAACGGCACTGCTCAGGGGATTTAATGGAGGCCTGTTTAACGTTAGTATGGCAATGCTGTCGCGCTTTTCCACTAAAAGAACGTTTCCGGACATTTCTTTCACTCCTTGTTACTTTTCGTAGTCATACCAGCCGGCACCGGTTTTCCTGCCCAGTCTTCCGGACCTCATCAGGGCTTTTAGTGCCTGGGGCGGGGTCCAGCGCATGTCTTTATATTCTTCGCAGAAGTACTCGGCAACGTAATAGCCGATATCGATCCCGCCGAAGTCTTGCAGTTCAAAGGCTCCCATGGGGTGGTTCAGGCCCAATTTTACCGCTTTGTCGATATCTTCTATGCTGGCTACTCCCTCTTCAAGCAGGCGGATGGCTTCGATGTACTGGGCCATCATGACCCGGTTGACGATGAAGCCGGGGGTGTCTCTTTTTACTTCTACTGTTGTTTTGCCCATTTTTTGGGCTACTTCGGAGGTGATTTTAACTGTTTCATCGCTGGTATAGTAACCCCTGATTATTTCTACGAGTCTCATGAGGGGAGGGGGGTTGAAGAAGTGCATACCGGCAACGCGCTCAGGCCTGTTTGTCGCATTGGCCAGAACTGTAATGGGCATTGATGAGGTATTGGAAGCAAGGTATGTTTCGGGTTTGCAAATGCTCTCCAACTGGCTGAAAGCTTTTTTCTTGGGCTCCAGGTCTTCGATAATTACTTCGATAGCCAGATCTACATCATGAAAATCGGCGAGGTCGGCGCTTTTGCTGATACGCCCCAGGATTTCTTCTTTTTGTTCTCCGGTCATTTTTCCTTTTTCTACACTTTTGCTCAGGAATGCATCCATACGGCCAAGAGCTTTCTCGACGAAGGTGATGTCGATGTCGTTTAGTATTACTTGATAACCGGCCTGCGCGGCAATTTGGGCGATGCCGCCGCCCATGGACCCGGCACCCATAACGCCTATCTTGGTAATGGTCATTTGCCCGTAACCTCCTATTGAAGTTTTCTGTAGTGTTACTTAACTTTTTCGAAAGCGAAGAAGACTCTTTCGTGCTGTATTACTGCACCTTTTTTACCGTCCGCGGGTACAGGTTCGATGGGGATAACGACCAGTTTGACTTTGTCGCCTTCTTTCAGTTCACCGGCTTTACAGTTCTGGACGCGGCCGAGATAGGTCAGTTCTCCTCCTAAGTCAACATGGGCATGGATTAAGGGGGCTTGAAAGCCTAAGGGTACTCCGGCTTCCTGTTCGGCAACTACCAGAACTGTTCCTTCGCTGGGAAGGTCGACCCATTCCATGTTTTCGGAAAGACATTCAGGACAGATGATCCGGGGAGGAAAGGAACGAGCCCCGCAGTCTGTGCATTTTGTTGTGGTAAAACGCCCTTCTTTTAAGTTGTCATAGAATTTGTAGACCATGTTGTAGTTCTTGTCCTGCAGGGGATACATATCCATGCTTACTGCGTATTTACCATTGAGTATGGAGATACCTTCCATTATATATCCCTCCCGTAAACAAGTACTGTATGCGCTGCGCTTAAGCCGCTGAGGTTATGGGTCAGGCCCGTCCTTGCTCCTTCGACCTGCCTGGCGGCGTCACCCCGCAGCTGTTTCATTATTTCGATTCCCTGCCTTATGCCTGTGCCGCCAAAGGGATGGCCGCAGCTTAGCAGACCCCCGTCGGTGTTGATCGCTACGTCTCCTCCATAGTCGGAACGCCCTTCCTGGACGAAGAGGCCGCCCTCTCCTTTTTCGCAGAAACCCAGGTCTTCAGATTCGATTATTTCTGAGATGGTAAAGCAGTCATGGGTCTGGGCTACGTCTATATCGGAGGGTTTT
This sequence comes from Dethiobacter alkaliphilus, assembly GCA_016841605.1. GTDB lineage: Bacteria > Bacillota > Dethiobacteria > DTU022 > UBA8154 > DUNV01. Next base: position 184,155 of record JAENYV010000004.1, on the reverse strand, counting down.
ACTCCGGCTTTGCTGTAGGCCTGGTTCCCGGCTATTTTTAGAGCTTCCCAGGTTGTCATGCTGGGCATGTTGGCGGACATGTTGTTGACGGTGGCCTGGCCTACTCCTTTAATGTAGACGAGTGGTTTGTCGGTATATTCTTTGGCTTTTTCTTCACAGGCAAGGATTACTGCGGCGGCACCGTCGGTTACCGGGCAACAGTCAAAGAGTTTCAGCGGTGCAACGACGTGTCTGGCGTTTAATGCTTCTTCGAGTGTTATTGCTTTTTGATATTGTCCTTTGGGGTTGTTGAGACCGTTGCGCCTGTTCTTTACTGAGACCATGGCCAGTTGTTCTTCTGTGGTTCCGTAGAGCTTCATGTGCCGCTGCGCAACCATGGAGAAGAATGGTGGCGGAAGTCCCAGCCCCTGAGAGCCGTCCCAGTCATGATCACCAGTACCCAGTTCACTGTAGAAAACTTCCCATTTCTGCGGGGTAAAGAGCTTTTCTCCTCCGGTTATCATGACGACATCTGCTATGCCGCTTTTGATCAGGCCATAGGCCAGGATGATGCCGGAGCTGCCGCTGGCACAGAGCAGTTCAACACGTGCACAGATGTTTTTCGGCTTAATCCCCAAGTATTCTGCAACGAGAGGAGCCAGGTGCGTCTGGAAACAACTCCGCTCTGTAAAAGCCGAGGCAACAATTAAACCGTCGACGTCTTTGTTGCTCAGACCAGGGATGTCATTAAAGCAGGCTTTGCCCGCTTCCTGAAACATATCCCTGGCTGAGGCCTGGCGGATCCCCCAGTGCGACATCCCTCCACCGATTATGCAAACATTTCTGTCCATACGCTATTCTCCTTTGTTTTGACTTTGGTTTTGAATAGTGATTCCTCTACAAAATTCACTTTTTCACCGAAAATTTCAACTGTTCAAAAAACGGATCGAGTTTAGCCAAAATCTGCTCTTCGGAAAAGAATCGTAAATCCGACATATCCGCTTCAAAAACCACACCGGGAATCCCGGTTAAGTTATTAATGATATTGCGTTTATCATAAAGACCGATAGCAGTTGGTTTACAACTGCGGTTGGAAAAAAGAACAAAACCGTCGACGTTGTATTTACGCATTAACTTTAACTTTAACTCTATTCTATAATTGAAAAAACGATTTACGAACTCCCGGGTGTACTGTTCGGCCAAACTTTCCAGGGGACGAGTCCGGTCAAAGGAGTAAGCCCAGGAATGAGTGTACTGAGAAACTGCCACCAGCGCATCATGGGAAGCAAAAAGGTCGGAAAACCAGCGCAGCTTCGGCCACAGTGGAATATGGTCAAAATAGATCTTATACCGTTCGTTGGGAATGGCATAATTTTTCTCTTTGATCCTTTCTTCTACCTCATCTTTTAAGACCTGATAGTAGGCAACAGCTTCTTTTGTTCCCCGCATAGTAACAATCGGGAACATATGAAAGCAGGCATCAAAGAATCCAAAAGGAGCCGGCCTTTGTGCGGCGGTATCCAGCACTTCGTTCCAGAGACGGCACGCTTCATTGGAATAGTAAAGCACTTCGCCGAGCCGGTCATAATCAAAAGACTTTCCGGTTACCTCTTCCAGAAAAACGATCAACTCTTTCAACTGTTCCAGAAAATAGTTTGTAACCAGTTCTTCCGGTTCGGCTCCAATCTGGGGAGCATCCAGCAGAAAATAAGGTGCTTTATAAAAACGGCCGGCTACTTCAAACCACTTGGGAAGACTGCCGCATTGTGTATTACAACAAAGCAGCAGGTCCGGCTTAATAATTTCTCCCACCGGGTGTTCGGAGGCGTAAGCATCTCCGATTCCGCAACGGGCATAACCGCAAAGGTCGTGGGCATAGCCCCTGGCTTCCGCTACAGCAGAAAGTTTATCAGCGACTTTTCTTGCTGCAACAGTGGCTCCGAAGTTTTCGGGATAATATGGAAATAAACCTGCAGCATAGATAATTTCCACGGGAGACACTGCGGTGACCCAAGCTATAGGAATACCGGATTTCCCGGCGGAGAGACCGTCTTCATAGTTTTTTTTCATAAGCTCTTTCATCAGTGCTGCTGTTTTGAAAGTTTTCTTTCCGCTCATACTAGTTCCACCCCCCCCAGCATTTCCAGGAAAGCCTGCACTCTTGTCCGGAGTTGACCAAGTGAGGTATCTCCGAACTCAGTTTCAATCTTTTGGACTGGAATCCCGGCTTTTTTCAGCACCTGCTGGATATCATAATAATCAAAGTTTTCCGGTTCACAGTACTTAAGGTGAAGAAGAAGAAAACCATCTGCTCTTTTTTCTTGGACAGCGTTTACCAAAAAATTTCTTCTCGGGTTTATTGAATTATCAAAACTAGCAGAAGGTATTTTACGCAGCTGCCCTTCAGCCAAATTTTGCAGTAAATCGCCTTCTTCCGGGATATTGCCGTTAATATATCGGAATCCGTTTTTTAGATCATCCCCGACGATGGTGCCGCCGCTTTCCTCAATATAATCGGCAATTTCCAAAGGCTCCAAAAATGTGCCGGAGATAAAGATTTTAATCTTTTGATCAGTCTTTTGGGGCGATTTGTAGTTCAAAGTATCCAGGAGCCGGATTAGAAGCCCCTTTAGCTTTTCCCTGGGTATGATCATGGAAGCCCTGATGATGTTGTATAGTTCTCGACTGCTAAGCAGGGACGAATCTTGTCTGTGAAGGTCAAAGAGCTTTAAGAGAAGAGTTCGGTTGCTATTATAAAGCTGAATACTCTTTTTTAGCTCGTCATCGGCAATTTTTAAACCGCGATACTCTTCCAATTCTTTTTTAAATCTTTTCAACTCTCCGAGATAATACCTTTTTGCGCTGGGTCTTTCCACCTGCCGGGGAGGACGAAAATTGTTCATAAAAGAAAGGGGCTTTTGGTTATTCCAGATACCCATTACCATTCTGGTTGCATCACATCTTTGGGGAATAACAAGCCCGTCTAAAAAATCAAGTCTACCACCAAGAGACAACGCAAGGCAGCTGCGGACATAAGAACAAGTCCAATTTTGCAGGTGAGCATCAGCCAGGCTCATACCCTTTTCCCCACCATAGATGCCAAAAGGTAAAAAACCTGCCGCATGGATCAATTCTTCAGGGACATCGGTCAGAAGAAAACCAAGTACTTTCCCCCCTGTCTCCTCTTTCCACCGCCTGGCTTCCTGACCCGGATCTTCTGTTACCTTGTTAAAATACTTCAGTACTTCCGTGTTTAATCCCATATTCACTTGCTCCCTCCTTTCTACTTGTAAATCAGCTCCAACAAAGGGCTATATTCAGGAGAGAATACTTTTACGCTACTTGCAAAGCTTTACCGGAGAGAAATGCTTTCTTATTCAACTCTAAAAATTTCTCGGGTACCAGACGCTGGATTACTTTAAGCCAGGTTTCCTCTTCACCACCCAACAGGTTGGAGAGTGCACCCAACAAAACTACTCCAACCATGGCGGGGTTGCCGAGTTCCCCTGCTATCCCGGTTCCTTCAATCCAAATTACACGCCCTCCGGCACCTTTTAACAAGGCCTCAATCTCCTGCTCGGAGGGATATTTTGCTTTACCGAGGTTTACAGCCGGCGGAGGAATCCGGTAACGGTTTATGATCACAACGGTACCTTCTTTTAAATATCCGGGCCAGCGAGCCGTTTCCAACATCTCAAAGCCTATAAGGTAGTCCGCATGTCCCTGTTCCACCAGCGGGGCATAGACTTTCTCGCCCCAGCGCACATGGCTCTCTACTGTACCCCCTCGCTGGGCCATACCGTGAACTTCGGATTTTTTTACATCATATCCCAGTTCCAGACCTACTTCCGCCAGTATGTTACTTGCCAGAATGGTGCCCTGGCCTCCAACTCCAGCCATTAAAATGTCTACTTTTTTCACCCTGCATGCCTCCTCGTTTCTTTTCAGGTCTTCAAGATTCAGTAGTTAGAATTCAAAATATCCGGGGATATACTTTTCGAAATGTCCTGCAGTTACTGTTTAATAATAGCTCCGGCAGGGCATACCTGAACACAGAGACCGCAGCCGTTACACAGGACGGGATCAATAGTTACGCAGTCTTCTTTCTGCATGAGGGGCGAACAGCCCAACTCAAGACAGGTACCGCAATTTACACAGAGTTCCGGGTCGATTTGGGGAGCTGCGCTCTTTGCTTTAGTGTAAAGGACGCAGGGACGCCTGGCTATGATAACTGAGGGCTTACCGCTTTCCAGGTGGTCTTCCAGGGTTTGGGCCAGGCCGTTCAGATCATAGGGGTCACAAATGTCCACTTTTTCAAAGCCAAGGCTACGAACAACCTGCTCCGGATTTATGGCCCTTGTATTCTTCTTCTGCAGGGTAATCCCGGTACCCGGATGCTGCTGATGTCCCGTCATGGCCGTCACACTGTTGTCGGCGATAACAACGGTTACGGTGCTTTCATTATAGAGCGCGTCGATGAGGGGGTGAATACCGGAATGGAAAAAGGTGGAATCCCCGATAACAGCTATAGTCCGGTCTTTGACCACGGCTTTGTCGATACCGTGGGCAACCCCTATGCTTGCACCCATACATCCGGAGGTATGCATGCCGCTGAGAGGAGGGGCATAGCCCAGGGTGTAGCAGCCGATATCGCCGAGAACCAGGGCACCGGACTCGCGGAAAACGTGGAACATGCCCCGGTGACCGCAACCCGGACAGAGGATGGGAGGACGAATGGGGAGTTCTGTCGCTGTTGCTGCTGCCGCAGCGACTTCCGCACCGGCCGCAGGAGTTGAAATGAGACCGGCGGAGACTGAACGCTCACGTATAAGGGCCGGGCTGAATTCTCCAATGATGGGGAAAATATCTTTGCCTCTGGTTTCAATGCCCATGAGCCTGATCTGGTCTTCAAAAAAGGGATCTAGCTCTTCGATAACAACGACAGTTTTTACCTGGGAAGCAAACTGGTGGAGAAGCTTTGCAGGCAGTGGATAAACCATACCCAATTTTAGAAAGGTAGCCTCCGGAAAAACTTCCCGTGCATACTGGTAGACGGAACCCGCGGCGATAATCCCTATGGTATCGTCCCCGGGCTCAATCCGGTTGATGGGAGTGTTTTCAGCATATTCGGCAAGCTTTTTTATACGCTCTTCTACGATCGGGTGACGCCGACGTGCATTGGCGGGAACCATAACGAATTTGACGGCATCTCTTTCATAGAGCGGAGGTTCGGGCGGCGCTGCAGGGGGCTCCTCGTTCGAGATTTCCACAGGGGTCGATGAGTGCGAAATGCGAGTTACGGTGCGCAGCATGACCGGGGTATCAAAGGTTTCACTCATCTCCAGGGCAATTCCCATAAACTGCTTGGCTTCTTCGCTGTCGGAGGGCTCAAGCATGGGTAATTTTGCAAATTTGGCATAGTTGCGGTTATCCTGCTCGTTCTGGGAACTGTGCATGCCGGGATCGTCGGAACTAACCAGGACCAGGCCGCCTTTTAGTCCGGTATAGACAGAATAAAAAAGTGAGTCGGCTGCCACATTTATACCTACATGCTTCATGGATACCAGGGCTCTGGCACCTGTATAGGCGGCACCGATCCCTACATCCAGGGCAACTTTCTCGTTGGGGGCCCACTCGGCATATACTCCCGGATATCTGGAGAAATTATCCATAATTTCCGTGCTGGGTGTCCCCGGATAAGCCGCTCCGACCCGCACCCCGTTTAAGTAAGCACCATATGCTACTGCTTCGTTCCCCGTCATCATTTTCTTCAATGTTATCCCTCCTTAGAAATTTCTTTTTCGGCTAAGCCATGGGAACAATTCCAAAGTCTTTTCATCTTTTTGTATCAAATGCGCTGTAGCTCTAGCCGGCCTCACTCCATGTGCCGTACTTATCCCTGAGAACACGATGCAGTATTTTACCGGTCGCTGTCCTGGGCATTTCTACGTCACTGATAAAATCGACGGACTTCGGCCGTTTATATCCGGACATCTTCCCCCTGGTAAACTCCATAATATCCCTGGCCATTTCGTCACCTGATTTATTACCCTGATTTAAGACCACGACAGCTTTAATCGCTTCTCCCCATTTTGGGTCCGGAATACCGATTACTGCAACATCCTTTACCGCCGGGTGGGAAGCAATTACTTCTTCAACTTCAGATGGATAGACATTTTCTCCTCCCGTTATAATCATGTTTTTCCTGCGGTCTACCAGGTAATAATAACCGTCTTCATCCTTTTTCCCCATATCCCCGGCTGTACACCACTCACCATTAAACGACCCTTGGGTTTTTTCCGAATCTTTCCAATATTTCTGAAAAACATGGGGTGACCTGGTGTAAAGTTCCCCAACTTCCCCCTGTGCAACTTCGCTACCGTCTTCATCAAGTAACTTGACGGCATCAATTCCATATATTTCCTTTCCGACTGACCCAAGTTTCCTAAACTGATCTTCCGGTCGCAAGTAGGTTATCAAGCCTGTTTCAGTAGAACCATAGCCCTCCCAGAGCTCTGCCGACTGAAAATAGTCCATTATTGCCAACTTGAGTTCTTTCCTGGCCGGTGCCGAAGAAATGAGGAGCTGTCTCATGCTGCTCACATCATATTTTTTCTTTACGTCGTCGGGTAAATCCAGTATCATGGTATAATGAGTCGGAACAAGGGATGTAAAGGTCGGTTTAAACTCCTCAATAGTTTTCAGCAGGTCTTCAGGATCAAAGCTAACTGAGTTATAGATCATGACCGGTGCTGAAACACAGGTATAACAGAAAGAATAATAAACAGAGTTGACGTGACAGGTCGGCATAACAAGTAGAGGTTTATCTGTCGGTCGTACACCCATGTTGATGTTGTTGAGCAGATAATGGGCCATATTACATTCATGGTTGCGGACGACTCCTTTGGGTTTGCCTGTTGTTCCGGATGTATACATTATTGTCCAGGGGTCTTCCGAGTCTACCACTACGTCCGGCTCTTCCGGAGAACTGCCGGTTAGAAGGTCTTCGTAATGCCGGTATCCTTCGGGGGCTTTACCCTCCCCCAGATAAATAAAGTTTTCTTCCGGTATCGTAGTGAGTTTATGACGAACGCTGTTGACTTTGCTAATAAAAGGTTCTTCTACAATAAAAGCTTTGCACTCGGAGTGGTTGACAATATATTCAAATTCTGACGGTTCCAGTCTGAACAAAAGGGGAACAGCAATCTGCCCTCCTTTGGCACAGGAGGCATAAATATCCATCCATTCAACGCGGTTATAAGAAAGGATGGCTACCCGTTCGCCGTTGCTTACACCTATCTCCGGCAGGGCATTGGCAAGGCGGCATGACCGCTCATTCCATTCTTTGAAGGTGAAGCTTTTGTATTTATCCTGGCAGCCCAGCTTATCAGGATAATTTAGGGCGTTCATCTTCAAAACAGTTCCTACGTGCATCCATTTGCTTACGGTCAATTCTTCTCCCCCTATCTTATTGAATTAGTTCTTTGAGAATCTAGCCCGGGTGATACCGTTAACTACACACCTGGGATCTTCCCCTGCTGCCACACGCTGCAGGTTTTCCACAGACATCTTCAGCATACGGGCAAAAGAGCCGGCGGTGACACCTGCTATGTGAGATGTGACAATTAATCTTTCATTTGCTGCTTCCGATAAGGTTAAGAGAGGGTGGTCCGCGGGTGGGGGATCCGGTGAAAAATGGTCCACAGCAGCCCCGCCGAGATGTCCGCTTTCCAATGCTTCTGCGAGGGCGTCCTGATCAACGATTTCGCCTCGGGCAGTATTGATAAGCAAAGCTCCCGGCTGCATTAAAGCAAGTTCATCTTTTGATATTAATCCGCGGGTATCTTTATTCAGGGGAACATGCAGGCTAATTACTTCGTTATTGGAAAGCAATTCCTCAAACGAACAGTAAGTAACATTTAATTTTTCCTCCATACTTTTGTCTACACGGTATGGGTCATAATAGCTCACTTTGGCGCCCATAAAATTAGCCAGTCCGGCAACCAAGCGTCCTATAGCTCCCAGGCCCAGTAGCCCGATTGCGGCGCCTCTTATTTCCTTCAGCCCACTTCTTATAAAATGTTGCTCAATAGCATAATGGTTTCCGGCTTTGACCTCCCGGTTGCCGATGAAAATTTTTCGTTGAAGAGCAACGAGCGCCCCGATGGTAAATTCAGCCACAGTAGTGGCATTTTGACCTGGAGTATTGGCTACAGGAAGATTAACTTCCCTTGCGGCATCGATATCGATTTTATCAAAACCGGCCCCGAACACCTGCAGCAAGCATATAGAGTCAATATTTTGAATAATTAGCGCTGTAATAGGTGGATTTGCCGCTGTAACAAGCAAGAAATCCGCTCCTTTGCAAGCCTCAATAATCTCTTTTTCTCCGCGGTCCTTTGCAAAAAGAAAATCCCACCCGGAAGGAATCTCCACTTTGTCCCTTTTAAATAATTCCAGCGGATAAAAACTAACAACTCTTGGCATAATACACCCCTTTCTTTGCTCTCTTTTTAATTAACAACTTTCCTCCCTTCAATTTGATTCAGCTTATCCTTTTTTATGCTTTTCGATAACTTCAAGATAAAGATTCCTATAGGATTCTATATCCAGTATCATTGCTTTTTCAGCTTCTTCAGGATCGCGGTTTTTAATGGAACTATAAATTGCATAGTGGGTTTTCATAACAAGGTCAATATTATTATCTTCCAAAGCAAGATTTGAATAAGTTTGAAAAATAAGCTTACGAATAGCCTGGACTATATAAAAAAGAACCTTATTTTGTGACGCTAAAGCAACTAGTTCATGTAAATCATAAGTTTTATTATAAAATTCATCTTTTGAATCTACTCTCAAATCAAGAACTTGGGAAATTGCCGCAAGGTTTTCTTCTGAGCGGTTAAGTGCTGCCATTTTCACAGTTACACATTCAATCGCTATCCTTGCTTCTATCAATTCATTAAACAATTCACCGAAACTGGGTTTCTCTGTTTGCAAAAGCAAATCAAGACCACTAACAATTATTTCCGAATCAATTTTCTTAACGAACCTTCCTCCCTTATAGCCCTGTACCGTGGTAATTAGTCCTATCCCTTCCAACGCTCTTAAACCTTCACGCGTAGCCGCACGGCTTATTCCGAAAGTCTGGGACAACTCAACTTCAGTCGGTAATTGGTCGCCGACTTTATATACTCCTGAAATAATGTAATCTTTCAGGATCTCGAAAACGTAATTATGAGCAGAACTTTTTTTGTAAGGTTTAAATTTTGGTTTAGACTTTTTGTTCATTAAACCGCTCCTTATGTGTATACGTGCCTTAAGGAATTACATATTAATGTCTGACATCATTACGTTAAATAAATAGTATTGGTTTTTGGTCTATTTGTCAAGTACTTTTTGAAAATGGACAATGTTGAGGCATTAACTAATATCGTTACACGACATTAACAACAAATAACATTAAATAATATATTTTTCCGCTTCAATCACTTTCTTCGCAATCTGACGTTTTAAGGAAATGGTATTGACCGGTAATTTGCGTGACACTTTGGTTAATATTGAAAGTTGATTTTTAAGTTCATCGCCGGTTTTTATGGCACATGAAATTACTTTAGAAAAATTTTTGATTTGATCAAATGATTCGTTAATAAAAGTTGTAGTCATGTTTATTACATTCCGGGCCGAGTTTTCCCCTTTTTGAGCAATCAATTTTTTCGTTCGCAGCAGAGCGCTTTCCATAGCGAATATATTGATAACGATGTCACTTAAACAGGCACAAATTTCTTGTTCTTCTTCAATTTCTGCTTTATATATTTGAAATGCTTGTGCAAATAAAAATAAAAATATTTTTTTAGATATTTTCACTAAATAAGTTTCATGATCCAAAACACATTCAAAGCTTTCATTAAAAGTAAATTGTTCTAATTCTATTGATATCTTTTCCAAGGCTTTTTGCAGTTTATTAAATTGTCCCTTTAATATACGTTTGCTCAAAGTACCGGTAATAAATAAGCGAACAATTTCATTTGTACCTTCAACAACACGTTTTATTCTTGCATCCCGATAAATGTTTTCAATGCGATAATCTTGTATATAACCATAACCACCATGAATTTGTAACCCTTCATCAGCTATAAAATCAAGTGATTCTGTTGCAAATACTTTTATGACAGCGCATTCCAGCATATATTCGCTAATTACTTTTCTGGATTTGTTCCCCACATCCGGATCACTAAAATCAAGTTCTCCCAATACTTTGTCAAAAAGATCAGCAGTACGGTAAACCATACTTTCCAAAACAAATATCTTGATATTCATTTCAGCTAATTTTTTTCCAATTAGAGGAAAGGAGGAAATTTTACGATTAAACTGCGTACGCTCGTTGGCATATTTTGCTGAACATTCAATTGCATCTTTAGAATTACCAAGACAAAGAGCTCCTACTGAAAGCCGGCCGAAATTTAACACATTAAAGGCAATAACATGCCCTTGACCGGCTTTGCCAAGCAGATTCTCAATCGGCACTTTTACATCCTCTAAATAAATAGAACAGGTAGAAGAAGCCTTCCATCCCATTTTTTGTTCCTCTGGTCCAATAGTTAAACCCTCAGCATCTCGCTCGACAATAAATGCGCTAAAATCGCTACCATTGATTTTAGCAAATACGGTAAAGACATCTGCAAAGCCGGCATTCGTAATAAATACCTTACTACCGTTTAAAATGTAATATTTACCATCCTCCGACAGTTTTGCAGTTGTTTTAATACTAGCGGCATCTGAACCTGCCGATGGTTCAGTTAAAGCAAATGAGTTCGTTTTTAGACCGGACGAAAGATCCGGTAAATATTTTTCCCGTTGTTCGTGCGTTCCAAAAAAAACAATGGGAAGCATTCCAATCCCGGTTAGGTTACTAACGATCGTAAGGATCGAGTATGGCCCTGCACAAAGCTTCTCTTTAATTAAGGCAAACCTTATCCCATCAATACCTAAACCGTCATATTCTTCGGGGAGACATGCGCTCAAAATACCAATTTCCCCGGCCTTTTTTATGACATCTAAAGTTAAATCGTAATTTAATTTTGTGGCATCATCTCCAAGAGATGTACTTTCTCGCTCAAAAAAATCCTCCATTGTACGGGCAACCATTTTTTGTTCTTCCGTGAATTCTTCCGGAACGAACACATTCTGATAGTCTATATCATCAATAATAAAGCTTCCGCCTTCTACTTTTTTCAAAGCATTCACTCCTTATTAGCAAAATATTTATACGCTTTCTCCGTTTACAAAGCTATCCTGCTTGCAAAGGCGATATTTTCCCAATTTTTACAGATTTCATATGCATTATCCATACTAAAGCTAAAATTATTAATCCTACAACTTTGACCTGCCAAAATGTAAAATTTGGAAATAGCATGAAAGCTCCTCCGACTAGCAGAAGAAGCCTTTCGATCCCAGTAGTGTTTTTGGCAATATATCCTTCCAGGGCACTAGCGATAGCAATAAAACCTATCACATATGCTAAATAATGTAAAACGATAGCACTTACTGAACCTTGCATTAACAAAGTGGAATCATAGATAAACAAAAACGGTACTATATAGCTGGTGATAGCTAATTTCATCGCTGAAAGTCCGGTCCTGATAGGATCTCCTCCTGCTATTCCTGAAGCAACAAACACTGCTATGGCTACCGGCGGGGTTATAAACGACATAATCCCAAAATAAAACATGAAGAAATGGGCGGCAATCGGATTTATACCCATATCAACCAAGGCAGGAGATACTAAAATTGCTAATACTAAATAACAAGGGACAGAGGTCATACCCATTCCGAGCACATATGAGACAACGGCTGACAAAATAAGAAGTAACAGCACGTTTTCTCCGGCTATTCCAAGAAGAATCATTGATAGCCGAAATCCTAAGCCGCTTGCATAAAGAGAACCGATAATAATCCCTGCAGCAGCACAACCTATTAAAGGAACTAATAATCCTTGGGTTGCTGTTTCAAAACAGTCAAAAAGCCATACTATGGAACCTTTTAATTGTTCTAACTGCAACTTCAATTGCCATTTGTTGCTTTTTAGCTTATCTATTAAAATAATAAATAAAGTTACCACAGCAGTATAAAGACCAGCATGTTGGACCGGTAAAGAAAGTATCGCTATAAAATAGATTAAGATAGGAACCGGAACTAAAAAATACCACCCCCATCGCAATATCTCTTTTAGTGACGGCAATTCTGTCCGAGGCAAACCTGTTAACCCCAGTTTACATGCCCTATAATGTACTTGCAAAAATAACACGATGTAATAAAGCAAAGCCGGGAGTACAGCAGCAACAACAATTGCCCAATACGAAACACCTAATACCTCGGCCATGATAAAGGCTACGATTCCCATTACCGGCGGAGCAATCTGGCTACCATTTGCCGCAACCGCCATTACTGCCCCGGAGAATTCCGACGAGTAACCCGTCCTTTTCATTAATGGTATCGTAATTGTCCCGAGAGTAACTATAATAGCCGTTGCGGCTCCGACCACGGTTCCCATGATAGTACTCCCTATGATTGAAGCCTTAGCAGGGCCGCCTTTCCATCCCCCGGTTAATGAAAATGCAAAATCAAGGATAAAACGTCCGGCATTCGACTTCACAAGAAAAGCGGAAAAAAGCATCAACGAAACAAATACTGTCGTTGCTATCAGTACCGGTGTCCCAAACACTCCGGTCGTTCTCAAATAAAATACGGTAGCTATTCGCTCAATAGAAAAAGCCTGTGTTCGAAGAAAGCCCGGGAAATAAGCTCCAAATAACAAATGGACAACAAAAAAAGCTGTTATAATAGCCATGGAAGTATTAACCATCCGTCTTGTTGCTTCTATAATGGCAATAACCGTAAGCAATGACAAAATTCCTTCTAGTAACGTAGCTCCTTTGATAATTAGAGGTGTCCAGCGTGCGGAGAAAAAGGCTATATATCCTGGCCCTGCTATTGAACACAAAATAAGTAAAATATCATACCATGGCAATTTTTCCCTAACCATATCTTTTTTAGCCGGAAAGATTAGAAACGATAGTACTAAGCCTAGCATTACAATAAATCCCATATAAGGCACAATAGAAATATATACCCCAAAAAGTTCAAAAATATTGCCTACAAATAGAATCCCGACAAACATTAAAATAATGCTTACTGCTTTAATAATTAATGCTCTATTCATAGCTTTCCTCCGTTTTTGTTTTAATTTCCTTCAACAGAAGCATCCGGTTAATTTCGGTAACCGATAATTTTTTTCACGCTTAAACAATATTTTTCTGGCCTCGTGCTCTGTCAAGCAACTTTTCTCTTCTTTCGTTCTTCTTGGGAATCTCTTTTGCCCACTTCTTCGCTCTTGTGCTTATGTGGGGAGAAGTTATTCGGGATAATGTAGTTTCTTGCGGATAACGGTGCCTTAAGTTATCGAAGGAAAGCTAATATAATAGGTTTTATGTTTTTTCACATGGGCATAGTTTTGTTATCTTTCGGTCAAGCACGACGATAAGATATCACACCCCTAGTTAAACAATGTTATCAACCTCCCCTGGACCAGTTTTTCAAAGACCACCTGATAAATGGTAACCCATAATACCAGGTGGCTTCTTCTTCGGTAATCAGGGATGTTCTACCACCACCTTTTTTTGCAGGGCAATAAATCCGGACCGTCAAGGTTAAACTGTTTTTTACAGATTAAATAAGGCCCTATTGTTTCGCTTCTTCTATTTCAGCTAAGATTTTAGATTGCCGTTCATCTAATTCTTCTGTCCAGATACCTATCTCTTTATAATACTTAATTGCTCCGGCATGGTAAGCAAAGGTTGTTCTCTCCACAGCTTCCGGGCTAAAAAGGGCAGCAACCGGGTGTATTCCTGCAAACTCATCAAAATTCTCCCATACCATCTTAGTTAGCTCATAAACAAAGTTCTCCGACATATCAGCATGAGTAGCAATATAAATAGAAATTGTCGGAACCTGGACATCTTCAGACATGGTGTTATAAGTACCTGCGGAGACAGGACTGCCAAACACCCATGGCAATGTTTGTTGAACTTTTTTCAAATGTTCATCATCTACTCCAATCAGTTTGAGAGGATACGAAGTGGCCAACTCTTCCCACTTTGCTGCAGGGTGAACCCCCATATCAGTGGCAAAAGCTGCTTTATTTACTTTTAGTCCATCTTGGTACTCTTCGTCGGTATCATATATTAAAGTTGTACCCAAATCATCTTTTGTGAGTCCATAAGCATCTATAACACTGTTAAAAATCCTTTCCTGCACGGGGGACCCCCTTCTTGTATAAAAACCCACTTTACCTTTTAAGTCTTCAACCGAGTTAATTCCGGACCCCTCCAACGTAAAAATATTCCACGTTAAGGGAAAATCTTGAATAACCGCTCGAATCGGCACAGGACCAAGCTCCTCAAAATTAGCTAATCCTCTTTCGGCATCATAACCTACATCAGGAGTGATAAAACCAAGTTGAGCATGACCTGCTTCAATGAGACGAGCGGTCTCCTCGGCTCCTGAAGAATTTGTCATGACAATGGGAACATCTAAATGTGTTTCTATCATTTTGCCTAATCCATTACCAATAACAAAATAGCTGCCACCTGTGCCGACTGTTGCGATAGAAATAGAGCCCGGCCAATCGTTTTCTTCCGTTCCTGCCGTCTTATCGCCGGAAGTACAGCTCACCATACTAAGAGTTATCAGAGATAAAAAAATTACCAATAATACAGCATTTCTTTTTTTCATTTTTGTTCTCCCCCATTCATTTTTTTATCCTTTCATTAAAGGATTTCTGATACTTTTGACCTCCCTTAATTGCATGATAACTCAGAATCTTTCTATAATCTATTGAATTTTTTCACAAACATAGCCTATAAAGATCGCTTATTTTTGTTAACACTATATAAAACCAGAATAAGCTCGTGGTTAACACTACGAGCTTATTTATTAAATCTCCGAAAGCTTCTTTCAACACCACTTTCCAATTATTTATTTAAGTATTCTTTGATTAACCTTATCACTACCTTTAAATTTTCATTAATTTTCTCTGTTAATTGTTTATCGCTGTAATATTTCTGATAAACTTCTCCCATTCATAATACTATTTCTGGATTGCTAGTTTAACACCGGCAAGTGCCCCCAATAAGCAAACAATAAAGCTAGTCGTAAATACTTCATGAAAACCGGCACCCGCACTCGAAATACCTGTAAAGCTAACAGGTCTTGAGGCATAAAAAATAATACCTAAAATAGTTGTTCCTAATGCACTGCCAATAAAACGAATCATATTATGAAAGCCCCCGGCAAAGCCACGATTATCCGGAGAAACTGCGGATAAGACGGCATTTAAAGCAGGAACACTTATGAACCCAAACCCTATACCATTAATGACCACACAAAGAAAAATAAATCTATAGCCGGTCTGTACAGTTATGCCGGAAAGTAAAAGGCATGAAACAGCCCATAGCATAGTTCCCATGCAAATAGGCAATCCGCAACCCATACGGTCTGAGACACGCCCCCCCAGAGGAGACATAAAAAATATGGTTACTGCTGTGGGAGTAAGTAAAAGAGCCGTTTGAGTCAAACTAAAATTTTTCACCGTATTTAAAAAAAGCGGCAAAAAGAAGGTAAGCCCTGAATAAACAAACGCTTCAATAATTGCCACAAAAAGTCCCAGAGAAAACCGGAGATTAGCCATCAATTTAAAATTAAAAAAAGGAGTAGGGATGACACGTTCGATGCGGTAAAACAAAAACAAGAGCAAAAATGAACCGCCAAATATTGCCTTAACGCAAATATTGTTCCAAGTCAAATCCGGCAACAAGGTTATACCCAACAGAAAACATGTAACAGCTAACATTAAGGTCAAAACTCCGTAATAATCAAAAGAAGTGCTTTTCTCAGCATTCCCGCCTTTTACTTTTAATAGATCGGTTTTTCCAGTTGTTGCGGATGAAGCTTTTTTTAAAGATAGCAAGAAAATAATTGCAGCTAAAGGGACATAGAAAAAAAAGGAACTTTTCCAAGAGAATACATCAGTCAATAACCCGGCGAATATTTGTCCAAGTATTCCTCCGGTAGCACCTACTGCAGTCCATTTCCCGAGAACACTACCCCTATAATGATCTGGTGTTTGCTCCAATAAAAGAACAATAGCTGAAGGAAGGAATTGTGAAGCCCCGACAGCTTGGATTATTCGCGCTATTATCAAAAAAGCAAAAGATGTGGCAAAACCACACAACATTGATCCTATTCCAAAAATAAGTATTCCAAAATTAAAAAGGCGCCTGGAACCATAGAGGTCTCCAAGCTGTCCAAAAACAGGTAGGAGTATGGCAAGGGGAAGAGAAAACGCATTAATTAACCAGATCACCAGGTTAATATTAATTTTTAAATCTACCATAATATTTGGAATAAGTATTTTTATTGACATCAAATTCATTACCGATAAAAAATTTGCCAGAAATAAATAAAGCATAGCATCACCTCCTTCTTATATGCTTAGTAAAAACGCAGTTACTGCCAAGTCCGGTACTTCCGGCAACTCAATAAGGTTACGATAAATAGCAAGAGAAGTAAGAGAAAACGATCTTCACTTTGGGATTGTTCCCATAAATCCGAACATTACCGTCCGAAAGATATTTCATAACCGAGTTGCCGGCTTTACCTTGTTCGAATAGTAAATACTGTTAAAGACCTAGCGTTTAAGCTTGTAACCGGACTTTTCCCGGTCCCAGGTACCGGTAGTAACTCCTTCTTCACGCAATTTATATTTTTCTACGCGGTTAACAGCATTTTTGGGGAGATCGTCCACAAAACGCACATATCTTGGCACCATAAAATAGGCCATTTGTTCCTCACAAAAGGAAATAAGATCCACCGGAGAGAGGCTTTCTCCCGGCTTAAGCACCAAACTTACCATTACTTCATCATCTACTGAAAATTCCGATTTTACTGCGTATACGGCAGATTGTATCACAGCCGGATGCGAGTTAATTACTCTCTCCACCTCAAAGGATGAGACGTTCTCCGCCCTACGCCTGATCGAGTCTTTTTTCCGATCGACAAAATGAAGGAAGCCGTCTTCATCGACCCGTCCGGAATCACCAGTGTGAAACCAAAGGTCCCTCCAGGCTTCAACAGTCTTTTCAGGCATATTATAATATTCAAGCATCGTTGAATACGGTTGCAGGGGACGGACGAGAATTTCACCGGGCATATTGACTCCGAGCTCGACACCATTGTCGTCAACAATCTTTAAATCAAAGTCAGGAAGTATCTTCCCGCAGGCACCAACCTTGCGGTTCGAAAATTGATTCATCGCCGGAGCACCAAGCTCGGTTGAACCATAGAATTCTAAAACCTTAACCCCGAACCGTGGCTCATAAGCTGCACAGAGCTGCTCTGACGCTGGTCCGGCTAAAACAGCTCGTAAAGGATTGTCAGCATCGTAAGAGGTAGGCTCAGCTAAGAGTAAAATCGGCAAAGTTGGTCCGCCGATAGTAACATAGGTACAGCCATAACGTTTAATATCACCCCAGTACTTGCTCGCAGAGAACCTTCTGACCAGCAAAATACGTGCGCCACTTAGCAAAGCCAGATTAATGCCGGCGTGCCAACCTCCGGCATGGAAAAGTGGGCTTGGCACGTAGATACAATCATTCTCGTCTATATTTTGTTCCAAAACCCAGTTGTAAGTACGCTCCGGCTGGCAGTAGAAAAGATTGTGCGGAAGTAAAACCCCCTTCGATAGTCCGGTGGTTCCGGAGGTGTATAAAAGCAGGAGCGGATCGGACCAGACGACATCTGTCAGTCTATAACTGCCACTATTTTCGATGAACTCTGGCCATCCCAGCACTTGCTTGCCAAGTGCGCCGATCTGTTCCCTAATCATATCGACACTTACATCACCGCTTTCATCTGACTTCCGGTCGCTGCTGTTTCCTTCCAGCACTATTACCGACTTTATTTTAGTTGTTTTTTGCAACACCGCCCCCAACCGATCAATATATTGGCTATGCATGACTATTATCCTACTATCTGAATGATCTACCATGTAGGTCATTACTTCACCTTTGTGGAAGATATTAATTGGTACCAAAATAGCGCCTACCTTGGAAAGGCCGAACATTAAAAAAATTACCTCGGGGCAGTTTTCCATCACGACAGCTACTTTGTCCCCTTTAACAATCCCCAATTTCTGCAGTGCGCCGGCAACCCTGTTAGCTGCACTATTAAGATCCTTAAAACTGAAATCTTTGCCTTCAAAATACATATAAGTACGCTCATCATATTTTTCTGCTTGCCGTTCGAGAAGCCGATGCATAACTCTCTCCCGCGCAATATCCTGACCCATTTAAAAATTCCTCCTAAAATTTTCTGATCAGTTTTGACCGTACAATTCCCTAAATGATTTCTTTTCCCCCAGCAATTCACGGGCAATTATCAGTCGTTGAATTTGATTGGTTCCTTCATAAATCTGGGTGATCTTGACATTGCGCATGATACTTTCGACCGGCTGGTCACGCATGAATCCATAGCCTCCAAAAATCTGCACTGCATCCACAGCTGCCTTCATAGCCGTATCAGTAGCAAGGGTTTTAGCCATCGAAGAATAGATAGCAAAAGGCTTATCGTTATCCCTTAGCCAGGAAGCGTAGTACGTCAACCACCGGGCCGACTCAAGCCCAATTGCCATATCTGCAAGCATCCCCTGGATAAGTTGGAAATTTCCAATAGGCCTGCCAAACTGAACGCGCTCCTTACTATATTTAATTGAAGCGTCCAGCGCTGCTTGCGCCTGACCAAGCGCTTGAGCCGCTGTAAGCAACCGCCCATTCGCAAGGCCCCTTAATGCCGACTTGAGACCTTTTCCCTCCTGCCCCAACAGGTTAGAAGCCGGAACCTTACAGTCGTTAAAGGCCAATGAACGTGTGGTAGACCCCCGGAAACCAAGTTTTGCTTCTTTTTGTCCGAGAATGTAGCCAGGCCTGTCTTTTTCCACTAAAAACATGCTGATAACACTTTTGCTCTTTTCTTGGCCGGTCCGGGCAGCAACCATTGTGAACTCTGCCTCTCCAGCTTGTGTTACAAAGCACTTATCACCGTTAATGATGTAGTATCCGTCCTCAAGACGAGCAGTAGTACGTAACGAAGCAACATCCGAACCGGAATCAGGCTCGGTCTGGGCAAAAGAACCCACTATTTCGCCGTTACAGAGTCGCTCCAAATAGCGAGCTTTATGCTCTTCATTACCGTCTTCATTGAGTCTACGAATTAGCGCCCAATTGGAAGTAAGATTCCCTGCAGAAGAAAAATCATAACGGGCCAATTCCTCAATGACCATAACCTGAGTGAGCAGACTAGTTACTCCCTCACCTCCGTATTTTTCAGGGCCACATAAGCCTAGAATGCCGATGGACGCCAGCTTACGCCAAATCTCCCAAGAAAAGCCTTCCTTTTCATCTACCTCCCGTACCAAAGGAGCCAGCTCTTGCCGGGCAAAGTCTCCGATATTCTTCTTTAATAACTGTTGTTCTTCAGTTATTGTAAAGTCCATAAATAATCCCTCCTAAGATATGATTCTTTAATCTCATTTTCATCAATACAGCATCTTTAATCCGGATACAACTGCCAAAGAAATTCGTACCTGTGACAACGATGACATACTCATCCAGGGATGAATATGCCATCGTAGAATTAGGTTTACCTCCAACTGGAAAGTATAAGTTACATTAACAAAAGCTAAATGACCTGATTATTGAAAAGCTAATTCATCCCCGGGAAGGTTCATAAGATTAAAAGCAAATTTTTGCGGGCCCATGTTTACCATAATCTCTGCACCGTTAATGCCTTTAGACTGTTCACTGGCAAGATAGGCTATGGTATAAGCCAATTCCTCAGGCTCTTGCAATCGACCCATCGTATTTTTTGCAACAATACGTTGCATAACATCTTTAGGGAGAGACTGCGTAGCAGGGGTATTAACCAGGCCCGGGAAGACAACATTACTGGTAATCCCCATTCGCGCAAGCTCCCATGCCGCCGTCTTTGCCAAGGCGATGAGTCCCATTTTGCTTGAAGAGTAGGAACATTGTCCAAAACCTCCATCCAGACCTGCTCTTGATGAAACGAAAATAAGCCTTCCCCACTTGCGTTCGATCATGGAATTACAAACCTGTTTGATGCTGTAAAAAGCACCGGACAGATTGACGGCTATCTCTCTCTTCCACTTCGTTAATTCCATCTTTTTGATAGTCGCCATGTTATCTGTGATCGCAGCAACATAGACCATCACGTCGACCGGCCCAAACTCGGAAACTACCTTCCCGAAGGCCGTGTCTACACTTTCATAATCAGCCAGGTCTACTTTCACCGCCAGCGCTTTACCGGATTTCTCCCGAATCATCCGGGCGGTTTCCTCCGCCCCCTCAATGCCCAGGTCGAGAATACCGACATTGGCTCCTTCTTCTGCCAAAACCAAACAAACAGCTCTTCCGATACCTCTGGCCCCTCCAGTCACTACTGCGGTCTTACCCGACAAATTAAAATCCATTCTCACAAACCCCCTTAAAAGTTTTTGGACAAGGAGCTGATCTTCTGATAAATAAGCGCTAGTATACGAACAATTCTCCACCCATTGTTACATTAATCTCCGCGCCGGTGATGCTCTGCGCATGTTCACCGGCAAGGTAAGCTATGGCCTGAGCTACTTCTTTCGGATCTTGTAACCGCTTCATCAGGCCTTTGTTGACAAGTTGACTTTTAACATCTTCAGGAAGAGCCTGATAATCAGGTGTGTCGGCCAGACCGGGGAAAACAAGGTTACTGGTGATCCCGCTGCGGGCATATTCCAATGCCGCGGTTTTTGCCAATCCACAGAGACCTGCCATCGTTGACACGTAAGCACACCGTCCGTAGGCGCCGCTTGATACCGACCTCGATGAAACAAAAATGATTCTTCCCCACTTGCGTGCAGTCATGGCTTCGCCCACCTGTTTGACGCAGTAGAAAGCGCCGCTCAATGTATAGTCTATTTCTCTATTCCAATTTTCTAAGCTCATCTCGGGAATAGTTGCTATGTTTTCAGTAATAGCATCACAATAGACCATCACATCAACCGGACCTAACTCTGATACTACCTTTCCAAAAGCTGTACTTACGCTATCATAATCGGCCAGATTAACTTTTACCCCGACTGCTTTACCGGATTTATCTTGAATCATCCGGGCGGTTTCCTCTGCGCCCTCAATGTTTAAGTCGAGAACGCCAATGTTAGCCCCTTCTTCAGCTAAAACCAAACAGACAGCTCTTCCGATACCATTTGCTCCGCCAACCACTGCCGCAGTCTTGCCCGACAAATTCAAATCCATTCTCTAAAACCTCCCTTTTTTTACGATCAATTTTGAAGGATAATTATGGTGCAGGTCTTTGCATCACCGAACTTCTCGGCCCCCATACATTCGGCCAAATAAACTTTAGCTCCCTCTACTTGACGATCACCCGCCTCTCCCCGAAGTTGGCGCACACCTTCCACGATTTGAGCCACTGCCGTAGCCCCTAATGGGTGTCCTTTGGAGAGCAATCCCCCTGTGGGATTCACTGGTATTTTACCGCCAAGACTGGTCGCTCCTGATTCCACAAGCCTTCCGCCCTCACCAACCGGACATAACCCCAAGCCCTCGTAATGCATTATCTCGCAAATTGTAAAAGCATCGTGGCATTCGACAACATGGAGGTCTTCCGGACCCAGGCCGGCCATTTCATATGCCATACTGCCGGCACGCAGGTCTTCTTCAAATTTAAATAGATCAGGCAATTGATCATAGATACCTGAAACAAGTACCGACGCTTTTACATGAATGGGTTTAGAGGTAAAGCGGTTTGACAGCTCAGCAGCGCAAAGTACTACAGCAGCCCCCCCATCAGCGTTGGGACAACAACTGAGCTTTGTCAGCGGGTCTGCCATCATAGGAGCATTGAGCACTTCTTCTACGGTTATTGGTTTTCTGAACTGGGCTAACGGATTCATACCGGCGTGTTGTCTATTTTTAACGGCAACCATAGCCAATTGCTCTTTCGTAGTGCCAAAAGTATCCATGTGCAAATTGGCGCGAGAGGCAAAATTAGTAATTACTACCCCTCCTTCTAAAACATTAAGCTCTGTTGCGCCCGCTTGCAGCAAGCCTAGATTCGGCACTACCAACTTTTCGGCTCCCACAACTATGGCCACGTCATACATTCCCGAAATAATGCTGGTCCAGGCTAAATTGAACGCTGAAGCACCTGAAGTGCAAGCATTCTCGACATTGAAAACTGGAATGCGGTTTACTCCAGCCTCCCACAATATGTTTTGACCTACAGTAAACTCCCCGGTAATATTACCCGCCTGCATATTGGCGAAAAACCCGATATTTATTTGCGACGGCTTGATACCCGCATTTTTAATAGCCCCAATGGCAGCTCTGGCACCTAATTCTACCAATGGTGTCTCAATTTGCGGTCCGAAAGCTGTCATATCTGCGCCGATAATATCTACCTGTCTCATTATTGTTCACCTCCAACTTGAGGAGTAAAGTAATAACGCAAACAACTATCGCCGTTATTGTCAACACCGATTGCCCCAACCCGCAGCGTAACTTGCCTGCCGAAGTCTAAATCCGACAGCTTTTCCGGGTCGAATAGAGTGTGAATTTTTATACCATCGGCTTCAAGATGAACCCAACCAACCGCGTAAGGTCTGGGCAGCTTGTAAGGCGGCTTTACCCGCAATATTGCATAAGTGTAAACCTTTCCTTCTGTCGACAGATAAACATCCTGCAGTTCCCCTAAGCAATGAGGACAAACCATCGGCCTAGGGAAGAACTTTTGATTACACTCCGGACATATCGCCCCACGTAACCGCGGAGGCGGCCCTACCTCAAAAATTCCTTCTTTTACCGGTTTCAATTCGCTAGTCATAAAA
This sequence comes from Dethiobacter alkaliphilus, assembly GCA_016841605.1. GTDB lineage: Bacteria > Bacillota > Dethiobacteria > DTU022 > UBA8154 > DUNV01. The sequence goes on along the minus strand of JAENYV010000004.1, from coordinate 161,165 downwards.
ATCCTCCTCATCTATCAAGCATTTTTTTCTGATAATTCCATTTTCTTAGCGGCCTTTCCATACCGGCTTGCGTTTTTCTCGGAAAGAGCTAAAGCCCTCGTGATGATCTTCACTGCCTACTAAGAACTTTGTACATTCTGCTTCATAATCAAGCCCGGATTCAGGATCAACTTTCAGGCTTATGTTGATACATTTCTTGGCAGCTTGCACCGCCAACGGTGCTCTTTCAGAAATTTCATTCGCTAACTCAACCGCCTTGTTCAAACACTCTTCCGGTGGAACTACTGTGTTAACCAATCCGATTCTATAAGCTTCATCTCCAGTAATGAAATTGCCGGTAAAAATTAGCTGCTTTGCCAATGCAAGCCCAATCAGTCGTGGCAGTCGCTGCGTACCGCCGGCGCCAGGTATGGCTCCCAATTTTGTTTCCGTTAATCCCAATTTCGCTTTTTCTGAAGCTACTCGTAAGTCGCAACAAAGGCACATTTCCAGGCCTCCGCCTAAAGCGTGCCCATTGATCGCTGCGATAATCGGCTTTTTGAACACCTCGATTTTATGGAATGTTTGGCGCGTAAGTCGTGAGAAATCGAGGAAATTGGCAAGGTGATCTCTTTCCGATGCGGTATCTCTCTTAATATCAGCTCCAGCGCAGAATGCCTTAGGTCCACTACCTGTTAATACTAAAGCTGTTACGCTCCCGTCACTTTCGTACTTTTCAAGAAGTTCGCTAAGCTCGTGCAATAGCTGTCTGTTTAAGGCATTCATCTGTTGAGGCCGATTTAAAGTAATGATGCCAATCGAACCACTCTTTTCGGTCAACAAAGCTTCTAAGGTCACTTTCTTACCTCCCCAAATCATAAAATTACTTCGTTAATCCATCATTCCACACTCTGCAATTCCCGACTTTTTCATTGGATTACTCATTCGATGGGCTACTTTTTTAGAATTAAACCTCACCCCTTTTTGTAGATAAATATTAAATAATTATTAGTGAGCGATAGTTAACTTAATTTTACCAAAATTATATTTATTTGATTTCGTAATGCTCCGGGCGCCTTGACTAGAGTTTTCTATCTCCATGCGGAGTGTTTTGTTCAGCACCGGAAAAAAGATATTATTGTTTATTTTTTTTACTGATAATTTTCTGATAATATTTATTATGATATATTCTTAAAAGTTTAACCCTTATACATAGTTATACATTAGGAAGAGATGTCGTTAAAATTCGATTTCGATTACACCTTAATTCCCATAAGATCAGTAGAACGGCGAATATTAAACCACTGCCGTTTATTGCAGCACCTCTAATCGTTATGGTATCTTGAATCGGAATAAGAAGGGCAGCGCCGGCGATACAATACAAAACCTGGCGAATTTTCGGAATATGCTGAAACAAGTAACCGACTAATCCGATACCTAAGAGCACAGTACCAATAATCGCCGTTACCACGGAGGTAAGAATAACTACCCAACTGTCACTTTTGAGAATAAGTGCCGGTGAATAGACAAATAAAAATGGTAATATATAAGCCAGCACTCCTAGACGCATAGCGATTAAGCCGGTACGGTTAGCGCTTGCGCCCGAGATGGTTGAAGCGGCAAAACAGGCGAGGGCAACCGGCGGCGTCCAGTTGGAGACCATAGAGAAATAAAAAATGAACAAGTGGGCTGCAATTGGAAGAACCCCTAGCTGCACCAGCGCCGGAGCAACAAGTGTGGCTACTAATGCATAGGCCGGCACTGAAGGCATCCCCATCCCCAAAATAACCGAGGCTCCTGCTGCAAGTATAAGAAGTAGAATTTTATTATTCGCCCCGATAATAGAAAGGGTATAGGTTACATTGAAACCGAATCCGCTGACATTGGCAATTCCGACAATTATTCCTGCACCTGCAATAATGACTGCAATATTCATTAGCATCCGGCCGGAACCTTCTAGCGCGGAAAAAATGCGGCGCATGATGCCTTTGCGGACGTCCCTGGACAACAAAAGGAACGGTGTCGAAACAATAGACGAAATAACACCTGCTATAGCGGGAGTCATACGGACAATCATTAATAGATAAACAAGAATACCGATGCAGGGAATGACAACCCATGCTTCGCGCAAAACTGTCTGCGCCTTAGGGATATCAGATTTATGAAGGCCTCGCAACCCTTCTTTTCCTGCCTGCAGATCGATCTGGACAAAGCAGATTAGGTAAAAGAGCAAAGCCGGCACGATAGCGGCAATAGCCACATCCGCGTACGAAATACCCAGGTTTTCTGCTATTAGAAAAGCTACAACACCCATAACCGGCGGCATAAGGTTGCCCCCCGAGGAAGCGATAGACTCAACGGCCCCAGCCATCTCCGGCCGGTAGCCGGTACGGATCATCAACGGGATTGTGACCGACCCGGAGATTAGTACGTTGGAGATGGAACCACCACTAAGTGTCCCGAGAAGACTCGATCCCACTACCGCTGTCTTCGCAGCACCACCACGATAGCGACCAAAACCCAGTAAAGCTATATTGGTAAGATGTTTACTTCCTTCAAACGATAGCAATATTTGGCCAAAAAAGATAAAGGCTAGTGCAATTGAAGCGGCTATGACTATAAGGTTGAGCATACTGTTGGGATCGAGGTAAAGATATATGCTCAGCTTTTTCCACGAGGTGGAAAGACCCCGTAAGGTCCCCGGGAATAGGTGAGCGTAAAAACCATAAAAAATGAAGGCGCTTATCACGCTAAAAAGGACCCACCCGGTGAAACGACGTATTGCCTCAAGGATGATCAAAATAGTTATGACCCCCAAAACTGCCCGTTCAAGAAGAAGTTCTCCCTGAGTAACAGAGATTACCGGGTAGTACCACGTGAGATAAAGGCCTACCACCAGTCCCGTCAGAACCAAAAGTGCATCATACCAGGGCAGATAGTTGCGCGGAGATTTTTCTGTGGCAGGGGTAGATAGAAAGACACTGGCAAAAATGAGTGCCAAGAAAAGTCCGATATACTGCTCTGTGTAAATGTACAAACCGAAGTACATGTGAACGTTCATTATGAATAGAATACCTATAACAGGAATAGAACACAGGATCACGTGTTGCACTATCCCAAGCAGACCGGGAAGCATCCGAAAGCGGCCATCCACGGTTCCGATTACTTTTTCCTTTGGTTTCTCAAGATTTTTTTGATCCGCATTCTCATTAGACATTGATCTTTTTGTTCACCTCTTTCTATTAACTAGTTCTCAGTAGTACGCTCGTTGCAAGCGTACTACTGAGACTTTTCGATTAAAAGATCGTCTGCTCTTTAGGAGAATGCCTCTACTGCTCCAGAAGTTTTGTCTGGTTTGCCTCGGCTTCTGGGGTCCATAATCCGATCTCTTTCCAGAAGCGCACGGCCCCCTCGTGATACGGCGCATTTGGAGCAGGATCGAACATGGTTTCCTGTTTCCAGAGGCTCAGAAGCTGGTGAATGGGATGTAGCTCCTTATCGTTTTCGTAAAGGTGCTTAACGATTTCGTAGGCGGCATCTGCGCTAAGTTCGGACGAGGCGGTGAACCAATATGGGTATATAATTATGGTAGCATCCGATTTAAGGTAGCCCTCTTTCTTCTGGAGATATACGTCGGCAGCAGGTTGATGTTTTTTTAAGATTTCAAATATCTCCTTAGGCGGGTTATTCGACTGTTCGGGAGGTATATCACCGAAATTCAGCACATGCAAGGGAGTCGCCGTGTCAATTTCAAGATATTGGGCACCATTGGGATTGCCGCCAAAGCATGCATCAATTCTACCTTCTTGTAAGGCACGGTTACCCGTACTAGGATCGGGGACCGGCACTACATTAACATCATCCCAGGTGAGGCCGCCGGCTTCTAATCCGGCCGTTACAACTGCCAAGATAGATTTGGAGCCCCCGTATTCACCCGCTACGCGCTTGCCTAGCAGGTCCTTGGTACTCTTAATACCTGAATCTACCCGTACTACCAGCGGAATCGTGGGGATATCATGACCGCGAACCAAAACGCGGATGCTCTTATATGCCTTGTCATAGCCCGTTCCTCCAGTATAGGCCCAACCAACATCGTTTCCGGTTTGTAAACCTAACTGAAGCTCTCCACTGTCCATCAAAGGTACAAAAGCATTAGGCCCGGCAGTTGGTTGTGCTATTACCTTAATAGGCGAAAATTCACTAACTACTTTGGCCACGCCGGTTCCGACAATATATCCCGTACTACCAACAGCATACGTTCCCATTCCAACGGTTGCCGGCAGCTCTTTTGGTTCCTCTTTTGCAGACTCTGTTACTTCTTCTTCCGCCTCTTTTGCGGGTTCATTAGCTGCAGGACTAGTCCGGCAACCGCTAAGTATCAAACCAATTGTAAATACTAGAAACAAGACCACCCAAAAATTCCTCTGCACAAATTTCCCCTCCTAAACCTGGACAAAGCCAGAAATAGTTTTAATTACCCATTTCTCACGATGATGATATTCGGGCACGTGATGTTTAGGACAAAATGTGGTAAATATAATTAGTAGCTTGGTAAATTTCCGGGTGCCAACGAGGTGCTTACTTAGTTCCTACTTCTATTTCCAGTTTCTACTATTCCAATAATAGCCTGTATTATGCCCCCAACTTTCCCTTAACTTCTCCAATAACATACCCCTTAACAACTTTGTCAAATATTTATTACTATTTTTATTTTCACAAATATCTCTCCTTTCTCTTGTATTTGCTTATACTAACAAGTTGGTTGGTGATTTAAAAAAATATGTTATATTTAAAAATTTTTGAAAAATTGGCTCAAAATTGTTGCTTAGATGGTGTTTTTGTGGTATCCTTGGCTTGTATTCGAATTCTCCTTTATTTTAGAGATTGTGGCAAGGACTACCATGTATCTCTTTAATAAAGGATTTTTTTTTGAAAGTACAAATTTTTATCTCTTAACTAAGCTTACTTTCACGATCTTTCCAGTAAAGATCACGCAATTCAAACTTAAGAATTTTTCCGCTGGGGTTCTTGGGCAACTCTTTAATAATATCAACAGATTTCGGAACTTTATAACCCGCTATCTTTCCCTTGCAAAACTGAATGATTTCTCCGGCAGTTACATTCTGTCCCTCCTTTATACAAACCACAGCCTTTATTGCTTCAACCCAACGGGGATCCGGCACACCTATGACTGCTGCCTCCTTAATTGCAGGATGTTCGTAGAGTACAGCTTCTACCTCTGCCGGATAAACATTTTCTCCACCGGTGATAATCATGTCCTTGATCCTATCAACAAGATATATATATCCTTCCTCGTCTAACATAGCGGCATCGCCCGTATGGTACCACCCATCTTTTAATACCTTGGCGGTTTCTTCCGTATCTTTCCAATATCCTTTCATTACATGCTCGCCTTTGGTAATAATTTCTCCCATCTCTCCTGGAGCAACATCTTCCCCCGCTTCGTTTATTACTCTGACTTCCATTCCAAAGACATCCCTGCCAATTGATTTATATAATTTTGATCCCGGTTCTACATTTTCCAGTTCTTCCCTAGTTAGACTGGTAACAGTTCCGGTGGTTTCCGTAATTCCCAAGGCAGTACTAAATATTTTCCCAAATTTCTTAACGCAATTAACCCAAATTTCCGGGGGCATTGGTGAACCGGCAAATCCAATTTTTTTCAGGCTTGATAAATTAAATTTATCTTTATCCGGGTACTGTAAGTATTCATTGAGCATAGTAGTAACAATCTTCCCTGCCGAAATACGTTCTTCTTCGATAGCCCGACAAAATTCTTCCACATTCCACCGTTTTAATATAACGATGGTACATCCTCTCCAATAATATGCATAAATAGGTACAGTAGCAAATGAATGAAAACATGGTGTAACAATTACACCTATATCATTAAACCGAAAATCTGTTGTTATCACTTGTGCCCTGGCACAAGCATAGTAATTTCGATGAGTCTGCATCACCCCTTTAGGAATACCTGTAGTTCCACTTGTATATTGGATAACGGCCGTGTCATCTTCCTCAGGTTCACCCAGTCCGGGATCCCGGGTGGAGTTTTTCGCCAGGCAATCTTCGTATTGCTGCCAACCCGCAGGCACCCTGGACGGATCGTCGGTAGTCAATATATAATCAGTCACAGTATTTAGCTCTGAAACTAAAGATAAAATGGTTGACAAAAAATCCTCGCTGACAATAAGCACTTTAATTTCAGCATTATTAATAATCCGGGCCAATTCCGGGCCCGCCAGTCTGTAATTAAGCGGAACGTAAAGAAATTTGTTACATGGGACGCCTAACATTAACTCTATACAGACATAATCATTTAGAGAAATATAGCCAACCCTGTCCCCTGGGCGGCAACCCATGGCAACCAGTGCATTTCCCAATTGATTTATTCGGTCTTTGAGTTGTTTAAATGTTCTTCTTGCTCCATTGTACCGGTCAATATACGCAATTTTGTCAGGATATAATTTTGCGTTTCTCTTCATTATTGTGTTAGCAGTCATAAACGAAGCCATATAAATCCTCCTAAAGTTAAAATATTCCAAACAAAAGAAGGTAAGTTATTTGCTCCTTTGACGCCTTTATAAGGCAACGGGACGAAAATTCTAAATCGAAGTTGAATTGATCCAATACCTTTCCAACCGTCTGGTTAATAAGGTCGTCAATTGTTTTGGAAAATTGTAAAAGCCGGCATGGGTGGCAGTAATATCCCACCCATCTCAGCAACTGTCATCAATAAATATAGGTGCCCCAAGTTAAAAGGCGTCTTCCTAATTATAAGAAGCAGCTTTCTTTATTCTTTTAGAATTACATCGGCTGCTCGGATTAACAGATTGTTCTATCAACAAGTGTGATTCATCTTTCTCTTTCACCAAACCTCTTCAAAGTTTGCTCAAGCGCTCCCATCTATTTCCATTGTCTGTGCAGCTATACTTCTCTGTCACTCCGGGCAGGCTTATTATATCTTTTCAGCTTAGCCCTCGATGTCCTTTGTCGTCTTCAAAACGCCGATCTTCTCCCCTTTTTCGTTATATTCATACCAACCCTTGCCCACTTTCCGGCCCAAACGCCCAGCCAATACCATCCTTTTAAGAAGTACGGGCGCCGAATACTGCGGCTCCAGGAGTTCTTCATAACGTCCTTTCACAGAAACATACATCATGTCAAGTCCGCCAAAATCCATTAATTCAAAGGGTCCCATGGGAAAATTAAGACCTAATTTTACGGCCTTATCAATGTCTTCTATCGAGGCAATCCCATTCTCGAACAGGCGAATGGCATTTAGTGTATAGGGTGAATTTAAACGATTTACGATAAAACCAGGAGTGTCTTTGACTACCACATACTCCTTACCTATGGATTTGATGAAGTTTATTATTGCTTTTACGGTATCACTGGCGGTAACTATGGACGGGGCAATCTCCACCAGCTTCATGAGAGGGACCGGGTTAAAAAAATGGAGACCAAGAGCTTTTTCCGCTTTTTTCAGCCCCTGTGTTATCTCCATAATGCACAAATTTGATGTATTTGTGCACAACAATGTATGATCAGAGCAAATCTCGTCCAGTTGTGCAAATATTTTCCTTTTTAAATCAATATTCTCGTTCACGGCTTCGATCACCAAATCGCAATCGGAAAGATCGTTCATGCTGCCGGCGGCTTTAATGCGGCCAAGAGTAGACTCTTTTTCCTGTTGAGTAACCTTACCTCTCTCCAGTCCCTTTGTTAGAAACGCATCTATCTTTGCCAATCCCTTTTTTAAAATGTCTTCGTTTGCCTCGGACACAATTGTCTCATAACCATTTTGCGCACATACCTGGACAATGCCCGATCCCATCGTTCCACATCCCACTACTCCAACTTTTTTTATTTCTCTATTGTCTGCCATTCCGGTCTCTCCTTAATTCTTATTTACCTTTGTATTCAGGTTTACGTTTCTCTCCAAAAGCTCTAATACCCTCGGCAAAATCCTCCGAACCTACAAGAAAACTCACCAGGGTGCTTTCCAGACGCAATCCGTCGCTTAAACTCATGTTGAGACTCCTGCTCATGTTTTCCTTTGCTGATTTTACTGCCAGCGGCGCGGCCTTGCAGATACGCTCCCCCCATTTCCTCGCTGCCGACATCAGCTCTCCGGGCGTGACAACTTCGTTTATCAGATTGTAGTGCTCTGCCTTCCGGGCATCTATGACTGCACCGGTAAGTATCATCTCTGCTGCCCTGCACCAGGGAATCATGCGGGGTAGCCGTGTGGCTCCGCCTTGTCCCGGCATAAGGCCCAGTGTCACCTCCGTCAAACCAAAACGGGCTTTTTCTGAGGCAACCCGGATATCGCAGGCAAGGACAATCTCGGTACCCATTCCCATGGCCAGTCCGTTTACAGCGGCAATAAGCGGTTTAAACAGTTCAAAACCACGCAAAGGATTCGGAGGAGTAACGTCGGGGTTACCTCTATGTTTCCTGAGAATAGGTAACCTTTCTTTTGCATCAGTGCCTCCGCAGAACGCTTCTTCTCCTGTGCCGGTGATGATACCTACCCACAAATCAGGATCGTCGCGGAAATCCATCATTGTCCTGCTAAAATCTTCCAGCATTTGCGTATTGAATGCATTCCTCGCCTCAGGTCTGTCAATGGTGAAAATCGCGACGTGACCTTCTTTTGTATAATGAAGTGCCATAATCTTACCTCCTAATCATCATTAATCCCTCTGACCAAAAATGGCTACCATAACAGAATAAGCACCTGTTGTGCCGCCCAGATTATGAGTAAGACCCAGCCGGACTTTTTTGCGTTGTCGTGGCCCGGCTTTGTATTGCATCTGCTTATAGAGCTCGTAGATCATTCTTATACCCGAAGCTCCAAGAGGATGACCGAAGCATTTCAATCCGCCATCGGTATTAACGCCAAGCTCGCCGTCTAGCTCGAAAACACCTGCATCAACATATTCCTTTATTTTGCCTCTCGGACAGAAGCCAAGGTCTTCACAAGTGATCGCTTCGGTAATGGTGAAGCAATCATGCAGTTCCGCAAGGCCAAGCTGCTTTAGGGGGTCGGTTATGCCTGCCTCCCTGTACGCCATCTCTGCAGCCCGCACATTCTCTTCAAAATGGATCAAATCCACATCAGACTGAAGCGCCGCCTGTTTTGCACCCGAAACCAACCCTATCCCTTTGACGAGGACATAGTCGTCCCTGAAATTCGTTGCCATGTCGGTCCGGGTTATGATCGCGGCTGCAGCCCCGTCGCTTACGCCACATGCATCGAATAATCCAAGGGGACTTGCGATCATAGGCGCCTTCATTGCCTGCTCTATCGTAATCTCCTTATGAAACTGCGCCTTCGGACTCATCATCCCGTTGTGATGGTTCTTCACGGCTATCTTGGACAGCATCCTTTTGCCATCCTCAAAGCTGAGTTTGTAGTCATGAAAATACCTCGTCCCTTTTAAGGCAAATTCCTGCGCGGCAAGGCCGATCGGCACTTGGGGAAATATGTCGGGATAGTTGTAGCGGGCAGTCATCCGCTCAGGCCCTGCATCTTTCAGCTTTTCAAAACCGACCACCAATACGATATCGTACACCCCTGCCGCCACTGCATAGCACGCATTTCTGAATGCGTCCGTCCCTGAGCAGCATTGGTTTTCTACCCTGCTTATGGGGATGAATTCCAATTTCAAAGGTATCGCCAGTGCAGACCCGCGCATTGCCGTTCGAACGTTTCCAAGCCACGCAGCCTGAATATCCTTAGGATCTATCCCTGCATCTTCGTATGCCTCATACACTGCCTCCACTATCAGATCTTCTTCACTCTTTTCCCAAAGCTCCCCGAACTGACTGCAGCCCATTCCGACTATTGCGACTTTATCCTTAATGCCCTCCATATATATCCTCCTTATATATATCCTCCCTGTTCTAAGCCTTTATCTGCGTTGGTCTAACTTTCCAGATATATTCAGGAATGGTCTGTCCATAGCTTTTTCTGAGGACAAATTCAACAGGCAGACCCACACTCATCTCCTGAGCTGTTGTATCAGTAATGATGCAGAACACCCTGCCCCCGCCCTCGAGATTCGTCAGTGTGATAATCGGCGTTTCTAAGCCTCCCGCACCAAAATCTGCCGTCCACGTATAAACTTCCCCTTTCTTATCCGATAACCTGACCTGATCAAACTGGTCCTTGCTATGGCATTGGGTGCATATCCTCTGAGGAGGGTACTGAATCGTTCCACACACCTTGCATTTCGCTCCGTACATACGAAGTATTTCATCCTGTCTCCGCATCATAGCTTTGAGCGAGGTTCTCGGGATAAGAACGGCTTTCCCTTTGTCCAGGGGCAATATCCCTCTCCATTTAAGGTACCTGCGGTAATCTTCTACTGTTGTCTTATTTTCAAAAAATCGTCTTATTCCCTGCGCTCCATCTTGAGAAGTTCGTCCTGCTTCAAGAATGAACGCATCGCTTCCATCTCCATAGCTTGCAAAAAGGATCTTATCTTCTGCCTTTGCATCTTCGAGAGCGGAAACCAACAGCAAGAGGGGATATGAAGTACCCGTATTGCCGATCCTGTCATACAGGCAATCCTGCATCTGCTCCGGATTCAATCCTAAACCCTTGGGAAGGCCCTGATAACTTTTTAGATTCGGGGTGTAAAAAACAGCCTTGGCGAATGACTTCGGCTCTGCTCCGTACTTCTGCATGAGCCCGTTCACTGCTTCACGGACTGTTTTTTTGTAACCTTCTTCCTCTATGAATCTATCCTCCTCCATACTGACGAAGGTTTCTCCTGCCAGTCTCCAGACGTCCATAAGCTCGTTGGAAACCGAATAACTTCCCTGAATTACGGCAACAGGCTTTTCCGTTTCCCCTACCAGGATCGCTGCCGCGCCGTCGCCGAAGTCTTTTTCCATCCCCGACTCGGGCGCACCTAATCTACAGTCCGCAGCGGTCACGAGAATTCTCTTTGCCGAACCCGCCTTCACCATGTCAAGTGCGATCTGCAGACCGATGGTGCCTCCTCTGAGGCAGCCCAACGAGTCGGCGGTGAATATATCTCTCCGCAGGTCCAGAGCCTTCGCCACAACTGAGGCTGCTTGCTTCTCTAAATAGGGTGATGTGGTGGTGCAAAAGATGACACCGTCTATCGAATCCCGACCGATATTATTAAGACAATTCACCCCAGCTTCAACAGCCATTGTGATGGAGTCTTCGTCAAACCCTGCAATTGCCTTTTCTCCTTTAAGGCCGGTCGCAATAGCGTTTCGCGAAAGACGCCATTTAGGTATATAGCTGCCGTATGAGATAATGCCTACCATTCTACGTTACCTCCTTCCCAGCTAACAGGCTCATCCTTATTTTTCAGGCTTTTTTATTATGCCTTTATTGCGAAGCTCCTCCAATTTACTCTCGCTGTAACCGAGTAGCCCGCAGTATATTTCCTCATCATGTTCACCCACAAGGGGAGCACGTGAAGTAATTGCTCCTGGAGTGCGCGACATCTTAAAAGGGAAATTGGGCAGGGGAATTGTTCCGACCCCGGGGTCCTCAACGTATTGAATCATCTCCCGTGCCTCTACCTGAGGGTCCTTTTTCAACCTGTCTATGGTATTGACTATGCTGCAAGGCACCCGCACCGCTTGCAATGTTTTTATGATGTCTTCGGCGGTTTTCTGCCCGGCCCATTCTCCGATGGCGACATCTATTAGCTTCGCGTTTTCAAATCTCACCATATCATTTTTTGCAAACCTCGGGTCAGATACCATATCCTCTCTTCCTATCGACCTCGCCAATCTTCTCCAGATATTGTTCGTTGCCCCTGAAATTAAGACCCATTCCTTATCCATTGTCTCAAATATTCCGATATAAGCATGGAAGCCGAGATTTCCGACCTGTATTCTTACTTCCCCGTAAACATCGTAGAGTATGAGGGCACCCATCAACTGGCTACAGAAAAATGAAGTATCAAAAAGGGATGCATCAATAAACTGCCCCACACCTGTTCTTTGCCTCTCATAAAGTGCGGTCAAAATACCAATGGCGGCAAATAGTCCCGTCATCATGTCGTTGCTTGTGATGGTTGCTTTCAGAGGCGGATCACCGGGGAATCCGGTAAGTAGCAAACTGCCCGACCTTGCCTGTGCGACATGATCAAAACACACAAGCTCTCGATCCGGTCCATTCTGACCGAACCCGGAAATTGCCGCAACTATTATTTTCTCATTCAGCTTCTTTAAAACGTCGTACTTCAACTCCTCTGTAAAGGGGGCACCCGGCGTAAAGTTATGGAGAACAACATCAGCTTTTTTTACAAGCTCTCTGAATATCTCTTTTCCTTCTTCGCTATTAAACTTCAACGTCATAGCTTTTCTGCTTCGCCCGGCAACTTTGTATGAAAGGGTTTCTCCATCCGGGCCGGTAAGGCCCCAGTGTCTATCCGGGGCCCCATCTAATTCTTCAACCCTGATTACTTCTGCTCCCATGTCGCCAAGCATCATTCCGCACACCGGTCCTGACTGGAAGCGGGATAAATCGAGAACCCTTATACCCTCTAGAGCACCCATATCACCAACCTCTTTTACTGCAGAGCCTGGCGTACTCGGACTGCTGCAACTGAACCTTTGCGATCTGCTCGTCTGTCAGCCACTTCTTGAGGTCGACCATATCTGAAGGGTAGTGACCACGCTCGAACTTCCAGATATCGTTGAACGGTTTGGTAGCATCAATGGCAATGCCGCCCTCCCAACCGCCAACGCCGCGTTCCTTTACCTCCATAGGCTGTGCAGCTATGCCTCTCTGTCCCCTGGGCAGGCTCATTATATCTTTATCAGGGTCTACCCTGCTTTCAATCGCCCACATTATATCATCAGCATTATAGATATCTACATCCTCATCGACGCCGACAACCAACCGCATTCCCGGACAATTGGCAAGGGCGGCCATCAGAATATTACGCTGGAATCCTTCCTCTTGCGGCCTTGCTTTCCGGAACTGGAGGTACATACCGCCGCCCCACTGCATGCAGATAGGTACAAAACAATCGACCAGGATACCCGGGGCAAGCCTGTCAGCCATCTCTATTATTTCAGCCTCCCGCAGGATATCATACCCGGCATACTCAAAGCCGCGGGCCATTGCGGTGTGGAAGATGGGTTTGTCTTTGCGGTATGTTATTGCGGTTACCTGCAACTTGCGAACTATCCATGACCTGCCGAGGTAGCCTTCCCATTCCGGGAAGAAAGGTAATACCGTCTGCTTTCCTAACTCCTCCGCGGCATCGCTTTCCCATACGTTCTGGCTGCTTGGTTCGTAATAGCCTTCAAGGACGATTTCCGAGTTGGCGATAGCATAGGTATCTACTGTTTTCGCCTTCACGATTTCTATCGGCGAACGCTGGAAGGCGCCGGCTATACCAAGCTCGTCAGCACCATGAGGTACTAAAGTGCGCACGTTCCAAGCCCCGGCTACCATCTGTACCGACAGCGGCGGGTTAATGTTGACCGTGACAGGTATTCTATCGTCCCGGTTGGTTTTGGACATAATCATTCCGATATGGGTTATCTGAGCGTGGGATTGGGATGCCCAGTCCTTACCCCGAAAGTGTGTCCTGTTGAACGAAACATTGCTCCCCTCACCAAAAAACTTCCCCATGAGCAGGTTAATGCCTCCACCGAGTATGCGTCCTACGTCCTTCGGACCGTGCTGGATTATAGGCAGTGTTGCCAACGCGTCAATGTTGTCGGTAATTACGACCTCCTGGCACGGAGCCTCATCGACTACCTTCGGCGGTAGCGGTTTATTCAGGGCATCCTTAAATCTAAACTTTAACTGTTTCGTGTCGTCTTCATCATACAGGTCAGCGATTGTCTCTCTGCGGCTCAAAATATTGCCTACATTGCGAAAATTCGGGAAACCTTTAATCTTTTCAAAAAGAATTGCCGGTCCGCCGTCAAGCGCCTTCTGAATACCGGATATCTCAAGGATCGGATCAACTTCTTTTGTCACATGGATAACTTCACCTTTGTTGTCAAGATACTCAAGGGCGCTCCTCACACTTCTTACGTCTTTTTTCATATTCATTATCAAAACCTCCTCAAATTTGTTTTTTAAATGTCGTATTTATACAATAACTCAAAAACTTTTTTCAATCTATTGAATCTTTCCACAAACCTTACCCATAAATATAACTTACTTTTGTGAACATGATACAAAAAAACACCATAAGTAATTGTAATGAGTGGCAGGAAATAGAAATCTGGGCGAGGGAAAGAGAGGACTGGTTAAGGAAATATCTTGAATTACCATCAAGGCAAGGCCGGAGATTTTTTCCAGCCTTGCCAGAAGTGGTTTGGAGATTGTACTCTATCTTCATCAAAACCCTTATGGAAAAGGGGATTATCCCCATGCCCCTCCATATAATAGCAGGGGCAGACGACCCTGTCTGCCCGTTAATGCCAAACCAGGTTTTCCAAAGCATCCTTTAGCATACGGGCAAAAGAGCCGGCAGTAATACCTGCTATATGAGGTATGACAATTAATCTCTCATTCGCTATTAGAGTATTTTGTCAAGCGATAATTTATATTTTTAGAGGCGGGTTGCTCGGGAATCCTTCATTAAAGATGGAAGTAACAATGTGTAGAGGTAGAAGACCCCCACATATAAGAATAGTAAATGTGAGGGTCTTTCAATCAGGTGAAGCAGACTCTTCTACCTGATCTTTTATGTTTCTATCTTTTAAAAAGTATTTCACTGTTGAAACCCGTAAAATCCTCAAAGTCAGGACAAAAAGCTAGATACGCTCGTCTCTTACCCTGACTGCTTTCCCCTCGAACCTTGGGAGAGTGCCGATCGGTTTTATATCCACTTTACATGTAATCTCCAGGTGACTGTGCAGTTCTTTTTCCAGTTCTTTTACAAAGGCGTTATCGATCTGCGCCCCCTGGACTGGCTCAACTTCTACTTTTAGCGTATGCAGTCCTCTGTTATCTCCGACGACAAGCTGCCAATTTTCACTCATCCCGGGATGCCGGAGAAGAACGAATTCAATCTGGCTGGGGAAAACATTCGTCCCGCTGACAAGAAGCATATCGTCAACGCGGCCCAGAAAATTGGTTATTCGTGGGTGAGTCCGGCCGCATTCACAGGTATCAAAATTTACGACAACCCTATCACCCGTCCGGTAGCGTAAAATGGGCATCGCTTCAAAACTGAGGTTGGTAAGAACCAGCTCGCCTGCGTTACCAGCTTCTACGTCTTCCAGAGTTTCCGGATCCAATACTTCTACTAAGTAATGATCCCCCCAGAGATGGATGCCATTAGTACTCTCACAATCCATGCCTATTGGACCGCCCATCTCCGTCAAACCGTAACAAGTCCTCATGCCCCCACCATGAGCTTTGTAACCAATTCTTTCATCAATTCTTTGCCTTAACTCACCTGAAACAGGCTCTCCGCCATGAAACCCTAACCTTAATTTCAAATCTTTCACCGGATCAATACCCCGTTCAATAGCTATCTCCGCAATATATGCAGCATAGGATGGAGTTCCCGTAAAAACTGTAGTACCCCACTCCTGCATCAGTCTCAATTGCCGTTCGGTACCTCCGGAGCTGGTTGGAATAACCTTTGCACCGGCACGCTCAAGCCCGTAATGAAAACCTAGACCGCCGGTGAAAAGCCCTAAACCATGAGCTTGTTGAACAACATCGCTTTTTTTGAGCCCGCCGGCAATAAAATTTCTCGCCATGCACTCAGCCCAAACATTCACGTCGTTTTGCGTATATACCATAGGTGTTGGAGTCCCAGTTGTACCGGAGGTCATGTGAACACGGACGACTTCTTCCCAGTTTCCGGTCAGCAGACCCAGGGGATAATTTTCCCTCAGATCATTTTTGTAAGTAAAGGGCGCTTTTTTAATATCTTCCCAGTTTTTAATATCGTCTGGTGTAATATCGGTTTCCTCAAAGCGTTTTTTGTAAAAGGAATTTTTATACATCCTTTGAACCTGATCTTGAAATTTTTTTAGCTGCACCTCTTTTAACTGATCCTGGTCCATTGTCTCCCAACGCTCGTTAAAAAATGCCATCCAAGATACCCTCCCTAGAGTTTTATTAGTGTTTCTGTTTTTAAAACTATGGTTAATCTTTCAAAAACGTCGAACCTCCTACTGAATATACCGTAAAGTGAAAGCCTGCTTTGCATACCCTCTTTTCTTTTATATAAATGAAAAACAATATTGAGATGTTTTCATCAATAATTGAAGAGTCCGGCAAATTTTAAAAGTATCTGCCATTTTACCATTGATAAGAACATAATAAATATACACACCGGTAGAGGAACTTTGTTAATATGATAATAAACTCGGTAAAAAAGTTGCGATGGGTGTAAAGATGATTAAAAGGGCGATGCATAGTACTAATGCTCCCAGAAAGGGCCATATGCCTTTAAATATTGTCTCCAGAGGCACATCCGGGACTATTCCTTTGATAATGTAGACATTCATCCCTACAGGAGGCGTTATAACTCCCATGGCTACTACCATGACGATAATTACTCCAAACCAGATAGGGTCATAACCCAGGACATTCACTGCGACGGGATAAAAAATAGGTATAGTTAAAAGGACAAGTGCTAGAGCATCGATAAAAAAACCTAAAATAAGGTATATGACTAGAATAATGGCCATGACGGCAAAAGGAGGCAACGGCAGATTTCCGGCCCAACTGGCCAGCTCAAAAGGTATGCGGCTTACTGCCATTAATCTGCCGAATATTACCGCTCCCGCTACCAGCAGCATGATCATCGCTGTTGTCCTTGTTGAGTCCGTTAATGCTTTCTTTAATCCTTCCAGTTTTAGTTTTCTTTCTATTAACGATAGAACTAAAATGCCAAAAGCACCTACCGCACCTGCTTCTGTCGGCGTGAACCATCCTTTGAAAAGTCCTCCAAGAGATAAGGCAAATATTAAGAATACTTCCCAAATTCCCCCACCCAGGGATGTTAACCGTTCATGCCAGGAAAACTTCGGTCCCGGGGGGGCAAGAAGGGGATTCCTTTTTGCCAAGATATATACAGTAATCATGTAGAAACACATCAGCATAAAGCCTGGGATTAACCCAGCCATGAACAGACTGCCTACAGACTGTTCTGTTGAGATGCCGTAGACAATAAAAATAACGCTTGGAGGGATGAGGACACCCAGTGCTCCTCCGGCTGCAATACTTGCTGTTGATAAGCTGTCGTTGTAACGATATTTTTTCATTTCCGGCATAGCAATAGCGCCAACAGTAGCCGCTGTAGCCGTATTGGAGCCGCATACGGCACCGAATAGCCCGCATGTTACCTGAGTTGCAATAGAGAGCCCGCCGGGTAGATGGCCGATTAATTTATAGGCAAAGTTAAAAAGACGCGAACCTATGCCTGAGTAATAAGCAACAAAACCCATAAAAACAAACATAGGGATCACGCTTAAAGTATAGGAGGAGAAGGTAGAGTAGATATCTTTGGATACAACTCTAAAGGCTGCCTCCGGAGAGACAATATAGCTAAAACCAAGAAATCCGGAGAGAGCCATCGCGAAGGCTATCGGCATTTTAAGTCCCAGCAAGATGAAAAAAAGCAAGATTGCCAGTAAACCTGCAGTTATTTCATTCATTTATTTTCACCCTTATAGTTAATTTAATCATTCTGACCAAAAGTACTGCACATAAAACTGCTAAACCGAGAGCTGCCATGCAAATAAACGGATAAATAGGAGTTTTGGTCGTAGGAGATACGACACCCGTCAGTACCATACTCTGCGCATATTTAAAAACGTGGAACGAAGAGAGTGCCAGAAAGATTATGGATGCTAAATGTATCAAAAAATCAACCGGAATTCTCACTCTTTCAGGAAATTTGTCCATGATAAACCCCACAGCTATATGGCTGTTTTGAAAGGCACAATGAGATATGGCCAGACCAATAATTATTACTGTTATAAAACCAACATATTCGTAGGTGCCGAGGATGGGGGTCCCCACTGTTGTTCTCAAAATTACGTTAAAAACAATCAGCAGCATTACAGCGATTATCGCCAGCCCGGCAATTTGGTCAAGAAATTTTGTTGATTGACCTACCAATTTTTCAATTTTATCCATTAAGAACCGTCCTATCTTTAAAAGATTTGATATAAGGGGACATCCATCTTAGGGGTGTATCCCAAAGGAATGTCCCCTTACAATTACTTGTAAATTTCGTTATATTTATCTGAGAGTTCTTTGGCGATTTGAAGTGCTCCCGCGCCATCAAGGCCTTTTGCGGCCATCTCTTCAATAAATTGATCCTGTATAGGCTGGACGAGTTCTATCCATTTTGTTTTCTCCTCGTCACTTAATTCAATTATCTCCTGGTTGGTCTCTGCGACGGCAAAGTCAATAGCAGACTCGTTTTGCATATCCCAAAGACCGATAGCTACTTCATCAAAAAAGTTTTCTGTTGCTTCTGTAATAACTTCCTGAAGGTGTAACGGTATGGAATTCCAGACATCCAGGTTCATTGTTACAAAAAACAGGGTATTGTAAAGGAAAGGGGTCAGCGTGACATAATCCGTAACTTCTGCATGTCTCCATCCTTCCAGGGTCTCCAGAGGAGCTAAATTTCCCTGAACTACTCCTCTGGACATCGCTTCATAAGCTTCGGATTGAGGCATCGCAACAGGGGTAGCCCCAAGTGTTTCCAGTGTCTTTGCTGATAATCCTGTGGCCCTGATTTCGAGCCCTTGAAGATCTTCCAGGTTTCTAACGGGAACTTTTGTAAAGAGGTCTCCCGGGCCTGTGGTAAGAACCATCATCAATTTAGTATCCTGCACCTCAAGAGGATTAAGCTTTTTGATGCCTTCCCAGGCGACCTTGCTTGCCGCTTTAGAATTATTATAAACTATACCGGGAAGTTCAAAGGCTTCCAGTAGAGGGAAGCGCCCCCTTGTATATGAGAAACAAGATATACCTATATCCGCTATCCCGTTATAAACCCCGTCATAAATTTCTGCTGCTGTTAATAATGTTTCACCAGGATAGCTGGTTATGGTAATTTGACCGTCTGTGACTTCATTAACCAAAGCGGCCCAACTCTGAGCGAGAATTGTTTCAGCACAATGTGTTGCCGGCCAAAAATGGGCCAGACGAAGATTTATGGATATTCTTTCCACATTCTCCTCGTCAACTTGAGTGGGTTCAGGCTCGCTGGAAGGCTCGGGTTGAGAACAACCTGCTAATATTCCAACTAGCAATGTTAGCAGGGATATTAAAACCAGAAATTTAAAATGCTTTCTCATTTTATTTCTCTCCCTCTCTTTTTCTCTCTATATATTAATTTTTACAAATGTTTTCTTTTTTAACTTGTAATAACATTGACATCTTCAAATTTGAACATTCTCTTCTACTTACTACTGTGAATTAGCCACCCCCCTTCTGAATATTTTTTAAATTTATTTAAACATAACCGACTATTTGGCGAAAATTATAAATATATATCTTTATTTGTTTATATGTAATATTGTCAGTTATGGTATTTTTGTGACTATTTTAACGATAAAAAGCCCTCTTCCCTGATCAAATAAGTTGATATTTAAAGGGAGCCTGTATAAAAGCCTTTCAGCCCCCCTTTCCGCTTTAAAATCACTTTTTCCCTCTAGACTCCAATTGCTCAAAAAAAGGCTCAAGTTTGGCCAAAACCTGCTCTTCGGAAAAAAACCGCAAATCGGACATATCCGCTTCAAAAACCACACCGGGAATCCCTGCCATACTACTGATGATATTGCGTTTATCATAAAGACCGATAGCATTCGGCTTACAACTTCGGTTGGAAAAAAGAACAAAACCGTCGACATTATACTTGCGCATTAATCTTAACTTTAACTCTATTCTGTAATCAAAAAAACGATTTACAAACTCCTGGGTATATTGTTCGGCCAAACTTTCCAGGGGACGATTCCGGTCAAAGAAATAAGCCCAGGAATGGGTATACAGAGAAACTGCCATCAGCGCACCATGGGAGGCAAAAAGGTCGGAAAACCAGCGTAGTTTAGGCCACAGGGGAATATGGTCAAAATAGATTTTATACCGTTCGTTGGGGACAGCATAATTTTCCTTTATGATCCTTTCTTCCACCTCATCTTTTAAAGCTTGATAGTAAACTACAGCCTCTTTTGTTCCTCTCATGGTTACAATTGGAAACATATGGAAACAGGCATCAAAGAATCCAAAAGGAGCCGGCTTTTGCGCGGCGGTATCCAGTACTTCGTTCCAGAGACGGCACGCTTCATTGGAATAGTACAGTACTTCGCCGAACCGGTCATAATCAAAAGGTTTTCCGGTCACCTCTTCCAGAAAGGAGATTAACTCTTTTAACTGTTCCAAATAATAGTTTGTGACCAAATTCTCCGGTTCAGCCCCAATCTGTGGGGCATCCAGAAGAAAATATGGTGCTTTATAAAAACGGCCGGCCACTTCAAACCATTTGGGAAGGCTGCCGCATTGCGTATTACAACAAAGCAACAGGTCCGGCTTAATAATTTCTCCCACAGGGTGTTCGGATGCATAAGCGTCCCCGATTCCACAGCGAGCATAAGCGCAGAGGTCGTGGGCGTAGCCTTTGGATTCGGCTACAACAGAAAGTTTATCAGCGATTTTTCTCGCTGCGGCGATGGCTCCGAAGTTTTCGGGATAATATGGAAATAAACCTGCAGCATAGACAATTTCCACGGGAGAAACTGCGGTAACCCAGGCCACCGGGATGCCCGATTTTCGGGCAGAGAGACCATCTTCATAGTATTTTTTCATAAGTTCTTTCATTAGTGCTGCTGTTTTGAAGGTTTTCTTTTCACTCATATTAGTTCCACACCCCCCAGCATTTCCATGAAAGCCTGTACTCTTGTCCGGAGCTGTCCCAGTGAAGTCTCTCCAAACTCAGTATCGATCTTTTGTACTGGGATTCCGGCTTTTTTCAGTGCCTGCTTTGTATCATAATAATCAAAGTTCTCCGGTTCACAGTACTTGAGGTGAAGGAGAAGAACCCCATCTGCATTTTTTTCTTTGACAGCATTTACCAAAAAGTGCCTTCTCGGATTTGTTGAAGTATCAAAACTTGCCGAAGGCATTTTCTGCATCTGTCTTTCGGCAAATCCTTCCAGAAAGTCGCCTTCTTCCGGAACATTACCGTTAAAGTAACGGGATCCGCTTTTTAGGTCGTCTCCAACTATGGTTCCGCCGCTTTCCTCAATATAATCGGCAATTTCCAAAGGCTCCAGAAATGTTCCGGAGATAAAAATTTTTACCCTGCAATCAGTCTCTTCGGGCAGCTTGGGGTTTAAGGTATCCAGTAGCCGGTTCAAAAGCCGGTTCAGTTTTTTCCTGGAAATGATCATGGAAGCCATGATGATATTGTATAGTTCCCGGCTGCTAAGCAGGGACGGATCTTGCCTGTGAAGGTCAAAAAGCTTTTCCAGAAGAGTTCTATTGCTGTTATATAGCCTAATACTCTGCTTTAGCTCTTCATCGGTAATCTCTGAGCCGCGGAACTCTTCCAGCTTTTTTTTAAATCTCCTCAGTTCTCCAAGATAATAATTTTTAGCGCTGGGCCTCTCCACCTGCCGGGGAGGACGAAAATTGTCCATGAAAGAAAGTGGTTTTTGGTGTTTCCAGATGCCCATAACCATTCTGGTTTCATCACATCTTTGGGGGATGACAAGACCGTCTAAAAAATCGAGCTCTCCTCCAAGGGCCATTGCAAGGTTGCTGCGAACATAAGAACAGGTCCATATTTGCAGGTGAGCATCAGCCAGACTCATCCTCCTTTTCCCTCCAGAGATGCCAAAAGGAAAAAACCCCGCCGCATGGATCAATTCTTCAGGTACATCGGTCAGAAGAAAACCAATTACTTTCCCGCCCGTTTCCTCTTTCCACAGCCTGGCTTCCTGACCGGGATCTTCCGTTACTTTATTAAAGTACTCCAGCACTTCTATGTTCAATCCTGTATTCACTTGCACTCTCCTTTCTGCTTATTTCTCATCGAGCGAAGCCGGTTCGCTTACTTTTAACAGGAGCTGTGTTTCAAAAGAGAATACTATTACGCTACTTGTAAAGCCCGGCCGGCCAGGAATGCTTTTTTATTCAGCTCTAAAAATTTCTCCGGAACCAGACGCTGAATAACTTTCACCCAGGCATCCTCGTTACAGCCCAGCATGTTAGAGAGCACGCCTAATAAAACTACCCCAGCCATAGCGGGGTTGCCAAGCTCTTCGGCTATCCGAGTTCCTTCAACCCATATTACACGCCCTCCGGCAGATGTTAATATGGATTTGATCTCCTGTTCGGAGGGGTATTTTGCTTTTCCAAGATTTACAACAGGCGGAGGAATCCGGTAACGGTTTACGATCACAACAGCACCCTTTTTTAAATATAACGGCCACCGAGCTGTTTCCAACATTTCAAAGCCCACAAGGAAGTCTGCATGTCCCTGCTCAATCAAGGGTGCGTAGACTTTATCACCCCAGCGAACATGGCTCTCTACTGTACCTCCCCGCTGGGCCATACCGTGTACTTCTGATTTTTTTACGGTATATCCTAATTCCAGACCTACTTCCGACAATATATTGCTGGCCAAAATGGTGCCCTGGCCTCCTACGCCGGCCATTAAAATGTCAATGTTTTTCACCTTGCATCCTCCTTGTTCTTTCAAATATTCAAAATTCATTAGTCAAACGACTTATGAGCAGTTACTTGCTGATGGCCCCGGCAGGACATACCTGTATGCAGAGACCGCATCCGTTACACAAAATCGGATCGATGGTAACGTAATCTTCTGCCTGCATAAGCGGTGAACAGCCCAACTCAAGGCAGGTGCCACAGTTTACACAGAGTTCAGGATCTATTTGAGGAGCTTTGCTCTTTTCTCTGGTATAAAGGACGCAGGGACGCCTGACTATAATGACCGAAGGCTTACCGCTTCCCAGGTGGTCTTCTAAGGTTTTTGCCAAGCCGTCCAGGTCATAGGGGTCACAAATGTCCACTTTATCAAAACCAAGGCTCCGGACAAGCTGCTCCGGATTTACAGCCCTGGTAGTCTTTTTTTGCAGGGTGATCCCGGTACCCGGATGCTGCTGATGACCTGTCATGGCCGTTACACTGTTATCGGCAATAACAACGGTTACAGTGCTTTCGTTATAGAGTACATTAATAAGGGGGTGAATACCGGCATGGAAAAAGGTAGAGTCTCCTATAACAGCGATGATCCGGTCTTTTACGCCGGCCTTGTCAATGCCGTGGGCAACACCGATGCCGGCACCCATGCATCCGGTGGTATGCATGGCACTGAGGGGAGGGGCAGAGCCCAGCGTATAGCATCCGATATCACCTAAAACCAGTGCCCCAGACTCACGGAAAACGTGAAACATGCCCCGGTGACCGCAACCCGGACAAAGCATGGGCGGACGAATAGGCAATTCCGTAGTGGAAGTGCCCGCGGCAGCTGCTTCTGCTGTAGCCTCGAAAGCCGGAATGAGACCCGCAGAGACTGAACATTGACGAATGAGTCCCGGGTTAAATTCTCCAACAATGGGGAAGATGTCTTTACCCCTAACTTCAATACCCATCTGCCTGATCTGACCTTCAAAGAAGGGATCAAGCTCTTCGATGGCAACTACCATTTTTACCCGGGAAGCAAACTCGCGAATAAGCTTTTCGGGCGGAGGATAGACCATCCCCAGTTTGAGAAAGGTAGCCTCAGGGAAAACTTCCTTCGCATACTGGTATACTGAACCGGCTGCAATGATTCCTATGTTATCGTCACCGGGCTCAATTCTGTTAATAGAGATGTTTTCCGCATATTCAGCAATTTTTTTAATACGCTCTTCTACCACAATGTGACGCCCACGTGCATAAGCCGGGACCATAACAAATTTCTGAGGGTTTCTTTCATAAAGGGGGGGTTCCGACGGCGGTGCAGGTGGACCCTCTTCCGAAATTTCCACAGGAGTTGATGAGTGCGAAATACGGGTTACTGTCCGCAACATTACCGGTGTGTCAAAGGTTTCGCTCATCTCCAGGGCGATTCCGACGTATTCCTTGGCTTCCTCGCTGTCGGAAGGCTCGAGCATGGGTAATTTGGCAAATCTGGCATAGTTGCGGTTATCCTGCTCGTTTTGGGAACTGTGCATGCCGGGATCGTCTGCACTTACGATCACCAGGCCCGCTTTCAGTCCGGTATAGACGGCATAAAAAAGCGAGTCAGATGCAACATTTACACCCACATGCTTCATGGATACCATTGCCCTGGTACCGGCATACGCGGCCCCTGTCCCCGTATCCAGTGCAACTTTCTCGTTGGGAGACCACTCGGCATATACGCCCTGATATTTGGATAAATTGTCCATAATTTCCGTGCTGGGCGTACCGGGATAAGCCGCACCTACCCGTACCCCGTTTAAGTAAGCACCATACGCTATCGCTTCGTTCCCCGTCATCATCTTCTTCAATGTTCGCTTCCTCCTTTATAATGTCTTTATTAAAAAGCTTATTTTCGGTAGTTCATTTCCATTTTTGTGCTATTTGGCCTCGCTCCAGGTTCCGTACTTTTCCCTGAGAACGCGGTGCAGAATTTTACCGGTAGCTGTCCTGGGCATTTCTTCATCGCTGATAAAATCAATGGACTTGGGACGTTTGAACCCGGGCAGCCCGCCCTTGGTAAACTCCATGATTTCTCTGCCCATCTCATCGCTGAATTTATACCCCTGTTTTAAAACCACGACGGCTTTGATGGCTTCTCCCCATTTCTGATCAGGAATACCGATCACAGCAACATCCTTTATGGCCGGGTGAGAGGCAAGAATTTCTTCAATTTCAGATGGATAGACATTTTCTCCCCCGGTGATAATCATATTTTTCTTGCGATCTACCAGGTAGTAATAACCGTCTTCATCCTTTTTCCCCATATCGCCGGCAGTGCACCATTCACCATAGAATGACTCTTTTGTCTTTTCGGAATCTTTCCAGTACTCCTGGAAAACGAGGGGAGATCTGGTGTACAATTCCCCGACTTCCCCCTGCGGCACTTCGTTGCCGTCTTCATTAAGCAGCTTAATTTCGTCAATGCCGAAAATCTCTTTACCTACTGATCCCAGCTTGCGGAACTGATCCTCCGGACGTAAGCAGGTTATCAAACCCGTTTCGGTGGAACCATAAGCCTCCCAGAGTTCTGCCGACTTAAAATAGTCCATAATAGCCAGCTTGAGTTCTTTCCTGGCCGGCGCCGAAGAAATGAGAAGCTGCCTCATGCTGCTAACGTCATATTTCTTCTTTACCTCGTCCGGCAAGCTTAGTAGCATAGTATAATGGGTTGGAACAAGGGAGGTAAAGGTTGGTTTGAATTCCTCAATAGTTTTTAGCAGGTCTTCGGAGTCAAAGCTAACTGAGTTATAGATCATTACCGGTGCTGAAACATAGGTATAGCAGAAGGAATAGTAAACAGAATTGACGTGGCAGCTCGGCATGACAAGTAGAGGCTTATCTGTCGGCAAAACGCCCATGTTGATGTTATTGAGGAGGTATTGGGCCAAATTACTTTCGTGGTTACGAACGACTCCTTTGGGTTTGCCTGTTGTTCCGGAGGTGTACATTATTGTCCAGGGGTCTTTGGCATCTACTATGACCTCCGGCTCTTCCGGAGAGCTGCCGCTTAAAATGTCTTCGTAATGCCGGTATCCTTCGGGGGCTTTACCGTCCCCCAGGTAGATAAAATTGCCCTCTGGTATCGTTTTAAGTTTATCACGAATGCTATTAACGCTTTCGATAAATGGTTCTTCCACTATAAAGGCTTTGCATTCGGCATGATTGAGTATATACTCAAAATCGTTAGGTCCAAGGCGAAATAATATGGGAACAGCGATTTGTCCTCCTTTGGCACAGGATGAGTAAATATCCATCCATTCGACGCGGTTGTATGATAGAACGGCAACCCGCTCGCCGTACCCCACCCTCATCTCCTGCAAACCATTGGCCAGACGGCAAGACCGCTCATTCCATTCTTTGAAGGTAAAGCTTTTATATTTGTCCTGGCAGCCTAACTTATCAGGAAAATTTAGGGCATTCATCTTCAAAACCGTTCCTACGTGCATCCATTTGCTTACGGTCATCTTTTATCCTCCTATCTCTATGAGCGCCGCCGATTTGGACGTAAATTGCCGGTTCGGATATTGCTCATTTGATTTTTAAAGCTTTTAATATAAAAATCGTTTGCAGTAATGGGGGTTAGTGGGTATGTGGGCAACGCAAAGCGTGGTCCACATACCCACAGTCAAGTTTACTACTTCTTTGCTTGTAAAGATTTACCGGTTACCTTTCTTGTCAGGAAGCTTTTTGACTCTCTCCCCGACTTCTTGCCCGGGCAATACCGTTAACCACATACCTGGGATTTTCCCCTGCTGCCACACGCTGCAGGTTTTCCACAGCATCCTTTAACATACGGGTAAAAGATCCGGCCGTGACACCTGCGATATGAGGTGTGATAATTAATCTGTCGTTTGCTGCTGCTGATAAGGTCAAGAGAGGATGGTCGATTGGCGGTGGATCCGGTGCAAAGTGGTCTACAGCAGCCCCGCCGAGATGTCCGCTTTCCAATGCTTCGACTAGGGCAGCCTGGTCAATAATTTCGCCCCGGGCAGTATTAATAAGCAAAGTTCCCGGCTGCATTAACGCAAATTCATCTTTTGATATTAATCCGCGTGTATGATTATTCAGGGGAACATGCAGACTTATTACTTCGTTATTCGCAAGCAGTTCCTCGAACGAACAGTAAGTAACCTTTAACTCTTCCTCAATGCTCTTATCTGCACGATAAAGGTCATAATAGCTCACTTTCGCTCCCATAAAGTTGGCCATCCGGGCAACCAGGCGACCAATAGCTCCCAAACCCAGCAGCCCTATTGTGGCACCTCTTATTTCCTTCAATCCGCTTATAATAAACTCTCGGTGAATACTTTCGTGATTGCCGGCTTTCACCTCCCGTTTACCAATTAAAATTTTCCGTTGCAAGGCAACAAGCATACCAATGGTAAATTCAGCCACAGTTGTGGCATTTTGCCCCGGTGTATTGGCTACTGGAAGCTCAACCTCCCTGGCGGCATCAATATCAACTTTATCAAAACCAGCGCCAAACACCTGCAGAAAGCGAATGGTGTTAATATTTTGGATTACTTTGGCAGTAATTGGCGGGTTTGCCGCCGGCACCAACAATAAATCTGCATCCCTACAGGCCTCAATGACCTCCTCTTCTCCCCAATCTTTAGCAAAGTTTACATCCCACTCGGGAGGTATCCCCACCTTTCTCCTCTCAAATAATTCTTTGGGAAAATAGCTAACAACTTTTGGCATAATATCATTTCCTCCTTAATACTTCTCTTGCGATGATTTACGTGTTAATGTCTGACATTAGTATGACATTCTCGCATTATTGCAACCAGTCAGAAAATATATATTTGCTATTATTTTGCAACTTTTGTACCAACTCTTTCCGGATACTGTTTTTGTTGATACGCTGCTAGCTCATGCCCGCACCATCTTCAATTAACAGTGCAGCCTTGAAGATTATTAGAAAAGTATATTATTTAAAAAACTGTCTAATAATAAGACATTATTCTTTACAGAAAAGATGATATTTAGTAGAATAATATTACGTAATAGAAAGATTTTCTAAAATTAATTAAAAAAGCAAAAAATTAGAGCACTTTTGGATGAATTGTTTAGCAATAAGACATCATTATTCACAATAAGAACAATTATCGTAATTATGTCGGACATTAGTATGTAATTTATTTCAAAAGAATTATTAGGGGAGGGGTTTTTATGAACAAAAAGATTAAGCCTGATTTTAAACCTTACAAAAAGAGCTCCGCTCATAATTACGTTTTTGAAATGATGAAAGATTACATTATTTCCGGGGTATATAATGTCGGGGATCAACTGCCGACTGAAATAGAACTGTCCCAGACTTTAGGAATAAGTCGTGCGGCTACGCGCGAAGGTTTAAGGGAGTTGGAAGGGATAGGATTAATTACTACTGTGCAGGGCTATAAGGGAGGAAGATTCGTTAAGAAAATTAACTCAGATATAATTGTCAATGGTCTTGATTTACTTTTACAAACACAAAGAGCCAGTTTCGATGAATTGATGGAGGCAAGAAAAGCGATTGAATGTATAACTGTAAAAATGGCAGCACTTAACCGTTCAGCGGAAAATCTTGAAGCAATGTCAAAAATTCTTGATTTGAGAGTAGATTCAAAAGAAGAATTTGATAAAAGAACTTTTGAGTTGCATGAAATTATTGCTTTAGCTTCACAGAATATGGTTCTTTATTATATAGTCCAGGCTATTCGTAAGCTTATATTTCAAACTTACTCAAAAATCACCCTGGAAGAAAGCGATATTGATCTTGTAATGAAAACCCATTATGCAATTTATAAAGCCATTAAAAATCGTGATCCCGAAGAGGCCGAAAAGGCAATAATCTTCGATATAGAAGCTTACAGGAAGCTCTATCTTGAAGTTAGCAAAAGACGAAAACTCTAAAGTAAGGAGCAAACGTGGAGGGCTGTTCAGATAACGGAAAGGATGAACCCGCATTTGAACATGTCGTACATGGACGGATGGTGTATAACAGAAGATTCCGAATAATCTTCATCCTTTAACAGCATGCATGATAGAACCGCTCTTCCGTCCATGAGCACGGTACATCCTCCGCAAGCACCACTGTCGCAGGATACTTTTGTCGCGGTAAGCCCAAGAGTCTCCCTGAGCGTAAAGGAAAGGGTATCGCTTGGATTAACCTTTCCTGCCCCTGTTCCTACTGCCAATTCGTAGAGCTGTCCGTTTACCGTAACGTTGATATGGCGCTTTCCTTTAAACGCAGCGCCGGAAGATTTTTTTTCTTGCCGGGTCATCTTTCCCTCCTCTCTTTTGCCGGCACAAAATATGCTCTTTCAAAATGAGTAGCCGGAAGCGTTACTTCCAAACTACCATCTTTATCTTTTGTGGTGCTGAAATAGTCTTTTATAAAAAAGATGTAATACTCATTTATACAGAAATTTTACACTCCCGCTTTTGCCGTGATTCAAAGAAGTTCTCTCCTTGATATTTGTAAAGTTTAATAGCTAACTGAAGCTCTAACTTTGTATCATTATCCGTTAAGGTTAGGCCGGAGATTTTTTCCGCCCTTTCCAGACGATATCTAAGAGTGTTAGGATGAATAAATAATTCCCGAGCTGCACTTTGAATATTGCAATCATGTTTTAAATAACACTCTATACTTTCAATCAGATTGATATTCTTTTCAATATCGTAATTATGTAATTTTCCCAGAATTCCTCTTACAAATCCCGGAAATATAGTTTGTGTCTGCAACAAAACTTCCATCAACCTCAGAGAATGATAGTAAATTACGCCTTCTTCACTTTCTTTTGGGAGACCTGTAAAAGAGAGGGCATTGTTAGCTTCTTTAAAAGCAAGCTTGTAATCTTGATGATTAAAACATTGCCGGCCTACACCTATTTTTACTCTACTGTCCGGAAAAATCATTTTAAGCGCCTCAAATACCGCTTGGAGGGTCTCGGAAACTGCCACTGATTTCAATTTTGTAATGTCATCAGATTTAATTAACAATACCCCCTGATCCTCACTAATTGCGGTTACGATGGCATTTATGTTAAGATCGCTGCGGATACTACGTAAAGCACCTTCCAAACACTGTTTTCGTATTGCGTTACTAATTTTAACAAGAGCAAAAAAACTTTCCTGAAACAATTCAATATTCAAAGTCTTTTTGACGATATTAATATTACTGTTAATATCATTTTCATCACCGGACATAAGGCTGAAAATTAAGCTCTTTATAATTCTACCTCCTATTACTGTCTGGACATGCCTGATAGTTTCTAGTAACATTAGGCTATTCAGAGCTGTATTAATAACTATAATTTCTTCATTCGTGAAATCCTTCTTAAAGACATTTAGATATGCCTTTATCTTGTTTTTAATTGTTATAGGGAATACCACTCTGGGCTCCTTTATTCCATACTCCGGCAGCTCCGGTAATTCAACAGGCCGGAGAGTCCTATGAAGCATCGTGACGTATTCTTTAATCTTTGGATCAAAATACTGTGGCTTCAAAAATTTCATCTTCTTATTTTTACTTGTATCTGTATTTGGAAAAGTAGATTTATTAAAATAAGAACGTGCAAGTACACAGAAAAATTCATTTTCAATAAGAATGTCCGCCCGGAGCTTTTGAGCCAGGAAGTCGACAATACCTTGATAACCACTACCGTTTATGGTCATTTTTAATAACGCATCATTATAAACATCTTTCTTCCTTAACATACAATTAACCCCCTAGCATTTTATTCATACGATAAAAGCTTGTCACGGTTATGTCCATACCCTGAATGGGTTACTGCCTGATAAATTTAAAAATCAATAGGTTTTAATGAACATACTAGAAGACCATTGCAGCCTATGAGCGGGTTGGAAGGAAGGAATTTCTATAGTAAGTAATATTACCGGGCTTATGAGAAAATACCATTATATTGGAATTAAGGAGAAAAAATATGCCCAAGCTAGTGAATGAACATATTAATGTCTGACATAACTACTCTATATGTTATATGATATTTTTTTTTAATAATTTTGTCAAGTATCAACTAATATTTTATATGGAATTTTTTGAAATATTTTTCTACAAGTTTGCCCTACCTTATTGGAGGACAGTCACATTCTTCACCGTCCACTCTCATTATCTCAGCAAAAATGCGGTCGCAGATCGTTTTATTGCCTGCAACAATAGACACACCCCTTTTTTCCGGTAAAAAGAGGACTTTACCTCCCGCTTCCCGAACGAGCAAAGCGCCCGCCTCCACATCCCACGGACTCAGATTTAGTTCCCAGTAACCATCAAGCCTCCCGGCAGCGACGGAGGCCAGATCGTAAGCAGCCGCTCCCATACGCCTCAGTCCCCTGACCATGGGAACAAAGTGGGAAAAATAGTTGGCATTATTATCCTTGTGCCTAGCCCGGTCGTAAGGAAAGCCCGAACCCAAAACGCTGTCCTCCAGCCGGGTTTTCCGGGAGACCTGAATCTCGGAACCGTTCAGCCGGGGTTTTTCTCCTTTAACCACTGTGAAAAGTTCATCCAGGACCGGCTGGTAGATGACCCCCAGGACTGTTTCATTTACGTGTCGCAGGGCAATTGAGATAACAAAAATTGGAATACCCTGATTATAATTGACGGTGCCGTCCAGGGGATCAATTACCCACATGTATTCCGATTTCATCCCTGCCCTTCCGCTCTCTTCCGCATAAACTTCATGCCCGGGATACTTTTTTTTAATACAGGTCAAAAGATATCGCTCCGACAATTCATCCACCTCGGTAACCAAATCGATAGGGGAGCTTTTTGTATGAACCGTATGCTTCTCCCCAAATTTTTCCCTTTGCAATTTCCCAATTTCTCCGGCCCACCGGCAGACATCCGCCAAGACTTCTTGCAAATCCAGCATTTCTTCTTTCCTCCTGTTTATATTAATGGTACTTTTCTCTGCTTTCTCCGACTTTTTGACTTCCGAGCCGGACTTCCGGCCCAGTTATAAATATATTGCAGAAACGGTCTCATTTCTATACTTTACTGGCTTTTTTTCATTTTTCTGCTACAATAAAGAAAAGTTTCTTTATAAAAAGGTGGGATCAGTATGCAAATCTTATTTTTGGGAGATATTTTTGGGAAACCGGGGAGGCAGCTTGTCAAAAAAATGTTGCCGGGCTTGAAAGAACGCTTTAACATAGACCTGACTATCGCCAACGGAGAAAATGCCGCGGGAGGTCTTGGGCTAACACCTTCGGTTATGCAGGAGTTATTCGAGACGGGAATTGACATTCTCACCTCAGGAAACCATATCTGGGATAAAAAAGATATCCTGGGGGCAATTGATGGAGAAAAAAGGCTGCTAAGGCCGGCAAATTTCGCACCTTCCATTCCGGGAAAAGGAGCGGAGATTTTCCAGGTCGGCAGCTTTCAGGTTGGGGTCCTAAACCTTGCAGGTCGGCTTTTTATGCCTGCCCAGTCTGACTGCCCTTTTAACACAGCAAAAAGAGAGGTTGAAATTCTCCTTAAAACAACTCCTCTCCTTATTGTCGATTTTCATGCTGAGGCAACATCCGAGAAACTGGCCATGGGTTGGCTGCTGCGAGATAAAGCCAGTGCTGTAATCGGCACACATACGCATGTTCAGACCGCGGACGAGAGGATCTATCCGGAAAAAGCCGCTTATATCAGCGACGCCGGTATGGTAGGACCTTATACATCCATTCTGGGCTTGGATCCTGATGAGATCCTGCGTAAATTTATGACCGGACTGCCCATGAAATGGAAGCTGGCCGAGGGAGAATGCATGCTCAACGGTGTTGTCATCAACCTGGACCCGGACAGCGGAAAGGCACTGGAGATCCGGAGAATCTTTGAGATAGCATAACTGCCGCTACGGTCCGGTGACGCTTAAACCGTCCCCATGACACCGCAAATTTCCCCATAACTTTCTTATACGCCAGGCGCTCGGGTGAAGTGCCGGGCAAAATGCGACTTTTTCCGGCCGCTCAAAGTCCCGGCGAAACGCAGCCCTCAAGCTTACCCTGCAGACAGGACATCTGCAGCCGGCTCGCTGTCATGGAGGGCAGCTTGCCGGGTAGGTAAGCGAAGGGCTAAGAAGAGCCGCTGTACTTGCAGGCAAATAAACCGGAGCACCGGTCCGACGCTTTGCCCGAGTGCCGTATATTCTTGTCCCTTCCCTTCTATTGTTCAGCCGGGCTTCATGTTTTACTATATTTCGGAGGGAGGCAGTGGTATAATCCCTTTTTCCATAAGAATTCTGACCTGTTCCTGGGCGCGGCCTATTTTTTCCCTGGCCAGGTTCATGATTTCCTCCCGGGTCAGGACCAGACGCGCCACATCTTCTTCAATAGCTTTCATGGCCGTCGCAGCCGCCACCCGCGGGAAAAATTCCCAATTATCCATTGTCGGTAAAATTTTCTCCGGATTTAAACCCTTCTCCGCCGCACAAGCAGCCAGCTCTTCCGCTGCCGCGATACACATCGTATCTGTAATGGTCCTGGCCTGGACATCCAGGACGCCGCGAAAAATAGCGGGAAAGCCCAGGGAATTGTTGACCTGATTGGGGAAATCAGAACGCCCTGTAGATACAATTGCCGCGCCGGCTTCCCTGGCCTCCCAAGGCCAGATTTCGGGAATGGGATTGGCGCAGGCAAAGACAATAGCATCCCTGGCCATGGCTCTGATCCATTCCTTCTTAATGGTATCGGGTCCCGGCTTGGAAAGGGCGATAACAGCATCAGCCCCCTCCATAGCCTCCGCCATCCCGCCGGTTCGCTGTTCTTTATTTGTCAGCTCCATAATCTTGAGCTTTTCCTGATGCTCCTTTGTGATGTCGTTTCTTTCCTTATGCAGAATTCCCTTGCTGTCACACATGATAATGTTCCCCGGAGGAACGCCGGCAGCCAACAGCAGCCTCATGGTCGCAACATTGGCAGAACCGACTCCAATCATGGTTATACGGGCTTTTAACAAATCTTTTCCCACGATCTTCAGGGCATTGATTAATCCTGCCAAAGTAACACAAGCCGTTCCCTGCTGGTCATCGTGCCAGACGGGAATATGGCATTCTTTCCGCAGGCGGTCAAGAATATAAAAACATTTGGGGCTTTCAATATCCTCCAGATTAATACCGCCAAAAGAAGGTTGCAGAATCTTAACCGTTCTGATTATTTCTTCCGGATCCCCGGTATCCAGGCAGATAGGAAAAGCATCCACACCACCCAGGTACTTAAAGAGGAGGGCTTTGCCTTCCATGACAGGCAGGGAAGCTTCCGGACCAATATTACCCAGGCCCAGGACCCGGGTCCCATCAGAGATTACAGCAACAAAATTTCCTTTATTTGTATGATTATAAACGCGGCCCTTTTCCTCCTGGATATCACGGCAGGGTGCTGCCACCCCCGGGGTATACCAGACAGCAAAGTCTTTATAGTCTCGCACAGCAGCTTTCAGAGTAACCTCGATCTTTCCCCGGTAAAAGGGATGCAGCTTCATGGCATCTGCAGAGGGCTTTCCAGCCTTATTTAACAACTCTTCTTTATTCATTTAAAAGGTCATCTCCTTTACAACATGATGATAATAGTCGCTCTGTTGCCCCTGCTATTAAAAGCTAAAAAATCGGAAGACATTTTGGCCAGGAAAATACCCCGCCCTCTTTCATCCAGACTTTCCGGGTTAAGCTTTTTTTCTATTATTTCCTGCCAGTTAAAACCCTCACCCTGGTCTTGAACAATTATTTTAACATACCTGTCCGTTTCCGTCACCTTCAGAAAAACTTCTTTGTAGGGGGAAAATTTGTTGCCATGTTCAATGGCATTGGTAAGAATTTCTCGGAGAGACAGCAGGTCAAATCCTTTTCCTCTTTCTAAAAATAGTTCAACTTTCTTTGCTGCCTCTTCAACGCTCTGAAAAATGCTTTTCAGCTCCAGAGACAGGCTCTTTGCCTTACGGGATGACTGCATTATTAAAAAGGTAATATCATCATCACCCTGCAAACTTCCGTTAAATTTCTTAAAATCATTATTAATTACCTGGACAATTTGCTCAGGGCTAAGATGACAGTAGTCGAGAAAAATATTTTTTAATCTTTCGCTGTATTCTTCCCCATTTTGTATCTGCTCAGCAAGCCCGTCGGTAGTAAAAAGAACAGTTGTTCCGGGAGGAAACACCTGGCAGACAGCCCGGTAATCCATCATCTCGTCGGATAGGACCGAGGAAATGGGCATTCCCTTGCTAATCAGAAGAACGCACTCTCCCCCGGGTAAAACTGCAAAAGGAGAATTTTGAAACCCCGCCCCGGAAAAACTACATATATTGGTATTTAAATCTAAAACCCCAAGAAAAATGGAGAGGAAATAATCCTCCGGGTACTTTTCTTTGTAAAACTTCTCTGTTAAATAACGTAGAATTTCTTCCGGTGTAAAAAGTTTCCCCTCAACATGCTCTAAATACAAATAATTGTCAATGGTATTTTTGATAAAGACGCTCAAAATAGCGGCATCAAGCCCATGTCCGGATACATCGGCCAGATAAAAAATTAATTGCCTGCCTTTGCGCATAACATGATAAAAATCTCCTCCCAGGACCCGGGCGGGCTGATAATGAGCGGCAAAATCAATCCCCTCTACTTCAGGGAATTCTTCCTGAAGGGAGCGTTCGTGTACCTGCCTCGCTTTTTCTATCTCCTCATCCAACGCTTTTTCAGCCTTTTTACGGGCATCTTCTTCCAGGCAGAGCGAAATATAAGTAGCCATGGTCATGGCCAACCTGCGATCCTCACTGGACCATTCCCGGGGATTTCCCACGTGTTGAAAGCTGAAAACCCCTACCAGATTTCCCCTCAGCCAGATAGGAGCATCCAGAAGAGAGGCAATTCCCGTATTTAAAAAATAGTCGGGCTGAAAAACGCTGGTCCGGGGGTCGGCAAAAACATCCACAGCAGCGATGGCATCCCCTTCCAGATGGCTGCGAGAATACCAAAAAAATTTCTCGCTGGAAAGCTCTTGACCACTGGAATGGGAGTTTTTGCTTTTCTCATAGAGATCAAAACAGGTTATTCCGGAAAAAGCATCGCGATACCACCAGACACTGACCCGCTCCACTGGAATAAGGAGAGAGGCTGCCTCAACGATCTCTTTGACGGCCTCATCAAGGCTCTCATTAATCCATGCACCCTTCATGGTTAATTCCATAAGTATTTTATTCTGCAGATAAAGCCTTTCTTCATTTTCCTGCAGAAACTCTTCGACTCTTTTGTACTCCGAAATATTCTCCAACATACCCAGGGCATATTGAAATTCCCCCATAAAATCTCTCACCAGGGTCAGGGAGAGTCGACCCCAGACCAATTCTCCATCCTTACGGGCAAATCTACTGTCTATCTGGCAATAATCCCGTTTACCCGACAGGAGATCCTCGATCATGGTTACCCCCTGCAAAAGGTCGCCGGGATAAATATTCTCCAATAATGTGCTGTTGTGCAGTTCTTTTTCCTGCAATCCCAACAACTTTTGCAAGGAGAAATTACTTTTTAGAAAACGTCCATCCTGATCCAGCAGGGCAATCCCCACCGGTGACTCTTCAAAAATAACCTTTAACTGCTCCTCGCTCTGCTTCATTTTAATTTGTGAGTTTTCCAGTTTACCCAGGATCGTCTTTATTTCCCTGGCTATCAGGGTAAGTTCATCCTGTTCTTCCTCCCCACCCATAGAGGGAGAAAATCCGGAGGAGGCCTTCATTTCTCTTGCCGAACGAATCAGGCGGGTCAACTTGGAGAGAATAGTTTTTTCCAGAAAAGAAAAAACCCCGCCCCAAAATGCTAGAATAATAAAACAAAGAGAAAGAAGGAAAAAGGTAAGAACTTTTTTCCCAATTCCGTACACTTCACGGGGAAGTTCCACTTTAATAAGTAGAGCGGGCTTTCCGTAAATATCGCTCAGGTAAGTATATCCTTCAATTATCTCACCGCTTCTTTCCCTGACAACCAATATCTCTCCCGGTGAGGATGAAGCAAGTTCTTCTATTTCCGGGATATCGACCGCTTCGGGTGATAGAACAGTAAGATTTAAAAATAATTTTTCGGCAATGCCGGATATTTCAGTAGAATTTAAAAAACTTCCTATCAGGAGCGTCCCCGTTGACGGGCCTTCATAGCGGCTGGTCAGAATCGGAGAAGAGGCGACCAGGACAGGCCCTTCTTCCAGGAGGATAAGACCGGAGATGATTTCTCCTTTTTCCGAAATAAGTTCTTTTTTATCCCCCGAAGAGTGCTGTGGTATAAGCAGGCTACCGGGCTGCAGGTGCTCTTTCAGGCCGGAGGGAACGAGAATTTCGTCTTTCTCAAAAAGGTCATAACCTTTCTGGAAAACCACTTCTCCGTCTGAATCTAGAAAAACCATGAACCCGAGTTGTAAATCGTTAAAAAGCTCATTCATCAGGTTATTTTCAATATATTCCAGGGTAGGATCGGCAACAAAAAGATATGTATCATCCCAGTTTGCCCAGTCCCTGACGGTACTCTCCAGACGCTCGCTCTCAACTTCCACAATATTTTTAACACGAAGTAAATTTTGTTCCGTATTCTTTCTTTCCCAGTGTAAGATACTACTTACCAGAAGTGCGTTCATTGTAAAAAAAATGATTCCGATCAGTGCAAAGGAAAGTAAGACCATGAAAAAAAACATTTTTTTGCGCAGCACCTGGCACAACCCTCCGAAAAACTTTGACAAGTATTGTTTAATTACTGTTTCATTGCTATTATTATTAATAAGTTCAACGCTCTTCCTTAAAAACCCTTTTTTGATAAAAAGAGAACTCCCTACACTATTATGACAGGAGGACCTTATGGAAAAAGAAATTCGTTTTGACTATCCGGAAGAATCGGGCTTCATTTTACCTCATGAATTGGAATATTTCGAACCGGAGATTTTACGGGTACACAATTTAATTCATGCGCGCAAAGGTCCCGGCCATGAATATGCCGGTTGGGTTGACTGGCCTCTCGACTTCAACCGTGCAGAATTTGACAGAATTAAAAGAACCGGGGAAAAAATAAAGGAAATAGCCGATGTTTTTATCGTTATCGGCATCGGAGGATCATACCTGGGGGCAAGGTCTGCCCTGGAGTTGCTTCAGCACTCTTTTTACAACCAGCTTCCTACAAATAAGCGGGGGGGACCGGAAGTATATTTTGCCGGCTTCAACATTAGTCCGGCCTATCTGGAACACCTGCTGGAACTTGTGGGAGAAAAAAATCTGGCTGTCAATATCATCTCCAAGTCGGGAACCACTCTGGAACCTGCTCTCTCTTTTCGAGTCTTTCGCCGGCTTCTGGAAAAACGCTACGGGAAAAAAGGAGCCAGGGATAGAATCATTGCCACAACCGATCAGGCTAAAGGTGCCCTGAAAGAACTGGCTGATGAAGAAGGGTATGAAACCTTTTCCGTCCCGGATGATATTGGAGGGCGCTATTCCGTCCTGACGGCAGTGGGGCTTCTGCCGATCGCTGTCGGAGGTATTAATATCGATGAAATAATGCAAGGAGCTGCCGAGGGACATCAACTTATGAGCCGTGTAACTCTTGCCGAAAATCCCGCTTACCGCTATGCTGCGGCCAGAAATATTCTTTACCGAAAAGGGAAAGTCATTGAGCTTTTGGCAACCTACGACCCCGCTTTTCTTTATTTTAGCGAGTGGTGGAAACAGCTTTTCGGAGAAAGTGAGGGGAAAGACGGGAAAGGAATTTTTCCTGCCAGTACGAACTTTACCAGAGATCTCCATTCTCTGGGCCAATTAATTCAGGAGGGCTACCGAAATCTTTTTTCCACCACTCTTTGGGTGGAGAACCCGACCGTAGATACGGAAATTGATAAACTGGAGAAAAATATTGACGGGTTAAATTATCTGGCCGGCAAAACCTTTCATTTTGTCAACGAAAAAGCCTGCAGGGGAACTATGGCTGCCCACAACTCCGGGGGGGTGCCCACCCTGAAAATTACAGTACCCGGGCAAACCCCCTTTTATTACGGACAGATGGTCTATTTTTTTGAAAAAGCTTGCGCGGTCAGCGCTTACCTTCTCGGCGTCAACCCTTTTAATCAACCCGGAGTCGAAGCCTATAAGAAAAAAATGTTTACTCTGCTGGGTAAACCCTCAGCAAATCTTTTACCCAAAAACGTCAAGTAAAAAAGTTTGAAAACAGATTTGTAATTCGTAAATATTGCTTTTCCTGAAAGCCCCCTTGGCCGGCAATAAAGAAATTTTTTTTCCAATCTTCGATATA
Organism: Dethiobacter alkaliphilus; assembly: GCA_016841605.1. Lineage (GTDB taxonomy): Bacteria > Bacillota > Dethiobacteria > DTU022 > UBA8154 > DUNV01. The sequence goes on along the minus strand of JAENYV010000004.1, from coordinate 122,204 downwards.
TTATCGAAAAAAATACCTTGACAAAATTAATGAACATGTGAAATAATTCTTATGTTAAGAAAACAAATGGTTGTTCTAATAGTGATAGTTTTACAATAAGACGCAATATTTATTACAACGTTTTTATATATAAAAATTTTTTTCCTTAAAAATATCTGAAAATAATTAAAAGAATTAATAGATCCAAGATGCAGTATAGAATATACATCTAGAAACTTCACAACCATTTGAAAAGACCATATTTCAAGAAAGAAACGAAAAAATAAACACGTACATTGAGGATTTACATAAAACCATCCTGTATAAGACAAATTAAAGTTTACCACTTTTTTCTTTGTTTTTTTTAGCGAGGGTAACGAAAGTTATCCCAAGCACCTGTCTGGTTGGTCGAATAAGGTTATTGAAGAGCGTTAAGAGGGTCAAAGAACGGATAAGTTAAAATTTCATAAAAAGGAGGGATAGTCACCTCTGGTTTTTCTTCTTTTTTCAGCAAATCAGTGCGTCAGAAGCCTTGAATGTTTGGTCTTTTTGTCTTCTTCTTAACTTTATTCATATCTTACCAGGCTGATTGTCTCTTCTTCTTTTCAACTATTTAGTTAAAAAGGTATTACTTAAAAGGAGGTCCTGTAATGTTTAAAATGCCTGAAATGACGGACTGGTTTAACCTGGGGGACTTCATGCTTGACCGGCATATAAGGGAAGGACGCGGCAATAAAGCGGCTATTTATTACAAAGATAAGGTTATAACCTATGCGGAGCTCCAGGAAGCTGCGAATAAAACAGGAAATGCTTTATTAGAACTGGGAATTGAAGAGGAAAATAGAGTTATAATCTGTCTGCCCGATTGCCCGGAATTTCTATATACATATTTTGGGGCAATGAGGATCGGCGCAGTTCCAGTACCCATAAGTACTATGGCTCTTCCACAGGATTACAAATATTACTTAAACGATTCCCGTGCCAAGGTCCTCGTTACAGATGACAAGCTGGCTCCGAACTTTACGGAGGTCGCCCGGGAGCTCAAGTATCTGCGCCATTTTATTGTTGTGGGGACCCCGGAACCGGGGCAACGAAATTTCGATGATTTAATCAAAGAAGCATCTTCATCACTGGAAGTGGCAAAAACTTCCAAAGATGATATGGCTTTTTGGTTATATAGCTCGGGGACAACGGGAACGCCCAAGGGTGTCGTACATCTCCACCATGATGTACTGCATTTACTGCCTTCCTATTGTGAAAACGTTCTTCAAATAACCGAAAACGACATCGTCTACTCTGCTTCAAAAATGTACTTTTCTTACGGCAGGAATTCTATGGAATCTGTTTTTGTAAGCGGAGCGGCTTCACTCCTTGTACCGGAACTACCGAAGCCTGTAACCGTTGCCGAAATTATTACCAAATACAAACCTACTATTTATTTTAGTATTCCCACCTCGTATATGGGAGTTTTGGATTTACTGGATAAAGAAGAAGGAAAATATGATTTATCATCCCTTAGAAAATGTATTTCAGCCGGAGAAGCTCTGCCCAAAGTAATATTTGATCGCTGGAAAGAAAAGTTTGGCGTAGAGATATTGGACGGCATCGGTTCTACCGATGTCGGGGGGATCTATATTTCCAGCTTACCCGGAAAAATCAAAAGCGGAAGTTGCGGTGTCCTGCTGCCGGGCTTTGAAGTAAAACTTACTGATGAGGACGGAAAGGAAGTGCCTGATAACGAAGTTGGCGTACTCTGGATGAACAATGATGGAACCACACCTTTCTACTGGAGAAAACATGAAAAGAGTAAAGACGCTATCCATGGAGAATGGTTTAATACGGGCGACCAGTTCTATAGAGACAGTGACGGTTTTTTCTGGTTCAGCGGCCGGGCTGACGATATGCTGAAAGCCGGCGGCATCTGGGTTTCTCCGGTGGAGGTTGAAGGGATCCTGCTTGAGCACCCGGCTGTGTTGGAATGTGGTGTTGTCGGGAATGTAGATGAATCTAATCTGGAAAAACCTCTTGCTTTTGTGGTCCCCCGGGAAGGGTATACGGCTTCTCCCGAGCTGGAAAAGGAACTGCAAAGTTTCGTCCGCAGCAAAACAGCTCATTATAAATACCCACGCTGGGTAAAATTCGTCAACGAACTTCCCCGGACAGCCACCGGCAAAGTTCAGAGATATAAACTTCGCTCCTTACTTAAAAGCAGTTAAGAAACAGCTCCTTTAAAGACTATTACTGTCGTACTCCGACAATAACGGCGGAACTCTTAGACCAACCGGATAAACGTTCCGCCGTTATTTATTTTTTTAAGACAGAAAACATCCTCATCTTTTTCAAAGGGTTCTTTACAAAAAAAACAAGTAAAGCAACCAGGAGGGGTAAGATATTTAAATAAAACATTTGTCTATACCCTGTCGCCGCCGCTACTATCCCCCAGGCGATAGAGCCTAGAGCTATTCCTATGTCGTAGGCAGTCCAGTAAGTGGCATTGGCAGCGCCTCTTTTTTCCGGCAGAGTATTCATGATACATAGAGCAAGCAAGGTGGGCTGCCCCATTCCAAAACCAACCCCATAAAATATCCCCCCGAGTACGAGATGAGAAAGAGAAGCGGTCTGCGCCAGTATCCCCAGAGCCGCACAAATAGCTATACTTCCCAGTGCCACGGCAAGATTGTACCCTTTCTCTCCATATTTATCAACAAAGATTCCAACAGCAGGCCGAATGATTAATGTAGAGACAGCCAGAGCGGTAAAAAACAGACCCGTAGCATGTACCCCCTGCTGTTTCGCATAAACAGGCAAAAAAGAAAGGACGGAACTATATGAAACAGTAAACATAAAGACAACCAGGGCTGGTTTGGCGCTTGCCCTGTCCAAAAAAACAAATTTCGGTTTAATTTCCTTTTTTTCCAGTCCGGGAAATTTGATAAAGAACACAAGTATTAGAGAGAAAAAGATCAAAACAGAAGAAAGGATAAAAAGGAGAGGAAAGGAGTAACGCTCCACTATCCATAAGCTCACACCCGGGGATATAGCCATGGGAAGGGTAAGAGTAACCATAAAAATTCCCATTCCCTCACCTATTCTTTTCAACGGAATTATATCAGAAGCAACAGTATTTGAAGCAGTATTACCGATACCCCATCCTATGCCCTGGATAAAACGCATGATAATTAATAAATAAGCCGGAATCATCCAAATATAAAGAATCGCCGGCAGTAAAAAAAGCAAAAGCCCTCCCAAAAAAATAAGTTTACGCCCGTAGACATCCAGGGCCCAACCGGCAATCGGCCGGACGAGAACCGCCCCCAAAGTCAGTGCGGCCATGGGAAGACCTGCGGCACTGCTTTTCCCTCCAAAGATCTCCATGTAAAGAGGAAGCGTGGGAACCAGGCTGTGGAAATGAAAAAAAAGCAGCAGGGATGAAAGACAAACCAGTATATAGTCTCGTGTCCATAACCTGGCTTTTTCTTCATCCATCATCTCCGGATTTGCCACACTGTTGCTCACGATTTTAACTGCTCCTTTTACCGGTTTCCAGATACAGTTTCCTTATATTTTTATAACACTCCAGCGAAAAATTGCTTGTTATGCTACACCGCAAATTTTCATACGCCAGGTGCCCGGGTGAAACGCCGAGCACTGCATCGCTAATTACGATTTTCGCTGTAGCGATAATATAGCGGCAATATTTTGAAACAATACATTTTATATTAATATTTCTAAAAATTGTTTATTTTTCAGTTTACTCCGGGCTTTTCCTTTTGTCAAGTATGTAAAATTTTTAAGGAAATGAACTGGATTATTTTCGAACAGGTTGACCGGAACTGCGGACGCTTAAGGGAAGACTTTGTGGAACGCGTACAATTAGGAATAGAGCGGTTTGATAAAAACCTTACGGAAGCATTGGAAAATGTCATCAAGGGTATTGAAAGTGCTTTAACTCAGGCTGTACAGATAAAAGAGCAGGCTGTAAAAAATCTTGATAAGCCAACCAGGAGACTACAACAACAAGAATCTGCAGTTAAAAATATAATACGAGAGCTTGAATTAATACAGTGACATGAATTGGCGGTCGGCACAATTAATGGAGTGCCGACCGTCAACTGAGCTAGCTCATCTTCTGCTTGGCCTGAAAGACAAGGCTTTCGATAAATTCGTCCCTGTTGGCATTCTCCTTGCCGTCGTAATAGATAGCCACGATGGGAAGGTTCAGTTCTTCCCGGAGCGTAGCCACATGGGCTTCCACAACAGAGCCCGGCATGCAAGTAAAAGGTGCCACGAAAATTACTCCCGCAACCCCTTCCCTGTGGGCCAGTGCAGCAGCTCTCCCGATGGTCATGGGCGGCTCACCCCCGTAATGTTCGGAAACATATTTCCTGGCATGACGCATAATTTCTTCGGGAGAGGGTTCTTCGTGGCCGCGGAGCAATCCGTTTGTTGCCGAATACAGACGTTTCTCTTCCCTGTGCGCGATGCCGGTCATCAGTCCAAAGCCCGTTTTTTGCAGATAGCTTTGCAGCTGCTTTCTATCCCGGTGAGCTGCCAACGCTTCCTGATAGTTAATAAAACTTGTATACGAAAAAAGTTCAGAGGCCGGTGCCAGGCTGACCTCCCCACCCTCTGCCTCGATCTTGCGAATAAGATCCTGGTTGCAACGATTGTCAAGGCGAACATAGAACTCACCGCCCACAAGAATACGGGGCCTTTTTTCATCGGAACGGGGAACCTCCGCGAACTGACGGGCTGCCTCCTCCAGGCAGCGTTTCAGCGGACGGAGATGCTTTCCCGTTAAAAAGTGGGAGATACTAAAACGGTTATTCTCCAGGATCTCCATCAGCCTCTCTGAATGTTTCTCGAAAAGCAGATCGCTTGCTCCCTTTTCCAACTCGTAAGGCCTGGTTGCATGGAGCATTTTGTAAAGGAGATCAATAGCCACCAGTCCGTCATAGATACCAATAATGAAAGGTAAACCATATCGTTTCACCACTTCATCCACTTTTACCGAACAAATTTTTCCCTCCCCATATCCGGCCCTGTTAATAAGCAGGGATTGGGTCGGCGCATAAAGACCGTAACGGCAGGGACCACAGGCCCATCCCTGGAAAAAGACAACACCGTCTTCCGGATCTTCCCGATGCTGATGAAGGTAGTCCAGAAAATCCTGCATGTTTTGAATGAGCGGGAGACACTCATTTCCGTTGACAAAGCGCTTTGCCAGGGAGAGGTCCCGATCTTTGCTCCGCGGCAAGAGTTCCGCTTCCAAACCCATGTTTCTCAGCAAAGAGACAAATACCCTGGCATGATGTGTGGGCTCCGGGACAAAAATTTTGCGCCACTCTCCGTTCCCCACACTGCAGGTTCGGGCAGAGTAAAAAACAGGCTTATTTTTTTCTTTTCCGGACCGGCAGGTGTTTTTATAAGCCTCCAGGCGGGTAATCATCCCCGCGGGGGCGGTATGCTCATCCAGGGTCAGGCGCAAATAGCCTGTCAGATTACCGAGAAAATGCCTCAGCATAGCATTAGGGCCGCATTTGAAAGGATCCTGAAAAATAATATGCATGAGCGGTAACCCTGTTTCACCGGCTCTCTCATTCAGAAATTCCGTCCAAAAGACCGTTGACAGCATCTTTTGCAGTTGAATGGGGTAAATATTATCCACGTGGGTTAAAAGGTTTTGCAGTCGCTCTTTAAATTCTTCCCGCGACCGGTCCAGCACCGGATGAGAAATTTCGCCCCTGTACCATCCCCGCAGGTATTCCAGCAGAAAGTCCTGCGGGACGGCAAGCAGTCCTCTCTGCCGGGCAAAGTCCAGCGAACCCTTGGAGACAAAATCATCGTAAATCGTATAAGGTCTACCCACAAAAACGGCACAAACCAGTTCCCGGTAATTGTGGAGCTCATCCATAATTTGCAGGCTTTTCTCCCTGATAAGGAAAAGAAATTTTTCCTGGGCGCGGTATCCCTCTTCTACGGCTCGAAGCAGACGCTCTTCACTGAAAGCGGAACCCAATATTTTCTTGGCGACCGGTTCCAACTGAAAAAGAATTCTCTTCTTGCCTCCCCGGTAATTTAACTGGGCATACAGGACTTTTTCTTCCGGAAGATGCAGGGAATTAACAATAACCCCTTTAGCCGTCTGGAGCAGGGAACAGGTAAATCCCCGGGGCCACTCATCCGCCCAGGGCAGGGGTTCCATATCCACCACCTCGGGAATAAACAGATAATCAAGATCAGCCATTTCGTTCAGCTCGGCATGGTGTCCCACCAGAACTTCCATGGGGTAACACATCTCCGATTTTAGCTCCCTTTTCCCCATTTCCAAAATCCCGGAAGAAGTCGGGGGAGAGAGGACAATTTTCGCACCCAGCCCGCGGAAAAATGCCGACCAGAAAGGATAGAGGTCAAAAAACATCCCGCTGCGGGCCAGTCCCACCCGGATTCCTTCTTCCAAAGGCTCTCCCGCTGCCGCATAAAAAGCATCGTTGCGCAGGACTTTATAATCGGGAAGGCGGTCGTCTACTGCTTTTTTCTCCAGCCCGGAAAAACGGCCACAACGGTCCCCGTAAAGGAATTTACTTCCATCACTAAACTGAATCACATCAAGAGTGCAGTTGTGTTCGTGTTCACAGTTGGCTTTACATTTGTTCTTGGTTACGGTAAATTCTTTTAATTTCTGCAAACTGCGGAAGGCAAAGTCCGGCTTTTGCCCGTCCTGATGAAATGTCCCGGCAATGACAGCGCTCCCCAGCGCACCGGAAAGTTCAGGATGGGGAGGTATGATAATTTCACGGCCGCACTCCGCAGCAAAAGCACTGGCCAGGGCATGGTTTTTAGCTGTTGCCCCCGTAAAAATAAGCCTTCCCTCCAGGGGCCGGTTTTCTACTGTCTTCGTAATATAATTCCTGGCGGAAGAATAGGCCAGACTGGCCAGTTGGGAAGTCAGAGGAAGTCCCCGGGAAGCAGCAGCGACCAGAGACGATTGGGAGAGCAGGGTACAGGTATCACCCAGGTCAATGGCAAAATCAGCGGCAAAGGCCAGACGAGAAAACTCATCCTTAATCTCTACCCCCAGCAAACCGGCCAGGTTCTCTAGAAAGGTCCCTGTTCCTGCAGCACAAACGGGGTTCATATTGTAATCGTAGAGCATACCGTTCTTTAACTGTAAAAATTTAGAATCCTCACCGCCGATTTCAATAATGGAAAGGGTCCCTTTATCCCCGCAGAGATATTTCACTCCTTCAGCCTGGCAAGTAATCTCATCGACGGCATATTCGGCATTTAAAATTTTCTGGGATAAAAAACGCCCGGAACCTGTGGTACAGGCAACTATCCGGACATCGCGGAGCAAATCCCCGTACTGGTGTTCCACTTCCTTCATAAGTTCCATTACCTGCAGTGCAGGACGACCTGCCGTCGGGAAATAAATCCCACCGATAAAACGCCCCTTCCCATCCAGGAGGGCACATTTGGTCGAAACAGAACCACAATCTACACCAAGATAAACAGTAGAAAGGTCATAACCTTCTTCTACCGGAGGCGCTTCCATGTATTTTACCTTGCCCGGTTCAAGGGGAGGCAAAGGATTTTCCGGGGAATAATTTTCTCCCAGCAACTCTCCCAGACTCAGCAGAGAGCTTACGGGAAACTGCTCAGCGCCGTTCGATACACCCAGCGCGCTGATAAACTCGTGATCCGGAGGAATTACCAGCTCAACACCCCGTTCTGTGCAATAATCTTCTATATATTTTATTACAGCCTCATTATTGGCTACTCCTCCCACCGCCAGGAGTAATCCCGGACCGGCGATCCGGTTCAAAGCCACATTGGAAAGGACCATGTCCGCAAGGGCTTTGGCCATCCCGGCCGATACGGCGCTTTGAGTTGCCCCCTCGTTGATGGCGTGAGTCATATCCGACTTGGCAAAAACGGCACAGCGCCCCGAAATTTTAACCGGGGCCTCTGCTTCCAGGGCAATCTTGGCCAGCTCGCGGTCATTGTATCCCATTCTGGTGGCCTGTTGGTACCAAAAAGCCCCGCTGCCCGCGGCGCACTGGCCGTTGCGGTTAAAGAAGGTCACCGCCCCTGCCGGCCCCAGTTCGAGATAATACATATTCTCATGCCCCAGGGAAAGAACCGCCCGGCCATCCAGCCCCAGGAACGTCAGGCCGCGCTGCAGTGCTTCGATCTCCAACTGGGGCTTAATTCCTAATTTTCGAGCTAGAAGAGAAGCGTTGGCCCCCGTCAGGCCAAACCGAACATGGCCCTGCCGGCCCTCCAGAACGGCATCCAGACACTTTTTCGCCGCCTCAACAGGGTTTCCCGCCGTTGGAACAGTAACTTTGCGTATCTCTTTTCCCTCGACAAGCACTCCCTTGACGGCAAAAGTCCCAAGGTCAAGCCCGACCCCCGGGACTATTGCGGCCTTCTCTTTATGCAAGTTCATTTGTTTTCACCTCTGATTATCAAAAGGTACAGTGCAGGAAAAAGATTACAGCTCACCTGCCTTCTTTTTATTAGTTTTCCCTATTTTTCTTTTTTCTCCTTTTTTCCACAAAAAAATAACAACACCGGCAAGAATTAAAATTAAAGATGCCAATTGGGCCTGGGTCATAAAACCGAGAAAAGGTTCCTCGATCCTGTAAAACTCTACAATAAAACGATACACTCCGTAAAAAATCATAAAAAGTACGAAAACATAGCCGTCAAAGAACTTGTACCTTTTCAAAACACGAAGCAGTAAAAAAATAATCAGAACCGCGCCTGAGGCATATAACTGGGTGGGGTGCCGGTGAAAGCTGTCCACTGCAGGAAAGGCCACCCCCCAGGGTAAAGAAGTAATATGTCCGTAGCAGCAGCCGTTCAAAAAACAACCTATACGGGTTATAGCATAACCCAGAGCAATAAACGGCGCGAAAAAGTCCAAATATCTTAAAAAATTAATCTTTCTATAGTGACAATAAATTACCCCCCCCAGGACGGCCATAATTAAACCGCCCATGAAGGTCAGGCCGCCTTGCCGGAAAGCAAATACTTTCCACCATGGACCTGCCCGGTAGAAATCCCAATTAAGGATAACATAAGCTAAACGGGAGCCCAACAGGGAAAACAGCATAATGACGATAAAAAGATCGTAGAGATAATCCCGGTTAATCTTTTCTGCAGGGGCTTCCCTTAAAGCCCAGATTATCGTCACCATGAAAGCTAAACAGAGCATCGCTCCGTACGAATAGATGGTCAAAGGTCCAAATTCAAATAAAATCGGGTGCATCCTCTTTCTCTCCCCCCTGTTCCTATTCAGTCCGGTTTACCTTTATTTTGGCTCACAGCCGCTTCCTGAGCCAGACGATCGCAACGGTTATTGTAACAATCCGTGCTGTGTCCTTTCACTTTAATCCATTCAATATGGTGGCGCCGGGAAAAAGTCAAAAGTTCTCTCCATAAGTCCTGGTTTATGACCGGCTCTTTGTTTTTTGTTTGCCAGCCGTTTTGCTGCCACCTCTGCAGCCATCCCTGCCTGAAAGCATTCACCAGGTAAGCGCTATCGGAATGAAGCCGCACTCTGCAGGGTTCCTTCAATAAACGCAAACCTTCAACCGCGGCCTTCAGCTCCATTCTCTGATTGGTAGTATGGGGTTCCGACCCCGATATTTCTTTTTTCTGTTCTTTATATACCAAAAGAGCGGCCCACCCCCCCGGGCCCGGATTGCCTTTACAGGCACCATCCGTATAGATAACAACTTCTTTCATAAGCTCTCCAAAGCCCTCCAATAAAAAAAATGAAATCGGAAAGTAATACAGTTGGCGATAGTTATTGTAACACTTTGTACATTGTATTTCTATCCGGGTATCCTTGTCAAGATTCATCAGCCCCTCGCTAACCGCGAGGGGCCTTAACACTACAGGTAAAACTAGTAATTAGCGGCGCCATAGAGATGGTTTGGCGGTCACTCGGGTAAAACGCCCGGTGTCTACTCCTGGTTTGTTTCATTAGTACCGCTTCCGGCACTACCACCGCTCATTCTGACAAGTTCTTGCAGGGTTCCTTCCAGTTCTGTCAGAGAACGGCCATAACCGGCCCAATCTCCATCCCTCTGTCTCTCCTGGGCTTGCTGTAAAAGCTCCTGCGCTCGTTGGGCCAGATCCGGAACCGTAGGAAGTATCCCCGGACCCTCAATATCAGAGGGCTCTTGCGGACCCGGCAAACCGGTCTCCGGTCTTTCTTCCGTCGGAACTCCGGGCGTGGGGGCTTCTCTGTCCCCAAAAATCGAGACCAGGGCTTCCTCCAGAGTCTGCTCCATGACAACCTTTTCCTGGAAACCTACGATCACGCGGGCCAACTCCGGAAGCTCACTCTGCTCGGCTTGAAGAAAAACGGGTTCCACATAAAGAATGGAATCATCAACCGGTAAAACCAGGAGATTGCCCCGGATAACCCTGGAACCTCTCTGATCCCAGAGGCTCAACTGTTGTGAAATAAGGGTATTCTGATCAATACGGGTCTCGATCTGCATCGGCCCGAAAACAACACTCTCCTTGGGGAAAAGGTAAACCAGGAGTTCACCGTAATTAGCCCCATCTGAACGGCCGGCCATCCAGGCAATCATATTGTCCCTTTTTGAAGGTGTAAAGGGAAGGATCAGGAGAAATTCCGGCTCTTCTACCCCGGGCAACTGCAAGATCGTATAATACGGTTCCACCGGCTGAATTGATTCGGAGTATTTCTCGTTGGGGATCTCCCAGAGGTCTTCCCGGTTATAAAAAACATTGGTGTCAGTCATATGATAAGTAGAAAAAACCTGGGCCTGCATACTGAGAAAATTCTCCGGATAACGCAGTTGCCTGGAAAGCGCTTCCGGCATCTGTCCCATATTCTTAAATAAAGTGGGGAAAATGCGGGAGTACGTCCGGACCAGAGGGTCGTTAGCATCGGCAAGATAAAAATCCACATTGCCATTATACGCATCAACAACCACTTTCACTGAGTTGCGCATATAGTTTATTCCGTTGTACGGCTGAGAATAAGGAAAATTACCCGTGACCGTATAGGCATCCAGAATCCAAAAAAGGCGCCCTTCAGCAAGAACAAGATACGGGTCCTCATCGTAACGCAAAAAAGGAGCCAGCGTAGAAACTCGGGAAAAGATGCGCCGGTTGAACATGATACGGCTCTCCGGTGTGATCTCACCGGAGAGGATCATGTTATAATCTGAAAACTTGAGAGCATAGAGAAGACGCTTGCCGAAACTGTTTAAAAGAACCCCTCCATTTCCCTCGTAGTGAGTAAAAGCATTGGTATCCCCCACCGGATAGCTGAATTCCGCGGTTCTGGTATTAACGATGACATAATCGTTGCTGATTTGGCCGTAATAAATCTCCGGCCTGTTCAATTCCAAACCTCCGGAGGTGACAGGGGGAATATCCTGGATTGTAAAAGCAGGGAGACCCTGGGGGGTGACCCTGGCAACAGGGCTCATGGCCAGACCATAACCATGGGTGTACTGCAGGCGCAAATTAACCCAGGTCTGGGCCTGAGAAGCCAATTTTTCCTGGTTCAGTTCCCTGGCGGAGAGCATTACCTGCCGGTTTTCCCCGTCAAGTATGTAACGATCCGTATCCACATCCACAAATTCATAATACGGTCTGATACCCTGGAGCTGGTTGTAAGTCTGGCGCAGGGGGCGATAATCCCAGAGACGGACATTATCCAGAGTTCCCCTTTCCTCTTCCAGTCCTTCCCAATCCAGTTCCGGACTGGCAGGGTACATCTCCTGGCGCACATCATCCAGGCCAAAAGCCTTTCGTGTTAAAGCAATATTGTGCTCCAAAAACGGACGTTCCAAAACAAACTCATTAGGGCCCACGCGGAACTGCTGAACAAGCCCGGGATAGATGCTCCCGACCAAAAGCGATGCCACGATAAGCAGTCCGACACTGATAAAGATCAGGCGGGATTGGCGACGGAAAATATTAAAAAGGAGCAAACCGGCAATCGCGACCGATAAGAATAAAAGAATCCATAAAGCCGGAAGGTTGGCATTCAAATCGGTATAACCCGGTCCAAATGTTACCCCACGGGTAGAGAAGAGCAGTTCATACATTTTTAAACGGTAATCCCAGGCTTTTAAAAGAAAAGAAAGGGCCAGCAAAAGGGAAAGATGCCCCTGTCCCCTCTGGGGGATAAAGGCCATCTTCCTTCCCACTTGAACGGTAGGGTTGGAAAGGAAATAGATAACACCTGTACTGAGCAGTGTAAGAATAATCATCGTCTGTAAAAAAGTGTAGAGGGTACGCCAGAAAGGAAGCTGAAAAATATAGAAAGAAGCATCCCTTTGGAAAATCGGTTCCTCAATTCCGAACTTCACACCCTGAATAAACTGCTGGACCGGCAACCATAAGCTGCCGGCATATGCTGAAAAAAAGAAAGAAATAAGCAGGCTGACCCCCAGGAAAAAGAGCGTTACTTTTCCCGGAGTTAAAAAGCGTCCCAGACCGCTCCCTGCTATTCGCTCCCTCAGCTCGGAATTTGAAAAGGTTAACAGTGTTCTCCTGGTAAAAAGAAGGTTAATATAGAGAAAGAGAAAGAAAAGCAGCCATGCTGCCAGACGGACACCCCAACGGGAAAGAAAAACCGTCATAAATACTGCTTCATACCCCAGGTTTTTAAACCACAACCAGTCCGTATACAGGCCTGTAAGCCAAATACCGAGAACCAGGAGAACAAAGAATACGACAAAAATCCATATTTTTGATCTAATCATCATGAATTTAAAGCCCGGTTCGATTTCCGCCACATGCACGGCCGGGCTACTTCCTCCTTTCTATCAAAACAGGATTAAAACAGGATATCTTTAGTTATATACTTCACTAGAGAAAAAAATCCTTCTTAAAGTAAAAAAAAGCGAGAATTCGCTTTTTTAAAGGGCATGTTTTAAAGGATGAAAGAAGGCGCAACTAATAAATTGACACCAGTTCCCTTATCCCTTCCAGGGTTTTATCTCCAATCCCGTTAACATTGAGCAGGTCTTCGATGCTGGAGAAAAAGCCGTTTTCCTGCCGGTATTTAATTATGCTCTGCGCTTTAACAGAGCCAATCCCCGGAAGAGCTTCAAGCTGGGACTGTGTGGCCATATTAATGTTTACCTTTTCTTCCCGGGAAGATAATTTTTCCAAAACCGGTCTTCCCTCTTCTCCGGAGAGCCCCTCTGTTACCTGTCGGGGGATAATAACTTGCTGTCCGTCATAAAGAGGCTGAGCGAGATTGATCCGCTCAAGGTCCGCGTCCTCCAGTGGTCCTCCCGCTTTTTCCACTGCCTGATAAACCCGCGCCCCTTCTTCCAGGAGATAGACACCGGAGTTGGCAACAGCCCCGGTAATATGAATCTCGATAGTCTTTTTTGTTTCCGCAGAAGGATCTCCTTGCTTTATTTGCTCAATGGGTAAATTTTCCGTCCCGGAATTAGTTAACTCTCCCGCTTCAGACTTACTGGTAATTTGTAATGGTTCCTTCTCGGGCAGGACAAATTTCATGACAAAACCGAAAACCAGGAGACATGCCAGTAAGATAACCAGTTTCTGTTCTTTCGGCGTAAGTTTCAGCAACTCCCTTTCACCCTTTAACAGAATTGTCTTTCAGCCACCGGATAAAATAATAAATAATATCCTGAGACCTTTGTTTTACCTTTTTCGACAAACTGTTGCTCTTTTCCTGCTAAAGAAAAGGGTAATTTACCAGAAAAAAACAAAAAAATGTTGAAAACTTACCAATTATAAATAAGGATAGCACCTGGTGTTACTACGAAAACTAAGACCGCCAATTACTATTTTTCGCTGTAGTGGTTAGGAGAGAAAAAACTTGACCTTTCCCGGAAAACGGCTCGGCTCTCTTCTCTTTGTCTTACTCTGGACACTCCTGGTTCTCTATCCCCGTCCGGCAGATCTGGCTACAAGTATTCGTCGCCTGCTTATCCCTCCAACGGATCCCCTGGCTGCGGAAAAATTAATCCCCCGACTCCCCAGCAGGGACGACCCTGCTCTGGTGGAGGAATTTATTTTGCAGGAGTTCCCTTACCGTTACGACTGGCAAAATTACGATCTTCCCTGGTATTTTCCCACTGCCGAAGAAGCCATCGGAAAAGGGGCGGGAGATTGTAAAACTCGTTTTATCATTCTGGCTTCCACCCTGGAGGCGCTGGATATTCCCTATGAAGCCTTCATCTCTCCCTCCCATATCTGGGTTTACTATCAGGGAAAAGAAGAAAACCCCGTTGAAAACAAAGCAGCTGTCCTTTTCTATCGTGACGGGGGGAAACTGTGTTTCAAGTTGCCTGAGGTCAATTGGCAGGAAAGCTTGAATGTTTTTTATGAAGGCTTCTGGAGTTATATGCCCCTCAGGAAAAAAATTATCCTTTTTTCCGGATTTCTTTTTGTCCTTTATTTTTACATCAGGAGTTGGAAGCAGCCGGCAGTGGGAAGCCGGAACGGGTGAACGGATAAACGGTTTTATTATTGTCAAAGAAATGAAAAGGAAAGCTGGGGAAAAAGCGCACAGAGATCCTGATAATGTTCACCCCGAAGGTCAAACCCCCGTCGATCAAAGGGGGCGGAAGGCACCAGGACCCGGAGAGAATTTGCAGGATCATCCGGCCCGGGGATAAGCTCTTCCAGATGGGATTGCAGATCGGCAACCGTAAGCAACCCGGCACAACAGATCGAACCTCCAAAAAAACGGTTTTCAACAGGACTGATTCGGATCTTCTCCGGCAGAAGGGAGCGGCGTGCAGCCGCCTCCCAGAGGGGAGCCGCAACCGGAGAAGTGAGAAGGAGGACCGGACCGCCGTGAACCCGTTCTCCGCCTTGCGCAACTGCAGCGATCAGCCGGGAGTCCAAGTCCGCGTTAAAAACAAGACCGGAAGACCGGCCGGCTTTTTTCGGAATTTTAATCAGCAAATCTCCGTTATGTAAAGGAACCGGCTCTTTTTTTTCCGGCCGTTTTACGTTTAAAACGGGATCAGTCGCTTTTTGGATGCGGTAAAAGGCGTCTGTCCCGGAAAGCACCTTCTCCTCGTCAACAGCGAGGATCAGGTCACCAGTCCTTATCCCCGCTGTACTTGCCGGAGAGGATCTGACAACTCCTTCCACCCTGGCCAGAAGATCCTTTTTGACAGGAGGTTCCAAAGTTAGAGGGTGAGCCAGTTTTTCCCTCATTCCAGCGAGAAAAAGGTCCAACTCTCCCCACAGCGAACGGTCAAAATGCAGCGCAGGATGTGCATAAGCCGTATAACCGGGAAGAAAAACACGGGTAGTCAAAGCTCCCTCCCTCTCCAGAAAGTAAAGGGTTTCAGCCAGGTCATCCCACCCGGAAAGGTGCGGAAGAGCTACAATGCTGCCGTGGAAGAAAAGCCCGTTCTCCCGGCAGAGCGATAAGCCCCGTAAAGCGTTCCCCGGGTTGGGATCACCCATAATCCTGGTACGTTGTAGAGAAGAGGCGCTGTTCAGGGAGATAACCAGCTCTAGCCCGGCCCCTTGCTCCGGCTTGTTTAATGCCGCAAGTTCCCTTACCATTGCCGCTGTGAGGCAGGTACCGTTGGTGGTAATCTGCAGGGGTGCACGGGGAAAAAGCCGGCGGATCTCTTTTAAAACCTCGTAAAAAGACGGATGAGTAAAAGGCTCTCCCTCGCAGAGACGGGTGGAGGATTCCCCGATAATTATTTTCCGGGAGCCGTCCAAAAGGGGAATTAGCTCTTTTAACCAGTCCGGAGACAAAGGTGCAAAAGAATAAGTCTGTACACCCGGCGGATTCTGACGATGGCTGCAGAAAAGGCAGTGTAAATTGCAGGAGGAGGTAAGGGGAAGAACATTATCCCTGGAAACAGCTTCCAGCAAAAGTACCCAAAGCTGCTCACGATAACTACCTTTCCCTGTCCCGGGTCCGCTTTTCCCCATCGACCAAATCCACCTCCAAAACATGAGGGAAAATAATAAATTCACAAGGAATCCCCTGATTTTTCAGGGGATTCCTTGGAGGCGAACAAAAATATTTTTCTGCTTTAACGCACAACAATATTAACCAGTTTCCCCGGAATCGTAACTGCTTTCACGATTTCTTTTCCCTCCAGGAAAACGCGAACCTTTTCGTGCCCTTTGGCAATTTGCAAAAGCTCATCCTCAGTTGAATCGCTGGGAACAAGGAGACGGCCCCTCACCTTTCCGTTTACCTGGAAGACAACTTCCACTTCATCCACCTGTAAAACTTCAGGATCATAGGAAGGCCACGGCTGCAAATGAATGCTCTCCGCGTACCCGCAAAGCTGCCAGAGTTCTTCAGTAATATGGGGAGCAAAAGGAGCAAGAATAATGAGCAGTTTTTCCAGAGCATCCGTCAAAAAAGGTGCAACCCTGGCGGTATCTTTCTCCGCTACCTCGTTAGAGTAAGCATAAAAAGCGTTGACCAGCTCCATAATCGCGCTGATGGCAGTATTAAAATTAAAACGCTCTTCAATATCAATGCTCACTTTTTTTATAGTCCGGTGAAGGGCTCGCTGCAGCTTTTCTTCCTCCGGCCCCAACCCCGAAAAAGCCTCTCCTGTCGGCTTCTCGCCAGGATTTAAAGGAGTAAAAAGAGGCGTATTCTGCTGGAAAAGCCGCCAGACCCGGCGTAAAAAGCGATGGCAGCCTTCCACTCCCCGGTCGTTCCAGTCAAGGTCTTTCTCCGGCGGCGCGGCAAAAAGGATAAAGAGCCGCCCGGTATCGGCACCATAGCGCTGGATAATCTCGTCGGGAGAAACTACGTTCCCCTTGGACTTGGACATCTTAGCCCCGTCCTTATATACCATTCCCTGGGCCAGTAGGCGCTGAAAAGGCTCGGAAGCATCGACCAGGCCCCGGTCCTGAAGAAATTTGGTAAAGAAACGGGAATAAAGAAGATGAAGCACAGCGTGCTCGATTCCGCCGATATACTGGTCTACCGGCAGCCAGTAGTCCACTTCCTCCTTCAGAAAAGGAAGCTTATCCTGGCGGGGATCCGCATAGCGCATATAATACCAGGAAGAGCAGAAAAAAGTATCCATGGTATCGGTTTCACGACGGGCTTTGCCTCCGCAGCCGGGACATGTTGTCTCCAGAAATTCCCGGCATTCGGCCAGGGGAGACTGCTGCACTCCTGTCAGGTTAATTCCGGCCGGGAGCATAACCGGCAGGTCTTCTTCCGGAACAGGCAGGGCTCCGCACTGCGGGCAATAGATAATAGGAATGGGCGTTCCCCAGTAGCGTTGCCGGGATATCAACCAATCCCGCAGGCGATAGCGGACACGATAACCGCCTTTCCCCTGTTTCTGCAGCCAGTCTGTGATGGCATTTTTGGCTTTAACGCTCTCCATGCCGGTAAACTCCCCGGAATTGACCATGATCCCGGATTCTTCGTAAGCTTCTGCCGGCGGAGCAGCCGTCAGGTCTTGCTCAGGCGAGTTTACGACAACCCGTACCGGGATATTGTAGCGCTCAGCCAGGAGAAAATCCCGCTGGTCGTGGGCCGGCACCCCCATGACCGCTCCGGTGCCGTAGCTCATCAGCACATAATTGCCCACCAGGATGGGGATCTCCTCCCCATTAGCAGGATTAATAGCGGTTCCACCGGTAAAAAGTCCCACTTTTTCCGTTTCTGCGGAAGTTCTGGTTATCTCGCTTTCCCGCTGCATTTTCCGGATAAACTCCCGAATTTCATTTTCCTGCGGTTTGCCGGCAATAAGTTTTTCAATTAAGGGATGCTCCGGAGCGAGCACCATATAAGTTACTCCAAAAAGGGTATCAGGCCTGGTCGTAAAAACCGTCAGCTCTTCCCCTGTTTCTTTTACCTTAAAAACTATATCCGTCCCGTAGCTGCGGCCGATCCAGTTCTCCTGCATAATTTTAACCCTCTGGGGCCACCCGTCCAGGAGGCTGATGTCCTCCAGCAGGCGATCGGCATAATCCGTGATCTTGAGAAACCATTGTTCCAGCTCCCGGGGAGAGACTTCGCTGCCGCAACGCCAGCATTCGCCGTTGACTACCTGTTCATTGGCCAGGACCGTCTCACAGGAAGGGCACCAGTTTACCGGAGATTTTTTCTTGTAAGCAAGCCCGTGTTGATAAAAGAGGAGAAATAACCACTGGTTCCAGCGGTAATACTCCGGATGGCAGGTCGTCACTTCCCTTTCCCAGTCGTAGCTGAGCCCCAAAGCTTTCTGCTGCTCTTTCATGGCGGCAATATTGGAGGCAGTCCACTCGGCAGGGTCTGCTCCGTGCTGAATAGCGGCATTTTCCGCCGGAAGCCCAAAAGCATCCCATCCCATGGGATGAAGCACATTGAAACCCTTCATCTTTAAAAAACGGGCCAGGACATCACCGATAGAATAAACTCTCATATGTCCCATATGAAGCTTCCCGGAAGGATAGGGGAACATCTCCAGGACATAGTATTTTTCCCTGTGGGGGTCTTTCCCCGTCCGGTGGAATTCTTGTTCTTCCCAGTAAGCCTGCCATTTAGGTTCCAATTCTCTTGGGCTGTATTCTTTCATTTTAAAAACCCCCTGTCGATAGTGGTAAGTCTGGAAAACGCCGATGCAGTGCTTTACGGCCTTTATTATACCCTATCCCGGGGAAAATGCAAGTTTTGATTCCATATTCCATATTTCTCTTTTTCCTCCCGGTCCATCTGAATTATTACTAAAGTAATGTCGTCGTCACCTTGCAGGGAGCCTTTATTAAAATGACGGAAGTCCTCTTTAATGGCCCGGGAAATATACTCCGGAGACAGGTGACAGTTGGCATAAAAAACTTTTCGGAGTCTGTCACCATAAAATAAGTCACCCGCTTTCTGTTCCGTTAGCCCGTCTGTATTGAAAAGTAATGTTGTCCCGGGTGTTAGTATGATAGAGTGTTCCTCAAACTTTACTAATTCCTGTGGGATGGCGCAGGATATGGGAAGCCCCTTGCTGACAAGTTTTAACTGCTCACCGGTTCCGAGCTGAGCCAGAGGACTATCATGGAATCCTGCCCCTGTATATCTCATTTCCCTGGTATCCAGATCCAGAACAGCCAGGAAGATGCAGATGAAATAGTCATCAGGGTAATTATTCCTGCGATACTGCCGGCTCAGGTGATACAGTATTTTGTGGGGGTGCAAATCATAGGGCTTTAATTGAACATAGCCGACAATGACTTCTTTGGCAAAGACGCTCAGCAAGGCACCGCTCATACCATGCCCGGAGACATCGGAGAGGTGAAAAACGAGCTTGTTGTCAGCCTGGAGCACATCGTAGAAATCGCCGCCCATCTTCTGGGCAGGCTGGTAGTGGGCAGCAAAGAAGCAGCTTCTCATCTCAGGCAGAGCTTTGGGCAGGATCTGTTCATGAAACTGACGGGCCTTATCCAACTCTGCATCCAGACGACGGAATAAGTCTTCTTTTTGTTCAGCCAGTGAGCCGATAACAAAAGCAATAGCACATAAGATAACAGCCCGAACTAATGAAGTGTAAACAAACACTCCTTGGTTGATATAGCAGAGAAAGATATGGAATGCCCCCAGAAGAACTGCAACATAGAGTGCTTTTCTGTAATACCATAGTCCGGCCAGTATGACAGGTAAATAATAAAGATGCGTGTATACAACCTCCCGGCCTATGTAAATATTAATAAACACAGAAATACAAATAAGACATAGAAAAACTGCCAGTAAGATAACAATCCTTTTTCTTGGTGCAAACAAGCAATTCATTACACCACATCCAGGCTAAATTGTGAGAATATTATATAATATTTTTGAAATATATGCAACTGCAACTCAAAAAAGGTCAACCATCCTGTCGACAAGAAGGATAATCCGTGGTAAATGAAGAAGTGTTTTAAAATTTACCGATTTGAGGTGTTTTCAGAGGTGTTTTCATGCCGGATACTCAGTTAATAGTTATTAACCTGCGGAGAAGCGACTAAAATAATAAAACATAAAGAATTGCCATAAAATACTGATCAGGTTATAATAATTTGAAAAGAATGTCTAACTAAAAAAGGGTGTGAAAAATGAGCAGAATTTTCCTGGTCAGACATGGACAGACAAGCTGGAATAAAGAAGAGGTATTTCGCGGCACAATGGATATACCCCTCAACGATTTTGGGAAAAAACAGGCCCTGGAGGTTGGTAAAAAGCTGAAGAGTCTTAGTCCTGATAACCCGCTGCTGATTTCCAGTCCCCTGGGACGGGCACGGGAAACAGCAGAAATTGCCGGTAAGTCTGTCTCAAGCAAACAAATAAGGATAGAACCTGCGTTCACTGATATAAACTTTGGGGAGTGGCAGGGTAAAGCCAAAACAGAAATTAAAAAGTCTTTTCCTGCACTTTACGAAAAATGGCTGACAGAGCCGGCTGACATGGTTTTCCCGGGAGGTGAGTCGCTGGAAAAAACGGCAGCCCGGGCTGAGGAAACTATTTACCGGCTGGCAAGGGAATGTCAAGATCATGACCTGATCATTGTATCCCACCGCGTCGTTAATAAAGTTCTGCTGTGCTGCCTTCTTGGGGCAGGATTGAACTCCTTCTGGAAAATAAAACAGGATACAGCCTGCATTAATATCCTGGAATATGAAGGCCGTTCTTTTATCGTCTCCGCACTGAATATGACATGTCACCTGCTCACCCTCGGACCGGGTGATTCAACAGACTTTTAGTCTTCCCAAATCTTAATGCGGACTACCCTTTTTCGATCTTCACCCTGCTGCCGGCCCCAGTGTATGAGGGCGGCTCAACAATCAGCCGGCGCGCCATCCGGCTGCGCAGCTCGGGGACGTGACTGATCAGCCCGATAACTCTCTCCTTCCTGCTCAACCGTTCCAGTGAGTCCATAACCATATCGAGCAGGTCGTTGTCCAGGGTGCCGAATCCTTCGTCCAGGAAAAAGAACTCCAACGGGCTCTGGCCCTTTAGCTGTATCTGCTCGGAGAGGGCCAGGGCCAGGGACAATGAGGTCAGGAAAGTTTCCCCGCCCGACAGCGAAGTAACCATCCTGTGGACGCCGCCGTTGGCATTATCCCGGATAATAAACCCGGCTTCAGAGTCCAGCTCCAGTCCGTACTTATATTTTGTCATTAATCCGAGGGTCTCGGAGGCTTTGGCCGCGACATAGCGCAGCCTTTCCTCGGCAATAAAATCAATAAAACTGTTCTCCTTTCCTTTTTCTGCCCTCAGGAGCTTCTGAATCTGTTCAAACAATCCCAGCTTATGTGTGAGCGCACGAAAACTTTGCTGCAGGACAACCCACTTATCATGCTTATTTTTGATGAATTCTAAGGTATTCCTGGCCACTTCATAGCGGGAGACACACGCTACCCGGGCTGAATTCTTCTCCTGAAAAGCGCTGCTTACCATTTCCCATTCTTCTTTATTTATATTTCGGGAGTCCAGTTTTTTGAGCAACACTTTTTTTTCGGTCTCTATTTCCTTCGCTGTCTCGTCATACCTGCTAATCTCTGCCCGTAAAGCTTCTTGCTTCTCTTGAGGAAGTATGGATTTTTCCACTTCACAGCGATCGACAAAACCCCGCTCCAGGAGGACGGATTCCAACTGCTTTTGCT
The DNA here is from genome assembly GCA_016841605.1 of Dethiobacter alkaliphilus. Classification (GTDB taxonomy): domain Bacteria; phylum Bacillota; class Dethiobacteria; order DTU022; family UBA8154; genus DUNV01. The sequence goes on along the minus strand of JAENYV010000004.1, from coordinate 100,616 downwards.
CGCCTTCAAGGCTTTCGGCATAAATCTTCTTTTGATTTTCCAGGGTTGTTTGCTGTGACAGCAAATGATGATATTCTCTTTCCAGGTCTTTAAGCCTTTCGGCATATTGCCTATCCAGATTTACATACTCCTCAAGCTTTTGCTTAATCCGCGCAATCTCATCCTCTATGTGGAGATCCCCGGCCAGCGCCTTCAGCCTTTGCACCTTTTCTTCTCTCTGTTTGAGATAATTGTTCCTGTCGGCTTCAACTTTGATACTCTTCCTGGATAGGGCACTAACTTCTTCCCGCTGCTCTTCCATGAAAACCCGCTTCTTTCCGAGGAGTTCCTGCATCTTTTCCATTTCTCTTTGCAGCCGGTTTATTTTACGGTCATTTTCCGCTAGCCGTTTTAATTCATGGGACCCACTCTTAATTTTAAAAGTGTCCAGGAAGAGACGGTATTGCTGCAGCTTCTCATTATATACCCGCAGTGCTTCCTGCAACTCATTTTCCATCTGCTCCCTATTTTCCAGGTTCACCTTCAACTCGGCCAACATTCCGTTTTCCTCCACCTTGTAGGCAGACAACTTGTCCCCCAGCTTCAGCAGATTACTTTTCAGCTCATCCATCTTTTCTTCCCACTCATCAAAGGCTCTGAGCTTCTCCGCGCCCGCGGTGTTCATCTTCGCCAGTTCACTGCTGAGCCGTGGCAACTCCAGCTCTCTTAAACCGGCAGGCAGCTTTTGCGCGGCTTCTTCATACTCTGCATTTTTGGCCGCCAGTTCCGCTGTCAATTGCCTGCCCTGCTCATCCAGGCTTTTCAGTTGTTCGGAGGTAATCAGGCAGTTGTTTTCCGCATCTTTTAGCGCTTTCTCCGCCGCGGACAAGTTTTTTTCCGCTCCGGTCAGCTGCTGTTCCAGTAAAGCCTGTTCAGTTCCTTCGCTTTGCACCGCGGGGCTGGGATGATGCTCGGAACCGCAAACAGGGCAGGGAGCCCCCTCTTGCAAATTTTTCGACAATAGGTACGCCGTATTTTTCTCCAGTTCCTTAACAGCCTTTTCCTTCCGGAGGCGACACTGCTCGTAAAATACTCCGGCTTTGCGCCGCTTTTCTTCCTGATTACCGAGTTTTTCAGCATTTTGAGCCGATAAAGCCTGTATGTGACGGATTTTGCCCTGAATGGCCTCCAGTTCAGACTTTTTCAGCTTTAACACATCCAGGGTCGTCTGCAACTGATAAACCCCTTCCCGGTATTTCAACGCGGTCGGACGGTCTTCGGGCTTTGCTTCTTCATGTTTCTGTTTTTCTAAATTTAAAACTTCCACAGCCTTCTCAGCTTTTTCTCGGGCGTAGATTATCGCCTGAGATTTCTCTTCCCGGGCGTTGATGATTTTGTTTAATGAAGCAATCTTTTTCTGAAAATTTCCTACATTCCTGCCCAAACTTTCCACTTCATTTTCCAGCCTGACACCTTCCTGAAGTTTGTACCTTTTTTCCGGGTCTGTTTTTAAGGGTTCCATTTGCTCTTTCAGCAGTTTAATTTTTTGTTCTGCAGCATCAACCTCGCCGGTTTCCCTGAGGAGATTCTTATTTTTAAGGGTAATACTCTCCTGCAGCTTCACCCCTTCTGCCGAAAGTTCATTGATTTTTATCTCCAACTTGTTAAGCTCCGTTTTGAAGCCCAGGGCATCGGAAAGCCTCGTCTTTAAGGCTACAAGCCTGGGTTTTTCTACTTCAGCTTCTTTCTTCAGTCCATCATACTTACCCCGGGTCTCTTCCAGGCCGACAGCAACAAGGGGCATTCTGGAAGAAACTTCCTCCAACCCCTTTACCGTCTCTGCAAACTTCCCGGAGAGCAGCTTTTCCCTAACAATCATTTCCAAAAGGCCATCCGCTTTGCCCGCTTTTTCCAGCAAAATCCGTTTATCCCTTATCTCTTCTTGAATAAAAAGGTGTTGCTGCTCTTTTTTCCGAATCTGGTCCAGGCTTTGAACTAACTGCCACACCTCTTTTGTCTCATTAAATTGCGCTTCCAGTTCATGCTGCTCTTTTTCCACCTGTTTTTTTTCCAGTGCGGCAGATTCCAGGGCCTTTACAGTTTCTGCGAGGGCCTGATCGGAAGCATCCTCCAGCATGGATAAAGCTCCGCGCACCTTGGCAACGCGGCTTTTCAGGGCGGTAATTTTCCCGGAAAGCTTCTCCTGGAGCTGCCTGCCATACTCCTCAAGATAGAATATTCTCTCCAACATATCACGCTTTTTCGCATTGTCCAGCCTCAAAAATTCCTGAAAACTGTTTTGCGGCAAGACAACAGCCCGTGTAAAATCGTCATGGCTCAAGCCCAATAATTCTTCAATACTGTTGCCGACCTCTTTCGCCCTGTCGCAGAGAGGCATTTCCCCGGCTGCAGTAACTTCAATCAACCTGGCAATTTTCGGCTCGCAGGAATTCTCCGAACCTTTTTTCCGCTGATAGGTCCGCTCCACCCGGTATGTCTTTCTGCCGTTACCCTTGAAAAGTTCAAAGGTAAAAGAAACCTTCGCCGTCTTCCGGCCTGTATTAATAATGCCCTGTGTGCCCCGCTCCGCTCGCTTCACCTTGCCGTACAAAACAAAGGTAATGGCATCCAGGACAGTTGACTTGCCGCTCCCGGTCGGGCCGAAGATACCGAAAAGGCCCGTTTCTCCCAGGCTATCAAAATCAATCGTCTGCATCTCGCGGAAACTCTGCAGCCCTTCTATCTCCAGAAACTTCGGTCTCACGCTTAGCGCCTCCATTCAGCGGGCCGGCCGCTTCTCCATCTTCACTGTTATTATCATCGTCATAGTCATCATCATCGTTTAAAACCTCGATGAATGCTCCCAGCAATTCCCCGGAAATTTCCTGCCCCATCCTGTATTTGTAATAATCCTTAAACAAATCGTCAATTTTTCTGCCTTCCCTGCTCCCCGGACTTAAAATCTCCGTAACTTCACCCTTAAGCCTGGGCCGGATGTTGATAATACCCGGATGCAGCGTCCTGAGACGTTTCTGTTCTTCCGCCGTCAAGATCCGGTCGGTAACTATCTCCAGGTCGATCCACGCGTTTTGCTCCCGGCCCTCTTCACACCACTGCAGGGCCTGTCCGATGCCCTCTTCCGCAACCCATTTCCGGAGAGGTTTTCCGCAATCGAGATAGACCGGCTCTACTACGGCATTCTCCCCCGGGAGAGCATCGATGAGATATACAGCCTTGCTGTAATCAGCCTCCGAAAAGCTGTACGCCAGCGGCGAACCGGAGTAATAGGCCGGACAGGGAGCGCTTTTGATCTGCTGCGGACGATGCAGATGCCCCAGAGCAATAAAGTGAGCACCGGCAGGGAGCACCCCCGGATCAACCGTCAGTGCACCCCCCACCTGCAGTGTCCTCTCCGACTCCGATTCTTTGCCTCCCCGCAGGAAAAGATGTCCCACCGCCAGGTTCACTGTGTCGTCCCGGAATTTTTGGTTCAGCGCGGCAAAAATACTGCCGATTTTATCGGAATACGCTTTCTGCAGCAGGCCTTCATCCGCCTGTTGCGACAAGACTTCCTCCAGGCGCGCTTCGGAAGGGAACGGTAGGGTAATGATAACGGCATGATGCAGGCACCCCGGGACCCCAAGCTCCAGCCAGCCCGGTCCGGAAGCAACCAGCCTGATCCGGCCGCGGCTGATGCCTAATGTTCCGGCATCACTCCGGGGATAACCGAGGAGAATCACACCGCTTTTGTAGGCCAGCGGACTCGCGGCACAAAGACGTTCCGGATTATCATGGTTCCCCGCAATAACCACAACCGCTCTCTTCCCCCTGTCGCTCAGCCTGTCCATGGCCTCATAAAAAAGTTCCTCCGCCGCGGCAGAGGGATTGTACGTATCGTATATATCACCGGCAACCAGGACCAGGTCAACGCTCTTTTCTTCCACTATCCGGCAGAGAAAATCAATGAACTCCTTCTGCTCTTCGATGCGGCTGACCTGTTCCAGGGGCTTGCCCAGGTGCCAGTCGGATGTATGTAAAATGCGCATACGCGCCTCCTTGTCATTGAGTTCCACCCGGAAAGCTACCTTGTGAATTCCCGTAATACGCTCCCGGGTTAACTACTCGTAGTGGGACCACATTGATAACACTCTAATAACTTTTTTTTCCTCAATAATTTCGTAAACCAAGCGGTGCATAATGTTAATTCTTCGTGAATATAGCCCCTTTAAATCTCCAACAAGCTTCTCATAAGGGGGAGGTTTTTGGTATGGGTTTTCTTTAATAAGTTTTAAGAGTTCTTTTGCTTTCCCATCAAGTCCCGCTTGTTCCAATTTTTTTGCGTCCTTTTCGGCACGTCTGGTAAATACTATTTTAAATCCCATCCAATTTCCTCGGCTGTTTTACATTCCTCAATCGGAGTATTAGTTCCCTCAATTAACGACTCTCGCATACCCGGAATCGATAATAAATAAAGGGTTTCCTGAATAGCCGTCCAATCTTCCTCAGAAACAATAATTACGTTTCCTTTTTTTGTTGTAATTTGCACAGGTTCACTTGAAGAAATAGTTTCTTCCAATAATTGATATATGTTCTGCCTCGCCTGAGTTACAGATACCGTTTTCATTTTAATTTCCTCCCATACCATTGTATGGTACAATATTGCGTACGTCAATAATATACTTAAAACTCAATTATTAACCATAACATCAAAGCATCTTCAAATCAAGGGAAGATGTTTGTTAAATAATCTTTTTTTGCCTTCCAGTATATATGAAAATCAGAATCCACAGTTGCTATTTCAGTTATTCCCGTCTTTTCAGCATAAAGCATTAATGTGGCATCAGCTAAATCCATCGGAATATCGGAATATTTTTTAATAAGTTTAATCAACCCGGAAACAGAATCCCGGTCCATAGAGGCGATTTCCAGACCGCCTCTTTCGATCCATAATAAAAATTTTTCCTGGACATCCGGCCTGGATAATTCGTGCATAACTTCTGTAACGACAAGCCAAGTGGTAATCAGACGTCCCTGAAAATTTTTGATAAATTCCAACGCTTTTTTATGATATGAATCATTTTTTCGGTAAAGGGCAATAATGGGTCCAGCATCAATGAGAATGCTTTTCATGAACGAATCTCCTGACATTCTGCTTATAACTTGTGGAACCGTCGACAATATTGCTGTCGTCACATCCAAACAGATCTTTTCCTGTTTCGTAAGGGCTCTGGCTAAGATTTTTGATATATGCGGATATTGCCTCTTTGACTATTTCAGACTTTGTTACGTTACGCTGTTTGGACAAAATATCAATTTCGCGTTCCATTTTTTTGGGTATTCTCACTGTTAACATCAACAGCACCTCCCATTCCTTGTCTTACATTGTATTACAACAAACCTTTTCTGTCAAACTTGTAAAGCATCTCGTAATTGTCAATTAACTAAAAGCATTGATTCAAACCGGATATGTGTCAATGATGTAATTTTATCGGAACTTCTTCCCTTCATAATACTTAAGAAGGAAGATGGGTTGGCTGAACTTCTAAAATCGATAAATAGGCTGCCTTTAAAAATTCATTGGGAACAGATTCGGAAATATCAGATATTAAATCTGAAAAACGGCATAAATAAAGTAGGTATTCCCGATTTAATAATTTTTCTACCTCTGCAAATCTAAAATCCACTTTACCCAGCCGGCTACGGTGGATGCCCGCCTTTGAAAGGTGCTTTCCGCCTCTACTTGATAAAGATCCGACGTTTTCATGACTTCCACAATACGGCTTTTGGAAGGCATTTTCCTGCTTTTTAAATAAAGGTTTAAGACTTGATTAAACACCCTGTGTTTTAAAATAGTTTCAACAAGTTTTAGTTGTCTTAACCTGTATCTTGAACGAACTATGCGCCGGCCTTCTTCAGTTAATGAAAACATAATTTCGCCGTCTTCACTAAATTTATTAATTAAACCTAAATATCGTCCTGCGTCAGTATAGTAATTCGTTTGCCTGGAGTCAAAGGCGTAGTTTTGAGTTATCTCATCCTTTGTCATAGTTTCCTGTACAAGCAATTCACAGAGATTTATAACTCTCTTCAAGTTATCCGCCTGGGGGAAAGGTATTCGGGGCTCCTTAACAATTTTTACCTTATATAAAACACCAATAATATCGCCCAAACTAATGTCCACTGCTTCGATACTGTAATTCTTCTGCTTAAGCACAACCAGAGAATTATAATTGCCCGGTTCAGTAAATTCATACTCAGAAAGACTATAGATTCCATTGGAATAAACCAAAAAAACCGGTGTTACTTTCTTCGAAATTTTGTTGGACCAGAGCCGATAGGGATAGTAAAGCTGGCGGATAAGAAAGTCGTCCGACAAAAAGTTTTTTGCTTCAATCAGGGCCAGTTGCCTTCTGCCTTCAAAACCGCCGTCTATTTCAATTTGAGAGTTAACGACGTTAATAGTATCATGAGAATTCGTTGATGTATTGCGTATCTTAAACGAAAAGCTTGCGGAACTCATTCTGCCGTTTACCGTGGGTATCAGATCTTCATCTTCTAAAAAATGAGCAAGAATATGGGAAGCATAGATACAATTTACGACTATCGCTTCGCTGGTAATATTTTCATAATCAATGCTCTCCAGGTAATCCGGAAACGCAGCAACTGTAATTTCATCGCTCAACTGCTCAAAATTTTTATAGGCCGCAAAACTTGAAATAATGTAGCTTCCCCTTGTAACCGGCAGAATAGTTAGATTATGATCGGAGAAAATTTTCGGCAGGTTAATACTTTGATCGAACTTGGTCATTAACCTCGCTTCTCTAAACTCGTTTATTTGGGTCGATTTAATTTCAAAAGCGCCTTTCCGCTCGATATTTTCCAATATCCTATACTTGTCAAAAAGCTGCTCCCAGGCTCGATCGTTCTTTGAATAATCACTACTATTCATAATTCATCACCAGCACTTCATTAATTACGCCTCTCCTGTCGGCTTTGGAATTAATGGCTCTCTTCGCCTGGATAACTTCTATGCGGTAATTATGGTAGAGGTCTTTAATGAAATCGGTAGCTGAGTTAGAAAGGAGAAACTTGACTCCTTTATTATTCAACTTATCGCATGCCTTTTTCAATCGTATCTGCTCATACCGGTCAAATCCGCCTTTATCATAACCTGTGAAGCTGGCGGTATCTGAAACCGGATCGTAGGGAGGGTCAAGATAGACAAAAGCCCCCTTCCTCGCCCCTTTCAAAGCATATTCAAAGTCCTGGCAGGTAAAAGTAATATTCGCCTTATTAAAATAAAGGTTAACAGCTCGTAAAGTGCTTTCATTGACAATATTAGGTTTTTTGTAATTACCGAATGGGGTGTTAAATTCTCCAGCCTTATTGACTCTGAAGAGGCCGTTGTAACAGGTCTTATTCAGGTAGATAATTCTTGAGGCCCTCTCCACAGGTGAAAGCTTCTCATACTTTATCCTGTCCCGATCCTGCCGGCGTATCTCATAAAAATAGTCTTCTTCATTTTGATGTTTTTTAAGGTCTTCTATTAATTCATCAACACTGTTCTGAATAACCTGGTAAATATTGATTAACTCGTTGCTTATATCGTTTACGACAGCTTTCCTGGGTTGCAGTTCAAACAGAACTGCGCCTCCACCAAGGAACGGCTCAAAATACGTTGAGAAGGCCTTGGGGACATATTTCGTAATCTGATCTAATATTTGCCGTTTCCCCCCGACCCATTTTACGACAGGGGCAACCAGTTTATTTCTCTTCATCATTAAAACCCTCATCTGTGGAGAAATGCTGCGCCGTTATCATCTTAAAAAAAGCAATTTCTCCATAATCGGTATATCCGCAGGGGCAAGATCATATTGCCCAAGCTCCTTCATCGCTACCCATTTTACTTCATCATGCGCCCGCAGACAAATATCTCCGGAGATCCACTCCACAAAATAAGCCAGTAGCTCAATGGCCCCATGTTCATAGTGATAGACACTCTCAGCGAAGAAGTCTCCAACACAGGCCTCAATACCCAACTCTTCAGCAAGCTCCCGCCTCAGGCACTCCTCCGGGGATTCGCCGGCCTCAATTTTCCCCCCGGGAAATTCCCACTTCCCGGAGAGCCTGTCACCTGCCGGCCGTTTGGCGATGAGCACTTCATGGCCTTTGATGATAATTGCTGCGGTTACCTGTTTCATTAGATGTTCACTACCCTATTGAAAATTTGAGGCTTTTTTACCGTTTAAAAACAATTCAGTATGTTATGCTCTTTATTGGTAGTATTTCACGGCGGTCAATAAATAGCAATCATTATCATAAATGTTCCCATTGAATATCTTCTCCGCCATCGTTAAAGTTCCCTCATAATCAAAATTACACTTCTGCAGAATATTCTTTGAGCGTTTATTAAAGGGATAACAATAAGCTGCTATTGCAACCAAATTTAATTCGTTAAAGCCAAATTTAATTACTTCCTGAACAGCCTCGGTCATAAATCCTTTGCCCCAATAAGCTTCACCTATTGCATATCCGATCATTTTTATCATATCATATTGACGTTTTGGGTCATCAATTAGGCCTATAGAGCCAATAATTTTTTTGGTTTTTTTTAGTTCGATTCCCCACACTGTTTCCTTATCAAGAAAAATTTCATTCATTATTTTAAGTGTTTCTGCTTTACTCTCGTGCGGTTTCCAACCGGCATTTGCTCCGACATTTGGGGTACAAGAATAATTGAAAACAGCATCTACATCGTTAATATGAAACGGTCGCAACAGCAGTCTTTCAGTATGTAAAATAGCCATATTTTTCCCTTTCATTGATAAATAATCAGGTTTAACGCCCATTGGTCTGGTACAATATATCGTTTACTTCCAAACATTTTTACTGCCAAGGTTATTTTACAAATAAGACATATAGGCAAACTACAGTTACTTAAACTTTATTTCTCTTTCCGGACACTGGAATCCTTGCAGAATCCTGAAAACATTTTGTCAAAGGATATGAAAAATAACTACAAAATGGGAAAGTTGGAGGAGAGCTTTTTTTCAATGCTTCGACAAATCTGAGGAAAGCATCATGAGACTGGCAGCTTGTATAAATGAGTTAACGGGTGCAATTGAAAACTAATGTGGTATAATTATTCTATGGTGAAAATTAGAGGAGAGCTTCTTTGAAGATTATTGTGGATGCGGATGCCTGCCCCAAGAAGGTTTTGCAGATCTGCCTGGAAAAAGGGCGGCAATATGCTCTGCCCGTCTGGACGGTGGCCAATTTTAACCACAACATCGCATCTGAACATCATGTCATCGTGGGAAACGGGTCCCAGGAAGCGGACCTGAAGATACTTAACCTTGCACAAAAAAAAGATATTGTTGTCACCCAGGACTGGGGCCTTGCAGCCATGGTCTTGGGAAAGCAGGCAAAATGTTTAAGTCCTGATGGCAGAGAGTTTCGGCCGGACAGGATCGGTTTTTTGCTTGAAGAACGGGAGATCAAAGCCAAATACAGGCGCGGCGGGGGAAGAACCAGGGGGCCCAAAAAGCGTACAGGAGAAAACGACCGCCGTTTTGCAGCCGCCCTGGAAAATATAATTAGTGATAGGTTGGAAGCTGTTACCCCAGTATCTCTATCTCCTCTCCGTCAGGACCCAAAAAGGCCGCCCTTTTAATACCGGCACCGGCAGGCACCGGTTGCTTAACCACCTCTATTCCGGCGTCAATTAGCCGCTGAAAATCTTCATCAAAACTGTCAGTGCCCAAACAAATATGACAGCCGGATATTTTCGGCGGTTCACCGGTCTCGATTAGCTCCAGCTCAATATCTCCCAAGGTAAGAAAAACAATCTTCTTCAGCCCCGGTGCCGGATTATTCAGCTCCACTCGCACTTTAAAGCTAAAGTGTTCCGCGTAGAACTGCTTGGATGCAGAACAGTCCTTTACAAGAAAAGCAAAATGCACAATTCTGTTAAACATAAATTAACAACCTCCCTAATTTTAATGAGTAAATCTTAATGAGTTATTATCGGGCTAAAACTGCTTACCAACAACACATTCCGGGACCGGACCGGTTTGCCATAAGCTAGACAGTAATTATTCCCCTATCCGGTTGGTCAAATCCTCAATCTTTAGCATAACCCTTTCTGCCTCTTCGCCGGTTAAAGGAATCGGTTGGAAATTATTTCTTTCTTCGATCGATGACACTAAACAGGGAATTATCTTGTAATCCACCCCGGTTAATGCGTCGTCTGTGAAATCAAAGATTTGCTGGAATATCATGGTATCCCTGTCATCGGGATACCTGTGCCCGCCATAACTGAAGTTACCCAGGCTGTAAACAATATAGCGGCCCTGATATTTTTCAATACCCTGCAGAACATGTGGGTGGTGACCCCAGACCAAATCCGCGCCGTTTTCTATACACAGCCGCCCCATCTTTCTTTGTAATTCATTGGGAAGGTAGGATTTTTCATCTCCCCAGTGGAAGCTGACAATAACCAGATCAGCATTTAACTTTGCTTCTCTGATTTCTGTTAATATCCACTCCTCCGACCATTCGGCTTCCCATCTTGTGAAGCCCAATAGTGTAATATTCAAACCCTTAATTGCCGTTGAATACACCTCGCCGTTTCCAAAATAAGCGATGCCGGCCCGGTTTAATGCTTTCAGCGTATCTCTGTATCCGTTTACCAGATAGTCAAAGGCGTGGTTGTTGGCAAGATTGACGGCATCAATGTTACCATCGGAAAGTATCCGGGCAAATTCCGGCGGGCCACGAAAAACAAAAGGTTTATCAACATGTTCTTCGGCATTTGTTAACGCGCCCTCCAGATTTACCAGGGAAAGATCGCTTTCAGCAAAAATATGCTGCACTTTTTGGAAGAAAAAAGCAAATTCTTTCTTCTGTCCGGCAAATTCATGCAAAAAGCTGTCATCATAGCCCCGCCTTTCATCAAAGCCGAGGGTGCAGTCTCCGGCAACAGAAATTTTGATTGTCGTTGGAGCAATACTGTCGTCTTCCTTTTCTTTTGTTTCCACAGATTCAGTTTTTTCGAGAATTTCCAATTTTAGAGCGAGGGAAATTTCTTTGATTATTGTTTCTTTATCTATGACTGCAGTGTATTCCGGGAAAACAAAGAAAAACGCGCACAGAGCCACAGCACAGCTCACCATTAATTTTGTAAAGAATGTTTTTAGCTTCACCTGTAATTACCTGGGTTCCATATAAGATGTTATAAAAAGATTTATATTCACTTGTTCAATTTTAATGCTTACAATTATGACAAGCTTATTATGTTTTGACAGTTAAAACGGAAAGAAAAGCACCTGCCAGTTTATTTATGGGAGAAAATTTGTCGTAAATTGTTATTTTTTCTCCCCTTAATAACACTGAAACTACTCCTGGGAGTAGTTTTTTACGTATTTTTGCCATCTCTCTCATTGCAATACCATAAATTGTTCTAAGGCATATTAATCCCATTATTCGCCAAATGAGCAGCATTTCCTTCTTAATCGTAAAAAAAGTTCAGACATTCCTTTCAGCCTGATATGGCCAAGGAGTTAACGAGTGCAATTGAGAATAATGTGGTATAATTATTCTACAAGATTTCCTGATAGAAACCGGAGTAGCATATGATCATCAGTGCAAGCCGCCGTACAGATATACCGGCTTTTTATGGTGAATGGTTTATGAACCGGGTAAACGAGGGTTATTTTTTACGAGTGAACCCCATGAACCCGAAACAACAAAAGATTATCAGCCTTCGGCCTGCAGAAGTGGATTGTTTTGTCTTCTGGTCAAAGGACCCGTCCCTTTTCTTAAAAAATTTAAAAACCCTCGATGAAAGGGGTTATAATTACTATTTTCAGTTTACCGTTAATGATTATCCCGGTATTTTTGAACCGAGAGTGCCACCTGTTTCTGTAAGAACGGAAATTTTTAAGAAGCTGAGTGAGATAATCGGCCCTGCGAAAGTTATCTGGAGATATGACCCCATAATTCTCAGCAACCAAACCCCGGTTGAATATCATATTGACCGTTTTGCCGGGCTTGCTTCCGTGCTGGGTGATTACACGCACAGGGTAATAATAAGTTTTTTTGATATGTACGTTAAAGTAAACGTCAAATTAAAAAAATTGGAGAAAGATACCAAACTGGTTGTGGAGGATATTGCCGCTCCGCATAATAAAGAGAAACTCGGCATCCTTCTGCAAAATCTTGGCTCTATTGCCCGGGCGGAAGGACTGGAAATGCAGACCTGTGCAGAAAGCCGGGATCTGGATGAATTCGGCATTGGGCACGGCAAATGCCTGGACCCGGAATTAATTAACTCCGTATTCGGCTTATCCCTGAACATAAAAAAAGACCCCTATCAACGTGCGCCATGCCTTTGCGCAACCTCGGTTGATATGGGTTTTTATAATACATGCAGATTTAATTGCAGTTATTGCTATGCTACAAGTAGTGAAAAGGCTGTTTTAAATAATATGAAAAAACATAATCCTCAGAGCTCTGCTCTGCTGGATCACAAATATGAAAGTAAAGCTTCCGGCAAACCTGTCTATCTTTAAAAAGACAATTACAATCTGCTGTCAATCCTTTTTTTGCACCTTTTTATTGCACCTTCTCCGGCGGGCCGTATTCCACACCGAATTTTTCCACGGTTATCTGCTTGATGCGCTGATCCTCCAGGGGTTTATCCTCCTGATCCCTCGGCACTTGGACAATCTTGTCCACTACATCCATTCCTTCAATCACAGTCCCGAAGGCGGCATACTCATTGTCCAGATGGGGCGTCTCCGCCACTGTGATAAAAAATTGGGAGCCGGCTGAATCAGGCGACTGGGACCTGGCCATGGAGATCACACCTCGGTGATGAAGAATCCCGTTAGTAAAACCGTTGGAGGCAAACTCGCCTTTGATGGAGTAACCTGGACCACCCAGGCCTGTCCCTTCGGGACATCCTCCCTGAATCATAAAATCGGGGATAACCCGGTGGAAAATAAGCCCGTTGTAGAATCCTTCATCCGCCAGGGCAATAAAATTCCTTACAGTATTGGGGGCATTTACCGGGTCTAATTCCACTTTAATCAGGCCGCTGTTTTCCATTTCAATTGTCGCTATTGGCTTCGGTTTATCTTCAAACCGGTCTGCGGACGACCCTCCTTTCGTATCGTTGAACACCCCACTTTTCAGCAGCAATACCGCAACGGCAAAAACTGCCAGCACAATAACCACTGTTGCGACGATCCCCGAACTGCTGCGCTTTTGAATGGTTTGTCCCTTTTTCTTGTGTTTCTTTTTTTTCTTTCCCATGTCTTCCTCCTTCGGTCTCGTTTTCATTGCCCTTGTGTTTATTGCCCGGATACCCAGGGGCCGGTTTTCTTGATCATAATATCGCTTCTCCGGTTTGAATACAAGCCCCATCATCAGGAACAAGGCCGGCCCCCGGGCTTACCGGCGCAACCGGTAAGCCCGGGAGAGAGAGAGCCGACTGCCCCCTGCTCTCGGCTCACGGCTCTATGATCTTTTCTTTCTCCCTTTATAGAGTTCTTTTTTTATTTTGGCAAACTGCCTCCCCGACTGCTTCTCCTTCAGCCGCAGCTTGCCTTCCTTCTTGGCCTCAATGTGTGTCAACTCTTTTTGCAGCTTCAACCAGCTATCCCATCTTTGCCTATCCAGCGTCCCGTCATGCAGTGCTTCTCTGACGGCACATCCCGGTTCATTGTGATGTTTGCAGTCATGGAAACGGCAGAGCTTGATCAGCTCTTCGATATCGCCGAACATAACCTCCATGCCCGTATCCGCCTCCCAGAGCGATAAGGACCTCATCCCGGGCGTATCCAGAATTAGTCCGCCCCCGCTCAAGAGAACAATTTCCCTGTGTGTGGTAGTATGTCTGCCCCGGCTGTCATTCTCACGAATAGCTCCGGTTTTCAATAATTCCTCTCCTGCCAGCGTATTTACCAGCGTTGATTTACCGACGCCCGAAGAACCAAGAAAGGCAATAGTTTTGCCCTGTCCCAAGTATTTTCGTATTCCTTCGATACCTTCTCCGGTTACACAGCTTATGGCGTGAACTTCCACACCCGGTGCCGTGTGGCAGGCAACGTCTCTTTTACCTGCCACATCGTCACAGTAATCGGTCTTGGTCAGCACAACAACAGGTATGGCTCCGCTTTCCCATGTGGCGATCAGGTACCTTTCCAATCTGCGCATGTTGAAATCCCTGTTTAAAGACTGAAGAAGAAAAACATAATCAATGTTTGCGGCTACAACCTGTTCTTTGACTGCAATTCCTGCAGCAGCCCGCGAAAATTTTGTTTTCCTGGCAAGAACAAAACGGACGCATACCTGATCGGTTTCTGGGGGAGATTCCAGGGCTACCCAGTCGCCTACCGCCATTTGCAGATCATTATCAAACTTCTGTACGGGCCTGTTTACAAGAAGCTCACCCGCATCGGCAGTCACACGCAGCATCTGCCCATAGTCGGCTATTATTCTTCCCGGAAACATTTTTCCGGTCGATTTTTCTTTCCACTCCCGGACAAAATGTTCATCCCATCCATAATCTTCTATAGTCATTGTTACAAATCCATCCTTTATTATTTTAGAGTATAAAAATCCCGCAGATATCGACCACCTGCGGGTTTATATAATAATCGTACTTTTTTGTGTGCCCTTTTTACCTTGTATTGAAGAAAAGCAATAAAAAAACACGCTACCAATGCGTGCTGATGATGCTGATTAAATACTGCTGCAAATTAAAAGACACACGATTCAGGTTGCTCGAAAGAAGTCTGCACAGAAAACACAAAATAAAGCTTAATAAGGCTTATTAAAAGCACATGGAACAATTAAGCCTTAAAGCCGTTTTGCATATCTGTGCCCTATTTAATTAGTCGGAGATCACCTCAACAAATTTTACCGACATTTCAGCAACTCCTTCCGTGCTTAATGGCAATACTGCAACGCTTTCATTATAGTAATGATCTCAAGTACTGTCAACCGTTTATTAATGGCGTCCCGGCACGGGAACCATGATCTTCCGGAAATGCTTCCGGCATGTTACAATATAAAGAAAAGAATACGATGCTAAGCGGAGGTTAATATCAATGAAAGCAACTGAAGGGAAAATAGGCCGCATATTTGTCATCCGGCTGGAGGACGGCGATGTTGTGCCCTCCTGCCTGGAGGAATTTGCTCAAAAAAAGGATATTAAAGTAGGGTTTGTAACAATAATCGGCGCCGTAGGATCAGGTAATGTTGTCGTCGGTCCCCGCCGATCGGATGAAATACCCCCTGATCCGATTCTGTTGCCGGTGGATGGGGCTCACGAAGTGGTGGGCACAGGAATAATCGCCCCTGATGAAGAGGGGCGATCAAAACTCCATCTGCACGCAGCCCTGGGACGTTCCGGCCAGACAACTGCCGGATGCCTGAGACCGGGCGTAAAAACCTGGCTGGTAGGAGAAGTAATCATGTGTGAAATTCTGGGCGTTGACAGCAAGCGCGTTTTAGATGAAAAGAGCGGTTTCGCCTTGCTGGAGCCATAAATTGATACAACCCGAAGTTTTCCTGTCTTCCCGAGTACTATTGGTTTTCATTACTGTTCAAATCATTTATTCTTCCCGTATAGATGAGGACTGCATCCCGCAAAAATGCCGCCAACCCGGGTTGTTTCTTATCATAATAGGCTGTAAATCTTTCATCATCCACGTACATCCGTGCAACTCCCGCATGAGCTTCTTTGGTGTAGCTGTCCCAATAACAGCTTAGCCACCGGCGATGCAGATCCGCCGCTTTTTGGGCCAATTCGCTGCCGGGGTCACCTGTTTTAAAGGCGGCATGAAGCATTTCCATAACTTCCTTTCCAAGCTTCACAGCCTCGTCATATTGTTCCAGTGTCATACTTTTCAGCTTCTCATTCAATTTATTAACAGCTTCGTCACCATATTTTTGACGAATTTCGTCACCATACTTTTTTTCGTTGTCATTAATCAATTTTTGTTTAAAACCCTCAAATTTTTCCGGATCAGTCATGGTAATTCTCCCTTCAATGGAGGCAATTGTTTTGTCAATACTATTAATCAACAAATCCAATCGCTCTCTTTTTTCAAGAAGCTTTTCACGGTGTCCTCTCAGTGCTTTGACGCGATCGAAGGAGGGCGCAGCTATTATTTCTTTAATACTCTCCAGACTGACATCAAGCTCCCGGTAGAAAAGAATCTGCTGCAGCCTGTCAACCTCGGCCTGACCGTAGATACGATATCCTGACGAGTTAATTCCAGCCGGCTTAAGAATTCCTATCTCATCATAATATCTCAGCGTCCTGGCGCTGACATTAGCCATCCGGCTCAGCTTTTTCACTGTATATTCCATCTTCCGCCTCCTGATACAATTACTTTACACCTTTACGTAACGTTAATGTCAAGGGATATCTGCATGTAAAAATATGTTTTACATGCAAAAGGAACCATTTTCTTTGTCCCGGCGTCCTTAGAGTAGAAATAAGCAGCGAATTAACAAAGGAGGATACGGGAAAATGAAAATGAAAAGAAGCCGTCGCCTGTTGACAGTGATGATGTTATTCCTGTTGGCCCTTAGTCTTCTTGCATCAGGCTGTCGGGGAACAGTAAGGGGTGAAGAAAATATGATGCCCAAGCCAAAAGAAGAAGTGCTTAATTCATTTGATCCGGCTCTTTCCGGCTCAGCCAACCAATTGGGGATGAAATTGTTTGCCGGGCTCCTGGAAGAAAACAAGGGAATCATTATCTCTCCCACAAGTATTGCCCTGGCCCTGGCCATGACCTATAACGGCGCGCGGGAGGAAACTCAGGAAGCGATGGCGGATGTTCTGGGAATTGAGGGAATTGAACTGGAAAGGTTTAATGAAAACAATCAGGCCTTGCTCTACATGCTCCAGCATTTAGACCCTTCTGTGAAGCTCCGCATGGCCAATTCCCTCTGGATGCGTGAAGGAATGCAATTTGACCCCGAATTTGTTGAACGCAACGAAGCATATTACCATGCTTCCATCAGTGAACTGGATTTCAATTCTCCCGAAGCAGCCGGAAGAATAAACAAGTATGTCAGTGAATGCACTGACGGGCTTATTGAGGATCTTATCGAACCGCCCATCGACCCTTTAACCGTCCTCTTTTTAATCAACGCCATCTATTTCCAAGGAGAGTGGAGCGAAGCCTTTGACGAAGAAGACACCCGCAACGACAATTTTTATCTTCCCGGAGATGAAGTAAAAACGGTACCGTTTATGTTCCGTTCGGGGGAATTGGCTTATTACGAGGAAGAAGCTTTTCAGGCTGTTCGACTTCCATACGGTGAGCAAGAAAAGATAGCTATGTATGTTTTTCTGCCGGCGAAGAATTCCAGTCTGCAGGAATTCTTCCATACTTTTGCCGGTAAAAACTGGGGGCAATGGCGTAATGTCTTCAGTCCGGCAGAAGGAAGCTTTTACCTCCCCAAGTTTTCCCTGGAATATGAGAAATCTTTAAATGAAGTCCTCAAAGCTCTGGGGATGGAAATTGCTTTTGACCGGGACAGGGCTGATTTCTTTAATATGGTTTCCTGGGAAGAAAATCCGAGACTTTTTATCAGTGAAGTGAAGCATAAGGCCTTTATTGAGGTTGATGAAAAAGGAACTGAAGCGGCAGCAGCCACTTCCGTAGAAATGAGATTGACAGGCGCTCCGGCAACCAGTTTTAATATGAAGGCAGACCGTCCTTTCTTTTTCCTCATTCACGATCAAGAAACAGATACCATCCTCTTCATGGGCACTGTCATTGATCCCAGTTAGCGGAATAAGCCAAGAAAAAAAAGATAAGGAGACGGTGCAGCCGGAAGGCTTCACCGTCTCTCTGTTTTTACGTAACATTTCATCGGTTACTTCGGGACGGCAATAACATCGCAGGATTCCTATTGTTGATCATATCGCCGGAGAAGTTTCCGCGTTCATAGCCTTTAATTTTTTCCTCAACCCGAGTGAGAAAACCGTAGTTAAAGCAACAGTCAACAAATCTGCAGCAGGTTGCGCCCAAATAACACCCTCAATCCCAAACAGTTTTTGGTCATTGGAATTAAGGATGATCTCCCTTTTCAAAAAAATCGATGTTTTCCTCCATCGAGTTTAAAAAGTTTTTTAAAAATGTCTTGTTTTCCTCTGTGGCATTTTTGAGAGCAGCGTTAAAAAGGTCATCAAATTCCTGATGTAGCTTTTCGTGGTGCAAATGCGCGGTTTTACCTTTTGGCGTCAGCCGTAATATAAGCCTTGACAGGTTGTGAGGATCGGTATCCTTGATAATCATGCCTTTACGCTCAAGTTTCATAATAATCTGTGAAACCGCTCCTTTCGTTACGCCTAGCATATCTGCCAAACCGGTTACATGAATGCCCTCATTCTCTTTGATAGATTTAATCATATGAATTTCTGCTTCATACAAAGGTTGATCCGTTCCGTAATACCGTGTTTTCCTGTCAATCTTAGTAAGCTTTGTGACTACTCTTAAAAAGGTATAGCTGATCTTAGTTCGGTCCCTAAATTTCATGTTCATTATGTAGATAGCATATAGCTGCTAAACATATTTGTCAAGCCATACTCGAAAGAAAAATAATGCCTCAACTTCAAAAAGAGAACAAAATTTTTTCAAAATGAGCTTGTTATATTCAACCGTTGTGTTAAATTAATATTTGGACCTGGAATTAAAGAAAACTAAAAAAAAACAATTATTAAAAAATAACTGTATACAGCGTTCTTTTGTATAAACCCTGGTTTTTTCAAACAAAATTTAATATAATTTAATTTAAATGGAGTTAGCCTATGGGCTTTAAACAAAAACCATCTTATAAATACTTAAACTTTGCGATCAGCTTCGGTCTGACAATGGCTATTACGGTATATCTACTTTTTCAGGGGGGTAGGTGGTTAGATAACCGTCTTAATACCGCCCCTGTTTTTATGTTGTTAGGAATTCTGCTTGCCATCGCAACGGTTTTCAAACGGTTATTTGTAGAATTGAAGACACTGGATGACAATTCCGGGGATAATGATGAAAACAAGTTAGACCCGGGAGGTTAAGAAAACGGGGTGGTCTGTTTGCCGGAGTGGACGGTTTCAGCTTTAATCGGTCTTGTCATTGGAACAGCAGTTTCTTTTCTCAATAATTTCATCTTGATGCAGGGAATGAAAAAGGCGGAAGAATTAACTCCTGCAAAAGAAAGAAATATTATTATGCTCAGGTACGGCATCCGTTATCTCCTCAATCTTGCCGTCCTGTTTCTGGTATATAAGAATACGGCTATGCTTGTAGCCGCGGCTATTGGTCTTACTCTTAATAAAAACGTTTTATTCTTAAAATATTTTTTACGAAACAAGCAAAAAAAGGGATGATTTAAACATTTTTTGCAGCCGGGGAGTGCAGCCTGCCTAAGCCATGAACCGAGCGTATGCATCTGTATTATCATACTGGAACCGGATTCTCTAGTTTCAAAAGACAAGCCATGTTATCAAAACACCACTGAAAGGAGGTTATTCACATGTCAGGTATAATTGCTATTGCTGCCGCATTGGCCGTTGCCATTGCCTCCATCGGCCCGGGAATAGGCCAGGGTTTGGCCGCCGGGAAAGCAATGGAGTCCATCGCCAGACAACCCGAAGCTGCCGGAGAAATCCGTACCGCCTTAATTCTTTCCCTGGCATTTATGGAAGCTCTGACAATTTACGGTCTCTTAATCGCCTTCCTGCTTTATGGAAAAATATAACGAACTTGTGGGTGGAGGACGGACGCTTCTTTGCAAGCCGTCCCCGAAATGGTCCGCCGGCTGACCGCCGCCAATACTCCTCCTGCTCCGGGTGGAGCTTAGCGGCGTTAAGCTCCACCCGGACCCAATAGCCTTGTCAATCCCTTGCTTTAGCAAGTTAAAAGGGGGATATGCTATGAATATTAGTATTCATGACATGATTTGGGCTATCATCAACTTTCTAGTGTTGGTAGTCATTCTAAATAAATTTTTATACAAACCTCTCCTGGGCATGTTGGACGCCAGGAAGCAGCAGATTCAAAACCGCCTTGACGAAGCTGATGCCGAACGCAGCGAGGCGGCTAAAATGAAAGATGAATATTCCCGGCAGATGCAAAATGCCAAAGAAGAAGCCCGGGAGATTATCGGCAAGGCCGCCAGGCTTGCCGAAGAATCAAAGTCGGGTATTATTCAGGATGCCAAGGATGAAGCAGCACAAATCATGAAGAAGGCCCGGGAGGAAATTGGCCTGGAAAAAGAAAAGGCCAAGGCCGAGTTGCGGAATGAGGTGGCCTCTCTGGCGGTTATGGCTGCAGGCAAAGTTTTGGAGCGATCATTACAGGTCCAGGACCATGAAAAAATGATCCGGGAGTTTGTGCAAAAGGCAGGGGATGTCTCGTGATTAACCGTGCTAATGTAAATAGACGGCAGCGTAACACAAAAAAGCTCTACTCTTAAAAAGCCGGCTTGAGCAGTGGGACATCAGATAAAGAAAGAAACAAACAAGCAAAGAAAGGGGTGAGTTAAAGATGTTTTTCGCGACACCTGCTTATGCCGCGGAAGCTGCGGAACATGGAGCGGAACACAGCCAGGCCCTTTTCTCCATATTTGGACTGCAAGTATCCAGTGTAGTTACAACCATGTGGGGGCTCATGGTCCTTATTATTTTGTTTTCCTATCTTGCGACAAAAAGAATGAATAAAGTACCGGAAAGCCGTCTCCAAAACTTCCTCGAGTTCGTTTTGGAAAGTATATTGGAACTTCTTACCCCGATTATGGGCGATGAAAAACTGGCAAAACGCTATTTTCCATTGCTTGCCAGCTTTTTCATTCTAATACTGGCATCCAATTATGCGGGACTCTTACCCGGTGCCGGACATCTTCCCGGCCTGCAGGCACCAACCAGCACGCTGAGTGTAACGGCGGGGTTTGCGGTGGTCGTGTTTTTTGCTACCCACTATTATGGGCTGAAGACGAAAGGTATCAAATATTTCAAGCATTTTGTCCAACCGTTCCCTTTCCTTCTGCCGCTGAACATCATTGAAGAATTTGTCAGGCCGCTGTCGCTCTCTTTGCGTCTATACGGCAACGTTTTTGGTGAGGAAATGGTGGTAGCCAGCCTTTTTGCCCTGATCCCGCTCTTTTTGCCCATTCCCATGATGTTGTTGGGGATACTTTTCGGATTGGTCCAGGCTTTTGTCTTTACCATGCTGGCAACGCTCTATATATCCATGGCCACCGCGGAACAACATTAGACAGGGAGCGCAGCCTTCCAAAACCATGAACTGAGCGCATGCAGCTTTATTGGCATACCGGAACCGAGGGTTCTCCGGTTCCAAAAGACAAGTCAGGTTATCAGTACACCACTGAAAGGAGGTTAATTGCATGTCAGGTATAATTGCTATCGCTGCCGCGTTGGCCGTTGCCATTGCCTCCATCGGCCCGGGGATAGGCCAGGGTTTGGCCGCCGGAAAAGCAATGGAGTCCATCGCCAGACAACCCGAAGCTGCCGGAGAAATCCGTACCGCCTTAATTCTTTCCCTGGCCTTTATGGAAGCTTTGACAATTTACGGTCTCTTAATCGCTTTCCTGCTTTATGGAAAAATATAACGAAGAATCCTGTTAATTTTGTTAATCCCTTGCTTTAGCAAGTTAAAAGGGGGATATGCTATGAATATTAGTATTCATGACATGATTTGGGCTATCATCAACTTTCTAGTGTTGGTAGTCATTCTAAATAAATTTTTATACAAACCTCTCCTGGGCATGTTGGACGCCAGGAAGCAGCAGATTCAAAACCGCCTTGACGAAGCTGATGCCGAACGCAGCGAGGCGGCTAAAATGAAAGATGAATATTCCCGGCAGATGCAAAATGCCAAAGAAGAAGCCCGGGAGATTATCGGCAAGGCCGCCAGGCTTGCCGAAGAATCAAAGTCGGGTATTATTCAGGATGCCAAGGATGAAGCAGCACAAATCATGAAGAAGGCCCGGGAGGAAATTGGCCTGGAAAAAGAAAAGGCCAAGGCCGAGTTGCGGAATGAGGTGGCCTCTCTGGCGGTTATGGCTGCAGGCAAAGTTTTGGAGCGATCATTACAGGTCCAGGACCATGAAAAAATGATCCGGGAGTTTGTGCAAAAGGCAGGGGATGTCTCGTGATTAACCGTACGGTACCGCGACGCTATGCCCAGGCCCTTTTGATGATCGCTGTTGAACGCGGGGCTCTGGAGGAATACGAAAAAGAACTGGATAAATTTCGCAAGCTATTCCTGGGCGAACCGCATTTAAAGGAATTCATGGACAATCCGCAGGTCAGGCCGGAGGATAAGAAAAAAGTCTTACAAGGACTGATCGCGGGGAAGCTCAACCCGCTGGTCTCAGATTTTCTATTTCTGATCCTGGATAAAAGAAGGGAAAACTTTTTTCTGGAAATCATCGAAGAATACAAAAAATATGCGGACCAGGCCGGAAATATCATCGATGCGGAGGTCAGATCAGTCGTTTCACTTACTGATAAGGACTTTCGTCAACTTGCACAAAGGCTGGCCAAAGCCACCGGAAAAAAAGTGCGCTTAAAAAACGTGATCGACACTTCCCTGATTGGCGGCATCGTGGTCCGCATCGGCGATACTGTCATCGACGGCAGCGTGACGAAAAAGCTCTCGCTCTTAAAAAACCGCCTTGGGCAGTCGCAGTTGAAAGGAATTGGGGTGATAAAATAATATGGGCATCAGAACGGACATCAGACCGGAAGAGATAAGTTCGATCCTGAAAAAGCAGATCGAGAATTACCAAACACAGATTGAAGTGGCCAATGTGGGCACTGTTATCCAGGTTGCCGACGGTGTGGCCAGGGTCCACGGTTTGAGCAAGGCTATGGCCGGTGAAATGTTGGAGCTGCCCGGCGACGTATTCGGCATGGTTCTCAACCTGGAAGAGGATAACATAGGGTGTGTTGTCCTTGGACCCTATAAACAGATCAAAGAAGGCGATGAGGTCAAACTCACCGGGAGAATAGTTCAGGTCCCTGTCGGCGACGCTCTGATCGGCCGTGTCGTCAATGCCGTGGGACAACCAATTGACGGGAAAGGACCTATTCAAACCGACAAGTATAGACCCATTGAAGCGAATGCTCCTGGTGTTGTGTACCGCAAATCGGTCCATCAGCCTCTCCAGACAGGACTTAAATCCATAGATTCCATGATCCCCATCGGCCGGGGCCAGCGCGAGCTGATCATCGGTGACCGCCAAACGGGGAAGACAGCCCTGGCGGTAGATACAATCATAAATCAAAAAGGGCAGGATGTAATCTGTATCTACGTGGCAATAGGACAGAAGGCTTCCACTGTGGCTAACGTCGTGCAACGATTAGAGTCTACCGGCGCTATGAATTATTCCATAGTCGTGGCTGCCACAGCAAGCGAGCCCGCCCCGCTCCTTTATCTCTCGCCATATGCCGGCTGCGCTATGGGCGAGGAATTTATGTATAACGGCAAAGATGTGCTGGTTATTTACGACGACCTTTCTAAGCAGGCGGTGGCTTACCGCGAACTCTCCCTCCTTCTCCGCAGACCGCCCGGACGCGAAGCCTATCCCGGAGATGTCTTCTATCTTCATTCCAGATTGTTGGAAAGAGCCGCCAAGCTGAACGACGCTATGGGAGGCGGCTCCCTAACCGCACTGCCCATTATCGAAACCCAGGCGGGCGATGTTTCCGGGTATATACCTACCAACGTTATCTCCATAACCGACGGTCAGATATTCCTGGACTCCGACCTTTTCTATTCGGGGTTCCGGCCTGCCGTAAACGTAGGGATCTCCGTATCCAGGGTCGGCGGCGATGCCCAGATAAAGGCTATGAAAACGGTTGCCGGCCGCTTACGTATGGACCTGGCTCAGTACCGCGAGCTGGCTGCTTTTGCCCAGCTGGGTTCCGACCTTGATAAGGCTACCCAGGCACGCCTTAACCGGGGGCAGAAGACCATGGAAATTCTTAAACAGAGCCAGTACCAGCCGATGCCGGTGGAAGAACAAGTTGTCGTTATTTATTGTGCTGTTAACGGCTATCTCGATGATATAGAACTGGATAAAATTAAGGATTTTGAGAGCGGCCTGCTCAAATATCTGCACTCAACCGTTTACCAGGAAGTTTTGGCAGGTATCAAGAAGGAGAAGGTGCTTCAACCGGAGGTCGAGGACCGGTTAAAAGCTGCCATTCAAGAGTATAAAAACTCTTTTTTGGCCTGACCATGACATAAACGGACAGCCTGCCGTCAAACGGGGCCTAAGGAAAAGCCGCGGTGACGCGGGAACAAAGGTGGTGAAGGAATGCCGGGAGTACGCGATATTAAGCGCCGTATCCACAGCGTAAAGAATATGCAGCAGATTACCAGAGCCATGGAAATGGTCTCTGCGGCTAAACTAAACAGGGTGCAGGGCGCGGTTACGGCTTCGCGCCCTTATGCGGAGAAGATGGAAGAAGTTCTCGGCCGGATAGTGGCCTCGGCCAGGGAAGGGACCCATCCTTTTCTGATAAAAAGGCAGGTCAAAACGGTGGGTTTTATTCTCATAACAGCCGACAGGGGACTGGCCGGCGGTTACAACGCCAATTTAATCCGGAAGGCTGAAGCAGAGGCAGCCCGCCATGAAAAAGAACAAAAGGGCTTTATTGCCGTGGGACGCAA
This sequence comes from Dethiobacter alkaliphilus, assembly GCA_016841605.1. Lineage (GTDB taxonomy): Bacteria > Bacillota > Dethiobacteria > DTU022 > UBA8154 > DUNV01. The sequence goes on along the minus strand of JAENYV010000004.1, from coordinate 75,918 downwards.
AGGGAGAGACTACCTGGTGCGCAATGATAGAAAGCTGCACGGGGAATTTATCGGCATCAATGATACGCCCACTACTGCCGAAGCCAAACAGATTTCGGGTCTGGTCGTAAAACTGTTTCTGGAAGGAGTATTTGACGAAATCTATCTTGTTTACCAGGAGTTTGTTTCTCTTGCACAGCAAAAGCCGGTTATCAAACAGCTGGTTCCCCTCTCCCCCGACCAAAAGGAGCAAGAGGGCCAAAGCGATTACCTTTATGAACCTACACCGGAAAAAGTCCTGGAAATGTTGATTCCCCAATATCTTGACAACCAGGTCTTTCAGGCCTTGATGGAAGCCAAAGCGGGTGAGCACGGGTCTCGTATGACGGCCATGCATGCCGCCACGGATAATGCGGGCGAAATGATCGAGAAACTTATTCTTTCCTTCAATAAAGCCCGCCAGGCCGACATCACACGGGAGATTACGGAGATAGTAGGCGGGGCTAACTCCCTTAATGCGCAGTAGAACAATATAGGCACAGGAGGTGTTTAAGAAAGTGGGTACCACCGGAAAAGTTATTCAGGTAATCGGACCTGTGATAGATATCGAGTTTCCGGCAGGCAAACTGCCGGAAATCTATAATGCCGTCACCATAAAAGATGAAAAAGAGAATATTGATATAACTATGGAAGCAGCCCAACACATGGGCAACAATGTGGTGCGCTGTGTAGCGATGTCCTCCACGGACGGTCTGCGCCGCGAGATGACGGCGCTTGATACGGGAGAAGCCATTACCGTTCCTGTGGGTAATAATACGCTGGGACGTATCTTTAATGTTCTCGGACAAGTAATTGACGAACAGGGGCCGGTAGAAATTCAGGAAAAATGGCCCATTCACCGTCCGGCTCCGCCTTTTGTGGACCAGCAGCCTTCGACGGAAATCCTGGAAACGGGTATAAAGGTAATCGACCTTCTTTGTCCCTATTCCAAAGGCGGCAAGATCGGTCTCTTCGGAGGCGCAGGTGTGGGTAAAACCGTGCTTATCCAGGAATTGATCCGCAATATTGCTTATGAACACGGCGGGTTTTCCGTTTTTGCCGGTGTGGGCGAACGGACCAGGGAAGGCAACGACCTCTGGACGGAGATGAAAGAGTCCGGCGTTATCGATAAAACAACACTTGTTTTCGGCCAAATGAACGAGCCGCCCGGAGCCCGGCTGCGTGTGGGACTGGCAGGACTGACGATGGCGGAATACTTCCGCGATATGGCGGGCCGTGATGTCCTTTTATTCATCGACAACATTTTCCGTTTTGTTCAGGCCGGTTCCGAAGTTTCCGCTCTTTTGGGCAGGATGCCGTCGGCTGTCGGATACCAGCCGACGCTTGCTACGGAAATGGGGAACCTGCAGGAGCGGATTACATCCACGAAAAAAGGTTCCATTACTTCCGTTCAGGCTATTTACGTACCTGCAGACGACCTGACAGACCCCGCGCCCGCGACAACCTTCAGTCACCTTGATGCCACCACGGTGCTTTCGCGGCAGATCGTGGAGAAAGGTATTTATCCTGCCGTGGACCCGTTGGATTCCTCTTCACGTATCCTTGACCCGGAGATATTGGGCCAGGAACACTATGAAACGGCAAGAAATGTCCAGAGAATACTTCAGCGCTATAAGGAACTGCAAGATATTATTGCCATCCTGGGGATGGAAGAACTGAGTGAAGAAGACAAACAGACTGTTGTCAGGGCCCGCCGAATCGAGCGTTTTCTCTCCCAGCCTTTCTTCGTGGGGGAACAGTATACCAATACACCGGGAGTATATGTGCCTGTCAAAGAAACAGTCCGGGGATTCAAGGAGATCATCGAAGGAAAGCATGACCATCTTCCTGAACCGGCGTTTCTGATGGTCGGGACTATTGATGATGCAGTAGAACAGGCACGCAAAATGGGGGGATAAAGCATGGCCAAGACCCTGCAGCTGGATGTAGTGACCCCGGCCAGGACCCTGCTGAGCGGGGAAGTTGAATCGCTGGTTGCGCCGGCCGTGGAAGGTTACCTTGGAGTCCTGCCGAACCATGCCCCCATGATCGTAGCCCTCGTTCCAGGAATCTTTAAATACCGGCAGGACAATGCAACCCACGAACTGGCAATAGGCGGCGGGTTGATGGAAATTGCCCATAATAAAGTAACTTTATTGGCGGACACAGCGGAAAAACCGGAAGAAATAGATGATGAAAGAGCTGCCGCCGCGAAAGAAAGGGCTGAAAAAAGGCTTCACGAAAAGCTACCTGGACTGGATATTCATCGGGCCGAAATTGCTTTGAAAAAAGCCATCATCCGACTAAGAGTATCAGCCCATAAAATAAAGCATTAAAGAAAATGTATTATAGGGCGAAAAGATAAAAAACAGGAAGTTTGTTGTTTTTTTATGTTACCGCAGTCGCGTACGGCTGCGGTTTTTTTCCCTTTGGAACATAAATAAACTTTTGGAAAATCAGCTTTTAAATTTATCCGGCTTTTCAGCACGCAGCCTGATGATCAGGCCGCAGTTTGTGCAGACATCCGCCAGTATTGCGCTGCCCATGGAAAAGAATTTTCCCACCGGCGCTAAATTCGCATAACCGGAGAGCTTGCCTTTACCTATTTCTTCACAGCCGCATTCGGGGCACTTCTTCTCCTCAAACACCGTGAACACCTCAATTCGAATATAATTTTTTTCATCAAAATATGCTGTAAATTTTTTATCATCCGTTTAAACTATTATAAACCTATAATATAATACCAAAAAAGATTGGACTTGTAACTTAAATGTGGGACAATAATTGTATGATGATAATTGCTTTACAGAAAAGAGATTAGGAGGACTAATATTTTATGAACAAGGCTCTTTTAATTATTGACATGCTCCGTGATTTTTTGGACAGTAGGGGTGCTCTTTATATTGGAGATTCAAAGGAAATAATTCAAAATATTTCCGCCAGATTAGAGGAATGGCGACTGCAAGGAAACCCGGTAATTTATATTATGGACAGACACCTTCAGCACGATGCTGAATTTAAGATGTTTCCTCCACACTGCCTGGCTGGTGAATGGGGTGGCGAAGTAGTAGATGCTCTCGCACCCCGGAAAGATGAATTCCTCGTTTTCAAACGGCGTTACAGCGCTTTTTACGGCACTGATCTGGATTTGACGCTACGAGAACTGGGAGTAACAAAGCTGGAATTGGCCGGCGTTTGCACTCAAATTTGTATTCTTTACACTGCTGCTGATGCCCGCATGAGACAATATGATGTAACGGTAAGAAAAAACTGCGTAGCATCCTTTGATGACAAGGCGCATGCCTTTGCCTTAAAGGAAATGAAGGAAACTCTTGGCGTAAAGATAGTTTAGCCGTGAGATGATTTTGGCGAGCGCTCGGGACGTTTGGAGCGCTCGGGCAAAGTGCCGGGCGTATATAAAAGCCAAGGGTAAATTAGCATTTAGTAAAATAAGCAAATTTTTGCTGTAGCAATAATATTTGCAGGAATATTTAGATTAATATAGAAATACCCTAAGGAAATACATTAGGAATTATGGAATAAAAAAGGCCTGCTTTTGAGGCAAGAGGAAAGGAGACTCAAGAATAATGGAAGTAGATCTGCGCAGTTATTTAACAGAATTAAGAACAAGGGGCGAACTCCTGGAAGTAACGGAAGAAGTAAATCTTCGCTACGAGATTACAGCGGTTTTAAATGAAGTCCTCGGAGAACAGGGTGGTCCAGCGGTTCATTTTAAGAATATAAAGGGATACCCTGAGAGGAGTGTCATCGGCAACCTGCTGGCAAGCCGCAGAAAGATGGCCCTGGCTCTGGGATGCAAGGTTGATGAGCTGCGAGATACCTATCTTAAAAAACGTTTCAATTCGCTGGACCCGGTAGTTTGGGACGGACCTGCTCCTGCGCAGGAAAATATCGTGGACAAAGAACTGGATCTTTTATCTTTCCTGCCCGCTCCACTCTTTCACGATGGTGATGGCGGACGATTTATGACAGCAGGCATTCTCATATCCCGTGACCCCCTCACAGGTGAACAGAACATCGGGATTCACAGAATGCAGCTACAAGATAAAAACCATATAACTGTATTTCTCTCCAATCCGCCACTGTCCGAATATTTTCACAAGGCTGAGCAGGAAGGCAAGCCACTACAAGTTGCCGTGGCCCTGGGGCTTCATCCTGCCGAAATGCTTGCGGCTGCCGTACCCTTAAAGAAAGGAATAAAGAGCAAGGTTCACCTGGCCGGCGGCCTGGCCGGACGCCCGGTACCTCTGGTGGAAGCTAAAGTTGTCGATCTGATGGTTCCCGCGCTGGCGGAAATTATCCTGGAGGGACAACTGTTGCCGGGTATAAGGAAAACAGATGGTCCTTTTGGTGAAGCCACAGGCTATTATTTTGAGGGTGAAAGTCCGGTAATGGAAGTTCAAACTCTGACTTACAGAAACGGGCCTATCCTTTCCATTATACCTCCCTGGGGCACTGAAACCGATATCATAATTTCAACTTTCAGCGGAGCCGAATTGTGGCAGGAATTCCAGAGACTTGTCCCCGGGGTTTTAGATGTGTTCTTCTTGCCGGGCGCCCTGACCTTCCAGGGTGTTATTAAAGTAGCAGAATCGCTTCCCCGGAAAGAAATTCGTCGTCTGATCCATTTGGCGCTTAATCTGGACAGGCGTCTGAAACATGTTGTCGTGGTTGATGAAGATGTGGATATTCATAACCCCCGGGAGGTGTTATGGGCACTGGCGACCCGTTTCCAGGGCTCCCGCGATCTTGTCTTCCTGCATAATATGGAGGGTTATGTTATAGACCCGTCTGCCGAAGATGGAGAAGCCACCAAAATAGGATTTGATGCTACGGCCAGACCGGAGGGCCCTTACAGCGACCGCTATAAAAAAGTTTCCATACCTCAAGATGCTCTTTTAAAGGCACGGGAAATTATTGAACAGACGAGACGTCTTCCTTGAATGCTTTCAAACAAGCTATACTAAATTACTAACGGCTTACTTACCGGATGAAAAGCTTGTTGCGTAAAAGATTACTTGATCGTTAAAGCTATTGCTACCTATCTCAAATGTTTATCGGGGTTCGTAAGAACCCCGATTTTTTTAGTGGTGGAGGTTGTGAAATTCTTTGCTGTTTTATCCAAATTTTACTTAATCAATAAATTGTATTAAATTATGCAGGCTAACATAAAATAAGTTACGTTGATTTGAGGAGTATGCTCTTATGGACAGGTTTTCAAGAGGCTTCATTGCCGGAACATACGGCGCCATCATCATGAATATCTGGAGCTTTATTTCTTACGGGCTAAATTACGCCAAACTTCGGTTCTTAGACTGGGCTTCGGTTTTGCTCTTTGGGAATGTCCCTGCGAACACGGTTGAACTAGTTACTGCTCTTTTTGCTCATATTATCTGGTCTGCAGTTATTGGAATTATTGTCGCCTATTTAATGCCCTTGATTACCTCAGAACGATATTTGCTGAAAGGAGCCTTGTTTGGCTTTATCTCCGGATTCCTTTTTATTTCCATTCCAATTATTTTCCAAGTTCCCTTTCTCAATAACCACGCGACCGGAACAACAGTTTCAATTATTATCGGAAGCCTGTTATGGGGTATAATAACTGCAGCTTCTCTCAGATCTTTCGATACATCTCCACGCCACAACTGACAGCAGACGGCCACGCAGATTATACCCTGTATCCAAAATACTTACGGGCGAACTTGAATTTCGATACCCTTTCTTGCTAAATTATCCAGGCATTCTTGAAGATAAGCATCGTCATGCTCGGAATAAACCGGGCAGGCCTTTACAGTTATGATTAAATCCGGATCTTGATAAGGATTACATCTTTTGCCTCTGTAAAGAGGGTTAAACCATGTTTCATCAACTCTATAACCGCGTTTTTGCATCTCCTTCATAACCTTAGTATGATATGCAACAAGGTAACCGGGATTATAGCGAAACACATATTCAACTACTTTGTGTTTTCTTCCCCAGAAAAGTCCTCTAAGCGCACAGCATTCCCTGTGCAAGCCAAGCAACTGTTGACGCGGTAGCGATGAAATTAGTTTTTCATGCCAAAGTCGCATATTATAGTAATGTTCATTTAACGATTTTTTATTAGTTAACTTCCACCTTCACCAATTTCCAGCTTTTTTGTATAATAAGTTTTTCTAATATCCCCTGCTTTTTCCGTCCAGGCCTCGACGCCTATTTCTTTCATTAAACAAAGGTTATACAGTTTCATATTATGCGGAAATTTATCCGCCCCATCAGCAAGCGGCATCAAATATTGACAAGGAAACATATCACATTCAAAACAATAATCCACTCCTTTTTCCCTGGCACAATCGGAAGTCTTACAGTTCTTACCTTGTATTTTTAAGAGCAAGCAGATATTGCCGTCGATGCAGCCCTTACAGGTTATCATTTCTTTGGGTACTTGGGTCATTGCCGATAACCTGGTTTGCAATTCATCTGTTACATTGTCCTCAAAGATTTCACAGTTAAAACAATCAATGCCACATGGTGCTACAATTTTCTTTTTCAAATTAGATACCTCCCTTTAAATTATCTTTCATATTGTTAGACACTCACTACTCTAAAAAGGTTACATTATAATATCGATCTTTTCATGGTTTATGAAAGCGTAATCGAGCTGAACAACTTACACATACCCTGCATTTCATCCCACAGAGAGCTATGAGTTTTTCTTCCATCTCCAGGCATACCTCATTACCGCTATTTATAAACGGCCCTTCGATACCTCATCCACCAAAATAGCGCAACGCAACCCATCATAATAAAAAATAATAGCCTGGGATTCATCAGTAAATATGCAGCCGCAATTACCGGTAAAAGAACAATACGAAACAGCCACTTCAGGATTGTATTTTTTGCAAGATATTTTGCGATTGGGGGAGAAATGTTGTAATAAAAGCTTACAAACTTTCGGCCCGGAATGTTTGTCATGAGTTTTGCATCCCTGAACTGCCTGAGAAGAGCTACAGCAGGGTTAAGTTTTGAACCATAAGCAGCAGTGGCAATGAAGCATTCGTCTTGGCTATTATTTTGTATAAAGTAGGCATTAACTGTTTTGTTTGAATCCATGTTTATTTCAACACTATCTGTCGAGTATTCAGAGTCATTGATAACCCACTTTTGGAACTGCCAGCCTTCATCTGGAACTGCCGTTAACTTAACAATTTCATTTTCCAGAATACAATGAGTCCCTGCATCAGGTTGAGTAGACCCCTGACCATAAGTTTGCATTATCAGAGAGTAGGTGTTGCTGCTTGCTATTAAAATCCATATATTACCTGTCGCAAAAACCATGGGATCATTACCAACCGTAAAAGAGAATGGTTCGCTGTGATTGGTTTTTTCCCACTTTCCTTCCCAAACCATACCATCTCGATAAAAACTGGCCGGCCCTGATCCGATAACATTAGCTTGAATAACCCATTCTTGCAGGTTCTCCTTATATATTTTTTCATGGGGAGCTTTCAGGACAACAATATTTCCGGCTTCCACCGGATTACTGTCCGCCAGTAGCACTTGCTGCCCTTTTTCATACCTTATATAACGCTCTCCTTCCCAGCGAAATTCAACATCATTGTTATGATCAATGAACCGAACTTCAGCCGCATTAGCTTCAATGCCACCCGTCATATTTCCTGTAGGCCATGGATGTGATAAAGGAAGCAAGGTTCTAGGGCTATCATTTATTCCTTCTTTGATTGACTCAGTATTTGTATAAAGATTATGAGGGGCAGCACCGCTGGGATCACGGTAAAAGTAATTTGCAGCACCATATATTTCGTCGAAGTTTAAAAGAGGAACTCCGGAAAGAATAGATAATGCTTCACCGCTTCCACCTGCATGGGCAAAACTCCCCCCATGTCCTGTTGCAAGGCTAACTAGATGCTCCCTGGCACTGCGAACAGGTCCAATAGCAGTGACATCTTGCTCCAGCAGATCATACAAAGCGAGAAATCTGGTAATGCCGGGAGCAATAGAAGTTTCATAGACTACTGTTGCTTCATTGAGTCCGGACTGGGGTTTTGCATTAATATGGTTATCTATTGCCACACTTAAAGCTGAAGTTACAGGTTTATAAACAGTAACTACTTTTCCAAAAGTTATCCACTCGAAAGAGTTTATATCAAAATTAACACATACACGAAAAATTCCGGATACAGCACGGGCTGATAAAAATATTTCATCATTATTTAAGAAAAGTGGTTGTTCCATATTAATGGAACGGGTAATCCCGTCTTCTAAAATTGTAACTACAGATGACCCGGATTCCATGGTTGCCTGCAAGTTATTACGTTTCAACGTTACGATCTCTGCAGGTCCATGTTCCGGTGACCGGTCAAGCTCTGCCGCATATGCTTCCGCCACTGTTTTTGCCGGTACAAAAAACTGCTCTGAGACTGGGTTTGAAATAATAGTTGGCTCAGCAGCAGCTGTTTTAATCTCTCCATCTTGAATATAACTCAGGTAATTAGGAAAAAAGGTCAGGGAATGAGCCCCGATAATTAAATCAGACGATATAGTAAAGTTACCCGAGGCAAGCTCATGGCCTCCATCAAATATTTTTACCGTATATGTTCCCGGATGCCAATAACCGATATTTACATAACCATACCCGGCACTATGATAAGATGAGGTCCAACCCCAATCTATAAAAAAATAACTGAATATTTGTTCTTCTCCATTTGGGGTATAATAAACTGCTGTGAACGGATAATCCATGTCTACAAAAGTTTCCGGATAATCTAAAGCTAGTTCAAAATAAATATACCTGCTGGTAGAAGGGAATACATTCTTATAGATGCGTTCTTCAAATGGAACATTATAATCATCCCCTTCAAAAAAACGAACATTACTATTTGTTACTTCCAATAATTCAAAAGGAGAATAAAACTGGTCTACAAACGCTACCCACTCAATGGGAGCGTTAAGAGGACCCCATTCCACTTCGGCGCCAAAGGCCTCAGCGATAAAACGGAACGGCAGGTATGTTTTTCCATTTCTAATCAAAGCTGCAACGTCCATTGCCATAACAAATACTCTGTTACCTTCAACTAACTCAAGGGTGTATTCACCAATTCTTATAGTAATAATTTTATTCCGTCGGGTTAGGGTTACCTTTTGTGCTACTGAATTCCATTCAGCTTCTGCCCGAAAAGTGTCAGCTACAAAGCTAACAGAAACAAAAACACGCCCATCGTCTAGAATAGGGGCCGCATCCGTTGAAAATACTTCTCCATTGCAAACGTAATCTGATGAATTAATAAAAAAAGTGACTTGGTTATAATGTTCAATAACAACAGTCCGATCTGCCCATGCCTCGCAGGATGTTTCCCCTTTTATTACCTCCACTGTTACATAGTAAGTTCCTTTATCAAATAGACCGATGTTACGATTAAAATTTCCGTTATATAAAAAGTTTGTACTGTCATTATAATACCAAAGTCCTTCTTCGACATGATAGAACCATATTAAAACTTGGTCAAAATTTCCCAGAACTGTCCCTGAAACATAGATATAACGCTGATCTTGTGGATTTATACGAGCTTTAACCTGTTGAATCTGTATATCAAAGCTCTCATATTCTTGCAACTGTAATGAGACATCATCAATACGAGGTGGCGAAAAATTCTTGCCGTCCTCTTTATATTTTAGGGGTGCATCTTCAGGCAAAATTTCAACAGCGCCGTTGTAGATGTGTTCTGCGACTGTCGGCGGCAAATTGCCTTGATTATTTATATCCATCGTCGAATTATTCGGATAAGTTTGTTCATTCTCCTCCCCTATCACCGGCACCGCCAATAGGTTCAAAACAAGAAAAAAAGATAAAATAACCCATAATTTTTTTCTGAAACCAGAGCCTAACATATTACTACCTCCAAATCTCTCTATTACGATAACTTTTAAATAATCATGTCATAATATCCCTTTTCTGCAAATATTCTGTTTTACCTTCTTTTCTTACCGAAAAATAAACGACAGTGTAGCAAAAAAGGTGGTAAAGCATTGGCCATCTACCTAAAAAAAAGAAGCCCAACAAGGACTTAAATAATACTACAGCGAAAATTTACGCAGATCCGGGTTTTTATTACTAAAAACGGTGTCGGTGATATGGTTGTGATGAGTATTGAAACCTACGAGCGGCAGCAGGCACTCATAAGCCTTTATACAAAGCTTGCAGAGGCAGAGGAAGAAATCTGTTATTCCCCGGCTCAGCGGGGAGGATACTACAGCATAGAGGGGAAATCCTTTTTTTTTTTAGCTGTTTTTGTTCAAGGCTTCCGCTTAAACAAGCTTTTTATTTTTTGCAGCAAAGGAACTACAATTTCAACTTTAAGGTATAGATCTCCTGCTTCTCCTCCACCTTTTCCATCTGCTCCCATCCCTTTTAATCTTATTTTTTGGCCATCTTTTATTTTCGAAGGCACTTTTACAATAATTTTTTGATGCCTTCCTCCTTTATGGCAGGAATATTCCACTTTACCTCCTTTTTCCGCTTGTTCGGGGGTTAAAATAAACACATCGTAGAGGTCTCTGCCTCTTTCTGCAAAATTTACCCCAAAGGCTTTCTCCATTCTATGCTTTAAAGGCCTAAAACCATAAAAGTTAAATTCCCCCCTAAAAAATCCCGGCCGGCGGAAAGTATAAGTTTGATAACGGGAACCATAAAATTCCGTAAATATTTCTTCAAAGTTTCTAAAACCGAATATTTGGGACATCTGATCAAATATTTGGTTTATATCTGAGTTCCTAAAAATGTCTTCTTCGGAATAATTTTCTTTATATTTCTGAGAAGCAAAAGCTCCATAACTATTTTTATAAGTATCATATTCTCTTCTTTTTCCTTGATCAGAAAGAACGGCATAGGCTTCATTTATTTCCTTCATTTTTTTCGCTGCCGTTGGATCTTCTTTATTTTTGTCCGGATGATATTTAAAAGCCAGCTTACGATAGGCAGCCTTTATCTGCTCCTGGGTGGCATTTTCACTTACTCCTAAAAATTGATAATAATCCTTAGCCATGTTTTCCCATCCTCTCTATAGCCCTGTACAGCTGCTTATTAGTTGCAGTTGTAATAAAACATTGTTTCATAGCCCACTGTAGTCGCTATGAAGGCTATAAGCAGATCTTTTTACAATTATTCAATGATTAACTCGTTAAAGGAATGAAAATTCTTGAAATAGGTAAAGTGTGTCTAGTGTAATCAACAGTTATTTTAGGGACCATTGGGATTATGTATTCGAAGAAAAAAAGGATAGTTTTGGGGGTGCTATATGGTGTAGTCTGGTCAGCTTATTCTGTAGGTTTCTTTTTTTTATGTTTTTCAGCAACTGTTTTAACGTAGTTTGTCTCTATATTTTTTTGTATTTTAACAGTATTAACTGGTTTACTCCATACTTTAGGATCCGCCAGTTTAACTATCAAATAACTTATTATAACACTTGCACCAAAATGACCAAAAATGTGAGCAATATTTGTTGAAATACCAAGAGGTTGTTGGAGGCTCGTAACTCCCAGGCTTAATACGCCACCGAACAATCCTATCCAAAAAAACAGTAATATTAATATTCCTTTTACCAAATAGAAGTCTCTTCCTGTATAATATAGGACATAACAAATAATTATACCCGCAAATGCCATTAAAGTTGTATGAGTGATTGCACCCAACGCTAAAGCTGGAACAGTATTCAGATCTCCTTTTGGAAAATACAGCGAACTTGCTATCTGCCATATATGCCATTTATTTACTTTTAGTGTAATAGAAATATAATCTAACAAGTTAAATGCTGTAGCAACCAGTGCTCCACTTAGAGCACCCAGTAGCACTTTATCTTTAATATTAAACATTTTAGTAATTCTCCTTGTGCGTTTCTTCTTCCTCTTTCGTAAAGGAGATGCTGAAAAAGAAAAGCATATGGATAGAAAACTCAGGTTTATTATTAGTTTTATCAGCCTATTCTATTACAACGAAAACGAAATTTTGTTAGATTTAGAAAATCAGAGTCTGACGGAGTTTTCGCCGTTTCTTGTTGCCAGACGATGGAAACCAATTTTGGGTTCCCTCCGTTAAGTTTTTTATCAACACATGCATCTTCCCTAACTTCATTATGCCTTGTCTCATGGTTCCCTTTAAGGACCACACCGTAGTCCGTTTTTTTTATCTAGCAAACATTTTACATTCCTCCCATTAATAGGCTTCATGTCTCCACCGTTTTCTTGTTGCCATTCTGTTCCAGTTATGCTATACTTGAGTTACAGTTTTCATTTGTTCTTGCCGCTTTCTTAGCGGCTCTTTTTTTGTCCGAGAATCTGCCGGACTTACCTCTTTTCCAGTTTCCATCGCTGCCAGCGAGTTAAATTAATAGAGATGATCTGCAATATCTATGAGATCATCTGCTCAAAAGCCAGCAAACCGTCACCTTGACACCCGGAAAGGAGCCGACCCAATGAAACTTAATAAAGAGCAAATGCAAGCAGGAAGTTTTTTTCGAATAGGTTTCTCTACCCGAAACTTAAAACCACAAATCTTTTGATAAAGATCCCTTTCTACAGACACATCCTGAAAATATTTTCAATATCTTCAGCTGCTAAAGGCTGGAATGCATATTTTGTGCTTCCCAATGTTTCTGCTTTTTTAGCCATACTTTTAAAGTTTGTCTCATCAATACCGATTTCAGTAAGGGTGCTCTGCAGCCCCAGCGTCTCAAAGAAGAATTTTTTCAGCAACCCAATGCTCTTCTTAGCGACTTCTATTTGTGGTAAGGACCCATCAATCTCAAATACATTAACGCCAAACTGATAAAACTTGCTGACTGTCTTTTCATTCAGCGTATATTCCATCCATCTTGGAGTTAGAATGGCAAGACCCAGACCGTGTGTAATATCATAAAATGCCGATAGCTCATGTTCCATTGGATGGCAGCTCCATGCCTGACGTTTCCCACCATTGATAAAACCATTGATTGCCCACGAGGAGGTCCACATCAGGTTTGCACGTGCCTCATAATTATCAGGTTCTTCCAATGCAACGGGTGTATATTTGATTACAGTCTTTATGAGGCCTTCCATCACAGTATCCAGCATATATAGATCCTGATCCATATTAAAATATACTTCCAGAACATGACTTATTATGTCTGCAGCACCGCAGGCTGTATGAAATTTATTTACGGTATAGGTGGCAGTCGGATCGAGGAACGATACCTTTGGTTGCATGACCGGAAAAAGCAGACCGATTTTATCAATCGTTTCAGGATTGCTGATTACTCCGCCGGCATCCATTTCAGATCCTGTCGCTGCTAGAGTCAGCACTGTGATAATTGGCAGACATCTTTCTACAGGTGTCTTCTGAAGGCTGATATCCCAGGCGTCTCCTTCATAATAAGCGGCTGCACCGATATATTTTGTACAATCCAACACAGATCCGCCACCTACTGCCAGTAGAACATCAATATTCTCTCTTTTGCAGATATCAGCACCTGCATTTACTGAGGATACTCTTGGATTGGGGGCAATTCCGGACAATTCATAAAGTTCTAATCCCGCCTTTTTAATCTCCTCTACGATTTTGTCGTATAGCCCAATCTTCTTGATAGAACCACCACCATAAGTAAGAAGCACCCTTTTGCCGTATTTGCTTAATTCAACTCCCAGGTTTCCCAGCTGATTTTCTCCAAAATACACTTTTGTAGGAATGTCATATACGAAATTATTCATCGTTTTCATCCTTTCTCTTATTAATCTTCACGTGACCATGTACCTGTCCAAAAAGCACCTCATCGTTAATTTCGGCAAATTTTGGTGCAAACGCTCCAAGGGCATCTCTGCCTGCTGTTTGCTTTTTCATCTCTTATTCCTCCTTCCTCGTTGACATTTGTGTTACCCGTTGATATAGTTATTCTATCTCTTAGAGTTAGCTCGGTGATACCACCCTAAAAGAAAGATATGAAATGTTTCTCGAAAGAAAAGATTCTGTGGAAACACAGATTTTAGAATTGCAAAAAGCACTTGAACGAATAAACTATAAATGCTGGTATTACAAGAAAGCTTTGGATGCAGGTACAATAAAAATTCATCAAACTTTAAATGATGAACAAGTTCAGGAGTATCTTGAAAATACGGATTGAATTGTCAAGCAGTTCCCAATGTACGCAGATTCTCTGTCTGTCTTTTATCAGTTTGGTAGCATTTTCTACTCCAACAACTGCCGATAAGCCATATTCGCGTGCGTTAGCCTCTTCCAAGCTAATTATCACAGTATTTTTTCTCCTCAGTTTTTTGGAGCGGGCGCCTTTACGACGATTAGCTCCAATTTTTCCGGATGTAAGTTTTTAACATTCATTTTTGTCTGAAAAGGAATTTTTAACAGAGTCCCGGCCTCGTACTCATGAATATCCTGTTCATTTAGGCCAATGGAGAGCCTTCCTCTAATAACGGTCATATACACGTTTGAATTGGAAAAGTGCTCCGGCAGTCCCTCGTCTTTATTAAACACCATGTGTAGATAATGAATGTTTTCATCAAATATGACTTTTTCTATCACTTTTTCAGTAGGTTTGGACAGTTTATACTCTTTTTCTATCATTGTTTGTATCCCCCGTTAATCAAGAATTTTGCCGTCGGTTGAAATTGTCACTACCTGCCAGGGAATGAATTTCCCACTGGCCTGAAGAGCCTTTTTTACCGAGTTTTCAATGCCACCGCAACATGGCACCTCCATGCGGACGACTGTAACGCTTTTGATACTGTTGTTCTTAATAATCGCCGTCAGCTTGTCACTGTAATCCCCTTCATCAAGCTTGGGGCAGCCAATCAGCGTTACCCGGTTCCGAATAAACTTGCTGTGAAAATCACCGTAAGCATACGCTGTACAGTCCGCGGCAATCAAGAGATTTGCGTCCGCAAAATAAGGCGCGTTGACCGGTGCGAGCTTTATTTGGACGGGCCACTGTGACAGTTGACTATCATTTTCGTAGACATTGTTGCGGACGGTTTCACGTCCGGTTACCCGACGGATGGCTTTAGTCTGTGTGCCGGGGCAACCGCAGGGCAGCACTTCTTCCTGTCTTTTCAGCTTGTTCTTCTTAGTCGCAGCTTCATCGTATTCCGCTGCTTCACGCTCCTCAAAGCTGATGGCTCCCGTAGGGCAGACCGGAAGACAGTCGCCAAGGCCGTCACAGTAATCGTCACGGAGAAGCTTTGCCTTTCCGTTTACTATACCGATCGCTCCTTCATGACAGGCTTCAGCGCATAAACCACAGCCATTGCATTTCTCTTCGTCAATTCTGATTATTTTTCTAATCATATTTTTCTTACCTCCTTCTTATTCTTGGAGTGTGTGCTTCATATTGTTGTTGATTTTCTGTCTTAAGTTTACTATACTTAGGCTAATAATTCTGTTGGAATTCCAACGAAAGAGAGTTCTTATGAAGAAATATTTAGATGTACTGAAAGAGGTAAATTTGTTCACAGGTATTGAAGAATCGGAACTGCAGCCGCTTCTGTCGTGCCTATCCGCGACAACGGCTCATTATGAAAAAGGCCAGACTGTATTTTTCAGCGGTCAAAGCATAAAGCAATTCGGTATCGTTTTATCAGGGCAGATTCAGGTCGTTCAGGATGACTATCAGGGAAACAGAAGTATCTTCGCCAAAATAGGCTCAGGGAATATGTTTGGGGAATCCTTTGCCTGCGCGGAAATAAAAACGCTTCCGGTCAGTGTAATCACAACGACTGGAAGCGAGCTTCTGTTTATTGACTGTCGCAGACTTGCCGTTCCGTGCACCAAGGCATGCAGTTTTCATAGCAGGCTCATTCAGAATTTGCTGAATATCGTATCAATGAAAAATATACTGCTGACTCAGAAAATCGAAATTACCTCAAAGCGCACGACCCGTGAAAAGCTCCTTGCTTACCTTTCAGCCGAAGCGAAGAAAGCAAGGAGCAACCGTTTCAACATCCCATTCAATCGTCAAGAGCTTGCGGACTATCTTTCTGTCGAACGCAGCGCCATGTCGGCAGAGCTTTCAAAACTCAGAAATGACGGCGTTCTGAATTTTCATAAAAATCAGTTCCAGCTTTTATAAGCCTAACTTTTATTGGTGTTCTAAAATGGAAGACAAGGGGACAGGGACTTGTCTGCTATACCTTTTCAACCATAAACTTGCTTACCCCTGTTACTCGCACAAGCTGCCTTATTGTTACACTGTTTATTGACTTTAAATTTTTCAGTATCTTATCCTCCCGTAATTGTATCAATATAAACAATGTTAATAACTGGCGGCGCTTAATCCCGCCCGGGGGAACCAAACACCGTTCCGTGATCGTCCACGAAAAGGATAATCGGGCCCAGAACGGCGTCATCCGAGGTATTAAAGGTAACCTCATAGAGTTTGCTGTCCGCATCGTAGTCCTTGGTGAACAGGGGCATACCCGCAAAACGCGAGGCATCGATCTCGTTTAATTCCGGTGAGGTAAAGTTCCATATTGTATCAAAATCTGCTTCCTGACGGATAAAGACCTGCGCGGCGCGGATAATTGCCGCTTCGGTCAGGTTTGAAGCTCCGCTTGCGAAAAGTACTGCGTAGTTTTCCGAATATTCCTCGGCGCCAGACGGCCCAATTGCGGCGATTCCCCCCTCCGTCTTGAGCAGCAGGATGCTCTTTTCCAGCATGGCGTTCACCTCGTCGGCAAAGGAAGTCATTTCATCCACATCAAGGAGATTTGTTCCGTTGGCGTCAAACGCAACCGTGCGGGTCTGCTTGATGTTTTCACGTCCATTTTCAAGTGTAAAAAGTGTGTAGCGGTAGGAACATTCGCCCTGGTACATCGTAGGATTATAACGCAAGAGACAGTCTCTCCCGTCCAGCGTGCAGAGGAATAGGGAATCCCAGCCGGGATGCGCCGTTGACATTTCCTCGCTCCACAACAGCTCAGAGCCGTTTGCTTTCAGCACGCTCAGAACATAGAAGTCATCCTCTTCCTTCGTTACAGTGACGGACTCGTCGGCTCCGTCGCCGTCAAGATCGGCCTGCGCGACGGCTAAGTGCTGCGGCCAGCCGATACCGCCGACTGAGGAGGTTGAGTACGTTCCCGCCGCCTGAATCAGCGCTCCGTCGGTATCCGGCGCCCGGATCAGCATCAGGCCATCGCCTTCGGACAGCACCGCGTTGTATATGGCCGCGGCAGACCCCGTGCCGGTCGTTCCGGAAATGAATATAGCACCCGAATAGATCGCCTCGTCTCCGCTGTAAACGGTAAAACTGATTTGCGCTGTCAGAACGAGGGCCGGGTCAGCGTCCGCCGCTGTAGGCGACCAGTAGAGCGCACTGCCTGTCGGTACGGTCAGGGCTTTGCCCTGCGGATATCCCGTACCGTCGTGATCGTCAAAGCCGATGAGATGTCCGCCGGTACATTCCGCTTCGATACGTGTGTACTCCAGTTTGAAGCGAAACGGAAAGGCCGGGACGCGGGAACTGAGCACCGGCGTGTACTCCCATTCGACGCCCGCACTGCTTTCCAGTACCAGCGAATATATGCTTCCCATGCCGACCTTGTCACTGCCGTAGTCGCCAATCCACAGCTCACCATCCATGTTGAACAGGTAATACCTGCTCGAAAACTTTATCGCCTGAGGATTTTTATAGATATTGATATCCGGCGCGTAGCCTCCAAAGAACAGCGCCTTCCACTCATCTCCGCTTATGGGCTGCCAGTCCCAACTGACCGGCGAGGAAACGGCTATAATATCACCGGTCTGCTTGTTCATGATCGTAACGCTGTCCTCGCCGATGAAATAGCGGCAACCGCTGTCACCGTCTAGGCTCACCGTTGAACTGAGTGGGGTCATATAAAGACAGCTCTGGGAGATATAGGCGGTGACCGGCGTTGTCGGTTCAAGTTCGTAGATCCGCAGCATCTCGCCCTCCGCGAACCATTTAGGCTCACCGTTGAACCAGTATATGCTGTACTTTATGTCGTTATCATCGCCGTCCGAGGCATAGTAGGAATAAACCGTCATATCATGGAGGCTGTCATACTCCGGCACATCAGCTTCGTCCATTCCCAATATATACGCCTCGTTCAGCTTGTCAATGAGCACCACACGGGTCATATGCGAAACCTTTGAGTTGCCATTCTCAAAGATGGTCTGTCCTTTGTCGTTTATGACGGACAGTAAATAATTGGACAGGATGATCTGCGCATAATAGTTGCCGTCCTCCGGCAAATAGGACAAACCGCCGTTTTGACCTAGCAACACCCCGGCGGTATAGACGCCGTTTCCAGCCTCCGTGGCCGTTTTCGCCGTCGGTGTCGTTACGACAGCCCGGTCGGTGGAAAAGCTGTTCTCATAGATATCAAAAAACTGACTGATCTCCACGCATTGCTTTCGCACGGCTTCGTCACTCGCGCCTGTTTGCCAGCCATAGGTCTTATAGACTTTATAGTTTTGCTTTGTTACGGCAGGCAAGTCGAATTCGTTTGAAAGGCAGGCAAAGCCGTCGGCACAGTCTTCCAGAATTGCATCAAAAGCCGCGTCCGTATCCACAAAAACCGGCATGCCGTAAGCGTTCATTCCAATTTTATAGGCAGGGTTTCCGGAGGTCACAAACGCGCCGCCCAATGAACTGGCGTCGTATTCGCCCACGACCTTCGCCGGATCTTCGGCTGTTTTGGGATTCGTCAGAAAGCACACCGCTACCACAACACAGGAAGCCAGCGCCACGATAATGATCCAAAATGCGGGCTTTTTGTAATTCAGTACGTTTTTGATTCTCTGCTTCACGCCCACCTCACCAAAGGCCAGAGGGCACGAGGCGATAGAGCGGCGGTCCACGCTGCATGTAAGCAGCGCCTTTAAATACGCCTTCTTATCGTCGGCGCTCATCCGCTTTACCACATGCTCATCGCAGGCAAGTTCAATATCCCGGCAGAGCAGGATATACGCAAGCCAGATAAGCGGATTGAACCAGTGTATGACGAGCAGCAGAAAGCCGATAGGTTTGATCCAGTGGTCGTAACGGTTGATATGCTCATTTTCATGGGCGACAACATAGGCCATGGTTTCCTCGTCTATGCCGAAGGGCAGATAGATGCGCGGACGGAAAAAGCCGAGCACAAAGGGTGATACAACAACCTCGCTCTGCCAGAGGTTATCTCTGAGCGGGACGGCCTCGGCTACTTTGCGGCGCAGGCGGATATAGCTCACCGCGGCATACAGCAGCAGGACTGCCATACCCGCGATCCAGACGACGGATGCGATGGATGCGACGATCTGCAGCGGGTTGATGCCGGCGCCCGCCGCCGGCGTGAGGGAATCGGAAACCACAGGATTAACGTATGTGTTGAACGCGGAAACACCGCTATGTATCTTCGGCGTTCCGGTATACAGGATATCCGGGCTGATCGTTTCCGCGCTGGGGATCAGACTTAAAAAACTCTCGGGTGAAAACGGCAAAACAAGGCGGATCCCCACCAGCGCCCATAGAATTCGGCGGATGGCTTTCGGCGCCTTATTAAGGATTGCCCGAAGCAGTACAACGGCGAGAATGAGCCAGCTTGCGGCGATACTCATATTGAGGAGCTTGATAAATACAGCTTCCATACTCATTCCTCCTGATGCGCGTCGATCATTTGCCGGAGCTGCGCAGCCTCTTCCGGAGAAAGCAAGTTATGCTTTGTAAATGCAGCGATAAACGCCGGAAGCGACCCGTCGAACGTTTTTTCCACCAGTTCGTTGATCTCCGCGGCCTGCACTTCTTCCTTCGATACGAGTGATGTAACAACGGCGTTCTCATTTTTTAAAACGCTGCGTTCGGCCAGCCTGCGGATGACCGTGTATGTCGTTGCTTTTGTCCATCCCAACCTTTCCTTGCAAAGCCTGACCAACTGTGTACTGCCCACCGGCTCATTCTCCCAGAGAATCAGACAAAAACGGTATTCACTTTCAAAAACCTTCGGCGTTGCCATTCGTAAAACCTCCCACAAGGTTTAATTTGTTAAACCTCATTGTAAGTTTAACGGATTAAACCTCGATTGTCAATAATATACTTTATCTTATGAGAGAGCCGAAAATAAACTAAACAAATTACCATAAGCCCCCACATCACCGTGTACATATCGACAACAGTGAACAAAACACCCATGCTCTACTTATTTGGTACAGTCGCGCTCAACGACCCTCTGGGAGATCACCACAGCGGCGCAGTACTGTTTAAAATAAACGTTATTCAAAAGAAATATTTACGAAAAAAAGGAACTTTGAAAAAATGGATGACGGCTGGTTAAGACAAATGACAAGGGAATGACAAGGGAACAGGGACTTGTCTGCTATGCCTTTTTTCAGCCAAAAACTTGCTTACCCCTGTTACTCGAACAAGCTGCCTTGTTACACCGTTTATTGACTTTAAATTTTTCAGTATCTTATTCTTTCCTTCCCAATAAATGGAAAAATTTCTCTTGGCATGATATGATAAATTCCTGTTTTACTCTTTTTTCGCGCTTGTCTTGGCATATTCTACCACCTCGGCAAGAGTATACCTTCTTCATTTATCCCAGACAAGTCCCTGTCCCCTTGTCATTCCTTGTCTTTTTGTCCTTTTGGGCATGCAAAAACCCGCCGGTTTTCGATTTCAGCGGGTTTTGTTTTGGTGGAGACGAGGGGGATCGAACCCCTTACCTCTTGAATGCCATTCAAGCGCTCTCCCAAGTGAGCTACGCCCCCATATTCTATTTTCTGCGCACTTCTTATTATAAAGGTATCCTGTCTAACTGTCAACTCCAATTTAATAATTAAAATAATTATGGGGAAAAGCGCCGGGGTTTCCCGGCGCTTTTCCTAAGTATAAATTCCTACACAGTTGTCATCTGACCCGGCAAAGATACAAATATTACTCGCCGGTCGCATTGGCAACTGCCCTCACAATCTCCTCGGAGGTCATAGTTACCCCCGTACTTTGAGTGTCAATAATCGCCTGTGGAATCGTCTCTATAGCAAGATAGCAGACTCCTTCTCTAGTCTCTTTATGCTCCTGAAAGGAACATCGGCGTTATGACCTTCTGACCCTCTCCTGAATTTCACAAGTTCTTACTCTGTTACCGACTCGGCAGCATCATCACTGGGAGTCAACTCGGTAGCGTCATCACCGGTTGTTTGCTCTACAACGTCATCCCCAGTTGTCTGCTCGGCAGCGTCATCCTCGGGTGTCTGCTCGATAGCTTCATCTCCGGAAGTCTGATCGGTAGTTTCATCACCGGGGGTTAATTCTGTAGCATCATCACCAGGAGTCTGCTCGGTAGCATCATCCCCATTTTCCGGTACGGAAGTTGGGCTTGAGCAACCGACCACCATGGCAATCAGAAGAAACATCGCCATTAACAGGATTAGCCCTTTGTGGAATCTCTTCATTTTTTTCACCTCCTTTCAAAACGGTAAGTTTTTTTATTCATAACTACCGTTGAATTGCTATTTATAAATACAGAAAATACGCCGCAAAAGCGGCGTATTTGGGTATGTGTTTTTAAAATAAATTAATCGATCAATTCAATGGCTTCCTCAGGACATTCATCAACACAGGAACCGCACTCAGTACATTCATTTTCGTCAACAACGGCAACTTCATCTACTTTAATACATTCGATGGGACAAACATCTGCACAAGTTCCACAACCGCTACACTTATTTGGATCAACTTTTGCCGGCACAATCTTCCCCTCCCAGGAATAAATTTAGATTATCATAAGCAGGGCGAATAAATCAATTTTAATTAAAACACATTTATGATTAATCGTCAATAACTTTTATAAAAAATTATCCTCATTATGCAGAACAATACCACCAAATTAATATAAAACACTTCTTCTTCACGAAGAAAAAAAGTTTTGTTACAATACAAGAAAGAAGGGCATTATTTTGAGGGGGTAATTATTTGCTACGCCTGAACTTTTTCCGTGAAGGATATTATCTCCCCCTACTGTCGGCATTTCTCCTTATACTAAGCTTCCCTCGCTGGAATATGGGTTTTCTAGCCTGGTTTTCTCTCCTGCCTCTTTTCTTTTACTGCCAGCAAAAAAAAGCATCCTGGAAACATTGCTTCTTTGGCGGTGCGCTGGCCGGGCTTCTCTTTTTCGCATATCTATTTGCCTACATGTCTCTTTCTGTAAATTTTCTTCTTCCACCGTTTTACGGTTATCTTCTCGTAATGATTGCCGCTCTTTATTCTTCCTTTTTTCTTGCTCTCTTTGCTGTAGGATTTTCCTGGTTTTTAAAAAAAGGAACTCCGCTTTTTCTATCTTGCGGGGTACCGTCTTTATGGGTCTTGCTGGAAAAGTTGCGTTCTGCAGGTCTGTTGGGACATACGGGAGGCTTCCTGGGGTATAGCCAGGCTGATTATTCTTTTATTCTGCAGAATATTGCTCTTTACGGTTACTGGGGCCTGGCTTTCATGATGGTCCTCTTTCAAGTTATTATCTTTCTGGCCTGGCAAAAGGCAGGACGAAAACTCATCCTGCCTACCACATTGTTTCTCCTGCTTTTCCTTTGCGGGTCAATCCTACCCCCTCTTTTCCCCGCGGAAGAAAGGGAGCAGCCTCTTCGCCTGGCCCTTTTTCAGGGCAATATTCCTCAGGAAGAAATCCTGGACGATGCAATGGCTGTCCGCAATTTTACCCGCTACGTCGAGCTGGCTGAAAAGGCCTCCTCACAAAACAGCCGTCCGGATCTCATGGTCTGGCCGGAAACTGTTCTCTCAACCAATGTCATTAGCCGTTATCCCGAGGCAAAAGATAAACTCGCCCGGCTAGCACAAAAAACGGGGGCCGCCATCTTTTTTGGGGCTATGCACACTGAAAAAATAACGGGAAAAGTCTACAACTCCATCCTTCTACAGGTTCCCGGCCAAAAATCCTGGGAAACTACCCGTTACGATAAGATCCGCCTTGTTCCTTTGGCCGAGTATTTTCCCCTCTCTGCTTTTCTTAATAGTCTGCTTAATTTAAATGTTTCCCTGGGAACATATACACCCGGCCAAAAAACTCCGGTATTTTCCCTGGATGGTAGTACCTTTGGAGGGATAGTCTGCTTTGAGTCGTATTTTCCCCGTCCTGCTCTGGGTTTGGCCCGAAAAGGAGCAGAGCATATCTTTGTGCTGACCAATAATGCCTGGTTCCTTAACAGTATCGGCCTGGACCAGCATGCCCGCGCAGCCGCTTTCCGGGCTGTGGAGACAGGTTTGGGAGTAACCCAGGCGGCCAACACCGGCTATACGATCTCCTTCGACTATCGCGGCAAAGAAATACTGCGCATGCCCCTTCAGCAAGAAGGATTTTCCATACTAGAAACAACATTTCCCCGACGTCTGACTCTCTACCGTCTTTGGGGAGATTATTTCCTCTTTGTCTGCCTTTTCTTCCTGTTATTCTCGGCTGGTTTGACCTTTAAAAAAGCTTTCAGAATATAATGAGACCATAAACTTTCTCTCCTTACCGGGAGCCGGGCACCCGGCTCCCGGTAGATCCTAACCTCCGCAGGTAGTATAACCGCAATGCTCACAATAGCTGCAGAGAGCATCCGGAATCATGTAGCCTATTTTACAGCTCGGACAGATACGAATATTTTTCGGTCCACCGGCAACGCCAAGGCGGTAGGATATTTTTCCCTTCGCTGCTTTGGCCAGCTCCTGCCCGATAAAATCCGTACAGGAAAGCACTGTTGTCTCCGGATGCATGATACAGGAAGGACATTTCTCCTCCCGCAAATTTTCCACAATTTCGTCGATATCTACCCCGGCACGAATAGAAATGGAAATTATTTTGGCCAAGGCATTGGAAAGAGGAGGACACCCTTCTTCACCCACAGAAGTAAATACTTCACAGATACGTTCCTCTCCTTCCGGGGTTATCTCCTTGTTCACTGTTACGTAAAGCTTACCACAAAAACCGATCCTTTTGCGGGTCGTTTGTCCATAAGTGGTTTCAGGACGTACCCGAGGGACAACCCCCCTGTTTGAGGCGGCAAGGATCTCTTCCCGGATCGCGTCTTCGTCTACTGTGGAGGTAATTACCTGATCATCCCTGGAGCCGTCCCGGTAATAGGTAATACCCTTAACGCCCGATTTCCAGGCCTGCCAAAAAGCCTCGCGGCAATCCTCCAGGGTTGCCCCCATGGGTGCATTGATAGTTTTTGAGACTGCATTATCCACCCATTCCTGCATCGCGGTCTGCATCCGTATATGATCCAGGGGATGAATATCGTGGGCACAGAGAAAAATACGGCGCAGTTCTTCGGGAATTTCCTGCAAATCCTGGATCCCTTGAGGACCTTTCTCTCCGATTTTCTCTCTTAACCGGTCGCTCAGTTCTTGCCCCGTATGTTCCCGCCACATTTCCTCAAATATATTATCTATCTGCACAATGCGCCCCTCAAGAATATGGCGCGCAAAACCAACCCCGAAAAGAGGTTCAGCACTGGGAGAAGCATCGGCAAAAATGGAGAGAGAACCGGTTGGAGCGATGGTAGTAGTTACCGCATTCCGCTGCATGAGCTTGAGCCTGTCCCAGACAGATCCCGCGTAATTGGGAAAGGGTCCTTTTTCTTCGGCAAGCTGCAGGGAGGTTACTTTGGATTGCAGTGCTATTTCCTTCATAACCAGAGATGCGGAGCGAAAACCTTCTTCCGAGTTGTAAGAAAGGCCCTGCCTGATAAGATATTGAGCCAGCCCCATGATGCCCAGGCCAATCTTCCTGTTTCCTTTCATAATTGTCTCTATCTGGGAAATCGGTGCCCTGCTCCGGTCAATGACCCTATCCAAAAAAACAGTGGCAATATGTGTGACCAGGCGGATTTTCTCCCAGTCCGGGACATAGCGGGGACCCTCCTTCTTAAGCATCCGGGCCAGATTTAAGCTTCCCAGATTACAGCTCTCGAAGGGAAGAAGAGGCTGTTCTCCACAGGGATTGGTCGTTTCAATCGCTCCCAGGTGCGGAGTAGGATTCTCATCATTAATGGCATCAAAAAAAAGAAGACCCGGCTCTCCGTTCAGGTGTGCGTTTTGAATAATACGCTCAAAGACATCTTTGGCTCTCAGTTTTCGTCCGGTGGGACGGTTATCGGTCGGATCGAGGAGATCATACTCCTCATCTTTTTCTACCGCCTTCATAAAACGATTGTCCACGCGGACAGAAATGTTAAAATTGCTTAACTCTCCACCCCGTCTTTTATTGTCAATAAAATCGATAATATCGGGATGGTCATAGTTTAAAGTAGCCAGACTGGCCCCGCGTCTTCTGCCCCCCTGCTTTATCTCGTTGCTGACTTTATTGTAGATGGAAAGAAATGAAAGGGGACCTGAGGCCTGTCCACCGGTAGAGCGGACAACAGCCCCTTTATGACGGATTTTTCCGATAAAATACCCCACACCACCCCCACTTTTCTGGATTAGCGCAGAATATTTAAGTGTCTCAAAAATACTTTCCATGGAATCTTCAATGGGAAGAACAAAGCAGGCTTGCAACTGCTGAACAGGCGTTCCCGCATTCATTAACGTTGGGCTATTGGGAAAAAAGAGGCCGGCCTCCATTACTTTTTGAAAAAGAAAGGCCGGCTTTTCCTTTACCTCTCCATCAGGTTCGGTGGCGATATCCCTGGAGACCCGCTGCAGCATTTCGTCCCAATCTTCACAGACATTTCCATCAACATCCCGGCGAAAATACCGGTTTTCAGCTACCTTTAAAGCATTTTTCGTCGGCTCTACCCTGACCAGTGTCTCCGCAAAATTGTCAAGCTCATCTTCAGAAAACTTTTGGTCTCTCCTTTCCTGAACCAATGCAGCTAATTTTGTAAATTTCCCCTTCAATCCGGCAATTCCTCCCTCTCTCCCCAGGCTTCAAGTAAAGATTCCAGGTGCGACCGTTCAATAACCCATCCCTGACCAGCCTTTTTTTTACCTTCCAACTCACCCTGATGGAGCAAATTATAAACACTCCCCACGGAAAGCCGTAAATACCTTGAAGCTTCCTCTGGTGTTAATAAATTTTGATCCGCCAAAACGCTGCTGACCTCCCCTTTTGGAAAAGCGTTCCTAAACATCCTAAGCCCGGCGCTTTACCCAAGCGACCGGCAAACGGTCTCTATGGCGCCGCTAATTACTATTATTCATTGTAGTGTTACTAAAATAGTAAAAATAGCCTTTAACATCTTTCCCCATCTTCCCGTTCTTATACAAAGAACTGATATTTTGTCTGCCGTTAAGTAGGCACGCTTTTATTGATCTCCAACCCTGGAGGTAAAAAAAAGCCGGCAAAAACAAAAGCCGACAGTTATACGGAAAAGTAAAAAGAAACATGAACAAATTACCGGATGATTGCTTTCTGCAAAATTTGGCGCGACTCACTGACCAGGTACAAAGAACCCGCGATAAGAACCATATCCTCCGGGGAGGCCAGGGAGAAGGCTCTCTTCAGAGCAGAAGCAATTTTTTCTTCAATAAAAACCGGTTTCTTTGATAATGCCCGGACTGTCCTTCCCAGATCAGCGGGCTCGGCTGCCCGCGGACTGTTAGGACGGGTAATAACCAGTTTATCAGCTACAGGAACAATTTCCAGCAGGATATCCTCCACGGCTTTGTCCGCCAGGATTCCCAGAACTAGAATTAGCTTCCGGTAAGAAAATACTTGCGTCAGCGCCTGCCGCAGTCCCTGAAAAGCTTCTAAATTATGGGCGCCATCGATTACCACCAGTGGGTCACGCCCCAAAATTTCCAGACGGCCGGGCCAGCGAACAGCCTGAAGCCCCCGGCGAAAAGCTTCTTCCGGGAGGGTGAATCCTTTTTTCCCCAGAAGTTCCAGCGCTGCCAGAGCCACGCAGGCATTGTTAATCTGGTATTCTCCCAACAAGGGAATTTTCAGTGAGGTCAATTCCCTTGTCATCCCGTGGTAATAAAATATCTGTCCGTCAAGATCGCCGTAAATCTTCTCTCCCCTGAAGTCTCGCCCCAGGTTGTAAAGATGGGCCTTCTTTTCCCGGCAGATTTGCTCAATAACGGTGAGGGCACCTCCCGTCACCTGGGTGACCACATCCGTCTTTTTCTTGATAATCCCCGCTTTCTCGAAGGCAATGGCTTCAACAGTATTTCCCAGAACCTGGGTATGTTCCGGACTCACAGTTGTGATGACCGAAACCAGTGGGGAGACAACGTTCGTTGCATCCAGCCTCCCCCCCAGGCCTACCTCCAGGACCACAAGATCAGGCTTAACTTCTGCAAAAAAAGTAAAGGCAATGGCAGTTACCACTTCAAATTCAGTAGGTTGGCCCAGGTAAGAATCCTTTGCTATCTTTTCTGTCAGCGGTCTAACTTTAGAAACAAGGTCTATCAGGCGTTCCCTGGGAATCTCTTTTCCGTTAACAGACATGCGGTCGGTAAATTGCTCCAAGTATGGAGAAGTGTACAGACCTACCTGATAACCCGCGGACTGCAGAACGGAAGCCGCCAGCGCAGCGGTGGAACCTTTGCCGTTGGTCCCCCCGATATGCAGGAAATTCAACTTTTTATGAGGATCTCCCAGATAACCGAGAAGGGCCTCGATTCTCTGCAGTCCCTGGTTCATCCCAAAACGTTCCCTACTGTGAATCCAGGATAGGGCTTCCCGGTATTGCAAAAAAGAGTACCCCCTCGGTTCTACAGGTTTCAAAGTCTTCATTTTATATATTGCGGGTCTTCTTCCGGCTCCTGTCGCCTGGCACCTGACCTCTAACTAGAGGCTTTTCAATTCATCCAACCTGGACTGAAGTTTAGATTGCTTAAGACTATATTCCTCATTTTTTGTTTTTTCTTTCTGAACAACCTCCGCGGGAGCACGTTGCAGAAAGCTTTGATTACTGAGCTTTGCTTCCGTCTTTTGCCTCTCCTTTTTCACTTCCCGGAGCTCTTTCTCCAGGCGGGAAATTTCTTGCCCCAAATCGACGACTCCCTCCAGAGGCAGGTAGATCTCCACCTCATCAACCAGGGCGGTTAAGGAGCGGGGGGGCTTTTCTTCCGTATTTTTTAAGATTGTCACCGGTTCCGCCCAGGCTAATTTTTCGATAAAAATCTTCTCCGCGGTAAAAAGCGAAAGATCCTTTTCCGGAGTTCGAAGGACAATGGGAGATTTTTTCCCGGGCGAAAGACCGACCTCGCTGCGCAAGTTACGAATCGACCTGATAACTCCCATGACCAGGTTCATCTCTTCCCTGGCCTCTCTATCAATCAATTTTTCCTCAAGGACAGGCCAGGTAGCCCTAATTAAAGCAGGGCCTTCCTCCCGGTTCAGCTGCTGCCATATTTCCTCGGAAATAAAGGGCATAAACGGATGAAGCAGTCTGAGTGTTCCCTCCAGGACATAGGAAAGAACTCTTTTTGTTCCCGTTTTTTCCATATCGTTATCGCTATAGAGAGGAATCTTGCTTAGCTCAATATACCAGTCGCAAAAATCTCCCCAGAAAAAATCGTAGACAACGCGAGCTGCTTCCCCAAGCTCATATTTTTCCAGAAGAGCCGTTGTCTTATCTACAGCAACATTAAAACTATCCAAAATCCAGCGGTCATGGCGGTTTAATTTTTCCGGCAGGCCCAAGGTCTGCTCACCTTGCAGATTCATCAGGAGGAAGCGGGAAGCATTCCAAATTTTATTGGCAAAATTCCTGCTGGCCTCCACATTTTCACCCCGAAATCTCTGATCGTTTCCGGGAGCCTGTCCTGTAATCAGGGTAAAACGCAGCGTATCCGCCCCGTATTCTTTAATAATCTCCAGGGGATCGATCCCGTTTCCCAGAGATTTGCTCATTTTTCTCCCCTGAGCATCCCTCACCAGGCCGTGAACACAGACATCTTTAAACGGAATTTCTTGCATAAAAGCCAACGACATAAAAATCATCCTGGCCACCCAAAAAGTAAGTATGTCGTAAGCAGTAACAAGGACACTGGTGGGGAAGTAGTGTTCCAGATCGAGCGTCCTTTCCGGCCACCCCATAGTGGAAAAAGGCCAGAGAGCGGAACTGAACCAGGTATCAAGGACATCCGGGTCTTGCTTAAGTTCGCTTCCACCGCAAGCCGGACATGTAGCGGGCGTTTCCCGGGAAACGATCATCTCCCCACAAGAACAGTACCAGGCCGGGATACGGTGTCCCCACCAGATCTGCCGGGAGATGCACCAGTCGCGGATATTCTCCATCCAGTTGAGATAAATTTTAGTAAAACGTTCCGGGATAAAGGAAATCTCACCCTTTTTAACTTTGTTAATGGCTTCCTCGGCCAGGGGCTTCATTTTAACAAACCACTGCAGGGAAACAAGTGGCTCAATTTCTGTCCCGCACCGCTGGCAATGACCCACGGCATGTTCATAATCCTCGATTTTTTCTACCAGGGAGAGGGCCTGCAGGTCCCGGAGAACTTCCCCGCGGGCTTCATAACGGTCAAGCCCGGCATATTTCCCCATTTCAGCAGTCATCCGTCCGTCACTGCCGATCGCGCTGATCGTCTCCAGGCCGTGTCTCTGGCCGATGGCAAAGTCATTGGGGTCATGAGCCGGAGTAATTTTTACAGCCCCGGAGCCGAATTCAGGGTCCACATATTCATCGGCAATAATTGGAATTTCCCTATTAACAAGGGGAAGTAGAACTTTTTTACCGACCAGATTCCGGTAACGCTCATCTTCCGGGTGAACGGCAACCGCAGTATCACCCAGCATCGTTTCCGGCCTGGTCGTGGCCACGGAAATAGAACCGTCCCAGCCGATACCGGGGTAACGAATATGGGTAATTGTCGAAGGTTTATCCTCATGCTCCACCTCAATATCGGAAATAGCCGTATGGCATCGGGGACACCAGTTAACCATGTAGTCTCCCCGATAGATCAGACCCCGCTTGTAAAGGGAGACAAATACCTCCCGCACCGCCTTAGAACAGCCCTCGTCCAGCGTAAAACGTTCCCGGGACCAATCACAGGAAACACCCAATTTATACAGTTGTTTGAGAATGCGGGCATGGTAATCTTCCTTCCACTGCCATGCTTTTTCCAGAAACTTTTCCCGGCCTACATCATAGCGTGATAAACCTTCCAAAGCCAGATGCTCTTCCACTTTGTTTTGCGTAGCGATCCCGGCATGATCCGTTCCCGGAAGCCAGAGAGTATCGTAACCCTGCATGCGTTTCCACCTTACCAGCACGTCCTGAACGGTATTGTTCAGGGCATGGCCCATATGTAACATACCGGTTACATTGGGCGGCGGAATGACAACAGAAAAAACATTTTTTCCTTTTTTCAATGGCGCCTTAAAAAAATCCCCGTCCAGCCAGAAACGATAAATTTTTTTCTCCACCTCGGCGGGTTCATAGACAGGTGGGAGGTTAATGCTCATTTTTTAATCCCCTTCTTCAATAATTTCCGGATTCAATTTCCATCTCCATAGCCGCGCAAAGCAGGCAATTCTTATAAAGTTATTTTTTTAAAAACGAACAGCTTTAAGAAAGAATAGGGAGGGTAACTAAAGAAGCCTTTACCTGTTCAAATCTATATTACATTTTTCCTGAAGCTAAGTCAACTTGGAAACAAAAGCAGCCAAACCCGCTCCGGGGTCAGTAGTCAGCATAAGAAAAAAATTATCATCTTAAAGTATTCTGTCCCCAAACTATGGAAAACATGTTTGTTCTTTATTGTTAACCATTTTAGTTTTAATAGTTGACAATCCTTCTTTATTTAGATACAATTGCAAGAAACTAAGTACTAGTAAGAGTGAGGGCAGAAATGAAAGAAACTATTTTAAAGCTACTAAAAAATGCCGCCCCTTCCTACCTCTCCGGGGAAGAGATGGCTGCTAAACTAAAAACCAGCAGGACATCGATCTGGAAAAGCATAAAATTGTTGCAAAAGTCCGGTTACAATGTGGAAGGAAGCCCCCGCCGGGGATACCGGCTTCTGGAAATACCGGATCTTCTCTACCCTGCCGAAATTTCTGAAGGACTTCAAACAAAAATCATTGCCAACAGGCCCAATTTGATTCATCATTTTATGCAGGTGGATTCCACCAACAATCGCTTAAAATTGCTGGCTGAAGAAGGAGCTCCCGAAGGGACTGTCGTTATTGCAGAAGAACAAACCGCGGGAAAAGGAAGATTAGGACGTTCATGGTTGTCGCCCGGCGGAAAGGGAATCTGGCTTTCCTTTCTGCTCAGGCCTCCGAAACCTATGGAGGAAATTTCCGTATTCACCCTTTTAACTGCCGTTGCCGTAGCAAACGCTCTGAAGAATAAACTCCCGGACATTGAAGCCGGGATAAAATGGCCCAATGATATTCTCATTCAAGATCGCAAGGTCTGCGGGATTCTTACCGAATTAAAAGCCGAAGCAGACCGTCTGCATTATCTCGTTACCGGACTAGGCCTTAACTTTAACTTCACAAGATCGGATTTTACCCCGGAGTTAAAAAACAGCGCCACATCTATTTTCGCGGGAGATGGCAGCCATCTCCTTTCCCGCAAGGAGATGGCCGGGGAAATTCTTCGGGAGATTGATGTCATCTATCAAAAATATTTAACTGTCGGGACAGATGATATTTTAGTTCAGTGGAAAGCGCAAAACGTTACGCTGGGTAAAACGATTACCTTAAAAAGCCTCGGCGGCTCTTTTTCAGGCAAAGCTCTGGATATTGATAAATACGGAGCATTAATTATTGCCGGCCCCGGAGGAGAAAGAAGACGCTTCGTTGCAGGCGAAATTATTGCACAGGAGGTTCCGAAATGATCCCCGTAAAGAAACTTGCTCTCAGCAGCCTTTTTGCAGCTTTAATAGCCCTACTGGCCCAAATATCCATTCCTCTGCCTTTTAGCCCTGTTCCTATTACCGGTCAAACCTTCGGCATTTTTTTAGTGGGATCGCTCCTGGGCGGAAAATGGAGTGCGGTCTCCGTCCTCATTTATATTCTTCTCGGAGCCGTCGGCCTGCCTGTTTTCCACCAGTTTCAGGGGGGATTACATATTATTTTCGGACCCACCGGGGGTTTTCTATGGGGTTTTGTCCTCGGTTGTTATTTTCTAGGAAAAATCTTAGAGAAAAAGATTTCTTACGGAACGATGATCCTGGGGATGTTCCTCTGTATGAGTACATACTTCACCGTGGGGGCGCTCTATCTGGCCTTCATAGCCGGCTTAAACCTTCACCAGGCTCTCCTTTTAGGAGTTATTCCCTTTATTCCCCTGGATATTGTCAAGCTCCTTGCCGCGGCCGGTCTGAGCCTGACGGTCCGCAAGCGTCTGGAAAAAGCCGGATTGATGTAAAAGCGTTTATATTTTGACCGGCCTGTCCAATAAAAGGTTCTCCAGAATGTTTCTGGCGAAGAAAAATACCAGAGTTTTGTGGCCTACTTCCGCCTCCAGGGTTTGATGAAAAAAAGCTTTTGCCCTTTCATTGTCTTGTAAGCGCAATTGAATTAACCCCTGAAAGTAGAGGCATTTTTGCAGCAGACCCGGCTTTTGAAAATAGTCCAGGGAATTAATCTCCTCAAAAAAGCCGAATGCTTTTGTCAGCGCTTCCTGCTCCCCTTCCCGGTTCTGCATGTCCCGGTATAACCAGGAGAGCTCCAGAGCAGTCTGGGCAAGCATTTCAAAGTTTTCTTCTTTTTTCTCCAGAGATAGAAGAGCTAACCGGTAAAGACCCAGAACGTATTCATAATTATATTCCGCAAAAGAAGAAAGGTCCGTCAAACTTTTACGGGATTGCTCTTTCTCCTTCAAGTAGTCCCTTTCCGTCTCTCCAATCTCCATAAATTTTTCACCCGGTGCGGCAAAACAGCATCGGGGACAGCCAACCTGCTTAAAAAGAAGGGGCTCTATGCCTTCATAATATTCTCTTAACCAGTAATTTCTGGATCTGAGGGGTACATTTTTTTCTCGCATCAGGTAGGCTTGAAATGTATTATAACAAAGGGGACAGGAAAAATCCTCTTTACCGACCTTTTTCAGGTTTTCTTTCATTCGTTGTTCTAAATCCCTGGAGGTAATCATTTTTTGAATCCGGCCGGCACCTTCCCATGTATCGCCGTATTTTTCCAGATCTGTAGTTTTTGCTGCCATCTTGTGCAATTCCCGCTCAAGGAGGGAGATCTGTCCATTGCCGGATCTGACTCTTCCGCTTAAACCTTTTAATAACCTGATAACCAATAAGGGATTTTGGCAGATAAAGTTCTGAAAGTTATCATTGTTGATAACCAGAAGTTTGGTCGGTTCCAGGGCAACAACGCCGGCACTGCGAGGTTCCTGTTCCAAAAGGGACATTTCTCCAAAAAAATGTCCGGCACTCATTTTGGCCAGGATAACCTGAAGTCCTTCCCGGAGCAGAAACACCTGAACTTCTCCGCTCAGGACGATATACATTTCCTTCCCTTCTTCACCCTCGGAAAAAAGAATCTGATCCTTTTCCAACTCTAAAAAGATATTCGCATCCGGCATCTTCATCCCTCCACCGAGGCTGTTGTCGTCACTCCAAAGTTTGTCTTGGAAAACTCTCGTTGGTTAAACTGGGAGAGATAGCTTTGAGCAGATTGTCTCTTCCTTCTCTTGTCTCCGCTGAAAAAATAATTAAAGCTTCCGGGGGCAGTTCAAGAGCTTCCGCAATCATCCGCTGCTGCTTCTGCCTTTTTCCCCGCGGCACTTTATCTGCTTTGGTGGCCACGACCAGGTGTGCAAAAGAATAATGGCGAATCCAGGCAGCCATTTGCTTGTCCTCTTTGGTCGGCTCATGGCGCAAATCCACCATCTGAATAATCAAGACCAATGTTTTTCTTGTAGCAAAAAAAATATCCAGCAAGGAGGACCATTTTTCTTTCATCTCTCTGGAAACCCTGGCATATCCGTAACCGGGAAGATCCACAAAACAAAAAGTTTCGTTAATCAGGTAAAAATGAATGGCACGGGTTTTGCCCGGGGTACCGCTGGTCCGGGCCAGGTTTTTTTGACCCGTTAGGGCATTAATAAAAGAAGATTTCCCCACATTTGAGCGTCCGGCCAGGGCAATTTCAGGGTAATGCTCCGGGGGAAAATCATCTTGTGAATTAGCAAACTTGAAGAACTCCGCTTTCTTTATTTTCATCGCTCGTGCTCTCTTTATTTTTATCTTTAGCCAGCGCTTTCTCTAAAATTTGATCAACATGTTCAACCAGGACAAATTCCAGGCGGCGCCGCACATTTCCCGGAATCTCAGCCAGGTCCTTCTTATTATCCAAAGGGAGGAGCATAGTCTTAATTCCGGCCCTGTGAGCAGCAAGGACTTTTTCCTTTATTCCCCCGACAGGGAGAACTCTTCCCCTTAGAGTAATCTCACCGGTCATGGCTACATGGCGGTGAGTCGGCGTATGTGTCAGCGCGGAAATTAAGGCCGTAGCTATTGTCACTCCGGCTGAAGGTCCATCCTTGGGGATGGCACCTTCAGGAACATGGATATGGATATCATATTCCTCGTAAAAATTTTCATCAATAGATAGGGAAACCGCACGGGAACGGATGTAGCTTAACGCGGCTTGAGCGGACTCCTGCATGACATCCCCCAGCTTGCCGGTGAGAGTAAGTTTCCCTTTCCCTTTCATTAAGGTGACTTCAATAGCCAGCAGATCCCCGCCGGCTTCTGTCCAGGCAACTCCGGTGGCGACCCCTACCTCGTTCTCTTTTTCGGCCAGACCAAAGCGATAGCGAGGCGGCCCTAAAAATTTATGCAGGTTGCTGCGGGTTACAGTTACGCGCAAAGTCTTCTTTTTAACAACTTCTTTGGCTATCTTACGGTAGATGTTGGCAATCTCCCTCTCCAGGTTCCTGACGCCCGCTTCCCGGGTGTACTCACGCACAATATGCCGCAAAGTCCCTTCGGAAATACGGATATATTCCCCGGAAAGCCCGTTCTCCTCCAACTGCTTGGGAATCAGATGCCTCTGGGCAATCCTGACTTTTTCTTCTTCCGTATACCCCGGCAGATGAATCGCTTCCATCCGGTCCAGAAGCGGCTGGGGAATCGTAAAGCGGTTATTGGCGGTTGTAATAAACATAACCTGGGAAAGATCGAAGGGAATCTCCATATAATGATCGCTAAAAGTATTGTTTTGTTCCGGGTCAAGAACCTCTAAAAGAGCGGCGGAGGGATCACCTCGAAAATCCGTTGACATTTTATCAACTTCGTCCAGCAGAAAAACAGGATTGCGGGATTTGGCCTGGCGGATGCCCTGTATAATCCTTCCCGGAAGTGCCCCCACATAAGTTCTGCGGTGTCCTCTGATCTCCGCTTCATCCCGCACCCCACCCAGGGAAATGCGGACGAACTTTCTCTGCAGGGCTCTGGCAATAGAACGGGCGAGAGACGTTTTACCCACTCCCGGAGGCCCAATTAAACACAAAATAGGGCCTTTTATCTTTTGCGTCAGGCGCCGGACAGCCAGGTATTCCACAATCCGTTCTTTTACTTTCTCCAGACCGTAGTGATCTTCATCCAGTATCTGCTCAACTATATCCAGATCCAGTTGATCTTCAGTAATAACGGACCAGGGAAGCTCCAGAATCCAGTCCAGGTACGTCCGGATAACAACTGCTTCTGCTGCGGCCGGAGGCATTTTTTCCAGACGTTCCAGTTCTTTAACAGCCTTTTTCTCCACTTCTTCCGGAAGTTTGCTTTCTTTAATCTTTTCCCGGTATTCTTCTGCTTCTTCCGTGCGATCGTCTTTTTCGCCTAATTCTTTTTGAATCGCTTTCACCTGTTCCCGAAGATAATATTCCTTTTGCGTCTTCTCCATCTGTTTACGGACCCGCAAACTAATTTTTTTCTCCAGTTCCAGGATCTCCATCTCATGATTAAGAATCTCAGCCAACTTATCAAGCCTTTCATCCGCATTGAAAGCTTCCAGAATCCCCTGTTTCTGTTCGAGTTTCAAAGATAGATGTGATGCAATGATATCGGCAAATCTTCCCGGTTCCTCAATCGATGAGATACTGGTGACAGCCTCGGTGGAAATTTTTTTGGTCAGTTTGGCATACTCTTCAAATTGAAGAAATACATTACGCATAAAAGCTTCTGTCTCCGTGTTTTTTAGCTCTTCATCAGGCAATTCTTCCACTTCAACAGAAAAAAACGGCTTTGTCGACAGGACACGTTTGATGCGGGCGCGGCTGGTTCCTTCCACCAGGATGCGGTTTGTGCCTCCGGGAAGTTTCAAAATTTGCTTTATGTTAGCGATCGTCC
The DNA here is from genome assembly GCA_016841605.1 of Dethiobacter alkaliphilus. GTDB lineage: Bacteria > Bacillota > Dethiobacteria > DTU022 > UBA8154 > DUNV01. Next base: position 39,616 of record JAENYV010000004.1, on the reverse strand, counting down.
CCACAGGGTATAGATCGTCCTCTTCAGGTTCTTCTATCTTTGCTTCCTTCTGGGCAATCAGCAGGATTAAATTATCTTTCACCGTGGCCTCATTCAAGGCGTTAAGTGAACGTTCCCTGCCCACATCCAGATGAAGTACCACATTGGGAAAAACAACAACACCCCTTAAGGGTAATAAAGGCAGATCTTTTATTTCATTCATACTTATTCCCTCCCACCTATATACAGGTATTCAGAATACCCTCATTCTGATTCCCGACTTCTGCATTTAATTAAGGAAGATGAACCTGGGCGTGGGCGGGAAACAATTCTTTTTCAACCGGTTGCCCAAAGCTCTTGTTCTTCTTAAAGAGAAAAAGACCATCGAAAATCTCTTCAAGGGAAGAAACAGGGATAACTTTCATCTCCTTTATATGTCCATAACTATGCTGCCAGTTTTTCTGGGGTATAAATACTCTTTTGACACCTGCTTCCCGAGCCGCATTTATTTTTGTCGAAACCCCTCCAACCGGACAAATTAAACCTCTAATAGAAATTTCTCCCGTCATAGCCACGGTATTATCCACGGGAATTCCCTGCAAAGCAGACCAGATGGCGGTAGCAATTCCCGCTCCGGCAGATGGACCGTCAACAGGTATACCTCCCGGAAAATTAAGATGAATATCATAATCCCGTAAATTTATCTCCAACGATCTTCCCAGGACTGTCAGAACATTCTCCACGGACCCCCGCGCTGTCCCTTTACGTCGCAATGTCCGCCCCATACCGCCCATTTCCTCTTCCTCCACAATCCCCGTAATAAAAAGACGCCCTTCCCCTTTGCCTACGGGAGTGACCGCAGCTTCTATTTCCAGTAATGCTCCCATATAAGGCCCATAGACCGCCAGGCCATTAACCACGCCGACCTGGGGAAAATCGGGAATACGTTTTTCTCGCCGGGGAGAAAGCTTACTGTTATTGACTACCCATTCCATATTTTCGGCTTCAAGAATGGTTTTCCCTTCTCCCTGAACGACACCGGCCGCAATTTGCACCATATTAACCGCTTCTCTGCCGTTGTGGGCAAAGGTAGTCACCACTTCCAGGGCCTCCGGTTGTAGCTGAAAACCGATTCGTTCCACTGCGTTAAGCGCAATACGACCAATCATTTCCTGTGAAAGTTCCCGAAAATAAATCTCCAGGCAACGGGAACGCACAGCCGGCGGAATATCTTCCGGTTGTCGTGTCGTGGCGCCGATTAAACGAAAATCTGCAGGCAATCCATTTTGGAAAATATCGTGGATATGCCGGGGCACACTGTTGTCTTCAGAATTGTAATACGCGCTCTCCAAAAATACCTTGCGGTCTTCCAGTACTTTAAGCAGTTTATTAATCTGAATAGGATGCAGTTCCCCAATTTCGTCGATAAAAAGAATACCTCCGTGAGCCTTGGTTACCGCTCCGGGTTTGGGCTGCGGAACACCGGCCATACCCAAAGGGCCTGCGCCCTGATAAATAGGGTCATGAACTGTACCCATCAGCGGATCGGCAATGCCCCTTTCATCAAAACGAACTGTAGTTGCATCTACCTCCACAAACTTGGCTTCAGTGGTAAAAGGAGAAAGCGAATTTTTTTTCGCTTCCTCTAAAATCAGACGAGCCGCAGCTGTCTTTCCAACCCCTGGAGGACCGTAAAGCAAAACGTGCTGGGGATTTGGGCCGCAAAGCGCAGCTCGTAAAGCCTTTAAGCCATCGTCCTGCCCGATAATCTCCTGAAAAGAAGAAGGTCGCACTTTTTCCGCCAGGGGTTCTGTTAAAGAAAGGGAACGCAGGCGCCTCAATTCATCCATCTCTCGGGACGATTCCCGGTTGATTGCCACCTTGCTTCCCCTCTGGTTTTTTAGCAGGTTCCAGAAGTAGAGTCCAATAATCACAGCAAAAAATAATTGTATTAACCCGGCAATTCCCATCCAACCATACACAAAACATACCCCTTTCCAGGCACTTTTCTTTACACGTTATTATTTCCTGGAAAGCAAGTAATTATTAGAGAAAGGGATGACCCTCGGGCCACCCCTTGGAATTTACGATGCCGAAACCTCTTTTTTCTTCTTCCCTGAGGTTAAAAGTTTCGGCTTCTCTTCTTTCCTGACCACCCCGGGAGTAATAATGCATTTATCTATATCATCTCTCGAAGGGATATCGTACATAATCTCAAGTAGTATCCCTTCCATAATACTGCGCAATCCCCTTGCTCCGGTCTTGTGCAAGATAGCTTCATCGGCAATTGCATCCAGTGACCCCTCTTTAAATTCCAGCTGCACGCCGTCAAGTTCAAACATTTTACGGTATTGCTTCACCAGAGCATTGACCGGTTCCGTTAATATTTGAACCAGAGCCTGACGATCGAGAGCATCCAGAACCGCGATCACTTGCAGACGTCCCACGCATTCCGGTATTAAGCCATATTTAATCAGATCCTCCGGGCGGACCTGTCTGAGAAGATCACCGATTTGCATATCTACCCTGGGTCTGACTTCAGCGCCGAAGCCCATTCCTCCGGCACCGGTACGCTTAAGGATCAATTTTTCCAGGCCGTCGAAAGCTCCACCGCAGATAAAGAGTATATCAGTGGTATCGATCTGCATAAATTCCTGATGAGGGTGCTTTCTGCCGCCCTGGGGAGGAACACTGGCAACCGTTCCTTCCAGAATTTTTAAAAGTGCCTGCTGCACTCCCTCTCCCGAAACATCCCGGGTAATCGAAGGGTTCTCACTCTTACGGGCAATTTTATCAAACTCATCAATATATACAATACCCTTTTCCGCTTTCTCTAAATCATAATCAGCAGCCTGAATAAGCTTCAGCAGGATATTTTCCACATCCTCCCCCACATAACCGGCTTCTGTCAGGGAGGTTGCATCCGCGATGGCAAAGGGGACATTTAACAGCCTGGCCATAGTCTGTGCCAGGAGCGTTTTCCCGACTCCAGTGGGACCGATCAGAATAATGTTACTTTTTTGCAGCTCCACATCATCAATTTTCTGAGCGGCATTGACCCGTTTATAATGATTATAAACGGCAACGGAGAGAACTTTTTTGGCATCATTCTGCCCGATTACATATTTATCCAGAACTGCATGAATTTCTGCCGGCTTGGGCAAGTCCACCAGGTTGAGCTCCAGTTCGTCTTCAATTTCTTCTTCAATAATTTCGTTGCAAAGCTCAATGCATTCGTCGCAGATATACACCCCCGGACCGGCCACCAGTTTACGCACCTGTTCCTGGGTTTTTCCGCAAAAGGAACACTTTAACTGTCCCTTCTCGTCGCTAAACTTAAACATGAGCCTTTCACCTCTTTAAACTTTCCCTTTTTTCGAAGACAGCATCCACGAGGCCGTATTCCACGGCCTGCTGGGCGGACATGTAATAATCCCGGTCCGTATCCTGGGCAATACGCTCAACCGACTGTCCCGTATGAGAAGCGAGAATACCGTTCAGAGATTCTCTGATGCGCAAAATTTCTTTGGCATGTATTTCAATATCCACAGCCTGCCCCTGTGCCCCACCTAAAGGCTGGTGCATCATCATACGAGAGTTGGGGAGGGCATAGCGTTTTCCCTTTGTCCCTGCAGTCAATAGAACTGCGCCCATGCTTGCGGCAAGACCGACACAGATCGTGGAAACATCCGGCTTAATATACTGCATGGTATCATAAATGGCCAATCCGGCATAAATAACCCCGCCCGGCGAATTAATATAAATATTAATATCTTTGTCCGGGTCTTCGGACTCTAAAAAGAGCAACTGCGCGATAACCAGATTGGCTACATTATCGTCAATAGGAGTACCGATAAAGATAATTCTATCTTTTAAAAGCCGTGAATAAATGTCATAGGATCTTTCTCCACGGCTTGTTTGTTCAACAACAATGGGAACTAAATTCATTTTATTATCTCCTTTCATTTTTACGTAATTTTAATTATTACCGTGGATATTATTGTATGGCTATTTTATGGCAAATCCACGGACTTGTTACTGTTTTCGTCCTCCGTTTCCAGCATATCCAGGTTGATATTCTGTTCCCGGACTTTCTCCTCTTCCTGCCCACTGCTACTGCTCTCTGTTTCCTCTTCAACAACGGCATTTTCCACCAGAAAATCGATAGCTTTACGATAACGTATTTCTCGAGGGATCATCTCCAGACGTCCATTTTGGGCAAGCCGCTCTTTTATTTCATCAACATCAACATCCTGCTCGTCGGAGAGTTCCTTAATTTTGGTCTCGATCTCCTCGTCTGCGACTTCAAAGGCTTCTTTTTTAATAATCGCCTCAAGGACCAGATTAGAGCGGACTCTTCTCCTCGCTTCTTCCTGTCTTTCTTCCTTGAGTTTATCCAAACCCCCTTCAGTCATCTGGGCGAGCGTTTCCAGGCTAAGACCCTGCATATTAAGATAGTATTCGAATTCCATCAGCATAGTGCTAAGCTCTCTTTCCACCAGGACTTCCGGGATCTCTACCTGGGATTCTGCGGCAACTTTTTGGACGATCTTGTTCTCCAATTCAAATTTTTGTCTGCGCTTGAGATTATCTGTAAGATTTTTCTCTACGTCGGCCCTGAACTCCTCTAATGTGGAAAATTTCTCCGACAATTCCTGGACGAAAGCATCGTCTAGATCCGGCAGCTGGGGTCTTTTGATCTCTTTCACCGTAACGTTAAAACAGGCCTCTTTTCCTGCCAGTTCTTCTTTTTGATAGTCATCCGGAAAAGTAACCTGAACTTCCCTTTCTTCTCCTGCGCGGGCACCGATAAGCTGTTTCTCAAAACCTTCCACAAATGTTCCCGAACCGATTTCCAGGGAATAATTCTCTCCCTTTCCACCTTCAAATAATTCGCCGTCAATACTTCCTTCAAAGTCAATGACAGCCAGGTCTTTTTCCTGGAGCTCTCCTTCCTCTATGACAACAAGACGGGCATGTTGTTCCCGTAAAGAACTCAAATACTTATCAATTTCTTCCGGGGCAATCTCCTTTTTAGCTTGTTGCACAACAACTCCCTTATATTCACAAAGATCTACCTCCGGCTTTACTTCGACGCTGACTTTAAAAATAAGAGGCTCATCTTTTTTTAGCTGTATAAGTTCCATCTCCGGCTGGTTAATCGGCTCCAGTTCATACTCCTTGATCGCCTCGTTGTAAGCCGGGTCAACCAGAATATCAAGTGCTTCATTATAAAGAATTTCGGGGCCAAAACGAACTTCCAGAATCCTCCGGGGTACTTTCCCCTTACGGAAACCCGGAACAGAAACGGTTTTGACCACCTTTTTATAGGCATCATCCAGTGCTTCATTAACTTTTTCCTTGGGTACTTCGATCTCCAGGCTTACTTTATTGGTTTCTATTTTCTCCATCTTAAACACTTATTATGCTAACCTCCCTTTTTAAGCCAACTCGTCAAATAGGCAACAACGGACATTTCTGCACCCGCAGAAAATGGTGACGATTCCGGCCCCTTTACCCTTTTTTTGGGTTTGCTTTTCTATTTACCACATTATCATTTATATTTCAAGCCTACCGTAAAAAAACGCCGGTAAAGGCGATAACAAAAAGACCATTTAGACTTGATCACATTCTAACACATCTTCACTATCCTGACAATAATATTGGTTTAATTAACTGCCGCATATTATTCCCCTCCGGCTTCAAAAATAAAGGCTTCCCCCGGCCAAAGATTGCTCTTCTCCATTGAAGTAATAAAACGCTGATAAAAAACCGGGTAGCGGGAAACAAAATAATGAACAATTTCGCCCATCTCTTTCCTCCTGGTCTCCCCGGCAACCGGGCAGGGGTTGCTGAGCACCGGGAGCCTTTCAATCCGGACCAGAGAAGCCAGTGTTCTTTGTGTTACGGCAATTAGCGGCCTGATGAGGTAAAGATCGCGGCGGCTTAAATACGTATGGGGCTTAAAAGTATCAAGCCTCCCGCTAAAAAGTAAATTAAGAAAAAATGTTTCAGCCGCGTCATCCAGGTGATGCCCCAGGGCAACCCGATTGCAGCCCAGATCCTGTGCAGCTTTGTGCAGCGCTCCTCTTCTGAGCTTGGCGCAAAGGGAGCAGGGATTTTTTTCTTTCCTCATTTCAAAAACAATCTTGGCAATCTGCGTTTTTTCCCGATAAAAGGGGATCTGCAGGCTGGAACAGTACTGTTCCAGGGAAGGGAAATCCATCTCCCATCCCAGGTCTACGAAAATGGCCTGGAGAGAAAAGGGAAACGGGGCATGCGCCCGGACCAGGGAAAGGATATACAAAAGAGCGCTGCTGTCCTTACCTCCGGAGACACCCAGGGCGATCCTGTCTCCTTCCCTGATCATCCCGTATTTAATAATTGTTTTTTTTACTGTAGACAGGAACCACTTGCTGTAGTTAGGATTCAAGAACTTCAGCCTTTCCAATTTAATCGTGACAAATAATATTTTACTCGTATTTTATCAGGTAACAGGAAGGTTTTCCAGAACAGAAAAAATCTTTACATGCTTTTTTTTGCTGTTTTTTATTTCTGCCTCCTGATCCCTGACTCCGGAAAGTTTTGTTGAAAGTTTGCTTATTGACATCTTGCCTCATGCTTGCTAAAATAAGTAAAAAAGAAAAGCACCTTTAAACCGGTCCGGAGAGGCTGGAAAGGAGTTACGGGTTTAAGTCGTCGTTTATGCGGATGGCTTCCAAGCCTCCTGCCCTTCTTCCGGGGCAGGAGGCTTTTACGTTTAGGATTACAGTATGGTGCTAAAGAAACAGCAGGCTAATTTGAACAAAGGAGGCAATATTAATGGAAGCCAGACTTGTTCTTGAAGACGGCTCCTTATTCCGGGGTTTTTCCCGGGGAGCCAGAGGAGAAATGTGGGGTGAAGTTGTTTTTAATACCAGCATGACCGGTTATCAGGAAATATTAACTGACCCCTCTTATTGCGGCCAGATCCTGACCATGACATTTCCCTTGATTGGCAATTACGGCATTAATAATGAAGATTTCGAATCGAGACGCCCCTTTTTAAGGGGCTTTATTGCGCGTGAATTTTGCACGGCACCCAACAACTGGCGCCAGGTTATGAATATCGGTGAATATCTGAAAGAAAACAATATCATCGCCATGGATGGAATTGACACCAGGGCTCTCACCAGGCACCTGCGGGAGAAAGGAACGATGAGAGGAATTATCACCACGGAAGATACTCCGGCCCAAACCCTGTTGGAGAAGGTAAGAAAAACTCCGACCATCTCCGAGGTTGTTTTTACCCCGGAAGTCACCATTGACAAGCCGTATACCTGGGAAAATGGGGGTTTGCACATTGTTATTATCGACCTGGGCCTTAAGCTTTCCATTGCCCGTTCTTTCCACAATGCCGGCTGCCGTGTAACCGTTGTCCCCGCAGATTTTTCGGCAGGAAGGATTATGGCTTTAAAACCCTCCGGGGTCGTTCTCTCCAACGGGCCGGGAGATCCGGAGAATGTTCCCGGAGCTATCCGGACAGCAGGAGAACTGGCGGGTAAAATCCCCATGATGGGAATCTGCCTGGGCCATCAAATTATCGCCCTGGCACTGGGGGCCAAAACATACAAATTAAAATTCGGACACAGAGGAGCCAACCATCCGGTAAAAGATCTATTACAGGACAAAGTCTATATCTCTTCCCAGAATCATGGTTTCGCCGTAGATGAGAACAGTCTTCCCGCCGGCCTGCAGGTTACCCAGCGCAACCTTAACGACGGGACGGTGGAGGGCCTGACGGAAAAAACAAAGAAAATTATTACCGTTCAGTATCACCCTGAAGCTTGCTCGGGTCCCAGGGACTCGGGGTACCTTTTTCAACGTTTTCTAGAAGAAATCGAAGCCTGAGCGGAAAGAACCGCCACAATAAAAGGAGGCGCGCCTCATGCCCGTAAACCCTGATATAAAAAAAGTAATGGTCATCGGATCCGGCCCCATTGTTATCGGCCAGGCCGCGGAGTTCGACTATGCCGGTTCGCAGGCCTGCCGTTCCCTGCGAGAAGAAGGGATAGAAGTGGTGCTGGTCAACAGCAACCCCGCCACCATTATGACTGATGTCAATATGGCCCATCGCGTTTACCTGGAACCATTGACTGAAGAATTTGTCACCCGAATTTTGGAAAAAGAGCGTCCGGACGCTCTCCTTCCTTCCCTCGGCGGACAGATAGCGCTTAATATTGCCAAGGAGATCGCTTCTCAGGGAGTTCTTGACCGCCTGGGTGTAAAGCTTATCGGAACAGCCCTGGAAACAATTGAAAAAGCGGAAGACCGGGAAAAGTTCAAGCAAATGCTGGAAGAAATTGAAGAACCGGTCCCCCCCAGCGGAATCGTCTCCAACGTGGAGGATGCACTGAAACTGGCCGAAGAAATAGGCTACCCGGTTATCGTCAGACCTGCTTATACCATGGGAGGCACCGGAGGAGGCATGGCGGGGGATGCGCAGGACCTCCGGGAGGTAGCTCGTAGGGGCCTTAGCTACAGCCCGATCCATCAGATATTGGTGGAAAAAAGCGTTGTGGGCTGGAAAGAAATTGAATTTGAAGTAATGCGGGACAAAGCCGACAATTGCATCACCATCTGCAGCATGGAAAATGTTGATCCCATGGGTATTCATACCGGAGACAGCGTTGTCGTCGCACCGGCCCTTACCCTGACGGATCAGGAGTACCAGATGTTGCGCAGCGCCTCGCTGAAAATAATACGTGCTCTGAAAATAGAAGGAGGCTGCAATGTCCAGCTGGCCATGGATACCTCCAGTTTCAATTATTATGTTATTGAAGTTAACCCGCGGGTCAGCCGCTCCAGTGCCCTGGCCTCCAAAGCTACCGGTTACCCCATCGCCAAGGTTGCCAGTAAAATTGCCATCGGTTTGAGACTGGACGAGATCAACAACGCGGTCACCGGCAAAACCTCCGCGTGTTTTGAACCTTCTATCGATTACTGCGTCATTAAGTTTCCCCGCTGGCCTTTTGACAAATTTGCCACCGCGGACCGCATCCTGGGAACACAGATGAAAGCCACCGGAGAGGTCATGTCCCTCGGGCGCAATTTCCAGGAAGCCCTCCTCAAGGCTGTACGCTCACTGGAGATCGGCGCACAGCATCTGGAACTTTCCGAGCTGGAAAGTTACTCTGACCATGCCTTGCGTTATGAACTTTCCCATGCAACCGATCTGCGTCTCTTTGCCGTCGCCGAAGCCTTCCGTCGGGACTTTTCCATGGAGGAAATTCATCATCTCTCACTGATCGATCCTTTCTTCCTCTACAAGATAGAGCAGCTTATCCAGCTGGAAAACGAACTGCAAACAGCGGGAAAAGAAGCCTTAACCAGAGAGCTCCTTTTTAAAGCAAAGTACTACGGCTTCGCGGATCAGACGCTGGCCCGCATTTTTCAGGTGGAGGAAGATGAAATCCGCGAGCTGCGGAAAAAATACGAGATCACTCCTGCTTATAAGATGGTTGATACCTGCGCCGCGGAATTTGATGCGGAAACTCCATACTATTATTCCACCTATGACAGTGAAAACGAAGCTCTCCCTTCCGACAGAAAGAAAATGGTCGTCTTGGGATCGGGACCGATCCGCATCGGCCAGGGGGTTGAATTTGATTACTGCTCTGTCCACGCTTCCTGGGCGCTGAAAGATGAAGGGATCGAATCCATCATTATTAATAATAATCCGGAAACAGTCAGTACTGATTTCGATACTTCGGACCGTCTTTACTTTGAACCCCTGGTCCCCGAAGACGTTTTGAACATCATGGAAATAGAGAATCCCGCGGGAGCAGTCGTGCAGTTCGGCGGGCAAACTGCCATCAATCTGGCTGAACCCCTGGTCAAAAACGGAGTGAAGATCATTGGTACAGCCCTGGAGGATATTGATACCGCGGAAGATCGCCGGCGTTTTGACAAGCTTCTTGAGGATCTGCAAATCCCCCGGCCACGTGGGGGAACCGCTATCTCCACCGGCCAGGCGGAGAAGGTTGCTGAGGAAATCGGCTTTCCTGTCCTGGTCCGCCCCTCTTATGTTCTGGGGGGGAGGGCAATGGAAATAGTTTACAATATTAAAGACCTCCGCAATTATATGACCACCGCAGTAAAAGTGTCGCCCAACCATCCCGTGCTTATCGACAAATACCTGAAAGGTGTAGAACTGGAGGTAGACGGGATTTCCGACGGAAATGAATGTCTTATTCCCGGGATCATGGAGCATGTGGAAAAGGCAGGGATTCATTCCGGTGACAGCATCGCGGTCTATCCCCCGGTCAACGCCTCCGGTGAGCTCAAGGATAAGATTGTTGCCTCTACTCTGCAGCTGGCCAAGGCACTGAAAATAAAAGGCGCTCTAAATATTCAGTACGTCTATCATGAGGATTGTCTCTATGTCCTGGAAGTAAACCCGAGGTCAAGCCGGACCATTCCTTTTTTAAGCAAAGTGACGGGCATTCCCATGATTAACCTGGCGACTCGCATTTCTCTGGGGAAAAGCCTGGCGCAGTTGGGCTACTCCGGAGGGCTCAACGAAACCCCGGATTATGTCAGCGTGAAAGCGCCTGTCTTCTCTTTTGCTAAACTCTACCAGTTGGAAACTTCCCTGGGCCCGGAGATGAAATCGACCGGTGAAGTTATGGGGATTAACAACCATTTTTCAAGGAGCCTGTACAAAGCCCTGCTGGGTTCAGGACTGGACCTTCCCTCCGGCGGCAATGTTCTGGTCACTATTGCCGATAAAGATAAAGAAGAAGCTCTTCCCTTACTAAAAAAGCTTCTCCATCTGGGTTTTCAGTTTTTTGCAACCAGAGGAACAGCCCTTTTTCTGGAAGAAAAGGGGCTGCAGGTACAACGGGTTAATAAAATCCGGGAGGGTTCTCCTCATGTTGTCGATTTAATCAATTCAGGAAAAATCCGTCTGGTTATTAATACCCTGACAAAAGGGAAAATGCCCAAAACAGACGGTTTTCGCATCCGGCGGGTTGCCGTGGAAAACAATATCCCCTGTTTTACCTCCCTGGATACAGCCCTGGCCGCCGGGGAAATCCTGGACCGGCTCAAAGATGGGGATGATGAAGCGCCAATCCTCTCTATCCAGGAATACCTGGAGCAGTTCTCCAGGAAAAAGAGCCATACCAGGTAAACTTGTCTGCAGCAAGCTGAAACTTTTCAAGAAGGTATTCAGAACTCAGGAGTCCAAATTCAAATTCAAAATGTTCGGCTCCTGGGTCCTGAATATTACTGAGTACTACAGTATTCCGGCTTTCCGGCAGAGTTCCTCCCAAGAGTATGCCACATTTTCCCGGACCAGTTCCACCTGCTCCGGCTCAAGGGAGGCAAAACGCCGCTGGGGGCGGAAGTATTCTTCCAGAGGTAGGGGGTCCTCCGGATGATAAGTCAGGCGATACTGTTTTCCGTCTTGGATCTCGAAAAGGGGAAAAACATGCGTCAGCACCGCCAGGCGGGACAGCTCCACAGTTTTTTCAACAGGACTCCCCCATCCCTGCGGACAGGGGGCTAAAATGTGCAGAAAACGAAAACCCCGTATTTCCATCGCCCGGCGGACCTTGGCGATCAGGTCCCCGGGAAAAGCAATGGTCGCAGTCGCTGCATAGGGAATCTGGTGGGCAGCCATGATTTTCATAATATCTTTTTTGGGATTCTGTTTGACACGAGGAGCCGGCGTTGTCGTTGAAGCCGACCCGTAAGGAGTCGCGGAGCTTTTCTGCATTCCGGTGTTCATGTATGCTTCATTGTCATAACAGACAAAAATAATATCCTCGTTCCGTTCCGCAGCCCCGGATAATCCCTGGAGACCGATATCAAAGGTGCCTCCGTCGCCGGCCAAAACCACAACCTGGGTTTGTAAATCCCCCACAGCCTGCAATCCCTTCCTGATCCCGCTTCCCACGGCAGCCGCTGCCGGAAAAGGACAGTGTAAGACAACAGTTTCCAGAGAGCGCAGGGGGTTTACCCCGGAAATAATACTCCAGCAGGAGGCAGGTATAACGATTACCGCTTTATCTTGCAAAACCTTCATCATATAGCGCACGGCCAAAACTGCTCCGCATCCGGGGCAGGCATTATGACCGCTGAGCATATATTCTTCTTGCGGAAGGTTACCCAACAGAGTTTCCTTAAAGACAGGCACATTTCCCATTAGAGATCCACCCCCCAGATAATCTTCTCATCTCCGGCCGGAGATGCGCCTATTTTCTCCATACTCTTGCGCAACAGTTCCAGCGTCAGGTCAATCCCGCCGGCCAAATTTAACTCAAATATCTCCCCTTGAAAGGAAGTCCCCTGGAGAAGTGCCCTTATTTCCTGGGCAAAAATTCCTCCCGTCCCCATGGAGAGATTCCGGTCAATGACTACCAGGCTCTTAATACTCTCCCTGCTCAAAAAGGAGACAATTTCTTCTTCCGGCAAGGGTTTAAAAAGCCTCAACCGCAAAAGCCCGTTTTTCTCCACCCCTCCATCCAACAAGGGGAGAAAACTTTTTACTGTCTGGGCTACAGCTCCTGCGGCCACAAAAATTGTCTCGGCATTTTCCGGCCCTGTCTTCTCCGCCAGGGGATAATCCCGGCCAAAAATCCCGGCAAATGAGCGATTAATTTCTTCCAGAGCAGCGGGGACCTGCAGCATGGCCCGGTGCCCGGCCTGGATAACCCTGGCCATATAGCGATAATCGGTTACCGGCTGAATCGTCTGGGGCCGGGAGGGATGGAACAGTGCTTCCTGCGGTGGAGGGGAGAGAAATAAGTCCGCCTGCTCCTGCAGGGGAAGCTCCACCACCTCATAGGTATGGGAGAGAGAAAAACCATCATAAACAACCATACAGGGAATTTTTGCCTCTTCAACCAGGCGAAAAGACAAAAGAACAGTATCCATAATTTCCTGAACGTCACAGCAGTATAACTGAATCCAGCCTGTATCACGCTGGGAAAGGCTATCACGCTGATCCGGCTCCAGGCTCCACGGAGCTCCCAGAGTCCGGTTCACATTGACCATGACAATGGGCAGCCGGGCTCCGCCGGCCCAGTGCAATAATTCGTGCATATAGGCCAAACCCTGGCAGGAAGTAGCGGTAAAGGTGCGCGCTCCGGCATAAGCCGCGCCCACAAGGTAGGATAGAGCTGAATATTCCGATTCCACACTTATGTACTCACCCGGGAAAGTTCCTGTGGCCCACATTTCAGCGATATTTTCCACCAGAGAGGTCTGGGGCGTAATGGGATACGCGCAGACCACCTGCACCCTGGAAAGCTTGACAGCCAGGGCGGCAGCCTGGTTACCGTTCATTAATTTGCGTTCCAGAATCGCTCACCTCCTCCATAAACAGGACGCCGGTCGGGCATTCAGCCGCGCAGATCCCGCATCCCTTGCAATAATCCAATTGCAGCTCGTAGACTCCCTTTTCATACACCATAGCCAGTTCCGGACAGAAAGCCCAGCAGACACCACAGTTATTGCAGTTCCCACAGCTAAAACAGCGTGCTGCTTCCTTCTCCGGAAGCACGGATACTTCCCGGTGCGCATAAAGGTAAGGGTTCAGGGTTTCAAAAGGCACCGGCTCATCCTTCTTCTCCAGCGCGGGAGCCGGCAGGAGAAACTCCCCCAACTCCGACGTATTAAAAAGGACTCCGGCCAGATTTAAGGCAGCCTGCCGGCCGCTAAAAATGGCTGCAGCGATGTTGGAGGGACCGGTCACAGCATCACCAGCGGCAGAAACAGAGCAGCCCTCTCCAATAAAACCGACCGCTTTCGCCTCCCCGCTCTCCGGCAGGGAGACAAGTCCGGGCAAACTGCTTTTCTGTCCTGTCGCATTGATAATCATTTGGCATTCCAGCGTAAAACTTGAACCGGAAATCCGCCGGACCTCTTCTCCTCGCTCCGCAGGCCGGACCCGGGATAAAGTTACTTTCTCAACACTCCCGCTGCCGTGGATCTCATCCAAAACAACATTAAAAAGAAACTTCACGTTTGCGTCCCCGGCTGCTTTGACCTCCTCAGGGTGGGCAGGCATCACTTCCTCGGAGCGACGATAGGCCAGAATAACCTCTTCTGCTCCACTAAGCGCGGCAACAGTCGACGCGTCTACAGCTGCATTCCCGCCGCCGATAACGAGAACAACTCCGCTAACAACCGGCCGGCTTTCCAGATGGACCTCTTTGAGAAAATCAATAGCCCCGATAACACCTGGAAGGTTATCCCCCGGAACACCGAGAGGATTAATCTCACCGGCTCCCACACACAGTAAAAGTGCTTCACAGTCTGCTGTGAGATCTTTAAGCAGAAAATCCCTGCCCATTTCCCGGCCTGTCTTGATGACAATCCCTTCCTCCTGCAGAATCAGGAGTTCCTTCTCCAGAATTTCCCTGGGAAGACGGTGACGGGGAATACCAGTGGCCAGAAGACCGCCGGCGACAGGCTCTTTCTCCAACACGGTTACTTTTGTACCCATCCGGTTCAGATAGTAGGCACTGCTCAGTCCGGCAGGCCCGGAGCCTACAATAATTATCCGGGGAGCATCCGTTTTTTCGCCGGTAGATTGCTTTTTCTTTTGGCCTCCGGCAAGTCCGGAAGAGCGGTAGTTTTTCTGCCGCCAAAGCCCCAGAGCCTTCTCAACATCGCGAATGGCAACGGGTTCGTCCCACTCTCCTCTGCTGCACTGACTCCGGCAAAACTGGTAGCACGCGTATCCTGTGAGCGCGGGAAAGGGATTAAATTGTTCCATCACCTGCCATGCCTGTTCCCAGTTCCCCTTTTTAATTTCTTCCATCCACAAAGGAATTTTACTTTCCAGCGGGCAAAGTGCCCGACAGGGAGATACCAGCTCTTTGCGGACCGGAGTTAAAAATCTCCACAAGCCCGTTTTATTGACCGGCGTCGGAATCGTTTCTATGACAGGAGAGAGAGGAAAAGTATGATTACTGCCCGGCATTTGCATCTTCATCTTCTATCTCTACCTCCTTTACGTCTTGATACCCCTGTGCGGCAACAAGAACATTTTCCTGCAATTTCGGAATTTTCCCTTGGAAACATTCCTCCAAGACATGAAAAGGAGCCAGCCCGAGAACTTTCACCAAAGCGCCCAGCATGACACTGCTGACCAGAGGCATCCCTGAAGATATCAGGCCGGCACCGGCGGCAATCCTGGAGGCATCTACAGTATAGAGCTTGCCGCCATTTATTCCTTGGGACCAGTAGGGATGATTCTTGTCGGCATTTACCAGCATAATTCCTCCTTCTCTTTTTAGGCCTTCCCAAAGTGCTTCCCGGGGAAGTTCCGGGTCAAAAACGACGACACAATGGGGTTCATAAATCCGGCAACGGGGCATGAGAGGAAAACTGCTGTAACGCAGAAAAGCGATAACCGGGGCACCACGCCTTTCCGCTCCGAAAAATGGGAAGGCCTGGGGATAATAGCCCATCCGAAAGGCCACTTCTGCCGCCAATGTTGCGGAGAGAACGGCACCCTGCCCTCCCCTGCCGTGAAAGCGAATTTCCATCAGGTCTTTGCTAAACATACAAGACCTCCTTATTTGCTATTAATTAAATATTTTATTTAAAACGAAAATTAGTACATCCCGTAATTTGCAAAATACCAGAATTTTACCAGAACCATTTTCCATTTATTATAACACAAAAATTAAAAGGAGAAACAAAATAAATTTATTCACGTAGAAAGAACTTATTTTCACTTACTTTTCAGCCCGTAAAAAAAGTGGAACGCCTGGGGAGCGTTCCACTTTTTTACAGTGTTATAACTTCTTACGGTGTTGTCTTCTTTTCTTCTTCCAGTTGCTTTTTCTCATTTTTTCTCCTAAAGAAAATAATCCCTTTCCACAAAAGCAAGCCTAAAACAGCCAGAGTGAGGAGAAGAGGCAGCGAACCGAGGAAAGCCAGCACCAATCCGGTCAGGCCTTTGATCACCCGGTTGGTATTAAGGGAGAAACGTTCGCCCAGTTCTTCGCCAAAAGTAGTGAATTCATCGACCACGGCATACTCCCGGGGATCCTTTTCCTCCAGGGAGACATGGATGGAAGAAAAAGTAACCTTCTCCTGGAGATACTTAAACTCCCCCTGCATGGATTCCAGATCCCCACGAATTCTCGTCAGTTCTTTTTCGATAGCCAGTATATCCTCGATCTCCTTCGCTTTTTCCAAAAGCTCCCGTATCCTCTGTTCCTGGGCCTGGAGATTCGCAATGCGGGCTTCGAGGTCAATATATTCCATGGAAACATCGTTTGTCGATTCCTCTATGTTTTTAACCTCACCCTGCTCCTGCAGCAGAAGCATCAGCTGAGAATACTTATCTGCCGGTACTCTGAGAGAAATCTGCCCCATCCGGCGTTCCCTGGTCAGGTCATAAAAGTTCAGGGAGGCGATATATCCGTCCATCTGTTCGACAAGTCCCCGGATTGACTCCGCCGCTTCTTCGATATCAGTAATTTCCAAAGTAAGTGAGGCATTCTGGATAATATAACGCCTTTCACTGCTGTCCGGAAGCCGATCAACTTCTTCCAACTCTTTCGAAAAACTGCCGTCATGATCATCAAAGGCAACCTGATTTACCTGAGAGTTCATGGAATACCCGGCAATTTCACCCATGGCAGCTTGCGTTCGGGATGAAGCAGAAGGCTCGGCGGCAGCTTCATCCATGGCATCTTTGGGTAGGGAACCGGAAGACGCACAACCGGCAACCCAGATAAAAAGAAAAACAAATATTAATAAAATTGCAGCTTTTCCTAAAAAACTCTTTCTTTTTCCGTCTAACATCTTTGCTGCTCCGGCGGTAGACAGAACCGCGGGAACTACCCCCTTTTTGATAATAAAGTTTTTCGTTATATACTAGTAACGTTCTTCAAGGGAAAAAGTTCCCACTTTTATAACGGAATATTTAACACAATAGCAAAAAATTGCTTGCTTTGTTAAACAACTAAGCCGTAAATTTCCTTTTTCCTTGCATATACACCAAGCGCTCGGGTGAAGCAGCCGGACAAGGTGCGACTTTTTCCGGCCGTGCAAAGTCCCGGCGAAGCGCAGACCTGAAGCTTACCCTGCAGACAGGACGTCTGCAGCCGGCTCGCTGCCATGGAGGGCAGCTTGCCGGGTAGGTAAGCGGAGGGCTAAAGAGGAGCCGCAGGACTTGCAGGCAGGAAAACCGAAGCCACCGGTCCGGCGCTTTGCCCGAGCGCCCCGAGTTACGCTCGAACCGTCCCATGGTACCGCTAACTATAGCGTAATAAAAACGGTTTCTCTAACTTTTGTAAAAAAGAACGATGCGGTTGGTGTTTGTCCCCTTGGCATTGTTGCCGATTCCCCAGATATTGGATGTCTTTGTAAATTGCTGCCGGTTGATAAGCACGCAAAAACAATGGAAGCGTGCTCTTTTCCCCAGGGGAACAACATACTCTTCCAATTTAATACGGCCGCCTTTTACCTCGCCGACCTCAAAGGCCACCCAGCCTCCCTTTACAGTAATACGGTAAAGTTCTGCGAAGACATCCTGCATCACACCGCTCCACTGCCTGATATTGCGGGTCACAGTAATCCGCTTATCGATAATCCGCTCATCAATCCCATTAAACCAACAGCGCAGCCAGTTATCATAGGAATATTGAACCACATCCAGAAACGGAGGAGACGTTACCGTAAGTTTAACACTTTCTGCGGTTATTTCCCGGGTAAACCCGGCATGCTCACTGAGCAAAAGAGCCTTTTCCCCGCAGGCGTTTATTTCTTTTCTTTTTTCTTCCGTAATATCCTTCAGCAGAGTTTTGGTCTTTTTTAAAATAAGCTTCCCCACATCCCGATATTCCGGCTGCTGATTTCTTTTCATGTTAATCTTTATCTGTCTTTGCGGAGATACCGCCTGGTTTGGCGGAAGCGTGTAAACAGAAAAAAAACCGGGAGAATGCCCGGTCAGCCTGTTGGTTGCCACCATGCGAATCCAGCTATCAACCTTGTCTTCTTCCCTATTTCTTCTTTTTTCCTCAAGGTAACGGCGCAGGGAAACGATCTCCCCCTCAGTCCGGGGGTGGTAAAACATGGATAAATCTCTGTCCGCTCCGGCTTGATCATTAAAAGGTATCCTATTAATTCGTTCGGCGATTTCTTGATAAAGGGGTATATTGAGGCGCGGCTCTACCAGGACCCGGCTCAGGGGATTAATATCATTCCCCGCGACTCTCCTCTTTAAAATGGCTGCTTCTAAAACAGTGGTTCCCCTGCCCATAAAAGGATCGTAAACAAGATCACCTTCCCCGGTCAGCGACTGAATAAAAAAACGGGGGAGTTGGGGCTTAAAACAAGCCCTGTAAGAAATTTCATGAAGGTTGGAGGCTTTTCTCTGTCCTGAGGTCCAAAATTCATTAATAAAATACTTAACTGCCTCACCATCAAGCAGAACATTTTCAACCTGTGTTTTCTGCTCTCCATTATCATTGTCTAATAGTGATAAAACATCATCCAGTGTAAAATTATGTAAGTAAGAATAAAAAACTTCATTTGCCAATACACTACCACCCCTGATATATAAGCCAAATTTAAATTTATAAATGTCGAAGGTCGAGCAAATAGTTGATCTTAAACTGTATTGCTACTGTTTCTTTTGCCTAGTTTTTGTATTTCGGCCAGGACTTCACTGATGGTATTGCTAAAACGAGCCGCATCTTTTGCAGAGAGGCCGAGGAGAACGAACCTTTCTTCTTCGATACCGGACTCATTTAACAGGTACTTAATACGTTTTGCCCGCTGCCCGGCCCAAAACATGGTCTTCCCAAAGGGACAAGCATCTCTTTCGTCCTCTGCACAACCGACTGTGACAACACTGTCAACCCCCAGTTTAAAGGCCTGAAGGACATGGGTTGTATCGATCTTAGAAATACAGGGAAATTTTACCATAGACACGTTCTCCGGCTTGTTCTTAATAAAACCTTCGTTAAACTCCGGAAGGGCAAAAGCCCCCAGCCCGCAGGCCAGGATCAAAACTGCCGGATCATTGCCGTTGAAAGTCGTCAGTTCTTTAATCTCATACTCCAGTTTCTCTTCAGCCTCGGCAATATATGGCGTCCGAAACTCAATAGCCAGGTTGGGACAGACGGTAAGACAAAGGCCGCAGGCCTGGCACTGATGATCCCGGATCATCACATCACCCATCCCGCTCACAACCGGCACATGATAAGGACAGGTCCGCAAGCAGGTCAGACAATTGACGCATTTTTCCACAATCTGCCGGGCTCCGGCAGCGCAACCCAGGCAGCGCAGGCTCTCCCAGACCGCCATGGCCATGGTATAACCTTTTTCCACGGGAAGAAAATTATGGGTACGCTCCTGAACAGTAAGCATGGGGATCTCCTCACGGGTAATCTTCAGCACATTCGCGGCTACATCAGCTTCCAGCTCGGGAAGGGGATCTTCCGAATCAAGCAGGGAACCGGCAAATGATTTTCCTTCCAGGTAAGCGGCAATAGAGATGGCCGCCACCTTTCCATGAGCCATAGCTTTTACGGCCGTAACGGGCCCTGTGACGATTTCCCCGCAGGCGAAGACCCCTTCAACGGGAGTTTTCATGGTACCAGGATCGAACTTCAGGCAGCCCCGATTATCCACCTGGACCCCGGCTCTACTGACGGTTTCTAAATCTTGCGTCTGTCCAATGGACACAATAACTAGATCTCCGGGAATAAAAGTCTGATGCAATTCATTAAAACAGGGATTAAATGTTTGCCGGTCATCAAAAACAGAGATGCACTCATGGAGATCCAGACCGGAAATTCTCCCATCTTCAACTCGAATCCCTGCAGGTCCCCAGGAGCAGTTAAACTCCACACCCTCTTCCCCGGCTTCTTCGATCTCCTGGGGAAAAGCAGGCATTTCTTCTTTTTTCTCTAGACAGACCAGCCTAACCCTGGCAGCGCCACAACGAACTGCCGAGCGGGCTACATCTATGGCCACATTCCCGCCGCCGACAACAATGACCTCCCGGCCGTCAAGGTAAAATCCTTCCCGCTTGGAAGCTTTTAAAAAATGAAGGGCCATGAGAATATCTCTGTGATCAGCTCCCGGAATGGAAAGCCCACGGCCGGCAGTAAGGCCTACGGCGAGAAGGATAGCTTTAAAACCATCTTTTTTCAAGTCATCCAGGTTAACGTCCGTGCCGAATTCGATACCTGTTTTAAACTCAATCCCCAGCTTTTGCAGCAGCTCAATATCCCGGTCAATAGTTTCATCGGGAAGGCGGTACAGGGGGATAAAGTTGCGGGGAGCACCCCCGGCAAGAGCTTCACGCTCAAGAACAGTGACCGTGCAACCCTGCATAACCAGATCAAAAGCAGCGCTTATTCCTGCGGGTCCGGAACCAATAACCGCAACTTTTTTCCCTGGATCTGCCGGAGGGGCAGGGTAAGACGCCTCTCCATATTCCACCGCAGCCCGTTTCAAGCCTCTGATGGAGAGGGGCTCATCAATATTTTGACGGCGGCAGGCATTTTCACAGTAATGGGGGCAAATGGTCCCGCAAACAGAAGCAAGGGGATTGTTTTTCCTGATAACCTCCAGAGAACGGCTAAATTCACCGGCAGCAATCAGACGGAGATATTCCCGAACCTCCTGATGTATGGGACAAGCGTCCTGGCAGGGCGGGACACTAGGGGATTCTTCTTTTACCCGGCTTCTGCTCTTCCACATTTTGCTACTCCTTTTTAAACAATCCGTCTCATACCACTAAAACAAATTCTCTTCTTTATGAAATAATTCCTGCTTCTTGTCTGATCTTATCGTAGGCAATAAAAAGGAATTCCAGGGCAGGAAGGAGAAATTATAATAGCATTCGTAGAAAGAGAAGGAAGAAAAGAAAGGGGGTTGGCTGTCTTTATAATAAAGTCAGCCTATCGTTAATGATCCTACTACCTTATAAGGGCAAAATGCCGCGTGTAGCAAGCAGTGCTTTTATTGCCCCTACTGCTGCTCTAATCGGAGATGTCACAGTTGAAGAAGGGGCCAGTATCTGGTTCGGTGCAGTCCTGCGCGGAGATATCGGTTCCATCGTAGTCAAAAAAGGAGCAAATATTCAGGATAACACGGTAGTTCACCTGAAGCTGGAGGGCAGTGTTGCCACCATCGGTGAAAATGCCACCATCGGGCATGGAGCAATTTTACATGATTGCACTATCGGTAAAGGGGCCATCATAGGAATTAACTCAGTGGTTCTTGATTTCGCCAACGTAGGAGAAGAAGCTATTGTTGCAGCAGGAAGCGTCGTCGGAGACAACTCCGTCATCCCTCCCCGGCACCTGGCAGCAGGAGTCCCGGCCAAAGTAAAGAAAGAGATATCCGGGACCTCACTCTGGTATGTGCAGATTGGATACAAGACGTACCATGAATTGAGGGATGAATACTTAAAACAGGGAATTGGAGTGGTAACTGAAAAATAACAGTTTGCCGCGCAGAGAATTAGGCATCTTGCACCAGCTTTTGAATAAAAATAGTTTGGTTTTCGGCAAGGTCCAATAAATTTTCGCCAATCCCGTCCTTTTTCTTAACTCTGACAATCGGCCGGTGAGGAGCATATTTGTGAAAACCCATAATTATTCCGCTTTCCCCGGTGTTTAAAAGAACACGGGAACCAATAGGGAAAAAGGAAAGATTGCGGATAAAAGTTTTTAACAGCCTCTTGTCGAACCGGGATGAATTTTGCCAAAGATACTCCAATCCCTGGTAATGGGAGTGTGCTTTGCGGTATACCCTCTCGCTGGTGTAGGCATCAAATACATCTGCGATACCGAGGATTCTGCCCCATAAATGCAACTCGTCTTCTTTAATTCCGTGGGGATAGCCGCTCCCGTCCAATCTTTCATGATGCTGCAGGATACCGATAAGACTTTGCCGATCAACCTGTTCCAGGTTAACCAGATGAAAAAAACTGCGGAGGCTGTGTTCCTTTACCTTCTTATATTCCAATTCGGAAAGCAAGCCTTTTTTATTCCAAATCTCTGCGGGGATATCCAGCTTGCCGATATCATGCATTATTCCTGCCAAAGCAAGTTCCCTCAATTCGGTTTTCTTTATACCGGTAATCCTGCCCAAAAAAACACTAAAGACACAAACATTGACAGCATGGTAAAAGGTAAAAGTGTCACTCTTTTTTTGTAGGGCTGCATAAATCATCATCTCCGGATGAATTAAGAGTTTCCCTACCAAATTGTCAAGGACCATATAGAGTTCGTGAAGATAAGGTTTTATTTTCCTGCTGCAGCAAATTTTATTCATTATCAGACAAGCCTGAATGTAAATCTCCCGGGCTTCCTGATCCACAAGTTCAGGAGTAAAAAGCTTGACCTCTTCCAAATTCTTCACCCCTGCTATCTCTTCGTTAATAATATCAATATCTCCAACTGTTTCAGAGAAGGGAAAATCAGCCGGTATATCTTTCATATCTTTCGCTCATCCCTAATCTTTATTTTTTCCCTGCATGTACTTCTCCTACTGGTTAATGCACTTCCCGGTTTTTGTTTTTCGTCCCTTTATTATAAAATTTCCTACAGATAATTTTTTTCTACAATAATCTTAAAATTCCTTTATTTTTCAACTCAAAAAAAAAACGAAGAAAAAGGCCGGGCGGGGAAGCCTACCGGCACTTTTTTATCACAAAGAGTAGTTTACTCCTCCTTTAATTTATCCAGAAGAAAACGGCGCAGGAGGTATAACGCCGCCTGTGCGGCTCTTTCCTTGATTTCCACACGGCTTCCCCAAAACTGATACTTACGTGTTAAACTAAAATTTTCCGCTTCCAGAGAGATATAAGTTAGACCCACCGGTTTTTGCGGGGTATCTCCTCCAGGACCGGCTATTCCGGTAATGCTTAAACTAATATCCGCCCCGCAAACCCGGCGAACACCTGCGGACATCTCTGCCGCAACTTCGGCGCTGACGGCACCTTTGGACTGAATGGAGACGGGATCAACTCCCAAAAAATTAACTTTCGCTTCATTACTGTACGTAACCAGCCCGGAGAGAAGATATTCAGAGCTTCCGGGAATATTTGTCAATCGGTGAGTTAACAGGCCGCCAGTACAGGATTCTGCTAAGGCTAAGGTTTTTCCCTTGGCTTTCAGCAGGCGGGCTACTGCCAGTTCCAGGGTATCCTCATCTTCTCCGTAAACATAATCCCCGAGAACAGACTTAATCTCCTCTGCTTTTTGTGTTAAAAGAGCCTGCACTTCCCCGGGGAAACGACCATGTGCAGTCAGACGCAGATGAACTTCCGTCCCTTTGGCGAGTGGAGCAATAGTAGGATTATCCTGGGTATCAAGAATATCCTTGAGCTTCTCTACCAGCAACGATTCTCCCAACCCAATAACGTGTAAAATTCTGGACTGCAACACAGCCAGTTCTCCGCTCGTTTCCAGCTTTTTTTTCAGAAGGGGAATAACCTGCGCCCTTAACATGGGAAGCATCTCCCTGGGAGGACCCGGCAGCAGCACAAAAGTATATCTCCCTTTTTCCAGAAAAATCCCCGGGGCAGTACCCCTGTCATTAGGCAGCATCAAAGCTCCTCGGGGAATCATGGTCTGTCGCAGGTTGTTTTCAGCAAATGGCGTTTTAAAACGGCTAAAGAACTCCAACAGTTTTTTTTCCCATTCCTCATTTTTTTCCATGGATATACCCAGGACCCGGGCCACCGTATCCCGTGTCAGATCGTCATCGGTAGGACCCAACCCCCCGGAAAAAACAATCAGATCCGCCCTTTCCATAGCTCGCTTTACCACCTCTGTCAGCCTCTCCTCGTTGTCTCCCACTACCGTCTGGTAATACACGCCCACTCCCAGGGAAAGAAGTTCCCTGGCGATATCCCTGGCATTTGTATTCGTTATCTGTCCCATAAGCAGCTCAGTACCCACAGCAATTATTTCACAGCGCAATTATTCGCCCTCCCTATATCTTCCTCTCTATATTAATAACTTAAAACCGTAAAGATAACAACTATAATACTAAAAAAAATATAAAAAAGCCCTCCTAGCGGAGGGCTTTTTTCAAAAAATTTCGGGACACATTGGAAATTTTGTATAGGCGATAAGTTTATATATTTGCTTCTTTCGTTCTCAATAATTTTTAACGTGTCCCTAAATTTCCAGGATTTTATCCGCTTCTTCCATGTCAATGTCCATCACGTAATTCAGCCCGCTAATGTCGGCTGCTTCCCTGGTCAGGGCAGCCAAATCATCTCTGGAAATATAATCAAGGGCAAACTTCCGGCTGCCGCACATCAACTGTTTTAATCCCTGGGCCAGACGCTCATAATAGGTATACAGCCCCAAAGCTCCGGGAGGCACATCATTGAAAGCACTCTCTCCCAGTTCGTCTTTCAGTCCGGAGGCAGTGACAAATATCTCTTCCACCGTATTTCCGAAACGCTCCACATAAACAGGAATCTTGCCATCCCCAATCCTCTTGCCAATTGTTTTCCCCACCATCGCTGCCGCGATGGGAGAACGGGCCATTCCGATCAGCTTGACAAAGGGAGCTCCCAGAGCCAGCCCCTTATAGATCTGATCCTCCAATGTGAAACCTCCCGCCAGAGCTATGTCGGGAACATACTCTCCCTTGTCGGCAAGTTTACGGCAGTACCGGTAGAGAAGGGAATGCAGCTCCACGACGGGAACTCCCCACTCGTTCATCATCCTCCATGGGCTCATCCCTGTCCCCCCGCCTGCTCCGTCTACGGTCAGCATATCGATTTTAGCCAGGGAAGCAAATTTAACCGCACGGGCCAGATCCGCAGGACGGTATGCACCTGTTTTTAGGAAAACATATTTGGCCCCTGCCCTGCGCAGCTCCTCGACTCTTTGCAGGAAAGATTCCAGCTCAACCATCCCCACACGGGAGTGACGTTCGAATTCTTTAAAAGAACCCTTTTGAAAAGCTTTTATGACCGCGGGGTTTTCCGGGTCCGGCAGGACGACATAACCGCGCTTTTTCAACATCTGTGCCTTTTCCAGACTTTTTATCTTGACCTCGCCGCCGATATCCTTCGCTCCCTGTCCCCACTTTAACTCCACTACCTCAACCCCAAGCTCGTTGACCGCATATTCCTGCACTCCCAGCCTGGTATCCTCTACATTGGCCTGTACAACAATGGCACCGTACCCGTCCCGCTGCCAATCCTGGAAGAGCCGTACTCTTCGGGCAAGATCAACGGTGCTGACAATACGTCCGTCTTCAATAACCGAATTCTCATCCATACCGACGACATTCTCTCCAATGGTCAGGATTGTTCCGGCCAGTGCCGAACCGATGGCCAATCCATCCCAGTTGTTCTTGGCCACATCGGTGGAGCCAATACCGGGAATTACAAAGGGAAGTTTTAACTTGATCCCGTCGCCGCGGCCCACTTTGGTCTCCAGCTTAACATTAGGAAAAATTGCCAAATCGCTGTCGGGGGCAATCCCATGAGCGCCGACAGCAGTACCCATAATAGAAAAATGCGAATAATCTACTGGGTAATTTTTTTCCGAAGCGGTGGTGATAATACCAAAAGGTTGAGGATAGATCGTTTCATGTCCCCGGTAGGCGGATTTTCCGATTTCGCACATACCGACACACCCGTCCACACAAGTTACGCACATACCGCTAAAGGGGCTTACCGCTCCTTCGGTACGATTTTTGGTCAGAGTTGCCGCTGACGCATTCATCCTGGAATAACTCATTTATTTATCTCCTCTCTGTATAAAAACATTTTTTCATTTCTGTATTTTAAGTTCACAAGCTACACAGGGATCCATATAACACATGGCATCATCATACTGATCAAGACAGGGAGGGGAAAGATTCAGACAGGCATTGCAAACCGGACTTTCTTCATTTGGTCCCTGACACCTTAACCGGCAAGCCGGACAGATGTATATACATCCGCCACAAAGTCTGCATTCATCCGATTTTGCGTCAAAAGGTGTCGAAATGCGCCTTTCTGCTCCCCTGTTTACAAAACCGATAGCTTTTGCCTGCATCTGCTCTTCACACATGCGGACACAAAGTCCACATAAAATACAATCTTCGTGCTTCTGAGTAAAACGTACTTTGGTAACATGATATTTGGAAGCCAGATCCTGAATGGTCTTAGATGAAGGACAGGTCGCCAAATAGAGTTCAATCAACAACCTTCTCGCTTTCATGACCCTTTCAGAATGGGTCCTGACAACCAATCCCTCCATAGCAGGATATGTACAGGAACTAACTAACTTGGAACGGCCACCGGGTTTGCTCACTTCCACCAGGCAAAGCCGACAGGCCCCATAAGGGCTTAAAGCCTCGTCATAACACAGCGTTGGAATTTCAATCCCATA
The DNA here is from genome assembly GCA_016841605.1 of Dethiobacter alkaliphilus. Classification (GTDB taxonomy): domain Bacteria; phylum Bacillota; class Dethiobacteria; order DTU022; family UBA8154; genus DUNV01. The sequence continues at coordinate 13,259 of JAENYV010000004.1, read as the reverse complement.
AAATTTTGCTGCTTCAAGCAAGGTTGTCCCCTTCTCCACAGTGATCTCCAGCCCATTGAGCGTTAGATTGACCATTTTAACACCTCCCTTTCTTTCTAACTTTTCTGCACAGCACCAAATTTGCAGATCTCAAAACAAATCCCGCACTTTGTACATTTCTGCAAATTAATCATATGAGCTTGTTTTATCACACCTTCGATTGCTTTCGATGGACATTTTTTAGCGCAGGCTCCGCATCCGGTGCAGAGATCCTTATCAATACTAAAAGATATTAAATCATGGCAAACTCCTGCCGGGCACCTTTTCTCCAGAATATGGGCCAGATACTCATCTTTAAAATAACGAATAGTGGAAAGGACCGGATTAGCCGATGTTTGCCCCAGGCCGCACATCGTTGAATCCTGAACTACATCAGCCAGCTCCATGAGAAGCTCCAATTGTTCAAGTGAGCTTCTCCCTCTGGAAATGTCTTCAACTATTTCAAGCATCCTGCTAATTCCCTCCCGGCAGGAGAAACAACGACCACAGGATTCTTCCTTTAAGAAATTTAAAAAATACCGGGCAATATCCACCATGCAGGTATCTTCATCCATAACAATCATGCCTCCGGAACCCATCATTGACCCGGCAGAAGCCAGTTCGTCAAAATCCGTAGGCATGTCCAAAAGGGACTCAGGAATGCATCCGCCTGAAGGCCCCCCTGTTTGTACCGCCTTAAACTCTTTTCCTCCTTGAACGCCCCCTCCTATTTCAAAAATAATCTCCCTTAAACTCATTCCGAGAGGTACCTCAACCAGACCGGTATTGTTTACTTTCCCTACTAGTGAAAAAATTTTTGTCCCTTTGGATTTTTCCGTCCCTACCTGTCTGTAACGTTCCGCCCCATCACGGATAATAACTGTAACATTGGCCAGAGATTCCACATTATTGACAACTGTCGGCTTATTCATATATCCCTGTTCAGCGAGATGTGGAGGCTTTTGTCTGGGTTCTCCCACTCTCCCGTAAACCGCCTCCACAAGAGCGGATGTTTCTCCGCAAACGAAAGCTCCCGCACCTGTAACAACCCGAACATGAAAATTAAAGCCGCTGCCGAGGATATTTTCTCCTAATAAGCCCAGCTTTTCTGCCTGCTTAATGGCGTTATTTATATTTTGTACTGCAATCGGATACTCCGCCCGGACATAAACAATTCCTTCCCCGGCACCAACGGCGTACCCTCCGATGATCAAACCTTCCAAAACCAGATGGGGATTGCCCTCCAGCAAACTTCTATCCATAAAAGCACCGGGATCCCCTTCATCTGCATTACAAATTATATACTTTTCATCCGATACTGCTTCATAACACTCTTTCCACTTTTGCCCTGTGGGAAATCCGGCTCCGCCTCGTCCTCTTAAAAGTGCATAACTAATTTCCTGAATAATCTCTTCACCTGTCATTTTCGTAAGCGCTCCCGCAAGAGCTCCGTAGCCGCCAAGAGAAATATAATCCATAATGCTGGTGGGTTCTATCAGCCGGTTGTTACCCAGGAGAAGACGTTTCTGTTTTTGTAAAAATGGAATTTCCCGCGAATAAGTATACTTTTCTCCACTTATGGGATCAGTGAAAAGCAGCCTTTCCAAAATTTCTCCGTTTAGGACCGTTTTTTCGATAATCTCTTCAACATCGTCAACGCTTACTTTTTGATAAAAAATTTCCTGGGGGAAAATAACAACCAGAGGTCCCCGTTCACAGAGCCCCTGACACCCGGTCAGACGCAGCTTAATTTTTCCTTCCGGATCATTTCTTTCCAGGTATCTTTGAAAAGCTTCCCTTACTTTTTCAGATCCGGAGCTGTGACATCCAGTTCCCCCGCAGATAGCAACGGAACACTCCTCATCATTTCTTCTTTTTTTTAAAACATTTTGAAGACGATTTAAATCTTCCTGGTCTTTAATTTTTATTCCGGATAAACTCATGGACAGGTCTCCTTCCGCAACGGACTGATTTCAATATTTCCCAGTTCCGTTTTTGTCACAAATCGTTTATTCATGGACTTAAGATTTAGGTTGAGTCTATTCTTTCTGCAGGGGAAGACGCTCTTCTAAAAATGATTCAATACGGGAAGTCGCCATATTCCCACAGTACTCTCCATCAACGACCACAAGCGGGGCCAGGGCACAGGCCCCCAGGCAGCTTACCGTCTCCAGCGAGAATAGCCTGTCCTTCGAAGTCTCACCAGGTTTTATTTTCAGCAAACGAGATATTTCACCGGTAATCTTCTTGCCTCCCCTCACATGACATGCGGTACCTGAACAACAGACAATTTTATGTTTTCCGACAGGTTCAAGGCTGAAAGACTTATAAAAGGTAGCTACACTGTAAATATCCATGAGCGGTATGTTTCTTTTCTCAGCCACTTCTTTTAAAACATCTGCGGGTAGATAATGATGTTCTTTCTGGATCTCCTGCAGCAAAGAAACAATGGAATTATTTTCTTCGTTATTATCTCCCTTCCCTGAACCATTGGCCGGACACACTGCCTCCGAAATCTCTTTCCCGTCATATTCGGCAGTTACCTCTCCGTTTTCCAATGCTTTCAAAAACTCTTCAAATTCATCCTGATATTTTTCTTCCATTTTTTCACCTCAATTTTGAAAAAAGTTTTTATAAAAAATGCCATTTCCCTCAGAGAGAAATGCTTTTCATATTGTGGAAAGGCTTCCTTTATTATAACCATGGAGAAAAACACTGTCAACAACTTCAGAAACATAAAAAAAGGACCCTTTTACAGGTCCTTTATATTGTTCAAAGCTTTTTTGAGTCGATTATCTCGAGAAACTTTGATAACCCAGCTTGAAAGAAATCCCATTTGCAGCTTCTTTTAATGAATTAATGAGATCCTTTTTTTCAAAATATATTCTCATACGATGGCTGGGACCGGAAACACCGAGAGCCGCAATGACTCTGCCCATGTGATTATAAATTGCCGAGGCCGCGCAAGTTATCCCCTCGTCTGTTTCCTCCAGGTCCAGGGCATAGCCCTGTTTTTTAATCGTCTCCAATTCTTTTTTAAATTGTTCAAAAGAAATAACCGTTTTTTTCGTTAATAATTGAAACTGGTTATTTTTAAAATAAGTAGTTAATTCACTACTACTTAAGCCGGCTAAAAGCACCTTTCCCACAGCATTTGTATAGGCCGGAATTTTGCTGCCGAGCCTGGCGAGCATCTTAACCATTTTTTGAGACTCAATCTGGTCGATATAGATAACATCTAACTGGTCTAAAACCGCCAAATTTGCCGTTTCATTAAATGTCTCTACCAATTTTTCAAGAAAAGGTCTTGCCACGGCACGGATATCAAGATTATAAAGAGCCGTATTTCCGATCAAAAACGTTTTAATACCCAGCTTGTACTTTCCGGTAGTTATATCTTGTTCAGCAAAACCTTTTAGTATCAACGTTTTTAATAGCCGATGGGCGGTGCTAAGCTTTAAATCAAGATTACTGCTTATTTCCCCCAACGACATGGGAGAACCTCTGGATGCCATAAATTCCATAATACGGAGTGTTCTCTCTACAGATTGAACTACTTTTTCGGTGACATGGCTTTTCACAGTTTCTCCCATGCTAAACCCTCCTAATAGGGTTCCCGGAGGTCAGACATAAATTAACTTCTCAGGATCTCTTCCGCCTCCTGGGAATCCATTTCAAGAACATACTTGATGCCTGTTGCACGGGCTGCCTCTTCTGTTAATGCAGCGATATCGTCTCTTTGCAGATGTTCCAGAGAAAATTTCCTTGCACCGCACATTAACTGTTGCAGCCCGGTAGTAATCCTTTCAAAATAAGTGTAAAGAGCCAGAGCTCCCGGAGGCAGATCGGCATAGCTATCTCCCAACCGCTCCTTTAAACTGTAAGCGTAGGTAAAAAGTTCTTCTTCCGTAGACCCGTATTTATCCGCCAGATTCGACGGGACTTTGCCTTCCTTGACCATTTTATCCAACGTATTTCCGACCATTACTGCCGTTAGAGGAGCCCGGGCCATACCGGCCAGTTTAAAATAAGGTGCTCCCAGGGCAAGTGCTTTGAAAATGTGATCTTCCAACGTAATTCCACCGGCCAGAGCTACAGGAGGAGTATATTTCTTATTTTGATCCAGGATGTTCATGTATTGACGACAGAGAACAGCCAGGTAAACAGTGGGAACACCCCACTCATTCATCATTCTCCAGGGGCTCATACCTGTTCCCCCGCCGGCACCATCGATCGTCAGGAGATCTACTCCCGCCTCAGATGCCAGTTTAACGGCAAGAGCCAGATCACGAGGCCTGTAGGCGCCGGTTTTGAGGAAAACATACTTGGCACCCAATTTGCGAAGTTCCTCTACCTTGCGAATGAAAGCTTCTCCTTCGACCATGCCGATACGTGAATGGCGTTCAAACTCCCGGATAACTCCTTTTTTAAAGAGATCCTGAACAGTGGGATCTTCCGGGTCGGGATAGACAAGATAACCTCTCCGGCTCAGTTCAAGTGCTTTTTCAAGTTGGGTAATTTTTACTTCTCCTCCGATAGATTTGGCTCCCTGACCCCATTTTAGTTCTACAGCCTCAACACCCAGTTCCCCCAGAGCATATTCAAAAACGCCAAAACCGGTATCTTCAACGTTAGACTGCACGGCGATAACACCGTATCCGTCGTACCAGCGGCGAAAACTCTCTATTCTTCTAATCAATTGCGGAGACTTTACTACTCTCCCATTTTTCATCTCCGATTCGGAGTCCATACCGCAAACATTTTCACCAATCACAATCATAACTCCGGAAAGAGCAGCACCTGCTGCCAATCCTTCCCAGTTATCCGCGGCAACTTTTGTGGAACCCATTCCCGGAATAACAACAGGAAATTTAAGCTTGATCTTATCATTTTTACCGATTGAAACACCCGTATCAACGGCATGAAAAATAGCTTTGCTGCTGTCCGCTTCCATACCGTACGCCCCAACAGCACTCCCCATAATATTAAAGTGAGAAAAATCCACCGGATAATCCTTTTCGGATGCAAAAGTCGTAGTTCCGTACGGTTGCGGGTAGATAACTTCCCTCCCGCGATAAGCAGATTTACCGACCTCACACAGTCCCGGGCAGCCTTCCAAACAAGTGCTGCAAAGACCCGAGAAAGGAGATATACTCCCCGGTGTTCTGTTCCTCGTTAAAGTAGTGTTGGAAGCGTTAATGCCTTTACTCAAACTCATTTCTAATACCCTCCCAATTAAGATTCCGCATTGTGAAATATATTTCTATTTATATTGCAATTATAAACGGCCTGTACAGAGCTGTCAAGCAACCATTTTCCACCATGTGAAAAGTTGATCTCATTTTTTAACAAAATAAAAAAGCTGCCTTCAAAAAAGCAGCTACAAATAATTTACCGGGCTTCCGGCAACGAGTTCGCTAAATTCTTTTCGCTTAAAGCCGGTTTGCTTATTCTCCGTTAAAACCCATTTTTTTAGAAACTTCATAAGCCGTAGACTTGATCATATCAACCAGTTCGTTTTTCATATAGTAGTTGGTTATTCTGGTACTGGGACCGGAAATACTGATGCTGGCGACCGCCTTTCCTTCGTGGTTAAAAATTGGGGCAGCAATACAGCGGACGTGCTCCTCCCTCTCACCCCAATCCAGGGCAAAACCCTCCCGCCTGATGCGCTGAAGCTCTTTTTTTAAATGATTGGGCTCAACAATGGTTTCATTGGTGTATTTAGTCATATTGAGCTGGCTAATAATCTCATCTGCCTTTTCCTTCTGGTTAAAGGCAAGAAGTACTTTACCGGAGGCTGTACAATGAACAGGTCCCCGGTTGCCCACCTGAGCAAACATCCTGACAATAATCAAATTTTTAGATTCAACCTGATCAATATAAACTACATCAGTTTCGTCTAGGACGGCAAGATTTGCAGTTTCGTTGCACTTTTCTACCAATTCTTCCAGGTAAGGCCTGCTTATTGTTCTAATATCAGAAAGGTTCAGAACGGAATTGCCAATTTCCAACAGTTTTAAACCAAGCTTGTACTTGTTATCTTCCGGCCCCTGATCAACATAACCCCGATAGGAAAGGGTAGCCAGGAGACGGTGCACAGTACTTATTTTCAAATGTACTTTTTCCGCCAGTTCCGTTACGGATATCGGCGCTCCTTCCTGAGCCATAACCTCCAAAATATTTAAAGCTCTCTCCAGTGACTGAACATGTTTGCCTTCCTTTTCTTCTGTACCGTTATCGTTCATAAGATGCCCCTTAACATTTTAGTTTTAATCGACGCAAATATTCTTCATGGTCATTATATACCAGTTACTTTTCAGTCGCAATACTTCTCTTTCCTTCCCTTTTTTTAGGAATTTTTTCTTTTGCTGTTAAGTATAAAATATGATAAAATATTTTGTAGCTGCTTAAAATTTGCAAGACAAGTAGTAACATTACTCTAAAATGGGTGAAAAGGCAGGGTCAAACTAGCCAATGGACCGAGACACCCTTGAACAACTTTACCATAAACATTTTGCGAAAACTTATCGTAGCGCGTACATGGTTACAGGAAATGCGCAATTGGCCGAAGATGCTACTCAGGAGGCTTTTTTAAAGGCCTTCTCAAATTTTCATACCTTAAAAGAGACAACCAAATTCGGCTCGTGGATTTCCGTCATCGCTACAAACTGTGCCATTGACATTCTTCGTAAAAATAAACGAATTATTTTAACGGATAAAGAAGAAAGCTATTCTAATTCAAGTTCAGAAAACTCTCCTCAGGATTACTGGGAACAACAGGAAACCTACCAGGAAGTTAGAAAAGCCCTTCTATCTCTAGAACCTGAAGATAGAGAAATTTTGGTTCTTAAATACTTTAACGAATTAAGTATTCAGGAAATTGCCGAACTGGTTTCCCTCCCTTCCGGCACTATTAAATCCCGTCTTTTCCGCGCCAGAGAAAAAGTTCGCAAACTTCTGCAACCGAAGGGAAATAAAAAACGTCATTATAATAAAGTTAATAAAGCAAGATCAACTTAAATAATTACTTAAATAATTTACTTGAATCTGCGTGACTCTTGTGCACTCTGATTTAAAGAAATACTCTTACTTTTAAGGTGAAATAACATGGATGGACCGAAACCTGACAAACTCGACAATTTACTAATTCAGGTCTTCCAGGAAGAAGCCCGAAGGATTGTTCCCCCTTCCAGTTCCATTTTATGGGATAATTTGCAACAACAACTGGAAAACAGAGAACTTAGAAAAATAGGGGATGAACAATCACCGAAAACGGAACCTGGCGAAAAACTTCTAAAAAACGGAAACAGAAAAAAATACGTTAAGACTTGGAAAAAACGAAGTTACTTGGCCGTTCTTGCTGCCTGCCTGCTTCTGGTAATTCTTTTTGGCAAAACTCCGGAAGGCACAGAATTGCGAAATTTTTTCTCAGGATTCTTTCCCGGAATGCAAGATGAAAAGCAGAACTTAACACTAAGTATGCGCGACCAGCAAGCGGATAAACTTATCTCGGAAGATGCCTTGGAGACGAAAGAAAATACGACTGAACGCTTCTCCGACCAGAACCGCTCCTTCTCAACCGGAACATTGAGAGCTGTCCCGGAAGCAGACACGTACGGAATTTTAGCAGAAAATAGCGAGCCTCCGGATAAGCAGAACACTGTGTTGCCGGAACATCCCGTTACCTCTGACGAAAATTCCGTTGCCTCCGGCGATGGTTCAAGCCAGGAAAATGAAGAAAATTGGAACCAAGTTAATGCAATTGAAAAAGAAAGAGGTGCTACCGTTGAAATTGCAGGGTTAAGAACAGAAGAGGGCCCTAAAGAAATTTTTTGGCAAGAAGAAAAAGACTTTCTCAATGAGCTGAATAATTTTCGTGATCAAGGGAATAACGCCATACGCTTTTTCCCTTCTTTACCGGCAGGGTATTCTTTCCGGATGGGAACTGCAACAAAAACCAACGAACTCCTGTTAAAATTATATCAGGAATTTGAGAATAAAGACGGATTGAAGTTATCGCTTGAGCAGCTCTTTTTTGAAGAAGAAACAACTGCAATTGAAAATGTTGAAGGAGCAAAAGAAAAAGGCTCTCTCTACACAAATCAGACTTTTACCGGATACATTACCCGTTCCCCTGGAAATATAACAACTTTAACCTGGAGAGACGGAAACTGCGTTCTAACTCTTTCCGGACAGATTGAAGATGCTTTAATAAAAGAATGCCTTACTCTTTTAGAGAAATTTTGAATCCGCCTAAAATAAAAGATTAAAAAATACCGACTATAATTTTAAACCGCTGTTAAACTTCCATAGATTAACAGCGGTTAACTTGTCAGTACTTATTTTTTTGAAGATCTGATTACTAGATACTTGATTAATGAGTCACCTTTGGCAGCTCAACCCTGACCGGAAGAGTTGAGCCGTTCTTTAAACCGCGAACTTTAAAAATCAATACGGATGGTTTACCAACCGTATCCAAGTCTACATAGACTAAATCGTAAGGTCTGGTAATAACCTGTATTGTAGGAAGAGATGAAGACTCTTTATAATCGACTTCAACAAGAAAAACCTCATCTTGCCTTGTAATCCTAGAAATCCTGACAGCATACCCCCCCGTAGTTTTTTCTCCAAAAGTGCTGAGCAGATAAAGTTTATACTCTTTAATCTGAAATTGAATATCAAGATAATCCCTTGAGCTTTCTACCCATTGCTCTATCCATGCGGGTAAGCACTCTTTTTCCTCGTCGGAAAATCTCTCTAAGGGGATAAAATCAGGACTTTCCACCTCCACAACTCCTTGCTCCCGATTCCAATGAACATCCAGTTCTAAAAGCTCTGCCAGGAAATTAAGGGGGACCATCATCGTCCCTTGATAAACCTTTACAGGAACGCCGACATAAGCCATTTCTTCATTTGTTTCTACCAAACTATCATCAACACGAAAAACATCGGTTTTTTCAGCTCGCCGTATTGTTACCAGATTGGTTTCTCTATCCCAGCTTACTTCTGCTCCTAAGGACTCCAAGAATGGCCGCATAGGAACGGTCAGTTGCTCATTAAGAAACTGAGGACAGACGCTTAATATGAGCTCCTTCTGATTTACAAAAATCTTCATATCCTGTTCACTGTTCGCCAGAGCAAGAGAAGCCGGAATACAAAACAAAAAGATAAAAAACACAATTTGAACCTTTCCCCACTTCATTTTCATCCCGCCCCTAAAATGATCCTCTTTATAATAAATAACGAAAAAAACAGGAAAAGGTTACTGATCAATCCTTTTTTTTCAAACATACTGTATGGAACGAGAGCTGCACTTCCTACACTTTCTACACTTCCTTTAAATTTCAAATCCATAAGACCTATTATTTACAAATTCGTCGAAGTTCGATATGCTATCTAAAAATATATTTAAAGAAGGTCTTAAGCAATTGTCTGTAACAAACGATAAGAAAATATCTTTTAGAAGCAATTTTAAGGAAGGTGCCATACGGAGTCTTCCCATTATCTTAGGATACATTCCAGTTGGACTGGCTTTTGGTATTCTGGCGGCAAATGTTGGATTCGGCTCTATTGAAACGACCTTCATGTCAATTATTGTTTATGCCGGCTCCGCTCAACTAATTTCGCTGGGTTTGTTCGGGGACCAAGCCGGTCTCCTCGCTATTACTATAACAACATTTTTGGTTAATCTGCGGCACACCTTAATGAGTGCCGCCCTTGCGCCCTCTTTGGGACATTTAAACCGTCTGCAACAGGCCTTTTTTACTTTTGAACTGACAGATGAATCCTTTGCCGTTCATAGCAGAGATTTTAAAGAAGAAAAAAACCCACCTGCAATAAGATTATTTACTACCAACGCCCTCGCTCATCTCTCCTGGGCCGGCAGTTCCCTTTTAGGCTTTTATACAGGTGCACTCTTTAAAAATCTTGATACCTGGGGTATTGATTATGCCCTTCCGGCAATGTTTATTGCTCTCCTGGTAATACAACTTGAAAACAAAAAAAAATATCTTGTTGGAGCATTTTCAATGTTCGTTTCAACGCTCCTTTTCCGGCAGGCAGTTGGCCAATGGTATATTATGATCGCTACTCTGGCAGGAGCTACAGTTGGGGCATCTCTTGATTACTATTTGCAAAAAAAATTGAAAGCAAAATTGCCTTCAGATTCAGGGAATACTCTTTAAATAAGGTGGGCACAAGAAAATGCAAAGTAAAATTATCGTCGCTATTTTATTAATGTCGGTTGTCACTTTTCTGCCGCGCTTTTTACCACTGTTTTTTTTAGCAAAGCGAAAACTATCTCCCCTGGCTGAGAACTGGCTCTCGTATGTACCGGTTGCCGTTTTATCTGCCCTACTCGGCCCGGTTCTCTTTATTAAAGAGGGACAATTTACCTTAACCCTCTCCTCAAACCCGTACTTCTGGGCAGCCTTGCCGACTTTTACCATTGCTCTGCTGACACGCAATATGGTTCTGTCAGTCCTGACCGGGATGGGAAGCATGGCACTCCTGAGACTCTTCCTACCCTGAAATATTATTATCCAAAAAATCTCTTGTGTTTCTTCTTTTCTCCTGTTATAATAGTTTGTGTATCCGCTATGAAGCAACTGTTGCAACAAAAACCGATTAAACGATTCGGGCCCGTAGCTCAGCTGGGAGAGCGCTAGAATCGCACTCTAGAGGTCAGGAGTTCGAGCCTCCTCGGGTCCACCAAAATTAAAGATAATAGATGCCCATTCTATCGTGCTTTGTAGGGTATCTTTTTTTATTGCAAAAACAAGCATCTTCACACTATACCTTGCGTACGGTCAAAGTACGGTCAACTTTAGCCGCCTATCCGGTCCAACAAAGATTCTGCCTTCTGTTGAGCATCAATTAATTCTTCCGGAGAAAAATATTTGTTTTCCTCTAAAAGTTTCTCAAATAGTTCACCCAAGTTTGGACCAACTCCTTTATCAACATGAGCATAAGTACTATTTGTTGTAGCAGGATTCTGGTGTCCGACACGCTTGGCGACAAACATATCAGGGACCCCAGCAGCAAGAAGCAGGCTGCAGTGCGTATGGCGCAATCCATGTAAAGTAATTTTAAAACCATTACTCCTTGCGAAATTAGTAAACACTTTACCAATAGTATCATTTCTTAAATGTGTGCCGTCATTCTTAGCAAAAACCAAACCATTATCTTTGTAATTTGCCTTATTGAACATAACTTGCTTTAACTGTTCTTTTCTAAACTGTTTCAAGAATTCTACGTCCCTGGCTGTTATCTTTATATAGGATTTTGGTCTACCTTCTTTTGTTGTATTGTAGTAATGGGAACTTTCTTCACCCTCTCTTTTTTTGCCATAGTGAGAACTTGCGTAAACTTTTATGATTTTTCCTTGAAAATCAATATTTGACCATTTTAAAGCAAGTAACTCACTTCGGCGCATTCCTGTTCTTGCTGCCAAGTAAACGACCGGGTAAAGCATGGTCACTTTAAGCTTAAACAAAGCATTTCGGGAAGCAATTTCTTTGTCTGAGAAACCCAACCACTTTAATGTTTTTTTTGTTTCCGGCTTGTCTTTTACTTCTTTATTCGCTCGGCTTAAAGAATATAAAACCTTAAGCCTATATAAAAGATCATTGAGTTGCTCTATTGTCAGGCAGTTAATCATGGACATACTGTAGCTACTCTGGGAAATGTCCTTATTACTACTTTTACCTTTTGCCCGTTTAACTATCATAGTAGGATTATAATCGATAAGCCTTTTTTCAGGTGAAGCTGCATCTTCAAGGATTTTACTAATAACAGCAATATGTTTATTTACTGTTCCCGGATCTAAGCCGCCTTCTTTACCGTCAAGCCTGCCGTTTTTAAGCTTCATTTGTCTGTAACGGGAAATGTGAAGAGGTGCCATATTAGACAGCAATATATGTCCCAGTGCAGGAATAATATGGCTTCTCGCCATACCGGCATAGCTCTCCCAGGTATTCCTCTTCATTGCAACTTCATTATCCTGCAACCATGTTTCTGCATACTCACCAAAAGTAATTTTTGATGAGTCTATATCGAGAATAATATCGTTAGGAATAGTTTTTCGATTAATTTCTGTGTTGACCTCAAAAATCAACCTTTCCATTTCTTTTTTTGCCTGACGTTCCGAACCATAAAAACTGATATATTTTCGTGGCCGTTTTTGTTTGCTCCCGCGTCGTGGTAACTCAATAATTATTTCCCATTTTTTCCCTTTCTTAGAATCTACTACCTGCTCCCCTGTTTTTCTGTCCTTAAAAGGACTAAATCTTCCTGTTGCCATGTCGTTCGGTTTACCGGGCATAACTAACTACTTCCTCCTTCCCGCCAGCCACCGGAAAGAACATGGATATTTTCAATTTTTGTCTTGTTTTTTCCTTCTTTAAGCTTATTGATAAGCATTTCGTCTAAAATTTCTTCCGGTATGCGAGTGCACCCACCAATGATTACGGAAGGAAGAGTACCGTTATTAACCATTCTATATACCTTACTCCTGCTCATACTTAATTTTTCCATAACTTGCGGTACATTTAACAGTTTCATCAGAGCGCCTCCTTTTTTTTGTGTAAATAAAAAAACAGCCTCAAATCGGCTGAATATCAATAATGTAACTGCTTTGTATTTCTTTTACCATCCGGATATTTTTTTAAAATATCTATAGTAGTTGCAGGATTATCTATTAGAAATACTTGCCCGCCCACATCTTTCTGTATGATTATTAAACATAGAAAATTTTTTGCTCAAAGGACACTTCTCCTACCAATATGCTTATTTATAGCCATAAAAAAATAACTACCGTACCATTTAATAATGGTATTTATAGTAAATTATCCATAACACAATTAATCTATTGCAAAATCATTAGCATTTAACTTTTCAATTGCATTTTTTATAATGTTTCTCATATGAAAACCACCATTCCTCTCTTAATATTAATAGTTTTAGCTGCATAAGCTCTATTATGAATGTCTAAACCCACATTTAGTACAGCCACTTCCAAAGCCTCCGACACGACAATATCCGTCAAGGCTCTCATGCTTATATCTGTTACCAACAGCCTCCCCTCCACAAAGAGGACAGGTAAACGTAACTCTCCCTAAAGTAATACCGGCCTTTTCGAACGCCTCTTTTTCGGCTGCCATAAAAGTAAACATCTTATTTAGTAAAATCAGTGCCGTTGCATAAAGCTTTTAAGTCTTTGTAAACGCAAAATATGTTAA
>JAENYV010000020.1 GCA_016841605.1 Dethiobacter alkaliphilus | reverse complement strand
ATTCTTGGACAGGCAAGACCGTTAGCATTTAGTCATTTTGGGCCATCTTAAACAGTTACTGCTGCAAGCCGTTAAAGAGAATAGGGCAAGAAATAATAACGTCCATAAAATAGTGTGCTTTTTCATTCAATCACCTAATCATTAGTCGCTTTATTCTACTAATATTCATTATACCTTTTTTTAAATTGTGTCGCATTATTAGCCAAATGTGCAGTTCAAAATAAGCATTAGAGGAAGCTCAGCAAAGATAGTTACTTTGTTTGGTTATCTAGCAGATCTAGCCTAAGTTATCACTGCTAAAACTTAATCGGCAATTTTTAATATCAGTGTAATAAATATCTGCTATTTTTGAACCAATTGTTGAATTATATCCTTTGTAAGTTTAGATAGAGGTCTTTGATTAAATTTATCCGGTTCATAATTTCCAAAGATTAGATGTTTTAATTTTGATGGGCTATTCAAAATTTCTTTAAATGACCTATAAATACTTTCAATTGCTTCATCATTGAAAATATAATTCTTATATAACAACTCCGATATATAATCAGAATGCTCTTCATACAGTTGATCAATTTTAAAACTATCATTATATTGTTTTATTAAGTCCTCATGATTTTTAACCGGCTCAAGCTTTACAGTTATTTCTTCCTGGTCTAACAAATTACCGATAATATTGGGGATTTCAAAGTGTATCCCCTTATCTTCAAACGACTCTTCATAAGGATATAAAAAATTTTCCGAGAGTGAGGCTGATTTACCTTTATTACACAAACCACAAGATGGCACCAAATTATAAATTGATACTGCTAATAATGGAAAATTAGATTTAGGGAAAAAATGATCAAATTCCGGTCTTATCTTTTTTTCTGTACTTGTCTTTTTTATTACTGTAAAAGTATATTGCCTATTACAATATGGGCATACATTTACATTCATTACTTTTAATATCTTATAGGCAACATCACGATTGCTAAAATTCTCATACAATTTTTCATATTCAGTTTTTATATATTCTTGAGTTTTTCCCCTTAAGGTTGTACACTTTCCTTTTGAATCTTCCTCAAATGCTTTTTTGGATTTTTCTTGAAAATCATTTAAGGCAGATTTACTGTCAAGCAAACATATATTGTAAACTTTTTCTTTTGAGTCAATAAGCTCTGCTGTTTTAATGAATTTTTTATCATTAAGATATTTGGATATTTTCTCTATCTTAGAATAGAGTTTTTTATCAACATCTTTTTTTATCAATTTTTCGATTTTAGCCCTCTGCTCAGCGGTTAAATTTATCTTAATCGTATCGAACACCACCTAGCATCTTATTAACTGCATCTAATGAATTTTCAAGCTGTTTCTTTAATTTCTGTAGTTCATCGATATTTGGAGGTATCTCGTTCATAATTGGTTGAGCTACTTTACCGTATTTCTTATCAAATAACCTTTGCATTTCATGTCTAACGAATTCATCGCCAATCATATTAATAATGGATTGATGCTCATTTTGTTTTGATTCAACGTAATTATCCGAATGTTCTTTTGATTTAAATTCTTCATAGACTTCATAGATTTTTTTCTTTGCAAATTCACCAACAGCACCATTTTCAAGGAAAAAAGCTTCTTTAAGCAATGTGTAAATATTAGCACCGAATGATTGTTTATGATTATCGTTATTATCTACAACTGTTTTCCCATCACGTTTATTCATATAGATTATATTTTGTCGTGGAAAATCGGAAAGAATCAAAGGCGAATGAGATGAAACGACAATCTGAACTGGCTTTTCTTTTTCTATTTCATTAATAGTAGAAATCAGTTGGTCCATAATTTTTCTTTGCCATTCAGGATGGGCATAAAGATCAATCTCATCAATAAGTAAAAGTTTGCTTGTATAATTCGATCTTTCCATATCCATAATTTTATCTAGTTCTGGCATCAACACAAGCCAAGAGAACATATTTTGCATTGCACGTTCTCCTGAACTCATTTCAAGATTTTTTACCCTTATATATCTAAGAGTAAATGATTTTCTTTCTTTGAATATATTGCGTATATGTTTGTAAAAGTCAGAAGCGTTCTCTTTATATACTACTTTTTCATATGAACATGCTAAATCATCCGAATTATCAATTATATTCTCATTCATGGGGCATAAATATAAAATATCATCAATATTTTTAATATCCTCAAGATATGCTTTATATTTTTCTGATAAAGGCAATTTTTTCAATTGCTCATATAATCTTTTATTAAAATCTATTGTAGGTAATTCAAAATTTTCTTCATAGAAGAACACCTCAAATAATAAGTTTATATATAAAACAATTGTACAGTTCTTTCTTCTTACATCTTCGATTTCATTAAATTTGTAATGATTTTTAAAATCAGCAATTTTATCAAAATACGTCTTGCTTAATGGGGCCTTATCAGATTTTTGCCCACTCGATTTGTCATTACTAGCTTTAATGATTTCAAAATCATCATTATATTTACTTTCAATAAGTCTAATTATATTATCAAAGTAAATATATATTGTACTTTTGAATTTTCCAACAAAATCATTAATTTCATTCTCTAATAAATATTGATAATACTGTATATCTATTAACTCTTGAAATTTCCTATCGTCTCTATTCTCCTTAATGACCCAAGCAAATCCATCGTCATTTTCTGTTATATCATCTAAACCAGTTTTTTCGAAAATTGCTTTATAAAAGTTATGTGCAACCAGATTCATAGATCTCTGATGCAAATTAATGTTATATGTTTTATCGCTTTTCGAATATGTTAACAATGATTCAGGTACAAAGGAAGCATTAGAGAGATATATTATAAGCTGTTTCCTAACATTACTAAGTTGTGCTGTTTTACGCTCTCTGTTCCAAAATACATTTTTAGGTAATATATCGAAATTGCAAGTGAGTTTTTCTTCAAGATTATGATATACAATCAGTTTTTCATTCTCAATGAATACATAAATGGATTTTTGATATTCATATTCATTTGCATCATTTCTTTCATATTCAAGTCCGCCATTGAACTTAGAAAAAGAATTATTATTTGCAATAAATGATAATAATGTTGTTTTTCCTGCTCCATTAGAACCCACCACAGCAGTAATGTTATTGATTCTGCCTTCATCCTCGTTACTTTTGAAAAGATTTATTGGCTCTTTATTTTCAAAAGAAAGGTTTTGGGGATTTTTAAGATCATCAACTTTAAACTTGTATAAAGGAGAAAAATTAAACTCTTGTTGCTTTATACAATCATGATCACTACGATTAATCCATAAATATAAAAGTTCCATACAATCTCCCCATTAGAATATTCCCCTATTGTTAATTTTTACCTATATTGTTTTCAACTTCCAATTATAGACAAACTGCGTAATAACTAATTTTGGAATTTTTAATCCCCACCTTGAGCTTAATAGCAGTTTTTTAGATGTGATTGTAAAATAGCTTAGGGATAAGCTGCATACACCCACTTGATTAACATTAAAAAGAAAACTAACGTGTTTTCACAAATTCTCAGATATATTGCCAAGTTTAAAAACGGAATATTGTATTATTAAATACCATTTTTTTCTACCCTGCTTCTTTGAACATTTTATATCTAATTTCAAGCCTTTCCTGATCAGGCCAGAAATTTTTGCTTCGAGGTAAAATAATTGCTTGGTCATGAAGCCTCTGGATTCCGTACAATAACATCGGTCCGTCTTCTTCCCTGAGTATGTCCTCTCTTACTTTAATCTGAAAATCCAACATATTCGTTCTCGTTATTACAATACTTTTACAAAAAACAAGAATTCCCTTTGACGAATAATGTTTCTTTTTGTCGAATACTAAATTTTTTCAACTCAGCATTTAAAAGGGTAGTCCTCGTAGTTACTTCTTTGGCTTCAGAAGCCTTTTTGCACTGACAAGAACCTCTCGACCGTATTTATCCCTCAATCTATCTTTAACCAGCATTATTCTGTTTTCATTTTCGGCTGCAGAGGAAAACAGGGATAATTGTTGAAGACTTTCAAACCCCGATACTTTTACACCGACCAAGCGCCAAGGAGGCTTGCTACTGTATCGGAGAAACAGTTTTTCAACCAGACGATAAACTTGCAGGCCTTTATCTGTACCCTCTTGGAGTGTTATATCCCAGGTAATTGTCGTAAAGTCGGCAAAGCGAAGCTTTAAAGATATGGTTTTAGCCCGGAACCCTTTGGAGCGCAGACGGTAGCCTACTTCTTCAGATAGCGCTAAAAGAGTAGTTAATGCTATGCTTGATCGCGGTCAAAAACATCCTGTGGAAATGTTGTTTCTTCAGAAATGGACTTGGCCTTTTGTATTAGTTCAAGCTCCCGGTTATCATAATTGTTAGCATAGTTTTTAAAAAGTATCCCGCTTTTACCAAAGGCTGATATAAGTGCTTTTTCAGGAAAATTTGCCAGGTTCCTACCGTTTTAATGCCGTAAAGATGACATTTCTTCTCTGTTGATGGCGATGGCCCAATTCCAGGAATCGTTGTTATTGGAAGCGGCCCAATAATATCCGGTACATCTTCTGGCCATATTGCTTTTAAAATTGCTATTTTCGCCAGAAGTTTATTAACGGATATTCCTACGCTGATAGGTAATTTAAGTTCTTCTATTACTGCAGCACGAATCTGTTGGGCTGTTTTTATTCCAAACTATTGACATCTGCGGAAAATATTGCTTTACATACTCCGAGGAAAAAATTTCTATCTTTGAATAGCACACTTTCATAATTATACTATTGTTATAGTGTCAGGTACACTTGACATTTGAAAATAATTCCGTTATGCTAAGTGTAAGGTATACCTGACACATTTGCAGGGGGCAATACCGTGCAAAACAATGTAAAGCGTTTTCGGGAAGAGTATGGATTGACCCAAAAAGAACTGGGAGAGCACGTGGGAGTTTCACGCCAGGCGATCAACGCGATAGAAACAGGTAAGTTTGATCCGTCGATCTGGCTTGCGTATGATCTGTCGCAATTTTTTAGTGTATCAATTGAGGTGCTGTTTCTGTTTAAAGAGGAGGATAGGAAATGAAGGGTATTCTCAAAAACCCTGCAGTCAATGCGGTTTGCATAAGCTTGTTTACCGCCTTCTACGGCCTTATCTTTATCATCACTTCCTGCCATATTGAGTTTAAAAGCCTGTTATATTACAGCCGGGCAGCAAGAATTTATCCGTTTTGGACTGGCTGGAGCAGTTTTCTTGCTTCAGGGCATCACGCTTACATTGCCTTTGCATTGATTGTAATAACTATACTGGTTGTGCTTATGCTGCTTATTCGCCGTCGCCCATATGATGAATACCACACTGCCAACCTTATCCAGTGCCTTGTGGTAGCCGCGATACTTACACTTATCGCCATTGCCGTATTTTACCTTATGATATTGAGTGATCCCAACGGCATTGTGGAAAAGTTTACGCTTTTCATTGTTATAAACTGGACGACGGTGGTACTTGCAGACCTGGTGTATGTGTTCGTATGTAGATGGAGATAGAACTATGAAAATCCTCCTGATACAGCCCAAAATGAATAAACGGCCCATGGACACCGACCTCAAAACCCGCATGGCCCCATCACTGGCCCTACTTACTTTGATGAGCCTTACACCTGGAGAACATGAAGTGAACATGTTCAATGAAAATATCGAGGAAATAGATTATAACTGCGGCGCGGATCTGGTTGGCATTACGATAACCTTGGATGTAATGCCAAAGGCCATAAAAATTGCGGAACAATTCCGTCGGCTTGGAATTCCAGTTATAGCGGGCGGAATACATGTCACGTGTAGCCCTGATGAGTGCATTCAGCATTTTGACGCTGTTTGTATTGGAGCTGCCGAGCGTGTGTGGGCACGCATAATAGAGGACGCGGCACAGGGCAGGCTTCGGCAGGTATACCATGACATGGTAGATTTTCGAGGAGATGAGATTGTGTCCCCGGCTTACAGTAAAATTGATAAAAGCCGATATCTCTACTCGAACGTCATTACCACCAGCCGCGGTTGCCCAAACAGATGTGACTTTTGCTACAATAGTTGCCAAAACAGAATTTATATTCAGCGTCCGATAAAGGATGTGCTCAGAGATATTAAATCGCTTGGAACCCGGCACGTGCTATTTATTGACGACAATTTTATCGGAGTGCCGTCCTATACCCGCGAATTGCTTGGCTACTTGCGCGGGATGAATTTAAAATGGAGCGCCGCCGTTACCACAAAAATTGCCGACCACCCCGACTTGCTGGACCTGATGACAAAGACAGGCTGTCAAAGCCTTTTTATCGGCTTTGAATCAATCAACAACTCGTCTTTACAAGGAGTAAGCAAGGATAATCGCTTTGAAAAATATGTAAGGCTTGTCACAGAAATTCACAGCCGGGGTATTATGATTAATGCCAGCATGGTATTTGGTCTGGACGGAGATGAACCGGATGTTTTTCGACGGACTCTCGACTGGCTGGTAAAAAATAAAATTGAGACGCTGACTTCTCATATCCTTACTCCATACCCCGGCACAAAGCTCTATCGCTGGATGAAGGGAGAAGGGCGGATAACCGACTATGGGCTGTCCAAGTACAATACATCGTATGTGGTGTATAAACCGAAGGGAATGACAGCAGAGGAACTATACGAGGGCTACCTTTGGATATACCGGAAGTTTTATTCCTTCCACAACATATGGCGCCGTATGCCGGAGCATAGGGCACAACGAAGACCATACCTTTTGTTCAACTTATTTTATCGTAAATTTGGGTGGATTACCTCGGCACTGACACGAGTTATCCCGAGGAGGGCGATGGGGCGGCTGGCGGCACAAATCTCTTACCGTGTAAAATGACAATGGTGGATACACTAAGGAAAAATGAAACTGTTTAAGAATACCCATCTAACCATTATTGACAAAGAGCAATGGGGACGGGTACAGGGACTTCTCTAACTGCCTATTTTCACGATATGTCTTCTCCTCTCATTTACAAATTTTTTATAGAATAGACAGGGCATCTCCCCCAAGGGAAATGCCCTGTCTATAAGATTTATATCTTCTGCACAGATAATATTAGACTAACATTTAGACATTGCTAAAAGACAATTTAAATCTTTAGAAAGCGTTATGGTCCTCTGTCTAAAAGTTGGAACTTTCGTACATTTAGAAAATGCTACTATGAGACGCTTCTTGACGGAACGATATTTCGAACTGAGCAGGGCGTTAAGTATAATGCTCCCAAGTGCTGAGACACGAACCGGAAAAAATAAGTTATAATGAAGATATGAATATATCGCAAACCCCCTGTCAGAACAATTTCTGATGAAGCGCTGCTTATTATGACAAGATTCACACCAAAGAACAAGGTAATTAATGGGTATAACAAGAACAACTGTAGCAACAGTTATTTCCAATATTCCCTCAATAATGTCCTATTATTATAGCAGCTATAACAGCTACGATTCTTACCTTACAAATTATAGTTTTAATTCAGTATAATTACAATAGTTATTTATTTTAAACAGTTATTACAACTATTACGATTATAACAATTATTCATACACCTACTCGTATTAATTATGTTAATTTAAGGTTTCAAGAATAATTTCGAAGGTGAGTGAATTGTGAACAATAATATTGATGTAATTATAATATATTTTGTTGTATTGTGGTTGGGGGGAATCGTTGGTGTAAGAAATGATAATGGTATAAAACAGAAAGAAGTTTATTTACCGGTGTGGTTAAATCTGATTTTGTTCTTGAAGAATGACCACCGAGCATTGTTAGGTTTTTTTGCTTATCAAATATCATTATTCATTACTACAATCCTAAGTTTGTTGGGCTATTATTATAATCCGTTTAAAATACATCCATTGGCTACTTTTTATTATCTCATGATCGTGCCGGGTATTGTTGGAGGTATATATTGCTTCTACCTTGGTATAAGAGATTTTAAGGAACGTAAAAATAAGAAGTACTAAGCACCACATATTTCGCAGGTAGGGCCTATTGAACCAACTTTAGCAGGGTGTTAAACCCATATCATGAAGCAGTTTGCCCTCGCAATCCGGGACAGTCGCCTAAGCACCTATGGCAAATAACTAACGCCACAAGTACTCATTTATTCCGGTGCATCGTGGTATCCAGGGGCTAAATATAAGTCCTGGAAGAAGCTTAATATGTATATAAGAAAATGAGAAAAAAGATTTTATCCTTATAAAGAAGTCAAGCCCCTTGAATTATGTTATCGTATATGATAACATGGTAGTGAAGAGGTGTATCATGGAGTGGGAAGTAGAATACTATAAAAAGGAAAACGGAAATATTCCTGTCCTTGATTATTTGCTTTCGTTAGAGGCAAAACTGCGGGCGAAAGCCTTTAATGAAATAGAACTGCTTGAAAAGCATGGGCATAAATTAAGAGGACCTTACGTAAAACCCATAAAGGGTGCGCAATACAAAGGGCTTTTTGAGTTGAGAGTCAAATTTGCGTCTGGCATCAGCAGGATATTTTATTTTGCATACCGCCAGAAGACTTTTGTGCTGCTTCACGGTTTTACTAAAAAAACCGAAAAGACGCCGCAAAAAGAACTTGAGCGGGCACTGCGTTATAAAGAAGATTATGAAAGAAGGTGCAATGGTGAGTAAAGCAGGAGCGAAGTTTTCCGAAGTAAAAGATCTTTTAATGAAAGATGAAGAATTCAAAACAGAATACGAAAAACTCAAACCGCGCTATGACGTAATTTCACAGATTATTGAAGCGCGAACAATTCAAAATATCACCCAGGAAGAATTGGCGTTTCGAGTTGGAACTCAAAAATCCAATATTAGCCGTCTGGAAAGCGGAACGTACAATCCGTCCCTTGACTTTTTGTCTAAGGTTGCTCGCTCCCTAGGGAAAGAGGTACAGATTACATTAAAATGAAGTAACCGGAAAAGCTGCAAACATTGATAGTAATCAGTATGAAGGCACTGAGGAATTAGCGCCTTTTACCTTACCTAAAAAAGGATTGCCTCTGCAATGGTTAGCTACGACTGGATCCTAAAGGAGTTGTTGCATAATGAAAGCAGAAGAATATCTTAAATTACCCTACACAAGAATTATTCAAGAAATGGACGATGAAAGTGGACATTATTTTTACGGCAGAATAATGGAGATTGACGGTTGCCAAAGTACAGGAGATACACTTGAAGAACTATATAATAACCTAAAAGAGGCCCTTGAGGGATATATTGAGACAAAAATCGAAAACAACTTGGAAGTTCCTCGCCCTGTAGTTCAAGACGATTTTAGCGGTAAGTTTATAGTAAGGCTTCCAAAATCCCTGCATATGAGATTATCAATAGAAGCAGAAAAAGAAGGGGTTTCATTAAATCAATATGCGCTTTATAAACTGGCAAAATAAAGATAATGTTATAGCTTATTTCCCACGCTTTTCATGAGGCTGAATAATCACCCGTGCTTTGGCAATCTTGCATCAGCAGACTTACCAGCTCCATTTCTTTGTCCGTGAGTATGTTCTTTGATTTTTTCACTTTATAACATCCATTTATTCTTTTATATGGAGATTATTACCATTTACACGGGTGATTATTCAGCATCCAAAGGGGTGACCTTGTCCTAAACACTGCTCGGGCTGGAGAATATCAAACTACCAAAAATGGAGAAATAAAAAATTGCCATTGACAGTGCTCATTTAAGTCCCTCCTCTATTTGATATTTTAATTTCAATAGCTCAAAAATAATTCCTATACGAAAATCAAGCAGTCCATCTTTCAGCTTTAAGTTGTTGTGGCTGTTATACCAGTATAACCCGTCCGTATAGACGTGTCCCAAAGGTCCCGTCATGTCGTATTCGGAAGCTTCGATAAATCCTTTTTTAAATCCTATCCCTGCGGTTGTCGAATGCATCCCATTATATACGAAACATATCCCCACCGGCGAAAAATAGTAAGCAAAATGATTATATTTGTCGTATATAAATTCTTTACTCCCAATGTTTTTAATATTTTCTCTTATTCTTTTTCTATGCCATGGAAAAACCAGAACACATTCTTCGGATAGATCTACTTTTTTTGTCCCGATTTTCCTTTCAAAAATTGATATCTTTTGCTCAGTTTCGTCATAATAAGAATATGGGAAAGGAAGGCGAATCTTCCTCCCTCTATCAAAATATTCTTCCCTATAAAAGATATCCGTGAGAAAATCGTATTTTAGGTCTCTCTTAATCACGTCGAGCATAAAATCCAGTATAAGGATTTTATCTTCTTTCGTCTTTTCGGCTTCTAGGGCCTGGTGGGTAAACTCAAGGGCATGTTTAAACCCGTAGGCTCGCTCTATTTTATCCAAAATAACTTTCCTTTTTACTATCTTTTTAAGCATAATTCTTCATCACCTCTTTCTCCAAGAGATTGAGGGTGTTGTAATAAATCCTCCCCTGAAAAAAAGGTTCGTAATGCATTAGAGAAATAAGTTCATTGCACGCTCTCATATACTTCTTTCCATCAAGAGCCTTTTTAATTCTAATAAGATAGGGGATATATGATAAATGCTGCACGTTCTTTTCATACTTTATAGAAGGCTTTAACTTCTTCAATTCCTGGTAAAAATCCTTCAGGGCCTTTTTTGCCTCTAAATTTTTTTCGTCCCCTTTATCATTATACCAGTTATCGTAAGGCTTCAAAATAGAATAAAGTTTTTCCATTTATATCCCTCCGAAAAAGTTGTCTCGTCAATTATTAAATTTCTGCAACTCAAACTTCCATCGGCCATTGAACAGGCTCTGCTCCAGTCCGGAATGTTTTAGATGATTTACGACTTTGGAGCTGGTAGTAAAAATAAAAACATTCCCGCTTTCCCGATCCAAAATGGCGTATGTGCCATAAGCTGGTTTGTGATGTAACATTATTACCACCTCCCCAGCGATTTTTAGTCTATTACTTTGTTTTTTATGTTTCTTTGAATTTTTGCTTGAATAAACATCTCTGAAACAATAAGCTCAATATTATTAGCAATACATTCATAATCTGCACTTTTGGGTTTGTTTATGAAATTGGATATTCGCTGCAAAAACTGAACTAATTTTTGTGCATCAATACAAATTATTTTAATTGAATTATTATTGATTTCGGATTTACCGCAGGTTGGGCAGAGATTATTTGAAAAATAATTTTCAACTATTTTTACCATAGCCATAGCATATGCTTGCTGGGTAATATTACTTTTCAAGTATTTCATTTGCTCCAAGGGGTCTTCAGGATAGAATAATTGGGCAGAAGATAAAGCTATTGTGTATTCGCCTTCAGTTTTATGATGCTCTAACCACTTTGCCACTTCTTCTAGATCAAAAAAATTCATTCTACCCTTTTTCATATAAGGCATTCCTTGACGCATATAAATATGTATAGTCGCCCTAGTTTTGTTTATTATTTTTGTTAATTCGTTCATGCTGAACAATTGTTTTTTTTCGTTTGACATTATTTTGCTCCTCTCCTATTTAAAGCATCCTAAGCTATCTCCCAAAAAGCTTTAACCGCAACTTCAAACTCATTTGCACCAAAGTAGCTCCCGCCCCGCCAACGTTTATTTCTCCAATCCAGCCCTCTTGCGATCACATAGCCGCCTCTGGTCATGTCCCTCAATAACGCTTCCTGATCATCTCCAAGCTATGCTTCTGAACATTTTTTAGTGTGAATGGAATAATCATCCAAAATAATGGCCGGGACCGGTTGCCCCTTTACCATTCGTTGTTTCATATTAGTAAGATTCCTGGATAAAGATATTTGCTTTACGAGCCCAAACAGGCTCATTTGTTTGATACGTCAGACACATTCCCCTTACCGCCGGCAGCAGTGCCCGTAATATCGTCTCCCCGATGGCCCTAGCTGCTCCCACCGGTACCGCATTACCTATCCTTTCCCGCCATCTTGCATCACTATTACCCGTTAGCTGAAACGGTCTTCCATCAGGTAAATAAATCGGAAAATCTTGAAGCATTGCCAGTTCATAGGTTGTAAGAGGTCTGTGCCATGTTCCGTCATCAGAAATGATTATCCATGTTCCGCTTTCCGTATCCTTTGGAATGCGATGGTCGGATACCGCAGCCGTTCCGGAATGAAGGTTCCTTGCGCCGGTAACTGTAAATCCCGGTTTATTCCACTCCTGAACTCCATAAAGACCATTTCGCGGACTGCAGTTCAACCTGGGGTCATCTATACAGATAGCTCCATTATTCGGTCTATAGGCTCCCGTAATTGTATTGGCGGATCCTTCCCACTTACAAACTCTATAAATAGCCGTATGTGTACTGTCTTTAAAACCTGTCCTTGGGTCTGCCAGACACGAAGCACCATTTGAAGTGTTCACACGAGCTCTGCCGGTTACAGTGGAACTTACCTTGTTCCAATCCTGAACCTTATAAACGCCGTACCTGGGAATATGGCCTATCCTTGGATCTGCAATATTTGCCGCATTTGAGCCGTTCACTTTTGCATTTCCGGTTATTGTGCCGGAAGACTTATTCCAATCCTGGACACCGAAAGAACCGCCTCCCCGGGGCACGTACTCCAAGCAGTATTGTTCCGGGGCTATCTTGTCCAGATCCCTCCAGTCACCACCTGCAGGAATAAGGGCCAAGCGCACCCAGGTTTTCCAATGTAAGCGGGGAAGCCGGTGCATAGGTCCGGCTTTCTGGTCGTTCGGCATCGGTAGGGGACCTATTACATCGCCAATAGTTTTACGTTTCTTTTTAGGCGGCTGGTAAATAAAAGCCGGAACTTTTTCCGGGTTCCTGGCTATTAACAGGAATCTTCTTCTTATCTGTCCCAGCCCCCCAATTTCCCCGCAGTCATGGCTTTGTGGCTTAGAAACTGCATAACCGAAACTTTCAAACATCCCTTTTATCGTATGTAATTCTTTTTTACCCCGGCTTGTGATCCGGGGAACATTTTCTAACAGAAATATACCTGGCAGGTCCTCTTTAAAAGCTTCTAAAACCAGGAATAAACCTCTGATAGTAAGATTATTTAATGCTGTATATTTTGCGCTCCGGGCTGACTTCTCCGGCAAGAGTCCTGAAAAACCTTTGCATGGCGGGCTTGAAAAGACAACATCAGGAGAGATACCCCCGCAGGCCCTAACAATATCTTCAGGCATTATTTCCCGCCACTCTTTCGGCGGTTCAACCCCATGCCATGCTTGATAATCTTCTCGTGAAAATAAATCCATGTTATAAGCTTTTGCTCCTGTAATGTTTTCAAAATCAATGCATGCCTCCGGGTCACAATCTATGCCGGCAAGGGTACGGAACGAACCGCGTAAATTCCACCATCGCTCCGCTGATTTCTGGAAGCCGAGAGCTGCCCCGCCGATTCCGGAAAAAAGATGTAAGACTGAGAAGGTTACATTTTTTATCATTTTCACTGCCTCCAAGTATATTTGTGGCTTGTTTTTCCTAAACCGCCGCATTATCCAAGCCCCGGCTAACTAGCCAGGGCTTTTTCCTTTTGAAGCTGCCGGATAAGTAAGTCGGCAGTCCGCTGAATTGTATTGGCAACTTTCTTGATAGCGTCTTTCTCAGCTCTGCTTGCCCAGGCTGCTACATATTCAAAGCTGTATGATCCGGTATCCAGGCCAAAGTAACTGGAAACTATAAAAGCGGTACCTTCTGCAACTATTTCGCCTTCCTGGTAGTTCTCGACTTTGCCATGTGTAAGGGCATGTGCGATTTCATGAATAAAGGTCTTTGCCTGCTGATCCGTTCCTGCTTCTTTAAGCCCGATTTCCTGTTTAACAAAATTATAGTATCCGTTTGCACCGTTATGCCCTCCCGGGTAACTAATAACTTTTATTCCTTTCTCCCCGGCTATGTCATGTAATTTCAGGATTAATTCTTCCGCTAAAACGCTGCTTGTCTCCAATTCTTTTGCAATCTTCGGGAGGTCCTCTCCTTCAGTTTGGGAGAGATCAAACACGTGAACTACTCTAAACCCGGCCAGGATGCTTTTCTCTGTAACTTCTTCGGATTCACATTTCATTTTAGTAATGATCGGAGCAAGGATAGCAATGCCTTTTTCTCCTTTTCTTACATATCTTTTAAGCTTCTGCCATGCCTTGAATCCTGCTACATTGGTCGCTTCCGGCTTTTGTGCAAGAATCAGCATAGTATTGGCAAAGCTGTAATTGTGAAAAGTGCTCTGGACTTTCAGCCATTCCTGAAACCTTCCCGACTTAAAAACTTCCTGTACCCCTTCTTCCAGCTTCTTAACCAGCTCTTGTGTTTTCATTGACTTTGCTCCCTTCTTTTTTGCTAAAGTCCCCCAGGGACTGGGGGATTAGGGGGTGCGATCCCTTAATCCTTTCATCCCTGAAAAACCTTTTTTTTGCAAGAGGGCTGATTTTTAAAAAAAGCCCGAAGGGAGCGCAGTCAAGGCTGGCGCGCGCTTTTTGCGCCACTGCCGGGAAGGATACCGGAATCCTGCCTGGCTTTGCATGCGGGATGAGGATATGTTCACGGCAGCTTGGCCTTGACAAGGGAGCGGAGAGCGTAAACTCTCCTTGCCCTCTTGAAAAAAGAAAAAGCAATTCCGTAAGGAATTGCTCCAGCTATTGACTTTATTTTTGACCTACCCCTGTTAAAAACCCCCTTGAGGGGGTGGGGGGAGAAGCCCCTTCCCAGGGGAAGGGTTGAGGGAAGGGGGCTCAGCCTTTGAAACTAATTAATTTTTGAGATCCCGGTGGCAACATAATTATCAACGTTCAGCAGATTCGTAGCTTCATCCTAAATGACTCTAAACATGAAATCAAGGCTTCCGGTTATAGCCATATCTTCGTTACTAAGGGTGTGAAGTTGTTTAACGCAAAATCTAAATGGTTAATATTGGTGTTTTATTGACCCAGAAGATAATCCCTTTAAGTTATATACTTCTAAGATTTTGGTTGGGTTTCTGATGCCGGTACAATTTTAAGAGTATACCCTAATGGCTGAAGGATCTTTAACAAAGTAGTTATTTGTGGATTTGTATCACCTTTCTCCATTCGAGCAATAAAAGGTTGCTTAACCCCACAAAGGTCTGCAAGTGCCTTTTGTGTTAGACCTCGTTCCTCTCTCGCCTCAATTAATTTCCCAATCAACTCGACTTTTAACTGAATGTCGGCTTTCTCGTCTGGAGTCAATATGCTGTCGTTCCAAAGATCTTCAAAGGTGGTGTAATGAGTCTCTCCTATCTTCATGGGCATAACTACTTGGTCCTTTCTATAAAATCATTTAAATTTCGTTTCGCTTGCTCTATCTCGCGGGCAGGAGTCTTGTTTGTTTTCTTCACGAAATGGTGAAGTAATACAAAAATGTCATCCTTCCAGTAAAAGAAAAATATCCTATTATTTATTGGCCGAAGCTCCCAAATATCTCCGTCAATATGCTTCACCATTGGCTGTCCGATCCGCGTGCCATACTGTCTGAGTATTGCAATATACTCAATAAATTTTTTAAGGCGCACGCGCTCATCCTTGCTTGTTTGGGCTTTTTTCTCCAGCTCTTTGTAATATTCTTTAACAGTTGATCGGCCTTGTCGGTCCTGGTACATAATAACCTTAAACATGTTTATTATTCTCCCTGCTTAATAAATTATAACTCATTCGTTATATTTTATCAATAACTAATTAGTTGTAATTGTAAAAATTCTTTATTGCATGAAGATAAGATAATATAACCACTCGGGTGAGAACAGGTTCGGCAAGCATGAACCTGTTCTCACCCATCTTTCAACTCTCCATGAAAGCTTTAACTGCAATTCCAAACTCGTCTTCGTTGAAATAACTCCCCCCAGCCCAGCATTTTGTCTCCCAGTTCAGCCCTCTCGCAATGACGTATTTGCCGCGGTCCATATCCCGTAGAAATGCAAAATGGTCATTACCGGCGATAATGGAATACGTTCTCCCGTTGTCGTTTTCAAAAAGTAGATCCTTTTTCATTTGTTTTCCTCCTTTTTTTGCTAAAGTCTCCCAGGGACTGGGGGATTAGGGGGTGCGATCCCTTAATCCTTTCATCCCTGAAAAAAACTTTTTTTTGCTCAAGGGCTGATCTTTCAAAAGCGCACTGAGGGGGCGAAGTCAAGGCTGCCGAAGGCACCGCTGGGAAGGATACCGCAGCGCAGCGAGGATATGTTCACAGCGGCTTGGCCTTGACTTCGTTTTCTCAGTGCGTATCATCCATAGGCCCTTGACAAAAAAAAGAGAAAAGCTTGCTTTTCTCTGCCTCTTTTGCCTTTTGATTTTGACCTTGCCTCCCCCCTGCTAAAAGCCCCCTTGAGGGGGTGGGGGGAGAAGCCCCTTCCCAGGGGAAGGGGTTGGGGGAAGGGGTCTCTTTAAAAATGCCTTTAAAAGTGACTATCTCAATGCCTTTGAAACTAATTAATCTTTGAAATTCCGATGACGACGATTACTTGGCGCATGGTGGACGGCCAGGCTCATTTTCCTGGACGGCTACGATGCGCCCGAATGAGTGAGCACTTGTGGCGGTGGGTGTGTGCCACAGGTGCGAACGGTTTTCCTCAGATACCGAAAGACATCATCAAAGCCATCTTAAATGCTGTTGTTGTTTTGTTTATTATTTTATTACTGTCCAATTCCTCTTTGTTATTCTTGCTCTTTGTACCAGCTCTCCAGCAGCCGAACAATTAAATCCTCCTTTTGTCTTTCGGTAAAATTTTTTGGGAAAAAACGGTCGATGCGCTCGCGCCGGATATTGAATTTTTCCTTTTGGTTTGGCTTTTCCTCGGTGAGAACGGAGAAGATAACATCCAGGTTCAGCCTGCCGTCCTGACTGAGCTTTTTCAGCCGTTGGGCCTGCGAAAGGGAGACAGCGCAATTCTCCGACTGCATGGTTTCAAACAGGTTTTGCTGTTCTTTTTCGGTCAAGTATGAGATTTCCACGGCGGGATTAAAAGCAATCTGCCTTTCGTCCACCATTTCGAGAATGGACGGGAGCAGTTCAGTGAGGCGAATATATCGTTGAATTTGATTACGGCTTTCTCCGACCTGTTCTCCTAGAATTTCAACAGAATACTTACCTCTTAAATCCTGCCCAACTTGGGTAGAATTTTCTTTACTTGGTCTACCCGCTTGCCGCTTTATGGCTTCGAGCTTTATTTTATAGGCGAAGGCTCTTTCGCTCGGCAGGATGTTTTCCCGTTGCAGATTGCTGTCCACCATGATTATTGTGGCAGCTTCGTTGTCCAACTCACGGACAATGCAGGGCATGGTTTCTTTGCCAGCAAGCTCGCTTGCTTTTTTACGTCGGTGCCCGGCCAGCATTTCATAACCACCGCCAGCTTTGGGTCGCACAAGACCGGGAACTAACACGCCGTATTGTTTTACGCTGTCTGCCATTTCCAGCATGGCTTCATCCGTTTTTACTTTAAACGGGTGGTTGGGAAAATCGCTGATTTCCGCCAGGGGAATGTCCAGCACTTTTTCCCGTTGCTGCTCGGAACGACTTTCTTCGGTGGTGAACAGGTCATCGACTGAGGTCAGCTTGATGCTGTTTCGCACATCGTTTTTCGCCAATGTCCCGCACCTCCTTTGTCAGGGCTTCATAGGCTTTTGCCGCCAGACCATGCGGGTCGGGGGCATAAATGCTTTTGCCCTGCGCACTGGTTTCAGCGGCCCGGATGGACAGGGGAATTTCTGTCTGGAAAACGCGCAGTTTGTCGCCATAGTCCCGCCGCAGGATGAAAGAGATGTCTTTGGCAAAGTTAGTGCGGTTGTCAACCATTGTGAGCAAAATTCCGTCAATGGTCAGCTTGGGGTTGATTTGCCGCCTTACTCTGGCAATGGTCTGTAAAAGCTGCGTCATTCCCTTGGCGGGCAGATAGTGGGCCTGCACGGGGATAATAACGCTGTCGGCGGCGGCCAGGGCGTTGATGGTCATCATGCCCAAAGAAGGCATACAATCAATCAGCACATAATCGTACCTGTCTTTGACGGCATTGATGTAGCTGCGCAATATTGTTTCCCGGCTCATAGTGTTGACAAGGGACACCTCAATGGCGGATAGTTCAATGTTGCCGGGTATCAGGTCAATACCTTCCGCATGGCGGAGAATGCCCTCGTCAGGCTCATACGGTTCCTCCAGCATGGTTTTGGTCAGGACGGTGGCCAGCGAAATAGGCAGGTTGTCGGGGGCTTTGTAGCCGAGGGAGTCCGTCAGGTTCCCTTGGGCGTCCGCGTCCACCAGCAGCACCTTTTTTCCTTTCACCGCAAGGCCAATACCCAAGTTGACCGCTGTTGTGGTCTTCCCTACCCCTCCCTTTTGGTTGGCGATGGCTATGATCTTACAATTACTCATTTTTTTTACTCCTTTCCGGCATTGATTATATTTCCAAAACTTTTTTGCAGCAGATCTGCAAGGTCGCTGAATGGACAAATGATCCTTTTTACACTGGAGTCCCAATAAAAGGAGCAAGTTTCTTTACCATAAGGATTAAAGGGTATCGGGTCTTCGGAGTGAAGCACCACCTTTACTCTGTTTCCCAGGGCAATACCAAGCTCAGTATGGGTTCCCTTTTCACCCGGCAGTAACACTATTAACAGGTCTGCGTTGATTAAACCATCAAATTCATTAAGAGCCACATTTGCCAGGATATTTTATCCATATACCCTTCCGTGAACCGTCCAGTCGTAGGTTTGATGCCAGCCCCAGCTTTTAAGAATCGTTGCCAGCTCCCTCACCCGAGCAGCATTTTCAAGGCTCGTAGCAATGTAAAAGTTCACTCATTATTTCCCCCTCCCCAAACGCATTTGCTTTTAAGCACTTGTGCAGCATAGCGGAACAGGTGCTCTTTGTCTGTAAATTAAATAAAATGGCGATTGGGTGTGTAAACACTCTATCGCCTTACCATAACTTAAAACTCTTCAGTCTTCCCAACTGAATTTCGTCGCAACATTCCTCAAAAGACGTTCACAACGCTGACCAATACACGAATTCATAAATCGCAAATCTTTTTTTGTGAACCGTCCGCAGGAATTTATGAAATCGGCCACATTCAGCAATTCAACAGGATTTAACGTTTTAACTCCCTTTTTAAAGTTTTTCTTGTCTTCTAATGTTAGAATAAGCGGCTGATTAACCAATGCTTATTTGCACCTACATCCATAATAGCCAACCGTTTTTCTTCACCCTTGTCGGCATCATTGGTGACAACAAATTGGCCATAAAAGCGTCTATCTCATTGTTCGTTACAAAAGGATCGAAAATTGGTGGAACAACATGTATTTTATTGCATGTTCTAAGATCTTTTACTGCTTCTTTACTGACAGTTATTATATTCCAGTTAACTTTTATTTTCTGGTTGATATAGAGCGGTAACCAGTCGAGCCATCTCCATTGTGCCGTACCGACGACCAACAACGGCAGCATTGCGCGATTGAGCTCGAACAGATATTCATGCCAGTTTACTGTACTCTGGTTAAAATCTTGATTTTCATTTTGGTAATAACAAGCGCCTATATCCGCAACAATATAGCTATTACCCGGTTGCACATTCGGCATTAAATTTTTAATTTCGTTTTTTGCACCGGCACTAAATTCCTCAGTCTGAACATATGCCGTAACATTTTTATGAAGCAAATGGCGAATACGGTAGATTACTGGGTATCTGCTCATTTCCACCAGTGCAACCTTATTTCCATGTCTTGCTAAATACTGGGCAATGGCAACGGCTATAGTAGTGCTTCCGGACGCTCTGCCTGCGCCGGTAACAGCAATATAGCCGGTTCCGATGAGTTTTTCTTGAAAGATTATCTTGCTGTTCTCTTCTTTTGTTTCCGGTTCCGCATTGTGTCCGATGGTAGTGTCCCATCTTGCTGCGTCTGCATAAACAGCAGCTTTACCGTCCAGGACTTTTTTTAGCTCTTTTCCGATGTCAAATTCTCCGTCTTCTTCGGGAACAGTCGGCGCAACAATATCATACACTCCCTTCCCGACTAGCGCTGCAACTATTTCATCACCTGGAACCCTGCCCGGAGCGAGCAAAATGATCCTGGTTTCCGGTCGCTGAATCTTAAAACGCTTAACTTCCGCAACGGTTGCGCTTTCAATATCCAGGATTAAAATTTGTGCATTTACCCGTCCTGCTTCAACCAAATTTTTCTCTGTACTTTCAAAGATGATATCGCCATGGAGTTCCAACACTCTACGGACCTGCTCCATATATTCCGACCTGCAAATGAGACTATACATTCTCATCGCCTCCTAAAAAAAATTGCAAAGGATCAATTGCTCTGGTAAATCTTCGAATCTCAAAATGCAGATGGTTGCCAGTTGATCTGCCGGTACTGCCGACACTGCCGATATAATCTCCCTGGGATACTTCCTGCCCTTTAGTTACAGCTATGCTGTTCATATGGTAGTATCTGGTCTCGTAACCCCCGGCGTGGCGAATGATGACCGCTCTGCCGGCAGTGCCTTTCCACCCTGCTTCTATGGCTATACCGGCATCAGCAGCAACTATAGCCGTTCCCCGTGGCGCGCCTATGTCCAAACCGTTATGCATACCATCAATACCTTCGACCGGGCAAACACGGGGTCCGAATTTGCTTGTTATTTTATAGCTATCCGGTACCGGCCAGATAAAAGGTCCGGTCGGATTCGGCTCCCAGCCGTCCTGCATATCTGTCCCTACGTCTTGAAATTGGGAAAGCCCCATGCTTAACAGGTGGTAAACCCATTCCATCTGGTCCTGATCAAGCTCTCTCATATCCATGACTTCATCCAAACTGCGCTGCTCATATTCATAGTAAGTTGTATCTTCATCTGTTATCTTAATAACTTCAACAAAATCTTCAGCAAGGCTTAATGCCCTATTTTGACTGGTTCCTGAAAAGTCTTGCTCCAGCAGGACGGTATCAAGTGCCAGCGCTTCCTCCCAGTCAATGGCCAGGTCATATTCTTCATTAAGCTGATTAGCAGCATCAATATAAAACTGCACCTGGGACGGCCTAGCCATAGGGACAGAACCAACTGTTACAACCGGCAGAACAAAAAATATGGCAATAATCGTTACTGGAAGAAAGAAAACCAGAAGAGCTGTTTTAATCAGGTCTTCCGGTTTCTCGATCCCCATTTGCGCCAATGTCCATGCGGCCAGTTTTGCCGCCTTTGCTGCAACTGCTCCGGCTACCGGTAGGGCCATCTTTATCTGCCTCCCGCCTCTCCGAACAGCTCCGGCTCATGAGCGGCAAGTTCTATTTTGGCATGGACACGTTTAGCACCGGCAACTAATAATGCCTCGGCTCTTTTCCCCTGTGCCAGCATCTCCTGTTCTGCCTCAGATAAGTGCATGAGCTGGACAAGGCTCTCCAGGTCCTTTTCACCCTGACCCATGATCAGCTTAAAACAGGGGTTATCAAGAAGCGCTTGCCCATGTCTACGAACAGCGGGGTCAAGAAAGTCGTTTACATTTTGGCTGATCACCATCAGGCTGCCGCCGTATTTACGGATACGCTTTGAGGTGTTCCGCAGAAACTGCAGAGCCTGTGGAGTATCAGGATCAACGAGAAGATAAGCCTCATCGACAACGAGAATAACCTTTTCCCGGCGATCCCGGCTGATCTCGTTCCAAGCCCAGCTTAGAATATTGAAATACTGCGCCCGTTTAATTTCATCACTGGATTCTTGTAAGGCAAACACATCAAGCACAACAAAGTCAGTATCGGCATGGATGGTCGTTGCTCCGTTCCATAGTGCGCTGTCGGCTCCCCCGGCAATGCGCCTGATCAGCAAGGAAAGCTTCTTCCAATTCTCCGGCTGCTGCTGTTCTTTTTCTTTGATCAGGCTGTAAAGGTCACTTACAACCGGCCATTGGTCATTAACAATATTAGAGAGATCTGTATCCCATGTAATGCCGCGTTTTTGGTAAAGTTCTTCGATCACCTGCTCCAACATGGCCAGTTCAGTGTCGGAAACGTCTTTCATATACAGCCGGAAAAAAGTTCTCAAAGTCTGGAAGTGCGCAGCTACCGCACCTTTGCCGCTGTCTTCATCATCCCCGGCGGGGGTTTCCCGCACCTGCAAAGGATTAATACGGCCCCCGGAACTGCCGCCGCAATCGATCCAACTGCCTCGAACGTTTTGGCAAAGATCGCAGTATTCCCGCTCGGGATCTACTACAATCACCTTGCTCCCTTGCGCGTATTCATTCGCCATGAGCTTTTTGATGGTCGTGCTTTTGCCTACACCCGGTTTTCCAAGAACAGTCCAATTGGAATTTGTCCTGTCGTTGCCCCTGCGCCATATATCTACCAGGATAATCCCGCCGTCTTTGTCCCGGCCCAAGATGATACCTTCCCCATCGTTTATACCACTGTTTGTAAAAGGAAAGCTGGCCGCTACCGTCTCCGAAGGCATGTTCCTGTTGCCCATCGCGTCAACTTCCGGCATATTCATAGCCCACGGCCCCACGGCTTTTAGCCCGTCTTCCTGACGAAAGAGGAGGGACCGGCCACGCATTCCCGCCCCGACAAGGCTGGTTTCAATGCGCTTGACACGTCTGTTTAAGGAATCCGTACCATTTGCCACAACCATTAAAACAGCGCAGAAGTAAAATACCTGCTGCTGCTCCTGATCGATCTTCTTCATCAACGTTTTGGCGTGCTCAAGCTGCTCTTCTGCTCGCTGCACTACCAGCGCATTGCCGCCATTGATTACTTTACTGGTGAGCTCCCCAATGCTCCGGTTAATAGCTCCGATCAGGTGCAGCGGATCGGTCGGCTGCAGGTGAATTGAGCATGTTACACCCGGCAATTGTGCTATCCGGGCTATCCAGCCCGGCCCTACGTTGGGAGGGTAATCGGTAATAACGAGTACTCTGGCAACCTGATCGCCGAATTGAATCGTTTGAGTCTGAAACTCAAGGGCAGAAGGGGCGATAATATCATGAAGCCCGGTAATTTCCCGTTTAATTGTTCTAGCCACTTTGATTAGCTCCTTTCGTAATCGGCGGCATATACGGCCCAGCGAAGTCCGGGGCACGTTCAAACGCTGCCTGACCCGGCTGGTGGAAAGTGAAAAGAAGGTCGATTATCTGCTTGCCGACACAAAGCTCCGTACTCAGCCCGGTACCACTTATATTCCCGGCCAGTTCTCTGGCCCGGTTTAAAAGTTCATCTTCGGCATGTTTCCCTTGTTTCTGGCTCAGCAAAATATAAAATCTGCGCTCAAGAGTATCTCCACCGGAAGCCATTTCAGCCGCCTGACGGATATACCCCTTGAGCAGCTTTTTTCTGCCGAAATCTTGGTTCTCCTGTGCTTTCCGCTCCAGCCCGGCGATATATCCGTCGAGATCGACGCTCCTGCCGATAGAAAGCCATTGGGCAGGCTCCTGCAAGCCATTGATTACTTCATGCATTGCAGCTATGATGCGCTTCGTCTCGTTGTCACTTAAAAGGGATATATTTACCGGCTCAATTTTTAAAACAGCGACCAAATGCTTATCCTTCCGGTAAAGAAGCGAATTTTGAATATCTCTTACCGGCAGCCATTCTTGCGCTGATTTCTGTTTAATTTCTGATTGCTGGGCCTGATTTATTTTTGCCTGCTTTTTCTTCACCTTATTTTTTAGTTTTGTAAGCATTTACTTATCCCCTCCCGTTCCGAAATAGTAAAGAAAACGCCGCTGTCTCGTTTTCCATGTTTTTGCGTCTTGAACCAATGACAACACTGTTTTTCCAGTGCGGGGATCTCCTTTTGAAATAATAAATCCAATTGCTGTAAAAAAGATAACTAACAAGCTTCGGGCAAAGGTACGGGTAAAAATCCCGGCAATAAAAAAAAGACCAAGCCCAATTATGAGACCCGCCAGTGTAAGAAATAGCTCTATCCAGCCAAAACCCGGAAAAAATTCGAACTTCTGCGTTACGTTCCTGGGTATCAAATACATATTAAGCACCCCTTGTCATCATCTTTCTAACAATTACCATTGTCCCTGCAGTCTGTGCAACATTCCCGGCCGTACTGCCGATACCGCTGGAATACAGCATCTGCCGGAGTGTGGCCGGGGCTTTCACCGTTGCCCACAGCCAGCCCAGCAGCATCAATCCATTCGTCATAGGGTTATCGAAAAAGACGTTTGTGAATGCATACGCCGCAGCCATGATCATGAAGATCTGGATAGCCTGGCTGAAACAGACAACTACGAGCTCCTTCAGCCACATGCTGAAAAGCTCCCCGCCGCCTACTTGCTGGACTGCAAGGATAGGTCCGATTACCACCAGCATCCCGAGGGTTGCAGCACGGATAAAAGTCTGAATATATATAATAATTAAAAGTACAATGCCAACAAGAGCTGCAATTACCAGCAGCGGGAGACCGCTCATAGCGACAAATATATTGCCGAACCCCGCATCTCCGGAGATACCGCCAAGTTGTGCAACATCAGTCGCAATTGTAGTGCCAAGCTGGTAT
Source organism: Dethiobacter alkaliphilus (assembly GCA_016841605.1). Taxonomy (GTDB): domain Bacteria; phylum Bacillota; class Dethiobacteria; order DTU022; family UBA8154; genus DUNV01. The sequence goes on along the minus strand of JAENYV010000020.1, from coordinate 31,332 downwards.
AGATACTTCACACCCCACGGCAGACACCAGATCACTGCCGCGGCTTTGGCCGTACCGACAAGCAAGCCCTGCGGGTCTGCGTCCTGATCGCCGTTGGAGTATAAGATCCAGGTATGGAAGGCTTCAAACGCGACTTTAACGACGAGGAAACAGGATGCTATTCCTTGCGCATAAAGAATGCCCTGATCAATAATCGGTAAATCCAGCACATTGCTTGCACCGCTGATTATTCCTGCGACAACTTCAGCAAGCCATTGGACGCAAGTTTCCAGGAGCTCTATAAAATAGCCGTTAATCACACCGGAAATTATTTCTTGGATTTGGCTAAGCATATTGATTTACCACCTTTTAGAATTTAAACCACAACTTTTAAAGAATCAGCAGGCCCTCCGGAAGGAGGGCCTTACTTTCTAAAATAAGCGATTATTGCACTAACTATTCCGAAACAACAAAATAGGTAAGTATTGCACTAACTATTCCGCTCGCTGACATCCCGATAACGACACCGACGAGCACTTGTTTAATCTTCTTGTTCTTTTCTGCGACCGTTGCCGGATCGCCATCGCTCAAGGTCTTCATCAAGGCATGATATCCAATCATCATACCCCCGGCGATGGGGATCAGGATCAACAGCCAACTCAGTATATCCTGCAGAAGCTGCTGTGCACCCGTGACTACCTGCGGCATTATATTTCACCTCCTCTTCAGAAAAAGTAAGTTAAAAATTCATATTGCTCTGTTCAGGCTCCGCATCCCGTTCTTTTGGTCTGTGCAGAATGGGTTCTTGACTTGCTTTTTTTATCAACTGCGTTCCCATCTCCGGCAGCCATATTTCCGGCATTTCTATTGTCATTTCCTGTTCAGGCTCTCCGGGGATAAGCTCTTTATTAGCAGGCCAGCGGCTGAGATCCGGAAGAGAAAGTTTCATCGGAAAATTTCTGGACTGAAGTACCAAGCTCATATCCTGTGGCCAGCGCATAACCTCATCCAGCAAAAGCAATGCTCTGCCGGTCGTGCTATAGTTCACCCCCACACTTGAATCTTTGTCCCTTACGCTACTGGAATAGCTGTCTGTTTCAACGGTGTATTGTCCGGTCTTTGCGCTGATTAGTTTAGCTGTTTCAACATCAGCCGTGACTAAATAGATCCAGGTATGACAATTACCAGTAATCGTCTGGGCTGTTTCCTTGTAGTGACGTTTTAGCTGTGCAATATCCTGAGTAACCAGAGCGAAACGAATGTTTCTGCCCCCGGCAACAGTAAGTTTTTTATCGAAATCGCCAATTGCAGGCATATTTCCGAATTCATCAAGAAGAAAATTCACCCGGACGGGCAGCCGCCCCCCATGCTGGACGGCTAAAGAAACGAGTAGCTGGTAAACCTGGTCGATATAGAGACTGGCAAGGATGTGCCTGGTGCTTTTTTCGTCTGGAATGCAAAGGAATACTGCTGTTTTTTCTTTACCCGGCATGCTCAGATCATGATCCTGTTTGCTGGTTAAATTAACTATGCTTGGGTCAGCCCACAAACGCAGGTCTGCGCTTGCGCCAGTAAAAAAGCTGCCTCTTTGTCGATAAGGTGCAAGTAATGCAGTTCCATACGCTGCTTTCGCCAGGTGTCCGGTTGGCAAGTCGGTAATATAGTCGTTAAGTGGCAGTTTCCCGTCCTCATCGGCAGCTCCCAAGCTGTAGAGAATGGTATAAGCCGTCCCCATATGCTTAAAATTATTTGCAGGTGCTTCGATCACGGACAGCAGAATCAATGCTGCAATAGTTGACTCTTCACCATTAGCCCAAACCGGGTCTCCGGAATGAGGTTTCTGGTGAACGATCATATGTGCAATATCCCAGGCCGTCTCACTTGCCCGGCTGAAGTCATTTTGTTCAACTGCATCAACAACAGACTGAATAGGATTCCAGCGGTTGCCCCTGCGGGGGTTACGAAAGTCTAACAATGTGATGCTATAGCCCTGACTCCGGAGGTAGTCTCTGCTTCGTTCGTAAAGCTCGCCTTTGGGATCTGTCAGGATCATGCTTTCACCAGCTTTTCCAAGCTCCCAGATGGTTGGAAATATCAGTCTCCGGGTTTTTCCGGACCTGGTTGCACCGATGATCAGGGTGTGCAAGTCGTTTGTCTCCAGCCATGCTTTGCCCTGCCTTTCATCGTATCCCAAAACAACACCCCCTTTCGGGGGCTTCTGATCCACTTTCCATATTGTTGTATTCCTGTCGATTTCTTTCTTGGTCTGCCACCTGCTGCTGCCGTGAGTGATTGAATATTCGGCTTGCTCCGGACCTCCTACTCCGTCTCCTATGCGGTTTTTTTTTCGTTGCACTCCCGGCTGCCACATAATCCAAAGGAATCCGGAGACAACAAGCGGCTGCAGGTAAAACCAAAGCTTGCGCAAGTCATTATCGCCAAGCAGTTCCTTCGGTCCAGCAAACGGATTGGCCTTAACAAATTCCGAAAAATTCCCGGCTGCCGCCATTGGATTAGCTGCAAAAAACAGGGGGAACTGGACCAACAGCGGCAAAATAAAAAGGTCCGCTACGATAAATAGCAGAACCAGAATGATTATTCCTGTCTTTCGGTTTAACAAGGCTCTCTCACATCCTTTTTATCTCTTCTTCTTTGTCCTGATAATCTTTGCCCTTGTATTTTTCCTTTAGTTTTTGTGCTTGTTCCTTTGCAACCATTCTCCGTTTTTCCAATTCGGCCTGCGCTTCCGCTTGTACCCTTCCCTGCTCTACCGCCTGCCAAGCTGATCTCCAACAGGTCCGGACAGTCCGGGTTGCTGAGATCTTTTTCATCTTTTGATCCCATTTTTCTTGTTTGGCGGCCCTGTTTAATTCAGCACCGGCCCTAACAACGATATTGGCCACCCTGTCCCGGATGTCCGAATATGCTTTATCCCCGGCTTGCTGCAATTTGACAGCATCCTTAACATAGGTGCCGTACAACTGCTCTGCTGCTTTGCCATGCTTTTCTACCTGCTGCCGGAAGTGCGGCTGCCGGAGTATCCAGTCCGCGATTTCTCTGGCTTCCTGTTTTACGTTCGGAGGCATAAACTGCAGTGCCGCCCGGCCTTTGCCCGGCATATTCCTGGATAAAGAATGTAGTTTTTCGGTAAGTTCTATCTCCTTATGCAATTCTGGAGATAAAGAAGCTTTTTCATAAAATCCCCAGGCTTTTAAATCTATCTCACCTTCTTTTTTCGCCTCCCGCAGCTCCCGGATCAATTCTTTTGCTTTTGAAATACTCCCCTTGGCATTATCTCGGATGTAATCACGCATAAGGGTTTTAATCTGCATTTGATGCAACCGTTCTTCTCGATAAATTTCGTTCCCGAAGGTCCTTTTGATCTCTTTCATTGCTTTAGCTGATAATTTCCCTATAGTGCGTACAACATCTTTCTGCCAAATAACGATATGGGCATGGCAGTTAATTTGCTGTGGATGAACATGAAAAGCAGCAGCCCAGCGCAGATTGCTTCGATCAATGCCCATTTTTTCTCCAATGGTATTCATCTGGCTTTTAAGAGTTTCTTCCCATTTATCCCGAACATCATAGCCCATATTAACAGCATCGTCGGCTCGGAGCGAGACGACGAATCGCCAGCTAAATCCTTTATTTTCAGCCAGCTCTTTCTGAATATCTTTATAGTTATCAATTTCCCGATAACCAAACAGGCCGGATGAACCCGGACGCTCAGATATATATTCCGTGTGAATGTCAGCCGGAATATCTTCGGGCTCCAGGTCTTCACGGTTGGCACCCCGATCAACCCCTGGCCGTGTAGCAATATACTCTATATGTCGAGTATGTTTATTAACCGTATCCGAATTATGTTGGTGAAAACTTGCCAGGATAATCAGCGGAGCATTTGAGATAGCCATTAGTCATCACCCTTTGCAGCAGCATTTTTAGCCAAATTTTCCAACTGACCTGTGTTCGGTATTCCGGATTGGACAAAGGCAATTGCTTTCTGCCTAGCTTCCCGAAATATATTAACAACATCTTTTTCATGCCGGCCTAGAAGTGCAGCTTCAACATACATTGTCATTACCGCTGCCATCGCCGTCTTTGCAGTGATTTTTGCCAGCCGGTTTTCAACTGGTTTAAGCTTTTCTTCAACTGCATCAGCAACCATTTTCTGTATCAAATCCATCGAATTCTCTTCATCTTCTAATTTTAAGTAACTGCTAATTGTTTTTCTAATTAATGTTGTCTTAGGAATTCCTTTCAATTTAGCCATTTTTTTAATAGCCTTGTGCATTTCTTCTGTAATGGGAATATAGATCGTATGCGGATAATTGCTTTTATTGACACCCATGTAATTACATCACCTCCCATATTTAGATAAAAATAGGGTTATATAACTTTTATATAACTATTCTCCAGTTATATAACCCTTAAATATCGATTTCGTCGGCACTGCCGACGATAGGTTATAGAACCCTTATCCTGCATTACGAAAAACGCAGTAAAATTCCGGGTAAAACGCAACCAGATTTCGGCCAGAAATTGGTGTTTCTTTTGGAGCTCCGGTTGGAGGTGGCAAGCGTAGCGATCCGGGCTGCGCATCGGGGAACCAACTTAATTTCCTACAGTAACAAAGCACCCATTGCATTTACTTGCCCGTATTTAGCCAGGGGCAGCGGTGCATCTTAAACGTGATAAAATAGCACCAATATGTTCTGCCTGAACGCTAAGAGGAGCAGAATTCTTCCGTGCTTCCTCAAGATTTTTAAGTATTTCTCTGGTTCGCTCCTTAAGCAGATCCTTTTTTTCTTCATCTATGGCCTGTGAGTTCATATCCTCTGGTATGCTCCACCCGTTTTCCAGCGCGCTGATAATGTATCCGGATGTTTTAGTGGGTTTCTTTGAGCTGGTATAATTTAGCACCTTCTTTATTCGCTCTGCACTAAAAGACCCGGCCAGCTCCTCGGCTTTATTCTGATCAACCCCATATTTCATAAGAGTCTGAACCACATCTTTAAAGTTATCCCCAACAGCAAAAGAACTATCGTCATTTTTACTGCAATTACTTTCTTTCTTATGACATGACTTATTTCTGAAAGAAACAACAACGGGCTTATGGGAAAAAGAATCCGGATCGGGTTCCCTCACGATAACCTGATCCGGATCACGTTGTTTTTTTTTAGTACTGGTAATTTTAAAAGATCTGTTAATGTTAGTGTCCGAAATTTCCGGACACGGTTTTTCCGGACATGGTTTTTTAGGACACGGCTCCGATTGCGACTTTTTAGGATCTTGTGCCGTGTCTGATTTTTCCGGACACGGTTTTTTCTGCTGAGGATCTTCAAGCTGCGTAATAATTATATATACGTTTCTTATAAATTGACATTTTTCATTTTTTCGATGTTGAACAGCAATATAGTTGCGTGTTTTTAATTCTTTTATATATTTTGAAAAACTGTCCTTGCTGATGTTGAGATCAGAACATATCTTTGCCCTCCCCGGCCAAGCTTTTTTCTCTGAACCTGCGAAGGTACAAATATATGCATATAGTGCTTTCGCTCCAATGCTTATGCTGTTGTCGCACATGACCATTTTTGCTACGATTCCGTAGCCAAAGTCATAAATTCCTTGGATTTTTATATCGTCTATTCTTTTTTCTGTCGTCATTTTTTTTCATCCTTTGTGTAGTTTATATAAGACGCCTGTTTATTTCTCAGGTTTGGATGAAAAAGACTGTAAAGGTTGGTTTGAAAATTACCTTCATTTTTTCTGATTCTTCTTCCAATTAATCCCTTTTCAATAAGACTGTTTATGGTTTTTTTAACTTGGGCAATGCTAATAGAACACTCTTTAGCTAATGTACTTCTTGACGGCCAGGCAGGGAGATTGCCGTTTGCATACTTTTCAAGGCACATCCAAACCATTTTTTCATAAATGTTTAAATCTTTCTGAGACCAAATACTTCTTTGTTTAACATAAACTCCATCATCACAGCTTTTTCTTTGAAGACCGCTGCTTTCATCCATGAATTTACCTCCTTTTGAAAACTAAAAAAAGCCCTGCAAAAACAGGGCTAATAATACAAATTAAGTGCTATTTTTATTTAATTCAGTAACATTAACCGGGCTTTCCCAGCAGGAAACCCTGACCGAATTGTACTCCCAGTTCCATCACCTTCTTGAGCTCATCTTTCGTCTCAATACCCTCTGCTATAAAAATCGCATTAAGCTCCCTGGCCATGTTAGATAGGTTTTTGATAATCACCTGGTTAATTCTGCTTCCAAGGTTTTTAATAAGAGGACGGTCAAGCTTGATATATTCCGGTTTCAGTAAAGAGACAAGCAAAAGGCGCTCAAATCCGGAACTGATATCGTCTACAGCTACGCTATATCCGCTTTTTTTAAGCTCACTTACGGCATCGGCCAGCTCCGATATGTATCCTCTGACATTTTCCATTTCAACGAGTTCAAAGGTAACCATGTCAGAGGGATACATTTTCAACAATTCTTTAACCTTTTCACTATTCACCAACCACAGTAAAGTTGAAGGGTACACATTGACGAAAAGCCGGGGAATTGGCGGGGCCGACTCCATGCACTTTAGCAGGCACAAATAATCCAGTTCCCGACAAAAACCCAGTTTCTTAGCTTCCTCAAAAATAAAACCGGTCGGCTGGCCATCCGGCCCGCGCATTAAAGCCTCCGCCCCAATGACTTCATTTGTTACTAAATTGTAAATAGGCTGGTATAAGAAATAAATATCCTTTTTTGAAATAACACTTGATAACTGCATGAAGCACCTCCTTACATATTCAACATTTCCATAATGCTATCCCGAATAATATTTGGTTCCTTTTCAGGAAGTTTTATTTTTTCTGGTTTCCGGATCAAAATTTCTTGGTTAATCTGTAAGAATTTTTGGGTTATGTTATGATCCCTCCCTATTCAACAATAACAGCATTACATTATTAAAAATGGGTATGAAGAATAAAGAATTAGTAATAGGAATTTGCTTTTATGCGCTTTAAAAAGTATACGAAAAAAGTATGAACGAAATATTAATTCTCTGTGTTTAAGTATGAAAATTTTAACAATATGTATGAACAGAGCACTATTCTTTATATTCAAGTATGAAAAATGTCACAAAAAGTATGAATAAAAAACCGGGCTTCAAGTCCCCGGCAACGAATAACTGCATGAAATACCTCCTATTCCTTCAGCATTTCCATGATGCTGTCCCGAATAATATTTGGTTCCTTTTCAGGAAGTATTATTTTTTCTGATTTTTGGTCAATTTGTCCCTCAAAACTTTCAACCGTTTTTTGAAGGGCAGAAATTGACAAATGTATCTCCTCTAAAGATTGCATAAAAATCTCTGCAAACTGGCCGTAAAATAATACAGCATTTCGTACATACTGGCTTCTATCCTTCATATTTTCCAGCTTTTCTCCAGAGATCCGGTCAAAACTTATTGTGAACCTATAAGCACTCATATTTTTATCAGTCATGTTATGAACCCTCCGAACAGCATAATCACAGTTCATAAGTAAAAAAGTCTTACAAAAGTATGAACAACGAAAGTATTTAGTTATGAACCTGTAAATAGAGATGAATACATCAAGTAAAAGGAAAATAGAAAAGAAAGTATGAAAGGTAAAAATTGGTCAAAAAACTTATTATGAAAGAAAACTAAAAAAACTACCCTAAAACGGCAGGACATCGGATGATAGGAGATCATAAACAATAATACAGGGATACCTCTGGCCTTTCCAGATATATCCCTGCACCATCCATCGTTTTCCAGCTTTTCTCCAGAGATCTAGTCAAAACTTATTGTAAACCAATAAGCACTCATATTTTATCAGTCATGTTATGACCCCCCCCTAACAGCATAATCACAGTTCATAAGTAAAAAAGTCCTACAAAAGTATGAACAACGAAAGTATTTAGTTATGAACCTGTAAATAGGGATGAATACAGCAAGATAAAATTAAATAAAAAAAAAGTATTAAAGGGAAAAAAGTAAATAACAATAATTATGAAATAGCTTAATAAAATACTTTAAAAGAGGCAGGACATCGAATGATAGGCGATCATACACAATAATACAGGGATACCTCTGGCCTTTCCAGATATATCCCTGTAAACTTCTTTTTCTTGACAAAAGCAAGTTTTGTAAGTAAAATTAGTACGTACAGTCACAGTACGGTCAAGTAAAGCATGAAACGCTATAGAAAATATGACATCCAATAAACAATAGGTATCGTTCTCTCCGATGGCAAAGTCGGTATAATCGGCTTTAATGAAAGTAAAAAAAACGTTAAAAATATTCTGGAATAGTTCTCCCAGGAATCGCACTCTAGAGGTCAGGAGTTCGAGCCTCCTCGGGTCCACCAAATATTTATGTTTTTAACTTTCACAAAAAAGGAGAGTGGAAAACATGTATAAAATTTTAGTTGCAACAGACGGTTCCGAACATTCATGGAAAACAGTTGATGAAGCAATTATCATTGGTAAGGCTATGAATGCTGAAATTACTGCAATAATTGTTGTAGAAAAGAAACCTGTACTGGTCACGACAGTTCCATATGTCGTTGTTGAACAATACCAGGAGAACATAGAAAAAAGCGCTCAGGAAATTTTACAAAAAACGAATGAATACTTTCAGGAAAAAGGCGTAAACGGAAAAACAGTAATGGAACATGGCCGCCCTGCTGATATCATTTGTAAAATTGCTGAAAAGGAAAATTTTAATTTATTAGTTATCGGACACAGCGGCCTTGGAAAAATGGAAAAACTTATTTTAGGTAGCGTCGCTAATAAAATAGCTCATCTTTCCAAGATAAACGTTCTTGTAGTAAAGTAAAAGTTAAGTCAAAATGGGGCTGTAGCTCAGGGGGAGAGCGCTTGACTCACATTCAAGAGGTCCCGAGTTCGATCCTCGGCAGCCCCACCAAAAAGAACCAACGGAAACCCCGCAACCATCAACGGTTACGGGGTTTTTTCATTGCAGAGAAAAATCTTAAAAACTCGCTGAAAATCGCTGAAAATCGAGGCGACAACTAACAAGCAACTAACAAAAACTAGCATAAAACAACCAATCACCACCACCCATTTAAGGCTATTAAAATAAAAGAGCATATCTTTTGGTCCATCTTTTCCTCCGAGGGGATAGGAAGGATCAAGTGCTTGAAATCCTTTATCTCTTAACACGATACCCGCAAGTCGCTCTGCAGGTGTTTGACCTCTATCCCAGTTTAAAAGCCGATACCATGTTTCTTTCCCTTCATTCTACACATAACTAATCCCCTATTTAAGTGAAGTATTTTTAACGCTGTATCATTTCTGAAATTTTACTTCTTATTAAATATAGCTATAGTTTTAAAAGTATAAGTCAGATTTTTATCATGTCCTTTTTTATGAGGACTAACAATTAAAGGTTTAATACGATAATGTATCCTATTATCTCGATCAATAACTCTTCTTTTAACACTTCTAATACTTTGTGCTTCAGTAATATGAGGTAGTATCTTACCCGAATTAATTTTTGAATAATATTCTCTAGCTGAAATAGCCAGCCTTTTAAAACTTTCATCATTTAACAAACGCTTCATTTCTTTCTTTCTTAAAAACCCTACAATAAGACCAGTAGTAGAATCAATGATAGCTCCAGTATCAACATTAAGTTTATATCTACCACTATGCCCGTGAGGTACGGATGGGCTAAAATCATTATCATATGCATGGAACTCCCAGTTCATTCTTTTTAATTGGTACTGTGGTTTATATGCTTTTGGTCCGATATTACCCTTATAACTGAGAATTTTTTTCCCAATCCTATTAAATTTTCCTTTGTCTCCTATAACCACTGTTTGTACCTTCCTCACTTTCAAGCCTTCTAATATTTATGAAATTATCCTTATGTTTTAGATAGCTTCACGGCCAACAAATTGTCTCAGTTGAATAAGCTTATAATTTTCAAAAATAAATGAGTTAACTTGAATATTTTTTGAAAGAATCAGAATGTGACGCAATACATCAGTAAAAGTATAATTATGTCTTATATTGTCTTTAAATATTACGCCCCTAAAAATCTGAAAACTACTCTAAAAGAGTAGTTTAAAAATAGCAGCGCCAAACCAATAATTTCTATATTTCTCTATATTTCTGCAAAATCCTTCCCCTGTATTTATTTTTTAATCTTTCATTAGTTACAAGACAGCACCTCTCAGAGCATTTGAAGTGAGCACACATTGTGCGTGTCTTGAGTAGGCTAACGCCGACTACCCGGTTACATGCCGAACATTCGATTTAAGCCTCTAGATCCTTCTCTCTCATCTCCTCGCCCTGGCACGGTGGACGGTGCTTGTACGAATACGGTGCACCATTCGAGCTGAATAGCTAACCCTGTTACAGAGGAGTCCTGGAGGTCACTGTTTTTTAGCGGGCGGAAGGTCTGCTCCGAAATCTGTATCTTTTGGGAGAAAAGATGCTTAGATTACAAAAACGAACATAACAGCAAAAGAAAAGTAGCATACCCGGTCACGTTAAGTTGACAACAGCGATGAGAAAAGCCAGGCGGAGGGGAGGGTGCTGTGCCCTGCCTAAAAAAGAGCGCAGGGCACAGCACCCCACCACCTAGGTTTTTTATCATCGCTCAAAACTTCTTGCCGTTCAGCTGTCCCCGTGTTTTCCCGTTCTTTTTTACAATTAAGAAGACTGGGCTGCCGCGAACCGGGATCACCACTCCCTGCTTTTTCCAGTGTACAGAGTGCCTTCATCCCGGTGCAGATGGTGCGAAGCGGCTGCTTCGCTTCGGAGTTAACCGGGCTGCTGCCGGGCGTCAAGGGTAAAGGCGTGAGCATATCCTCCTTCGCTGCAGAGTTTTTACCAAAAAACGCTTCACAAAGGCAAAAACTCCTCCGCTCTGTCCGGTATCCCTCCCCCCCGCTACCGCGCCCTTGACCCCCGTCACCGGCATCTGTGCTGTGCTTAGCTAAAAAGGAGTGGTTCAAATGCTGCAAAAACTGTTGGGCCGGGTGGAGGAAGGCAGGGCTGGCCGGGCTGCGGGAGGGGTGGCAGTTGCAGTGCCTCTACCGCAGCGAGGATGGCCTCCGGGGTACTGTGAGCTACAGGGGCCGCCGCGGCCGCAAAAGTTATCTGGTGCAGATCAGGTACACCGGCCGGGGAGCCAGGGCCCAGTGCAGCTGCCCGGGCCCGGACTGGGAGGCTCGGCGGCAGCCGTGTATGCACATCGCTTTCGCTGCCGCCTACGAGCTGGGGCTGGCAGCAAGGTGCCGCAGTGAGCACAGGTCGGTGCCGCTGGTGGGTGCCGCCGGGGGGCAGGGAGGCTAAGGCCTCTCTCCCCTTTTTCCCGCAGTCCCAAATAACCTAAGTGGAAGCTTTTAATATCCGGAATTCATTGAGAGTGCGCTATATAAGCATTGAGAAAAATAAACTACTGGGTAATTTTGCCCGCTTTGTAGCTGGTTATCATTGTGGGTCGGATCTTAATATCAAAGAGTGGTGAAGCCTGCATCGAAGTAAAACCAGGCTTTGACCTGTCTTTGCTCTCCCAGGTAGTCCATGTACTGACATTATGCTAAATGAAATCAGCATCGATCGGGTTTTTAGTATTACTTCTTCTCATTTGGAAAAACTAATTTATGATTGATTATTAAGGAGGACGTGCCATGCTAAAAACCTTAAAGGCAAAGAAGAATCCCACACTATTGGATTGCCAGGAAGCATATAACCTTTGGGATGCTCTTATATCACGGTATAATACAATTCAACAGGTGCAAATTTGGCATAACTTTATTCATGATAAGGACTTTAGCCTGTTGATAAAACATACTTATATGGAATTAATGGATAAGCAGGCGACCAAACTTGAGAAAATAATGGATGATTATCGGCTAGCTCTTCCCAAAAGACCCCCACAGGGCATCAACACCCCTAATAATATAGAAGCCTATGAGGATAGGTTTTTGGCCTCAATTTCCATAAACATGATGCAGGAGTTTATAACACAACAAATTAGGTTTATCCGTACATCATTAACCAGCGAATTCATACGGAAAACATTTATGGGTTTCCTTGGTGAAGCGGCTGATTTATATGATACTGCTTTAAAATATGCTAAATTAAAAGGATGGCTGAGTATACCTCCCCTCTATAAACAAGTACCTCCGGAGATCCAGGAAACCCTTGATGCTGGGGAAGCCTATCAACTATGGGATCACCTGGCTGCAAGATATGACACCATTGAAAAAACCCAGAAGTATGAGAACTTTGCCCACGACGCTGATTTTAAGGCATTATTGTTGTTAGGTCTGCAAAATGTTTTAGAAAAGCAGGCTAACGAATTGCAGAAAGAATGTGCTAAATTTGCCATCATCTTACCCTCAAGACCTCCGAAGACGATAAGTACAAATGAAGGCATGGAGCTGTATGATGATGAAATAATATTCCGGGATATCTTTACCGGCATGCAATTCATCATGGAATTGCATGCCACAGCGTTTAAACAAAGCACAACCAATGATCGGTTAAGAAAGATGTATCGGAGATTATTAGATGAAGAATTAAACGCTATGAACAACTGGATAAAATATGGAAAAGCGAAGGGGTGGCTTAGACCAATTCCAATGTTTAATCTTAACTAGGCCTGGTTTTGTACGCTCATTCGCTGGGTTTTACGTTAAATATCCTCTGATAAACCTTTAAAAACCCTTTTAGTCTCATCATCAAGCCTAGATAGTGTTACGAGGGTGGCTGTGTTAGGGGATATGGGGGCAGCCATCGCCCATGGCATCAGAAATCCCCTACTCTCCCCCTTTTTCTTAAACCTCGCCTGGGCTCCGGCCATATTGGTTTACTTGTATTTTTTGCCGAAAACTAGACACCTTTTCTGGCTATACCTGTTAACGTTTTCTTTAGTCAGTGCAGGGCTGGATGCCGTCTTCAACCAATTAGGGACCCTGCAGTATAATCTTTGGGGACCAACGGGAAGGGTAAACCGCAGAACTTCCGCCCGCTTACAAAGAGCAGCGGCCTCCAGTACTGCTTAAGATGAAGGTTAGGCTTCAACCCGTCAGCTACCCAAAAACGCACCTGCTGCGCTTCGCTGCGCACGTGCAAAAAGCCCCCCGCCCTAAATCCCTCCCCCAGGGAAGGGACTTCTACCCCTTTGGTCCCCTGCACAGGGGACTTTAACGTCTGGGGAACCGTCAGCTTTTTGCGCTTTTGCCGCAGAACGCCCGCAGGACCAGGCGTACTGCTCTGCTTGGGGCTTATTAGTATGCCTTTACCGCCAGGGGCACCTGTGGAGCAAAGTCACCTCCACAAGTGTCAAAAGACAAAACACTAAAAGACATACAGTCAAAAGCCATAGGGGTGGGGATGCCCCGGCATCCCAAGGGGGGGGGGAAAGGGACTCCTGATTATCATTCCAGAGCCGTCCATGTCAAGGGTCTGCAGCCGGGCGAAAAGCATGCCCGCTTCCGATGCCAAGGCACGGCCAGGGCCGCCCTGGACATGACCTTACTCTGGAAACAGGTTTAATTTCCCCTCCCCCCCATATGTTTAAAAACCAGGATGCCTGCCTCCGGTCATAAACATTTTTCCAGCTGCATCTCCGGCAGTTTGAGGGTATCGCCCAGCCCCATGACGAACATTTTAACTGCCGGGGGCAGCCCGGCAAGCTCCCGCGACCTCTTTTCCTGCACTTCGTACATGCGCATGAACTGGGCCCTGACCACATCAACTTTTTCGCTGTGGCAGATCTCCGCCCAGCCCATCCAGCTGACGACCCGGGATATATCAGGGGGCAGGGCCTGCAGGGCCTCTGTCTCGCCGTAGTAGCCATGGCGGCGCACGATTCCCAGCACCAGGCCCCAGGCTTCGGGGGCAGTGATGCCCCGTCCGTTTTGCAGCTCCAGGGCGGCGTTCCTGATTCTGCCCACAGCCGGCAGTGCCGGTATAATCGCTCTCGGCCAGGACTTTTTTGGCGGCCGCGATGGCCGGTTTGGGATCGAGGTCCTCCAGCAGTTCATGCCAGGCCTCCACGGTGCCGTGTTTGATGGCAATATTGGGATAGACGGCCGTAATAAAGGCCAGCAGTTTCCCCACTTCAGCTAGTGTCATGCTCAAAAACCTCCTCCGGGTTGATGTACCTGCTCAGCATCGCCCAGGCTTTGGGCGGGGCTGGGTCCTGCTCTGCTGGCGGGCTGATATATTCTTCGAAGGGCCTGGCAGGGCCGAGGAATGTTTTTGGGAGCTTTATATAATCTGCTTCTTTCCCCTTTTCCGCCATCTCTGCTGCATAGTGTTTGGCTGCGGTGATTAGTGTCTCCGGTGTTATCCCCTGTGCTTTCCCTTGTTTTAGACTGGTTTTCCACGCCTTGTAAGCCGCGCTTTTTTCTTTGCGCCGGCTTTTGGGATAGGCCTGCCAGAAATCTTAAAAGCCCTGTGGATATTCGTTAAAGGCTGGTTTAGGGGTGCTTTCCCCGTTACCTGAACCGTGTGTTTTGCTTTTTGCGGAACACACAATGTTTTTTAGTACTGTACTTTCGTTTTCTGTACTTTCATGTACTTTACTTTGTATATTATTTCCAGATTTAACGGGGTTTTTTCCGGCAGAAACCCCGTTTTTTCCGGTAAAAACTATATTGCCCCGTTTGGGAGGCTCCACGAGAAGGTATTCTGCAATCAGGCGGATCTCTTTCCTCTTCGTCGTGCCCTCCAGGTAGCGCTTCTGTGTCCCCCGGGAGGTGAGGATTTCGTACTTCTCATAGAGTTTCCGGTGGAAAAAACCCCATTTCAGGGCGTCATTTACGACACCACGGACGGTGTTTATCTCCGCATTGATGCGGCTGGAGAAGATCAGTTGTTCCCTTTCGGTCCACGGGTAATAGTAGCCGTTTTTGTAGAGCTCCATCAGCAGGCGGATGAGGATGCCGAAACCGGTTATCCCGTGCTGAGCTACAATGAGTATTACTTTATCGTCATCAGCCATGTCCACATCCAGGGAAAAGTAGATCAGGCCGTCTTTAACTGGCCGTGCCATGGGCTAACTTCACTCCGTCAGCCAGGGGAGAACTACTTTGCGCCGTTCCAAAGTGACGGTTCCTGTTTTTGTCTCCATAGAGAAAACAGCGGCGAAGTGGGTCGGCCCGAGCATCTCCGCTGTAATGGCCGGATCTATGCAAGCTACAGAGTGGGCCGGCTGGGGCGTGCCTTGCCCTTTCTTCGTGGAGTCGTTTTTGCTGCTCATCTTGTTACCTCCAGCACTTCAATTCTGGCTTGCCCACCGGGGGTCTGCACATGGAAGACATCGCCGATCCGCTTGCCGAGCAGCGCCTGTCCCACGGGGAAATTAGTATGTATGGTTTTATAACGGTTGCTATAGCTGTCGCTGCTGTCCTCGGCGGTGAGCCTGCGAATTTTTTTCGTGCTGTTAAACTTGATTTTCACGGTACAGCCTTCGCAAATGAGCATGATATGCATTTCTCCTTTCGTTTTAATGTTTAGCACGGCCAAGCTTGAGAGTGTTATCGTTCCGGGCGTGGCCTTCTTCCTCTCGTTTGTATCAGGTTTCTCCTCCATTTCCTACTTCCCGACCGAACGGGTTGCCGGTTCTCCGGCAAACCCGGCGACCCGCCCGGGGGTTGACTTCTCTTTACTGACTTTGCTATACTTGATTTATAGAAGTTTTCTTCTGCCGCTTAACAGGCGGCTTTTCTTTTTGGGGTTATGCTGCTGCATCTTTACCACCTTAGCTTGGTACAGACTTTCCTGCAGCCATCTGCGGAAATCCCTGTTTGTTCCGCTAAAAACAGATACTAACATGGTCATCACCGCTCCTTTCATCATTGGAATCTGATGCGCAGTGCTTCCAAAGCCAAGTCCACATTCTCGGCATCCAGGCTCCAGAAAACATCGTTAACATCTGCCTTCCAGCTTGAGTTGAAGAGGCTTGCCGCCAGCTTAGCCAAACCCCTTTCGCTGCAGCTCCAGGCTCCGGCATTATCCAGCAGTTCCGAAAACCGTATCCCGCAAGGATGAACATATCTCTCTGTTTTTTTCCTTGACAAAAGGGGAGAACTTAGAAGATAAACAGCTGCTCTGATATCTTTTTCCCCCGGCTGCGCATTGCATTTCTTTACTAATTTTTCAAACTCTTCACGGTGTAATTTGTCGACAAATTTCATCTTTCTTCCTCCCATTAGGCCTGAGCTTCGTTATTGCCTCTACCCGACCTTTTATACAAAGATAACTGCTTATCATGCTAGTGGATTCCATACTTATAGGGCCCTTCTTTTACTGAATCACTCACTACATAACCCTGTTGATAGCACTTGCTGTTATGCTCACTGATTAAAAATGGAATGTTGAACCACTGCCGCCGGTCCAGTTCAATTTTCAGCATCTCAATAGTGTGCTCCAGGTCCAGCAGATCATGAAGATCTAATTTAAAAGACCTTTTCTCAGCTTCGGTAAAATCCTCGCTGCACTGCTTGTTTACGATGGTGCGGAACATTCTCCTCAGAGCCTCGCCTGCATCCCGGTGGACCAGATATAGCTTGAGCAGGATATTTTGCGGCGAAAGGTCCACATTGTTGAGTATCTCGTAACAATAGCGCTGACCAATGACACAATGTTTGCGGCAATAGTGCATTGTCACTGCGTGGCAATTTAAAATCTTGGCCAAACTAACCGCCTGCTCCGGCGTCATCTCCTGCTCTCCGTATTCCAGGCGTTGGTACTGACGCAGGGTAAGGAACATCTGCTTGGCCACACGTTGTTGTGTGAGCTCCTTCTTCTTTCTGGCCTGCTGAATTATCGCTTTCACGTATGATTCACCTCCTTTTGCGAAAAAATATGACACTAAAATGTACTAGAATTACCTGGAAATTAAGATATGATACTGTTAAGCAGAATCCTTACGGCGCTCTTTCTCCCCCCTTTGCCCAAGCATATATTGAATGAACCGCTCCGTATGGATATAGTAAGACCAGCGCTTCATCTTAACTGCCGTGCCGAACGGAAACCGCCCTTGCTGCAGGGCCAGTTGCAGAAAGCGGGGCGTAACGCCCATAATGGCTGCCGCTTCTTTAACAGTAATCCGCCGATGGTTTGTTTTTTTGGAGTTCCTGGAGAGACATGAATCCTACCTCCTTAGGCGGTTGATTTGGCTTTGCTGCTCTCCGCAGCTTCTCCCTGGAATACATGTTTTACAAGAGGCGTAAAAAAATATCGCTAACTTTTAAATCAAAATAATTGGCGATAGATAACATTAGCTCATCGGAAGGTCGCTTAACATGGCCTTTTTCAACAGTGATAATAGTTTGTCTTGAAACACCTAAAGCAGTGGCGAGCTTTTGCTGTGTTACGTCTTTTTCCCTGCGGATTTCCCTTAGCTTATTATGGACATCCATACACCTTTCACCTCCGTTCCAGGATTATCGTAATACATGGTTTACAGTTTGTCAATCATGTATTACAAATATTTTTGTAAGTTTTGCTTTATTTATTGTAAAGTATGCCTTACAATAGAACTATAGGTGCTACTTGGAGGAATTTTAATTGAACAATCTATCCCGCTTGCTCATGGAATTACGAGGAGATAAAACTTTACGAGAAGTAGCCGAAAAGGCTGGAATTAGCCATACCTATTTAGGAGTTCTGGAAAAAGGGATAGACCCGCGCAGTGGCAAGCAAATTAAACCGTCTACCGATACCTTAGAGCGCCTTGCTAAAGCCTATAAATATCCCTACGAAAATTTATTAAAAGCTGCCGGCTATTTAAACAATGACGGCAATAAACCCACCGATGCCGAACTTGAGGACTTCCTCCGCAATAGCAACGTAAAATTCAACGGCGCTCCCCTGGACGATGAAGATAAAGAGGATATCATCGGTTTCCTGAAGATGGTTTGGAAAAGGAAAAAGCAGAAGACATAAATTTTATATTGTTTAAAAAAACGAGGTGACTTGGTCATGTCCCCTAAAGTTGAAAGACTATCTAAAGAGTTTGCCTTATTGACCCCACAGGAGAAAGCAGAATTTCTGAAACAGGTAACCCCTTCTGCACATGGTGAGTGGATAGAGATCGACGGTGATATTCGTTTTCTCCCTTACGATGATGAACCATGGACTGAAGATGACGAAACAGCTTGGGCTGAAGGTGTAAAGGATATTAAAAAAGGTTGCTGTAAATCCTGGGAGCAGGTAAAGCAGGAACTTGAACTATGAAGCTATTTGTTACCGAAAAGGCTCAAAAGGATCTGGCCAGGTTTGACAAGCAAACTCAGAGCCGCATTAAGTCGGCCCTTGATAATATGACCAAAGATATTAATACTGTGGATCTTCGCAAGCTTAAAGGTGTACCTGACCGGTGGCGGCTGAGGGTCGGAGATTACAGGGTTCTGCTGCTCTACTCCGGTGGAGAGGCAACAGTATATGCTTTACGGGTAAAGCATAGAAAGGATGCCTACAAGTAAATATAAATCCTAAACACAATTTGACTGAGATAAAAAACTACCCCTAAACTTTTCAAAAATGAGGTAGTTTTTCTGCTTTTCATGCTTTTCGACAAATAAATACATATACCGACGGTGACCGATGAGCCACATTAAAGCCTCAGTAAGCAGTCTTATAAAAAAATACAAAACCAGGTGCCCATATGAACTGGCTGAACACCTGGGAATCGAGATCTTCGAATATGCTTTTCGGAAAATCAGGGGGCTTATTTTCTACCTGGGAGAAAGAAAAATTCTTGGTGTTAAAGCCAACCTGCCGGAACACGAAAAACGGGCCATAATAGCTCATGAAATCGGCCATGAAGAGCTGCACCCTGCAAATGTAGGTTACTTTTTTATCAAAGAACAGACAAATTTTGTCCCGGGGCGCTACGAACGCAAAGCGGACCTCTTTGTTGCTATGCTCCTGGTGGACGAGCCTCCGGAATACGGGGAAACAGTTGAAAAGTATGCAGCCAGGAGCATGGTGCCGCCTAAGCCGGTGAAAGTATATTGGGGGGAGGGGAAGCTGTTCAGGGAATAAAGAAGAATTTTCTTTTGATTGAATTGTTACGGTTATTTTATGATAGAATACGTTTAAGGTGGGAGTGATACCCTTGCGCACCTATACCCAAGAGGATTTAGATCGCCTTATTAAATGTGAAAAAATAATTACTACTCCACCGCGGAAAGATATGCTATTAGAAAACGGTCATTATCGTAATGGCATGGATCTTCAATCTAAGGATGGTACCTATAAATTTTCAGTCTACATGCGTAAGAATGAAAAGTTTGAAGAAAACTTTACTATTGGCTTAATGTATCACCCTCAAGATGGCACAAAGCGAATAACCCTTGTTAGATGTAATGGGCCTCATGGAGATCATGTAAATGATTTTTTGGGCGGGGAACACCATAACAAGTATCACATACATTTAGCAAAAGATTTCAATATTAATGTCGGAAAAAAATCGGATATCTATGCAAAAACAACAAATCAGTATATTAACCTTGATGAAGCAATACTTTTTTTCGTAAAGTATTGCAATATTTCTGGATCAGAAAAATATTTTAATACTAGATGCCAGTTATCATTGCTTGATGAGGGGCGAAATTATGAATAGCGATTATCTTGAATTGCTTAAAGAACAATTTAATCAAAGAATAGATTTCCATGAAAAACGCCCAGGAATAACTCAATTAATTGCTCCATTTTATTATGAAGATGGGGACATGCTTGATATCTTTTATGAAGAATCACCGGAAAAAACTAAAATTAGGATTACTGATTACGGAATGTCTTTAATGCATTTGTCTTACACTTATGACTTAGATACTCCAAATAAAGAGCGTATTTTTCAAAACATTATATCCGAGAATGGGCTAAAAGAACAAAATGGCAATATTTATATAGACGTTGACCCTAAACATTTATATCAAATGTCTTTACAGTTCGTTCAAGCAATTGCCAAGATATCCAGCATGAGACAATTCCGAAGGGAAGTCGTTCAAAGTTTGTTTTATGAAATGCTTGAAGAGTTTATATATGATAATCTTAACAAATATAATATAGTCAAAAATGTTCAGCCTTTACCTGATAGAGACGATTTAGAAGTTGATTTTTCGCTTGAGGCAGGGAAGAAACCGATTTATTTGTTCGGGGTAAAAGATGTTCCTAAAGCAAGGCTCACGACAATTTGTTGTCTAGAGTTTCAAAAGGCAAGATTACCCTTTAGAAGCTTTGTTATTCATCAGGAATTTGAAACTCTGCCAAAGAAAGATCGTTCAAGGTTGACCAGTGCAGCTGACAAACAATTTATTGATTTAGAGGATTTTAAAAAAAATGCTGAGCAATTTATTGAACGAGAAATAGCTTAGATGTTTGTTGTAAAAGTTTTTGTTTAGGGGGTAGTAAAGATTAGAAACCCTAACGGCCACGGTACAGTTTATAAACTCCAAGGGCGACGCCGCAGGCCATGGATCGATAGAGTGACAGTCGGTTGGTCACCGGATGGCAAGCAGCTATACCAGACTATTGGCTTCTTTGAAACCAAGTCTGCAGGCATGGACACCCTGGCCCTGCACCGGGTAAGCCCTGTATCACCTAAAGCTAGTATAACTCTGGGTGAACTATATAAAGAATGGTCTGACGGCAAATATAAGCATATTTCCAAGTCTACCGAAAATAATTACCGGGCTGCCTGGAAATACATCCAACGGTATGAAAAAGCAACATTTAAGGATCTGCGAACATCCCACTGGCAGTCCATTATAGACCAGTGCGCGGGTGAAGGCCTTAGCCGTTCCACCCTTCTTCATATCTTGCCAAGTCAAAAGGTCTGTCACAATAAGGGTGAAACTTGCCTGCTTTTACTGCTTCTCCAACTGCCTTTTTTGCTCTTCTTGCCAAAACAAGAAAAGGCTCCAGATTATCTTGTAAAATTGTTTGTGCTATTGCTACTCCGTCACGTATTCCTAAAATATACGCCTCGGAGGCATGATTCGTTTGAAGCTCATTTGCAGCACTCTCAAATTGAAGGACCATATCCTCATCGTGTTTGCGTAAAGCCTTACAAGCATCATCAAAATCATTTTTAGCCTTTTTGTATTCCGGGTCTTTCTCTGCCATGGCCTCTGCTTCAATTTGACGATTCCAAAAAAACAGTACTCAACATATCAATTAAACTTTCCTGCACAATAAAGGCTCCTTCCTATTAGTTATTTTGCCGGATACTATTCCCCTCCGGCTTGGAGGCTTCACTCCTCCTTGGTTTTTGGCTGTCCCCGGCCTGTAAATGTTGCAGCGCTGACACATTTGATACCATCATTTTTAGGAGGTCTATCATGGCTGATGCAAACGAAAAAACTATATTAAACTTTGTTACCTCAAAAGAGCTTGTTCAGCGAATTGACGATTTTAGATTTAAACACCGCTTTGAATCCAGGGCAGAAGCCGCCCGATTCTTACTGGACTGGGCATTAAAGCAAAACCCTAAACCATAGAAAAATTTCTACAAACTCCCATCCTATCTTTGAAAAATTAGTAAACTTGGATACCACATCCAAGTTTACCGGCGGAAACAAGGGTGTCAATTTGTGACGCACCCTTTACATCTTTTTGGGGGTAAAGTTCCGGCCGCGCTCAGAAAGTCTTAGGGTTCTTTTTCCCTGGAAACGCCTATACAACGAACCGACAACACCGACAAAATTACAATAACTGGAATCACATTTTTAGGGAATAACTCCCGTAAGGTGTCGTAAAGTTTACTACCCCCTGTCGTGAATCCCGACGGTAGGTATCATTTTTCATGTATAGGTATCCTTAACTCGGAGATACCCCTTTCCCGTCCTTTTTGTAAGCCTCAAGCGACCATACAAGAAGACCCTGAAAATCGCCTTTCAAGGGCTGAATTTTTAAATCTTTCTACGCAAATTGCATTTTATATATTATTTTTGTTATTTAGTTACTGCATTATTACTTCTTTGCCAATTTCTTTAAAATCTACTGCTATTGGTAATTTTAGATCGAAAACACTTCCATCCTTAAAACGCTGTTTGAAATCAAACATCGTGATTCCAGAATAATCTCCAGTTTCAATATCTTGCATAATATAAATGTCATCAATTTCAGCGACACAAAATGAAGGACGGGGAGGCCCAAAAGAAATATACAATATGTCATTTTCTTTGTCGTATCGGAACGTTGTTCTTTTAGCGTTTGACATATTTAATCCTCCCTTTATGAATTTTAGTCGGTTTGTCCGCAAGATGACTGGTCGTTATTTTACCAAACTCATCTTTAATTTCAGCAACAACAGCAACATAAAGATGGGGGTACTTTTTATATGCTCCTAATTTGTAATATATTTCCCTTTGCTCATTTATTTTACTCATTCCAATAATATTTGGTTCTTCTATTGTTGTTTTTATCGGTTCCTAAAAGGTAAATTCAGGATGTGCTATTTAAATATGTTTCCATTCAGATTTGTATAGCGATATTCCTCTGCCATAAGGGTCTTTTGTGGTAAACATTATATTACCCCCGGTTACTCTTCATTCTTTTCCTTGTCATTTTCCTTTTGATTGTTCACTTCTTCTTGTTCGGTTGAAATATTAATTGTTCCATACATATTTTCAAAAGATTTTACCGCTTGTCCAAGTGCGTATAAAAGTCTTTTAGCATGTTGAGGACTTATGTATATATTAGCTTGAGTAGTTGATGATTTAGGATTTGATATTCTCATTTCTAACAGAAGATCATTCCACTATGGCTGATATCTACTTCATTAATATAAAAATTTGGCACACGATTTTCTTCTTCCATTACAAATTTCTCTCCTTTTATTAAAATTGATGTAAATTACTTTTATGCTTTCTATATAAAATTTCTAAAACCTGCTCTTGAAAAGTAACTAATAAAATAATTTTGCTTTTAGTTAAATACTCTTCTTTCAAGAGGATATAAAAAACCTGTTATTAGGCTTAAAGAGCACTCCATACCGGGTGACACCGCTTTGCGGAAAATAAGGGATTAGTGGAAAGGCCACGGAATTAATTTTACAACCCTGTTATAAGGACTTAAGGACAAGGTATCAATGCTCTTTTCGCCCTTTAGTAGGCTTGGACCGTTAGACATTAAAACCGCCGCAGCGAGAAATAAATCCTGTTTGGTTACATTTTGTGTAACCGGGAAAGCGTAATCATGTTTAAAGAAACAGTTCGAACACAATAAATGAAGGCACCCTTCGCCTCCGCTAACGGTAACTTTGATATAAAAATCATTGCCGCATGTTGGGCAAGAGAAAAGCATAATTTCACCTCCGTTAAGGGAAAAGAGGGGAACAAAACATTTTGCCCCCTCTCTTGTCTGTTAACTTTTGGACTCAAGCCATTCCATAAGTTCTTCTGTATTAAATTCGCCCAGCGCCGAGAAATTCTCTTTCACCCATTGAGTGAGCGCGGCCTGTCTTAAATTAAAGCCAAAGGGGAATATGGGCATCTTTCCGTGTTGCCGATTTTGCAGTTTTGTTGGAGAAATATATTTTGCTAACTATTTTACGAATAATTTCTGTTTCTTTTCGATTACGAAACATCGGGCAAGAACCGGTGTTGGGACTTATTCGTTCGATGTCACCTTTAGTTAGTTCAAAAATTCTATCTTCTGGGATAAATCTTCAACATTCGTTAAACCAAAAGCAAATTTAGTTGTATTTGTATTCATTTTAGAAAGTGATAAAACAACAAGTGCAAAACGTTGTTCAGGATGTACTCCAAAAAATAAATGTTGTTTATTTTCGAAATCAAAAAAACTATTTAAATAACTATTAGAAATTAAAAATCTAAACAAAGTTTTATTAGAATCATCTGTTACTAAACCACTCTGTACAATTAAACCTACTGTTCCTAATTGTTTACATGTATGAATCGCTCTTTCAGTAAAGAGGCTATAAGTATTTAAACGACCGATATTAGAGAGCTTAAAATAGCCTCCGTTTTTGCTAAGCAACACAAGACCTTCTATCTCTCTTTTATATTTTTCCCCCATCCGGTGGGCGGCGGCGATGAGGAAGTGGCCGCCGCCGCAAGCGGGATCACAAATTTTAAGGTTTAACAAAGCGGCTACCGGATCTTCCTGTTTGCAGGCTTCATCCAATACGGGGTCAAGGGCCCGCAGCCTCGTAGAAAAGAAGAATACGTCTTTCCTCGCGCTCAGGAAAGGGCTCCGCAGTCAGCTCTCCTTCTTCCAGCTGGTAATAAACTTGAATCGCATTTTTTAGGGCGGATTGAAGAGAGGCCATTGCTCTAATGTCTAAATCAATAGCAGGCTGAATCAGAAGGCAGTTTTTATAATCCTCCACAAACGGCACAACCCGCATTGTCCGCGCGCTCATACGCTCATCGGGATCATCTTCGGTTGTATTGACAAGGTCTTTTTCTTTACCCCAGATTCCTCTTTCAACATCAAGAATAAAGCCAATCGGCCGATCTTCCTTGCGACGTTTCCAACCCATGTTTATACGCCATATATTTGCTGAACGTTCATAAATTAATTCTAGCAAGGGCAACCCGTTATTTTCAGCTACAGCCTTCCGGCAAGAGATGGTATGATCGCTGCGGGAAAAACACATTACCGTCTTCGGCTCGTAACCCATGCGCACTCTTTCTTCTTCATCACAATTGATGCGTTCGCGACGCCTTATGACAACGTTTTCCATTTTGCAGAGCTGCGACAGCGCTGCCGGGAGAGACTCACCGCAGGACTCGCACACATCAGGGTTAAAATGTGCCCGAATAGGATGAAGGTAGCCGCAAGCAGAACATATTTTGGCGGTGGTAGTAGTGATAAGACTGTCGTCACGGCCTGTTGCTGGGATGATCACCCTGCTAACTTCATAATGAGACCCCTCGTGATAAAGGAAGCTGCGAGGCCCGAACTCAGAGATAGCCAGGAAGCGGGAGCGGGAGATGTATTCAATCCGATCGTTGCGCCTTCTTCTCCCCGGTATATATGCTGAAAGGGGCAGGCGGGGAAAGTTGTAACCTGGAAGAAAACCTTCACTGGCAAAATAACGATAACTGTAGAAATCAGAAAAGATAGCGCCGCTTTCATCGATTAGCAACCTGAGCTGAGATTCTGCCTCGCGGCGCAAACGTTGGGCGTGTTGTTTATCGGCAGACGTCCTTGTGGCGTCTGTAATGATCTTATTGTTTAACACTTGCTGGCGAAGGGCAGCAAAATAGAGATTTCGCCAGCGGGCACAAGCCTGTTTAAAAGTTTGGGGCAAATTGTTGAGTATTCTTTTAATCCGCTCATCGTCAAATCCAAAGTCATATCGAGCAACTGTTTAAGTTCGTTAATAACTTTTATTGACCTATTGAGGGCACGCCGGCGGATACCAATGTCTCCGAGGTTGGCTTCAACACGTGGTAGCAAACTTAAGGAAGGGTTTTCGCCGCTTGTATCCAAAATTTCTTTTAACGATCCCCCTAGTCCTAAGTCGGACTCCTCTAGCCAGATTGCATGGATATGCGATTCAAGGAGATCTTCGTTAGTAAGATCAATACGTGGTGGCATTACCGCACCGTGAACCATGAGGGTTTGACGCTTGAAGTAATACTGATCAGGCGGGCTGCCTGTGGCGCAGTATGAGAAAACAAGGGCAGGCTGACCGCTGCGGCCGACCCTGCCGCTTCTTTGTGCATAATTGGCGGGTGTAGGTGGAATGTTGCGCATGTTGACCACGTTAAGCTGTGCGATGTCCACACCGAGCTCCATAGTGGGAAAGCAGTAGAGGATGGGCAAGTCGCCGCTACGGAAAGCTGATTCACGTTTTTGGCGCACCTCGGCCAACACCCCGTTTTAATTCCTGGTAGAGCCTGTAACCCAGCACATTGCGCAGAGCTTGATCAGTATCCTTTTTTTGAAGTTTGCGTGCTTCTTTAGATGCTAATTTGGTAGTTCCCTCACGTAAGGCCTGGATTACAGTTTCGCTGAATATAGTAATGGCCGTGCTACGGCCACCGGGCTAACTTCCAACCAATCATCGGGAATCCGCTGCATTAAAGCTTCACTATCACGCTCAGGCCAAGGTTCGCCAGTATTTCGATACAGAAAACCAATGAACTCCTCCTCATCTGTAACCCGGTCGGTCAGGTCTCGCTGTTCAAAAAAAATTTCATTGGCCTTCCTTTCTTGCCTACCGCGAACTGTATAATACTCCTGTCCACATTCCCGGCAAAACGCGAGAGGAAGGAGAATATGATCCCTTTTACCAGGCACTAGTTCCTGCCCTTCCACAGTAATGTATCTATCTTTCTCATCATCTAAAGATGCATAGACAGTATCACCCCTGCTAAAGAAAGCATGGACCCTAAATGCGAATGCTGGGTAGCCATTTTCAGGATTTTTGTAGCGGGTATCGCTACCGGCCATAAGGCGGTTCTGTATTGCCAGAGCACACTGTTCTGCGGGGATGCCAGTAGCCCTACTTAATTTATCGGCAGCACCATCATGGCCTATTATAGGGGTTGGATAACAACGCACCCAACGTTGCTCCTGCTCTTCCTGCCGTATCCCAAAAGTACTTTCGATCCATATGGAGAGGGGATTTTCTACAAAATCTTGAAAGCCGGTAAATACTGCACTATCATCAGCATCAGCCATTATGCTTTGTTTAAGTGAGGTAATAAAGTTACTGTCGGAAAGATCCCTGTTCGGGGTTATGCGGCGCAAGGTTTCACCGATGACGCAGTCAGGGCTTACATTACTTCCAAAAATAAGCGATGCAATATTAGCAACTTCTTTCTGTTGCATGTTAAATGCACCGCCAGTGATCATTGTAGCTGAAGTGCCTATATATTTTAATAAATCGGTATTGCAATAGTCTTTTAAGCGCCGTATGAGCATTGCCACATCTGCACCCTGGCGCCCCCTTGTAGGTGTGCAGTTCGTCGAAAACTAGAAACTGGAGCAAATGTGCTGCTTTGATTAAGCTGCGATCTCTTATACGGGTTAATATCATTTCCAGCATGACGTAGTTAGTAATTAAAATATCCGGTGGGTTATTTATGATGTGTTTTCGCTCTTCCTCATTTTCTTGCCCGGTGTATATAAAGCTGGAAACATAAGAAGAATAATTCTCAATTAACTTCTGGTAAAGGTCGAATACATTCATGTTAAACCTCCCCAATAAGTATTATGGAGAATCTTGAATTACAACAAAGTGCAAAAGTCAACATTAATAATATTCTCTAAAGTATATTAATTTTCCTCCATTTGGTAATGATGTTTAATAAAAAGATATTGCGACAAAATATGACAATATTCCCTTAGCATATTACAAATATCTTTTTATCGAAGTAGATTCCGGTCCTCGTGGTATTTTTTAAAAATTAAGAAAGCAACTATCGAAGACGTGTGTTATACTATAGATAGGAGGTGCAAAAAATGGGTATGATTCGGGAAAAGGTGGATCCGCAAGGTCGTATTTCTATAAAAAGAATTCTGCAAAGTACAAATATTAAGCCTGGGGATTTAGTTGAAGTTATCCCAGGCAAAAATAAAATTATTTTAAAAACAGTTAAAAAGGATAGACCATCGGGAGTTATTGAAAGGGTTGCCGGTAAATGGGAAAACCGCCCTGACATTGCTGTAGATATTTTAAGTATCCGTAAAGAAGAGAACCGGGGGGTTCCGGGCCTTGACTAATTACTGTGTCGATACAAATATTATTGTTTATACAATGAATGGGCTGGAGCCGGCAGTAAGCTTTATGAAAAAAGCTCAGAACGAGGGGATAATATTTTCCGTAATTGTAGAAGCTGAGTTATTTTCTTCCTGGAAGCTGACGGATGAAGATTTTTCTGATTTAAGAAGTGTTCTTGATTTAGGAGAAATTATTGAAGTTAATTCTTCGATTGCTCTAAAAGCTGCAGAACTTCGGCGTTTAAGCAAAGTAAAATCAAATCGCTCACTTAAATTACCTGATGCATTAATTGCTGCTACAGCCATAGAGCATGCTGCGGTGCTAATAACCAGAAATGAAGATGATTTTAATCATCTGCTTAATTATGGTTTAGAATTATTTAATCCTTTTTCCACGCAATAGAAACGCTCCCTCTCTCGCATGCCCAGACTGTATTGTCGTCTGCATCGGCAGCTCCCGCTCCCTGACAGAAGCAGGCCGGCAGATGTTCATGGTCCAGGAGAAATATTCACCCTTTATCCGGGAGGGCATGCCAGATGGTTTCGTAAGGCCAGGTCGCAGCCGCTAAGGAAGCGCCAGAGCTCCGGGACAGGTGCTGCTTTTCCTGTCACTACACGGCCTTTGCTTTTCCAGTTTCCGAAGCGGAAAAGGAAGGCAATGTTGGCCTCTCTCAGATGTGGGTAGTAGCTGTAGATGACTTTTTGTGCTGTTTCCCTGACCTTGGATGGTGCTATCCGGTACTGGCAGGCAAATTGACTAGCCGGATTTCTTCGGTTTTTTTGTTCTTCCCCATCATTTTTAAAGAATACTCTTTGCAGTTTTGGAGAACTGCTGCGGTAGATACTCATGCTTTCCATCCATTTTTTGTTGACTTGGAAAGTGTTTGTTGCTATCCCAGGAGAACTTATGGGGGAAGCCCCGTCGTCCTCGCTATCTGGGTCCAACCGTTCGCACCACGGCCCAGTCCATGCAGCGCAGTAATTACTCACCCATACTTTGTCCTCACATGAATATATCCGGACGTTTCGGAAACCGGCTGTAGTGCTCACTCACTCGGCCTTGCCTGAAAAAGAGCGCAGGGCAGAGCACCCTCTCCACCGCCGGGTTCATATCATCGCTCAAAACTTCTTGCCGTTAACCTATCCCCGTAATTTTACCGTTCCCTTTTAAGATTAAGAAGGCTGTGCTGCGCACGTGCAAAAGGCCCCCGCCCTAAATTCCTCCTGGGACAAAACTTCTACCCCTGAATCCCCTGCACAGGGAACGTTAACGCCTGGGACCGGCAGCCTTTTACGTTTTTGTTGCAGAGCACCCGCAAGGCCAGGCGTACTGTTC
This sequence comes from Dethiobacter alkaliphilus, assembly GCA_016841605.1. Lineage (GTDB taxonomy): Bacteria > Bacillota > Dethiobacteria > DTU022 > UBA8154 > DUNV01. Next base: position 2,286 of record JAENYV010000020.1, on the reverse strand, counting down.
TATCAGGTGCTTAACTGTGCACCTTTTCCGCCAGTGGCACCTGTAGGAACTATCACCTCCACAAGTACCAAAAGACAAAACAGTAAAACATACAGCCAGAAACCATAGGGGTAGGATGCTTGGGCATCCCCAGGAGGAAGGGTTTAGCAATTACATTCCAAAGCCGTCCATGTCAAGGGTTTGCAGCAGGCAAAATGCGTGCCGGTCACTCAAGTCTATTGCCATCGCATAAGAAGGATTTATGACATCTATTTAAAAAGGTTCATGGGAAAATGGCAGCCTGACTTAAGCTATTTAATTAATACTCTCCCGCTTTGACGATATTGACTTGATGAACGAACTTAGAGTAACATTAAGCTTAAAACAGGTAAACGGAGAAAAAGAAGCTAATAAGGATTTAGAGGAAAAATATTTGTTGGCCGATTTAATTTGCAAAAGATCCCATCACTCGGTAACATACGAAACATCGGATTTTGCTGATGCTGCACAAAGAAGAAAAACAACCGGCGTCTACAAAAAGTTAGCGGAGAATTTTCCTGATGTTGATTTCATTCTTGATTTGGATGCAAAAGGCTGGATACATCGGTGCGCAAAGAGCTCGGCCTGGACCGGCCGGCTAAACCCAAAGAGGCTGAAGCCCTGCTGCATCGCAAATTGGTGGAGCTGGAAAAGGGCTACTACTACGAGCTCACCAAGATGACCGTGGCAGAATACCTCAAGGAATGGCTGGATGATTGTAAATCCCAGCTGAGGCAAACCACATGCCCTCCTATAGAAACCATTCCATTATTTTGCTATAATTAAGGCGAGGTGATATATTTATGGGTTTAATTGACGAACGGATAAGCGTTGATCAAAAAGTATGTCACGGCAAGGCCTGTATCAAGGGTACAAGAATTATGGTGCCGGTGGTGCTTGACAATTTAGCTGCAGGAAAAAGTTTTGAAGAAATCCTTCAGAATTATCCTTCACTGGATGTGGACGATATTCCTGCAGCTATTGCCTATGGAGCATTGTTGAGCAAGGAAAGGACTATTGCTTTGCCATGAGCAACCGAGAATTCAAGTTCAAAATTGATGAAAATTTACCAATAGAAGCTGCAAAGATCTTTAAACGGTTTGGTTATGACGCCGAGACCGTGTTAGATGAAGGATTACAAGGATCTAGTGATGATGAATTATTTCTAATTTGTAAAAAAGAAAATAGGATCCTTGTAACCTTTGATCTTGATTTTTCTGATGTTCGTACTTATTCTCCCGGTGCTCATCCAGGTGTTATAGTAAGGCTCAAAAGGATCTGGCCAGGTTGGACAAGCAAACTCAGAGCCGCATTAAGACGGTCCTTGATAATATGACCAAAGATATTAATACTGTGGATCTTCGCAAGCTTAAGGGTGCATCTGACCGATTGAGGCTAAGGGTCGGAAATTACAGGGTTCTGCTGCTCTACTCCGGAGGAGAGGCAACAGTATATGCTTTACAGGTAAAGCACAGAAAGGATGCCAACAAGTAAATATAAACCCTAAACATAATTTGACTGAGATAAAAAAACTACCTCTAAACTTTTCAAAAGTGAGGTAGTTTTTCTGCTTTTTATGGTTTTCGACAAATAAATACATATACCGACAGGTGTTGATCCCATTTAGTTTTTCGCGGTAAAATCCAATGAACCCCCCGCCGGTACATTTAAAAATCGATTAAAAATATCGCCTTTAGCCCATCTGGGCCATTTTGCGACATTCCTCGGCACACCTGCGGCATTCATCAGCACAGGCTTTGCAATGCTGGTCCTTAAATTTGTCACATTCCGCAGCACAGGCATCACAAATTGTGGCGCACAAACCGCAGAGTTGTGCTGCAAACTGGCTGTTTCTGGACATGTATTGGGATGAAAGAACACAGATGTCGGCACAATCCCTAAGAAGTGAAATACATCTTTCCCTGGAGTTGGCATCCGGTTCTCTAAGGCAAGACTGCAGACACTCCTCACATACCTGCATGCAACGATTGCAGGCATCAATGCATTTCTGATATTTTTCAACTGATGTTTGGAGAATGGGCATAAAGTAACCTCCTCGTTCTTTTATTTCAACTGTATCCTATTTATAAGTATCTCCGCTAAAATTCATCTTATTCGAAAATGCTTAGCGATTGCGTTTTCAAATGGCTATTTAATAGCCGGTGGGATTTGCTGTAACCCTAAACCAGTTCAATAAAAGAGTTTATCTCATTTCACTATAGTTGCATAAAGCAGATTTTCATATGTCAAACAATAGAATCGGGTAAA
>JAENYV010000003.1 GCA_016841605.1 Dethiobacter alkaliphilus | reverse complement strand
CTTGTACGGTGGTGTGGGAGGGTCGGCGGTTAATCACCGCCCCCTATCCCGATTTTCAAGGAATTTGCCTGGTAAGATAGAATTTGAAATAAGACCCCAAAAAGAGATTGGAGTGAGTCTGATTAAAGAAAGAGTAATCGGTGTCATTTCCGATACCCATGGGCTGGTGCGCCCGGAAGCGCTACAAGCGCTCCGGGGAAGTGAGTTAATTATTCACGCCGGAGATATCGGCAAACCCGAAGTTCTCGAAATATTACAAAGTGTGGCTCCTGTTGCCCCGGTCCGGGGTAATACGGACAAAGGGGACTGGGCCAACAAAATCCCCTTGACTGAAGCAGTAAAAATTGAAAACACGATGATTTATGTGCTGCATGATCTTGGCAAACTTGAGCTTGATCCTGAAACCGCAGGTTTTCATGTGGTTGTCAGCGGGCACTCTCATCGACCGTTAGAGGAAAAACGAAACGGAATAATCTATTTGAATCCCGGAAGTGCCGGTCCACAAAGATTTGGCCTGCCTGTTTCTCTGGCCCGCATGGTCGTTAATAATGGGAATATTACTGTTAATTTTCATGATCTTACGTAATAAATTAAAAGAGCGGCAAGCGCCAAACTGAAGTTTACTGTGAAGGGCCGGTAACCTGTTTGAAAAAAATGTTTTGTAGAATAATAATGATAGAAGAATTGAAGGGGGTTTTGATAAAATATGCAGGAAAACGAAGTAGCAACGTTTGCCGGGGGGTGTTTCTGGTGCATGGTTGCTCCTTTTGACAAGATGCCTGGTGTTATCAGCGTTGTTTCAGGTTATACGGGCGGCAAGAAAGAAAAGCCCACATATGAGGAAGTCTGTTCGAAGGAAACCGGGCATTGTGAAGCGGTCCGGATAACCTTTGATCCGGAAAAAACATCTTATGAAGAACTTCTTGAGATATACTGGCGGCAAATAGATCCCACCGATCCCGGCGGCCAGTTTTTTGATCGAGGTGAACCATATCAAACCGCAATTTTTTATCATAATGAGGTGCAAAAAGAAAAAGCGGAGTCTTCAAAGAAAGCGCTGATAGAAAGCGGTCGGTTTGCCAAGCCGATTACCACCGTAATTCTTCCGGCAGAGTCCTTTTATCCGGCGGAGGAATATCATCAGGATTATTATAAGAAAAATCCCTGGCATTACAAGCACTACCGTAAGGGATCGGGAAGAGATGTTTTTATTGAGAAGCACTGGAGTCAAAAAGACCGGGAAGAATTAAAAAAGAGGCTTACGGAGCTGCAATTTCAAGTTACGCAAAACAATACCACAGAACCGCCTTTTAAGAACCGTTACTGGGACTTCAAAGGAGAAGGGATTTATGTTGATATCGTATCGGGGGAACCCCTCTTCAGTTCCCTGGATAAGTACGATTCCGGATGTGGTTGGCCTAGTTTTGTGAAACCTCTGAAAACGGATAATATAAAAGAAACCCCTGACTACAGTCATGGGATGGTTCGGACAGAAGTCAGGAGTAAAAGTGCGGATTCGCACCTGGGGCATCTATTTAATGATGGCCCGGGTCCCGGTGGGCAACGTTATTGTATTAACTCCGCGGCTTTGCGTTTTATCCCGAAAGAAGATCTGGAGAAAGAGGGATATGGCCGGTATGCCGGGATATTTGAAAAATCCTCCTAAAAATATCATTATTAAAAACGCTAAAACCCATAAGCCGACTCTACACGGACCAAAATGGCTTTAAAATCGGGATAACCGGTAACAGGCTCTCTGCTTTCTATAGTTGTTATTTGGTTTACGTTTGCCGAACCCCAACCATGAGGAACTGACACTACGCCTGTCATCATGGCTTCGTTGGTCTTGAGCCGCATTTTAAGACTACCTTTTTGAGTTTTAATATTTACTTTTTCACCATCAATTAGTCCAAAACGCTGTGCTGTAGCAGGATGCATCTCTGCCAGGGGCTCCGGGTTTAGCCCGCGTAGTACCGGGATATTACGTTGCTGAGAATGGGCATACTCCTGCCTCCTGGCTCCACTAATGAGGATAATGGGATATTCCTTAAAAAGCTCGGGAGTACTGACAGGGCTCTGGGCCGGCTCCACGTACCCGGGTAGGGGATCATAACCATACTCTTTCATTGTATCCGAGTATATTTCAATTTTCTTGCTCGGCGTGGGGAATCCTGCTGTTTTATATTGGTAATATCCCTTATCGGCAAAGAAAACTCCAAGCTGATTCTTGAGCTCATCCCTGAATCCACTCGGCTCCAGGAGGTAGTCAAAAATTTCTTCTTCCGATTTCCAGGAGAAATATTCGCCAAGACCCATGCGTTTGGCCAGTTCCGTCCAAATCCACCAGTCAGGTCTACTCTCACCTAATGGCTCAATAACTTTTTTACGGAGCATAGCATAGGGTTCACATAGTACTACACCGTAGACATAGCCCAGGCTGCCTTTTTCCAGAAAAGTGCAGGCCGGGAGCAGGATATCGGCAAGCTCTGCTGTTTCATTGATAAACGGATCAATAGAAACCCTGAAGTCCAACGCTTCAAAAGCCTTCTTGTATAAGCCGGAATCGGGATAGGTCACCAGGGGGTTGGCTGCGGTTACAATACCGGCTTTAATAGGATAAGGCTTGCCTTCTAATACGGCTTTGGGGAATAATGTGGCGATACCGTAAGGAGAGACGCGTCCCCAGACTGAATGGAAAATAGGAAATTCATCAGCACCTATGGGCTTCTCTTCCATGGGCAGCCTTAAATCGGCCATGCGAATATAAGGAATAGTGACCCAGGTCCCCGGTTTATCAATATTCCCCGTTACTATCTGCAGCAGAGATAAAAGCCTGGAGTTCTGGAAACCGTTCTGGTGTTGGTCAAGAGTATTAATACCCTGCATAATACAGGAAGCATTAGATTGTGCAAAAATTCTGGCTGCAATTTTGATGTCTGTTGCCGGAACCCCTGTGACATCTGCTGCCCATTCGGGAGTATATTGCCGTACATGTTCTTTAAGTTCAGGGAAACCTTTCGTGTAATTTTCCACAAATTCATTGTCGCACCGGTCTTCATTAATGATTACATGCAGCATAGCCAGGGCTAGAGCCGCGTCGGTGCCGGGACGTATTTGCAAATGCAGTCCCAGTTCCGCCATTGCGGTTTTTTTGGGGTCAATAACAATAAGCTCCATTTTCTCGGCAGTGAGTTTTTCGCGAATTGTTTTAGCTAACATGCCCTTTGAGCCGTCAGGATTATGAGCCCAGAGGACTATACATTCAGCTTTCCTGTAATCCTCTCCGGGATAACGGCCAAATGTCATCTGGCGTGCAAGGATACGCAGGCGATAACAAATATTTTCGACAGAAAGAAGATTGGGTGTATTATAAGCGCTCTTAAAACGTTGGGCAAAAGCGGCGACTTCAATATTTTCTACACCAACAGAACCACAAAAGATAGCTAAAGATTTTGAACCGTATTTTTCTTTTACTTTGATCAGGTTCTCTGCACAGGTATCAAGTGCCTGGTCCCAGGTTATTCTCTCCAGAGAATTATTTTTCCTTCGATAAGGGTAGAGCAGGCGACTGTCGGAATAGACATATGCCGGCAAATTTTCACCTCTCGGGCAGATATAACCCTCAGTAATCGGGTGTTCGGCTAAACCTTCGGTTTTAACTAATTTTCCATCCTCAACGGTGGCTTTAATTCCACAATCCCAGACGCAGAGCATGCAACTACTGTTCATAACAGTCATTAGCTTAACCTCCTGCTAAATATATTTTATAAACTTTATACCGCAAGATTTATGCCAAGTTATTCTGCTCTCAAATATTTTGCTTATAAATAACATTTCAGGGCGCTGGATAACTTCACTTAATTGCGTTAAAAAAAAGATTAGAGGGGAATTCGGAGTATTATAATCAAAAGGGGTAAAGAAAACGAAGTAAAGTAATAGTGAAGTTTTATCACCAGTAACAGGAAGCCGGGATTGTAAAGTTACTGAACATTATCTTTTATATAAATTAAAGGATATCAGTAAAAAGTAGCATTAATCTTCTGTAAGGATACTGAACGGCGTGCGGTTTCTGGACGCTTTAAACCGTATAGGTGAAATAAGCGCCTAAGCCCCATGCCGGGAGCAAGAGCCATAGGATAATTGGTATAAAGGCCCATTACCAGTGTACCAAAAACCGAGGCATTGGAAATTGTATTTTGTAATATGGTTTTAAAAAAAAATTACCATTACAGTTAAGAAATTGGTATATTATAGATAACCTTTAACAAGCGGTAAATGAAAAGGGGGATACAAATGAGTGAGAATAAAGAAAACAAAATCTCTCCATCGGATGATTCCTTTACGCAGGAACCGACTTTGACCGATGAGGATATGGAGCAGGTTGTCGGCGGATTGCAGTGGCTCAACGGACAAATGATTGTCAACGCTTTTTATAGCTGTGATCATTATATGTGTGCGCTGGGAGTGGAGGAAAATAATATGTGCTGTTCTTGTCATTATAATTCCAGCATGGGTATAGTAGGTATATGTACCCATCAGGCGAATAAGAGATGATAAACGGTTATCCGGTGGTTATAGTCTTAAGAATTCCCGGAGATAAGCGCCGGGCAATCACCATTGAAGCCGGCATGCAAAATTCCGGCTTGGCGGCAAGCTGAATTAAATTGCCAAAGATTCATTATTCTTTATTGTGAGAACGAAAGGATGAGACTAGTGACAAAGAAAGAACTTGAAAGATTCCTGGCAGTGGCCAACAATGATCAAGAATTAATGAAGAAGTACCTGCAAGCGCCTACGGAAGAAGAGCGGCAGGCGATTATCCAAGCAGCCGTGCCCGCAGGGGAAAGTTTGGCCGAATTAAGTGAAGAGCAACTAGAAGAAATAGCCGGAGGATCGGATGATAATGTCCCATGCAGAGCGGTTTGCCAAATGTGCAGCTGGCAGACCAGTATGCACCGCTTCGATATCGTTTTGGGACTTGTTCAGAACCATTATCTGGATACAGGGCATTACATCCAAATATTCGGCGGAAGCCAGGGTGGAGTAACCTACCGTTAAAACTATCAAACAATATTTCAGGGCATTGGAAACTTCACTCCCGGATATAACCTTGACTGTTAAATTTCCTGTACAAATTCAGCGAGGGTAGTCACCCTGAGCAAAGGATAGAGCGGACTGGCCTTTAATACGGTAATAATATTGCTGTGGGTTTGTCTAAAACGCGATGCGCAGCAATCTTCGAGCACAATTGCTTTAAAATCAAGAGAGACGCCGTCGTAAGCTGTTGATAAGACACAGATTTCGGTAGCCACACCTCCCACTATAATCGTGTCGATTCCCCACTCTCTGAGAGTAATGTCAAGGTCGGTCTTGAAAAAGGCGCTCAGGCGGCGTTTATGTACAATGAGATCGGAGCTTTCCGGTTTCAGTTCGTCAATTACCTGTACTCCGGCTGTTCCGCGTATTCCGTGCGGCTTCATGCGAGAATTAAACAGGAAATCATTCGGCAGAAGAGCATCGTTGGCATAGATAAACGGTAGGGATTTCTCACGACAAATTGCTTTTAATTCCTGCAGTTTGGGAATAATCTTCAGACCTTCTTCCCCAACAGGCAGAGGACCATCCAATCTGATAAAATCCTCAACCATGTCTGTGATGATTATTGCCGGTTTCATTTATATCTCCCCTTACGGTGTTATTTTTTTCAAGGCCGCGCTCTTTCACGCTCTTTATGGGCCGTAATTTTGCGAATCTGCTGCTTTAACAATGTGCTTTTATCTGCAATTATAGCAATTTCCAGTTATGGAGGTCAATCCTGTTCTGGATGTTAACGGGATTATTTATTATAATTAGTAAAGGGTAGTTAAAATAATTTTTCCGGAGGCGCTGAATGAAGATAGTTAGGGAAATAGTCAGTTGGTCGTTACATTTGCTTGGTGCGGTAGTATTAGCCATGATTATTACTATTTTTCTTGTGCAGCCCATGCAGGTTGAAGGCAGTTCCATGGAACCTACATTGCACGACAAAGAAAGGCTGATTATTAATAAGACTGTTAATATATTAAAGTGTGAACCGGATTATGGAGACATTATTATTATCGACAGCCGTATTAATCGAACTAGGACACTATTGGACAATTTCTGGGATGCGGTGAACAGCAACCTCTTCACACAGTTGCTTGCAAAGAAAAAAGAAGGAAATTACTGGATTAAAAGGGTGATTGGTAAATCCGGTGATGAATTACAGTTTGGCGGCGAAGTGATTGTGAGAAACGGATCTGTGATCGAAGAAACTTATCTTAAAGAAATGCCTATTTATTCAATGGGTAAAAAGGTTGTTGTCCCGGAAGGTTATATCTTTGTTATGGGAGACAACCGCAATAACAGCCGGGATAGTAGAGAAATCGGCTGTGTACCGCTCAGTCATGTTATCGGCAAATTGCTGTTGGACTTTTAACCCGCAGACTTAAAGCCGGTTAAGTATCGATAAGGATAAAAATAGCTCTCGTCTGAAATATTAACATAATTAAACGAGTTTTTCCAAATTCTTTAGGGGGCTAAAAAGCGTTCTCCATGGTATAAGTTCAAGTTCTTCATAAAGACGTAACGACCTTGGTGAATACGATTTTGACGAGGACGTCGAGGATGCATATCGAGGAACGGGAGGACGAGAAATAATAGAAAACCCGCCGTCCATCAAGGGCGGCGAGTTAAACAAGTATATTTACATTTCCTTGTAATATTTGGTGAGGTAATAAACATTGGCAAAGATAAAAAATAGATAAACCGCCACCAGCGTAAGGATTATATATATATCAACTTGCATGAGTGCAAAAGCAAGTAGTATTGCGGCATACACGAATATCATCAAATCATAAACCTTTGCCTTTGCTTTATTGCTGATAGCTTGATTACGCTCGTCTTTTTGCTCAATTTCCATTTGTCTTGCTGCTTGTGGATTTTTAAGCATGGCTTTGTTCCTAAGTGCTGTTCCGAGATTGCCGCCAAAAATGCCTGAACCTACGCCCACAAATATATACGGCAATATTTTCAGTATACCGTCTGTATTCGACAACAACTTTGTAAGCGCCAACCCTACAGCGAAGATGATAAACCCGACTACCGCTAGAAAAACGTATCGGCCAACCTTATATTGTTTCATTTTCCTGTTCCTCCTCATAAATAAAAACTTCCTCGATACTTAACCCGAAATATCGGGCAATTTTGAAAGCCAAGATGATTGAGGGATTATACCGCCCATTTTCCAATGAGCCAATCGTTTGTCTTGATACTTCCAAGGCGGAGGCAAGCTCCTCTTGTTTAATCCCTCGCTGTTTTCGTATTTCTTCAAGCCGATTTCTCAAAATATTCCTTCCTTTAGAACCAAATGTAAAGCTTGCTTTCCATTTGTAATGGTAACATACACTTATAGAAATGTCAAGCGTACTTTCCATGGATTCTTAAAAGTTTAATACAGGAACTTAAAAAAGGCATTCCATGCAATTTATGATTTTGTTCTCCTTGTGTTTACTTGACTATGGATGTGTTCCGTTGTATAATGCGGGGAGAGAGGATGCGCTTCCCATGGAAAAGCTGCTGACGGCTCACGAATTGGCGCAAGTTTTGAACTTATCGGTGGAAACCGTCTGGAGGTATACGCGGCAAAAAAAGATACCTGTAGTAGAACTGGGAGAAAAACAATACCGTTACGAAAAAGAAGCGGTGTTGGCCGCGTTGGCCGCAGGCAACACCGCTGTTAAAGAAGAGACTTCTTTATACTCAAACAGGGGCGGATATACGTACGAGGATTACCTGCAGCTCCCGGCAGAACCGGGCTATCGTTTTGAGATCCTGGAAGGAATCCTGGTAAAGGAACCGTCGCCTTCCATGCACCACCAGCGGGTATCCTCCGCCCTATATCGTCAGTTGGCAAATTTTTTTGACAATTTTGATCCTGAGGGTGAACTCTTTTATGCCCCTTTGGATCTTACTTTGGCCACCGGCAACGTACTGCAGCCGGATATATTGTTTGTCTCCGGTGACCGCCGGAAAATTATGCGCGAGGAGCGCATTGACGGTCCCTGTGATTTGGTGGTAGAAATTATGTCTCCGGCAAATCGCCGGAAAGACCGCCTGCAAAAGATGGAGATCTATCGCAAGGCGGGGATTCCCCATTACTGGCTGGCCGACCCTGAGGAAAACACCTTGGAATCTTTTATGTTCAAGGAGGGAAATTATGCTTTGATCATTGCGGGCGGTCCGGGAGACAAATTTATCCATCCTCAGTTTCCGGGTTTGGAACTGAATTTGGACAGAATCTTTCATCGGCCTGCCTCTGTATGAATTCCCCGCACCGGCTCTTTGTGCTGAAAATTATTGCTGGAAAAGAAGTGGTCGGCGAAGCCTCGTTTTGTTACAATGCGTCGGCGCTTCCCACGGGGGCGAAAGGGCGGCAGCAATGTTGCAGCTGCCGTCGTAAACGCTCTGATGTATCGTCTCACGAGGAGGGTGATGAAAGAAGTATGATAAATTATCCCAAAAAAAATGCTTGCTTCTTTCGCCATACGGAATGCGAGTATTTTCCGTGCCATGCTACCGACAGGCCGGAGGACTTCAACTGCTTGTTCTGCTATTGCCCGCTTTATGTCCTGGGAGAGCGCTGCGGCGGTAACTATTCCTATACTGCAAACGGGGTCAAGGATTGCAGCCAATGCCTCTTTCCCCATAAGCGAAGCAACTATTCCGCCATTGTCAGTCGATTTCCGGAGATTGCGGAAATAGCAAGGAAGAAAGACGGGGCTTCGCCATAGAGCGGGGAAAACAACTGAGAAAATTTATTTCGGTATTATCGGCGGGAGTTCTGCAAGAGGCGGGCTCCATTTTTTTTGTCGTTTTTTCGAGCATCTTGCCTATTTTCTAACAGAGGAGATCCGCTGCCGGATGGAGAATATAATCGAAATCACAAAGATGAAGGGGAACCGGCGATTATGCTGCCCATGGAGTCGGCAGCGAATTTTATGGGTAGTGTTGTGGTGTTACCGGAAAATAACAAAATGTGAGGAGAGGGTCTATTGTGAGAAAAAGAGGTCTGTGGAAAAAAATTGTGATTGCATGCCTGGTGTTGATGCTGATGTCGGTTATGGTGGGGTGTGCTCCCAAGTCGAATGATTCTCCGCCTTCGGCGGAAAGTGAGGAAACGAACCCGGCACAGGGGACGGTTGAGATAAAATTCAGCACATGGCATGTTCCTGCCAGCGCAGAGTGCACAACAGTCTGGGATCCCATGCTGAAGGAATTGGAAACAAGAAGTAACGGCCGTATTCAATATACGACGTACTACGGAGGTGCTTTGGGAGCAGGGGAGGATCATTACGATATTGTGGCGGACGGTCTTTCTGATATGGGTTACTTTACCGCGTCCTGGACACCCGGTCGTTTTCCTTTGACTGATGTGCTGTCCATGCCGGTCTTTGTCGACGGCAAGGATGTGGCCGTCGATATTGGCAATGCCATGCATGAGCTTATCCTCTACCAGGAATTTGAGGATGTAAAAGTGCTCAATCTCAATGGATGCATTCAATCATATATTTGGACCACAAAGCCGGTCCGCACCCTGGAGGATGTTAAAGGCCTGCGGATTAGATCACCCGGCGGTTTACAAACCTACATGATCCAGGCTTTAGGTGCCGAACCCGTGTTTATGCCTCTTGGAGATGTATACCTTTCCATGGAAACGGGTGATATTGACGGTATTGTTACATGTCCGCCGTTATTTTCCGCTTTTAAGCTTAATGAGGTGGCGGATCATGCGGTAGTTGCCTCATTCGGCTGTGTTGCTGAAGGTGTGGTCATGAATCAGAATAGTTGGGAGAAGACACCCGACGATCTTAAAGTTATTATCGAGGAAGTAACGGAGAACCCCTTCCGTCTGACCGGTGGGTTGAACGTAGATGCGATTGATGAGATAATGAAAAGCCTTGCCGATGCAGGCGTGGAGTTTTATGAGTTGCCTGCGAATGAGGCGGATCGCTGGAATGCCCTTTTTGCTGAAAAGGTTGTTAAAAAATGGGTTGACGATATGGAAGCTGAAGGTCTTCCGGGCAAAGAAACTTTGCTGATGTATAAAGGGGAATTGGACGGGCATGGTGTGGCGTTTCCGGCATTTCCCAGCGACTGGTAAAGAAAGATGAAAGGAAAAAAACGCTCATGAAATTTTTATCAAAAACGGAGAAAGTGATTCGGCGTTTAACCTTTTATGTATGTACAGGCAGCATGTTTATCTTGATTCCCATGATGTTTCTCACCACAACAGATGTCATAGGCCGGGCTTTCTTTGCCCGGCCTGTACCGGGGGCAGTGGAACTGTCTGAGTATTTGCTGGTTGTTGTCATACTTTTCGGCCTGGCGTATACACAGCAGGTAAAGGGTCATCCACGGATAACCTTAGTTGTTTCACGACTGCCGTTTCGCTTGCAGTTGTTTCTGGAAATGCTTGTTAATTTGCTTGGTTTGTTCATAGTTTTTATCGTTATCTGGCAGGGCTGGATATTGGCGACAGGACGGATGTCTACCATTGTTTCGGATGTGCTGAGGATCCCCCAACTTCCATTCAGGCTTTTAGTTTCCGGGGGAGCTTTCCTTCTTTTCTTGGAAATTCTGATGGATTTCCTGATTGTCGCAGCAAAGCTATTTAGCAGGGCGCCTGATGATGAAGGCGCTAAAAAAACGGTCACACAAATAAGATAGGGAGGAGACAACGTTGGATCCGATTATTGTTGGTATTATCGGTACAGTAACGGCATTTCTTCTTTTGTTTCTGGGGATGCCGATTGCCCTTGCTCTAATGCTTACCGGCTTTCTGGGAATCTGGCATCTGTCTTCTTTCCAGGCGGCACTGCCTATCGCCTCGAGAACGATCTATGCTGTGGCCAGTCAATATTCATACATGGTTATCCCGCTTTTTTTGCTCATGGGCGCATTTGCCGGCAACAGCGGCTTGATTGAGAATCTTTATAAAACTTTTGATAAATGGCTCCGCAAATTCCCCGGAGGTCTGGGTGCAGCAACCATCGCCGCATGTGCCGGCTTTGCCGCTGTTTCCGGTTCCGCGGTAGCCACGGCGGCAGCGATGGGATCTATCGCCTATCCGGAGATGAAGAAATTTAATTATTCTCCAAGATTGGCGACCGGCACTATTGCCGCAGGCGGAACACTGGGCTTCCTGATTCCTCCCAGTATCGGCTTTGTGGTTTATGGTATGCTCGTTGAGGAGTCCATCGGCAAACTGCTTATTGCCGGTGTTTTTCCCGGGATTGCTTTGGCTGCAACCTTTATTGCAATCGTTGTAGTGCAGGTCAGACTGAACCCTGATCTGGCACCCTCCAGTCCCGGGACGATTAGCTGGAAAGAGAAGCTGGCGGCACTGAAAGGTGTCCGGGAGATATTGGCAGTATTTCTGATTGTCATGGGAGGGATTTACCTGGGCTGGTTTAGTCCCACTGAGGCCGGCGCAACAGGGGCAACCCTTCTCTTCTTTGTGGCACTGTTTAAACGAAAATTAACCTTCAACAGTCTTTTTGCAAGTTTGCAGGAGGCTATCCGTGTTTCAGTAATGGTTCTTTTTCTCGTGGCAGGGGCAACCGTCTTCAGTTACTTCCTGGCCCTTTCGACCATACCAGCCCAGTTGGCAAATTGGGTGGTGGGGCTTGACGTATCCCGTTTCGTTATTCTTGGCATTATTCTCCTTGTTTATCTATTTTTGGGATGCTTTATTGATGCCATATCCATGATGGTCCTGACCCTGCCGGTGATCTTTCCTTTGGTTCTTGGCCTGGGCTTTGATCCTGTTTTTTTCGGGGTGGTATGTGTGCTGATGATGCAGGTGGGATTAATAACCCCGCCGATGGGTTTGAATTTGTACACCATCGCGGGTTCCACCAAGGATGTTCCGCTGGAGGACGTTTTCGCGGGAGCCCTACCTTTTGTCGTTCCCATATTAATTATTGTTGTGCTCATAACAATTTTCCCGGAGATTGCTCTTTACCTTCCCGAAAGGATGTTCGGATAAATCGGCACTACAGCGAAATATTGCTTTTCTCCTAGCTTTCTTATACGCTTGGCGCTCGGGTGAAATGCCGGGCAAGGTGCAACTTTTCCCGGCCGAGTAAAGTATTATTATTATTTGGCTGTAGTGCAAGTAAATATCCTAAATCATTATTATGCTCGAATGCTGTATGCGACAGGGGTACTTTTTTCTTGTCGCATTATTTTTTTTAAGATCATTTCCCAGGAAATGTTCCCAATCTTCCATCATGGTCTTTCTTCCTTTTTTCTCTTGCTGCCAAAAAAGGTTTTTCCTGGATAGATGTTGAATTGTACATATAACACTTTTGCGAAAAAAGCGAAAAATTGTAATTAGCGGTGCCATAGGGAAGGTTTGCTAGCGGTTATCTCTACGGAGAAAGGAGCCATATAATGTTTCTTTTTAACGATAGAAGGAAACACTTCATCATTGCCGGCATTATCTTTGTTCTTCTTGTTGTTCCGTTATCGGCTCTATACCTGACCAAAAGAAAGACGACCAAAAATTTTTTCGAACTCACCGGCTTAGATGCCTCCGACACTTCTCAGCTTTTGCTCGTCGAAGGGGCAACCTGGGAAGAAGCGGTTGTAAACGAAAAAGAATCAATAGAACATTTTTACGAAATTATGTCTTTTCTGAAATTTAACCCGGATCCTTTACAGACTCTTCAGACAGATTGGACTTATCGCGTGGATATTTTCCGGGGGGAAGAACAAATAAGCAGAGTGGTATTTGCCGGAAAACAAATACAGTTTCAGGATATTTCTTACGGAGATAACGGAAGCTTTGTTGTAAAGCCCGGACCGTATTATACGGCAAATAAGGATATGGGCAGCGAAATCGGACGTTTATTTGACGGCGCAGTTCAGGCAAAATTGGAGGCGGAAACAGAAGAAAATGATGATACAGATGAAAAGGAGAAAAGTTTTGTAATTGTCAAGGAAATATTTCCGGCTCTTGCCGTTGTTTGCGATAGTTTTCCCTCAGCCGGGCCTTCTTCAGGGTTACAGAAAGCCGATATTGTTTATGAATTTCTGGTAGAAGGGGGAACTACTCGTTATCTGGCTATCTTTAAAACCCTGCACGAAGAAAATTTCAATATCGGCCCGATTCGCAGTTTAAGACCATATTTTGCCGTTCAATCTCTGGAATTCGGAGGCATTGTGGTCCACAGTGGTTATTCCCTGAGAACGGAGCAGATGATCAGGGGGCTGGACCTCATGCAGATTGTTGATGACCGGTATTTTTGGAGGAATAAGTCCGGAGAGGCACCCCACAATCTTTTTACAAACTTTAATAACCTGTACCGCGCAGCCGGTAAAGAGATCAGGACCGGAGAAAAGACATTACTGACGCACAATGAGCCGCAGGAGCTTTACGAGAAAGGGGACATTATTGAGATCGATTACAGCGCCGTGAACAGGGTACGCTACGATTATGACGCTGCAAAGCGTATTTATTACCGGTCAATTAACGGTAAGCCCCATACGGAAAGGGAAACCGGAGAGCAGTACTTCGCTGATCGGGTTATTGTTCGTCTTACACCGCATACAAATATTTCAGGAACCGAAGGTCTTGTAGATATTAACATGGAAGGCTCCGGCAGAGGTTATCTCTATGAACTGGGCAGAAAAACAGGGATTACCTGGAAAAAAGTCGGGCATGAAACAATTTTTAGTTATCCCGGAGGCAGTCCGGTACTTCCTATCAAGGGAACGACGTGGATTCAAGTCGTCAGGAATTAAGCTCTTTTGGGGGAGGCCGCTCTCCGTAGTATTGATAATAATTGACTTTAATATTTCCATTATAAAGTTTTCGTTTTCTGTGGGCTTTTCCCCCATACAGTTTTTCAAAGCTATCTTCTGCAGTAAGAACATAGACGGACCAGGTAGGCTCTATGCGAAAAATTTGCCCCAACGCCTTATACATCTCCGCAATTTCTTTCTGTTTCCCCAGTCGTTCGCCGTAAGGCGGGTTTGTGATCATAATTCCGAATTTTTTTCTGGGTTTAGCTTCTGTAAAGGACTTAACTGAAAACTCAATGCAGTCATCCACTCCGGCCTGGAGGGCGTTTTCTTCTGCTACGGTGATAACTTTGGGATCAATATCGGAGGCAATAATTTTTATGTTAGTCTCCTGATCAATGGCGTTAAAAGCATCGACTCTTGCTTCTTTCCAAAGGGTTTGATCAATGCCCGGCCATCTTTCAGAGGCAAATTTTCTACTCAGACCCGGAGCAATATTGCGTCCAATCAAAGCTGCTTCGATAGGTATGGTTCCGGAGCCACAAAAGGGGTCTAAGAACAGCCTGCCTTTATTCCAGTAACTGAGTTGTACCATCGCCGAAGCTAATGTTTCCTTGAGCGGAGCAGCGCCCGCTTCCCGGCGGTAGCCTCTTTTATGTAATCCGGTTCCGCTGGTATCTATGGTCAATGTGGCCAGGTCGTTAAGAAGAGCAACCTGTATAGTGAATTCAGGCCCTGTTTCGGCGAACCAATCGACTGCATACTTTTGTTTAAGTCTTTCTACGACCGCTTTTTTAACAATTGCCTGGCAATCTGAAATACTGAAAAGTTTGGACTTAACGGATTTGCCGTTTACAGTGAATTTGCCGTCTAGTGAGATCCAATCATCCCAGGGCAGAGCTTTGGTTTTAACAAACAATTCATCAAAGGTTAAAGCCTGAAATTCTCCAACTTGCAGCAAGACACGGTCGGCAGATCTTAACCAGAGGTTGGCTCTGGGTATGGCTTTCTTATCGGCTTTAAAAGTAACCTTTCCATCAGAAACTTGCAGGTCGGTATATCCAAGATTTTGTAATTCTCTTTTGACAACTGCTTCTAGTCCAAAGGTAGCTGTGGCAATTAACTTAATTTGTGTCACGTTAGGTATTCTCCGTTGTGGTTTTCTAGACATTTAATTCCGTCAAGATTTCGGCTGAAAATACAGGAAAACTATCTTATTATATTTCAACCGGGATAATAAAATATCCTGCAATTTCTTCCAGGAATATTTGTGGTCAGGAGTAGAGAGAGCATGAGGAAATGCGGTATTAGCAGCCGGGTGTGGCGTTGGCAGTACGTTTAGTAGTATAGTTATTGAAGAAATAAATACTTTGAAAGAGGACAGATGACTTAAAAAAGCAATCTTTTTATGATATACTAAAATAAGGTAGTTTTATTATTATGAAGGGAAAGGTTTGCATTATGAATGAATTGAGCAGTATTTCTGCCCAAAGTTCAGAAAAAAATATGCGTGATGAAATTCTTGAAGTGACAGCCCAGTTATTTAAAAAGAAAGGTTTTACCGGAACTTCCATGCAAGATATTGCTAAGGAGGTAGGTATCCTTAAGGGAAGCATTTATTATTACTTTAATAGTAAAAATGATATTTTTCGAGAGGTTTTAAATAACGGTATAAATCCGGTTCTTAAAAATGCCGAACTGATTGTGGCGGAAAAATTATCTTCGAGGGAAAAATTGCGCAAACTAATTAATCATCATATGGGCTATATTATGGATCACAATTTATCCTTGATTATTTACTTTCAGGAAAGAGAAAAGCTACCTGCTATTCAGATGGAAAAATATCTGGAAAAGCGGGATCGTTATGAGAATTTTTTTCGGGAGATTCTCAAAGAAGGGATTGAAAAGGGAGATTTCCCGGATGTTAATGTTACTTTAACCGTTTTTGCGATGCTTGGAATGTGTAACTGGATTATCCAGTGGTACAACCCCAAAGGTGTACAGAGCGCTGAAGAGATAAAAACGTATATGGAACATTTAATTTTTGAGAGGATGCTCAGCATAAAATAAGAAAAAATACTAAATAATAGTATTTTTTCTGAGAATTACTTTTGACAAGGTTCCGATTTTTTTGAGATAATTTATTAAAGGGAAAATTTTTTTTGCACACTAAAAAAACAAACAGTTGTTTAGTTTGCCCCTTGTTTTCCGGAAAAGCGTTTTTTTGCTTTCGATCGGTTTGAATCTCCGATTTTTGGGGAGGTGGACGGTAAAGGTGCATGGTAAGATAAAGAATGCTCGCCATGCTTTTTTTTGTTTGCAACAAAAATACCTCTGCAGTAAAATAAGAATAATTATTATTACTTAAAGAAGGAGACGCTAGTTAAAATAAATGGAAGGTAAAAAGGAGACAATCTCGAACTACGTCTGCGAGATATTAAAGAATTATTCCGTGGAACGCCGAAATTTGCTCCCTGTTCTCCGGGAGGTGCAGGAGAAACTGGGTTATCTCCCGGTGCGGGCTATGGAGAAAGTTGCCGAGGCTCTGGGGATTCCCACTGTGGATGTTTACGGAGCAGCTACTTTTTTTAACCTTTTTCGCCTGAGCCCTCCGGGGAAACATCAGATAAAAGTTTGCATGGGTACCGCCTGTTTTATGGCAGGAGGGCAGATTGCCCTGGATTCCTTTGAAAGACGGCTGGATGTCAGGACGGGGGAGACTACGCCTGACGGCGAGTTCAGTCTGGAAGAGGTAGCCTGCGTGGGCTGCTGTAGTCTGGCACCGGTGGTTGTAGTTGATGATTTTGTGGAGGGAAACGTAACTCCCACCCGAGTAGACGGAATTTTGCTTTCTTGGGATATCGGCAAAAAGAAACAGCGCGAACAGGATTAAAAGGGAAGCTTAAGAAAGTAAAAGGGGGCTTGCAGTTATGGATGTTTCTTTGACGGAAAGGGCTTATATTAAGATGAAAGCTGCATCCATAAATAATTTAAAATACTTGGAAGATAAACCTGTTATCCGGGTGGGAACAGGTACCTGCGGCAAGGCTGCAGGCGCTCTCCGAATTCGAGAGGCCTTTAAGGATGAGTTGACCAGGAAAGGAATAGACGCCGGGGTGGTCGAGGTCGGCTGCATGGGGCACTGCTATGCCGAGCCCCTTATAATTATATCCAAGCCGGGATTTCCTTCACTCTGTTACGGAAAAGTGGATGAAGTGCTGGTTAAACGTCTGGTGGAAGATTTCCTCATTAACAATGATCCCTGTTATGAGTTTGCCATGGCAGCGCTGGAACCCAATGATATTTTCCCAACCTTTCGAGATTTTCCCCGGGGAGTTTATGAAGAGAAGATGATCCTGGAAAATTGCGGGTTTATTGACCCGGAAGAAATTGATTTTTATATTGCCCGGGATGGTTACTCCGCCCTGGCCGATGTTTTGAACATGGAGCCCGGGGAAGTTCTGGGGGAAGTAAAGGCTTCCAACCTGCGGGGTCGCGGCGGAGCAGGGTTCCCGGCGGGAATCAAGTGGGAGGTTGTAAGAAAAGCCGGTAACGGAATGAAATACGTGATCTGCAACGGTGATGAGGGCGACCCGGGTGCTTTTATGGACCGGAACATCCTGGAATCCAATCCCCACCAGGTAATAGAGGGAATGATTATCTGTGCTTATGCAGTCGGCGCCTCTCTGGGTTACCTATATATCCGTTCCGAGTATTCTCAGGCCATCCGCCGGGTCAATAATGCCCTCAGGCAAGCCCGGGAAAAGAATTTGCTCGGAGCTTCAATCCTGGGAAGCGCTTTTTGTTTCGACCTGGAGGTTTTTTCCGGCGCCGGTGCTTTTGTTTGTGGTGAGGGGACAGCCCTGATTAATTCCATGGAGGGGGGGATGGGCATCCCGCAGCATCGTCCCCCGGAACTTGCTGTTTCCGGTTATCTCGGTGAACCTACGGTGTTAAATAATGTTAAAACATTTTGCTATGTACCGCTTATTATGCGTAAAGGCGCGGATTGGTTTAAGAAGACGGGAACACCGGGAAGCCCAGGTACAGCTGTTTTTACCCTGGCAGGAAAGATCGCCGGCCCCGGTTTGGTGGAGGTTCCCATGGGGACAACCCTCCGTCAGTTGATCTTTGATGTGGGAGAGGGTATCCCCCGGAATAAAAAGTTTAAAGCTGTGCAGATCGGCGGTCCTTCGGGTGGATGCCTGCCGGAGCAGGCTTTGGATATTCCTCTTGATTTTGATTCTCTTGAGGAAGCAGGAGCTATGATGGGTTCCGGCGGGCTCGTCGTCCTGGACGAGGACGACTGTATGGTCGGGATGGCCCGCTTTTTCTTAAACTTTACCCAACAGGAATCATGCGGAAAGTGTACTTTCTGCCGTCTGGGAACTAAACATATGCTGGAAATTCTCAAGGCGATTACACGGGGGGAGGGTGATATGGCTTCTCTGGAAACTCTCCGGGAACTGGCGGAAGATGTCAAAACCGGTTCTTTGTGCAACTTGGGGAAGACGGCTCCAAACCCGGTTCTGACAACACTGAAATATTTTCGGGATGAATACGAAGCGCATATTAAGGGAAAATGCTGCCCCTCCCTGAAGTGCCCCGACTTAATTGCTTACTTTATTGAACCGGACAAGTGCAGCAAGCTCTGCAATATCTGCGTGGGGAGCTGCCCGGTGGAAGCTATTTATACCCGGGATAACGGTTTGAAAGCCATCAACCGGGATAAATGCGTCAAATGCGACAACTGCTTAAAAGCGTGCCCTCCCGAGTATTCCGCGGTGATTAAAGTATCTCCTCCCGGCCTGGTTGAGGAGAGGGAGAGGGAAATGAAATGAACAGGAAGGTTGTCATTATCATAGACGGGCAGAAAATTACTGCTCGTGAAGGAGAAAAATTACTCTGGGTTGCCTTGGAAAACAAAGTATATATTCCCCATCTGTGCGCTGTAAAGGAGCAGGAGAGACCAACTGCCGGCTGCCGTCTTTGTTTTGTGGAGATCGAGGGAACTTGCAATCCGGTAACGGCCTGCACGCAACCCGTGAAGGCGGGGATGACGGTAAAAACCCGCACCCCGGCGGTAGACCGCCTGGTCCGGACAGCTTTTGAACTGTTATTGTCGGAGCATCGTTTAAACTGCGGGGAGTGTCCCAAAAACGGAAGCTGTGAGCTTCAAAAAATTGCCCGGGAGAGAGGTCTGAAGCTGAATTTGCACCGGCTGAAGCCGCTGTCTAAAAAGGTTATAATTGACGACAGCCCTCGATCTTTTGCCTTTGACGCCGGCCGGTGCGTTCTCTGCGGCCGTTGTGTCTGGGCGGATCATCGGATTGCCGGAGTGGGGGCCATCGGTTTTTCCCGCCGCGGCATTCACCGTCGGATAACCACCTTTGCCGACCGTGAGTTGGCTCAATCCCCCTGTACTGAGTGCGGACTCTGTGTGGAAGCTTGCCCGGTGGGAGCATTGTATTTTAAAAAAAACTGAAGTAAAAATCGTAACTTGACAGACGCAAGGGATTGCTTTATTTTAATGTTATACCCCTAGGGGTATAACATTAAAAAGGAGCTGTTGCCGTCATGATGCAGATTGATTCCAAAGCCGAAAGGGTGTTTACTCCATTAAAACGCTATGCCTGGTTGTTTGTTTTCGTAGTGGCTGTCGGAGGTTTATGGATTCCAAAACTGGGGCTTTTTATGATCCCCTTAATGGTAGCATTAATGATTATGGGTTTTGCCAAAGGGAAATACTGGTGTGGGAATGTGTGTCCCCACGGCAGTTTTTTTGACGGTATTCTTTTACACATCAGCCGTAACAAGAAAATTCCTGCTTTTTTACGCTCAAAAATTTTAGCAGGACTACTTTTTGTCTGGTTTATGTTTATGCTCGTTAATCGTCTGGTGACTGTTTTTTACACTTTGGGTGAGGCGGGTTTCTTAGACAGGTTGGGTTTTGTCTTTGTATTGAATTATTTGGCAGTAACCGTGCTGGGCACGGTGCTTGCCCTTGGGTCCAACCCGCGGGCCTGGTGCACAATTTGCCCTATGGGAACTTTTCAGCTGTTACTTTACCGGTTGGGCTCCTGGTTGGGTGTGAACCGTAAAAGCGATATGCGGCTCGCTGCGGCAAACAAAGAGGATTGTGTCTCCTGCAGGCGATGTTCCAGGGTTTGTCCGATGCAATTAAAACCCTACCCGGATTATCTGGAAAACAAGAGTTTTGATTTCGGGGCATGTATCCGCTGCAGCACCTGTGTGCGGCACTGTCCCACCGGTGTTTTAAAGTTGAGACAAGGGAAGGTAACAAAAGGTCATCCGCAGCCATGGGAAGAAGAGGCAGTTTATAGTACTACAGAGGAGGTTATTAAATGAATATGCCTGAGGAGAAAAAAAAAGAGATATTACACCGGTTTTCTCGCCTGGAAGGACAGATCAGAGCGGTTCAGAAGATGATTAAAGAAGGTGAGCAGTGCGAAAATATTGCCATGCAGCTCAGTGCTGTCCATTCAGCTTTGGAAGGAGCAACTAAGCTGGTTGTAGCCGGCTATATATGGGAATGTATGGAAGAAAGCAAAGAAAAGGAGGGAGGGCCGGAAAAAGCCATGAAGCGCTTAACCTCTTTATTGTTAAAGACCCGCATGTAAAAAAACAGATATTAATTAAAAAGGTGTAAAGGGTTTTTCAATTTTATAGAGAAAGCGGTTATAAATTTTCCAGGAATAAACGGACCACGTCGGCTCCGCCGATCACTGTTCCCAAGGTACTGCCTAAATTGGTTAAGGCAACTATAAGAAGAATACGCGTTACTCTATTGTTCCAAAAACCTTTTAAAGAATAAACATCCGTTGCCAGATTTTCAAAATCTTCTACACTTGGCCGGCGGATATAGGCTTGAACAATTCCCGCAAACCAGCCGGCGGCCATGAGGGGATTTAAGGAAGTCAATGGAGCCATTATAAAGGCTGTAAGCATGGTAAGGGGATGTCCAAAAGCGAGAGCAGCTCCAAGTGTGGAAAAAGAACCGTTCCAGAGTACCCAACTCATCGTTTGCTGCATTCCGGCAGAAGGATTTGTATAAAGAGTATAGCCGATAATCATAAGAATCAGTAAGGGTATTAACCAGGGGATAATCTTTATTGTTTTGGATTTGGCAGGGACCAGGCATAAGGCTTCCAAATCATGTTCTTTTTTTATTTCTTCCGTAATACCGGGGACATGGGCAGCTCCCAGAACAGCAACAACTTTTTTTCCGGGGGCATCTTTAATTTTTTGGGCCAGATACTGATCCCGTTCATCAATTAAAGGAATTTTTAACTTCGGGAATGAGGCAGTAAAATCATTCAGCAGTGCGTTAAGCATATCTTGAGACTTCATTTTTTCCATTTCTTCTTCGGAAATTTCTTGGTTATCGAAAATGCTGTAGAAAACCATAAAGAGGAGCTTAAGCTTCCCCCAAAATCCTATTTTATGCCAGATACGAGCAAAGGTTGTTTGAATATTTCTATCAGCCAAGACTAGGCCGGCTCCTATTTCTTTGCTTGACTTAATGCCCTGAACCATTTCTTCCCCGGGATTAACGCCAAATTGCTTAGCCATCCTTTTTTGAAAGGAAGAAATGAGCAGGTTCATTAAAAGAAGAGGGGCTTTTTTTTCTTTAATAACCTTAAATATGTCCATATTCTTCCAGCTTTGCCTGTCCATAATGGACTGATATCTTTGTTCATCCAATTCTATACAAACAGAGTCCGGTTTTTCCGCCTCAATAATTTCCTTCACTTGATCCGCGCTTTTTTTGGATACATGAGCAGTTCCAATAAGAATAATTTCCTTACCATTAGTATCTATCCTGGTAATATTGTCTTCCGCCATTAAGTACTTCCTTTCTCCAATTTATACAAATACAGAGGAGTGTTAGCTGTCTTTTTCCAGCTTATTGATTATTAGCCGGTCATATTGGTCTTGATAGTAATCGAAAATAATTGTTTCTCCGTCTTTAAAATTTTCGATTAAACTTTGTTCAGACAGATAAAAAGCAAGCGTTTTTCCGCTACTTTCTATTTCCACACTATTGCTGTCAATTCTTCCCACCAGGGTTCCTCTACAGTTATGAATGACATTCTCTCTTTCTGCCGTAGCATTTTCCGGACTTTCTTCCGGGAGAATGGGTGAAAATGTATCGCCTGAGGTATTTGTTATGTCAAAAAAATTATATAAGGCCTTTATTTTCAGAAGCGCTACCGGGTAAGTGAGAATTTGAATGACGGCATCTTCTTTTGCAGGCTCTCTTTCTTCCATTGTAATCTCCAGGGTGCCGTTTGAGGCTTGAACATTTTTTGCTGTCATGGAATATCCCCCGGTGGGCTTCGGGCCGGAAGATATTAAGATAAAAAGATCATCCCCGGTTTGAAAATCCTGCGGATCGAAAGCATAATATCCCCTTTCTGCCTTCAGCTTTGCAATAATATTCTGCATTTCCGGTGATAATTCCTGCGGAAATGCTCTTTCATTTTCCCAGATTTCATATTCCACTATTTCTGCACCCGGTTCGTTATCGCTATCGTCAGGCTGAGTTTCCGGAACGGTGGTCGGGCTGCACCCTGTCACCCCCAATAATATAGCGCATAAGGTCGCTGTTAGCAAGAATAAGAATTTTTTCATTGAGCTTCTCTCCTTCTTCTTTATATCGTACTCTATTAAGATAGACGAATAAAAAGCTTTTTTGTTGCAAAAAAATCTGAGTAACACTACAGCGAAAAATAGTAATAGAAGGATGTATAATTATCACGGCCATCGCTTTACATCTTGGAGGATGACGGTTAAGATAATATAAGGAAAAAACAAGACAAATGACATTTAATAAAGTAATTTTCGGGGGCAGATGATGGCTCTACTAGATGTACGCAACATTTATAAGACTTATGCCGACAAAAGTATCCTGGAAGGGGTCTCCCTGCAGATAAATCCAGGTGAGAAAATTGGGCTGGTCGGGACGAACGGTAGCGGCAAAACCACGCTGCTGAAAATTATAACAGGTGTTGAAGAACCGGATAAAGGGGAAGTATTTATCGGCAAAGGTTTATCTCTTGGTTATCTAAGCCAGAAAGCGGGTTTTCTGCCTCAGGTAAGCTTGCAGGATGTTTTAACGGAAGCTCTGAAAGAAGTTTATCTGATCAAAGATGAAATGGCTCGCCTGGAAAAAGAGATGTCTTTATCCGTAATAAAGAAGGAAACAGTTTTAAACCCGCTTATAGAGAAATACGGAGAGCTTTCCCATATTTATGAGGAAAAAGGAGGTTATCTCCTTGAGAACCGTCTGAAGATGATCGCCCTGGGTCTGGGTTTCCAAGAGGCTGACCTGCAGCGTCAGGTGGATAGCTTTAGCGGGGGAGAAAAAACAAGAACACAGCTTGCAGCACTGCTGCTTCGTGAACCGGATCTTCTTCTCCTGGATGAGCCCACTAACAGTCTTGATGCCGAATCGGTAGAATGGCTGGAAAATTATCTCGGCAACTGGCGGGGGGCCCTTCTGCTTGTCTCTCATGATCGCTTTTTTCTCGACCGCATTGTCGGTCAAATTGCGGTTATGGAAAACAGGTCATTACGTTCGTATCGGGGGAATTTTTCCAGTTGCCTCGTCCAGCGGGAACTGGAAAGAAACACGCTGGAAAAAGCATATAAAAAGCAAGAAGCGGCAGTAAAAAAAGATCAAGCTTTTATTCGTAATGCCTCCGCGGATCAGAGAACAAAACGTCAGGCCCGCAGCAGGGAGAAGCGCATGGAAAAGTTCGATCTTGTAAAAAAGCCGGAAAAAGCTCCCTCCTGGAAGGCCCGCTTTGATTTTGCAGGGAGGGGAAGCCGGAGTGTTGTTACTTTCGAAGCAGTTTCAAAATATTTTGGCCGCTCCCCGATTTTTACAGACGCTTCCTTCGAGATAAACTGGGGAGATCGGGTTGCCGTTGTCGGTCCCAATGGTGCGGGAAAGACGACTTTGTTGCGCATAATAACCGGTGAGGAATTTATTGAATCAGGTATTGTCCGGATTGGGTCCGGCAGTAGAATCGCCTATTTTGACCAGGAGCAGAAAACTTTAAAATCCGAATTTAGTGTTTTGGAAAATATTATGGAAGCATCCGGAATGGGAGAGTCCGAGGCACGTAGCTATCTGGGGGGTTACCTGTTTCGCGGAGAAGAAGTTTTTAAAAAAGTGCAGGCTTTAAGCGGCGGTGAAAAAAGCCGTTTGGCTCTGGCCAAAATGTCCCTGGAGGATAGTAATTTTATTATTATGGATGAACCTACCAATCATCTGGACATCTGGGGGATCGAGGAGCTTAAAACCGCACTTGCCGGCTTTCCCGGGACACTTCTTATTGTATCTCATGACCGTTTTTTTATTTCACATACAGCCACAAAAATTTTGGAGGTCAGCGATAAGCGTGTAAAACTTTACAAAGGGTCATACTTAGAATACCGGGAAATAAAGTTGAAAGAGAAGGAGAAAGAAAATAATGATATTTACCCTTCCAATGAATTGAAGAAAAAGCAGCGCCGCGATAAGAAGGAAATAGAGAAGGCCAAAAGAGAGGAAATTATGGCTTTACGACGCAAAAGGCGCAATTTATCCCGGTCAATAACAGAGATGGAAGAAAAAATTGCCCTTGGGGAGAATAAAATAAGCTGCCTGGAAGAACAGTTGGCCGAACCGGGGATATACGATGATTTTAACCGGGCGCGCCGGCTCGTGGAAGAGTTAACGCAGATCAAAGACCAAGTCGGGGCACTATATGAAGAATGGGAAAAACTTGGTCTTTTGCTGGATGAACTTCCATCGGAAGAGTAAATAACATATCGGCAAAAGCAAACAGGAGGTGCAAGGGACGTTGAACCGTTTATTTCGGTCTCGTAGAATTCGGATTATCGGCGGTGTAGCCGGTGGACTGGCGGAGTATTTTGAAGTTGATGTTGTTTTAATTCGTTTATTATGGATAGTCGCCGCTTTTGTCGGTGGCGGAGGGATCCTGGCGTATCTTATCGCCTGGATTGTTATTCCTGAGGAGAGAATCTTTTATGCTGGTGAAAAGGAAAAAATCAGGCAGCGCGATGGTGATTCCGGTCTGGGTGAACAGCAAGATGAAGCGAAGGTCTTACATGAGGAAGGCGGAATAAATTTTTCTCATCCTGCAGAAGAAAACCAGTGCCGGTTTAAAAGGCGCCGTAATGCCGGCCTGTTACTAATCGGCCTGGGTATTATCTTTCTGGCCCGTCTAATTGTCGGTCCTTTTTTTCACTATCTCTGGCCTTTGTTGATTATTGCAGCCGGAATTTTTCTTCTTTTACGTGACGGGAAGGAGGCCGGGAAATGAGAATTGGAACATTTCTTGCGGGACTGGTCCTAATTATCATAGGACTTATAATTTTTCTGGCTAATATTGGTTATGGGTCCTGGACTTTCGTTGAGCAATTGTACAGGTTCTGGCCGGTTCTTCTTATCCTGATCGGGATTAGCATTTTCTGGGGAGGAGTAATGCCCCGCTGGTTGGGCATATTGCTTATTATTGCCCTTTCCGGCGGTATTGTCGTCCTGGCCATACAAAATCCCACTTCCTCTTTTGATCTTTCACAGGGGCAAAGAGAAACAACGCTTGTTGTCGATCGTTCACGCTATGAAGGGGTAACCTCGGGTGAAGTTGAGATGAAATTCGGCGGGGGAAAAGTTTTACTGGATTCCGAAACAGAGCAGCTCGTTGAAGGACTTTTCCGGGGAGCTGCCGGGGCTGCAACTTCAGTAGACAGGTATAATAATGAGATTAAAATTTTTATCAGGCAGGCCGAAGGAATCTGGTATCCCCAGCGCCATTTTATTAATGACTGGAAAGTACATCTCTCCCCTAATTTGCCCTGGAAAATAACAATGGATGCCGGGGCCGCGGAAGGAGATCTTGATTTTACTGATCTGGAAATTCAGCAGTTAAACGCGAAATTGGGTGCCGGTGATTTTCGTTTTAAATTCGGCAACAATGGGGAATACGGAGAGGTAAAAATGCAGGCCGGTGCCTCCAATGTCCGGGTTGAAGTTGACGGGGAAACAGGTATCCGTATTCGTGTTAAAGGTGCCCTCGCCAATACTAACCTGGATGAACTGGGGTGGCCCATCGTAGATAATTATTATGTTTCTCCGGGTTATGAAGAGGCTTTGTCCCGCATCGATCTTGATCTGGAAGTTGCTGTCGGTAATTTTGAAGTGGATGTCTTATCCCCCCAGGGAATTCAATTATAATTGTTTAGGAGTATTTTCGTATGTATCTTCTGCAAGCTTTGATTGCCTGGCTGCTTGCCCAGTTGCTAAAAATTGGGATCGAGGCTTTCAAATATAAACGAATCAATTGGAGGCGTATTGCCGGATCCGGAGGTATGCCCAGCACACATGCATCAATTACTGTAGCCCTGACTACTGCTCTGTGGAGAGACTTCGGTATTCATGATCCTTTGGTGGCTATTTCTTTCGTTTTTACCTTAATTGTACTTTATGACGCTGCAGGCGTGCGCAGAGCGGCTGGAAAACAGGCGGCCGTCTTAAATAAAATTGTTGACGAGTTGATGCAGCACAAGCATGTAACCGATAAGAGATTAAAAGAATTGCTGGGACATACTCCCCTTCAGGTTTTTGCCGGCATTCTTTTAGGATTTCTTGTGGGCTATTATCCTTTTTTCCTGTAAGCGTGTTAAAAAAACACAACCCCGGTTTCATTTTATTTCCGTAGATTTTATGAAGAAATTTTATGAAGCCGGGGTTTCATATTGTCGTAAATTTTCCCACTTTATTTAAAAATCATGTTATTTTTTGAAGGCAGATATCTTTTCCTATTTAGTATTAATAGAAGATATTTACCTTTTCCAATACGTAAAATTGTGATAAGATATTAACCAGAACGTAAAATGATTATTTTGCTAAAAAAATTAATTAAGTATATTATAAAAAAACGACAAAATTTTTACATAATATTAAGTTAATCTAATCACAATTAAACATAAATAGACTTTTTCCAAGAGACAAAAGGAACCGATGCTTGCGAAAACGTTTTGTTTTGATGCGCGTTCTTTGTAAATAAAATAAAAAACAAGAAGCTTGCGCGTTGGCATCAATTGGTCCGCAAGTCAGGTGACAATGAAGCAAGTAGTCTACGAAAGGGGGTGGAAGAAATCAGAGCATACTAATTTGTTTTAAAAATACAGATGGGGTCTCAGGAAGATTACGTTTTGGAGGTGCGCAAAGGTAATGATAATAAAAAGAACAGCACTTAAAGTAAGTTACTTTCTTGACTACCTGGCTCGTTGGGTGTTAGCAGCCCTCATGTTGCTTGTTGTGGGAAATGTAATTATGCGTATATTTGGAGCCCCTATTCAAGGGACTTTTGAATTTGTGGAATTTTTAAATGCAATTACTATTGGTTTGGCGCTGGCTTATTGCGCAACCAAAGGAGGTCATATTTTTGTTACGTTCTTTGTGGAAAGGTTTAACAAGTCGCTCCAGCTTGCCGTCGATATTATTATCGATCTGATCGTTTTAGCGTTTCTTGTGCTGACCTTTTCAAGGTTATATAATTATGGGCTCAGCATGTTCTTGACAGGGCAGGTCTCGCTGACTACTCAAACACCCTACTATCCGTTTGTTTATACTATTGCTCTTGGTATTCTAGCTTATTGTCTGGTACTTATAGGGGACATACTTGATAATTTTGCAAAGGCGGTGAAGAAATGAGCCCATTTACCATTGGTCTTATCGGTATACTTGCCTTTTTATTACTCCTGATGTTCAGAATGCCCATCGCTGTGGCAATGGGACTAGTAGGGATTATCGGTTTCAGCTCTGTTAAAACAACCAGTGCAGCCTTACGAATACTTTCTTCCGATGTTTATACCTCTTTCGCTTCATATTCTCTCAGCGTAATCCCCATGTTTGTTTTAATGGGATTTCTGGCCTATCATGCGGGAATCGGCTCGAAGCTTTATTCCTTCGCTTATAAAGCCTTCGGGCATCTTTCCGGTGGCCTGGCGATGAGCAGTGAGGTGGCCTGTGCAATTTTCGGCGCTGTTTGCGGTTCCAGTACAGCTACGGCAGCAACCATCGGCTCAATCGCTATTCCTGAAATGAAAAAATACGGGTACAGCAGTTCTCTTTCCACTGGAAGCGTAGCTGCAGGCGGTGCTATTGGAATTTTAATTCCTCCCAGCACCATTTTTGTTATTTATGGAATTTCCACGGAACAGTCCATTTCGAGGCTTTTCCTTGCGGGCATTTTGCCCGGGATTCTGCTGACCCTGCTCTATATGGCGACAATCTGGATTATGACCCGGCGTAATCCGGCCCTCGGGCCTCCGGGACCGGGCCCCCGTCCTCCCCTTAAGGAGATACTACTCTCTCTTAAAGGCGGTCTGCTGGAAGTCTTTATTGTTTTCGCGATTTCCATCGGGGGACTCTTTGCAGGTTTGTTTACGCCGACGGAAGCAGGAGGTGTCGGCGCGGCGGGTGTTCTGCTGGTTACTGTTATCGGCAGGTCGATGAACTGGAAAAAATTTAATAACGCGCTTGCCGATACAACCAGGACATCGGCCATGATTCTTTTTCTTGTGGCGGGAGCAATGATTTTCAGCCGCTTTATGGCCGTTAGCCGGATACCTTTTGAGTTGGCCAGTTGGGTGGGAAATCTTCCGTTGCCTTCTTTTCTTGTGCTAATTTTTATTTTGTTTATCTATCTCTTTTTTGGAACATTTATTGAAATGATTCCTCTTATTTTGCTGACTGTCCCCATCTTTTATCCGGTTGTCGTAGATGTTTTGGGTTATGATCCCATCTGGTTCGGTGTGATTATCGTTCTGGTTGTAGCTATGGGTGTTATTACGCCTCCAGTGGGTATTAATGCCTATGTTGTAAAAGGAGTCGCCAAGGAAATCCCGCTGGAAGTAATTTTCAGGGGAGTCTGGCCGTTTTTAATCGCGGCCGTAGTATGCTGCGGAATTTTACTTATCTTTCCCCAAATCGCTACGTTTTTACCGTCAGTGCTGATGAAATAAGGTGAATAAATAATAATTGCGCTTGCGATTCTATTTTGAAAGGAGTTTTTCTTCCTCGTTACGGAATTAAAGCCAAGTGTTTTTATCAATGTTAGGGATGGTGAGAGCGTAAAAATTTATTAGAAAATGATGGAATATTTTTACTTTACAAGAGCCGCTTTTCCTTTTGAAAGGCGGCTCTTGTATATATATTTTACCAAAATTGGCTTAAAGAAACGAAATAAATTCCACCAATTAAGTTATTGACCGATTAATGTTACTATACTAAATTTAATATTAGTGTTATTTGAATAAAAAGTCTATATCTTGCTTTTTTTTAAAAAAACAATGTTGCCTTCATAGGTAGAAAATTTTAGAGGGGGATTTAAAAATGGTTGAGGATAGAGTTTTAGAGGATAGGGATGAAGGTGAAAAAAAATACGGCATTATGGAAGTCCTGGCCATGACGGCTTCAGTTATTCAGCAACTGATTCCCTTTGATTCGATGATCGGTGTTAGTGATAAAAAGAAATATTTAGCCTATGTTCCCGGGAAAAATGTTGACATTGGAGCTGCAGTCGGGATGGAGCTCCCCAAAGGGTCCATTTACGAGGCTGCAAATACGGGAATGATGCAGGATAAACCTGCCAGAGAGGCTTATGGTGTTCTCTTTAAATCGAGAGCTGTTCCTGTAAAAGATGAAAATGGTAATGTTATCGGTGCGATCGGCATAGGAATGAGCTTAAAAGAACAACAGATTTTAACGGAAGCAGTCCAATCTTTTGCCGCAACATCAGAAGAAGTAGCCGCCACAACGGAAGAACTTGCCGCATCGGCGCAGGAACTCTCCAATGAAATGGAATCTCTGGCTGTGCTGCAGAAAGAAATGATTGCACAGGTTAATAAGACCGATACAATGTTGAATTTTATTAACAAGGTTGCCGCAAATTCCAATCTCCTCGGTCTGAATGCCAGTATTGAGGCGGCCCGGGCAGGTGAACACGGTCGGGGATTTGAAGTTGTGGCCACTGAAATCCGAAAAATGGCGGATAGCAGTGCAAATTCCGTCAAGGAGATCCGGGAAATTATTGAAATGATTAAAGAAAAAGTAGCGGGGATAAACGGTGCAACGACAAAAGTATCCGATATTGCACAGCATCAGGCGGCAGCTTCGGAGGAAATATCCGCTTCCATGCAGCAACTTGCCTCTTCCGCGGGAAATATTGAAAAAGTATCCAGGCTTTTCTAGGTTCTTTATATCAAAACGAATATCCTTACTAACGTAAGTTTTTTTAGAGCCGCCCTTTCCAATATGCAGGAAAGGCGGTTATTTTTTTATATAGGCAGTACCCTCCGAAAAATAACGTTTTTCTATTGTTCTTCTATTTTTATCAATCTGATGTTAAATCAAAGCTTTATGGCCGTTTATAAAGTTTTTTCTTAATAAGGCAGGGTTAAAAGGTTTTATCAGGAGTTTGTCGAAATTATAGATGAAAAGTAAAAAGACATTGCAGAGATTGTAGAATGAGGAGGAAAAAAATGGTTGAAGAAAATGCTTTACAGTACAGTAATGAAGATGAAAAAAAATACAGCATCATGGAGGTCCTATCCATGGTGGCTCCAGTAATCCGGAAACTGTTTCCTTTTGATTGTATGATCGGTATAAGTAATAAAAATAATGAATATTTGGCTTATGTTCCATCGAAAGATGTTAACCTGGGCGATGTTGTCGGGACAAAGGTTCCCCAAGGGGACCCGCTCTACGAAGCATTACGTACGGGGACGATTCAGAAGCTAACTGTTCCTAAAGAAACTTTTGGTATTCCTTTTCGGGCGACAGGTGTCCCCGTAAATGATGAAAACGGCAATATTATCGGTGGGATAGGCCTGGGTATGAGTTTGAAAGAACAAGAAATTTTAACGGAAGCCGTTCAATCCTTTGCGGCAACATCAGAAGAAGTAGCCGCAACAACGGAAGAACTTGCCGCTTCAGCCCAGGAGCTCTCCAATGAGATGGAATCTTTGTCTCTGTTGCAGAACGAAATGATCGAACAGGTTAACAAGACCGATACGATGTTGAATTTTATTAACAAAGTTGCCGCAAACTCCAACTTGCTCGGTCTGAATGCCAGTATTGAGGCGGCCCGGGCAGGTGAACACGGTCGGGGCTTTGAAGTTGTAGCCACTGAAATACGAAAAATGGCGGATAGCAGTGCAAATTCCGTCCAAGAGATCAGGGATATTATTGAGAAGATTAAAGGAAAGGTAGCAATGATAGATAATGCCACGAAAAAGGTTTCCGATATTTCTCAGCACCAGGCGGCAGCTTCGCAAGAGATATCGGCCTCTGTGCAACAACTTGCCTCTGCGGCAGAAAATATTGAAAACGTATCCAAGTTTTTCTGAGCAAAGGTGCATATTATTTCCCTAATATAATAATGATTCTTTAAAGGAAATTAATTTGTAAAGAGATAGGGGGAAATAATATGCGTATAATGGGGTTTGTTGGGACTAATCGCTGCTTCAAAGCCTGGCTTTCCGGTATCAGGTCAGGTACGGTGATTGATCTATCGCTTTATCGCTGGAAAAGTTCAATTGTAAAAAGGTTAACGGCAAAGTAATTTAAATTAAGATGAGAGGCTTGAGATGAGAAAAGGGATTGGCGCTCCTTGTGTAGAATTAACCATTCAGTCTAAAAGCCGGAGGAGAAGAGATGACAGCATATATTAGCACGAGGGGTAATTTTCCGCCTGTTTCTGCATCAACAGCAATTAAGGTCGGCATGGTTCCGGCTGGAGGGCTTTTTGTTCCCGGTGAAATTCCTGTTATTTCGGAAAAACAGCTCTTAGCTCTGACGAAGTATGATTATATCTCTACGGCAATGGAAATTATCGCTCCATTTTTAGACGATTTTTCTGCCGATGAACTACAGGAATGTCTGCAGCCGGCATACCTGGACAACAACTTTTATCATCCTCTTGTTGCGCCTGTGTGTAGTTTAAGTAACAGTTTACATATAATGGAACTTTGGCATGGTCCGACGGCTGCTTTTAAAGATCTTGCTCTTCAGGTCATGCCTTTTTTCTTAACCCGGTCTGCGGCAAAAATGCCCGACAGAAAAGAGATCGTTATCCTGGTGGCCACATCGGGAGATACGGGAAAGGCCGCTCTGGAAGGTTTTAAAAACGTTCCGGGAACAAAAATTATTGTTTTCTACCCCTATCGGGGAGTAAGCCGGATTCAGGAACTGCAGATGACGACGACTGATGGTGACAATACGTATGTTGTAGCAGTTATAGGTAATTTTGACGATTGCCAGAATGCTGTCAAAGATATTTTTGCCGACAGGTTTTTTAACCAAACCCTGGCTGAAAAAGGCTTTGAGCTTTCTTCTGCAAATTCTATTAACTGGGGCCGCCTGGTTCCCCAGATAGTTTATTATTTCTGGGCATATACCAGGCTTCTCGCCAAAAAAGTGATATTACCGGGGGAGAAAATTAACTTTGTCGTTCCGACCGGAAACTTTGGGAATATCCTTGCCGGCTGGTATGCGGGAAAGATGGGGCTGCCGGTTCACAAGCTAATCTGTGCATCCAATGAGAACAAGGTTTTAACGGATTTCTTTCAAACCGGTTTTTATAACCGCAACAGGGAGTTCAGGCAGACCAGTAGCCCCTCTATGGATATTCTTATTTCGAGCAATTTGGAAAGGTTCCTTTTTGAAATAACCGATCACGATACAGGTAAAATTACCCGGTGGATGACGGATCTTCAGGAGAAGGGAGTTTTTCAGGTAGATGACGCAACCCGGAAACTTATGGGGGAAGTTATCTCAGCCGGTTTTGCCCGGGAAGAGGAGACGATGGATGCTATCAGAGAAGCTTTTGACTCCCATCGTTATATCATGGACCCCCACACAGCGGTCGGATACTGGGTATATGAGGATTACTGCAGAAAAAGTGGAGATAAAACCGTAACGGTCCTTAATGCGACTGCCAATCCGTGTAAATTCGGCAGTAGTGTTCTGGAAGCCCTCCGGGGCAGGGGCTACCTTCAGGGAAAGGATGAATTCACCATTTTGCATCAACTGGAAGAGCTTGACGGGATATCACTTCATCCCGGGCTCAGGGACCTGGAGCAAAAACCTGTTCTGCACCGGACTGTTTGTGAAAAAAAAGAGATCCGGGGACTGGTAGAAAGAATCCTGGAAAAATAAATGATTATGTAGAATTGTCTACGGTATTCTGGTATTCTATTAAATTAGCCGTTTCCTCTTCTGTCGCGGACATAAACGCTCCCGGCTATTGTTTTGGCATAATGTTTCAGCTGGGCTGCTTTTTTTGATATTGTTTTCATGTCGGGATTTGCTCTTTCATCATACTCGATTAATGCCATAGAAATCGAAACAAAGTGGAACCATTTTTTTTCGTAGTTTTCCGATTTTCCATTTTGACCGCTGTAGCGCCCAATACTGTAAATGCCTCCGGCGATCCTGTCTTCCGGGTCGTAAAAAGATTTAATCAGGCGATCAAAATAGCGAATGATGGCGCAGCAAAGCCCTTCAGGGTTTGTCCTTCCCGTGACAAGAACAAAATCATCCCCTCCTATATGTCCGAGAAAGTCGTCCCCTAATCCGTATTTTCGTAAGACGCTGTTTAGCAGATTTGCCGTAAAAAGGATAATACCGTTCCCCCTTTCGAAACCATACCTATCATTGTAAGCTTTAAAGTTGTCAAGGTCGATATAAATAAAACTAAAAGGAGTGCCTTCATTTTTCCGCCTGTAAAGTTCCTGTTCAATGGCAATACTTCCCGGCAAACCGGTTAAAGGGTTGGCGCCCCTGGCAATTTCCACTCTCAATCTAGTGATGGTATCCAGAATGCTTTGCACGGAAACAACCCCAATCAGCAATTTTTCTTTATTTACAACAATAATGGAGTCATATAACTTTCCCTTTTTTCTGTTCATCGCTAACCGGGAAGCTTGTTCAATGGGGGTATCCTCTTCAATTGTAAGGGGTTGGTGGTCCATAAGCACGGAAATAGGTTTATTAAAATAAAGGGAAACTCCAAACTGGGAACCCAGCTGGCGGTGCAGGTGATTGCGCATAACAAGGCCGACCGGTTTTCCTTCATCAACAACGACGATACCGGGAAAAAAGTCTTTGCGGTCCATTATTCTATAGACTTCCCGGACAGATATGTTACGGTTTACAAAAAATGCGTTCTCAGTTATTTCCCGGATGGGGAAAGCGTTTTTCAATACTCTGTTACGATCGTTCGCTGGCCGTATCAATTTACTGATAGTTTCTTCGGATGGGGCTACTTTGGGATAGGCAGGCCTTCCCAGTAAAAAACCTTGTCCAAAATGGACTCCCATGTTAACAATTGTGTTCAGTTCTTCTTGAGTTTCTATACCTTCAGCAATAATAAAACTGCCGATTTTCTCAGCGAAAATAACCAGTGTCTCCAACAGGGCTTGTTTAACGGCATCTGTATTTATATTTTTAAGGAGTGATATATCGATTTTAATATAATCCGGTCTGAGTTCGGCAATGGATTGCAATGAAGAGAATCCTGAACCGGCATCGTCTATGGCTACCATAAATCCCTGGCCGCGGTAGTGGTCCATTGTCCTGTTTAAAAAAGTAAAATCGTGAATACTGTGCCTTTCCGTTATCTCAAAAACAATATTTTGAGGATTTAAATTTTGATTTTGTAGTAACTTTAATGTTTCCCCCCGGGCAAATTGAGGGTCACTGATGGTATTGGGGTGGATATTCAGAAAAAGTTTTTGTTCGCTTCCCAGTTCTCCGATTTTTTCCATACTAATCTGACGGCAGATTTTCTCCAGGGGGAAGAGCAAACCGACTTCTTCGGCAAAGGAAAAAAGAACATTGGGGCTGTAAAAATAGTTGTCTTCAGGACCCCTGGAGAGTGCTTCCCATCCGAGTATTTCCCCGTTTTTTAAAGAAAAGATGGGCTGAAACAGGGGGGTAATGCTCATATTATCCAGAATTGTTTTAAATTCCAGTAAAAGATGTGCTGTCTGTAAATCTATGGTTCCCTTTGCCAGTTCCTGGGCATCTTTTACGGCACGATAAAGCTGGACTTTAATGTTTTCCGGTTTGTATTGTAATAAAGAGTAGCCGACGTGAACATCAAGGGGTTTCCCGGTCATGCGGAGCATATCATTTTTTAAGCGTTCTCTTACCGCGATGCGACAGGCAACGGCGATATCCTGTAAAGCTTTAAGATGAGGAGATCTCTCTGCGGAGAGGAGTACAATAAAGTCATCGCCCCAAAGGTTTTCCAGAGCCAGTAAACGGGTATTCCAAAAGATTTGCAGAATTTCGGTTTCCAGGGCGTTTTTAAACTTGGCTAAAATACGTATAGCCGTACTGGTATCATTAAGCTGTTCCACCTCATGAAATTTGTTGATGTCAAAATAAAGGACGATAATGGTGTTTTTTTTCTCCAGGTCGGCTTCCAGTTTTTTTAGCAGGTTGGAGTCGGTAAGATTTTGGTGATTAAAAAGGTGCCTGGATGTAGTTCTTCTATTCAGGTTGAGCAACTGACGGGTTTGATCAAACATTTTTTGTAAAAAACCCTGTTGCATCTCATTCACCACCGTTATAATAATCATACTGCTTCTGTTTTAAAAGTATATTAAAATGTTGTTAAATAATTATTGACAATAAGTTAAATTTAAGAGGAGTTGATGATATGAGTTATGCACTGATTTCTGTCCGGGAAAAAGAGGGAATTGCTCTCCTGACCCTCAACCGTCCGAATTCATTAAACGCTCTGAACGTTGATACGTTGATTGAAATGGAAAGAGCGATGAATTTTATTAAAAGAGAAAAAGGCTTGAAAGGCCTGATTTTTACAGGGGACGGGGAGAAAGCCTTTTGCGCGGGAGCTGATTTAAAAAATCTTTCAGAGATGGGCCCGAAGGATTACCTCCAATTTATCGAAGTTTCTTATGAAGTGTGGGAAGGGATATGGAATTTGCCCGTACCGACTGTTGCCGCTATAAACGGTCTGGCTTTTGGCGGAGGCTGTGAACTCGCCCTGGCTTGTGATTTTCGTCTGGCAGTAAAGGAAGCGGTTTTGGGCTTACCGGAACTGGATCACGGACTTCTGCCGGGCTGGGGAGGAATCCTGTTTATGTCCAGAATACTCGGCCGGGCAAAGACATTGGAGCTTGTTTTAACGGGTAAAACCATGACGGCAGCTCAAGCGCTGGAAATGGGCTTGATAACGCAGATTGTCTCCAGAGAAACTCTCCTGGGCGAAGCCGAGCAGCTTATTGCAACCATAGCCGCAAAAGGATACCAGACAGTAAAATGGGTCAAGCAAATTGTTAATGACTATCAGACTGCCGATATGCGTAAGGCATTTATTCATGAAGCTCTTAGCGGACTGGCCTGCTTTGTTTCCGATGATGCCAGGAAAGGAATTGAGCGCTTTTTAAAAAAGGAGAAAAAAGATAAATTTTAGTATAATATGCCATAAAAATTTTTGAGTAAACCTGACCCAAAGGTCCTCCATGTCCTCCATTTATTTACTTGACAAGGTAATCGGTATTTGGGATAATTATTCTAACCAGTCACGCAATTTATTCTAAACTGAATTATTTTGTCATTCGTAAGTTACCGGCCGGTCTTCAGAATTACTTTAAGCAAGCTTTCAAGATTTTGTTATAATGGAGGATGCAGCTATGATCTTTGAGAAACCCCTTGCCAAAATTCCTACTTTAAAGAGTTTTATAAAAGACACGGATCGTAATTCGTTAAGCAACGCGCTGGTTGCTTTTTTATTTACCCAGACCGGTCCTATCGCTATTCTTTTAAGTGCCGCCCAGACCGGAGGCCTGACTGATAAGGAGATGATTACCTGGCTTTTTGCAGGATATGGACTGGGAGGTCTGCTGACCATCTTTTTATCGTTGCTGTACCGGCAACCCATTTCTGCCGCCTGGTCTCTGCCTGCAGCGGCTATCGTCGGGGCTTCCCTCGGACATCTTACTTTCCCTCAGGTGATTGGGGCCTATATTGTCACGGGAGTTATTATTACGATTATTGGCGTTACGGGTGTGGCACGAAAAACCATGGACTTTATCCCTCTGCCGATTATTATGGGTATGATCGCCGGAGTATTTCTGCCCTTTGTTTTAAAGCTTGTTTCCACATTTACTGTTGATCCCTGGCTTGCAGCATTAACCATCGGGGTCTTTTTTTTATTTTCTTCCGGTAGAATACCGGCCAAACTCATTCCCCCGATTCTTGTGGCTACTGTGGCAGGTGGTATTTTAATCGCCTTTCGTGGGGATTTCAATCCCTCAACCGTCAGCTTCTCCTTTACTAATCCGGTTTTCTACAAACCGGAATTTGAACTTAATGCGCTCCTTGAGCTTGTTTTCCCCCTGACAATTTCTGTTATAGGCATACATAACACGCAGGGAATCGGTATTTTAAAAAAAGAGGGTTTTACTCCCCCTACAAATGTAATGACTTTTTCCTGTGGCATCGGTTCTATTATCATGGGGGTTCTGGGCAGTGTGCCGACCTGTATTACAGGACCGGTTAGTGCAATTTTAAATTCTTCGGGAAAAAGAGAATCCCGTTATGCCGGAAGTATTGTTTTCGGCTTTTTACTTTTTTTATCCGGACTTTTTGCTCCGGTGGCCATCGGTTTGGCCCTCATGGCCCCCGGGGATCTGATTGCCCTCTTGGGTGGTCTGGCCTTGATGCGTGTTCTTATGGATGCCTTTCAGAGTGCATTTAAGGGAAGCTTTCTTCTTGGTGCGCTGGTTGCCTTTCTTGTGACTGTTTCCAATGTCGCCTTTTTTAATATCGGGTCCGCTTTCTGGGGACTTGTCAGCGGCTGCTTATTTTCCTTTCTGCTTGAGTCGGTAGATTATAAAAAACATCTCGAGAGAATAGGGGAAGAAAAAATCAGTTAAAAAGATTTGTAATATATATTTTAGATATCCTTGACAAAATAAATATAAATGTGGGATAATTTTAAAAACATAAAGTTTTAAAGTAAAAAAAACATTTATTATAGTTCATTATCTTAACTGTATTACTTTATTACCTAATATTTTGGAAAACAAAAATATAGATACTATATGTATTATTAAAAAATTAGAGAGAAGGGGGAATGCTATTAAAACACAGAAAAGTTCTTATACATAGTGATGTTGATTAAGGGGGTAACTTTCAAGGGGATTAGTACAAGGGGGTTAATGCAAGGGGAAAATGAAATTATTGCAGTAAAGGAGAGAAAAAATGTTGAAAAAGATTTCCAGGCATTATAAAATCGCGGCATTGCTGTTAAGTTTATTAATGTTAGTAAGTGTATTTGCCGGTTGCTCATCTTCAACTCCGGCTGAAAATCAGGGGGCCGAACCAACTCCCCAAGGGGATGATACTGTTTATGAATTAAGTCTTGCCCATTTCTTCCCATCCAACCACAGGGTGGAGGTAGATATTATTCAGGGTTGGATTGCGGCCGTCGACGAAGCAACTAATGGACGGATTAAAATTAACAGTTATCCGGCCGAAACTCTGATTAAGGCAGCGGAGACTTATGAGGGTGTTGTCCAGGGTGTTGCCGATATCGGAGTCTCTGTGTATGCTTATACAAGAGGGAGATTTCCCGTTCTTGAGACACTGCTTTTACCCGGAGTAAGTTTTTATAACTCCGAAGCCTCAAGCTGGGCAGCTATGGAAGCCATTGAGACAATGAATCTTGAGGAGCTCCAGGATGTCCATCACGTCTGGACCTGGGGTTCGGGACCGGCAGATTTATTTACCAAAAAACCGATAAAAAAATTGGAAGATATAAGCGGGCTTCAAATCGGAGCTACCGCCGGTCCCCGTGCCGATGGACTGGCAGCCCTTGGCGCCACGCCGGTAATCTTGCCCATGAGCGAGTGGTATGAAGCTCTCTCCAGGGGCGTAATGGACGGCGGCGTTGCTCCCCTTGAGTCAATGCTGGGGTTCCGGCTGGGTGAAGTCACTGCTGATTATGTTACTCTTACTCCTTTTCTGTATAACCAGTTGTTCTTCAATGTTATGAACCTCGATACCTGGAATTCATTACCTTCCGATCTTCAAGAAACATTTACAAAAGCTACCGAAGAATATTATGCCGATCATCTGCCGACTTTGTGGAACGAGATTAACACGGGTGGTTTAGATTATGTTCAAGAGTTGAAGACCGTTGAAATTACAACTCTTTCCCCGGAGGAAACAGAAAGATGGACAGAGAAATTGCCGCCTATTCATGATGCCTATGTGGAATTCTTAAATGGCAGGGGACTTCCGGGAGAGGAGATTCTCCAGCAAATGAAGGATTTGGCTGATAAATATAACGAACTGTATCCGGATTTTGCTCCTTATGTAGATTAATACGTATACAAATTTTCCGGAATATAGTCAGAAATAGTAGGGCAATCGGATTTACGGTTGCCCTCTTTCACTTTTGAGGGGAATTTTTTTTGAGTTGTTCTAATTAAAAGTCATGACCATTAGACTTTTGACATTTATTATTTGACGTATGCATGCTCAGTTTTGCAGTGCGGCCAGTCTTTGGTACAATTCTTCTTCTTCAGGTTTAATC
This sequence comes from Dethiobacter alkaliphilus, assembly GCA_016841605.1. GTDB lineage: Bacteria > Bacillota > Dethiobacteria > DTU022 > UBA8154 > DUNV01. Next base: position 239,523 of record JAENYV010000003.1, on the reverse strand, counting down.
TCCTGGGGAATATCAATAATAACCTTTAAAATGAGATCGCCCCTGCTGTGGTCTTTACTGGGCATACCTTTTCCGCGCAGCCGAAGTTTATGTCCCGATTTGGTGCGGGGAGGTACTTTGACCCGAATTGTTCCTTCCATCGTCGGGGCAGGCACCTTGTCTCCCAAAACAGCCTGCCAGGGGAAGACTGTCAGTTCGGCCTCCAGGTTATCTTCTTTAAGGAGAAACCGGGGATGAGGAAGAACTTTTATTTTAAGGTAAAGATCGCCGGAATCTCCTCCAGGCTCTGCTTCGCCTCCCTGGCCTTTAAGACGAATTTTTTTTCCATCCCGGGTGTCCCTGGGAACTTTAAGTTTTATATTCTTAACTCCGGGGATATGCCCGCTTCCACCGCATAAAGGACAAAAGCTAGTGTCGATGATACCGGTTCCTCCGCAACGGGTGCAGAGATCCTGAATGGAGAATTGCAGATGTTTTTCTTTTTCAAAAAATATTTCCTCCAGGGTTACCTCCATCTCTGCTTCCACGTCAATACCACGCCTTGGTCGGCGCGTCTTGCGAGTGTTTCCGATATCTTCACCCTTGAAACCTCCGCCGAAGATGGCTTCAAAAAAATCACTGAAGCTGTTTGTGCCCTCACCATCGCCAAAATGAAAAGAAAATCCGCCCGGAGCCTCTCCAAAACCTTTTCCGGCACCCGGCCGCTGTCTCCTCTGCTGATAGTTCCGGTAAGCGGCAAAATCGTCTCCATGCTGCCAGTTGGCGCCTAAATGGTCATACTTTTCTCGTTTTTGCGGGTCACTGAGAACTTCATAAGCTTCGTTGATCAGTTTAAATTTTTCCTCGGCTTCGTTCTGTTTTTCTTTGGGTTGTAGGTCGGGGTGATAATCCCGTGCCAATTTTCGGTAGGCCTTTCGAATTTCCTTTTCCGTTGCCTTCCGATCAAGGCCTAATATTTGATAATAATCCTGAAATTTAACAGCCATTCTTTTTACCTCACAATCAGAGATACTTTCGTCCAAGTCTTGCTGCCAGGGTTACGGTGTCAAAGACCGGGGAGAAAGGGGGAGAGTAGGCAAGATCCAGTTTAAATACGTCGTTAACAGCCATTCTATTGGTAATGACAGCAGAAAAAACATCAATCTTTTTTACACTATCCAGGGGGCCTGCCAGCTGGGCTCCCAGAATCCTTCCGTCGGTTTTGCTCATAATAATGACAGTGTTAAGTTTTCCTCCCCCCGGAAAATATTTTGCCCTGCTTCGGGAGGAAAAAGTGAACTTGACCGTGCTCTGGTCATGTTTTTCTGCTGCTTCCAGAGAAAGCCCCGTCCTGGCAATTCCCAGATCAAAAAATTTTGTAACAGCCGTTTCCAGGACCCCCGGAAATTCTTCTTTGCCTCCGCAAATATTTATCCCCGCAATGAAACCTTCTTTGTTGGCTTTGGGGGCCAGGGGGACGTAAGCCGGTTTCCCGGTGATAAGATTAATGGTTTCAGTACAATCTCCTGCCGCGTAGATATAATCGTAGTTGGTTTGCAGGAATTTGTTTACTTTGACCGCATTTTTGATTCCCAATTGAATAGGGGTTTCCGTCAGCAATTCGGTATTTGGATTTACACCTGTCGCGACCAGGACAAAATCGTAACGGATGTCTTCCGTAGCGGTCCTGACGATGACATGATTATCTTTTTCCAGCAACTCCTCGATAGATTTGTTTAAATTTAAAATGATACCTTTTTCCTGCATTTTATTTTTAATAATTGTGGAGATCTCTTTTTCAAAGGTTTTGGCCAGATCATTGCGCCGGTGAATAAGATGGGTTTCCAGTCCCCGTCCCCGAAATGCTTCCAGCATTTCAACGGCGATATACCCGCCTCCAATAACAGCACACTTTTGTGGTTTCTCTTCATCAATAAAGCGGAGAATATCTTCTGTGTCGGATAAACTTTTCAGTGTAAAAATTCTCTTTGTTTTTTCAAAACGGATGCCCTCTGTCATAGGGACGGTTCCCGTGGCGATGAGAAGAAAATCAAACCTTTCCGTGCGGGTTCCCGCAGGGGTATTTACCCGAAGTTCTTTTTTTTCAGGATTGACGGCTACAACAGTACAGTTAAGCCTGAGATCGATTTTTCGTTCCTGAACCGCAACCTCCGGTGTGATTTCAATGAGATCCGCCAAATTTGGAACGATGCCCTCAATGTGGTAAGGCATTCCACATCCGGCATAGGAAATATACTTTCCTTTTTCAAAAACTATTGCCTCCCAATCCGGCTTAAGTCTTTTAACCTGGCTGGCTGCGCTTAAGCCCGCTGCGTTACCTCCGATTATAAGAACCCGTTTTTTCGACATAATTGTTTTATTGTATCTCCTTTTGAATTTAAAAAATTATATCAATAATTGCCAATTAATTCAAGGTCCTGTTATAGCTTAACGATAACAAAATTCAGGAAAGAATTGGTGTGCATTAGAATAATAAATATTTTTGCTGGAAGAAGTTGACGGAGATATCTCTGCCGGATATGATAAATGATATATCAAAAATAAATTATTATTAGGAGGATTACTATGCTTTCTGAGAAATTAATAAAGGAATTGAATGAACAGATTAAATACGAGTTTTTTTCAGCAAATTATTACCTGGCCATGGCAGCATTTTGTGCTTCCAGGGACTTTAACGGATTTTCTAATTTCTTTATTGTTCAAGCTGAGGAAGAGCGTTTTCATGCTATGAAATTCTTTCATTTCCTAGATGAACGGGGAGAACGCGTTTTTATCAGCGCTTTGGACGAACCTAAAAACGATTATAAATCGTTGGAGGAAATTTTCACACTGGCATTAAATCATGAAAAATTTGTAACAGAAAGAATTTACACCCTGATGGATTTGGCCAACGAAGAGAGGGAGCATGCAACCATCAGTTTCTTAAAATGGTTTATTGACGAACAGGTGGAAGAAGAAGCAAGTATGTCCGACATTTTGAGTAAAATTAAACGGTTGGGCGAGAACGGGGAGGGAATTTATCATCTGGACAAAGAACTATCTTTGAGAACCTTTACTCCTCCAGCTGAAGATAAATAAGTTTAATTCCACGATGTAAAAACTCTTTCCGAAAACGTTGACACCGTTGGTGTATAATGTTACAATTTGTCTACCTGGCTCTCCTTTACGTTGCGGCCAGGTAGATTTTTCTTTTTTTTTCGGCTTCTTTACATATGGAAGCCGGATAGAAAACGTCTGATTCGTTTCGTGAATTTGAATATGGAAAAGCTTTTCACTATTTGGCAAAGAAGGTGTAAGAAATGTGTGGGATAGCCGGTTTAATTAGCCATAATATGGTAAAAGAAAACGGCGCAAGAATTCGCAAGGGCATTGTTTTACAAAATGACCGGGGTAACGGTTTGGGTGCCGGGTACGCCGCGTATGGTATATACCCGAAGTTTGCAGATTTTTATGCCCTGCATGTAATGTCGGAAGATTCTGCCGGTATGTTTGCAGTGGAGAAGGTGCTGAAAGAAAACTTTGCCGTTCATTATGTGGAAGATATCCCCATTTGGGAGAAAAAAATAACTGATTATCCTCTGTGCCGGCGTTTTTTTGTCGAGCCGGAAGGGGATAAAATGGAACAATTGAAGCCGGGGATTAGTGAGGATGATTTCACCATTGAAAAGGTCATGAACATTAATGCTTCCAACAGCAAGGCTTTTGTTTTCTCTAGCGGGAAAAATATGGGAGTTTTTAAAGGTGTCGGTACCCCGGCGGATATCTATGATTTTTTCCGTCTGGATGAATATGAGGGATATATCTGGCTGGCTCACAATCGCTTTCCCACCAATACCCCGGGATGGTGGGGAGGCGCCCATCCTTTCAATTTGTTGGGATACTCTATTGTGCATAACGGTGAAATTTCTTCGTATGGTATAAACCGCCGTTATCTCGATGGTTTTGGCTATTTTTGCCGTATGCAGACAGATAGTGAAGTTATTGCCTACCTGTTGGACCTGCTTATTCGCAGGCACGGTCTTTCCATTTATGATGCCGCAGAAGTTCTTGCTCCGCCATACTGGTCATCAGTAGAGCGGGAGGAGAATATGGAACTGCAGGACAGATTGGTTGCCCTCAAGGTTATTTACGAATCGGCAATGTTAAATGGACCTTTTGCCGTTCTTGCCGCCTTTGACGGGGGCCTTTTCAGTATTACCGACAATACGAAGCTTCGGCCGATGACCGTCGGTTTGGCGGGAGACTACAGCTTTTATGCCAGTGAAGTTTCAGCTTTATACGAGATGGAAGAGAATCTGGAAAGAGTTTTTACGCCGCGAGCCGGGCAGCCTTACGCGGTTTTTCTGAATTGTGCAGATGGAGAAAAGATAGCCGGCAGTCAAGATATGCCTTACGAGAAAAGGGGGGTCTAGGATGCTGTTGACAAAACCGGGACTCCGGTCGCAGTTCCGCCCGGTGTTCGATCTGGATATCTGCAATGGTTGCGGACAATGTGCCGAGGAATGTTCTTTTAATGAAATTCGTATGGAAACCAGGGGTGATAAAAAAATCCCTGTTGCCAACGGCCGTTCCTGTGGAGCGTGTCACCGCTGCGAGTATACCTGTCCTCTGGGCGCGATTGATATTGTGGAAAAGAAAATGGCCCTGCGGGAACACGGGCTCTGGCAGAGAGATAAAATACACCGTATTCATCTGCAGGCAGCTTCAGGCTCGGTTGCCCTGACGGGGATGGGTGCGGAGACGAAAGTTCCCGTTTACTGGGACCATCTGCTCTTTAATGCCTGCCAGGTGACCAATCCCTCCATTGACCCCCAGAGAGAAAGGATGGAGACAATTACCTGGTTGGGGAAGAAACCCTCCTCATCCCAGGAGTTGGAAGATCCACGCCGTCTGAGAAAGTCACTGATTAAAATAAATATGCCCCTGGTTTTCGCTCCCATGTCGTATGGAAGTATTAACCTTAATTTTCAACTCGCTCTCGCCAGGGTGGCTAAAAAGAAGGGGCTGCTCTGGTATTCGGGAGAAGGCGGTCTTCATCGTAAGTTGTATCCTTATAGCGATCATGTGGTGTTGCAGGTTGCCTCCGGACGGTTTGGGGTCAGCCCGGAATATCTGCAAGTAGGCCGCGCCTACCAGATTAAAATCGGCCAGGGTGCGAAACCGGGTATAGGAGGGCATCTTCCCGGAGAAAAAGTTCTCGAAGGGATTTCCGAGACCAGGATGATTCCCCTGGGGAGTGATGCCATCTCTCCGGCGCCCCAGCATGATATTTACTCCATAGAGGATTTGAGGCTGTTAATTTATGCTATTAAAGAGGCGAGCGGATATAAGCCCGTTTGTGTCAAAATTGCTGCGGTGCATAATGTGGCGGCTATTGCCAGCGGTATTGTGCGGGCCGGGGCGGATATGCTCTACCTGGACGGTTTCCGCGGGGGAAGCGGGGCCACGCCTGCCGTTGTCCGGGATAATGTCGGGATCCCCATTGAACTGGCCCTGGCCGCGGTGGATCAGCGCTTGCGGGATGAAAAAATCAGGCATCAGGCATCGATTGTGGCTGCCGGGGGGATACGCAGCAGTGCCGATGTAATGAAGGCGATTGCTCTGGGAGCGGATACCGTGGCTGTCGGAACAGCTGCACTCTTGGCCTGCGGCTGTCATGCCTGCCAGAGGTGCAGCAGCGGCAAGTGTCCCTGGGGTATAACGACCAACGATGAGAAACTGGCCCAGCGTCTGGACGTGGACTGGGCTGAAGAGCGGATCACAAATCTCATTGAGGGATGGCATCATGAAATGCAGGAAATCATGGGTCTTAACGGCATTTATGATATCGGTTCTTTCCGGGGAAACAGACTTATCTTGAGGGGAGTGGGATTAAATGACCGGGAATTATCCATCCTTGGAGTTCAACACGCCGGCGAGTAAAGGGCAAGAGGCAAAGAAAACCGTAGTAATCGAAGCCGGGGGTATTTACTACCGTGAATTAAATGAGAAAATTCGCCGGCTTGCTCTGGACGGAGAACGCCGGATTATTTTAAAAGGAGTCCGGGGACAGCGTTACCTGGGAGCAGGCCTCTCCTTTCCCGATCTTTATCTGCAGGTACAGGGGATTCCCGGGGAAGATCTCGGCTTCAATCTCAATGGTCCCACTATTGAGGTATTGGGACACAGCCAGAATGCCGTGGCAAATACGATGGATGACGGCAAAATCATTGTTCACGGTTTGGGAGGAGATGCTCTGGCCTACGGGATGAGGGGCGGGCAGTTATATATCCGCGATGATGTGGGTTATCGCGTCGGTATCCACATGAAGGAATACCGCAGCAAAGTACCGGTGCTGGTCATCGGCGGCACATCCGGAGACTACCTGGGGGAGTACATGGCCGGCGGGTTAATTATTCTCCTGAACAAGGATAATGTCAAAGAATCAGTTGCCGGAAATTCCGACAAGACTCTGGCGACAGGAATACATGGGGGAGAGCTTTTTATTTATGGCTATGAAATTCCTCCTTATCTTTTAGGGATCGGGGCTGTCCTGACTCCGGTTACCCGGGATGACCTGCAAAAAGTTGAGCCTTATGTCCGGGAATTTTCACGGGTTTTTCAGATGAAGGCTGCTCCTCTTCTGGAAAGGGAGCTATTTAAAATCGTTCCCGCAGGAAAAAGGCCTTTTGCCAGGTTCTATTATCCTTCTTACCCGGTGGACACGGGTTTAAAACCGGAGCATGTGGAGAAATGTTCACCCTGTGAAGCCAGTTGTCCTGCCGGTATTCCCACAGGCCGTTTTTTGCGTTTGCTGCGCCTGGGAGAGACGGAGAAAGCTATCCGTTTGCTGGATGAGTATACCCCTTTGCGCTATAGTTGCTGTGGTTTTATCTGTCCGCATATCTGTATGGAAAACTGCACCAGGGGTCAGGTGGACTTTCCCGTGCAGAGTGAACAACTGGCCAGGTACTATAAAAATGACCTTCCTGTGGAGGTAGAAGAAGTAAAAGAAGAAAAAATTGCCGTTATCGGGGCAGGTCCCGCGGGTTTGAGCACAGCCTACCAGCTGGCGCGCAGAGGTTATCCGGTTACGGTTTTTGATGAGTCAGATCGTCCCGGAGGAAAACTGTACCAGGTTATCTCCCGCACCCGTCTTCCTCTGGAAAGCCTGGAACATGACCTGCAAAAAATTGCGCGTCTGGGAGTAAAATTTGTCTTGAATACGCGCGTAAACAAGGGTATGATGGATAATATACTGAAAGAATATCAATATGTTGTCGTGGCAGTAGGTGCTCACCAGCCCCTTATACCTCCGGTCAAGGGCGCGGAGCATCTGCAGGCCGGTCTTGATTTTCTCAAAGAATATAACCTTGGAAGACGTAACAGTAATTTTTTAAACCTGAAGCCGGACAGTGATGTCGTGGTGGTAGGGGGCGGTGACGCGGCGGTCGATGGTATTGAAGCTCTCATAGCCCTTGGTGTGGCCCCCGGCCATATTACAGTTATCGATATTAAAAAACCGTCGGCCAAAATAGAGGATCGCCACAGACTGGAAACCGAAGGCGTCCGTTTCCGTTACCCCCTTTTCCTGCAGGAAGCGAACAAAGAGGGTATTATTGTCAAGGATATTATGGGGCAGGAAACATTTCTCCCCGCAACTCTGGTTCTGGTCTTTATTAATGAACGGCCGCAGCTGGATTTTCTTCCGGAGGAAGTGCTTTCCGGTCTGGATCAGAGGGGTTTTTACAGCCGGGAAAAGGAAGAAAGTTTCCGCTCTGTCCATCCCAGGATTTCTGTGGCGGGAGATATCCAGGGCCAGGGTCTTGTTACCACGAATATCGGGCGAGGGCGGCAGTGTGCTCTGGAAGTTGATGCACTGCTGCAAGGACGGGAGTACCTGCCGGAAGTGAAAGATCCTCAGGATGCAGTCTTCCTGAAGCCCCAAAAGGCTTCTCCCGTGGCGGATGATGAGTTAAACATTGAAGAAGAATATGACCGCTGTTTGCATTGCGGGATTTGTGTTCAGTGTGATAAATGTGTGGAGGCCTGTCCCAGAGGGGCTCTGACCCGGGACGGGGAGACAATTAATGTTGACCTTTCTCTCTGCGGAGGTTGCGGCACCTGTGCGGCGACCTGCCTGGGAGGTGTTATTCGCATGGTTCCAAGATAAGTATTATTTTAAATAAAGGTGAAGAAATGAAAATAGCCGTCGCACAACTTAATCCTACAATTGGCCATCTTCAGGGGAATAGCGAAAAAATGCAGCGTTTTATTCGCAAAGCACGGGGAGACAATGTGGACCTGATTATCTTTCCTGAACTGGCAATTACCGGTTATCCTCCCCGTGATCTGCTTCTTTATAATGCTTTTCTCGATCAGGTAGAAAAGATCATTTATGAAGATATTATCCCTCTGACAGAAGGTATTACTGTTCTGCTGGGAGCACCCTGGAGAGAGAAAGACCGGGACGAATCCTCTCTTTATAACGCGGCCCTGGTGTTAAAGGATAGAAATATTATCTCCAGGCATGATAAAACCCTGCTGCCTAATTATGACGTTTTTGATGAGCGCAGGTATTTTATTCCTGCAACCATGAGGAATCCTGTGACAGTGAACGGGGTGAAAATCGCGGTAACCATTTGTGAGGATATCTGGAATGATAAAGACTACTGGGAAAGACGACTTTACCCGGATGATCCCCTGGAAGAACTTTTTCGGCAGGAAGCAGAGCTATTGATCAATATTTCCGCTTCTCCGTATCATCTGGGCAAGGCCGGTGAGAGGGAAAAGATGCTCCGTGCCCTGGCAGGTAAATACAAGGTGCCGTTATTTTACGTAAACCAGGTTGGCGGTAATGATGAGTTGCTCTTTGACGGGAGCAGTGTAGTCTGTTCAGGGTCCGGTGATTTTTATTACCAGGCTGAGCCATTTCAGGAAGCCTTGTTTTACTGTGAAACAGAGAACTTCAAGATTACTCCGGTCCGGGTTGAAGATAATTCTTCCCGTTTCTTCGGAGTCCCGGATTATTTACAGGCAGAGAATGTCAATTGGGTTTATGGTGCGCTGCAGCGAGGCTTGACCGATTACCTGAGAAAGACGGGTTTTGAGAGAGTTGTTATCGGACTGAGCGGAGGAATAGATTCTGCTGTAACAGCTGCGCTGGCGGTGGCGGTTCTGGGTCCCGACAAGGTTCTCGGCGTTATGATGCCCTCCCGTTATTCTTCCGACCACAGCATTGCAGATTCCCGCCGGCTTGCTGATAATCTGCAAATGGAAAACCTGTTGATCCCCATTGAGGGTCCTTTTCAACAGTTTATTGAAAGCCTTAATGAAAAAGGGAAACCGTCCATGGATCTGGCTGAGGAAAACTTGCAGGCCAGGATTAGGGGCAATATTCTCATGTTCATTTCCAACAGGGACAATCGGATGGTTTTAACCACAGGAAATAAGTCCGAGATGGCGGTGGGCTATTGTACTCTTTACGGGGATATGTGCGGGGGCCTGGCGGTCTTGGCTGACGTACCCAAACAGATGGTTTACCGCCTGGCCGGCTATATGAATTCCCTGGCCGGAAAAGAGTTGATTCCGGAATCTGTCATTACAAAACCTCCTTCGGCCGAGTTGCGTCCGGATCAATTGGACCAGGATTCACTCCCTCCTTACGAAATACTGGATCAATTACTACATTATTATGTGGAAGAGAACAAACATATTGAGGAAATTGTGGCGATGGGCTATGAGCGGGAACTGGTTGAAAGCATTGTTACCAAAATTGATCGGTCGGAATACAAACGGTTCCAGGCGGCTCCGGTTTTAAGGATTACGACAAAGGCTTTTGGCAGCGGGAGGCGTATTCCCCTGGCGAGAGGGTTTTTCCATAATACGAAAACCTATTCCAAAACATGTTGACAGGAAAAGATATCTGTGTTAAGATTACATGACAATAAAAATTCACAGGGTCGGGAAAATTTCAGGAGGTTGGTGAAATGAATACCCTGGAATATTGCCTGGGAGTTCCGGATCCTGTAGATAGAAGGGCGGTTATCTCTGCACTTTCTCTCAACGGGTTGTCCTGTGTGGGGGAAGGATATGACGGCGGACATTTTTTACGGGTAGTACGAACGGTTCAACCACAACTGGCAATTTTAGATCTGGCCTTGCCGGGAAATGTTTTAGAAACTGCAGCAATTATCGATCAGGAGTGTCTGGCTGCATTGCTTCTTCTAGAGGGAAAGAGAAGTAAAAGGAATGTAGTTAATTTAAACCGTAGTACTTTTATTATTTTAAAACTGCCTGTGCAGGAAATGCTTTTAAATTCTGTTGTGGAAGTGCTCTATATGGAGTTTAAACGCCGGCAAAAAATGCAGCAGGAAATTTCAGCCCTGCGTGCCAAACTACAGGCCCGGACAATTGTAGAAAGGGCTAAAGGCGTCATTATGAAGGAGTTTTCTTTTAGCGAAGAGCAGGCCTATCGGTTTTTACAGAAAAAAAGCATGGACTTGCGTTTACCGCTTAAAGAAGTTGCCGAAACTATATTTAAAGGAAATTTTTTAAAAAAGACGAATTAAAACTAAAATAGGGGAAAAAGTACCAAGATGTCTTCAGAAACTGTGCAAGGAAAGCACAGCGTAAATCTGAAGAAAGGGATAGTCTCCTTTGTTTTAGGGCAATGGTGCCCTGGCAGCTCCTTTCTATTCTGTGGAGTTGAGGGGCTTTTTTTTGTTTTTTTCCATAATTTTTTAGGTTTAAGAATAGGATTTATAAAAGGAGTGATTTTAATGGGACTGACAAAAGAAGATGTATTACGGATGGCCGAGGAGATGAATGTTAGATTTATTCGTCTTCAATTTACCGACATTTTTGGTATTCTGAAAAATGTCGCCATTCCTGTTGAACAACTTTCCAAGGCGCTCGAAGGGGAAATTCAGTTTGACGGTTCTTCTATTGAAGGCTTTCTCCGTATTGAAGAGTCGGACATGAACCTCGTCCCCGACCCCAATACCTTTGTCCTGTTTCCCTGGAAACCGAAGGAGGGTGCTGTTGCCCGCTTGATCTGTGATGTCTACAATTGTGACGGGACCCCGTTTATCGGCTGTCCTCGCGGGAGACTGAAGAAAGTAATTGCTGAAGCAGCTGAGATGGGTTTATTTATGAATGCCGGACCTGAAGCGGAATTTTTCCTTTTTCATACCGATGCGGACGGGCTTCCTACCCTGCAGACCCATGATAATGCCGGATATTTTGACCTTACACCTGTAGACCTGGGAGAGAGCGCTCGCCGTGATATGGTTTTAACACTCCAGGAAATGGGCTTTGAAATTGAGGCTTCCCACCACGAAGTGGCGCCGGGACAGCACGAAATCGATTTTAAATATAATGATGCCCTGACAACTGCCGACAGCCTGGCGACTTTTCGTTTTGTAATCAGGACCGTTGCTCAGAGACATGGACTTCATGCCAGCTTTATGCCCAAACCGATTTTCGGGATTAACGGTTCAGGGATGCATACGCATCAGTCTCTTTTTAAAGGAGAAAAAAATATTTTCCATGATCCCAACAGCCCGTACGAGTTAAGTGAAGAGGCCATTAATTATATCGCCGGACTTCTTGAACATGCTCCGGCCTTTACGGCGATAACGAACCCTACAATTAATTCATACAAGAGGTTGGTACCGGGTTATGAAGCCCCGGTCTATATCGCCTGGTCTCAAAGGAACCGGAGCCCTCTGGTCAGGATTCCTGCCCGGCGTGGGACGGGGACCAGAATCGAGTTAAGAAGCCCGGATCCATCCTGCAACCCGTATCTGGCCCTGACGGTCATGCTGAAAGCAGGTCTTGACGGGATGAAACGTAAACTCAACCCGCCGGAACCGGAAGACCGCAATATTTATGCCATGACAGCCGAAGAAAGACTGGAACGGAAAATATTCAGTCTTCCCGGCAGCCTGGAGGAAGCAATGAAGAACCTGGAAAACGATGCAGTAATCCTTGATGCCATCGGGGACCATATCTGGGAACGTTTTAAAGAAGCCAAAAAGATTGAATGTGATTCTTATAGAATGCAGGTTCATGCCTGGGAAGTGGAGAACTACCTCTCCAAATTCTAAGAAAAAAACCGGATTTTCAGAGCAAAGGCGCTCAGAAATTACTCTCTGGGCGCTTTTTCTATTTTTTGGGGAAGGAATGATATTTATGTTATTCGGCAAAATTTCAAGTGTTGGAGTATGCCTAAAAACAAAAGAAAAGCACGGGGTAAGGTGGCTTTTTATCTTGACCCTGGCGGCCGTTTTGTTGCCGGCAACTGTTGTTTTTGCCGCTGATGGAGCGGATATTTCTTTGGCGCTGGATAGTATCTGGGTCATTATTGCCTCGTCGCTGGTCTTTCTCATGCATGCGGGGTTTGCAATGGTGGAAACGGGTTTTACACGGGCCAAAAATGCCGGAAACATCATTATGAAAAACTTTATGACCTTTAGTGGCGGTAGCCTCAGTTTTATTTTAATAGGTTTCTTGCTGATGTTTGGGATCAGTAAAGGGGGCTTTATCGGTTCAGGAGTGTCACTGGGTGGGAACTGGGAGCATCTAGGACTGGGTATCCCGCTCTATGTCTTTCTCATTTTCCAAACTGTTTTTGCAGCCACATCCGCGACTATTGTCTCCGGTGCAGTAGCTGAACGGATCCGTTTTTCTTCCTACTTAATTTACAGTATTGTTCTTACTGCCCTTATTTATCCGGTTGTAGGCCACTGGGTCTGGGGCGGAGGCTGGCTCAGCGAAAGGGGTTTTATTGATTTTGCCGGATCAACGGTCGTCCATTTTGTCGGTGGTTGTGCTGCCCTGATTGGTGCTTACTTTGTGGGTCCTCGCCTGGGTAAATATAACGAAGACGGTTCTGCCAACGCAATACCGGGACACAGTATTACCATGGGCGCTTTGGGAGTCTTCCTGCTGTGGTTTGGCTGGTTCGGTTTTAACGGCGGGAGTACACTTTCCGCCTTTGACCCCGGTCTTGGCCTGGTCATCGTCAACACGAATATTTCAGCCGCTGCGGCTGCGGTAATGTCCATGGTTGTCACATGGTTGAAGTACCGGAAACCTGATGTAAGTATGGCTTTAAACGGGGGGCTGGCAGGATTGGTGGCCATAACCGCCGGCTGTGCTTCCGTTAATTTCGTCGGTGCGGCCATAATCGGTGTGATCGCCGGTATTCTGGTTGTTTATTCCGTGGATATCCTTGATAAGAAAATCAGAATCGATGATCCCGTGGGTGCTGTTTCCGTGCACGGGACCTGCGGGGCTTTTGGAACAATTATGGTCGGGCTTTTTGCCGTCGAAGGAGGACTATTCTACGGCGGTGGTGCTACCTTGCTCGGCGTGCAGGTTCTCGGTGTTCTGGGGACCATGGTCTGGGTGGGTATTACGGCAACAATTCTTTTCGGAGTTCTGAAAGCATTGGGTAAATTGAGGGTCAGCCGGGAAGAGGAAATTCGCGGTCTGGATATTAAGGAACATGGCATGGATGCTTATGCGGACTTTGTTCCCCGGTAAATACACACGAAATACTGGAAAGGAAGAGTGAAGATGAAAAAAATAGAGTGTATTATCAGACCCGATAAATTAATCGAGTTACAGGATAAACTTGACGGAGTAACAACCGGTGTGACCGTAACACATGTCAAGGGTTATGGAGCTACCAAGGGAGAAACCCAGATTTACCGGGGAACCCCTGTTACTTTCAATTTGCTGCCCAAAATTAAGATAGAAGTGGTTGTTGATGATGAGAAAGTCGAAAAAGTTGTGGAGATTATCCAGAATGTCTGCCGGACCGGTAAAGTCGGTGACGGCAAGATTTTTATCTTCCCTGCGGAAGAAGTGATTCGCATCCGTACGGGAGAAAGGGGAAGCAAGGCAATCTAGTCTTCTTCCCGGGTTATCTGTTTCACCCCTTACTACGCGGGTTTCGCATTGTGTTATATTTTAAGCCTTGTGCCCTCCATTTTATGGAGAATACAGGGCGATTTTTTTGGGTAAAATAAAATAACTTGTTGGAGGAAGGAAAACATATTGGAAAGATCATTATATCTCGAAAAAAATATTGGCCCGCTAGATCGGGTTATCCGTCTGACGTTGGGTGCTGCACTAGTAATAGCCCCTGCTCTTTTCGGGTGGTCGCCATGGACCATTGCAATTTCGGCAGCAATCGGTGGGTCGCAAATTATTGAAGGTATTATTGCTTACTGATTTGTGTTAGATTTAATAGGGTGGTCTACCCTGCCAAAAACTGTAACATGAGAAAGATATAAGTTCTGTTTTAGTTATTTGCAGGATTTTTTTTCTTTTTAGATGAAATATAATAGTTGATAAAGGTTAAAGGAACTAGCTAGATAAGGAGTTTCATAAATGAAAGAAGAAAATTATGATGTGATCGTCATCGGAGCAGGACATGCCGGTTGTGAAGCCGCGCTGGCAGCGGCCCGTATGGGCTGTCGGACCATGCTTTTAACGACAAACCTTGACCATCCTGCTCTGATGGCCTGTAATCCGTCCCTGGGCGGACCGGGTAAAGGACATTTAATTAAGGAGCTCGATGCCCTCGGCGGAGTCATGGGTTTAAACGGAGACCGGAATGTTTTGCAGATGCGCAGGCTTAATACCAGCAAGGGGCCGGCGGTTCAAGCCCTGAGAGCACAGATTGACAAACAAACCTATCAGCAAGGAATGAAGGAAATTTTGGAAGGTGAGCCCCTTCTCTTTCTTCGCGAAGGAGCTGCCGTGCAAATTTTAGTTGAGGGAGATAAGGTGCGGGGCGTTGTCACTCGTCAGAGTAGCCGCTATCTTTCCGGAGCTATTATTCTGGCTGCCGGTGTTTATCTTCGTTCAGAGATTTTTGTCGGCCATTCTCATTATCCGGGGGGACCCGGAAACCAGTCTCCTTCAACCGACCTGGCGGAAAATCTTCTTTCTCTTGGTTTTCAGATGGAGCGTTTAAAAACGGGAACCCCTCCGCGAGTTTACAGGAACAGTATTGCTTTTGAAAGACTTGATGCTGTGGAAGGGGAAGAGAATGTGGGGAGTTTTTCCTTTGCGACGGAGCAAAGGTGCTTCAAAAAAATTCCCTGTTACCTGACTTATACGTCGGAAAAAACCCATCGTCTTATTTTGGATAATATTAACTATGCACCGATTTATTCGGGTTTGATTAAAGGAAAAGGTCCCCGCTACTGTCCTTCTATTGAGGATAAAGTAGTCCGCTTTCGCCATCGGGAAAGACATCCTGTTTTTATTGAACCGGAAAGCGAGGGAAGTGAAGAGATGTATCTCCAGGGGGTCTCTACCGGACTTCCGGAGGAATATCAAATAGCTTTTTTGCGAACAATCCCCGGTTTGGAAGAAGTTGTTATTACCCGGCCGGCTTACGCCATCGAGTACGATTTCTTTCCACCGACACAGTTGAAGGCCACCTTGGAAACAAAAAAGATAAACGGACTGTTTTTTGCCGGTCAAATTAACGGCACCACGGGTTATGAGGAGGCGGCTGCTCAGGGGTTGATGGCAGGTATTAATGCCGCCTTGCTTTGCCGGGGTGAAACTTCATTTCTTCTACAAAGAAATGAAGCATATATCGGTGTTCTCATTGATGATCTGATTCTCAAAGGTGTGAGTGAGCCCTACCGCATGTTCACTTCCCGTTGTGAATACAGGCTTCTTCTCCGTCATGACAACGCGGATCTTCGCCTTACGGAGAAGGGTTACCGCCTGGGGCTGATTTCCGGCGAATGTTTCGAACGCTTTCAGGAGAAAAAAAGGTTAATTGCCGAGGAAAAAAAGAAGCTGGAAAATTTTCGTCTTCTTCCCACCTCTTCTATTAATGAAACTCTGGAAAAAGAAGGTTTTGCTCCTCTCTCCAAGCCGCAAACTCTTGCCGAGATTCTGAAAAGGCCGGAAGTAAATTATAGTAAAATGCGGAACCTGCTGGCTGAAGGGGAGGGGCCGCAGCTTTCCCGGGACGAAAGGATAATCGCGGAAGTGGAAACCCAGGTAAAATATGAAGGGTACATTGACAAACAACAAGCCCATGTTAAACAGATGGCCAGGATAGAGACCAAGGTAATCCCCCCTGATTTTAATTATGACCGGCTTGTTAATCTTTCCACTGAGGCGAAGCAAAAGTTGAGCGAAATCCGGCCGCAGACGCTGGGGCAAGCTGCCCGTGTGGAAGGAGTAACCCCGGCGGATGTTTCCTATCTGGCCCTTTACCTGGAAAAGAGATCTTTAAAAAAGAAGGAAACAGGAGCCGGCTAGACGGGAGCCGGAATAAAAAGAACGTTATCTGCCGGATACGGAATTCTGAGGACCTGATTATCACTACAGCTAAAAATGGTGATTAACAACACAGTATAAGGGAGAAAGAGGATCATGCCTGTTCCCGGATGGTACTATCGTCTAAGCAGCTTTTTTCGCGAGAATTTTGGGGAAAAAATCTATAAAATTCCCCTGGATGCCGGTTTTTCCTGCCCGAACAGGGACGGAACCCTCTCCACAGGGGGGTGTATTTTCTGTTATAACCCCAGTTTTAGTCCCGCTTCCCTGGAGAGGGAAACTAAAGGGGAAATAAAGTCTCTCAGCGAGCAAATTCGTTCTTTTCAGTGGAGATCCGAGGGAGGGAAAAAGAGGTTAAGAGAGCAATTTTCGTTTCCTCCGGACAATTTTATTCCCCGGAGGAAATACCTTGCTTATTTCCAGTCTTACACCAATACATACGGGGACGTAAAAACCCTTCGAAGAAAGTATGAGGAAGCCCTTTTTCTTCCGGGTATTATCGGGCTCAGTATAGGGACAAGGCCTGATTGCTTAAGTTCTGAGATTCTAAATTTGTTGGAATCCTTTTCCCGTGATTATCATGTCTGGCTGGAAATCGGCCTGCAAAGTTCCCATAACAGGACCCTGGAGCGTATAAACAGGGGGCACACATTCGAGCAGTTTGCCGCAGCAGTAAAGGCAACCGAGGGAAGAGGAATTTATACTTGTGCACATATTATTAACGGGCTCCCGGGAGAGAACCGGGCAGAAATGCTGGAAACCATACAAAGGATGAATGTGCTTCCTGTTCAGGGTATTAAATTTCATCAGCTTCAGGTTTTACAGGGGACCCCGTTGGCGCAGCTTTATTTCCGGGGAGAAATCGGAGTTTTGACTGAAGAAGACTATCTGGGGATCGTCTCTGACCAACTGGAAATTTTGCGGGGGGATATTGTTGTTCACCGCCTGTTAAACGAAGTTACAAATAGGGAACTTCTGCTTGCCCCTCAGTGGCAAGATTCGCGGACAGGTTTCAGCCGGCATGTGGAAGATGAGCTTAAATCCCGCGGAACCTTTCAGGGATATTCACTCCAACAATAAACTCCTAAATATGAAAATACTTGGATAGATGCAGGAAACAGGCCGATTTATGAAGAATGTAATAATAATAAGGTTGATAAGTTAGAATATTTTGATTTATAATATAATTATAACAGGAGATATCACATTTGACTATACTAATGAATCTCCCAGGGAGAGATCAGCTATGAATCATCCGGAAATGCCCGGCAGTTATGACCTCTACCTGTTCCACGAAGGGAGCCTTTTTCGAAGTTACCGGGTTTTTGGAGCTCACCGGCAGGAGCAGGACGGTGTGCGGGGAGTCAGGTTTACGGTATGGGCTCCACGCGCGGTAAAGGTTGGAGTGGCCGGGACTTTTAACGGATGGCAGGGTCATCTTCACCCTTTAAAACAGGTCGAGAATTCAGGTGTCTGGTCTGTCTTCGTCCCCGGCGCAGGAGAGGGGGATCTTTATAAATATGAGATTCACAGCCCCCGGGGTGATATTTTTTTAAAAAGCGATCCTTACGCTTTTTTCTCGGAAATGAGGCCCGGGACTGCTTCCCGTGTTTGTTTTCTTGAAGGGTATCAGTGGAATGATGACCTTTGGGAACGTGAGAAAAAAAACCGCACTGTTTACAATGAACCCCTCTTAATTTATGAAGTCCATCTGGGTTCCTGGAAGCGCAGAGAAGACGGCAGTTTTTCTACATACCGGGATTTGGCAAAAGAATTGGTTGATTATGCTTTGGAGATGGGTTATACACATCTGGAAATACTTCCTCTGGCCGAACATCCCCTGGATGCTTCCTGGGGTTATCAGGCTACGGGATACTTTTCCGTAACCAGCCGTTTTGGAACACCCCGGGATTTTATGTATTTTGTAGATCTTTGCCATCAAAAAGGTCTCGGAGTAATCTTGGATTGGGTGCCGGGTCATTTCTGCAAAGACGCCCATGGACTGCGGCAATTTGACGGGTACCCCCTCTATGAGTATGAAGACAGCCGCAAGAGCGAAAGCGCGGAATGGGATACCCTGCAATTCGATCTGGGCAAACCGGAAATAAATAGTTTTCTTATCTCCAACGCTCTTTTTTGGATGGATCTTTATCATGTGGATGGTCTGAGAGTGGATGCTGTGGCCGGTATGCTTTACCTGGACTACGGGAAAAGAGGAGGTGAATGGCTCCCCAACCAATATGGAGGACGGGAAAATATTGAAGCGATTTCTTTTTTACGAAAGCTGAACGAACAGGTTTTCAAATGGTATCCCGCTGCTTTGATGATTGCCGAGGAATCAACACAGTGGCCCCTGGTAAGCTCTCCGGTTTACCTGGGAGGCCTGGGCTTTAACTTTAAGTGGAATATGGGATGGATGAATGATATTTTGCAATATATGCAGATAGAGCCGGTTCACCGTAAATGGCATCATGATCTTCTCACTTTTTCCTTTTGGTATACCTATGCAGAAAATTTTGTCCTTCCTTTATCGCATGATGAAGTGGTTCACGGTAAAAAAGCATTGTTAGACAAAATGCCGGGGGATTACCGGCAAAAATTTGCCAACCTGAGACTTCTTTTCGGCTATATGATGGTCCATCCCGGGAAAAAACTTCTCTTTATGGGGGGAGAGTTGGGCCAGTTTGCTGAGTGGAAAGAGTGGGGGAGTCTGGACTGGAATCTTCTGCAGTTCGATCTGCACCGCAGGATGCAAAAATATGTCAGGGAGTTAAACTTTTTTTACCAAAAAGAAAACAGTTTCTGGGAGTTGGATTTTGATCCGGAAGGTTTTGAATGGATCGATGCTCATAATTACAACCAGAGTATCATATCCTTTCTCAGAAGAGGAAAAGAGAGGGGCAGGGCCTGTATCATTTTATGTAATTTTACTCCGGTGGTGTACCACGGATACAGAATCGGTGTCCCGTATCCCGGGGAGTATCGAGAAATTTTTAATAGTGATCTAACTTTTTATGGAGGGTCAGGGCAAAAAAACGATGCTTGCTTGAAAGCATCGGAGGATGAATGGCACAACCGGCCTTTTAGCCTGGAAATTACAGTTCCTCCGCTGGCTATAATCATATTAGAGGTGCAACTTAAGCAGGAGTAAGGGGGAAAAAATATGGGAACAACGAAAGAGTGGATCGCGATGCTCCTGGCAGGTGGGGAAGGGAAGAGGCTCGGCTTTTTAACATCGGAGATGGCTAAGCCGGCGCTGCCCTTTGGAGGCAAGTACCGCATTATTGATTTTGCCCTTAGCAATTGCACTAATTCCGGAATCGACACGGTTGGTGTGCTGACGCAATACCAGCCTTTAATCTTGAACGCTCATATCGGAATCGGTATTCCCTGGGATCTTGACCGGAAGCATGGCGGCGTCTCCATTTTAGCTCCTTTTCTCAAGTATGGGGAGGAGGGTAAATGGTACAGAGGGACAGCAAATGCAATTTATCAAAACATTTGTTTTATTGATAAGTACGACCCGCACTATGTGCTGGTTCTTTCCGGGGATCATATTTATAAAATGGATTATTCCCTTATGTTAAAATTTCATAAAGAAAAACAGGCGGATCTGACCATAGCCGTAATTGAAGTGCCGTGGAACGAGGCGAGCCGTTTCGGCATCATGCATACGGATAGCGAAGGAAGAATTACAGAGTTTCAGGAAAAACCGGCTCATCCTCAGGGAAATCTTGCTTCCATGGGTGTTTATATCTTTGGTACAGAAATCTTAAAGCAATATTTGCAGGCAGATAATGAGCGAGCCGGATCCGGCAATGATTTCGGGAAAGATGTTATTCCTTTAATGCTTGATGAGGGTTGCCGGATTTTTGCTTATCCCTTTCAGGGTTACTGGAAAGACGTCGGAACAATTGAAAGCCTCTGGGAAGCCAATCTGGATTTGCTTTCCAGTGAAAACGGGCTGGATCTTTTTGATCGCAATTGGAGAATATATACGGTCAATCAAAATCAACCCCCGCATTTTATCGCTCCCGGGGCAAAAATTGAAAACTCTCTGGCCAATGAAGGCTGTGAGATTTTCGGAGAGGTCAGCAATTCGGTTCTTTTTACCGGCGTCCATATTGGTGAGGGAACGGTAATTAAAGATTCCGTTATTATGACCAATGTGAGGATAGGACGGAATGCGAGGATCGAAAGGGCAATTATTGATGAAAATGCGATTATTGGGGATGAATGTCTCATTTGCAGTGAAAGAAAAGACCCTCCTGAAATTATACTGGTAAGGGAGAATATGATTCTTCCGGAAAACTCCGTTATCAGGACGACTTCCCCGTAGGTGAGGGTTTTTTCCCTAGGCGTAATTATCTAAATACGGGAGGGTCAGTTCCAATGAAAGATGTAATGGGCATCGTTAATGTGAGGATCCAGGATGATATTATCAGGGTGCTTACTGATTTCCGCTGCATTGCCTCCGTCCCTTTCGGAGGGAGATACCGCCTGATCGATTTTATTCTCTCCAGCATGACCAATTCGGGTGTCCAAAAAGTTGCCGTTTTTACATTGCATAAATACCGCTCCCTGATGGATCACCTGGGAACGGGGAAGTCCTGGGATTTAAACCGCAAAGAGGATGGCTTGTACATTCTTCCTCCCAATGTTTTTTATTACTCGCAAACCAGTTATCCGGGTGATATCAGGAGCTTTTACAGCCAGATGGACTTCTTTGAGCACAGCAAACAAAAGGATGTGATCATCTCTCCGGGAAATCTGGTCTGCAACCTGGATCTTCGGGAAGCTATCGCTTTTCACCGGAAAAGCGGCGCAGATGTTACTGTTTTTTACCGGGAAGATGCCGAATATGAGCCGGATTTCCCCTGGAAACGCAAGCTGAAAGTAAGTAGAAACAACCGTGTCTTGGAACTCGAAGAAGAACCCGGAACTTTAGAGGGGAACAAGGTGCTGGTGGAGATCTTTATAATGTCGAAGCTTTTCCTGTTGGAAACCATTGAAAACAGTATTTTGAACGGAGCGGGCGACCTGTTCCAGGACGTGATTCTGAAGGACCGGGATAAATTAAATATTTATGCTTACCCTGTCAGGGGTTATTTTGCCGCAATTAATTCCATCAAACGCTTCTATCGGGCCAATATGGATTTGTTAAATCCGGCAATCCGGCAAAATCTCTTTTTCCAGCCGGGCCCTATTTATACCAAGGTCAAAGATGAACCGTCAACCAAATATGCAACCGGCTCCAATGTTTTTAATTCTCTTCTTGCCAACGGCTGCCTGGTGGAAGGAACAGTCGAAAACAGTATTTTATTCAGGGGAGTAAAAGTTAAAAAGGGAGCCTTCATTAAGGATAGCATTATTATGCAGAAGAGTGAAATTGAGGAAGATGCCAGAGTGGAGTATGCCATCCTGGATAAAGAGGTAACTGTCTCCAGAGGGAAGGAAATAATTGGGCGGGAGAATGGTCCTGTAGTGATCGGCAAAAGAAAAAAGCTATAAGGAGATGAACCGGATGGAAGTACTTTTTGTCGCCTCAGAAAGTTTCCCGTTTATTAAAACCGGGGGGCTGGCCGATGTAGTGGGTTCTCTTCCATCAGAACTGATCAAACTGGGCGTGGATGCCAGGGTCGTCATTCCAAAATACAGGGATATCCCCGCGGTTTTTCAGAAGAAAATAATCTTTAAAAAAAGAATTACAGTTTCTCTGGGTTGGAGATTTCAGCATTGTGGGATTGGACAGCTGGAACACAGGGGGATAACTTATTACTTTTTAGAGAACGAATATTACTTTAACCGCAGCGGGATATACGGCTTTGCTGATGATGCCGAACGTTTTGCTTTCTTCTCACGGGCTGTCCTGGAAGCACTTCCTTTTCTGGAATTTAAACCTCGCATTCTTCATTGCCATGACTGGCATACGGGGCTGATCAGCGTTTTTTTAAAATCACATTATTTGAATAACCCTTTTTATCAAGATATACGCACGCTTTTTACCATTCACAATCTTCATTATCAGGGCAATTTCCCCCGGGAACTGCTGGAGGAATTGCTGGATTTGGGACCTGAATATTTTACCATGGAGACGCTGGAATTCTTCGGCCGGGGAAGCTATCTGAAAGGGGGGCTGGTTTATTCCGATTTACTGAATACAGTCAGCAAAACTTATGCTGAAGAGATCCAAACTCCCTACTTTGGCGTCCGGCTGGACGGACTTTTAAAGAAAAGGAAAGACAGCCTGGCGGGAATTTTAAACGGAATCGACTATACGCAGTATGATCCCGGGAATGATCCGGATATCTTTTTTCCCTACAAAAACTCCCCGCTCAAAAAACAGGTTAATAAGCTTAAACTGCAGGAAGTTCTCGGCCTTCCTTCCTCTGAAGATACCCCTCTGCTGGCTTTTGTCAACCGGCTTGTGGAGCAAAAAGGACTTGACTTAATTGAACATGTCCTGGATGAAATATTAAACCTGGGAGTACAATTTGTCATTCTGGGAACAGGGGAAGAGAAATATGAGCGGTTTTTGGGAGAATTGGCGGCCCGCTACCCCCAACAAATGGCTGTTGTTTTTAAGTTCGACGAATCTCTGGCCCGGAAGTTCTATGCCGCTTCGGATCTGTTTCTTCTTCCCTCGCGGTTTGAGCCCTGCGGAACCGCGCAACTAATTGCCCTGCGCTATGGCAGTATCCCCATTGTGAGGGAGACGGGCGGTTTAAAAGATACCATCATCCCCTTTGATGAAAACAGCAGAGAGGGAAACGGTTTTTGTTTCAGCAGATACAATGCCCATGATATGCTTTTTGTCATAAAAAGAGCTTTGCAACTGTACAGGGATAAAGAAATTTGGTCTCATTTAGTTAATAATGCAGTACAATCCGATTACAGCTGGAATAAATCCGCCCGGGAGTATTGTGCCTTATACGGGCGTTTACTTGAAATGTGAGGAATGAGCGCAGATGTTCACCGAGAAAGAAAGCTTTAAGCACGCTTTTCTTGAGAAGCTGGAAACAATGCACGGGAAAAGTATCGATGATACAACGGATATGGATAAGTATTTAACTCTCGGGACGATGATCCGGGAGTATGTCGCCCGAAACTGGATTGCCACGAACAACAGGTATAAAGAAAGCGGAGAAAAACAGGCCTATTACTTTTCCATGGAATTTCTTCTGGGAAGGCTGCTGGGGAATAATTTGATAAACCTGGACTTTTATAAGATATGCGAGCAGGGACTGCAAGAATTGGGGGTCAATCTCAAAAACCTGGAACTCCAGGAACCGGATGCGGGGTTGGGCAACGGCGGCCTGGGCCGTCTGGCAGCCTGTTTTTTAGACTCTCTTGCTTCGCTCTCCCTCCCCGGGCACGGTTGTGGGATACGCTAC
This sequence comes from Dethiobacter alkaliphilus, assembly GCA_016841605.1. Classification (GTDB taxonomy): domain Bacteria; phylum Bacillota; class Dethiobacteria; order DTU022; family UBA8154; genus DUNV01. The sequence goes on along the minus strand of JAENYV010000003.1, from coordinate 215,827 downwards.
AAGTACGGCCTCTTTGAGCAAAAAATTGTAGAAGGTTATCAGGTTGAACTTCCCGAGTACTGGTTAAAAGACGGCAATGTATGGGAAATTCGCAAAGCGGACAGGGCTGTGGAGGTCCGTTTCGGTGGTTATGTCCGCTTTGAAGAACAAGTGGGAAGGCTTCTTGTTCATCACGAAAATTGTGAAACCGTCCTGGCTGTTCCTTATGATCTGCCTATTATCGGTTTCGGAAATAAAACCGTAAATACTCTCAGGCTCTGGAGTGCGGAAGGAGCTTCGCAGGACAGCGATATCCCGGAGCCTGCTTATAATAATCAGCAGAAATTTCTTGAATATAAGTATTCTGTAGAATCAATTTCCCAGTTTCTTTATCCCGACGATACGAATCACGAGGGAAGATTACTCCGTTTAAAACAGGAATATTTTTTTGTTTCAGCGGGGATCCAAAGCATTATACGCTGGTACAAAAGGCGGAAATATCCCCTGTCGGATTTTTATAAGAAAAATGCTTTTCATATCAATGATACTCACCCCGCGCTGGTAGTTCCTGAATTAATGCGTATTCTTATGGACGATGAAGGACTGGGGTGGGATGAAGCTTTTGCAATTACCTGCCGGACGGTTTCCTATACAAATCATACAACAATGGCCGAGGCATTGGAGACATGGCCAGTGGATCTCTTTAACGCTCTGCTTCCGAGGATCTATCAGATCGTGGAAGAATTAAACAAGCGTTTTTGCCGGCAGCTTGAGGAGCTTTATCCCGGAGACCCGGAGCGAGTCAGAAAAATGGCTATTATCGCGGACGGCAGGGTGAAAATGTCCCATCTGGCCATCGTAGGTAGTCACAGTGTCAACGGGGTGGCTAAAATTCATACCAAAATTTTGCAAAAGCGGGAGATGAAAAATTTTTACGATTTATATCCCCATAAATTTAACAACAAAACGAACGGGATTACGCACCGCCGGTGGCTCCTCAAGGCCAATCCCCGCTTGTCAGAGCTTATCACTGAGACGATCGGTTCTTCCTGGATCTGCAACCCCACTGATCTTGTGAGACTGGAACCTTATGCCAGGGAGGCGTCTTTTCAGGAAAAGTTTGCTAAGATCAAACGACAAAATAAATTGGAACTGGCCTCCTACATCAAAGAAAAATATAACATTTCCGTGGATGCGGATTCCATCTTTGATGTCCATGTCAAACGAATTCATGCCTATAAACGGCAGATATTAAACCTGTTTCATATCATTGATCTGTACAACCGGTTGAAAGACAACCCGGATCTCGTTATTTATCCCCGTACCTTTATCTTTGGCGGAAAGGCGGCGCCAGGTTATTACCTGGCCAAAAGAACGATTAAACTGATCAATACGGTTGCCGCGACGATCAATGGAGATAAGGCAGTTAACGATAAAATTAAAGTGGTCTTTTTGGATAATTACCGCGTTTCCCTGGCTGAAAAGATTATTCCCGCGGCGGATTTAAGCGAGCAGATTTCGACAGCGAGCAAGGAAGCATCCGGAACGGGAAATATGAAATTTATGATGAACGGCGCTGTAACGCTGGGAACCCTTGATGGGGCGAATATTGAGATCCTTGAGCAAGTGGGCTATGATAATATGTTAATCTTCGGACTCTCTCCCAGCGAGGTTCTGAGTTATTACAGCTACGGCGGCTACAATGCAGCGGATATCTGCCGGAATGATCCCAGGATTGAGAGGATTCTCGGTCAGATTCAAGACGGTTTTTATACGGCATGCCGGGGAGAATTCAATGCGATTTGCGATTCTTTAATTCAGCAAAACGATGAGTTTTTTGTTTTGAAAGATTTTCATTCGTATGTATATGTTCAGGAGATGGTTGGGGAAACTTTTAGGGACCGCAGTAAATGGTTGAAGATGTCTATTCTTAATACCGCTCATTCAGGCAAGTTTTCCAGTGACGGCACCATTTCGCAGTATGCCGGGGAGATCTGGGGATTAAAGCCCGTTTTGGTTCGGTGATTTTGTTAAAGGCAAAGAAGGTGAGATAATTTGGCGGAGGAGCTCCTGCTGCATAATTCCCACGATCTTTTTTTTCGCAGCCCCTTTGGTGCGGTCCCATGTGCCGGAAAAATTGTGCTCAGGTTTAAGGTCGGAGCCGAAGCTGCCCCGGGTACTGGTTATGCGGATAAGACCGTTTCTCTTTTTCTGATCAAAGAACTGACCGGGGGAAGCAGCGAAGAAGAACTGGTCATGGATCTGGAGGAAGAAAAAAACGGAGAGAAAGTTTTCCGGAAGGAGATCTTCGCCCCGTCCCAGCCGTGTTTAATCTGGTATTATTTCATTATCCGGGGAAAAGGGGAAACCTGGTACTTCGGCAACGCTCCGGAAAATACCGGTGGGGTAGGCTGTGCTGCCGTCCATGTGCCTCCATCTTACCAGATCACCGTATACAGAAAAGATCTTTCTACACCCCAGTGGTTTAAGGAAGCAATTATGTACCAAATTTTTCCCGATCGTTTTTTTAACGGTTCTGAAGACGGGAAAATATTCAATCCGAAAAAAAACAGCTTACTTCATTCCCACTGGGATAATACACCTGTTTATATCCGCGATCTTTCTTCAGGCAGAGTAATCCGCTGGGATTTTTTTGGGGGCAATCTGCAAGGGGTAAGGAAAAAACTTGCCTACCTGAAAAACCTGGGCGTATCCCTGCTCTACTTTAATCCTATTTTTGAATCACCGAGCAATCATAAATACGATACAGCAAATTACCACAAGATTGATCCCATGTTTGGCGATAACGAGCTTTTTTCCAAGCTTTGCGCGGAGGCTGAACAGATGGGTATTAACATCATCCTGGATGGTGTTTTCAGCCATACGGGAAGTGACAGCATCTACTTTAATAAGGAAGGGAGCTACCCCGGCACAGGCGCTTACCAATCTCAAGGATCACCGTATTTTAACTGGTATCGCTTTACGGAGTATCCCTCGTGCTACGACTGCTGGTGGGGGATCGATACCCTTCCCAATGTAAATGAACTGGACCCCTCCTACATAGATTTTATCATTTCCGGGGATAATAGTGTCCTGAAACATTGGATGAGCGCCGGAATTAAGGGGTGGCGCCTGGATGTGGCCGATGAACTTCCCGGAGAGTTCTTGCAAAAACTCCATCAAGAAATAAAAGAGCAGGACCCTGATTCCATCCTGATCGGTGAGGTTTGGGATGATGCCTCCAACAAGATCAGCTATGGAGAGAGAAGGAAGTATTTGCTGGGAGAAGAACTGGACGGAGTAACCAATTATCCCCTGCGCAATATTATCCTGGATTTTGTCCTGGGCCGGCGGGATGCCGGTGCTATTCATCTTGCCCTGATGAGCCTTTATGAGAATTATCCCCCGGATTCTTTTTACAGTACTATGAACCTGATCGGCAGCCATGATACGGCACGAATTTTGACGGTACTGGAAGACGGACTTCCCGGTGAGCTTTCCTGGCCGGAGAAAAAAGAATTGAGCGTGAAACGGCTGAAAATGGTTTCTCTCTGGCAGATGACCTTTCCCGGTGTTCCCTGTATTTACTACGGTGATGAGGCGGGACTGGGGGGAGGGGAAGATCCTTTAAACCGGGGGACTTATCCCTGGGGCAGGGAAGATGAAAATATTTTGGGATGGTACCGGACCCTTATCGCCCTGAGAAATCATTATGATGTCCTGCGAAGCGGTTGGTGGAGTTCCCTTTATGCTTCCGGGAGCCTGTACTGTTTTGGAAGGTTCCTGGAAAACGGCCGGGGCGCCACTGGAAAAAAAGCCATGGACAATTTCGCCATCATACTGCTCAACAGGGACTTGCAGAAGGATATTCCCGTTTCCCTGGAGCTGGGGCAGTGGTGCCGCGGATCAGTAGTTGATCCTTTCGATGATTACCGGGAAATTTCCCTTCAGAACGGTGCTTTGCAATTGACTATGAAACCTCTTGAATGCAGGTTACTTCTAAGTGACAGGTGGTCAGCCAACTTGAATTACGCCAGAGAAAGCGGCATACTTCTTCATCCGACCTCTCTCCCCTCCAGGTTCGGAATCGGAGATCTGGGAAGAGGGGCCTCTCAATTTATTGATTTTTTGGTACAAAGCGGACAGAAATTTTGGCAGGTGCTCCCTTTGAACCCGCCCGGGTCAGGGGAGTCTCCCTACCAGTGTTTTTCAGCCTTCGCCGGCAACCCAATGCTGATTGACCTTGAAAAATTGGTTGATGAGGGATTATTGACGGGCTTGGAGCAGGAAAATATTCCGGATTTCCCGGAGGACCGGGTGGATTATGAGGAAGCTAAAAGAATTAAAGGCGAGTGTTTAAGAAAGGCTTTTCACAAGTTTGCTTCCCTTCCTCAAAACCCTGCGTATGTGGAATTTTGTGAGCAAAATGCCGGGTGGCTGGAAGACTATGCTCTCTTTATGTCTTTAAAAGAGTCGTTTGGAGGAAAACCGTGGAACCAGTGGGAAAAATCCATTGCCTTCCGGGAAGAAGAAGCGCTAAATACCCATCGTAATACTCTAACTACTGAAATTGAGTACCATAAATTTCTGCAGTTTATCTTTTTCAGCCAGTGGAAAGAGTTAAAGGAGAGTGCCCGGGAAAAAGGCATTAAGATTATCGGAGATCTTCCTATTTTTGTCAGCCATGACAGCAGTGATGTCTGGTGCAACCCTGCTTTCTTTGAACTGGATCAAAATAGGAATCCTTTAAAAGTGGCGGGAGTGCCCCCGGATTATTTCAGCGAGACTGGTCAGTTGTGGGGTAATCCTCACTACCGCTGGGCGGAGATGGAAAAAGACGATTATCGCTGGTGGAAGGAGCGTTTCCGGGTCCTTTTTCAACTGGTGGATATCGTCCGCATTGACCATTTCCGGGGTTTTGAAGCATATTGGGAAGTCCCAGCGGGCGAAAAAGATGCCGTCAAAGGTCATTGGGTTAAAGGTCCGGGAGAAGACTTTTTCTTCCGTTTGAAAGAAGCTTTGGGTGATTTTCCTGTTATCGCGGAGGATTTGGGAGATATTACCCCGGAAGTGGAAGAAATGAAAATAAAACTGGGTTTCCCGGGAATGAAGGTTTTGCAATTCATGATGAAACCCCGGATGGACCGGCGGTTTGCCTTTCCCCTTTCCGAAAAAGAGACTTTCCTTTATACGGGAACCCATGATAACGATACGCTTGTGGGATGGTACGAAAAGGAGAGGAAAGGCCGGCCCGCGAAGACACCGGCGGATAAAACGGAAATTTCCTGGTACTTTATTGAGCTTGCCATGCGCAGCGATGCGCGGACAGTCATTATCCCTTTGCAGGATATCCTGGGGCTGGATTCCGAGGCACGTATGAATACTCCGGGAACCGCGGAAGGAAACTGGCTCTGGCGTTTTCCGGGAGGCGTCCTTACGGAGGAACTTGCCGGGAAGCTAAGAAGTCTGACGGAGAAATACCGGAGAGAGTCCCGGCAAAATGCTGATGAAAGTTCTAAGTCGGAGAATAATTTGGGGACACGTTAAAAATTATCCAGAACCAGTCAATAGAGATCTTTCCAAAATAAACTAATCGGTGAGCGATTTTTAGAGAACAACAACAATGCACAATTCAAGCCTGCCCTCCACTTTCTAACTTTATGAGGAAGTCTTGCGGGTCGATGGCAGGCACCGGAGATTTTTCAAAATCCTTTGTATTGCGGGTAACGATATAATGAGCTTTTACTCTTTTGGCAATTGCCCCGACTAGAGCGTCTTCAAAATCTGTCACTTTGCTTAATAGTGAGTTTATAATATCGGAAGCAAGTACGTCAGCAATACCGACAAGGCTTAGCAACTTAACAATGGCATCCTTAGATTTTACGTGATCCTTGTTTGCCCGATGCAAAATGTAATAAATGTCGGTGATGCTGTTGGCGGTAACGAAGGCTTTAGTTTTGTCGAGGGCAGCCAGCTTTAACACATTATAGGAGGCATCAAAAAAATCAGTGCGGTGTAATAATACATCAAGAACGATATTGGTATCGATAAATATCTTCATTGTTCGGATAACCGCTCCTTTTTGGCGTCATCCAATGTATAGCCGTCGTCCTTCGCGATCCCCACAAGGCTATCAAGTAGCTCGAGCTTATTTTCCTTTAAGTTCGTCAGCTTAACAACCGGTTTGTTGTTTTTAGTGATTATGATATCTTCTGTTTCCGCCAATTGAAGGTATTTGCCGATATTTGTTTTTAATTCGGTGGCAGTAATGATCACGATAAGAGCCTCCTTACGGATTTTATTATGATTGTTACACTAATATAATATGTTTATCGCACAATTATGTCAATAAATTATCGTTCTATATGTATAGTACTAAAAAACGAAATATGAATTAACCGCGCTAATAAATGCGCATTTTTTATTTTTTTGAAAAGATACGCTCTTTATCAGATACAAAAATAATTAAGCTTCTGTATACTTTAAAAAGGACGATTTTTACTTGCTCCATTGAGGATTCAATGCTTGACCCATGCTGAATCTATGAAGTAAAATCAGGTGAGTGGCTGAAATTACTGCCGGTCACTTATGGAATAAAAGATACAGGGTATTATAATAAAATAAAAATTATTTAGGAGGTGGTGCCCAATGAAACCAAACGGTAAACCCAATAGACTTATCAATGAGAAGTCACCTTATCTTCTTCAGCACGCTTATAATCCCGTAAACTGGTATCCCTGGGGTGAAGAAGCATTTAAGACAGCACAAGAAGAAGGTAAGCCTGTTTTCCTGTCTATTGGGTATTCGTGAGGTGGTATACATATAATCGACTTGTCACTGGTGCCATAATATGGCCAGAGAATCGTTCGAGGATGAGGAAATCGCCGCGATTCTCAATGAACATTACATATCTATCAAAGTAGACAGGGAGGAACGTCCGGACATTGATAATATCTATATGAAGGTCTGTCAGGCCCTCAATGGCCATGGGGGGTGGCCTCTCACCGTTTTTCTGACCCCTTTAAAAAATCCCTTTTTTGCCGGGACTTATTTTCCCAAGGAGCGAAAATTTAATCTACCCGGTTTAAAAGAAGTTCTGCTCAAGATTGTGGAAACCTGGGTATCGGAAGGTTCCGGCCTGGATGAAGCAGGAACGAAAATTTTTGAGGCCCTGCGGGAAAGTGGACGTGAAAACCGTCCTGACCACATGCCGGGAGAAGAAACGCTTGAAAAGGCAGCCGAAGAGATACTGGGGCAATATGACAGGGTAAACGGCGGTTTTGGTAAAGCACCCAAGTTTCCCGTTCCTTCCGTTCCTGCGTTTCTGCTCCGCTGGTGGGACCGTAGCGGAGATGAGGGCGCCTTAAAAGCGGTGCTCCATACCCTGGAGGCTATGGCAAGAGGAGGTATTTTTGATCAACTGGGATATGGTTTTCACCGCTATAGTGTGGATGAAAAGTGGCTGGTCCCCCATTTTGAAAAGATGCTTTATGACCAGGCCCTGCTCTCCATGGTTTACCTGGACGCTTTCCAGATAACAGGTAAAAGGGATTTTGCCGATACGGCAAGCAAGATTTTTACTTACGTTTTGGAAGAGATGCAGTCTCCGGAGGGAGGCTTTTATACCGCGGAGAATGCGGAAAGTGAAGGGGTTGAAGGCAAGTATTACGTCTGGAAAAAGTCCGAAATCCTAAAAATATTGGGAGCAGAGGCGGGAGAATTGTTCTGTTCCTTTTTTGGTGTTACGGAAGAAGGCAATTTTGAAGAGGGAAATAATGTCCTATTTTTACCGGAAGAGGAGTCATCTTTTATCCGAGAGCGCAATATAAACGCCAGACAGTGGTTTTTTCTCCTGGAAGATTCCCGTAAAACATTATTGCAGAAGAGAGCCGAAAGGGTCAGGCCTTCTCTCGATGACAAAATTCTCACATCCTGGAACGGGTTAATGATCAGTGCCCTGGCCAGGGGAGGACAGGTTTTAGGAGGAGATATTTATACCCGTTCAGCCTCCCGGGCGGCGGATTTTATCCTCTCCCATTTGCAAAGGGATAACCGTCTTTTACACCGCTATCGCCAGGGGGAAGCTGCTTTTCAGGGATTTCTCGAAGATTACGTCTTTCTGGTAGCCGGCTTGCTGGATCTTTATGAAGCAGATTTGCAGCCCCGTTACCTTGCTGAAGCTCTTTCTTTGAACAGTCGCATGATGGAACTTTTCTGGGATGAGCAAAACGGAGGTCTTTTTTTTAGCAGTAAACAGACCGAAGAGGAACTTCCCCTTACAGACAAAGATGCTTATGATGGAGCCTTGCCTTCGGGAAATTCCGTTGCAGCGCAGAATATGCTCCGCATTGCATCTTTTACCGGAGAAGAAGAGATGAGAAATAAGGCGCTCCAGTTGATGGAGTATTTTTCTGCTTTTATAAACCGGGCCCCATCCAATTATACTGCCATGCTCACTGCCCTTGATTTTTCCCTGGGTCCTGTCCGGGAGATGGTGTTGGTGGGAACCGGCACGGAGGAAGATCGTGTCCGGGAACTGCTGCGAGTTATTCAAAAGCGTTTTCTCCCCCGCAAGGTATTTCTTTTCCACAGTCCTGAGCAAAAGGCAGGTTATGAGCTCGAAAAGATTTCCCCTCCGGTTAAGGAGAAAGGGTTTGTGGACGGAAAACCGGCTCTCTACATTTGTGAGAATTTTTCCTGCCGGGCACCTCTTACCAGTCCGGATGAGTTGGAGAAAATCCTAACTGCTCAAGGGGTCAGGAGCCGGCAGCCGAAATAAGAGAACAACGAAGAATGGTTGACATAATTTTGCAGAGATGCGGGGAGATGCCTGCGCCGCTTTTTTAAATTATTAAGGAGCTCCTCGCCTCCCTGTAGAATAACAGGCAATGCATTTTTACGATTTTTACCGCCAGGAGGGGGTATTACTTTGCCCGTTAAAGGAGTCGGGATAGATCTAATTCGGATTGAGCGGGTAACTCAAGCATGCCGACGAAGGCCGGAGCGTTTTCTTAAAAGACTGTTTACTGAAAAAGAGATGGAGTCCCTCGTAAAAAAAAGAAATCCCTTTCCTTCCATTGCGGCTAGATTTGCCGCCAAGGAAGCCGTTGCCAAAGCTCTGGGATGTGGTATCGGCTTAATCAACTGGCGAGAGATCGAAATATTTCCTGATTCCCGGGGTAAACCGGTTGTTTTTTTAGGGGGAAAGGCAGCATCCTGGGCGGGAAAAAACGGGATTAAAGGAGTGCACGTCTCCATGAGTCATGACGGTTTATATGCGGCCGCGACAGCTGTTGCCTATAAAGACGATTGCTAACCGGTATATTAGTTGTGTATTTTATTAGTAAATTTTATTGTTTCATGAGCCATGTAGGCGGCTTCTTGCAGATTATGTGTGGAGAAAATAACGATTTGCTCTTTTTCTTTTAAAATGCTATCCATAATATATCTTTTAACTTCTTCGTCAATCCCCTTAAAAGGTTCATCCATCAGCAGGACTTGACCATGATAAGCGAGTGCTCTCGCTATCGCTACTCTTCTCTTCATCCCTCCGCTTAACTGATGGGGATGATATTTTTTAAATTCCTTGAGACCCACGACTTCCAGGTATTTTCCTGCGTCAAAATGTTTGTTGCCCAGAACAAATTTTATATTCTCCTCTGCCGTAAGCCAGGGCAATAAGCGGTCTTCCTGAAAAACTACGGCAATTCTTTTTTTTTCCGTTCCCGTAATTGTGCCGCTATTAAAGGGAAGAATTCCTGCAATAATATGCAGAAGAGTCGTTTTTCCGCATCCCGAAGGTCCATAGAGACAATAGATCTTGCCTTCTTGAAAGGTAAAATGATAGTTTTTAATTACTTGCAGGCCGTTATATGATTTGTTTAAATTTTTAATTTCAATTGGCACTGTTAATTTTCCTCCCCCGCAAGTTGACAAATAATCTAATAATAATATTTTCAAGGAGCATGCTGATTCCGATAATCGCCAGGGTCAAAGCAAACAAATCGACAGCATTAATGAAAACCCTGGCATCATAAAGCCTGCTTCCAATGGCATGGACAGGCAGGCTTAAGACCTCTGCGGTTACGGTAGCCTTCCAACCAAGGCCGATAATGGTTAGAAACCCGGAAATAAAATAGGGCTTTATTTCCGGCAGATAGATATTTTTGAGGATCATGAGTTTGGAAACCTGAAAGATTGCGGCCATTTCCAGCAGTTTTCTATCTACATTGGTAATTCCTTCTTGTATGTTCGTCCAAATTATGGGAAAAGCAATCAAAAAACAAATAAAGATGGGAACGTTTTGCGAGCCGAACCACACCAGGGCAACAATGATGAAGGACATAATAGGTGTAGATTTAACGGCAACCACCAGAGGTGAGAGCAGTTCATAACAGAAGCGGTTTACTCCTGATAAAATACCTAAAAAAGTACCCAGAGCAAGCGCCAGACAGACTCCCACAAAAACTCTGTAGATAGTAAAAATGATATTAAGCCAAAAAGATTTCAGTAAAACCAGCTCTCTGAGACGAGAGAACACTTCAAGGGGGGCAGGGATTAAAATATTATTTTGCACAACAAGATAAATGGCCTGCCAGACGGCAAGCCAGAAAAGGATGGCGACGAGATTAAAAAGAAATTTTTTATTGTGAGTAGTAAAATTCATCATCCGGAATTTTTCCCCCGATTGAGTCAGGATTAAAGTCATATAGTATGCTGTAAAAGTTTTCTAAATATGCTTTGCCTTGCTGAGCATCAATATAGACAATATTGCAGTAAGGAATGGCTTTTTCGGCAATTTCAGCATTCGGCAGAATTCCGTTTTGCGCGATAAGTTCTGCTGCTTCCGCCATATTGTTATTCACAAATTGAATAGACTGCTCATATTCTTGCAGAAAAGCGACTAAAGTGTTTTGATTATTGTCGATAAAATCTTTTTGTCCGATGAGGACTCCCATGGTAAGCTCTTTATTTAGGACATTTTTCCATTCTTTGTTTAAATCAAGAGCAATTCTAACATCCTTATTTTGCATGAGAACACTTGTTACATGAGGCTGAGGCAGTAAAGCAAGGTCATGCTGTCCCGCGGCCATAATTGCCGCGAGATCCGTATGCTGAGAGATGTAATCAAGAGTAACGTCTTTTCCGGGAACTAATCCATGTTCTTTCAGCAAGTATTGAATTACATAATCAGGTGTCGCGCCTTTACCGCTGACATATAATGTCCTTCCTTGGAGATCTTCCAGTGACGTAATATTTTCGCCATTTTCCAGTATATATAAAGCCCCGAGGGTATGAACGGCGAGCAGTTTAATTTTTTGTCTCGTGTTTTGGTAAAGAATGGCAGCAAGATTGGGCGGCACTGCAGCCAGGTCAACTTCACCGGTAATAATTTTGCCGATCAGGTCATCCGGGCTTCCCAGAACTTGAATATTATAGTTTTCTTCCCCCATAAGTTTAACAATTCCCATACCTGTCGGGCCTTTTAATACGGCAATATTTATTGGTTTTCCATCATTCGGTATTTCGTCTTCATTTGTTGCTTCTGTTGCTCCCTCATTCGGTCCGGGTTGATCCACAGGGCTTGTTCCTCCGCATCCAACCAGGACAAAAAGCATAATGACAAGAGATAAGCAAAGCCAAATTTTTCTTGCCAATATTCTTCCCCCTTTATACACATCGTTTATTTCTTTTTAATAAAGGCAGACTTAACTTTAACTTCCGGAATATTGCCCAACTTACCCGTCATAGCTCCAATTTCATCAGTAGTTCCGTCGACAATTAAAGATATAACCGCCACATCTTTTTCCCTGTACGGTAAGCCCATCCGCCCTACGATAACGCCGGAATGTTCATTTAAAATGTGATTTATGCGTGCTATTGTCGGTTCATTTTTTTCCTGAACCAAAATTCCCACGATTCCCATACGCGTTTCGATGCTGTTACCCCCCTTCAATTAAAAATCCTGCCTTCTCTCTAAGAAAAAGCAGGGTTATGCTTTTCCCTTATCTTCAGAGAACACATTTCCCCCCTTATCTCAGGAATAGCTAAAAAGGATCATACCTTCCTGCCGTAAAAAGTAACCAACAGGTCAGCTGTTATGTAATTTTGCATACATTATAACATCAAATAATATTTTTTTGAAGCAAAAAAAATATCTAGAAAAAATGCCTGCAGGGATTTATCGTTCATCGTAGAAATAAAAAAGTAAATAAATAATTCAAGATTTCAGCACGGTAAAAAGAATACAGACTTTTGGATGCGGCAAATTTGATTATAGGAGGTCTATCCTCTTGACTATTCAAGAAATTATTAATATTTTAGAAGCGGATCTTTTTTGTGGAGAAGATATGCTTAATAAAGATATCCTTTCCGCATGCGGTTCTGATTTGATGAGTGATGTGTTGGCTTTTGTTAAAGATCATACGATTTTACTGACAGGACTAACCAACCCACATGTTATACGAACCGCGGAAATGATGGATATTGCTGCTATTGTCTTTGTGCGTGGTAAAAGGCCGTCGGAGGAGATTATACAAATGGCTGCCGACAGGAATATCGCTGTTTTGATGACACGTCATTCATTGTTTGTAGCCTGTGGGCTGCTTTATCAGTCCGGCCTCAGGGGTGAGGTGCTATAATGGAGACAACAGATAATGTAACGATGTGCCAATATTACTCCATTGAGGCGGGAAATTTTACTCTTGCCGGAGAAGCGGCGGGACAAATAAAAAATAATCTCAAACAATTGGGAATAGATGCTGCTCTGGTTAAAAAAGTAGCAATAGCCTCGTACGAGGCTGAAATGAACCTGGTGATTCATTCAAACGGAGGCCGCTTAATTTTTAAGATTAATCCGAAGGTAATTACTATTATTGCTCAGGATGACGGCCCGGGCATCAAGGACATTGAGCTCGCCATGAAGGAAGGATATTCCACAGCGCCGGATACGGCGCGGGAACTTGGATTTGGAGCAGGGATGGGGCTTCCCAATATGAAACGGTGTGCAGATCGATTTGTTATTCGATCTGAAGAGGGAAAGGGAACGGAAGTAGAGTTGTCCTTTAATCTATCATAAAATATTTAAAAGTAGTTTAAATTAATAATATCTTATTATTTTATATTTTATAATTTTGAAAGGAGGTGGTTCGTGTTGGAGCAGTATTACCATTCAGTTACACTGGATCGGGGAAAGTGCAAGGGGTGTACAAATTGCATTAAGCGATGCCCAACAGAAGCCATTCGATTTGCCGACGGTAAGGCCAGAATTATTGGTGAACGCTGTATCGACTGTGGCGAGTGTATACGTGTTTGTCCCTATCATGCCAAGGTAGCAGTTACGGATTCTCTGTCATCGATAAACGCTTTTAAATATAAGATTGCCCTTCCTGCTCCCAGTTTATATGGCCAATTTGAAAAGGTGGATAAATTTGGGAAAGTTCTTGCCGGTTTAAAAATGTTGGGGTTTGATGAAGTGTATGAAGTAGCCAGAGCTGCCGATTATACCGCAGCCTTTATCAAAAGGGAAATGGAGGAAAATAGGGGAAGGATTAAACCTCTTATTTCTTCTGCCTGTCCGGCCATTGTAAGGCTAATTCAGGTACGTTTCCCAGAATTAATCAAAAATATTATTCCCATTTCGTCTCCAATGGAAATTGCCGCTCAGATTGCCAAGAGAACTTTTTGTGAAAAAAGGGGTGTCAAACCGGAAGAGGTGGGGGCTTTCTTTATTACGCCCTGTGCTGCTAAAATGACCGTCGTTCGAAATCCTATCGGGATGGACAAATCTTTTGTTGATGGTTGTATTTCCATTATGGACATTTATGGCCCTTTGTGCAGCAAGATAAAAAAGGCAAAAAGTGAAGACGTCCTGCATATGGCCACAGAGTTTGGGGTTGGATGGGCCAATGCCGGTGGAGAGGGACGTTCTTTGCACAAAAATAATTTTCTGGCAGTGGACGGTATCCATAATGTCATTAAAGTTCTTGAAGAAATTGAGAACGGCAAGCTCAGTGATCTGGATTTTTTTGAGGGCCTTTCCTGTGTGGGTGGGTGTGTGGGAGGTCCTTTAGTTTTTGAGAACAGTTTTGTAGCGCAAAATAGAGTGAGAGAGCTGAAATCCAGCGCTCAAGGTAATGCCCTTACCTGCGAGGAAGTGGAAAAAGAGGTGTCTTCTATCGTATGGAGATTTCAAACGGAAATTACTTCCAAGCCTGTCATGAAACTTGCGGAAGATATATCTGTGGCAATTAAAAAAATGGAAGAGATGAATACAATATATGAACAACTGCCCGGATTGGATTGCGGTTCCTGCGGTTCCCCAAATTGTCGGGCCCTGGCAGAGGATATTGTCAGGGGATATGCCACAGAGATGGACTGTATTTTTAAATTAAAAGAAAAAGTTAAAATGTTGGCTCAGGAAATGATTGAGTTGTCTGAAAAAATTCCTCTCGGCAAGGAAACAACAAGCGAGGAGGATGTTAAGGAATGATAGTGGAACAAATTGTAAAGGAATTATCTTTAAAGGTATTAACGGGAAGAGATCATTTAAAACGAGAGATATCTTCGGTATATTGCGGCGATTTATTGAGCAGGGTAATGGCAAAAAGTTCAAAAAGCAGCCTGTGGATTACCATCCAGACGCATGTTAATATTGTTGCCGTTGCCACCCTGTTGGAGATGGCCTGTATCATGATACCGGAGGATATTGCTGTGGACGAAAAGACTCTCGCCAAGGCGGAAGAGGAACATGTGGTAATTTTATCAAGCCCCTTATCTGCCTATACACTGTCGGGCAGATTATATTCTTTTGGGATATTCAGTGAATGAGGGGGGAGAGGCCGTGAGGATCGCCGTTGATCTTCATATTCATTCTGCCCTGTCACCCTGTGCGCAGAACGATATGACTCCCAACAATATTGTAAATATGGCAGTACTAAAGGGTTTGGATACCATTGCCATTACGGATCATAATAGTTGCGATAATGTCGGGGCCGCCATAGCGGCGGCCGGGTCTAGATTATTAATTCTCCCGGGGATGGAAGTGCAGAGCAGGGAAGAAGTTCATCTTCTTTGTTATTTTACTGATTTGGCAGCCCTTAACAGGTTTGAGTCAGTCGTCAGGCATCATTTTCAGGCGCCGGCAAACGATCCCCAGCGTTTCGGGCATCAGCTAATTATAAATGAAAGGGATGAGGTAGTTGGCGAGAAAAGAGAATTGTTAATTTCCTCTATTGATTTGTCTATCGAAGAAGTTGTTTTGGAAGTTAGAAAACGTGGCGGAGTGGTAGTACCCGCCCATGTAGATCGACCTTCGTACAGCATTTTGTCTCAACTGGGATTTATTCCTCCGGAACTCGGGTTTAACACATTGGAAGTATCCAAAAGCTGTTCAGGAATAATTTCCCATGATAATAAAATTTCTTATCTTTTTTCTTCAGATGCTCACTGTCTTGCGGATATTCTGGAGCGCGAAAGCTTTCTTTTCGTAGGTGAGCTCTCATCAAATTCCATTATTCAAAGATTATCATAAAAAACAAAAAAAAAACCAAAAAAGTAAAGACAAAGGCAAGTAAATGTGATAAACTTAACAAGGTTTTTAATTTTTTTTGTGATTTTTTTATCAAATTTGTTTGACAAGAGGTTTTTCGGACGGATTCGGACGGATATTTATGGATGTTTCCGTTGTAATCGATAACAAAGAGAAATTTTCACAAAGTATTTTCGGCGAATTATTGATAAATAATTCACAACCTAAATTAAATGAATATTCCCCTTAGTTTAATAAACTTGAAAGATCTGAAAGAAGAAAGGCCTGGGGGGTGATAATAGACTATTTCAATTTTAAGAATGCCGAATGCCGGAGGGAGGTGTTAATTAGTCAACTGGGAAAAATAGTAATAATTTTAAATTATTCCAAGTAATAATTCTATTTTGAGTTACTGTTGAGGAAAAAATGTAGCTATTTATTAATTTTTTAGTAAAATGGGGGGTTTTTAAATTTATGGGTCTTAACACTCCTGTACAAATAGTCGACGCAGCTGCCAATGCCGGTAAATATAAGAGTAATCTACCTGTCGGACAGCTCTTACTGCGTGGTTTTATGGCCGGTGTTTATATCGCGGTCGGTGGGGCTTTATGTACAGTCTGTAGTACGTCGGTTTCAAGTTATCTTGGGGCTGGTATCGGCAAACTAATTGCCGGGGCGGTCTTCCCGGTAGGTCTTATTGCTATCGTCCTTACCGGTATGGAACTGTTTACCGGTGATGCCATGCTGGTGCCCCTTGCGACGATGCTTGGCAGAAGCACCTGGGGTAAGGTCTTAAATGTCTGGATATGGGTCTACATCGGAAACTTGATTGGTTCTCTGGCCTATGCTTACATAATGGTAAACGGCCCTTTTACTTCCGGTAATTTCGGTGCTGCTGAGCCTAATGCTTTCGGTATGAGCGCGGTAGCTATCGCTGTAGGAAAAACATTGACCTACAAGTCAGTAGGCTCATCCGGTTTATGGTCGTGTTTCCTGTCCGCTATCGGTTGTAACTTCCTGGTTAATGTTGCCATTCTGCTTGGTATTGCGGCCAAAGATGTTATTGGTAAATTTTTCGGCATCTGGTTCCCGATCATGGCTTTTGTCTCAACCGGTTTTGAGCACTGTGTGGCTAACATGTACTTTCTCCCTGCAGGCCTTTGGTTGACTCAGAAATTTCCGGGTCTGGCTACTAAAATGGTCGACGGCAACCCCTGGAATCCATTGCTGGCCAATAATGGCGGGCTGTCCTGGGGTGATGTGTGGTTGTGGAACCTTATTCCGGTAACTATTGGTAATATTGTGGGCGGTATGATATTCATCGGAGTCGTTTACTACTTCTGCTTCCGCGATGAATTGTCTTTGAATACTCCCGCCCCGGCGACTACAGGCAAATCAGTAAGTAAGTAACAGCTTAAAGAGGAGGTATTTATTGGTGCGAATGTCCGTGCCAGCATACATCAGCTTAGGATTTGCCATATTTATAGTAATGTTTGCATATGCAGTGAATCCCGATTCAAGAATTCTGTTAATAGTTCTACCGATGCTGGTGCCTTTAGCCGCGATACCTCTTATCTTAAATGCGTTGAACAGGCGGCATGTAAATAATATTATCGATATTGAAACGCACAGGTTTCGACTGTGTAAGATTAAGGATTTGGAAAAATATGATACAGGGGCTTCGGTTCGTGTTCGCGGCAATGTGAAATCAACTTCATTCAAATGGCTGAACCGTCCGCATTTCCTGCTTGATGACGGGACCGGATTGATTAGCATTATAATGTTTACGGCACCGTTTGAGGATATTAAGACCGGAGACAGGGTAGAAGCTGTCGGTACCCTGCGGCCATTTGGGTTCTCGAAAGATAAAAAGATATGGGGTATCAAAATGAAGAAGTTAAGTGGTAAATAATCGAAGGAACCGAGAGGAGGAATAACAATTGTCATCCTGTACGTGCGGCGAACATGCTGAAAGTCAGGAAGTAGCGATGCAAAAACTTTTTGACAAGTACCGTGATTATAAGGGCGGACTTATTCCAGTACTGCAGGAGGCGCAAAATATTTACGGCTACCTGCCCAAGGAAGTACTTCAGCAAATCGCCAAAGAATTGCGCATACCTTTTAGCAAGGTCTACGGAGTATGCACCTTTTACGCCCAGTTTCACTTAAAACCGCGCGGCCGCAATATTATCCGGGTTTGCCTGGGTACCGCCTGCCACGTTCGGGGCGGCTCCAAGATATTCGAAGCCGCCAAGGAACATCTGGGGATAGACCATGGTGAGACCACGGAAGACCTGAAGTTTACCCTGGAGACAGTTGCCTGCATCGGCGCCTGCGGCCTGTCACCCTGTATGATGATCAACGATGATACCCATGGCCGCCTGGTGCCGAAACAGGTTGGCGGTATACTCGACAGTTACGAGTAGAGGAGGTGGAGAAGCATGAAAAACCTTGATCAGGTACGCCTGAAATACCAGGAGCAGTACAAGCAGAAACTCGGTAAGAACCGTATCGTTGTAGGGCTCGGCACCTGCGGTATTGCCGCAGGCGGTGACAAAGTCATGCAGAACGTCAAAGAAGAAGTTGCGGCCCGCGGGCTCGACGTCGAAATCGACTTTACCAGTTGTATCGGTATGTGCTACCGCGAGCCCATGGTCGAAATTGCGCTTGCCGGCGCTCCCAGCGTTATATATGGCGACATCTTTGCCGACAAAGTAGAAAAGCTTATTGAAAGCCATATTGTCAACAAAACCCCGGTATACGAGTGGGCGGTTATCCAGATTCCCGGCGAAGCCACTCCTTATGAGGGTATCGACATAATGGAAAAATCCGCTTATTATGAAAAACAGGTGCGCTCCGTAACCTCCCGGCTCGGCCGCACCAACCCCGAGAGCATCATTGACTATATCGCTACCGGCGGCTATGAAGGCATTGAAAAAGCCCTTCAGGTTGAACGCCCGGCTATCATAGATGAAATCAAAAAATCCGGCCTGAGAGGACGTGGCGGCGGCGGATTTCCCACCGGCACCAAATGGCAGTTTGTTTACGACGCTCGCGGCGACAAAAAATATGCCGTCTGCAACGCCGACGAAGGCGATCCCGGCGCATTCATGGACAGGTCCGTCCTTGAGGGTGACCCCCACTCCGTGCTTGAGGGGATGATGATCGCGGGCTACGCCATTGGCGCTGATGAAGGATACATTTACTGCCGGGCCGAGTATCCCCTCGCCATCCGGCGCCTGAATTTAGCTATCGCCCAGGCCGAAGAGCATGGACTTTTAGGCGACAACATCCTTGATTCCGGCTTTAGCTTCCGGATTAAAATTAAAGCAGGTGCGGGTGCCTTTGTTTGCGGCGAAGAGACAGCCCTCTTGAACTCCATTGAAGGCCTGCGCGGCATGCCCCGCGTACGTCCGCCCTTCCCGGCCAACAAAGGATTGTGGCAAAAGCCCACCGTTTTAAATAACGTCGAGACTTATGCCAATGTGCCCTTTATCATTCGTTACGGCGGCGACTGGTACGCCGACATGGGTACCGAGATGAGCAAAGGAAGCAAAGTCTTTTGCCTCACCGGTAAAGTTAACAACACAGGCCTTATGGAAGTTCCCATGGGCATTACTCTGCGCGACATTATTTTTTCTATTGGCGGCGGTATTCAGGATGGCAAGAAGTTCAAGGCCGTGCAGAGCGGCGGACCATCCGGCGGCTGTATACCCGCAGAGCATCTGGATACGTCGATAGACTACGATTCACTCACAGCGCTCGGTGCCATTATGGGTTCCGGCGGACTCGTGGTCATGGACGAGACAACCTGTATGGTCGACGTAGCCAAGTTCTTCCTGAACTTTACCCAGCTTGAGTCCTGCGGTAAGTGCACGCCCTGTCGCGAAGGAACTAAACGTATGCTTGAGATCTTGCAGAGGATTTGCGACGGTAAAGGCGAGATGGAAGATATCGATACCCTCGACCGTCTCTGTAGAGTAATCAAGAACACCGCCCTGTGCGGTCTCGGCCAGACCTGCCCCAACCCGATTGCAACCACTCTGCGCTACTTCCGGAGCGAGTACGAAGCGCACATTATTGACAAACGCTGTCCGGCCGGAGTCTGCTCAGCCCTGCTGGTTTATACCATTCTGGCAAATAAGTGCACCGGCTGCGGTGCCTGCGTCAGAAGCTGCCCGGCGGGGGCCATTACCGGTGAGAAGAAAGGGCCTCATGCCATAGATACGGATAAATGCATCAAGTGCGGCGCTTGTATCCAAAAATGTAAATTCGATGCCATTATCAAGGCGTAAGGAGGAGCAGTTATGGCCAACGTCATTCTTACTATTAATGGCAAGGAGATCGTTGTTAAGGCTGGTACGACCGTCTTGGATGCAGCGCAAGAAGCAGGCTTTTTTATCCCTACCTTCTGCCACGACCCGCTAAATCCGGGTTTTGGGGCCTGTCGTATTTGTGTGGTAGAGATTAAAGGAGCCCGTACTCTTGTAGCATCTTGTTGCACTGAAGTAGCCCACGGTATGGTAGTGGAGACCGAGTCTCCCGCGGTTGTGGAAGCCAGGAAAACCATAATAGAACTACTTCTGGCCAACCACCCTGCCGACTGCTTGACATGTGATAAAAACGGCGACTGCCGCCTGCAAGACTATGCCTATCGTTATGATATCCGGGGTTCAAGTTTTAGAGGAGAAAAACACAACTATCCCATCGATGATTCCAATCCGTATATTATTAGAGATATGAATAAATGTATCCTCTGCGGCAGGTGTGTCCGTACCTGTGAACAAGTGCAGGACCGTCAGGTGATTAACTTTGCCTTCCGTGGCTTTAACACCAAGGTAGCACCGGCGATGGATACCGAACTGGCCGAATCGGACTGTGTTTCCTGTGCCCGTTGTCTGGTGGTTTGCCCGGTAGGGGCTTTGTCTTATAAAAATCTTGCCGGTAAAGCCCGGGCTTATGAAATCAGGAAAGAGCCGGTTACCTGTCCATTCTGTGATGCAGGTTGCCGCTTTGACCTGAATTACAAGGGGGAGAAAGTAATCGGTGTTACTGCTAAAGAATCCGGTGAAGGTCGTCCCCTCTGCTTGAAAGGAAGGCTGGGACTGGAGCTTCTCTACGTTGACAAACCGCTAACGCCAATGCTGAAGAAAGATGACCGGTTTGTGGAGGTTTCCTGGGCCGAAGTCTTGGGCATGGATAATGTGCTGAAAAAGTTGATTGAGCTAAAAAGTAACTAGTTTCTATCATCAATTGTGCTCCGAGCCATTCTATCTAAACTTATCAGGTATGATAGCTGGCCGCTAGGGTGTAGTGGGAAACGACTACACCTCCCATCATTCGGAAAGGAGCTTAGTTCTTTGGAGGGAGGTTATAAATGGTGGCAAATGTCACTCTTACCATTGACGGCATCCGGATTACTGTGCCTAAGGGTTCCACAGTTCTCGAAGCCGCTGAGAAGGCCGGTATCTTTATCCCCACCTTCTGCCACGATCCTGAACTAAGCAAGCCGGGCGCATGCCGCATTTGTGTAGTGGAAATACCCGGGATGCGCAACCTCCCGGCATCATGTGTTACAGAGGCTATGGAGGGCATGGTTGTGTATTCTGCTTCACCGGCTGTTATCGAAGCCAGAAAAACAAATCTGGAGCTTCTGCTGGCAAATCACCCGGAAGATTGTTTAACCTGTAACAAAAACGGCGACTGCCGTCTGCAGGAATATGCTTATTATTACGGCGTAAAGTACGGGGCTTTCAAAGGAGAGAAACACCGGTATCCTTTGGAAGACGACAATCCTTTCATTGTAAGGGATATGAACAAGTGCATTTTGTGCGGTAAATGCGTCAGAATGTGTGAAGAGGTCCAGGGCAATAACGTTCTGAACTTTGCTTTCAGGGGTTTTAACGCTCTTGTTACACCCGCTATGAATTCCAAATACAGTGATACTGAGATATCCAACTGCGTCTTTTGCGGTAACTGCATTTCGGTCTGTCCGGTAGGTGCCCTTAGCGAGAAAGATATGCTTGGTAAAGCCCGCCGCTGGGAGGTAAAAAAAGTCACCACCACCTGCCCTTACTGCGGAGTAGGTTGTCAGTTTGACCTGAACGTAAAGGACAACAAGGTGCTCGGGGTAACTTCCACCGACGGCGATGTGAACGGACGTGCCCTTTGTGTGAAAGGCCGTTTCGGGTATGGGTTTATCCACCATCCGGACCGCCTGACAACACCTCTCATCAAGAAGGACGGAAAGTTTGTAGAAGCTACCTGGACGGAAGCAATCAAACTGGTAGCGGAAAAACTGGGAGACATTAAGGCGAAGGATGGCCCCGACGCCATTGGTATCCTGTCTTCGGCTCGGGTTACCAATGAAGAAAACTATCTAATGAACAAACTTGCTCGTGCTGTGATCGGTACCAACAATATCGACCACTGCGCCCGTCTTTGACACGCTCCTACTGTCGCCGGTCTGGGGACAGCATTTGGAAGCGGAGCAATGACGAATTCCATTCAAGAAATTGCCGATGCGGATTTCATTCTAGCTACAGGAACAAACACTTTTGACGCCCACCCGGTTATCGGTATTCAGGTAAAGAAAGCCGTAGCTAAGGGAGCCGTTCTGGCTGTGGTAGATCCGCGGCTGACCGATTCAGCCAAATTGGCCGAATATCACCTTCAAATAAAGCCGGGAACCGATATCGCCCTGCTTAACGGTTTTGCAAATGTTATTATCGAAGAAGGCCTGTATAATAAGACATTTGTTGAGGAACGTACCGAGGATTTTGACGCCTTTAAGGAGACAGTGGCCAAGTATACGCCTGACTATGTCTCCGAGGTTACCGGAGTGTCTGCCGACCTCATCCGTGAAGCGGCCCGCGGCTATGCCAAGGCGAAGAATTCCACCATCCTCTATACAATGGGTATTACTCAACATGTTTGCGGAACTCACAACGTATTTTCCACGACAAACCTGGCCTTGCTAACCGGACATATCGGTAAAGAATCCAGTGGAGTTAATCCCCTGCGCGGACAGAATAACGTCCAGGGTGCCTGCGATATGGGAGCACTGCCGGTTGTCTTTCCCGGTTACCAGCCTGTCGCGGTAGAAGCTAACCGCCAGAAATTCGCCGTTGCCTGGGGTGTTGAAAAAATGCCCGACAAGCCGGGATTGACCGTCGGCGAATTGATTGAATCGGCCGGTAATAGTATTAAAGCATTGTACATCATGGGTGAAAACCCTGTAATGTCCGATCCTGATGCCGATCAGGTGCTTCATGAACTGGAAAGCCTCGATTTCCTCGTTGTACAGGATATCTTTCTGACTGAAACGGCTCAGTTTGCCGATGTGGTCCTGCCGGCTGCAAGTTTTGCCGAGAAGGACGGGACCTTCAGCAACACTGAGCGTCGTGTCCAACTGGTGCGTAAGGCGATTGAGCCAATCGGCGATTCCAAACCCGACTGGGAAATCATCTGCCTGATTTCCGATGCAATGGGTTATCCCATGAACTACGCTTCACCCGAGGAAATAATGAGTGAAATATCTAGCGTTACTCCTTCCTACGGGGGTATCAATTATGAACGCCTGGAACAGGGTAGCCTGCAATGGCCCTGCCCGAATGCGGACCATCCGGGCACCAAATTCCTCCATAAAGATAAATTTGTCCGGGGTCTTGGCAAGTTCCAAGCGGTTGAGCACATTCCACCGAATGAAATTCCCGACGAGGAATACCAGTTGGTTCTGAGCACCGGTCGCAGGAGATATCATTATCATACCGGCACTATGACACAGCGTACCGGAGCCCTGGAAGTTTTCTATCCGGAGGAGTACCTGGAAATCAGCAGTGCAGACGCTGAAAAATTCGGCATCTGCGACGGCGATAAGGTAAAAGTAACTTCACGGAGGGGACAGGTGGAAGTTGCCGCTCAGGTTTCGGAAAGAGTCACACCGGGCTTGGTATTTACTTCCTTTCAATACCCGGATGTACCGATTAACAGGGTTACCAACCCGGCACGCGACCCAATTGCCAAGATACCTGAATACAAGGTTTGCGCTGTAAAGGTAGAAAAGGTAAGCTAACGTATCAGACCAGACGGTTAACAGATTAACTTCCGGACATGAAAAAGCAAATTATTTTTTATAATAAAGGCTTCAGGGATATATTAAACTGTTTGTGTCTTCTTGTGGAGATATTAAAAAAACTTTGTCCTTAAACGTGGACAAAGTTTTTTTTAATGTGTGCCCGGCGCTTTGCCCGGGCGACCGCCAAACCGTCCCTATGGCGCCGCTAATTCTGGTTTTCGCTGAGAAGCTAAAAGAAAGAAAAACCATTTATTTTTAAAAAAAGTTAAAGACAAAAGGAAGTAAATGTGATAAGATTAACAAAGCAAAGTTTGTGATTTTTTTATCAAAACTTTTTGGGGAGGAATATTTATGTCGGTTTCTTCGGTTTTTTCGGCTTCTGCTGTGACGGACAATAAAGAGAAATTTGCAAAACTTCAAGAAGTAATTGAACGCTACAGGGGAATGGAAGGCCCCTTGGTGCCGGTATTGCATGAAGCACAAGAGATTTTCGGGGCTCTTACCCTGGATGTTCAAAAGTATATATCAGAAGCCCTTAATGTACCTGTCATGCAAATCTATGGAGTTGCCACGTTTTATTCTCAGTTTACCTTAAAACCGAAAGGAAAATGCAAAGTCTCGGTTTGCATGGGAACGGCATGTTATGTAAGAGGCGCAAAAAAAATCCAGGATAAGTTGGTGGAGAACCTGGGTATTCAGGTGGGTGAAACGGATAAAGACGGCAAGTTTACGCTCGAAGCCACCCGCTGTGTGGGCGCATGCGGCCTCTCCCCTGTTTTATTAGTTAATGACGACGTTTACGGAAGAACAACTCCCGACATAGTTCCGAACATTATGGATAAATACAGGAAAGCTTAGATTATGGAAGATTTATCACTGCATATTCTCGATATTGTGCAGAATTCCATCTCCGCCATGGCAGAGACGATCAGGATTGCAGTGATGGAAGACGACACAAATGACCGACTGACAGTGCTTGTGGAGGATAATGGCAGGGGGATGACTGAGGAGACTGTAAAAAAGGCCCTTGATCCCTTTTATACAACTAGGACCAGCCGCAGAGTCGGGTTGGGGTTGTCTCTTTTAGGAGCTGCGGCCGAATTTTGCGGCGGATCATTGATAATTAATTCACAACCGGGAAAAGGCACCAGTATTGAGGTATGGTTTCCCATGAGTAATATCGATCGGCCCCCTTTAGGAAATATGACTGATACGATCATCACCTTGATTGTTTGTAATCCTGATATCGATTTTATATATGAACACAGTACCCCTGGAGGAAAATTTGTCTTTGATACTCGTCTGGTTCGCAGGGAAGTGCAGGATATCCCTCTGGGGGAACCGGATATTTTAGAGTGGATACGTTCCTATCTTTCCGAAGGCCTTAATGAAATACGCGGAGGTGCATAGAAGTGAAGTCCTTGCAGGAACTGGAGGAAATTAGAAATAAAACCCGGGAATCGGTCTATTTGAGAAAAGACAGAGCAGGCATACGGGTTGTGGTGGGCATGGCTACATGTGGGATTGCCGCCGGCGCAAGGCCGGTGTTGCTTGCCTTTTTGGAAGAAATTAAAAAAAGGAATATTAAGAATGTTACGGTAACACAGACCGGTTGTATAGGGGTCTGCAGGCTTGAGCCCATGGTGGAAGTTTATCTTCCCAATCAGGAAAAAGTAACATATGTAAATATGACTCCGGATAAGGTATCCAAGATCGTCTCGGATCACATTGTTAACGGTCAGCCGGTTATGAAGTATACCATTGGCGTGGATGGCCGATAAAAAGGATTTGTGAGGAGGTTTAGACTATGGAATTATATCGTTCTCATGTTTTAGTATGTGAAGGAACAGGCTGCCATTGCTCCGGTTCGGCCGACGTCATTCAGAAATTAAAAGAAGAGCTGGAAAAGCATCAGCTTGAGAATGAAATAAAAATTGTTTCCACCGGATGTTTCGGTTTATGTGAGATCGGCCCTATTGTTATTGTTTACCCGGAAGGCGCCTTTTACAGCGGCGTCAAAAGTGACGATGTTCCTGAGATTGTCTCGGAGCATCTTCTCAAGGGCAGGATTGTTAAGCGCCTTCTTTATCATGACCATGTCACCGAGGCGGGAATTGCCAAGTCTTTGGACGAGGTGGAATTTTATAAAAAACAAATGCGGGTTACGCTGAGAAACTGTGGCGTTATCAACCCGGAAAAAATTGAGGAATATATTGCTTTTGACGGTTATCGGGCCTTGGGGAAAGTGCTGACGGAAATGACACCGGTTGAGGTAGTTGAGATTATGAAAGCTTCAGGCCTGCGGGGACGCGGGGGTGCAGGGTTTCCGACCGGGAGGAAATGGGAATTCGCTCACAATGCTCCGGGCGACAAGAAATACGTTTGCTGCAATGCCGATGAAGGAGACCCCGGTGCATTTATGGATAGAAGCATCTTGGAGGGAGACCCCCATAGTGTGCTCGAAGCTATGGCTATTGCAGGATACGCTATCGGTGCCGACCAGGGATATATTTACGTGCGCGCTGAGTATCCTATCGCAGTGAAACGTCTTACTATTGCTGTGGCACAAGCCAGGAACCTTGGGTTATTGGGAAAAAACATTTTTAGCACGGGTTTTAATTTTGATATTGAGTTAAGACTGGGTGCGGGTGCTTTTGTCTGCGGCGAGGAAACAGCGCTGATGTCCTCTATTGAAGGCTCAAGGGGAGAACCTCGCCCGAGGCCGCCATTTCCTGCCTTGAAGGGTGTATTTGGCAAGCCTACCTTGCTCAACAATGTGGAAACCTATGCCAATATCCCCCAGATTATTTTAAAAGGCCCCGAGTGGTTTGCTTCCATCGGCACGGAAAAAAGCAAAGGAACCAAAGTATTTGCCCTGGGTGGGAAGATCAACAATACAGGTCTTGTGGAAATCGCTATGGGAACAACACTGAGGGAGATTGTCTATGATATCGGCGGGGGGATTCCCGGAGGTAAAAAGTTTAAGGCCGCTCAGACAGGTGGTCCGTCAGGAGGCTGTATCTCCGCGGAAAATCTGGATATGCCTATCGATTATGATTCTCTTACCGAAATAGGCTCTATGATGGGTTCCGGCGGATTGATTGTTATGGATGAGGACAACTGCATGGTTGATATCGCACGTTTTTTCCTGGAATTTACGGTTGATGAATCCTGCGGGAAATGTCCTCCCTGTCGCATCGGAACAAAAAGGATGCTGGAGATTTTGGAAAGGATAACACAGGGTAAGGGAAAAGAGGGCGATCTTGAAAACCTGGAGACCCTCGCCAAAAATATCAAGGCATCGGCCTTATGCGGACTTGGGCAAACAGCCCCCAATCCGGTGCTCAGTACGCTTCGTTATTTTAGGGATGAATATAATGCCCATGTTTATGATAAAAAATGTCCCGCGGGTGTTTGTCATGCGCTGCTTCAATATACCATTGTGAAAGATCTCTGTACAGGCTGTACCCTATGTGCCAGGGAATGCCCGGTGGGGGCTATCAGCGGGGAACGCAAGCAGCCTTTCACCATCGATCAGGACAAATGTATAAAATGTGGTGTATGTTTTGAAAAGTGCCGCTTTAATGCCATAGAAAAGAAGTAGACAGATAGAAAGGAAGTGAGATAGATGGAGACGGTTAAGGTAATGGTTGACGGAGTACAGGTTGAAGTTCCGAAAGGCTCTACGATACTTGATGCTGCCAAGATTGCCGGGATAGATATTCCTACATTGTGTTTTCTAAAAGGTATTAACGAAATCGGTGCTTGCCGTATCTGCCTGGTGGAGGTTGAAGGGACGAGGGCTCTGCAGGCATCCTGTGTTTATCCCGTGTCGGATGGTATGGTTGTCCGAACGAATACTCCAGCTGTCCGGGAAGCGAGAAGAGTAAACCTTGAGCTTATTCTGTCCAATCATGATAGAAAATGTCTTACCTGCGTAAGAAATCAAAACTGCGAGCTTCAGGATCTCGCCGAAAGGTTTCATGTGAAGGATATTCGCTTCGAAGGGGAAAGCATTCATTACCCTGTGGATGACCTTTCACCTTCTATCGTCAGGGATGCCAATAAATGCATCCTGTGTCGCCGGTGTGTTGCAGTCTGCGCAAGTCAGGGAGTCGGTGTGATTGGACCAGTGGACAGGGGATTTCGTACAATAATTGAACCCATCTTTAACAGAAGCATCAATAATGTCCCCTGTATCAACTGCGGACAATGTATCTTAGCCTGTCCGGTTGGGGCTATTCGTGAAAAAGACGATGTTGAAAAAGTTTGGACCGCCTTGCAGGATCCTAATCTTCATGTAGTGGTCCAGACGGCTCCGGCTGTCCGGGTAGCTCTGGGTGAGGAATTCGGTATGGAGATGGGGACCCGGGTAACCGGCAAAATGGCTGCCGCTTTAAGGCGGCTAGGATTCGATAAGGTTTTTGATACCAATTTTTCTGCTGATTTAACCATTATGGAAGAAGGAACAGAACTCCTCGGTCGGATTAAAAACGGTGGCAAGCTGCCTTTAATTACCTCCTGCAGCCCGGGTTGGATTAAGTTCTGTGAACAGTTTTATCCTGATTTTCTTGACAACATTTCTACCTGTAAATCTCCTCAACAGATGCTGGGCGCTTTGTTAAAATCTTACTATGTGGAAAAGAACGGCCTGGATCCTGCAAAAGTATTTGTGGTATCCGTTATGCCGTGTACAGCTAAAAAGTTTGAGGCACAAAGGCCCGAACTGAGCTCAACCGGTTATCCTGATGTGGATGTGGTTCTTACTACCCGGGAACTGGGAAGAATGATTAAGGAAGCCGGTCTGGATTTTCCTAATTTACCTGATGAGGAATTTGATCCTACTTTAGGTGAGTCTACAGGCGCAGCAGTAATTTTTGGTGCAACCGGCGGAGTAATGGAAGCAGCACTTCGTACAGTCGCAGAAATCGTGACAGGAAAACCTCTGGACGATATTGAGATTAAAGCTGTTCGGGGGATCGAAGGGGTCAAGGAAGCAGAGATACAGCTGGGAGATCTGCTGGTTCGTGCTGCTGTAGCCCATGGAACCGGAAACGCCAAAGCTCTGTTAGAGAAAGTTAAATCCGGGGAGAAGGAATATCATTTTATTGAAGTTATGGCCTGTCCGGGTGGTTGTGTGACCGGTGGAGGGCAGCCTATTGTTAAGGCAAAGAAGCGGATGGATCGAGATCCCCGGGAGGTTAGGGCAGCGGCCATCTATGATGAAGACAGGGATAAGCCGCTCAGGAAGTCTCATGAAAACCCTGAAGTAAAAAAATTGTATGAGGAATATTTGCAGGAGCCTAACAGCCATAAAGCCCATGAACTTTTGCATACCCATTACGTTGCCCGACAGAAATATTAAAGGTTTACGCAGTTGAATAAGTATTTATCGTATGAATCGCGGCAGAGCGACCCCTTACGGTGTTAACGGTTTAAGCCGGAAATATCGTAAGGGGTTAATTTCGGTACAGACAGCGTATCGCAGGCTCAGGCTCAGCCTTGGATGTAGGCAACATCAGGCTATTTAGTCCAATTTTGTTTCGTCTAATGGTTGACGGTTTAAAAAAGATGTGTTAAGCTAAATAAAAAATAATTGACCTTAAAAGTCAGGATTAATGCGTTTCTGTTTTTTCTTTTTCTTAAATACCTTATTAATTTAGTAGGGTTTTTCCGGAAAAGGTGGTGGTAAATTTGCGTCTTTCGGCAAAAGGAGAGTATGGAGTCAGGGCTATGGTTCACCTGGCTTTGCACTACAGGGATGGGCCTATTCCCCTGAGCAAAATTGCCGTGGATGAAAATATTTCTCGCCAATACCTGGAGCAAATATTTCTTTCATTAAGGCGAAGCGGTCTTATTTCCAGTGTTAGGGGTGTTAAAGGAGGCTATAGCCTGGCCTCGCCGCCGGGGGAGATTTTCCTCGGGGATATTATTCGTGTTCTTGATGGGCCGATTACACCCGTTAACTGTCTTTCTAAAGAAATAAGGGAAGAGGAAT
The DNA here is from genome assembly GCA_016841605.1 of Dethiobacter alkaliphilus. Taxonomy (GTDB): domain Bacteria; phylum Bacillota; class Dethiobacteria; order DTU022; family UBA8154; genus DUNV01. Next base: position 186,244 of record JAENYV010000003.1, on the reverse strand, counting down.
TACCCTCCTGTGGCAGAGGTGAAAGGTGCCTGGCAAGGAGCGTCTGGGAAAAGCTGCGGGATCATATTAATCAACTACTGGATAACATATCCCTTCAAGATATGATTGAATGTAAGATCGATCAAATGTAAGCTACTAAAGCCTAAGTCCGGCAAGCTTTTTTTCCGGCGGAAATGCAAGTACCTACTTATAAATAGAGTTCTTGTAATGCGGGGCTTCCGAATACCTGAAGATAACATAATGGTATTTGATAAACTATCCCGTGGAAGGAGGCTGCTTAATGAAAAAAATTTATATGGATTATAGTGCCACAACTCCAATGAGAGAAGAAGTGCTGGAGGCTATGCTTCCTTATTTGCGAGAAAGGTATGGAAACCCCTCCAGTCTGCATTTATTCGGCCGGGAAACCCGTAAAGCCCTGGACGAAGCCAGAGAGAAAGTTGCTGCCGGTTTGGGAGTTACACCTGAGGAGATTATTTTTACCTCCGGTGGGACAGAAGCCAATAACCTGGCTATTATGGGTGTTGCCCGGGGGATTTCCTCCGGGAAAAATCACATTATTACCAGTGCAGTCGAACATCATGCAGCATTAGATACAGTTAAATTTTTGGGTGAAAGAGGATATAAAATTACAATTTTACCTGTTGATGAATATGGTATCGTTTCTCCACAGCAGGTGAAGGATGCCATTACAGATCAAACCATTCTCGTCAGCATTATGACAGCCAACAATGAAGTAGGTTCTATTCTTCCTTTTGAAGAAATTGGACGGATTTGCCGGGAAAAGGGAGTCTACTACCATACCGATGCTGTTCAGGCAATCGGGCATATTCCTTTCAACCTGCATGAACAACCTGTTGACCTCCTTTCTCTTTCTGCACATAAGTTTTATGGGCCGAAAGGCGTTGGTGCTCTCTATATCCGCAGAAAAACCAGAGTAAAGCAGATTCTTTTCGGAGGAGGTCAGGAGAGAAAATTACGGCCCGGGACAGAGAATTTATCTGCTATTGTGGGGTTGGGCAGGGCAATGGAACTCGCTGTTGCCCATATCCCGGAGAAAATTGAGAAACTCTCTCGCCTGCGGGACCGACTAATTCAGGGTTTGCTGCAGATAGAAGATGTCCGCCTGAACGGCCACCCTGAAAAACGATTGCCGGGAAATGTCAACGTGAGTATTTTCTTTGTTGAAGGGGAATCCCTGCTTCTCGATCTTGATCTAAAAGGTATCGCCGTTTCTAGCGGATCAGCCTGTACGTCCGGATCTCTGGATCCTTCTCATGTTCTTCTGGCGATGGGTCTTGATCCACAGATTGCCCAAGGCTCTCTTCGTTTCAGCCTGGGGGCGGAGAATACGATAGAAGAAATTGACTATACGCTGGAAGCTGTTCAGGAAACAGTACAGAAGTTAAGAGCCATGTCTCCCTTTATAAGAAATATTTGCTGAAAAGATAGTGGTGAATACATTGGGAGGGTCAAATATGTACAATGAAAAAGTGATGGATCATTTTCAAAATCCACGAAATGTTGGGGAAATGGATAACCCCAGCGGAGTGGGTGAGGTTGGAAATATGAGATGCGGCGATATTATGAAAATTTATATTAAAGTAGAAAATGATATTATTCAGGATATTAAATTTCTTACCTTCGGATGCGGGGCGGCAATTGCCAGCAGCAGCGCGCTTACTGAAATGGTAAAGGGGAAAACTTTAGAGGAAGCTTTACAGATTACCAACAAAGATGTCGCCAATGAACTTGGCGGACTCCCGGAACCCAAGCTGCACTGTTCCAACCTGGCAGCCGATGCTCTGCATAAAGCTATTCTGGATTTTCAAACTAATAAATAGTAAGAACAAAAACAAAAAAATCTTCAGTATAATCCCCCCTTTATAATCATATTTATATATGAATGGTATAAGGGGGGAAAGTTTTTGTCCTACAAATTTCATTACTCTAACATGCGAAGAAGGCGTTCCGGATATTCTGCAGCCGGTTCGGGCTTTCGGAAAAAAGAGCCAATGGTTTTAATCCCGCTTCTTTTTATCCTGTTTCTTACCATGACTTTTATATCTCCCCTCCTGAATAATTTTTTTCCAACTATGTTGGGAAGAGGCGCTATCAAGAATATCTCATTGCCGGTTGATTTGGATTTATCGCTGTTACTGTCCCATTCCATTCCTGGAATGAGCTTAAAGGCGGATACAAAAGCGGATACGGGTTTACAGGGCGAAGAAAATGAAATCGGGAACAGTACGGATCGGGAAACACCTTTGCAGGTTATTCCTAAGTTCTTATTGAATACAGAGTTAGCAGGTTTTGGTTCGGAGGAAGTTTCCGGTATCTCTGTTGATCCGGTCCATGAATCATTTAGGGAGAAAGATCCTGCTGAAGCAAACATCGACTCAGGAGAAACTAATGATTTATCTCTTGTTGCCTCACCGGACAAGATGTCTTTGGAAAAAACTGCTTATTCAACAGAAGGGGAAGATCCCATCGTCCTGATTTATCACACACATACGACAGAATCATTTCTGCCCCTTACCGGAGAAGCTTTCAGCACAAACCTGAAAAAAACAGTAGTAGCCCTCGGAGATTATCTGACGGAAATCCTGGAAAAGGAGTACGGGATACCGGTTTTACATTACTGTGAAGTATTCGATATTCCGCGTCGAACTGCCTATGAAAAAGCTCGTCCGTCTGTGAAAAAGGTTCTGGATGAGCATCCCGGTATAGAATTCGTACTCGATTTGCACCGTGATGGGGTTTCACGGAATATTACCACAGCATCTATCAATGGACAGGAAACGGGAAGGATTTTATTTGTACTCGGTTCCAACCACCAGGAATGGAATAACAATTTGCGTTTTGCTCTTTCTTTACAGGAAGCTCTTGAACAAATAAGTCCGGGACTTTCCCGCGGCATACGAAAACAACCCTTTACTTATAATCAGCATCTGCATAATCGCAGCCTGATTGTCGAAATCGGAGGTCATGAAAACAGCCTGGAAGAAGTCAGAAGAACAATTCCATACCTGGCCGAAGCCCTCGCTGTCGTTATACAATAAATCAACAGCCGACAGGAGGACTTCAGGCCTTCTGAATTCTACCTGCCTGATAATGGTATAAAAGGACGCTTTCCTGTTAAGAGTACAGGCTATCAACCTTTAGAGGGGGGCCTGTTCTCTTGAACTGGAAAACGTTACTTGTCGTCCTTATTGGCTTTGTCGGTCTAATTGTCTTTCTTTATTGGGGACTGAATACGGCAGAAAGAGGAATTCATGAGTTACTGGCGGCAGATGAAACTCTAATCCCGGTGTTTCGTTTTATCCTGGAAGAAAAAGGAGTCTCAATACTTTTTGCCGGTCGCTCTTACTTTCTCGATTGTCATCGCTGCCTGGATTTTTTTTCTGTTCTTTTCCCCGGAACAATGTAAATATTATCATATTTCGATCGATAACTATGTTGAAATGAAGAAAAGGTGAATCCAGGGAGATTAGTCATGAATAAAAAATATGGGGACCGGGAAAAAGATTTTCCTCTACCACAGATCCTTTCCGGCTTTCTTGGTTTTATCTTCGGTGAAGAATTCGGTCGCAACTTATTCGAAGGGGAATTTTGGAAAAAAGGAAGCAAGGGTGCCATGCTGGCTGAAAATTTACCGTCGGAACAAAAAAAAATTCTTAATCTTCTTTCAGCAGCAGAGATACAGAGAACTGCGGGAAGTTATGACAGCTTAAAAAAAACTTGCAGTCTGATTTTAGCCCTTTTAAAAGATTACATTCCCCGAAACTTAGATCAAAAAAGGAGGAATATCTTCCTTTACCGGTTGTCTCTTTCCCTGTTGAGCGGCGTAGGAGATTTTTTGGCCGGGAAAGGGCTCTTTGCGGAAGCTTTGAAGTTTTATCAAGAATTGTTTGCTCTTTATCCCGGAGATTTTGCTGTTGTAAGAAAAATGGCCCGCACTTTCTATACTATGGGCCCCAACTATCTTTCTGAAGCGGAGAAACTCTACCGGCAGGCCCTGGCCGATCATCCGGATGACCTGGAAATTGCTGAGAATTTGGGACGGGTTTTAAATGTTTCTCCAGGGGGCTTGGATGAGGCCCGAATTGTTTACCGTGATGCTCTTCTGCACTGTCGAACAGATATGGACAGACTGCGTTTCTATGCCCGCCTGCTTGAACTATCTCCAGGTGACGGTGATATCCTGCTGAGAATGGGAAGGCTTTACAGGCGTCAGGGAATGTTTATTGAAGCGAAGCACTTTCTAGAAAAAGCAAAGGATTTACATAGCGATCCCTGGGAAGCTCTGGACCTGGCTTATCTTTATTATCTCCTCAACGATTTTCGCAAAGCGGAAGCTTTAATCAGCGCTTTAACCGGTGGGGCAGGAGAAGCTTATTTATCAAGCCGCTACCTCCTGGGGTTAATCAGGGAAGGAGAAGAACGTTGGGAGCAAGCTTCAGAATATTTTGAGGAAATACCTCCTGAAAGTTCTTACTACTGGAGGGCTCAAGCAGGTTTGGCGAGAGTTTATTTGTACCAGGGTAATTATCTTCAAGCGGAGAGTTTGGCCAGGATGATCGCTCCCGAGCAGCATGCCAACCTGGGAACCGATTTTCTGGAGCTTTGTGAAATGTTGGAGAATGCCCTGCAGCGCGAGTGTTATTTTAAGGCGGAGGAGTGGCGGGAGCATGTCAGCGAATCTGTCCCTTCATTTCATCTGAAAAAAGCTGTTCATAAACGGAGTATGGGGCCAAATTTTTGGAGAAAATACGAAGCCTTTGAGGTTATCGGAAACGGTCCCGCCGGACAGATTTTGCTGGGAAGAGAAAGGCAAAAAGGCTATAAAGTTGCCATTAAATATTTACCCGGTGATCTTTTGGAAGATCCTCTCATTGTCAGGCGTATGCAGGGGATATTAAAATCATGGAGAAATATGGAAGAAAATAATTCTTTTATTGTTCGTGTTTATGAAGATTGTTTTTTCGAGGACTCTTTTTTTTACGCCATGGAATACATGGAGAGAAATCTCGCCTCGGTCATAAAAACTTGGGCCCCTGCCCCGACTGAAATTGTCACCGGGATAGCCGTGCAGATCTGTGATGCCCTTGCCTATTATTACCGGTATAATGGGGGGATCGCTCACGGAGCGTTAAAACCGGAAAATATACTTTTTTCCATAAATGATGAGCTTAAAATTAGCGGCTTTGATTTTTTTTGGGTTTTGGAAGGCAAAAAAGTGTTCTCGACAAAAGAAGTTAAGAAACATGCCTTTTTAGCACGGAATTTATCTTATTCTGCTCCGGAACGTCTTAAAGAAAAAAGTTTTTTTCATAATATCAGGCCCGGACGTTTTAATAACGATCAGAATATAGAGATGGCCTTTGAAGGTATTGATCAGCGTGCGGATTTTTACTCTCTCGGGGTCATCCTTTTTGAACTGGCGACGGGTTTCCTTCCCTTCGATATTCAATCTAGAAAATCCCTGTTTTCTTTTCAGAAAGCCAAAACCCGGTTTATATCCCATTTTAATAAAACTTTCCTACATCCTGAACTGACGAAAATTATCAAGACTTTAATGGCTCGGGATCCGGCCGGGCGTTTTAGCACTCCTGCCGAAGTTAAAGAAGCGATACAAACAATACAGAAGAGAATAAAAACTTCTTAATAGCACTACAGCGAAAGATCGTATACACCAGGAGCTCGGGTGAAGCGTCGGGCAAGGTGCGATTTTTTCCGGCCGTGCAAAGTCCCGGCGAGATGCAGACCGGAAGCTTACCATGCAGTCAGGACGTCAAGTTGCAGGAAAAAATGCACGAATTGGAGAAAATATGTGAATATTTGATTTTAATTTATTTTTACTCGGAGTGAAAAGAGCATATTGGTTATAAAATGGAGGTATTGGTAATGAATCTTCAGGAAAGAACAGCATTAATCAGAACAGCTTCAGGCAGTGAGAAAGCAGATTTGGCGATTGTTAACGGAATACTCCTCAATGTCTATACAGGAGAATTGTTGGAAGGGTATGGGTTAGCTGTAAAGGGAGAGCGGATTGCTTATGTGGGGAAGAATGTCCGGCAGACAGTGGGGCCGGGTACAGAGATAATCGATGCTGCGGGGAAAATTATTGTTCCCGGATTTATCGACAGCCATGCCCACATGTTATTTTATTGTTCAGTGAGCGAGTTTCTCAGGTACGGTATGAGGGGGGGCACTACCACTATTGTTACCGAATTGATGGAGATAGCTTTCCCTCTGGGATACCAGGGGATTATTGAATATATGGAATCCTGCCAAGACCAGCCGGTTAAGATTTTTGGCGTTGTCCCGTCCATGTTTACTTTTAGCTCCGGAACCCGGGCGAAAATGTTCAATAAAGAAAAGTTCAGGGAGCTTCTCCAAAGGGATGATATTTTGGGAATGGGAGAAACATTCTGGTTGCCTGTAGTTGAGGAGGACAGAAGGCTTCTGGAACTTATGGAAGAGACCTTCAAAGAGGGGAAGATAGTTGCCGGACATTCTGCCGGGGCAAAAGGAAATAAACTTGCCGCTTATATCGCCGGCGGAGTTTCTTCCTGTCATGAACCCACGACAATGGATGAAGTAATCGAGAGGCTCCGTTTGGGAATATATGTTTTGGCAAGAGAGGGAGAAACCCGCCAGGATCTTGCAGCTATTGCCGAAATAAAAGAGAAGAAACTGGATCTGCGGCACTTGGCACTGGTTTCAGATGGCGTGACCCTTAAACAGCTGGTTGAGAAAGGGCATATGGAGGTCATCCTGCAAAAAGCTGTTGATCTGGGATTTGATCCTGTTTCGGCTATTCAAATGGCCACAATAAATCCCGCCAGATATCTAAAACTGGATGATCGCGTTGGGGGGATTGCTCCGGGAAAATACGCGGATATAGTTATTCTGCCGGACTTGTACAACATTAATGCAGAGTACGTGATCAGCAATGGAAGGGTTATCGCGTGTCGGGGGGAACTGCTTGTGCAGCCGAGAAAACATGCTTTTCCGGCATGGACACGCCAGGCTATCCGCTTGACGAAAAAGTTTGCCCCGGATGATTTTATGCTCCGGGTTTCTGCTGATATTAATTCCGTAAAGGTTCGGGTCATTGATCAAGTTGCGGAACTGGTAACGCAGGAGAGCCGCCTTATTGTTCCAGTCTCTGCCGGGATTATTAAAGTCGACCCCGCAAGAGACCTTTTAAAAGTTTCCTGCATTGATTTTCAGGCCAATCCGGGGAAGCAGTTCACAGGCTTAATCAAAGGATTTAAAATAAAAAGAGGAGCTTTGGCCAGCAGCATGGCCTGGGATCTGACAAATATCGTCGCTGTGGGAGCCGACGAAGGGGATTTAGCGCTGGCTGTTAATAGAGTTGTGGAGTTGCATGGTGGGGCGGTAGTTTGCGCTGACGGCAGCATTCTTGCCGAGCTGCCCCTGCCTGTTGGAGGTTTTTCCAGCGACCAACCTATCGAAGACCTTCTCCAAAAATTGGAAAAGTTTCAACAGGCGGCGGCTGATCTGGGATCTCCTTTTGAAAATACCCATTTAACTCTGATGACTCTGACTACCCCGGCTATTCCCTTTTTCCGGATCTGTGAAGATGGGCTTTTTGATGTCCGGACTAATAGCAGGGTTGAATTTATATTTTTCAGGGATTATCCTTAATATGGTGAGTTAATCTTGACAAAATTTTAAGGTGATGGTATTGTTTAGACAGGGCCTTAGCACTCTCAACACCGGAGTGCTAATTTTAAGTAAGCAAGGGGGAGGCAGGAATGAGTCTCAGTGCCCGGAAGAAAGAGATCCTGCGAGCAGTGGTTATCGATTATGTCAAAGCAGCCCAACCTGTAGGTTCAAGAACCATCGCCAGGCGCTATAAAATTGGATTAAGTCCTGCCACCATAAGAAATGAGATGGCCGATCTGGAGGAAATGGGTTATCTTGTTCAGCCACATACCTCCGCAGGAAGAATTCCCTCCCAAAAAGGATATCGTTTTTATGTGGATGAGCTTATGGAGGCAGAAATTTTAAAGGATGAAGAGAAAGTGTCGATCAGAAAAGTATTTCATGATCGCAAACTAAGAGAAATTGAAGAGATTATTAAACATACATCCCAGCTTCTTTCTTCTTTGACCAATTATACTTCGTTAATTCTAGGACCGCACTTAAAAAAGAGCGCTTTTAAGAAACTCCAAATTATGCCTGTAGATATGCAAAGAGGCTTACTTGTCCTGGTGACGGATACCGGTTTTGTGAAAAATAAATTGATAAACCTACCCCAAACTTTGTCTATAAGTGAACTAAGCCGTATTGTCTCCTACCTTAACAGTAAATTAAAGGGTTTGACCATAGACAGAATTACTGCAACCTTAATTCGGGAACTACGCCGGGACCTATACTTTCATGTTAAATTTCTGGAGGATACTTTTACTTTATTGGAGGAAAGTCTCGCGGAGGATGAAAGAAGAGTTTTCCTCGGTGGAACGACCAATATACTAAATCAACCCGAGTTTGGGGATATTGAAAAAGTAAAAGCTTTGCTTACTCTCTTTGAGCAGCATTCCCTGCTCGCAACATTACTGGCCAGTCCAGTAGTCGGTGTAGAAGGCGTAGTTATTAAAATAGGCAAAGAAAATGTTCTGAAAGAGGTCCAGGAATGTAGTCTTGTCATGACTACTTATTGTCTCGGGAAAGAAGTTGTCGGCACGATTGGGTTGCTGGGGCCTACCCGGATGGAGTACTCCAAAACTGTGGCCGTCCTGCAGCATGTCGTTAATTCTTTACAAAAATTATAAAAGAGGGTCAAGAAAAGCTAAAAAGGCGGTGATAAATTTGATGGAAAAAGACCGGCACTTTCCTCCGGATAAGGAGGAGGAAAAACAACCTGGGGAAGATTCAGTTATTAATACTAATCTGAAGGAAAATGATGAAGGAGGGCAAATCCCGGTCAATGGGGCGGAAAGTACGACGGTGGAAGAGACCGGAGATAATTCTCCGGATAGAGCAGCTGAGTTGCAGTCTAGAATAGAGGAGATAGAGCAGGAAAAACAGGAATTAACCGGGAGATTGCTCAGACTGCAGGCTGATTTTGATAATTATCGCAAGCGGATGCGGATGGAAAAAGAGACGCTGGAAGAATACGCAAACTTTGGTTTTATTCAAAAGTTGTTGCCGGTGTTGGATAACCTGGAGAGAGCTTCCTCCGCTTCAGCTGAAGCAAGAGATGCTGTTGTGGAAGGACTATCCATGATTACCAGGCAGTTTACAGAAATTCTGGAAAAAGAGGGTGTCGTCCCCATTGAATGCCGGGGAAAGCCTTTTGATCCCAATTATCATGAAGCTGTCCTTCAGGAGAAAGATTCGGAACATGCTCCCGGAACTGTTCTTCAAGAAATTCAAAAGGGATATCTGATGAAAGATAAAGTTTTGCGGGTAAGTATGGTCAAAGTTTCTTGTGAATAAACTGTGAAAATAATTATTAGAGTTATTACTAACTGTTTTAATATTTAATAAGGAGGGTTTAAAATGTCAAAAGTAGTAGGTATTGACCTGGGAACAACCAACTCTGTTATCGCTGTTTTGGTTGGAGGAGAACCTGAGATTATCTCTAACGCGGAAGGCAGCAGGTTGACTTCTTCGGTTGTTGCTTTTACAAAGGATGGAGAGAGGATTGTCGGTCAGGTTGCCAAACGGCAGGCAATTACCAACCCTGAACGTACCATTGCCTCCATCAAGAGGGAAATGGGCTCAAACTACAAAGTTGAAATTGACGGCAAGAATTATACGCCACAAGAAATCTCCGCCATGATTTTGCAAAAACTTAAAACAGATGCTGAAAGTTATCTCGGAGAAAAAGTTGATAAGGCGGTCATTACTGTCCCTGCTTACTTTAGTGACAGTCAAAGGCAGGCTACCAAGGATGCCGGGAAAATAGCCGGACTGGAAGTTCTGCGCATTATCAACGAACCGACAGCGGCTGCCCTGGCTTATGGTATGGATAAAGGGGAAGACCATACTATTCTGGTTTACGATTTGGGTGGAGGTACGTTTGACGTCTCCATCCTTGAACTCGGTGAAGGGGTCTTTGAAGTGAAGTCAACCAGCGGGAATAACCGTCTGGGCGGGGATGACTTCGACCAGAGAATTACCGATTATCTGGTATCTGAGTTTAAAAAAGAAACAGGTGTTGATTTAGGGAAAGATCGCATGGCGCTGCAGCGTTTAAAAGATGCTGCCGAAAAAGCGAAGATAGAGCTGTCTACCGTCACCACTACAAACATAAATCTTCCCTTTATTACAGCTACGGCAGACGGTCCCAAGCATTTGGATCTTAATCTTACGCGGGCAAAATTTGAAGAACTGATTTCCGACCTGGTGGATAAGACGGTCGGGCCGATCAAACGGGCTCTTTCCGATGCGGGGCTTGATCCTTCCGGTATTGACAGAGTGCTGCTGGTAGGAGGGTCAACAAGGGTACCCTTTGTTCAAAAGGTTATCAAAGATATTCTGGGTAAAGATCCCCACCGGGGAGTCAACCCTGATGAGGTGGTCGCTATGGGTGCCGCTATTCAGGCAGGCGTCCTTTCCGGAGAGGTAAAAGATGTCCTGCTCCTGGATGTAACACCGCTTTCTTTGGGGATTGAGACTCTGGGCGGGGTTTTTACCAAAATTATTGAACGTAATACAACAATTCCCACTTCAAAAAAACAAATCTTTTCTACTGCCGCGGATAGCCAGACCAGTGTGGAGATTCACGTGCTCCAGGGAGAACGTCCCATGGCCGCGAATAACAAAACCCTCGGCCGCTTTATGCTGGACGGGATTCCCCCGGCTCCCCGCGGCATACCGCAAATCGAGGTTTCCTTTGATATAGATGCTAACGGAATCGTTAATGTTTCCGCCAAGGACCTCGGGACCGGAAAAGAACAAAAAGTGACCATCACCGCTTCGTCGGGTCTCTCTAATGAGGACATTGAAGATATGGTGAAACAGTCCAAACAGAATGCCGAGGAGGATAAGAAACGCAAAGAACTGGCCGAAGCGAAAAACCAGGCCGATTCTCTCGTTTACTCAGCGGAAAAAACTATACGTGAACTCGGTGAAAAAATTACCGGGGATAAAAAGGAAAAGCTGGAGAAAGCAATCCAGGAACTGAAGGATGCTGCCGGCGGCGATGATATTTCAAAAATAAAAGCTGCCACGGATTCCCTCAATTCCAGCCTCCACGAAATATCTTCCCTTCTCTATGAACAGGTAAGAAATGAACAGCAAGCCGGAACGGGAGGAGAGAACGCCGGTCCGGGAGGCGGAGCAGCGGGCGGAGGAAAGCAGGATGATGTGGTGGATGCCGATTACGAAGTCGTGGATGATGACGATAAAAAGTAGTCGAAAAAGAAATAAAAATTTTAAGGCTGTATAAAAGGGTGGGCGGATAATGTCTAAGCGGGATTATTATGAAGTACTTGGTATTAACAGGGAAGCCGGGCCGGAAGAGATAAAAAAAGCTTATCGGAAGCTGGCCCGGCAGTACCACCCCGATGTTAACCCTGGAGATAAGAAAACAGAAGAAAAATTTAAAGAAATTAAAGAAGCGTACGATGTCCTTTGTGATCCCAAGAAAAGGGCAAACTATGACCGTTTTGGCCACCAGGAAGAATCTTTTCAGGGCTTTGGCGGGTTTGACAACATGCGGGGCTTTACTTCAGGGTTTGAGGACATTTTTGACGCATTTTTCGGGGGCGGTTTTTCTACAGGGCGGCGCGCATCGGAATCTGCGCCTCAGCGGGGATCTGATTTGCGTTATGATCTTGAAATTACGCTGGAAGAAGCTGTCAAGGGGAAAGATACCTTCATCCGTCTGCACCGTCTGGAGAATTGTCCGGAATGTGGAGGAAGCGGTGCAAAAGCCGGATCGGAACCTGTAACATGCCAGGTTTGTCATGGAACGGGACAGCAGCAAGTTTCAAGAAATACAGCTTTTGGCAGTTTTATCAGTGTTAAACCCTGTGGGGCCTGTCACGGAGAGGGGCGTATTATTAAAGAGCACTGCCCAAAATGCCGGGGAGAGGGACGGGTAAGCCGCGAAAGAAAAATTGAGGTAAAGTTGCCGGCAGGGCTGGATAACGGTTCGAAGATAAGAATAACCGGAGAAGGGGAAGCCGGTAAAAAAGGCGGTCCTCCGGGAGATCTTTATGTTGTAATTTTTGTTCGTTCCCATGAAGTTTTTACGCGCCAGGATAATGATCTGCTTTGCGAAATACCCCTTAGCTTTGTTTATGCAGCTTTGGGGGGAGAAATTGAAATCCCGACCATTGACGGCAAGACAAAATTGCGCATTCCCGAAGGAACTCAACCGGGAGCGGTTTTTCGATTAAAAGGTAAAGGAGTTCCCAGTATAAGAGGATTTGGAAAGGGGGACCAACTGGTTAAGATAAATGTTGAAGTCCCCAGGCGACTCAGTACAAAACAGAAAAAAATACTTCAAGAATTTGCCCAGGTAAGCGGTTTGGATATTTCGGCAAGCCAGGAAAAAGGATTTATTCATCGGGTCAAAGATACCCTTGGCGGTAAATCGTCATAAAATCGTCATAACTTATCGTCATAACATGGAGATACGAATGGGACCTTGGTTTTTTCTCTCTCCTGAAGCATTTCAACAAACTAATGTTTGCCTCCCCCAGGATGTTCTCCGTCATCTGAAAGTTCTTCGCTCGCGCAAAGGCGACCTGCTGATACTGTCGGATGGAAAGGGGAGAGCTTTTCAAGCCCGTCTCGAAAGGCTGGAAGAACAGAAGGGGGAAGCCGTCATCCTGGGGGCCGCGGTTTCTACAAACGAACCTGTCCTGGATGTGACTCTTTTCCCCGGAATTACTAAAGGAGAAAAGATGGATCAGGTCATTCGACAATCCGTTGAACTCGGAGTAAAAAAAATTATTCCTGTTCTGGCGGAGAGATCTATTCTCAGGTTGCCCAGGCAAAAGAAAGAAGAAAAAGGTAGACGCTGGCAAAATGTAGCCGGGTCTGCCGCGGGGCAGTGTCGTCGGAGCTTGATTCCTCCCGTCACACTGCCTTTTGAATTTGATGAGATGCTGCTCTACTGGCAGAAAGAACAACTTGATGCGATTATTGTCCCCTGGGAAGAAGAAAAAAATATCGGTTTACGTCAAACCCTGGAAACACTGCCGGGGGGACTGCAAAAAATAGGACTTTTTATCGGCCCGGAAGGCGGAATTTCTGAGAAAGAAATGGGTCAAATGCGGAAGATTCCGGGAGTGCATGCTGTAGGTCTGGGTCCCCGTATATTAAGGGCAGAAACAGCCCCCATAGCTGTTCTCTCCATTCTTATGTACTACTATGATTGGTGAAAGGGGTTACTTTTTTGAACAGGCCTCCCGAACAATTAAAAACAGCCATATATTCGCTGGGTTGTAAAGTAAACTATTTTGAGTCGGAAGCTTTAAAAGAGCAATTTCGCCGGCATGGTTTTACTGTGGTTGAAGATGAGGAAATAGCAGATGTTTACATTGTCAATACTTGTACGGTCACCCATCAGGCTGCCCGGAAATCCAGACAACTGATTCGCAGACTTAAAAAGGCAAACCCTGAGGCTTTGGTAGTTATGACAGGGTGTTACCCACAGGTCGATCCGCAAGAAGCTGAATTGCTTCCGGAGGTGGACCTTTTTACCGGCACTGGAGAAAGGCTGCTCTTACCTGAGCTGGTTAAAGAAAAAGCAGCAGGAAAAATAGAAAGAAACCGGGTTCGTCCTTACACTGGGGAAACGAAAGAAGTTTTTGAAGAGATGCCCTGGACCCCCGAACAGGGGAGAACCAGGGCTTTCTTAAAGATACAGGACGGCTGCCGGCAGTTTTGTACGTATTGTGTCATTCCCCTGGCCAGAGGACCGCTACGCAGTCTCACCCCGGAGAGAGGAATACATTATCTGCGGGAAATAGGGCGCAGCGGTTTTAAGGAAGTAGTTCTGACGGGAATTCACCTGGGGCTTTACGGTATTGATCTTACCCCCCGCATAAATTTAGCTTCCTTTTTGCAAATGGCCGTATCTGTGGAAGGTATTGAAAGGATTCGTTTGAGCTCTCTGGAACCGACGGATATTCAGGAAGATTTAATCGAAACGATTTGTCGGAATGAGAAAATTTGCCGTCATCTTCATATCCCGCTGCAAAGCGGAGACGATACTATTTTACGGAGGATGGGACGACCCTATCAAACTGAGTATTTTAGCAAGTTATTGAAGAGATTATACGGTGCAATTCCGGATCTGGCGCTAAGTACAGATATAATAGTAGGATTCCCCGGAGAGAGCGAGGATAACTTTCAGCAAGGCCTGGAATTTGTGCGGCGTTCAGCCTTCAGCCGTCTTCATGTTTTTAAATTCTCTCCCCGTAAGGGAACCGGGGCTGCCCAAATGACTCCGCAAGTTCCGCCCGAAGAGAAGGAAAGGCGGAGTAGAAAAATGATCTTATTGGGAGAAGAACTTGCCCGCTCTTTCCAGGATGCTTTTTTAGGACGTACTCTTTCCGTTCTTCTGGAAAAAGAGGAAAATCTTTCGGAAGGGAAGGGGCTCTGGGAAGGCCTTACTTCCAATTACCTCCGTGTTAAAGTTAAATTGGGTGAAGGGAACTGGAGAGGAAATATGCTGAATATTCGTCTGGAAGAGAGCTTGAGCGGTTTTCTCCAGGGGCAATTTGTCGGGTAAAAATTTCGTTTTTTAATTAAGGGTTGGTCATATCTTGATTACCCTCTGCATAAGATCAAGGAAGAAAGCGCTTGCAGGGGGGATAATAATGAAAAGAAAAGGCAATTTTTTTGTTGTTGAAGCCCGACGACTGGTTCCACTATTGTTTTTGCTGGTCTTGCTGGTAGGACTTACGGTTTACGACAATTTTTTCCGCGTGGAAACAACGACCGGGCCGGTTGAGTTGGAAGAAGGTCTGGCCTTTACCACGACAGATTGGGGAGAAATTACTTCACCTGCATCTTTTACTGTTGTTGGCGATTATGATGAATGGATCAGGGTTGCTAATGAGATGGGGTTAAACCTTCCCGATTATCCCTTTAACGCAGCGGAGGAGATTGCCGTATTTGCCGTCAATGGTGAAATCCAGCGTATGGATGTCGACTCCCGGGTCGACGAAGTGGGGGTCAAAGTACTGGTGGAGCCAAGGGATAAATACTTTCATGTTGTTACTGTAGACCGCCAGGCAGTTGACCATGAAAATGCTGTTTGGGAATTTGTCGACAGCGAGGATCATGTCCTGAGCCGCATTACGCCTTTCCGGCAGAACAACGAGGAACCAGCGGAAGACCAGGAGGAAGATCAGGCGGAGGAAGAAGTGATCAAGTAATATGTTCCCGGTTTTTGGGAACAGCCGTTTTTTAAGCGAAGCTGCGGAACTATTTAGCGTTGCCACTACGAAGCGGAGGTCGTGGGGACATTAAAGGTTATTCCTGCAAGAGAGGTGTGTCACCGTTGAAAAAAGGGAAGACAGCAGCCTTCCCCCTGCTTAGCTCTTCGTGGGAAGACGATAAAACCGTCCCCCTCTTTCGCCTGTGTCCAGGTTAATCCTTTTCGGAAAGATTTTGTTTTTTGTTGTCTTCTTCCTGATCCCAAAGTTCCGGAGAAATAATATCTTGCATAGCCTCGCCGATAATTTTTTGGATATCAGTCAAAACAATGCTAAATCTGTATTCTGCTTCCAGATATTCTTTAACAACGAGATTTAAATTTATTACTTCCAGCAAACGGGAAAGTTGTTCTTCCTGCTCAGGAGCTATTTCAAGACCGGATAATTTTTGCTTCTGCAAATTCCATTGGGTTTTGCGAAGATCGGCAAGCATTCTTTTTGCACCGCTATCTTTCTGCAACTTTTCCTGTACGTTTTTAAAATTTTTATATTCGGAAGAAGCTCTAATTGCTTTAACCAGAGCATGAGCATGATCATAGATAGTCACTTAATTACCTCCTTATTTCTTATTCCTATTGTTTAATTTAATGATGACGGCTTGCCAGGCAGTTTCCGACTTCTGCTTCAATAAAGCCCTTAATCCTCAGAGCTGCCTCCTTGGGATTACTGCTGTCAACCTCCAGGATAAAAGAGGTATTTTCCGGTTTTGAATCTTTGTAAAGCCGGTCATAATATGTGCGGCATAATCGGGTAACCAACTCCTGAAAATTTTTTTCTTTTGCCAGGGAGATAAATTGTTCTGTCTTCACGTGTCCGAGGTATTTTTTTAAGGATTGGATTGCTCTGATGACAGTTTCAATTTCTTCTTCCGTACCCGGGGTATATTCTTTTAAAAGTCTTTCTACCCGTTTTGCCGGAGAAGATGTTAAAAGTATATGTTTCCCGGAAAGAATACCCTGGTAGAGAAAGTCCGGCAGGTGGATGGAACCGATTCTTTTCCCTTCTCCTTCAACAAGAAGATATGCGCAATTTTTTAATTCCTCAAGACGGTTCCAAAGAAGTCCGTCAAAATCCTTCTGGTACCTTGGGCGGGGAAGGCCCAGGTGGCCAAAAGCAGATCCTCTGTGTCGAGCAAGAGCCTCCAAGTCGAGAACCGGACAACCCAGGTTTTCCAATATGGCCAAAATTTCTGTTTTTCCGGTACCCGTGAGGCCGTTTAACACAAATAAAGGCATCGGTAGTTTATATTCTTCCAGTCTTTCAAGAATATAACGTCTGTATGATTTATAGCCTCCTTCCAGTCGATAGATAGGAAAATCCATAATGCCCGTGAGGAGAGTATAAAGGCTTTTACTGCGCATCCCACCTCTCCAGCAGTAGAGGACGGGTGTTCCCTGATGACTAATGTTTCCAATCTGGCCGGTTATTTCCGGAAGTTTGGGAGAAACAAAAGAAATTCCCTTCATGCGGGCTTTTTGTTGATCCTGCCGATAGATTAAACCGATAATTTCCCGTTCCTCGTCGTCCAAGAGCGGAATGTTAACAGATCCCGGGATTGAACCCCTTAAAAATTCCGATGGGGAACGCAAATCAATAAAGACAGGTTTCTTTAATTTTAGAGCTTTTTCTACAGTTATTTCTTCCGACAATCTTCATACACTTCCTTAAAGAAAAAGCCTTTTAATTAAGGCTTTTTTTATGAAATTATTATACCAGACTTTTTTTCAAGATTAAATAACACTATAGGGAAAATTAGCAATTAGGGGCATTCGGGCAACCGCCGGACCGGTTGCTCCCCGTTTCCTGCCTGCAAATCCTGCAGCTCAGTATTAATTCAAAATTCATAGTTTTCTATTTTGCAATTATCTAAAGAATAATTTTCAAAAATGAAATAATTATATTATGCTTTTATGTTTAATTAAGGATTTTAAAGCTAAAGGTTTCGGTTTCAATGGTTTTAGCATAGATTTGTCAAATTGGCATTTATATTGCATTAAGATATTGAAAAGTATATTCTTTACAGCAAAATTTTTTTTATCGACTTTAGAGAATTAGCCGACATTTACAAAGAACGATGTTTTCGCAACGGACAGACAAGGAGATATGAAAAGAAAAACAGAATATAAAAGGAGGTGACTTTATGAGCCCCACTGCCGGTAAACACGGAAACAATAAATGTATAGTATCTTACCCAAACGATAAAGGTAACATTAGGGAAAGGGGTTGAGGCCGGATAATAGTAACAGAGAAGAAAAGTTTGACAGGATGTTGCAAATATTAGCGTTAAGGAGGTATTCATTTGGACTCATTGCAGCTTAATTTTCCGGAGAAGTTTAATGCTGCGGAACGTTTTGTCGACTGGAACGTTCAGCAAGGGCGAGGCGACAAAATAGCAATTTACCACAAAGATGATGAAATTACCTACAAGCAGGTACTGGATAGTGTTAATCGCACCGGTAATGCGTTGGAATCATTGGGAATAGGGATGGAAGACAGAGTACTGCTGCTGACGTTTGACTGTCCGGAATTTGTCTATACATTTTTTGGTGCCATGAAAATAGGCGCAGTGCCCATCCCGACCAACACTATGTTGATGCCGGAAGATTACCGCTACCTTTTAAATGATAGCCGGGCGAAAGCCCTTGTCGTCAGTAAAGAGCTGCTGCCTATTGTTCTTAAGGTGAAAGATGAACTAATATTCTTAAAAAATATCATTGTAATAGGAGAGGTTGAGGGCACCCTTAATTTTAGCGAATTAATTAACAATTTCTCAACTGAATGTGAAACCGCTCCTACTTCACCGGATGATGCGGCTTTTTGGTTATATAGCTCCGGAACAACCGGTTTTCCCAAAGGAACCGTTCACTTACATCACGATATGAGCTACAGCTCTGAGTTATATGCCAAAGGTATCCTGGAAATTAATGAAAATGACAGAACTTATTCGGTAGCAAGGTTATTTTTCGCATACGGTCTTGGCAACGGCCTGTATTTTGCATTTTATGTGGGCGGGTCGATCGTTTTACATCCGGACCGTCCCCAGCCCGATCATGTCTACAGTGTTTTAACCAAATACAAGCCGACTCTTTTCTTTGGGGTGCCGACGTCATACAACGCCATGTTGCAGATAAAAGACGCTGAGACAAAATATGATTTGAGTTCGATCAGGCTGGGCATTTCGGCCGGTGAGGCACTGCCGGGAGCTGTTTGGAAGCAGTGGAGAGAAAAATGGGGCATTGAAATCCTTGACGGGATTGGGTCGACAGAAATTTTGCACATTTATATAAGCAACAGGATAGGTAAATCCAGACCCGACAGTACCGGTATGTTAGTGCCGGGTTACGAGGCTAAGATTGTGGATGGTGACGGTAATACTCTGCCTACCGGTGAAGCCGGCATTTTGATGATTAAAGGCGACAGTATTGCGGCGTGCTACTGGAATAAACATGAAAAAACTAAAAAAACCTTCCAGGGCGAGTGGTTCTATACCGGCGACCAGTACGTTATGGATGAAGAGGGGTATTTTACTTATGCCGGCCGGGGTGACGACATGATCAAAGCCGGCGGCATATGGGTCTCTCCGGTGGAAGTGGAAACGACACTGATGCAGCACCCGGCAGTGCTGGAATGCGGCGTTGTCGGTGCTGCGGATAATGATGGGCTGATTAAGCCAAAAGCGTATGTTGTTTTCAAGGAAGGTATCGAAGTTACTGATCAACTTATGGAAGAAGTAAAAATATTTGTTAAGAAGTCAATTGCTCCATACAAGTTCCCGCGCTGGATTGAGGCTATTGACGAACTGCCGAAAACTGCAACCGGCAAGATTCAGCGGTTCAAACTCAGGCAATTGGCCGGCTCAAAATAATTTGGAAGTTAAATATCCGGCAGTGTGAAACGTATTAGACTCTTTTGTTCTCCAGGCTTTGTGACACTGGATTTGTAAGTGCCGCTTACTTACTGATAAAAATGGACTCGCAGACGCTTAGGTATCCCGAATACTTTCTCGCTACCATCAAATAATATGTTAATATTTATATTAAATTCCCAAAACCCGTACATTTTCATACTAATACTGCAGGCGTCAATTTTAATATGTTTGCTTCATATTCTGCCTGCATGATGCTTAGCGGAAAGCGAGTCCATCTTCTCGATTATTGACCCAGCATTTGTTGTGAAGGGGTTCTCCCCTACGGCATAATTTATCGGTTTATATCATGAATTTCTTATGAAATGGGCTATTCCCGCACTGCTGACATCGTATTGAGATAAAAATTGGGTTTAGTGCTGTAATTTTCCAATATTAGATAATATTTAACCGGCAAAAAAATATCTTGTTTCATACATTATTATAAATAAATTACTCTAAACCAAAAAATTGAAAATAGGAGGCATGTTTAAAAATGCTAAATGAAGGTCAAAAAAGTACTTTAAATTTCTTAATGTATCTTCTTTTTGCAGTCTTGTTGATTATCCGTGTCGACTGGTGGTGGTACGGGTGGAAAATTGAGCCTTTTGTCTTCGGCTGGTTAACTTATCCGATGCTGTACCAATTGTTTATCTGGTTTGTGGGTTGGATGGTCGTAATAATTACCTGTAAATATTTATGGTCTGACGGTGAAGAGTAGGGCATTGTGTTTTCTAATCTTAATAAATGTATTATTGTGATTAAAATATTCAAATAATTGATAATAATTTTATAATAGATAATAGATAATAGATAATTAATATATTATTAATTAAACTTAAAGGGGGAAATATGATGACTCCGGAAGTTGGCTATACGATAGTAATGATGATTATATATACTCTATTTATTGTTGGGATCGGCTGGTGGAGTACCAAGTATTCCAAAAAAAGTCTTGAGGATTATGCCATGGCGAGCCGGGAATTTAGAATGTGGGTACTTTTCGGAAGTGTTTTTGGCGCTAACATTTCGGCGGTAACATTAATAGGTATTCCCGGTACCGCTTATCACGCGGGTTGGGTTGCCTGGCCTTACTTCGTGTCGTGTTGGGCCTGGGGTACGCCGTTTTTGTTCTATGTGCTGGGCGGCCGGGCTTATGTCATCGCTCAAAAGTTCGGTTATATGACCATTTCTGAGATGATTTCCGGCCGGTGGAAGAGCCCGCGGCTGGCTTATATAAGTGCCCTTTTCTTGATTGTTTACACTGTTCCATATTTAATGACGGGTCTCATGGGAGGCGCCGTGACATTGCAGGAAATAACCAAAGGATTTATCCCTTACTGGCTGGGAGCCTTGCTGGTTACGGTAGTTGTTTTGTATTATCTTTTGGCAGGCGGCTTGCGCGGAGCGGCCTGGGTCAATACATTCCAGACAGCAGTGTTTTTAGTTGGTGGAGTAGTAATTTTCTTAATTGTGGCCTACGCCCTCGGCGGGCCTGCTAAGGCTACAGCAGGTGTTTTGCAAGATTACCCGCATCTTCTGGATCGCAGCAAAATGTCCTGGCAACAATTTTTCAGTTACGGAGTTATTTTAACCTTTTCCGTGACCATGTTTCCCCAGGTCTTCATGCGGATCCTGGCCGGCAAAAACCCCAAGAGCGTAAAGCAAATGGCTATGATTTACCCCCTCGGCGGCGCGATAATCTTTTTTGTTATGGCTTATTGCGGCATGTGGGGCAAGACAGTTTTCCCCGACCTGGTTGGGTCAGCGTCGGATAGTATAATGCCTATGCTGCTTGCGCACTTTGCCTCTCCCTGGGTTGTCGGCTTGTTGGGGGCCGCTATTTTTGCCGCGCTGATGTCCACTATCGACTCCCAGTTAATGGCGGCATCTACTATTATCGTCAAAGATTTTCTGATGAAATCGAAAAAACCGCCGACCGGTGAAGCTGCAGTAAAGATAACCAGGATGATCGTTTTGATTCTGGCTGTTGTAGGTTACTTCCTTGCTTTAGCCAAGGTTGCCGGGATTATTAAGATTATTGAATTTGCCTTCGCTGGTTTTGCCTTAAACTGGATACCCATGTTCGGGGCGCTGTACTGGAAACGCTGCACGGAAGCAGCGGCGTTTTGGGCAATTATCATTTCGCAGTTTTTCTTAATTTTCCTGACTGTTGGATGGCTGCCGGCAAGTCTTAAGTTTGGGTTTCTCCCAGGCCTTCCGGCGATGGTTTTAGGAGTGATTGTGCTGGTAGTCGTAACCTACATCACACCGGCCCCGTCAGCCGAAGCAAATGAGTATATTGATATCATTAACAGAGCGTTTAAAGGTAAAAAAGGCGGCACAGTCGCCATGTAAAATATGTTGTTTCAGTTATGGCAAAAAATTATGAAAAGAACTTCTTGACTAGAATGTAAATCAGGGCGCCGTACAGGGCGCCCTGATTTACTAAGCTATTCTTTTGCTAATACATATCCCTGGAGTATATAATGAAAAGAGGAGTTAAGGAGGCAACAAAATGAATATCTCTTCACTTTCCACAGACCGCCGCTTTCCTTACCTGCTTTTAACGTTGGGGACCTTTTTTTGGAGTACCAATTTTGTTCTGGGCAGGCTTCTGGCGAGCGATGTCTCGCCGTTTACCATGTGCTTTGGGCGTTTTACGGTTTCCGCCATTATTTTTGCCGGTATGGCTTTTTGGTACCGCTGGCCTGTGCCGCGCGGCAGACAGTGGATTTATATTGCGGCGATGGCTTTTACCGGTGTGTTTTTATTTAATACCGTTCTTTATATGGGGCTATCATACACAACGGCCATTAACGCCACGCTGGTCAATGGCTTCAATCCTTTGGTGACAATGTTGATGGCCGTGATCTTGCTGCGTGAAAGGGCCGGTTGGCGTCTCTGGGTAGGGGTTTTGTTGTCGGTCACAGGCGTTTTCCTTATTGCCTCCAGAGGGAATCCGGAAATGCTCTTTCATTTGCAGATGAACCGCGGGGATCTGTTGATTTTGCTTGGAACAGTTATCTGGGGACTCTATACCATTTTTGTGCGGATTCTTACAAGGAGCTTTCCGGTTTTGCCGGCTACTGCCTATGCCAACTGGTTGGGTGTTTTACTGCTTTCTCCGGCAGTATACAATGAGGTGCAGCAAATGCCTCCGAAAATAACCGGGGAGGTAATGGGAATTTTTATTTATCTGGGAATATTTGCCTCAGTAGCTGCCTTTATCTGCTGGAACTGGTCGGTAAGTAAAATAGGCGCGATTAAAGCCACGGTCTTTTATAATCTTATTCCTTTCTATGCAGTTATCCTCTCACCCCTGGTCCTCGGTGAAAATTTGTATTTTTTGCATTTGATGGGAGGAATATTGATTATTGGGGGAGTAATAATGGGGTTATGGCGAAGCGATCGGGCTGCAGGGGTACCGGCAAGTGAAGCGGAAGCGGAGATAATTACAAAATAATTTTTAGACGAAAAAAGCATAAAACCTTCCGAAGAGAAAAGGCGTCTAAGAAGTAGAAAAAGGAAAATAAGGAAAGACCGGGAGGTATTTATGCTATTCAGGAAATTTTGTATTGTCTTAACCCTCACCGCCCTACTGACAGCGCTATTTCTCCGACCCGGCCATACTGCCGCATATGCCCGGGAAGCCGCAAGAGAGGTCGTATTAACCCTTGGCAGCAAGGAGGCCTTACTGAATGATTCTCCTTATCAGCTTGATGTTTTGCCCGTAGTACTGGAGGGGACGACATTTTTGCCCGTGCGTTTTGTTGCCGAACAGATTATTGGTGCTGTAGTCAATTGGGATTTAACTGCTGAATCAGTTCAGATTATGAAAAATGATCTGAACTTAGAACTGTCTTTGAAAACAGGTCAGTCTTTCTTAAACGAACAGGAAGTAGAGATTACCCGTCCTCCTTTCCTCATGGACGGACGTACCCTGGTCCCGCTCCGTTTTCTGGCGGAGCACCTGGAAATGCACATTGCATATAATGCCGTCGATAAGGCTATTACCGTTACTGAAGTTATTGAGGAGATTGAAGAACCTGTTAAAATTAATATGCCTCCGGTTATTACCTCGCTGGGGCTCCTGAATAACCATCTTAAAATCGGAGAAGAAGCAAAATACAGCTATACATTCCAAAATGAAGACGGAGAAGGTATCGCCGCGGAGGAGTGGAGCTGCCTGCTTGCAGGAGATTCCCGGAGTGTCAGCAACGCTCCCAGGGCTTTTTTTCGTCCCGGTGAGTACCTGTTATTTTTAAGAATTAAGGATACCGCGGGAAATTGGAGTGAAACCGTCTCGGCAAGCTTTACCGTCTCCACTGAAAGGCTCATGACCGAAACGGCTTTTAAGTTCTTAAAGCCTGTTTATGGTGAAATATTTGAGAATGGGGATAATATAAATTTTAATCAGTATGATGCAAATGAAAGCACCATTTTTAAGCGGAGCGGACCAGTGGTGCATATGAGCAACAATCCGGAGGAGGTGGCCGGGCCGGGTATTCTTTACCGGAGTGAAGTCTCGGCTAATTTCCGGTTGTTCTATCATCATTTGAATGATTCCGCTGAAAAGCTCTGTCTGTATATTATCGCAGAAAACAACGGTCCGGAAGCTGTTACTCTGAGAACATTGAAATCCGGTGCGGGAGGTCCGTTAAGTGATTATATGAGCCTGGGACAAACAGTGGCAATAAGATACCTAGCTTCACAGCCAACCAGCCCTGTCAGTATTAAACCGGGCGAGAAGCTTATTTTAAATCCTGGCTCTCGTTCCCTTAAGTATCAGGAAGCAGTCACAGATATGCAGGACTTTCAGGCAGACGGCGTCTTGACCTTAAGTGTTGTTATGGGGCCGGAGAAGGCACCTGATCCGGCCCCGCCGGAAATGCAACTCCTAACGGAAATGCCGGCCCCGCCGGAAAACGAACCGGATAATCTGCCTGATTACCTGCTTTCCCTCCCTGTGCTGCCCAGGCACTTCCAACAAGTACGGGGCGTTTTTCCCGGCGGGGACTGTCTGGTTACCATTCAGGTGAATGGTGAAAGAGAGGAAAAAATTATTTTAGGGAAGGAAGATTCCCGGTTTGACACCTGGGTTGATGGTGTAGACCCATTGACAGGGGATCTGGTCGAAAGTTTCGGCAATTACGGCACGGTTTACCGGATCAGGATATCCGCACCGGAAAAAACGGGTGTTTTATTAAACCCCCGGGGCAGCATCTTCAGGGGGGCTTTTCAAGCCCCTGACGGAAATGCTTACAGAGTTCCCGCGACAGACCACTTTACCGGTCTAAACCGTGCTGCTGTGCTGGGGGTAGTGGAAGCGGGCGAGACGGCCGAATTCATTTACACACCTCCCAGCGGCTCGGACACCCCGGTGGTTATTGCTCTGATACCGAAAAAATTTTGGGGGTCGGAATTTTAGAAACTGAGTATTCACCTAAAAATTATTTAGTTGTTTGAACCACAGGCTCATATCCTCAAAACCTCCGCTGATATTACAGTTTTTGATAAACCGGCCTCCGTAAGTGTAGGCATGACGGCGAAAAACAATGTTGATACCGGGAGATGTTGCTCTGGCGATGCTGTAAAGGTTTACAATGCCTTTTTTCTCCATTTTATCCTCAAGGACCGTCAAAACGGCACTCATTAAACCTTTGCCCCGGTATGCAGGCAATGTGGAGCAATCTGTCACCTCTGCATGACAATGACGTTCATCTATTTCCGCGGAGATAGTACTGACGATCTCTTCTCTGTCGTTTGTCAGCAGCAAATAATAGCTGCTGCCTGTGCGCATGGACTTAAGTAAATAAGCGGGATCGTAGACCGGACTGGGATAGGTGGGGAACACTTGCGTAAAAAGCCGCACCATTGCCGGGATATCCTGTACAGAGCCGGGGCGGAGAGTATACCCTTCCGGCAATGGTGGCGGAGGCGCTGTGCTCTTCTCCAGTGCCAGTTGCAAAACCCTGTCTGCCTCCGATGGGTTGTTGCTTTGCCGTCTTGAGACAGACAAATACTTGGCCATATGGTAGCCCGGATCGCCGTTAAAATAGAATTTATTCAGGCATTCCAAAACGTAACCTCGCGCCAGGAATTTTTCCCAATCGGCCTGATTTGCGGAAATTAAGACTTTTTCTAATTTATGTTTTCCGGCTGTCTGCCAAAGAAGGTTATCCAGACCGGTTATGTTCCGGTAATCATATTCCAACAATTTTAGCCTTTTATTATGAAAATCCAGCAGAATTTTAGCGTAATATTCATTTCCCTGTTCGATAAAAAGAACCTGATCATGTTTCGGCCTGTTTGGCAAATTATGTTTGCTTCCGATGCTCATGCCGATTCGTTGGTCACCTCCGCATACTGTTCCCGGCGCTGAACTCTCAAGTTATCTTCCGGGATAAGGCTCAAGGTTTCATCATTGATTAACCTGCCCAGACCGGCATTTTCTTCACAATCGGACTCATCGCAAAGCCGGCATGATTCGCTGCATGTACTGGTTTTATCCTGCGGTTCGCTGTAAGTTGTAATAACACCTTCGTAATTGCGCAGGATGACCTTATCCTGGGATTGGGAAATAAGATATTGCGGGCTTACGGGAATTTTGCCGCCGCCTCCCGGAGCATCAATTACATAGGTAGGCACGGCAAATCCTGATGTGTGCCCGCGCAGCAGCTCCATTATTTCTATCCCCCTGGAGACCGACGTGCGGAAGTGTTCTATGCCTTCGGAAAGGTCACACTGATACAGATAGTAAGGTCTAACCCGCATTTGCACAAGTTTATGCAAGAGTTTTTTCATAATAATGGGACAATCATTTACGCCTTTTAAAAGTACGGTCTGGTTACCCAGCGGTATCCCCGCATCGACCAGCTTGGTACAGGCACTTATGGCTTCCGGCGTTATTTCAGACGGGTGATTGAAATGAGTATTAATCCAAAGAGGGTGGTATTTCCTCAGCATCCGGACAAGGCTTTCGGTAATTCGTTGAGGTAAAACCACCGGGGTTCTGGTGCCGATACGTATAACTTCCACATGCTTAATACGTTGCAAATTGTCAAGGATGTATTCCAGTTTCTTTTCAGAAAGGCAGAATGGATCACCGCCGGAGATCAACACATCCCGGATCTGGGGAGTGCTGCGAATATAGCCCAGGGCGCGATCTATTTGCTTTTGGGGTAAATGGCGGTCAGTGCTTCCGGCCCATCTTCTTCTGGTGCAGTGACGACAATACATACTGCACTGATCTGTTGCAAGGAACAATACTCTGTCCTGGTAACGGTGGGTAATACCGGGTACCGGTGAATCCTCTTCTTCATGAAGCGGGTCCTCCAGGTCATGTTTTGACCTCACCAATTCCAATGAAACAGGTACTGCCTGTTTACGTACCGGACAGGACGGATCCGCCGGGTCCATGAGAGTTGCGTAATAGGGTGTAATCGCCATCCTTAGACTTCCCAGGCATTGATCGATGCCGTCTTTCTCTGTCTCCGAAAGTTGGATAACCTGCTGCAAATGTTCGACGGAAGTGATGCGGTTACGTAACTGCCAGCGCCAATCGCTCCAGTCATCCTCGCTCACGTTCTTCCACAAACCGATTTTCTTATAATTCCTGATTGTTCTGTAACCTCCTTCTCTTGTCGTGGGCCAAAAATATTCCTGTTTGATAGGAGAATTTTTGTCACCTTAAGCTGTAAATATGTTACTGTAATTATGTTACCATATAAATACAGCTTCACCAAGCAGCGATAAATAGTGTATACTCTCTTTAACTACTATCTCATAAGAACTGGTATCCTTTACCCGGTGAATACTTAAAAGTCAGGCTGTATCCTTCCATATGGCGTAAAATACTAAACAATTATAGAAAAAAGAGGCATTTGCAGTAAGAAAATCTGAAGGGGGTTTTGAATATTATATATGCAGGCGTAATAGGTTCGGGTAAATGCAGCAGCAGGGGTGAGGAGTCGGCATTTGAGGTAGGAAAAAAACTTGCCCTGCGAGGTGCCGTGCTGGTTTGCGGAGGTCTGGGGGGCGTAATGGAATGGGCTTGTCACGGGTGCAGGGAAGCCGGGGGAATAAGTCTGGGGATTCTGCCGGGGCTGAACCGTACCGAAGCTAATCCGCATGTGAGTTTTGCCCTGGCGACCGGTCTGGGTGAGATGCGTAATTTCCTAGTAGTGCGTTGCAGTGATGTTCTTATTGCTATTGAGGGAGAATACGGTACTATCTCAGAGGTTGCTATTGCTTTAAAGGAAGGGAAAAGGGTAGTGGCTCTGGAACCCGGTTTTCATGTGGAAGGAGTGGAATTGGCTCATTCTCCCGTTGATGCGGTGGAAAGGGCGCTGCGATGTTTGTAGTTTTCTAAAAAATTTCTTCGGGGGTGTTGAGGCCGGCGGCGCGGTAGGGTATAGTAATGATTATGGACAATAATAACAGCAAGGAAATAATCAACAGTCGTATCGCGAAAGAGTTAAACCTGAATTATCAACATGTCTCCAGAGTGGTTTCCTTACTGGACGAGGGAAATACTATTCCCTTTATCGCCCGCTATCGCAAAGAAGTTTCCGGAGGAATGACCGATGAAGAATTGCGGCTCCTGTGGGAAAAACTGTCACTGAATCGTAACCTGGAGAACCGCCGGGCGGATATCAGGCGTCTCCTGGGGGAGCTGGGGGTGCTGACACCGGAGCTTGAGGATGCCATTGGGAAGGCACTTAATGTTACAGAGTTGGAGGACCTTTATCGTCCCTTCAGGCCCAAAAAAAGAACCAGAGCGACTAGGGCCAGAGAAAAAGGCCTGGAACCCCTGGCCCTGATTATCCTCAAGGGGGAAAAAGATCCGGAAGAAGCAGCGCCTTATTACCAGGATGAGGAAAGAGGAGTAATGACCTCGCTGGATGCTCTGAGCGGAGCCCGGGATATTATCGCAGAAATAATTTCCGACGAGCCCAAATTGCATCAATGGTTACGGGAGCTCATTATTAAAGAGGGTGTTATCGCCGTAAGCGCACGCGGCGCGGGAGATAGCCCTTACGAAATGTATAATGATTATCGCGAACCATGTAGAAAAATCCAGCCCCACCGTGTTCTGGCTATCAACAGAGGAGAAAAAGAAGAGTATCTCCATGTGAAAATAGAAATACCTGAAGAAAAAGCCCTTCCGCTTATAAAAAAGTTTTATATAAGGGATATTTTTACTGTGAAGGCAAAGCTCCACCTGGAAGAGGCCGTTAAAGACAGTTGGAAAAGGCTGCTCTTTCCTTCTCTGGAAAGGGAAATTCGCCATTTACTGACGCAAAGGTCGGAAGAGCAGGCGCTTACTATATTTAAGGAAAACCTGCGGAGCCTGCTTATGATTCCACCGGTACAGGGGAAGAGGATCCTGGCCATTGACCCCGGGTTAAGGACCGGTTGCAAGATCGCCTGTGTGGACGAAAGGGGTAAACTGCTGGAAACGGCTGTTATCTTTCCTACACCGCCCCGTAATGAAAAAGAAAAGGCAGCGAAAATCGTCTTGGCCCTTATGGAAAAACACGACCTCAATGCCATAGCTATCGGCAACGGCACTGGAGGTCGGGAAACGGAGATCTTTATTGCCGGGATACTGGAAACGCACTTGCAAGGACTGTCGTATACGGTGGTTAACGAGGCCGGTGCGAGTGTCTATTCTGCTTCCAGGTTGGGGCAGGCCGAATTTCCGGACCTGGATGTAGCCGAAAGAAGTGCCGTATCCCTGGCCCGCCGCGTCCAGGACGCCATGGCTGAACTGGTGAAAATTGACCCCCGTTCTATTGGAGTGGGTCAGTACCAGCATGATGTGAACCAGAAAAAGTTAACTGAAGCTTTGGACGGCGTGGTGGAAGCATGCGTTAATGAGGTAGGAGTTGACCTTAATACGGCCTCGCCGGCCCTGCTGGAACATGTCGCGGGGATTAACAAGACGGTGGCTCTCAATATTCTGGCCTACCGGGAAGAAAACGGTCCTTTCACCAGCCGCAACGTTCTCAAAAAAGTGCCCAAACTGGGGCCTGCCGCGTTTAAACAGTGTGCCGGGTTTTTGCGCATTTCGGATGCAAAGAATTATCTGGACCGCAGTGCGGTTCATCCTGAGTCCTATGATACAGCCCAAAAATTAATAGATATGCTCGATATTTTACCGGAAGACCTGGGAAAAGCCGACGCCATTCCCCGGGTTGACGTCAGGGAGCTGACTGCGATCCTTCAGGTTGGCGAACCGACTTTAAAGGATATTCTGGAAGAATTCAAAAAGCCGGGCCGGGACCCCCGGGACGATCTTCCCCGGCCTGTCTTCAAACAAGGTGTTCTCCAGCTGGAGGACTTAAGGGAAGGCATGGAACTTCAGGGTGTTGTGCGCAATGTTGTAGATTTTGGAGCCTTTGTGGATATCGGTGTTCACGAAGACGGGCTCATCCATATCTCGGAGTTGTCGGACCGCTTTGTTAAACATCCCCTGGATGTGGTAAAGGTCGGGGATATTGTCAATGTCCGAGTTTTATCCGTGAAGATGGAAAAAAAGCGCATATCCCTCTCCTTAAGAAAAGCGGCAAGGCCGTAAAGGATGCTCAGTTTTGTTCAATCTTGTTCATTATTTCCAGACGGCCTGTCGCATAAAGGTAGAGTGCTATCCCCAGGTGTATTCCCAGGGAGATCAGGAAAGTGCTAAAAAGACTCCAGTTATTGTAAAATAACGTGCCGATGCCCAGCATTATATAATGTGATAACGTTGCAACGGCCGGGAACGTGAGAACAATCAGCATTAGTAAACCAGTATTTTTATACTGTCCCAGAAGATAAGCAAATAAAATAATAACGGGGAACCAGCTAATTATTAAAAAAACAGGCAGCCCCGCAATATGTATTAAATCGGAATTTGCCGGATAAAGCCAAAAGCCGAAGATGTTTTGCATTAAATATATCAACGCTATGCCGACGCCGATTCCGCCGATTAAACCGATTGAAGAGAGCTCCCTGATGATCTGTCGGGGGACAACGGGGATCATAATCAACATACCGATTAGAAAAATAATCGGTCCGGGAAGATTCTCCAGCGACATAAAATCACCTGCTTTTTTTAATATATTATCCCCAAGGTTTTTAAGGTTTATATCACATAATCGTTATACCCAACTTCTTATAGATATGATTTTTAAAAAATAATGCGAAGCGAGTTCTCTTTTGGGAGTGAAACTATATGCATTTGAATAGGGGAGATTCGAAAATAAGAATACATTATCTCCAACATGTACCGTTTGAAAATTTGGCAAATATTGAGATCTGGGCCAAGGAAAAAGGACATTTTCTTTCTGTTACCAGGTTATATCTGGACGAAGAGCTTCCCACGATGGAACAATTTGATTGGCTCATAGTCCTGGGCGGACCAATGAATATATACGAAGAAGGG
Organism: Dethiobacter alkaliphilus; assembly: GCA_016841605.1. Taxonomy (GTDB): domain Bacteria; phylum Bacillota; class Dethiobacteria; order DTU022; family UBA8154; genus DUNV01. The sequence continues at coordinate 155,469 of JAENYV010000003.1, read as the reverse complement.
GAGTATCCCTGGCTAATTGCAGAAAAAATTTTTATTAAAGAAGCAATACTAAACGATAAGTTTATACTTGGTATCTGTCTTGGTGCTCAATTAATTGCTCATGTGCTTGGAGGGAAAGTTAAGAAAAATAGCTATAAAGAGATTGGTTGGTATCCTGTAACCAGAACACCCGAGGCAAGTAATTCGGTTTTTTTTAATTTCTTTCCCGACTTGTTCATGGCTTTCCACTGGCATGGAGATACATTTGAAATCCCTCCCGGAGCCATTAAGTTGGCTGAAAGCCGGGGTTGCCAAAACCAGGCTTTTGAATATAACGGTAAAATTCTTGGTTTGCAGTTTCATCTTGAATCATCAAAAGACAGCGTGGAAAGACTAATTGAGAACTGTAGAAATGAAATGAATGACACAATATATATTCAAAACGAAAATGAAATTTTATCTCATCACGATTATTTGGAACAGATAAGAAGGAATCTGGTTTTCTTGCTTAACATAATTGAAAGTATTTTTTTCAGTTGAAAAATGGAGGAAAAATTGTAGATGGGCAATCAAACTGAGATAAAGAAGAATTTTGGACCGAGAGCTGCAAATTATCGATTTAGTTCTACACACGGCAATTCCGTCGATCTTGCACGGATGGTCAAGCTGCTCGATCCCTCTCCAAATGCTGACGTATTGGATGTTGCAACCGGAGGAGGACATACGGCTGTGGCGCTGGCCCAATACGTCAAAAAAGTAGTCGCCATTGACATAACTCCTGAGATGCTGGCAGAGGCGGAAGAAGGGGCTAAACAAAAGGGCAAGAATAATATTGATTTTCGCCTAGAAGACGTCCATAACTTAAATTATCCCTATAACATGTTCGACATTGTTGCCTCCAGGTTTGCCGCCCATCATTTTTCACATATTAAGAGTGCACTTCGCGAAATGTGCAGAGTTTTGAAGACCGGAGGAAGGCTTTACATACTCGATTGTTCAGTTATTGACGGGGATGAATCGGAGCAAAAAATTAACCGTATTGAGCTTTTAAGAGATAGTTCACATCAGTGTTCTTATTCGCCGCGGCAGTGGAAACATCTATTGAAGGAGCTACCTTTAACGACACACCACACGGTTCTCTACAAAGAACTGTATGTACTGCCTCAGTGGTTTGAGCGCATGGGAACTAGTCCAAACAACAGGCAGGAAATTTTCAACATCCTGAACAACCTTTCTGCGCCTTGTAAAAAACGCTATCCTTTTGGAGAGGATTATCTAACAACTTATCGTATTGAAATTTTAGCAAGCAAGGTCTGAGACAGGGCTTAGAAATTTCACCTAACCTTTGTAGCTGCACGGAATAGCTGCAGGGGGTGGGAACCCCTTCTTATAAAAAACGATATTTTTTTTGGAATCTGGTGCAGGAAAGCTTGTGAATAAAGAGACATAACTTGCAGGCACTTAATAATGGGTTTCGCTGAAATCGTGCCACAATATTTCTATTATTTATAATTAATAAATATTGCCAATAGTTTAGTCTAAATGATATACTAAAAGAAAAGTAATCTAAATAGAGCTGCAGTTTAAATATTATGCTTTTATAAGTATAATACACTGACTTGACAAACTACCTGGATAACGCTTGCCGTGTCTGCTACACTCTCCCGCTATCGCTACAGTATCTAATTTTTACGTTTTCAAGGATTAAAAAGAGCACATTCTCCAGGCTATTTTCGTCCAAATCGAATGTTGCTCGCGGTATAAAGGAGGGAATCCTTTGAAAATCAGTGGGATTTTGGAGATTAAAGATTTACTGGAACACACTGGTGATGGTTTTTTCGTCGTCTCTGATGCTAAGGGGAGATTTGAATATCTTAATCCTGCCAGCAATTCTTTGATGGGGATGGATATGCAAAAATACAAAAATTTGGATAACATGCTAAAGAAAAATTTAATTAACAGATCTACTGCGCTGGAAGCTATCCGTAAAAAAAGCACAGTTTCAGGGGAAGTTAAAAGTTTAACAGGTAAAAGGGTAACAGCGACATCATTGCCTGTTTATGATTTTAAAGGAAATCTGGACATGGTAATATGTACTATTCGGGATTTTTCTGCCTATTTTAACGATAAAAAAAATAATTGTTTTTTTCGCCAGTTTGGAAATATTGATTTTCAGGAAGCTTACAAAGTAGTGCATATCAACGGTGAGAACTATACTTACGAACTGGTAATAAACAGCAAAATAATGGAAGGGATAATCGACCTTACAATTAACTTGGGAAGAGTTGATTCTACTGTTTTAATTTACGGTGAAACAGGCGTGGGAAAGGAATTAATTGCCAGTCTAATTCATGATCGCAGTCCCAGAAGCAAAACAGGCCATTTTATTAAAATTAACTGTGCATCTATGCCCACAACTCTAATTGAGACAGAACTTTTTGGCTATGAGCCGGGTTCGTTTACCGGTGCTTTGCAAAAAGGCAAAAGAGGGTACTTTGAGCTTGCGGATAAAGGAACTCTTTTTCTTGATGAGATAGCAGAATTACCTCTGGAAGTTCAACCCAAATTGTTGAATGTTTTGCAGGATAAGCAGATATACCGGGTCGGCGGGACGGAAGCAAAGGCGACGGATGTACGAATTATTGCCGCAACAAACAGGGATCTTAAAAAAATGGTAGAAGAAGGGAAATTTCGCGAAGATTTGTATTTTCGTCTCAATGTCGTTCCTGTAGAGGTGCCGCCTTTGCGTGAACGAAAAACGGAAATTCCCATATTTATTTCCTACTTTATGAATAAATTTCAAGAGAAGTATGGATTAAAAAATAAGGAAATAAGTCCGGATGTTATTAAAAATTTAATTTGGTATTCCTGGCCGGGCAATATCAGAGAGCTGGCCAATCTAGTTGAAAGGTTGTTAATAATGTCCAAGGATAAAGTCATCAAAGTTTCGGATCTTCCCGCTTCATATCTTCATTTCCCTGATTCCCGAAATAGATTTACGGTCCATCAAATTGCACCGCTGAAGGAAATGGTCAAGGAATTTGAGGCGGCTGTGATCTCTAAAGCAATGGAAAAAGGCAAAAACCAAAAAGAGGCGGCAGAGATGCTTGGAATCAGCTTCTCCAGTCTTTCCAGGAAATTAAGAGAGTGAAACCCTAACTTTTTTAAGAACTCGGTGTAGAAAATCCGCACATCGGGTTTTTTTATTTTTACCTTAAATAAAATTCATCTGATGGATTGGCATGTATTTTGCATAATTATTTTGTATATAGTACAGAGACGTCTTTACTGAAAGGGGTGAAAAAAGTGATTGTTTCTCAATTATTGGAGAAGACGCGTTTAACTAATAAAATATTACAAACAAATTCGGGACAAAAGGTTGACTTCTTTGAAGTGGCAAAAGTTTTAAAGCTTGTAATTCAAGCCAATATTTATATTGTTAACCTAAAGGGAAAAATTCTTGGTTACGCGCTTATAAACGAATTCGACTGTGAATTAATGGTCGAGCAAGTGCTGAAGAAAGCTGAGTTTCCGGAACGTTATAACAATTTTCTTTTAAGGGATGATGAGACAAGGGTAAATCTGCGGCAAAAAACAAATGATTGTGTTTTTATTCAGTCGGAGAGTTGTTTTTTTTCTAATAAGCTTACTACTGTCGTTCCGATTATCGGCGGAGGTAAAAGACTGGGGACACTGCTTTTAGCCCGTTTTGGCCAATTATTTGAATCAGAGGATCTTATTTTAGCAGAAAATGGGGCAACTGTCGTCGGAATGGAGATTTTAAGAGCAAAAATAAAAGAAATAGAAGAAGAGGCACGGAATAAAGCCGTAGTTCAGCTTGCACTGGGAACCCTCTCATATTCGGAATTGGAAGCAGCTGAGCATATCTTTAAAGAACTAAGCGGGGAAGAGGGCCTTATAGTAGCCAGTAAAAGCGCTGAACAGTTGGGTATTACGAGATCGGTAATTGTTAATGCATTAAGAAAGTTTGAGAGTGCCGGCGTAATTCAGTCCAAATCATTCGGAATGAAAGGTACCTACATAAAAGTATTAAATTCTTATCTTCCGGAACAACTGTTAAAAAGAAAGTTCTAATCATCCAAGTTTTGGTTTTCTATTTTGCAATTATCCGCAGTAATTACTTTCAAAAATGAAATAATTCCACCAATGCTTTCCATGTTTAATAACTGTTTTGTGATTTGAGTGTTCGTTTTTCACTGCATTTAAAAATAAATCCGTCTAATTGGCACTTATATTGCATTAAAAAATATTAAAAGAAGCGCGAATTTATAAACTTTGACAAACAACAAACCGAAAGCCAGGTTGAAAAACATCAAGATAAAAGAGAAGAGGGAGGTGGATATATTCGCTTCAACAATGTTTTTTTAATCTAATCTCTGTTTGGTAGAGAGTTCTGAATTTACACTGCCAAAAGGGCAGGCTTTGCCAAGCTTCCCTGGCGAAAAAAGTTCTTTTCAAACAAATTGTGGTGATGATAGTTGCAATTGTCTCTTTGAAGCATGGAAGGATATCCGGATAATGAAAAATAAAACATATCTAGAGGGGTTGAAAAATGAGGTACTCAGAGGCAGGGTACAATTTAGAAATTGATTTGTCAACAGGAAATATTGAGAGGGTAGAGACGGACCCGGTATGGACCGAACTTTACCTTGGGGGGCTAGGTACTAACGCCAAGATCCTGTGGGATAGGGTTCCCCCTGAGACTGAACCTTTTTCTCCGGATAATTTGCTGATATTCAGCACAGGTCTTTTATGCTCTACACCTGCACCCGGCGCTAATCGTACCATGGTTACGACCCTTTCCCCCCAGACGCAGTTAATGGCCTATTCCATGATGGGGGGATTTTTTGCGCCGGAATTAAAGTATGCCGGCTATGACAAACTGATCATTCGCGGCAAGTCCCCCAGTCTGGTGTATTTATGGATACACAATGACAAAGTAGAAATACGTGATGCTTCTCACTTGCGAGGCAAAGGTGCTGTTGAGACTCAAGAAATAATTAAACAAGAGTTAAAGGAGCCGAAAGCTCACGTGGCCGCTATCGGGCTGGCCGGTGAAAACAGGGTCTTTTTTGCTTCCATTGAGCAGGGCAGGTCCAGTGCCAGCCGGCAAGGGATCGGTGCCGTTATGGGAGACAAAGGGTTAAAGGCGATAGCTGTCCGTGGAACAAAGTATGATATTAATATCGTCCGGCCCGCTGAATATATCGGGCTTTGCGAGGATGTCATGAAATATATTCAGCACCGGCAAGCCAATCCCATCCCCGGGGTAATGCCCATTTTATCCATACTTGGATCACCGCAAGAGATGTTGCATGTTGATGAAAAGTGGCATACCGAGAATTTCATGTGGGGGAATTCCCGCGTGCGGAAAAAAGATTTTTGGAACAAGGAAATCGAAGAGAAGTGGAAGGAGACTCAAGAAAATGTGCGGACGCGGTTAATAAGTTGTTATAACTGTCCGATAAAATGCGGTGCGACAATTTCCATTCCGGGGATCGCCAACTACATGATGAAATGTTTCTCGAAACTTACTTATACAATGGCGGCCTTTTCAGACCTGGATTTTGGTTTCAGAATTGCCCAGCGTGCCACGGAGTATGGAGTGGACGGTTTTTCGTGTCCGCAAGTAATGGCTTTCGCCGTTGAGCTTAAGGAAGCCGGCATTTTGACCGACAAAGACTTTGAAGGATGTCCGTCGGATAACGATGGGAGATTTTTCTGGCTCCTTGACAGAATTGTTCGCAGGGAAGGAATCGGAGACATTTTGGCTGACGGCACATATTGGGCAGCTCAAAAGATTGGCAATGGCGCAGAAGAATATGCTCATAACAACATAAAAAAACATGAGCAGCTGCCACTTAAGCTGGGAATGCTTAACCCCATTTATTTCCTTATGTATGCTACCAATGAGAAGATAAACATCACGCAAATTGAAGGGCAGTTTCCCCAGGCGCCTTTTGCGACAATGGAGGAGAAAGAAGAATTTGTCAAGGACTGGGTTCAGGTTCCTGATGAAAAATTTAAGGAATATTTTCTGAAGTGGGAATTTCGCGGGGAATATTCCATGCCTTTTTATCCGGGCGTTGAAGCATGCTGTGAAATTGTTGACTGGATGGAGAGGATGCACTATGTTGATGACTCCCTCGGGATGTGTGCCGGTTTGTCATCGTTTCCTCTGAAACCTCCCTATCATATACACAATTATCCCAAATTTATTTCAGCAGCGGCCGGAATCGATATGGATGCGGATGGACTGACACAAATTGCCAAGAGGAACCGCAATTTAGTGAGGGCCAACAATATAAGAAGAGGTATGCGGAGGGCCGATGAGAATCCGCCTCAAAACCATTGGAAAAAGAGGTTTCCCGAGCTTGAAGAGGCGCTCCTTGATGGGTATTACAAATTTAAGGGGTGGAATAGGGACGGTATTCCGACAAAAGAGTCTTTGCAGGAACTTAATTTGGCTTACGTTGCCGAAGACTTTATACAGAGAGGGATTTTAAAAAATGGCCAAGATTAAGAAGATAATCAAGACAATTAAAGTCGATGTTGCTTTATGCAATGGCTGCCGGGCATGTGAAATGATCTGCTCCGCGTTTCATGCTGAGCCGAAATACAGCAGCAATAATCCGGAGAGGGCGCGTATCCGGGTGATACGTGACCCGCTCCGGGATGTATACCTTCCCGTTTACGCCGGTGAGTACGCTGAAGCAGAATGTATGGGCAGAGAAAAGTATGTGCTCGATGGAAGAGAATACGGTGAGTGCGACTTCTGCCGGGCTTCCTGCCCCTCCAGGGATTTATTCAAAGAACCCGATTCCGGTCTCCCTCTCAAGTGCGATATGTGTGAAGACGATCCGCCCCAGGAAGAACCTTTGTGTGTCAAATGGTGCATAAATGATGCTCTGATTTACGAAGAAAGGGAAGAGGAAGTGGAAGAGGAAGTGGAGCTGGAAGAGATGGAGACAGCATTGAAAGTATTGTTGGATAAATATGGACTACAGAAGCTGACGGATACGGTTTCCAGGTTGTCACAGAAGGACTAAAACATTAAGATGAAAGAAGGGATTAAAAAGTATGGAGGTTGAATCCCCTTTCAAAGAGATAATAGAAGAAATACAAGAATTAGGCGGTGACGCCGTTAAATACTGCTATCAGTGCGGAAAATGCGATACTGTTTGTCCCTGGAATAAGGTGACGGATTTCAGTATGCGCAGGGTAATCCGCGAGGCGACATTCGGTCTCTCGGAGATAGAACTTGAAGATGTCTGGCGGTGTACTACCTGTGGGAAGTGTCCTCAGAAATGTCCCAGGGACGTAAAGCAGATAGACAACGTAGTAGCACTGCGCCGCATGGCCACGGGATACGGAGTTTCCAATGCCCTGCTCAAGCCTGTCCGCATCGCAAGCGCAAGTCTGGCTGCCGATGGTAATCCGTTGGTTGTCGATCGGGAAAAACGAGCGGACTGGGCGGATGGTTACAATGTTAAGAAATTCGAAGAAGGGATGGAAATTTTATATTTCCCCGGCTGCTATCCCAGCTATGATGCAAGATTAAAGAAGGTAGCGCAAGCCACGGCCAATATCCTCAATAAGGCGGGGGTCGAGTTCGGAATACTGGGAACCGAGGAGAACTGCTGCGGAGAAAGTATCCGCAAGACAGGCAACGAGGAAGTATTTAAACGCCTGGCCAGGGACAACATCAAAACATTTATCGAAAACGGAGTAAAGAGAATCCTTGTTTCTTCCCCTCATTGCTACCATACATTTAAGAACGAGTATCCGGAATTTATGGCCAACTTTGAGATCGTGCATATTACCGAGTATTTGTTAGAGCTTATCAATGAGGGAAGACTTAAGATCAGCAAGGAGCTTGCCAAGAAAATTACGTATCATGATCCATGTTACCTGGGTCGTCATAATAACATATTTGACCAGCCGCGAGAGGTCTTAAATAAGATACCCGGTTTAGAGCTGATGGAGATGGAAGAGTCGCGGGAAGAAAGTCTCTGCTGCGGAATGGGCGGAGGCAGGGTTTGGATTGATACAAAAATGGAGGAGAGATTCTCCAATCTCAGAGTAGAGGACGCTGCCCGGCTTGGGGCCGAGATTTTGGTTACCGCGTGCCCCTATTGCATCATTGCTTTGGAGGACAGCAGGTTGGGTCTGGGTTATGAGGAGACCATGGAGGTAAAGGATATCACGGAGGTCATTCAGGAAGTGATATGATATGAAAAGTGTGGCAGCGGAAATAGTCTGCAATCGCTTTTCCGATGAGGGATGGGTCAAGACTTCGGTTCACGTACCCAGTGAGATGAATCTAACAATCTATGTTAATGGTCAAGAACTGGTCAATGTCCTCTGTACTCCACTCAAGTTGAATTGTCTCATTATTGGATATCTGTATGCAGAGGGTATTATCTCAGGCATCGGCGAGGTGGCGATGATGCGGGTATGTGAGGATGATTCCCTGGCCCATGTGAGGCTTAGCAATCCCGGGTTTAAATTGCCGACGGTGCGGACACTGGCCAGTGGCTGCACCGGTGGAGGGGTTTTTAAAACTGAGGGACAGAGGGTTGATTCGAATCTTGTTGTTACACCAATGGAAGTGCTCTTACTAATGGAGCAGCTTCAAGAGAAGATGGAGCTGTACCGTCTAAGCGGCGGCGTGCACACCTCAGCTCTCTCCGATACCGGGAAACTGCTGGTAGTGGCTGAGGATATCGGACGACATAATACTTTGAATAAGATTCAGGGTGAATGTCTCTTGGGGGGAGTATCAACCAGAGACAAATTACTGCTGATTACCGGCCGCATATCCTCCGAGATGCTGATAAAGGCTGCAAAGATGCAGGTCCCGATTGTTGTTTCGCGCCATGCGCCGACGGAGAGCGCCATTTTACTTGCTCATGATCTGGGCATTACTCTGGTCGGACATGTCCGTGGCGGACGCCTGCTGGTGTATTCCCACCCGGTGCGGCTTGGTTGCTCTTAATTAAGTGCAATAAAACCTGATGAGGTGATGAAAGTGGGAAAAGAACATGAAAGAATTGAAGGCCGGCTTGTTACAAGCCTTGCAGGCAGTAATTTTGGAGACGTAATGGTTGTCGGTGGGGGGATCAGCGGTATTCAGGCATCGTTAGATCTTGCCGCCGCCGGCTTTAAGGTTTACCTGGTCGACAAAGCGCCGAGCATCGGCGGCCATATGGCCCAGCTTGACAAGACCTTTCCTACCAATGATTGCTCCATGTGAATACTTGCGCCCAAACTGGTCGAGGTCGGCCGGCATCCTAATATCGAGGTTTTAACCTACACTGAAGTTGACAGTGTGGCAGGGGAAGCAGGAAACTTTAAGGTAACGCTGATTAAAAAGCCCAGGTATATTGACGAGAACAAATGTACGGGTTGTACTGTCTGCGTAGAATACTGCCCGGTCAAATACCCTGATCAATTCAATCAGGAAATATCCATGAATAAAGCTATTCATATTTATTTCGCGCAAGCAATTCCCCTTGTGGCATATATTGATGAAAGCTGTCTTTACCTTAAAGAGAAGAAATGTCGTATTTGCCAAAGAATATGTCAGAATAAGGCCATAAATTTAAATCAAATGCCGGAAAAGGTCGAGATTAATGTCGGAGCCATAATCCTCTCTCCCGGCCTGGAACCGTATGATCCCAGGCTAAAGGATGAATACCACTACGGAGATTTTGTGAACGTGGTAACCAGTATGGACTATGAACGGCTTTTATGCTCCACAGGGCCATACCAGGGTGAGATACTGCGTGCCTCCGATCTGAAGCATCCCCAGAAAATAGCCTGGATTCAATGCGTGGGGTCCAGACAGGTTACCGAGGGCGGCAACAGCTATTGTTCGGCAGTCTGCTGCACGTATAGCCAAAAACAGGTGATATTGACAAAAGATCATAACGCAGAGGCCGAGTGTACCATCTTCCATAACGATATTCGTTCCTATGGGAAGGATTTTGAAAGGTATTATGAAAGGACGGAGAATCTCCCCGGTGTACGGTTTATCAGAAGCTACACATCAATAGTAAAAGAGAACTCGGAAACCGGTAATGTTACAGTTCGGTATTCGACATCCGACGATGGAGTAAAAGAGGAAGAATTCGATCTGGTAGTCTTATCCGTTGGCTTGAACCCTCCCGCGGATGTGCAGAGTATGGCGGAAAAATACGGCATTGAACTTAACCGGCATGAGTTTTGTAAAATCAACCCCGCCAATCCCATGAAGACTAACAGGCCCGGGATCTTTGTGAGCGGAGCGTTCCAGGGTCCGCTGGATATTCCGGAGTCGGTTTTTAGTGCCAGCGGAGCAGGCTCACAAATCGGTGAACTCCTTTCTTTCCGGCGGGGGGATCTTGCCAGGGAAAGGATATATCCGCCGGAAGAAGACCTCTCCGGGGAGGAGCCTAGAATAGGAGTCTTTGTGTGTCATTGCGGGGCTAATATCGGAAGAGTGGTAAATGTTCCTTCCACAGTTGAATATTCCTTAACCCTGCCCAATGTTGTCTACGCTCAGGAACAGTTATTTTCCTGTGCAACCAATGCCGCTAAAGAAATAACGGACATGATTAAGGAAAAAGGCCTCAACCGGGTGGTCGTTGCCGCCTGCAGCCCCAGGACCCTTGAAATGTTATTCCGGGACACCCTGCGGGAGGCGGGAATTAATCAATATTACTTCGAAATGGCTAATATTAGAGAGCATAACTCCTGGGTCCACTCGAAAGAAAAGGAAGCGGCTACCGAAAAAGCAAAGGACATAATCCGCATGTCGGTAGCAAGAGCCCGCCACTTGCAGCCCTTACAGGAGTTTGAGCTGCCGGTCAACAAGGCGGCTTTGGTGGTTGGGGGAGGCGTAGCCGGCATGACTACTGCTCTTTCCATAGCCAACCAGGGACATGAAGTTCATCTGGTGGAAAGGGATGTTGACCTGGGGGGAACGGCACAAAGAATTCAGACTACCCTGGAAGGGCTGGATGTTCAGGCCTATTTGGCTGATCTCAGCGGAAAGGTATATAAAAATCCTTTAATACATGTTTATACCGAGGCGACCATTACGGAAGCTACAGGTTATGTGGGAAACTTTATAACCAGGGTTAAGTATGGGGGAAGGGTTGCCGAGATAAAGCACGGTGCAGCCGTCATCGCGATAGGTGCTGATCTCTATACGCCTGCGGAATATCTTTATGGAGAAGATGACAGGGTTATGACACACCTGGAGTTGGATGAACAGATTGCCAAAGGAGACGAAAAGGTAACAGGCGCAGAAAGTCTGGTGATGATTCAATGCGTAGGCTGCAGGCAGGAAGACAGAAACTACTGCAGCAGGATATGCTGCAGCGAGTCAATTAAAAACGCCCTGAAACTAAAAGAGATAAACCCGGAGATGGATATATACATTCTCTTCCGGGATATGAGAACGTATGGATTCAAGGAGGATTATTACCGGGAAGCGGCCGGTAAAGGTGTCAGGTTTATCCGTTATGAGCCGCATGACAAACCTCAGGTGGAAGCCGGCGAGACGGAAGAAGGCAAGAGTGTCTTAAAAGTTACTGTGCCGGATTATATTTTAGGCAAAAAGCTGGAAATAGATGCGGAGATAGTTGCCCTGGCTGCAGCTGTTATCCCCTCCGCAGAAACCGCGAAATTAGCCGGATTATTCAAGGTAACTTTGAGCCCGGACGGCTTCTTCAAAGAAGCCCACGTGAAACTGCGGCCTGTTGAATTTGGAACAGACGGCGTATATCTTTGTGGAGCGGCTCATTATCCCAAGCTTTTAACGGAAACGATTAACCAGGCTTATGGAGCTGCAGGCAGGGTTTTGACGCTTCTCTCGCATGATATTGTCATAGCCTCAGGCTCTGTTTGCGAGGTAAATGAAAATAAATGTATGGGGTGTGGGGACTGTATTGCTGTTTGTTCATATGGTGCCATAGAGTTGCGTACAACCCGACAGGGCAAAAAGGCTGTCGTTAATCCTGTTCTCTGTAAAGGAGACGGACTCTGTAACGCAATATGTCCGACAGGAGCCATAAAACTTAAGCACTTTACCGATGAACAGATAGTGAGCGAAATTGATGCGGCCGCTCCGGAAGAAGAGATTATCCGACAGATTGATGCGGCGGTTGCTTCAATGTAGTGCAGCAAGGGAAGCAAGGGGACGGTTCTCCTGCTTCCTATACTTTGATAAAACTGCAGAGGAAGGAAGCAGGAGAACCGTCCCCTTGCTTCCGTCCCAAAATTACAAGCAAAGGAGGGTGAGAACGAATGAGCACGGGACTTAAATTTAAACCAAGAATAATAGGTTTTGTCTGCCAGTGGTGAGCATACGGTGCTGCTGACCTGGCTGGAGTTTCCAGACTGCAATATGCAACTGAAATAAGGCTTATTCGTGTCATGTGTTCCGGTAGAGTCGACCCGGCACATGTAATAAGAGCTTTCTCCAAAGGAATAGATGGAGTGTTTATCGGTGGTTGCCGTTTGAATGAATGTAATTATATTACTCATGGAAATTACTATGCCTTAAACATGGTGCTTCTCTTTAGAAAAATACTGGAACACATCGGGCTGCATCCCGAAAGGTTAAGGATTGAATTTATGTCCGGCAGTGAAGGGAACCTTTATGTGGAAGTTGTTAATAATTTTATTAAGAAGGTGAAGGAGCTAGGACCGCTTGGCAAAGGTGAAGGAATAGACGAAGATATCTTAAAGTCCGGACTTGCGGAAATCACCAGGTTGGTTCCCTATATTAAAGTAGTAAAAAATGCGAAGCTGAGAACGCCTCTTCGGAATCCGGAGGAGTATGAGAAGTTTTTTACCGGAGATGAAATAGATAGGTTGCTTAACGAAGTAATTTCATACTATATTGATCCGGAAAAGTGTCGGGCCTGTATGGCTTGTGCGAAGAGATGTCCCGTAGAGGCGATTATAAGTGCCAAGAACCGGATTCATGTTATTGACCAGGAGAAATGTATAAAATGCGGAACTTGCTTTGAAGCTTGCCCCCCTCGATTTGGTGCGGTGACAAAGATTATCGGCGAGCCTGTCCCTCCTCCTGTTCCTGAAGAAGAAAGAACTATAGTCAGAAAGAGTAAAGAAAAAATGATAGATAATCCTTTACCGATTGACTGACAGCCAAAAATTAATAATTAGCGGTGTCGCAAAATCAGCAATCTTGCGCCGTAGTGATAATTACGGATCTGAAAATTTCCATGAGGGGATGTTAATCATCCCCTTTTTTTTTATCAAAAAAATTGTGATATAAAGCAGGAAATATTTTCAGTATTGTCGAATAATTTAATAGTTTAATGCAGAAAATTTATAAGATAATGAATAAATATAATTATTGTTCGTTTGGGGGGATTTCTTTTGGAAAAACACAGAATTATCGTAATAGATGACAATGAAGAATTGTTATCGTTAGTTGTTGAGTTTTTACAAGAAAGCGGTTTTGAAGTTATTGGCTTTAACAAAATTTTTAATCTCCGTCAAATTGAAGACCTGCAACCGGGACTGGTGATACTTGACCTGGAAATGCCGGGTTTAAGCGGCTTTGATATTTTAAAACAAATGCGTAAAATGGATGGTTTAAAAGAAATTTCGGTAATCATTGTTACAGGGCTCAGAGAAAGGGCTTATAAAGAGATTTTACAATTAGCCCAGGGTATATTGGAAAAGCCCTTTTGTCTGTACGATCTTCTCCGGAGCATATGCCGTTTGCTTAAGATTAAAAAACCGGGTGGAGTGAAAGGGTAGTCCTATCCCTCAGCTACTTCAATAACCGTATCCGGAGATATCGTCTTAATTTCATTTGTTGTCCGTAAAAGAATTAATCTTTTATTTGTATTTATGATTTCAACGATGCCGATTACTGTATTTCGTCTGTTGTTCAAAAGATAAGTAACCCGGACAGAAGAATTTTTTTCAAGAGACCGTTTAAGCAACCACTCCCATTCTTCAAGCTGCTGTTGATCGACTTCCGGAACGTATAGATCTTCATTTTTTTTCTTTTTCCGCCGGTGTTCAGTTATCGCTTCGACATGCTCCGAAAGCATCATGGTGCTACATTGGAATTGGTGAAAAAGTCTGCTAAGCATCAAGACCACCTCCTCAGCAGAACATATGTTTGATATTAGTATACTTCTATTTTGTTTTTTTGGCAAGGAAAATAAAGCGCAATTTCCCAACGGGAAAGTGTACTTTTCAAGAAAAAATACGAAAAGAGAATATACCCGATTACCATATAATATATTTTGGAAGGAATGCGTATGGGAAAAACTGTGTTTATAATCCTATTTTCGTTTTTTTCATACTATCATGATTGAGAGCCGGATATATTAAAGGCAGCATCCATACAAATGCTGAAAAACAGGAGGCCTTCATGCAATTATTAAGTGTTATTTTAAAAAAGGATATTTGTTTTGTATACCAGCCGATTTTTGATTTGTCATCAAATATAGTTATAGGGGCAGAGGGGCTGATGAGAGGGCCGGATGGTCAGAGGCCGGGTTTTGTTTTTGACCAAGCGAAAGAACTGGGTTTTTCCCGGGAATTGGATTACCTGTGCCTGCAAAAGAGCATGGAGTCCGCTCCGCCAATCTCTCGCCTTTTTGTTCATGTTCATCCTTTAACTTTATTATGGCTGATGAAGAGTAAAAAGATTGAAGAATTAATAAATCTGTATCCCCCTGAGATGGTTACCTTTGAACTTGTTGAGATGGATAATATCCGGGGATACATATCTGAGCTGGCGGATGCAGTTAGTAAGCTAAAAAAATACGGATACAGTGTAGCTGTAGATAATATCAGTTTCGGGTTCGAGCGTCTTTTGCTCGTTTCTTTACTGAAACCGGAATATATCAAGCTTGACCGTTCTTTTCTCATAAACCTTGACCGTAAAATTAACCAGGTGATTATTAAAAACCTGTCTAACATGGCCGGCGAGATTAATGCAATTTTTATAGCAGAGGGTATTGAAACAGAAGATGAACTCCAAAGGGTGATGGAGCTGGGAGTACAATTCGGTCAGGGTTTCCTGCTGGGGAAGCCCTGTTAACATTAGTTATATCAACTCGTTATCTATTCAACCGATGCTTTCCTATTGAGTTGGATTTGTTCGTAAATATGGGAAGCAATTATCTTAAACATGGTGAAGATGGGGATTGCCAGAATAATCCCCACTATCCCGCCCAGACGGCCGGCAACGAGAACAACCAGAATAATGGCTAAAGGGCTCAAGGCCAGCTTCCGCCCCATTACTTGCGGAGAAATAAGCAGGCTTTCTACCTGCTGAACAATAACGATAACTGCAATGACCTGCAGCATCATTAACGGTGATCCCAGAAGACCCACAATCACTGCAGGGACAGCGCCGATAAACGGACCAAGGAAGGGGACAATATTGGCCACCATAATGAAAATGGCCAGAATTAAGGCATAGTCAAGGCTGATGATAAGGAACCCGATATACGATAAAATGCCGACACAAAGACAAACGATCGCCAGTCCCTGTACATAAAAGCTCAGCAGTCTATTCATTTCCGCCAGTATACTGTTAATTTTTGTAACATATTTTGGAGGAGCGAGACGGCTGACCATCCCGGGAATAAGTGCTTTGTTTTTTTCTTTAAGCATGTAGTAGAGCAAAAAAGGAACAATGACTATGGTCATGAATATGCTTGTGATGAAGT
This sequence comes from Dethiobacter alkaliphilus, assembly GCA_016841605.1. Taxonomy (GTDB): domain Bacteria; phylum Bacillota; class Dethiobacteria; order DTU022; family UBA8154; genus DUNV01. The sequence continues at coordinate 139,753 of JAENYV010000003.1, read as the reverse complement.
CGAACAGAGCAGCAACGCTGATTGCTACCTGGTTAAACGCTCTACTGATGCCGCCTGCGATACTGTCGGTGATGTTATCGATGTTCAAGGTTTCCGGGTTGATCAGGCGGGTACTGAACGCTGTATCTTCCAGGGCAAGAAGAAGCTGCTGAGCTTGCTTTATTTTTTCCGGAATGCTTTTGGCCAAGTTGGTAAATTCATTTTGTAAGATCGGTCCGGCGGTAATACCAAGAAGTACAAGCAGTCCGACAGCCAGCAGGTAGATGATTAATATTGCGGCTGAACGCGGCAGTTTTTGTTTATTCAGCCAGTCAACAAATGGAAATGTCAGGTAATAAAATAATCCGGAAATCAAGAAAGAGAAGAAGAGCGCTTCGAAGGCGACAATAAATGGTTGAAAAACAAAGGTAATTCGGCTGCCGATGTAAATAATCAGGAAGACGAGCAGGATGCCGATTCCGGTTTTAAACAGTTTTGAATTCCACATGGTTTCTCCTTTCATTTTTTCAGCGGTCCATCTGTAACCGACGCAGATATTTTATGAACGTATCCTACGAAGGTATCTACTATTAAATGTAAATGCTTGTACCTCTTAAGTTTATGATGACCCCGCAAATCTACATTCAAATTCTACCATTATCTTTGCCGTATTCCAAGGAATTTTCTTTCTGTTAAGCCAACTGTCACGCTGATGGTCTTATGGGCCAACCAACTAATTGTATAACATTCCTTCTTTATGTAAGGATTTTTTTTTATTTTTATGACCTTTTTTACGGCAACTTTGCGGCATTTCTACCGCTTCTCTTCGGGGATTTAAAACATCCGTTCAGGTAAAATCAAGCTATACTTAATCATAAGTGAGGTGATTACTTATGAATAAAATTTAAATGCCGCTAATGGATGTAGAGCTGCCGTGCTTTATCGGGGGAAGACCAAATCTATTAAAGTATGATCGAGGAGAAGGTATGAGCCCATCATACTGGTGACCAGACAAGCAAATTTTAAAAAATTGGAGGATGATAAAATGAAACCATATAAAATTATCTCAGGCATTTGCGCACTGGCCCTTCTAGCAACATTGGGTGTCGGGGCAGTGTTTGCCACGAACGATGACGGCACGACCGACACCACAAGCCCTGGTATCTGCGATAGGATGGAGAAAAGGGAACGTATTTGCCTGACAGACGAGCAAAAGGAAAAAATGGAAGAAATAAGAGCCAACATGGAGGCCTCCCAAGAAAAGTGGGCGGCACTAACGGATGAGCAGAAAGAGGAAATTTATGCACTAAGAGAAAATGCAGCTGATATTGACGGGCAAATTATTGATAAGTACTTGGAATGGGGCTTGATTAATGAGGAAACGGCAGATCAGATGAAAGAAAGGATCTCCGAAGGCATAGCCAACATGCGGGAAAACGATAGATTTCCCATGCTTGCCGGCAGAGGTGAACATATTAAGGGAAAATTTAGAGGTGCTTTTCAAAACGAAGGTACAAACGAAGGAACAACAGACAACACGAATTAACGTTTAAAGCTAAGCCCTCTGCGGACAGTTAAAATGACTGTCCGCAGAGGGCTTTTACTTATTTTTTTAAAAGCCTTTTGAGGTTCTAATGTAGTTAATATGCGAATAAAATACTATCGAAGATTAGGCTGTATGTCAAAAGGAGACCGTCATATGGATAAGAGTAAAGAATTAAATAACTTAAAAAGCGATATCAATACGAAGAAACTTATGGAAATAAGTACAAAGATAGGCAAACTGGATACAAAGCTCTGGATTGTTATAATTCTTTTAGCAGGAGCATTAATTATTGCAATCGCAGACTTGTAAACATTTTTAAATTGGATGTCGGTGGTTTTCGGATATTTATAGAGAAACGAAGTATCTTGATGTGGAGAAGCCGGAGTGAGAGAGCCCGGCTCTTTTTATGATGATTAACTCCGTCAATTGCACCAAATCTGTTTTGTGGAGGGTTAGCAAATCGATTTTTTGAACTCATTAGGTGCCATATTTTTATATTTTTTAAATACTCTCGTAAAGTAGTTAGAATCATTAAAACCAGTCGTAAAGGCAATTTCTTTAATATTGCATTCGCCTTCTCTCAGAAGCATTACGGCTTTTTCGACGCGTAGTTGATTTATGTAATCTATGGCTGATTTTCCGGTAAGTTTTTTGAAAATCCTGCAGAAATGGCCGGTACTTAAACAGGCGATATCTGCAAGTTCCTTTAAATCAATTACCTGGGTATAGTTGTTTTTAATATAACGAAAGACACTTTGGAGGCGTTTCATGTTTGCCTCCTGCATATCATATTCTTTCGGGCTAAAAGAACGGACCACATGCTTTCTTAACAAAAGAACCATAGCGTTGTATATGCACGCTTTCACAGCAAGTTCAAACCCGGTTGGTTGAGTGTTATATTCATAAATCATCTTTTTAATGCAATCTACTAAGTCTTCATCATCGCCGATTTGGTTGGCAAACAGGATAAGATTTAATGACAGTGGGGATATATATTTGGTTTGACAGGCATCGACCTCGTTGCTAAGAATAAATGAGGGGTCTACCATAATAACATAATAACTCATGTCTCCATTTAAACTTTCTCCATAATGCATTTCATTAATATTAATAACCATTACTTCTCCGGCAGCTAAATGAATGGGATTACCGTTGCAATAAATCCGGGCCCCCCCTTTAATGCAATAGATAAATTGAAAATGTTCGTGCCAATGGCTTGCAAAAATAGGTCCGGGCAGGGGGTTATTGTGCAAGGCTATACTGACAGGAAAATATTGGTCAGGTATTATAGTATAGTCTTGTCGCAAGTAATTATCCATTATTTTCCCTCCCATCAATATTTTGCTACTTTTTGTTAATATCATTCATGAAATATATAGCGTATAAAACTATAATAATATTATAGCTTTTTAATTTATAATTTAAAGACAATAAAAAGTTTTATTGTGTAACATGAATGAATAAAATAAAATTCATTCATGATTTCTGGAGGTAAGTTATTTGAGTGATAAAAAAGCGAATATCTTTAATTCCGGAAGAGAGTTATTCAGTTCCAAAGGCTTCAAAGACACAAATGTGTCTGACATTACAAAAATGGCTGGAATAGGGGTAGGTACCTTTTATAACTATTATTCTTCGAAAGAGAAGCTTTTTATGGATATTTTTTTAGAAGAAAACGTAAAACTTAAAAAGAGTATTATGGAATCTATCGACCTGGAGGGGGATCCCTTAAATGTGGTTAAAGAATTGATGTTACTGAACATCCGCGGTATGAACTCAAATCCCATATTGAGGGAATGGTATAACAGGGATATATTTAGCAAACTGGAGCAACATTACCGTGAAGAAAACGGAATTAAACATGTTGACTTCTTATATAACAGTTTTGCGGAGTTAATAAAAAAATGGCAGACTGAAGGAAAAATGAGGGACGATATCGATCGTGAGCTTATTATGGCTATTTTTAACGCGCTAATAAATATTGATACCCATAAGGAAGAAGTCGGTAACCAATATTTTCCGCAAATTTTAGATTACTTAGTAGAGTTTGTCATTAAAGGCTTGACTGAACCCAAAATATAGTGAACTCATTCAGATTAAAGGGGGAGCGGAAATTGAAAAAAGTAATAATCATCGGTTCGGGAATCGGTGGGCTTATTGCCGGCAACCTTCTGGCAAAGAAGGGACATCAAGTAACCATATTCGAATCCCACAGCAGGCCTGGCGGCTATACAGCGGGTTTTTACAGAAAGGGCTATTATTTTGAAAGCGGTACTGTTTCTTTCGAAGCTTCAGCATCGGTATTTAAGGCCATGAAGGAGATAGGCGTATTTGAAAAGATAGACTTCGTAAAACAAAAAATAAGATTCGTTTCAGAGGATTTAGAGGGAACACCTGAGACTTACGATGATTATAAAAAAATGATTTACACTGCTTTCCCCTCCGATAAAGAAAAGCTGGATACGCTTTTTTCGGATTTGGATAAAATAGTCGGCCTGATGGGGGACGTGGATAAACCGATGCCCTTTTTATGCAGCGGGCTTGAGATGCTAACATCAATGCTTCACTACATTGTTAATAGCCCAAAGCTTATAAAACTGTCAAAGCAGTACGGCCGTATGACATCATCGGAGTTTGCCGCCAAATATTTTGAAAAAGACTCCAAGCTGTTCAAGCTATTCAGTGGATTCGGTTATCCGGACATGCCGGCCATGTTTTTGGGAGGGGCTATTTCGGGGATTTTTTCCGACTATTGGACTGTGAAAGGCGGCATGCAATCATGGGCTGACATTCTCGCGGAAAACTTCAGAAAACAGGGCGGGGAATTGCAGCTGGACTCCTATGTGGATAAGATAATAACAAAAAACGGATCCGCAGTTGGAGTCTCATGTAAAAATAACGTTTATGACGCAGATTACGTCATTTCTGCCGGGGATTATAAGAAAACCCTCCTGAAGCTCTTAGACGATAAGAGCTTTATTTCTCAGGAGTTACAGGATAATATCGACAAGGCTGCCGTTTCGGAGGGCTTTTTCACAGTATATCTGGGATTGAATATGTCCAACGAAGAACTCGGTAAATATATGAGGGTTCCTCACGTTTTTACTTTTAACAATAAACCCGGTTACGACATTTACAATTCCGAAGACAGCGAGTTTTTCAGCAAGACATCTGTTTCGTTCTATTCACCGTCAATGGTAAATCCTAAACATGCTCCGGAAGGTAAATCCTCATTGATGCTTCAGTCCATAGTGCCTTATCATTGGCTGAACAACTGGGGCGGCGGAGACAAGGATGTATACAAGCAGTTAAAGAAAAAAGCGATGGAGGCCATGATAATCGGCGCAACCGGGCTGATTCCCAACTTAAAGGAATATATCGCATATAGAGATGCTGCAACTCCACTCACTTATGAAAGATTTACCCATAATACCGCCGGAGCAAGCTCCGCATGGAGCTGGAACCCGAAGAAAAAGTTTTATAAAAACACTATGAGCGTGAATATAAAAACACCGGTAAAAAATCTTTATATCGGCTCCTGCTGGGCGATGCAGATCGGCGGTGTGCCCGGTGCCCTTGCAGCAGCTTACCAGTGTGCCAAAAATATAAAGTGAATTAGTAATGATTAAAATTATAAAGTTGCGTAACTTCCAATATTCTGTTAGAATTATGAAACGATTAGATTGATCTTTGGGATGTATTTGAATGATAACCTATGAAAATAGAGATTAATAAGAAGAATGTTGAAGACAGAAAAAAAACAGTATAATATACTGAGAGTTAGAAAGAGTCAAGTTGTGACCAAGGGGACATTCTCCTTATAGAGGACTGTCCCCTTGTCACTGTAAAACAGCAGATTAGCGAAAAGGATTTTCAGCTAAAAATCCTACAGTGACCGGACTTGATATGAAGGAGCTGTAATTTATGAACGAAGAACTTTTTGAAAAAACGCCAATATCACAGGCAGTCGCTAAAATGGTAATTCCGAGTATCCTTAGTATGCTGTTAATAATCATTTATAACATGGCAGATATTTTTTTTGTGGGTCAGACAGGTGACGCTAATCAGGTAGCTGCCATTTCTCTAACAACGCCGGTGTTTTTGCTGTTTATAGCGATTGGAAATATCTTTGGCATCGGCGGCAGCTCCGCAATATCAAGATTGATCGGCCAAGGGGATAAAGGAAAAGCATCTCGGATTGGCAGTTTTTGTTTTTATGGCTCGATTGTTTTTGGATTTATTATGTTTGCAGTATTTTTATTTGGCATGAACGGTATTTTAAGAATCATTGGTGTAAATGAAAAGACCATAGATTTTGCAAGGATTTATCTTACGTGCGTTGCTGTCGGCGCACCATTTGTTATATTATCAGTTGCATTCAGCAACATAGTAAGATCGGAAGGCGCACCTAAAGAAGCTATGGTTGGTATGATGATAGGAACTATTACTAATATTATACTGGATCCGATTATGATTTTAGCTATGGATATGGGGGTTGCAGGTGCCGCATGGGCTACAGTTATTGGTAATGTTGTCGGAAGTATCTACTATATACATTATCTTGTTGGGAAGAAAACTCTGCTTTCAATAAAAATACAGGATGCGAAAATCAACCGTCCTGATATTGTCGGGCTTTTTGCCATTGGTATCCCTGCTTCTTTGAACAATGTGTTAATGAGTTTATCTAATGTTCTTCTTAACAATGTTTTAAATGGATATGCAGGCGGCGAAATATATATTGCGGCAATGGGTGTTGCTATGAGAGCGGGTATATTTTTGATATTGATACAGTTAGGATTTGCACTGGGAATTCAACCATTGGTTGGTTATAATTACGGTGCCCAAAATATGGAACGTTTAAAAAAGATTGTCCAGTTTTCATTTATGTGTACAGCAATACTGGGAACAATTTTTACATTTGTGTATGTATTGGCAGCAAATCCTATTGTTAAAGCATTTATTGCAGATCAGGCGGTTATAGAACACGGTGTAAAAATGTTGTATGCATTAATTATTTCAGGCCCTGTAGTAGGTATTCTATTTGTTATTACCTTTGCATTACAAGCAATGGGAGAAGTTGGCAGCTCTTGTCTGCTAAATGTAAGCAGACAAGGATTTGTTTTTATCCCTTTACTTTATATTTTTAATGCAACTATCGGTCTTGACGGAGTCATCTATTCCCAGGCTATTGCAGACTACATTTCATTATTCATGGCTTTTGGAATGTTTGTGCTGGTGATTAAAAAGGCCACTAAGCAAACCACTCATTCAAATGTTGCATGTACGGACTAGGTTGAGAAGTATAATTACACACATTTACTATCAGTTGCATAATGGGTAGGTTTAAGCGGTATAGCGGCTGGAGTTCAGACCAACAAAATAGTTAGAGTTGGAGTAGATTTGAATAACAAACGTCGGGAAGATCCTTCTTTCAGCTGCCAGAAAAGACTTGTCCAAAAGTCTTCGAAAAGGACGAGAGGATTATAGTCCATATTAGTCCATTGACTTTTCCAGTGGGAAATGTTATCATAATTTTTGAAAAGAAGCACGCGCCCGTGGTGAAAGGGATATCACGCAGGCCTCCGGAGCCTGAAGTCGGGGTTCGAATCCCTGCGGGCGTACCATTTATTCGTTAATTAAAAATGATTATACTCTATTTTATGATAATGCATGCACCTGTAGCTCAGGGGACAGAGCACCGGATTCCTAATCCGGGTGTCGCAGGTTCGATCCCTGCCAGGTGCACCATTGTTTTTAAGCCTTTATTAAATTAGTGAGGAGTTAATATATAACAAAAAATACGGTTTTGACATTAGTTGGCGTATCATCTATTTAAAGGTTTTTGGGCTCTTAAGCATCAAAAACCCTTTTTGCTTTAATATTAATTTCTGGGAGGGAGAAATATGGATGAAAATAAGATATCTGAGGAAAAGGAAAACAAACAAGGAGTGCAAATTTTTTTTCCTGATCAATCTCTGATCTCTTCAAAGTTTTCGGATTATGTTCAGGTAAACGCTAATTTAGAAAGCATCTCGATAACGTTTGTTCAAAAACTCCCTTTTAATCCTGAAGGTGAGGATGCTGATGCAGGCGAGGTTGTTGCTCGAATTTGTTTGACTTGGCCACACTTTTTTAGGTTTGCTAAATTGATTAATAAAACTGCTTTTGATAACAAAGAGAAAGTGGTGAACTTTATAAATGATGCAGCCTCGGCTTTTTCAGAAGAATAAAAGAATTAGTTATACATTGCCTTATGACGAGAACGATTTCTCTGACATGCCAAATATTGAAATGATGTATCGACGTCGAAATAATGACCCTGATATAATTAAGGTAATTATTATGGGTAAGAGAAATAAAATGGAAGACTTATATTCAAAACTTCAAAACTTTCTAACTCCTCAGCTGATGCAAAAAAAAAGAAATAATTGGTTAAACTATAATAAGGAAAAGACATATTGTATCATAGAAGAAGAAAATTTGCATCAATTAAACTTGAATTTAAAAATGGAAATGAGTAATTATCATACGGCCGAGGACCATTTTAAAACGGAAAATAGAGAGGCTGGATTTACATTGGAAACAAGGCCTATATTGTCTTCATACATTAAAGCGGCAATGTCAAGTTCTAAGATTGAGAGATTAAGCGACGGCTCTTATTATGCTGAGATACCAGAATGCCCTGGGGTATGGGCAAACGAAGATACTAAAGAGCTATGTATTTCTATATTACGAGAAGTTATTGAAGAGTGGATAGTTTTAAAACTTCTTGATCATGACCCGTTACCTGTTCTTGACGGAATAGAATTAGGCAAGGTGGTTGAGGAAAGTTGCAGCCCATAAGCCGAAGAGACCTAATAAAGAGGCTAAAAGAATTTGGTTTTAATGGGCCATTTTCAGGTAGTAAGCATCCATATATGGTGAAAGGAACACTTAAGCTCACAATACCTAACAAACATAAAGAAAAAGAGATATGGCCTGAGTTGCTGGAAAAAATATTAAACCAAGCTAAAATTAGCAGAGATGAATGGGAAAATTCTAAAAAATAATACATTTTGTTACTTTTATTCTTTAACAATAAACCGGGAGCCGTTACTCCCGGTTATTAGATCCAGAATATCCTGTTTAGGATAGGGGTTATTCCTGAATACAGGAGGCCAAACAGGTTCCCGATCTTACTTGTGGCCCTCCTGTTTCCTTTTCTTCGTTGCCTTGCTGTAAACGTTCACCGTAAAGCTTGAATCATGATAGCCAAGGTTCTCCTGGGTGGTCCGGATGTCAATGCCCTCCTGAAGGCTCAATGTGGCAAATGTGTGCCTCTTATGGGGAGCTCCCCATAAGAGGCATTATGTAGAGCCTTAAATTATGGTGAGTGATTCAAGTTGATACCCGAATTAGGCTCTTTTTTAATTGAAACACTCACCATAATCACGTTTCTCCGGTAAAAGTAAGAAAGCCTTCAGCATTTCTGCGATGTCACTTTTCCATTGATATGGTCTCTTCAACGGTAAACACCTCCTCCGGGTCCAATGCACATTTTTTAAAGAATACGGAATGAAGGCATTGCGCATAATTCTTGATTTTGGTAAAGAGGAAGCAATATTATGTAGCCAATACATCCAGGAAGGACTGCTGGCCCTGGTTCCGGACTACCATGCCGGAGAGCATAATTAGGCAGATAAATTTTTAGCCCTCCCGTTTAGGATTTCAGGTCTTTTCTTGTTTAAGAGCATACATTTTTCTGTAAAATGATAGCCATCGCCTACAAGGTAAGAAAAGTGGACAAATGCCATTATGGCTCTTCTAAGCTATCTTTCAAATTAAATTAACAGACAACTTTTACCCTTAGCCAATGAGCGCTTCTCTCAAACTATTTTCTTAACTGTCCAAAATTAAATCGCTTTGTCTATACCTTTCTTGCTATTCGACAAAACATGACTTCATTCGTTAAAGGGATAGACCTATTTTTGCAGAATTACATATTATTACCTTGGCTATATAGACCATATTGAATCTTTATTGTTACCCTCACATTGACTAAAATAAAGATTTAAAACAGTGGTTTGATGACTCTGGACTAGCAGAAGATATCAAAGAAGAATTTTTAAAATATCTTTCCCAGCTCTACAACAAAAACGAACTTGAATTCATATTTTAAAAACGTTATACAATAATTCTAAACATTACACCGCTGACCAGGCAAGGAGCAGTCTGCTGAACAAACATTTTTTTTAAAAAGCGAAATCTCGATCTCCCTCTATGATTTTATTAAACTAAGCAAACCTTTTTTCATTCGAAGTAACCTGTAATATTTGTTGTAAATGAGGAAAAACATATGCAAATTCTCGACAATATTAATAAAACCGTTAAAGATGACTTGGCGGCAACAATATCGAAAGGTGATAAGCTTTCGATAGCCGCCGCTTGTTTTTCAATATATGCTTACCAAGCTCTCAAAAAACAACTTGATGGTATTGATGAGCTGCGCTTTATTTTCACCTCACCGACATTCTTGCAGGAAAAAGCTCCGAAAGAGAAACGGGAATTTTATATTCCTCGGCTTAACCGCGAGCGCTCACTTTACGGCACGGAGTTCGAAGTCAAGCTGCGAAACAAATTAACCCAGAAAGTAATTGCCCGTGAATTTGCAGCGTGGATTTGATCAACACCTTCCTCGACGTAAAGCAGGCTGACGGCGGATTCTCGTATACACCGATCAACGGCTTTACCACCTCAGACCTAGGCTGTGAACGTGGCAACAATATTGTTGTGCAAACGATTAAATTTGCCCATTTAGAAAGTCGCCAGTTCCTCGATAGTTTCAATATGATTTGGAACGACAAAAAGCTGCTGCAGGACGTGACCGAGCAAGTCATCGACGGCATCACTGCCGCTTACAATGAGAACTCGCCGGAGTTCGTTTACTTTGTTGCTATTTACAATATCTTCAGCGAGTTTCTTGCGGATATCAACGAGGATGTTCTGCCAAATGAGGCAACGGGCTTCAAGGAAACAAAAATCTGGAACAAGCTGTACGCCTTCCAAAAAGATGCGACCCTCGCGATTATCAACAAACTGGAAAGGTATAATGGTTGTATTCTTGCCGATAGCGTCGGTCTCGGCAAGACCTTTACCGCCCTTGCGGTAATCAAATACTACGAACTGCGTAATCGCACTGTACTCGTCCTCTGCCCAAAAAAACTTGGTGATAACTGGTACACATTTAAAGAAAATTACCTGAATAATCCTATTTTCACAGACTTTCTGCGCTACGATGTGCTTTACCACACGGATTTGTCTAGGGAAAGCGGCTTTTCCGGCATTATAGACCTTTCTAAATTTAACTGGAGTAACTATGACCTAATCGTTATCGATGAAAGTCATAATTTTCGTAATGGTGGGGACTATTACGGGCGGGGTGCTGACAAGCGTGAGAACCGCTATCTTCAACTGCTCAATAAGGTTATCCGCAAAGGTGTCAAAACAAAGGTGCTGATGCTTTCAGCGACACCTGTAAACAATGGCTTTTCTGATTTACGGCATCAGCTTGAACTTGCCTATGAGGGTAACCCCGCACTCATAAATGATAAACTGGATACGACAAAACCTATTGATGTTATCTTTCGTAACGCCCAAACCGCCTTTAATAAATGGTGTAGGCTTGAAGCCAAAGAGCGCACCACCGAAAACCTTCTCCGCGACCTTGATTTTGACTTTTTCACCATGCTTGACAGTGTAACCATTGCCCGTTCCCGTAAGCATATCGAAAATTACTACAATATTGAGGAGATAGGAAAATTTCCGGAAAGGATGAAGCCAATAGCCCTTCGTCCAAAACTAACCAACCTGCCCTCCGCTATTGACTATGACATAATTTACGAGCAGCTAATGGGGCTGAATTTAGCCGTCTATATCCCTACGGATTTCTTGCTCGATAGCAAACGGGCAAAATATATCGACCCAAATGTGAATATTGACCGTGCTGGGCGTGAAATCGGTATTCGCCGACTGATGTGCATTAATCTTTTGAAGCGACTTGAGAGCTCAGTGGCATCCTTTAATATCACAATCCAGAGGGTAAAAAGCCTTATTGATGATAAGATTGCTGAGATAGACAACTATGAGAGGGGCAGCAGGAAGGTAATAAGCGCTAGAGAACTCTCCGAAAATGACTTTGATGACGATGACCAAAATACTAACTTCTTTACAGGTGGCACTAAGAAGATTGATATTGACCTTGGTGATATGGACTACATATCCTGGCGTAAAAAGCTTATCGAGGACTCTGAAACCCTGAAATTACTAATCTTGATGATAAAAGACATCACACCAGAACACGACACAAAGCTGCAGACACTTCTTCAGCTTATATCTGAGAAAATTCAGCACCCGTTCAATCAGGGCAACAAAAAAGTTCTGCTATTTTCACTATTTCTAATATCAACAAACTAATACCTAAGTATATGCCAACTCGAAAAATATGGGGTATTATGGTAAAAGATTACCTAGAGGGTAGAGAGTTGCTAAAGCCGATAAGTTCATGGACATATAAAGATGTAAATAGTGAACGCGGAACAGAACAATTTATTGATTTAGCATTTGAAAAGACAATATTCAATAACCCTAAACCTATTGGTACGATAAAACGCTGCATGCAGTTATCAACAACCAGTTATGATATTGTCCTTGATTTTTTCTCCGGTAGTGGCACGACCGCACACGCAGTAATGCAACTTAACACAGAAGACGACGGGAAGCGCAAATTTATTTTGGTACAATTGCCAGAAGTATGCCAAGAAGACAGTGCAGCAGCTCAAAAGCCGGATACAAGACAATCTGCGAAATTGGCAAAGAACGTATCCGCCGTGCAGGAAAGAAAACCAAAGAAGAAAACAAAGACAAAGAGAGTATTGAAAATTTAGACATCGGTTTCCGTGTTCTCAAACTCGACAGCAGCAATATGAAAAATGTGTACTATACACCTGAAGGGTACGCTCAGTTGAACTTTGATATCGAGGGCTTCATGGATAATATCAAACCCGCTCGTTCAGATGAGGACTTGCTTTTCCAGGTTATGCTTGACCTTGGTATACCGCCTTCGGCGAAAATCAACCAGGAGGACAAAACGTTCTATGTCAACGACAATTACCTTATTGCCTGCTTTGGCAGGGTTGATACCGCCCTTATTATAGAAATTGCAAAGAAAAAACCGTACTACGCTGTGTTCCGCGACAGTAGTTTCTTGAGCGACAGTGCAATGGTAAACTTTGAGCAGGTGTTCTCCACCTATAGTCCGAGCACAATAAGGAGGGTGCTGTAAATGAAATTTCAGTTTAAAATACAGCCTTTCCAAACAGAAGCCGCCGAAAGCGTAGTCAAGGTATTTGCAGGACAGCCAAATCAAGGTATGAGCAAGTACCGACTCGACCTCGGCAAACGCAAGGGACCAAGCGAGCAAAAATATGAGCAATCTATTTAGCCCCCTAAAGAATTTGGAGAAAACACGTTTAATATGTTAACATTTTAATAGGGGGTAGGTTTTAATGAAAAACAACAAACAGTATAGTGATGAATTCAAAGAATTGATTATTAAGGAGTGTCAAGAAACAGGTAATGTGGCTTTAGTAGCTCGCCGACATGAGATTTCTTCTAACACTATTCATACTTGGTTAAATAAGTATCGGAAACATGGTACAGTTAAACCATTGCCCAGAGCTAAGGATGATCGCCAGAAAGCTATGCAAAGGCAACTTAGAGAAATTAGCACTGAAAATGACAGGTTAAAACGCCTTCTTGCTGATAAAGAGCTGGAGCTGGCTATTTTAAGAGAATTAAGAGATATTCCAAACCCTCGGTAGCCGACAGGGTTGCTATAGCTAAAAGGTGGATAGAAAAGGGCTATCATTCTTCTATAGTCCTTAACTCTGTCGGTCTTGCTTCATCCACCTACTACCATAAAATTAACGAAACTGCCTTTAATCAAGGTTTGTCTAAAAAGCAACCGGGACGCAAGATTCCAGGTTACTCAGTAAATTCAAAAGGGAAAAAAGTCCCCGATGACACAATAAAAGATTTTATTAAAGATATAATTGCCGGGGATGGTTTTCCCTATGGCTATAAGAAAATCAACATAACCTTGCAAGAAGACTATCAGCTTATTATAAATAACAAGAAAACTTACAGGCTCTGCAAAGAACTTAACGTCTTGCGACCTCAACGTAAGATATATCCGTTTCGTCCGAGAAAACTAGCCAAACGAGAGAAAGTTACTGCTCCAAACCAGCACTGGCAGATGGATTTGAAGTATGGGTATATAGCAGGTATTGACAGGTTCTTTTTCCAGCTATCCCTTATCGACGTATATGACCGCTCAGTGATTGACTATCACCTTGGGCTAAGTGCAAAAGCTAAAGATGCTTGTGCAGTGCTTATTAATTCACTTAAGAAGCGGGGATTGAAACCCGGTATGGAGTTACCGATCATAAGGACAGATAATGGCTCCCAGTTTACAGCTAAGATATTTCAAGAAACATGTTGGAAATGGAAGCTAACGCATGAAAGAATCCCGGTAAAAACACCTAATATGAATGCCTATATTGAATCCTTCCATTCGATCCTGGAAGACGAATGTTACAGTAGAAATGAGTTTTCCAGTTTTACTGACGCATACAGGGTTATTAGTGAATATATGGATTATTATAATAATCGCCGCCGGCACGGCAGTATCGGATACATGGCCCCAGCTAAGTACTTCAAGGCTGTTATTAATAAGCAGATAACAGGCAAAAAGTTCGTTGCTTAAGCAGCCGTTTATCGAAGACCCTTGACATGGGGAAGGTGTCCATGTTAGCCTGCCTTCGGCAATGGGCCACAAAGCGTTAGCTGCAGCTGGCCCTGACTGGCCCTATGAAACATGGACACCAGGGGCCCCATGTCAAGGGCGGCTGCTCAAAATTAGAGTATTTTTAAGTAAGATTGAGAGTTTAAACGTATATTCTCCAATGACAGGGGGTCAAGCCGCAATCAAGCTTATTCGATGAGACCGAAGAGCAAAAACGCAAAAAACTCTGGAATAAATACTATAACACACGCAATGAATTAACTGTCGAAGAAATTGAAATACTTGAAGCCGCTTATAGAAACGCGGACGTAGAACTAGCCAAGGAACAGCTTCTGAAAAATATCCGTGATATTCAAATGGCAAATAATATTAAGCTTTCCAATGAGCTTGTTCCCGGGCTTGGTGTCGTTTCGCTTGATGTGGAAATGGAAACCGGCACCGGTAAAACTTATGTCTATATCAAGACCATGTTTGGGCTCTACAAGGCTTATGGCTGGAGCAAGTTCATCGTCGTCGTGCCCAGCATTGCCATCCGCGAAGGGATTAAGAAATCCTTTGAAATCACACAGGAACATTTTATGGAACCATATGGAATGAAGGCCCGGTTTTTTGTCTATAATTCCTTCAACCTGCACCAGTTGGACGAGTTCTCCCAGTCTTCCGGCATCAATGTCATGATCAATCAACACCCAGGCATTTAACACGACAATGAATGAGGCTAAGAATGTCGAGGGAAGAAGGGGCAACGAGGCAGCGAGAATTATCTACAGCAAACGGGATGAGTTCGGCTCCCGCCGGCCCATCGATGTCATCAAGGCAAACCGCCCGATTATTATTCTGGACGAGCCCCAAAAAATGGGCGGCGCAGCGACACAGAATGCTTTGAAGAAGAATTTCAACCCGTTGTTCTCGCTGAACTATTCGGCAACGCATAAGACCTCACACAACCTTGTTTATGTCCTTGACGCTCTTGACGCTTATAAAAAGAAGCTTGTTAAAAAAATCGAGGTCAAGGGCTTCGAGTTAAAAAACCTGAGCGGGACAAATCGATATATGTATCTTGCCGCTATTGTAATCGACCACAAGAAGCCTCCCCGGGCTAGGTTGGAATTTGAGGTAATACGCAGCAGTGGTATTAAACGCGAGATTCATATACTCGGCGCGGGTGATAGCCTTTATACCGCATCAAATGGGCTGGAAGAATATAAAGGTATTTCCATCGCTGAAATCGACCCGATACGTGCGCTGGTTAAATTTTCAAATGGTGATATCTTGTCAACAGGAGAAGCAAGCGGTAATGTCAACGAGAGGGATATACGCCGCATCCAAATCCGCGAAACAATAGCCTCACATTTTGATAAGGAGGAAAAGCTGTTTGAGCAGGGCATCAAGTGCCTATCCCTCTTTTTCATCGATGAGGTAGCGAATTACCGCCAATATGGTGACGAAGGAGAGGAAGTCCTCGGTGAGTATGGCCGTATCTTCGAGGCAGAATACACCGCTGCACTAAACGAGCGGCTAACGCTAGTACCTTCGGCTTATCAGGCCTATCTGCGAGGCATCGATGCCGCCGACACCCACCGGGGCTATTTCTCCATAGATAAAAAAGGGCACCCTGTTAACAGCACAGTCAAGCGCGGCAGTGAGTTTTCGGACGACATCTCTGCTTATGATCTCATCCTAAAGAACAAAGAGCGGCTGCTCTCCTTTGATGAGCCGACCCGGTTTATTTTCTCTCACTCCGCTCTGCGGGAAGGCTGGGATAACCCCAATGTGTTTCAGATATGCACCTTGAAGCATTCCGACAGCGCTACAACAAAACGGCAGGAAGTGGGGCGAGGCATGCGCCTTTGCGTGAATAGCACCGGTGAACGGCAGGATTTAGAAGTTTGCGGAGACGACCTCGTTCACAGCGTGAATATGCTGACCGTTGTTGCAAGCGAAAGCTATACCAAATTTGTTGCGGAATTGCAGAGTGAAATCATAGCCGATATTTATGAACGCCCGACGAAAGCGAGCATTGAGTATTTTAGCGGTAAAAGCATTAATATCGGTGACAACATACATACAATTTCGAAAGCAGAGGCCACCGCAATATACCACTATCTTGTCCGCAACTATTATGTTGACGACAACGGCGGTATTACGGACACTTACCGCGCTGCCGCAGAGACGGGTAACTTTGAACCGTTAAAACCGGAACTTGAACCGCTTTCCGAGAGCATCCACAAGCTGGTACAAGCTATTTTCGACCCAAGTATTCTGAAAGATATGGCAGGCAACGGACATGAAACGAAGGTTAAAGACAATCCACTGAATGAAAACTGGAAGGACTTTAAGGAACTGTGGGATCGAATTAACAAAAAATATGCTTACACAGTGGAGTTTGTCAGCGACGAACTTATTCAGAAGTCCATCGCTGCCATCAATGCAGAATTGAGAGTTGCCCGGCTTTCCTATAGCATTACTCGAGGCGAACAAGAAGGCATAGAATTTAACGTGAAGCGTACAGAGACAAAAAAACTTGACAGTGCCCAAGGCGGCCATGCCGAGTATGACCTTATTGGCAAAATAGCGGAAAGAGCAACCCTTACGCGCCGAACGATCACGGCAATACTCAAAGGCATCTTGCCTGAGAAGCTATGGTTGTTCTGCGAAAATCCGGAGGAATTCATCAGCAGGACCGCAGGCATTATTAATCGTCAAAAAGCTTCTGTAGTCGTGGAGCATATCACCTATGCTCCGAGTGCGGAAGAACCGTATTCTCAGGACATCTTTAATATGAGCCGGGCTTCCGATGAATACGCCAAGGCCTTCAAGGCAAAAAACGCCATTCAAGATTATATCTTTACGGACGGTACTTCGGCCAACAGCATCGAGAGGCAATTCGCCGAAGACTTGGACGCTGCCGACGAGGTGATAGTCTATGCCAAACTGCCGAGGGGGCCGCGTGGGTTTTATATCCCGACACCCGTTGGCAATTACTCCCCGGACTGGGCCATTTCATTTAAGAAGGGCGCGGTGAAGCATATCTTCTTTATTGTAGAAACAAAAGGCAGTATGCAATCAACAAAATTCGGTGAAATGACTCGTACCGACGATATTGAGGAAGCTAAGATAACTTGTGCGAAGAAGTTGTTCAACGATCCCCCAAATGTTCAGATCGAGTTTTCCTCACAACCGGGCTACGCCTATGCTTTAAAGGAAGCCGATTTCAGGGAAGACGGTGATATTGAATTTGAACTTGCCTATGCCATTACCGTGCACAAATCACAGGGCAGCGGCTTTAAGACCGTTTTTCTCATTCTCCCCAATCCATGCAGGCTCTTGAGCCGCGAGCTGCTATATACGGCCCTAACCCGCCAGGAGGACCGTATCATAATTTTCCATCAAGGTGATATTAAAGATTTCAAAAAATATACAAACGATGGATTCAGCGAAACGGGCCGCCGGCTTACTGATATATTCAGCACACCGGCACTAAAAGAGATAAAGAAACGCTACTATGACAGAAATTATGTCCAAATATCCGCCCTGGGCGAATTTATGATCTCAAAATCTGAAGTAATCATTGCCGATCAGTTGTTTTACCAGCAAGTACCCTACACCTATGAACAGCCAATCTGCGACGCCCGGGGTATTACCATACACCCTGATTTTACGATTGAAAACAGGGAACTTGGTGTTGTGTTTTACTGGGAACACCTGGGAATGCTTGCCCATGATGGCTATCGGAAAAAATGGGAGATGAAAAAGGAATGGTATGCACACAACGGGATTGTTCCTTACAAACAGGCCACACAGGAACATGAACTGAAAGAGATATTCAGGCAACAAAAAGGTTCCCCCGGGGATGGAGGGATGCCACAAGACAGGATTGATGTGCGCCTCAGTCAGTGGTTCAGCAGTTCATTGGTTAGGAAAGAAGAGGATATCTTCGAGGAAATTGTTCAGCACAAGAGTAAAAACTGGTAAAACCTGAAATTCGTGGAATGGTTCAGTGTCAATGACCTGGAGGAGAAACTGCTATTAGAGCGTTGTTTTACCCGTGCCTGCCGGACCAATAATAATGGAAAAGCGGGATTGGCTGATCTCTGCGAGTGTTGCCAGTTTTTCCTTGCGGGCACGGTCTTCTTTCTGACGTTCCCGGTCAGAGGGGCTTTCCTTTGCTTTGATTTCTAAATCCAGTAGGTCCTGCCAGTTGATTGTTACATTAATCCGTCTTGCTTTATGTACTCTATTAAATACCGTATTGTAAATTATTTTTTTATAATCAGCATAACGGGATAGTTTATAATACTTATAACCTGAATCCCCTTCACTTTGCACCTGCTCAATCTTAATTTTATCTGCGAAGAATTTTTCTGTGTAATTGAGAATATCCCGCGTGACAGAAAGGGGGTTTTCTTTATCCCGCTCATTAATTGAAGAAATAACCTGTTCCTGGGTTTGCAGGGAATGCCCCTGGCAGGCTGACAACTCAAGGGTGTTTAGCACAAAAGCCCTGATCCTGCGATGATCGTGTAAACCATCAGCCTGTGCACTTTCAGGAAGGGGGAAAGTTTTCAAGAGGTTTTCTTTTAAGTAAACCGCTTTATCAACAACATCAATACTGATGGGATGGTTGGTTAAAATTGAATTCTCATAAAACAAGTACATATTGTTCAGGTAATCATGTTCACTATGGTTCTCATAGAAATACTCCGCCTGCTCGTTATTAATGTTTAACCGGCTTAGGAGCTTCAGGTATTCCTTTCTTTCCTTTGGCATTGTTTCCCAAACCCCTGCCAGCGATTTACTTATAGATGCACGTAGGTCCTGCCTTAACCAGTCTGCCTTCCCATGTAATACTTCTAATACCTTGTCCCATGGATCCGTTTTTGGGATTTTGCCGTCTTGCTGACGTAAATATTTTTCAATTTCCCAGGCAACGATATTCCCTTCCGGCACTTGCATGGCACTCAATACGGGGCCAAGGCCCGGAAAGGCCCCACGCATATTCCAGAGGTTACTTAGTTTTTCGTTTATCCAGGCAAATTGCCCCTGGTAGGCTTGTTTTGTACCCAGTTTCTCAGTAATGGTGTGGAGCGCGTTTCTCAATGATATTAATGCATCTATGGCTGTGTCATGAGATAAGAGCTCGGATCCATATGAAAACTCCTCGAAATTAGGAGCATAGGCGATATATTGCTCAATTTCTTCCTGGCTTTCGTCAGTCAGGAACGCAATAAGCTCTTGGTATGGGAGGATGAACCCCTCATCATACTTCGGATTTAATCCATGGTAAACGGGCCTTTCCCAGAAAGAACTTCTGAGGGGGGGATGCTTTGTTTTGTATTTGTATTCAACTAATTCGCCGACTCTTTTAACCGTGGTAGCGCCAATCAACACTCTGTCAATCCTGTCAATTAGGGGAATGTTTTTTGCATCTGAATTCTTGGCAAAAACATGCACGCAGAATTGTTCCTGGAATCCATGCAAATCTTACCGTTCCAACCACTGTCATGCCAAGGCACCCGTACCGATATATGTCGTAATGGCAAAGTCATATTATTCCTTATTCCTTCCCAAGAAACAAATTTGGGGATACAGGATATCTGCTAAAAGATTATTGGCTGTTCCCCTGAATTAAGTTAGTTTAACTTATAATCTTCTGATAATTGTAGAATGAGATAATGGATAAATTTCGCTATGGTGTATTATATTCCCTGCCTATCTAAATAAATCTATTAACATGCCAAAACTGCACCTGTACTGATACAAATTTTCAATTGTTATTTTTACGACGACTGGGATGCAACGAAGCTATTGTTGAAGAGGCGCTACCGTTTAGTATAAAAATTTATTGTAGGTGTTAATTCGATTTTACAGGTGGTAATTACCCATACATGATAAAAGGAACACTTAATCTCACAATAACTAACAAACATAAAAAAAGATATATAGTTTGAATTGCTGGAAAATAGACCAAGATAAAGTTAGCAGAGATGAATGGGAAAATTCTAATAAATAAAATACCTTTTGTTGTCTTTATTCTTCAATAAATAACCGGGAGCCGTTACTCCCGGTTATTTAATACCTTATATATGGCCTTTGATTATTCCTGCTTCATTTTTTTGTTGCCTTACTGTAAGCTCAACTTCACCATCTTCTGCATAAATATGCTCACCTACAGTTGGGACGACTGTATTGCCGCGGCCAAATAAGGCAACCGTCAAAGTATTCATCTGCTTTTCTTTCGATTTTATGCTTTTTGTTCTATTTCAGTAACACATTTGGTTTTGATTTTTTCAACCAGGAACTGAAGAGCATCTACAACATGGGGTCTAATATCGCCACCTATAAGTACATACATTATGTCATCCCCAATTTCAAGCTGACCTTCATTAAGCCACACCTTAACATAGAATATTCCATCCATCTTATAAGTTTCCGCAATCGCCTCATCAACTTTCACTGCATCATAGAAAAATTCCATTCCTTTTACCAACGAACCATCATCAAACCCTTGGCGAACCTTTGCTTTAGGCGTTTGGCGTACAACACCATTATGAACTAAAAACATTCCTACCTTTAAAGCAACAGGATCCGCTTTTGCTTCTTTGAGCCATTCATCCATAGATGGTGAAATTTTTTTAATTTTTTTATTAATCATAGTCTGATACGCTCCTTTTTAAAAATTGTTACTATTTGCATGTTACTCGGTACTGCCGGTGGATAATGTGCTGTTATGTTATGATGTCCGTATAATTCCGAAATATTGTCCGGACGTTTCCGAAATTGGTGTCCGGATGCGGTCGAAATATACAATGGTAACCATGTCTGAGACATTGGATGACCAAAGCCCCCAGGAATACCTGCTCAAGCTTCTTAAATCATAACATATAATTACTTTAATAGGTAATGCCAAATGCCATTTTCAGTTCTTCTTTCTGAAGATATGAGAGGTAGGTTTACATAAAGAATTCCCCACTGGTGCCTGGGAAATACTTTGCAAAAGCGGGGAATTTTCACTTGCAAAAAAACATTGTACATAGCTCTAATAAAAAAAGCTTTTGCGGGAAAGCATATTGATATGGGAAGGAAAAAATTACTGTACGTGACAAGACCTCTGGCGGGAGGGATGTTCCGGCATATTCAGTCGTTGTTGAATTACTTTCCTGACCGGTGGGATGTTTTTCTGGCAGCGCCTGCTTTTCCCTTTTCCCCTGAACTTCAGGAAAGGCTATGCTTTTATCCTTTTCCCCTCGAAGATGGGCTGGATCCGTGGCGGGATCTTCATGTTTTGGTCCGGTTGCTGCGTATCTGCCGGGAAACGCGGCCTGATTTGATGCATATTCACGGGTTCAGAGCAGCAATGGTGGGGCTTCCCGTAGCCTGGCTTTTCCGTTGCCCGGCGGTGGTAACGGTCCATAATTTTCTGGCTTATCCGGGGAAAAGCCTGATCCCGGAGAATTTTTTCCAGCGGGTTGTAAAATTTCTTGACCCGGCAGCAGCAGGTTACATTGCGGTATCCGGGGCTTTGCGCGATGAAGTAGCCGGTTTTGGTATTCCCCTTTCTAAAATTTTAAAAATCTACAACGGGATTGATCCGTGGTTGTTTGCTGATAAACCTCACCGGGAGCCGGAAAGAGACAGTATCTGCCATGTGGAAGAAGCTCTGCTCCCTCTTTTTAAGTGGAGGGGAATTCGGGTTGGAACTGCCGGACGACTTGTTCCCCAGAAAGGTTTTGATCTCTTTATACGCGCGGCTGCAGAGGTGGCAAAGGATGTTTCGGGGGCAGGATTTTTCATTGCCGGCGAGGGGCCGGAGAGAAGACGACTTGAAGATCTGAGGAATTCATTAGGGATGGAGGAACGCGTTTTTTTCCTGGGGGAGGTTAAGGCGATGCCGGACTTTCTTTCTTCTCTGGATCTTTTTGTCCTCGCTTCCCGCAGCGAAGGCCTCTCTATCTCCCTTTTGGAGGCCGGGTCGGCAGGAGTTTCCAGGATAGCCGCGGCAACAGGCGGAATTCCCGAACTTATTTGCCACGGAAAGACCGGGCTTTTGTTTCCTCCGGAGGATGTCGCTGCCCTTGCCCGTGAAATGTTGTGGCTTGCTCTGCGGCCTCAGCAGAGGGCAAAGCTGGGGAAGGAAGCGGCGGCAGAGGTCATGAAGGTTTTTACGGAAGAAAAGATGTTGCAGGAAACGGAAAAGTTATATAAAAGCATTCTGGAAAAGAAAAAGTCGGTAAAAGGGGCAGAGGTGTATTGATGAACAGCCGGATTATTGGTAAATATTTCTGCATTTGCCTGGCGACGATCCTTTTTGTTTTTTCCTTTATTTTTCTTCCTGAGCAGGTTATGCCAAAAAGCTGCAGTTATATGCAGGCTGATACCAGCGGCCGTGCAGCATTGGGGGATGAATTACCCGGGCAAGATTTGTCCCGGGGAGATGAGCTCCCGGCGCGCTTTTTTCTTCTTACCCTGGATAAAATAACCTTGCAGGATCTTCTCTCGTATTCCGGGCCGCTTTTAACATCACTTCTGCGGGATAGTTCACTTGGTTTGATGAACGTGAATACAGCCGGCTCTCCGGGAACGGAGAGCGGATATTTAACGATCGGGGCAGGTGCCCGTGTCCTGGGAAATTGGACGGCACGCAGGGCTTTTAACCGGGGAGAAGATGAGAGCCGGTCGGTTGAAGTACTTTACCGTCGTCACTCCGGGAAAAACGAAGTGCCCCAGGGGACGGTTTTGCATCCTTATACAGGGGCTCTTGAACTTCTTAACAGCAATATGTCTTACCCGGTCTTGCTGGGTGCCTTGGGTGAAACACTTTCCGAAAACGGGCTTTCTGCCGCCGTATTAGGGAACGCGGATACCAATCAAGAAGGCCGTCAGGCGGTAACTATCGCCATGAATCGGGATGGTGTTGTTGCCTACGGGGATGTATCGGCCTCTCTCCTGCAAGAAGACGGAACTTTTCCTTTCGGGTACCGCAGTAATGCAGAGGCCTACCTGGCTGCTTATGAATCCTGCCGGGAAAAAGCTTCTTTATTTGTGGTCGAATGGGGAGATACAAACAGAATAGATGCCTATCTCGGTCACCTTTCCGCGAACAGGCGAGGGGAACTTCTCCAGAAGTCTTTTGCTGAGCTGGACCTTTTTCTGGATGGTCTCCGGGCCGATCTTCGCCCGCAAGACCGCCTGCTTATTATCGTTCCCTCTCTGCCGCAAGCTACCGTTACAGGAGGATATCGTCTTACTCCGGTGGTCTACTATAATCCTGCAAACCCCGGCGGAGGGCTGCTGAGATCGGCGACGACCAGAGTTCCGGGGCTTGTTGCCAATATTGATATTGCACCTTCTGTGGCGAACCATTTGGGTCTCTCTTCTCCTGTTTTTTTCTTCGGTGTGCCCTTTAAGGCGGGACTTTCAGAGGGACATCTGCAGAAAACGGCGGCTCTTTCAGAGCGGACAGCGCGGACGTATACACAGCGTCCGTCGGTTATTAAGGGATACCTTCTTATGTTGATAATTTTAATATTGTCCGGGCTGGCCGGTGTTTTGCTCCGCTTTCAACCTGTTCGTTTTTTAAGGACGGGTCTTTACGGACTTTTGTATTTCCCCCTTGCCCTTCTTCTTGCTCCGGCTTTCGGTTTCTTCCCAACCGAGTCTTTTCCCCTTAACTTTCTTTTCCTGGTTGTTTTAACGGTAATTTTTGTTGTTTTTACCGCTCTTTTGTGGCGAAAGCCCATGAAGTTTTTTTCTGTTGCCGGTCTGCTGATTTTTGGCTTTATAACAGCAGATTTACTCGGCGGTTCCCCCCTGCAAAGCCGTTCATTTTTAGGCTATGATCCGATCGGAGGTGCCCGTTTTTACGGTATCGGCAATGAGTACATGGGGGTAATGATCGGTTCCTTTATCCTGGGTTTCGGCTCGCTTGTTTCCCTGCGCTTGAAAGGGCTGGAAGGGTGGGAAGAGAGAAGAAATTTGACGAATTTACCGGAAATCAGGCCAATGGTTTGGCTTTTCGCCGCTTTATCTTTCATAATTTTATATCTGATGGCTTCACCCGCTTTTGGCGCTAATTTCGGAGGTGCTGTGACGGCAGCTCTCTCCTTCTCTCTCTCCCTCGGGGGCTTTGTTTCTCTCCAATATGGGGAGAATCCGCTGTCATGGATCCGGTCTTCATTGAATAATAAAAGAAAGAGGCAGCCTCGCCTGCTTACACTTGTAGCAATACCGCTCCTTTTTATACTGCTGACAGGCTCGCTGCTTTATTTTTTAAATCTTCCCCGTCCCGGTGCGGCTGTCTCCCACCTGGGGCGGACATTGGAACTAGTCCAGAAAGACGGGTTTGGAGAACTCATAAACACGGCTGTGCGGAAGCTGGAAATGAACTACAAGCTGGTTCGTTATTCTCTTTGGACCAGGGCGTTAATAGTAATGATTACTCTGATTTCCATCCTTTACTATTATCCCGTCGGATTAATTAGAAGTATTTTTGCCGGGGAGCCCGGGTTCAGAGTGACTATGGGAGGAATTATTGCCGCAACAGTGACGGCACTGATTGTAAATGATTCCGGCGTGGTGGCGGCGGCAACAACGATACTTTACGGGGGATTACCCATGCTCATCCTGGCCCTGGGGGAGTATTTTCCACAAAATTATTCTAAAGCGGCAGGAGATCCGCCTGAGAAGATGGAAATATAGACAACTATGATCAAATATGATCAAATTGAAAAATGATCGGAAAGAGAGGAATAAATACCCTTGTTAGCCCTGGAAAGCAAGACATTACCCGCAAATATTAATCTTCACCTGATCCCGGTTGAAAAATTTAAAACGGTTTTGATTGCTGTGTTTTTGCAGCAGTCATTGGAAAGAGAGACAGCAACCCAGACAGCTCTTTTACCTGCGGTTCTGGAAAGAGGGAGCAGGCAGTATCCGACTTACCGGGACTTGAGAATACGCCTGGAGGAGCTTTACGGGGCGGAACTGAGTTCGGATGTGATCAAAATGGGCGAAAGGCAGGTCCTCGCTTTTTCCCTGGAGATGATTCATAATAAATTTGCGCCGGGCGAGGATTTATTGCGCCAGGGTCTTTCCATCTTAAAAAGCGTCATAACGGAACCCTTCCAGGAGAACGGGGGGTTTAAAAAAGAATATGTGGAACAGGAAAAAGAACAATTGGGCAAGGAGATCCGGGGGCTTGTTAATGATAAGGTAAATTATGCCCTGGAACGCTGCATACAGAACATGTGCGCCAAGGAGCGTTTTGGGGTTTATAAATATGGAAATGTCGAGGATCTGGACGGAATTTCTCCGGGTGGTCTTTATGATTATTATCAAAGCCTTCTCCAAGATAAACCGCTGGATGTATTTGTAGTGGGGGAGATTGATCCCCGGAGTACTTTTCCCCTTATTGAAGAGGCTTTTTCTTTTTCCCGTAGTGGAGATCCGACCGCTCTTCCTGCGGTTGAGGTCCGAAAAAGCCCTGAAGATATTCGTTTTTGGGAAGAGAGACTTCCCGTCAACCAGGGAAAATTAACCCTGGGTTATCGTACCAATACGGTCTACCGGGATGATGATTACCCGGCCCTGTTGTTTTATAACGGTATTTTGGGAGGTTTTCCCCATTCAAAACTTTTTCAGAATGTCAGAGAGAAGGCCAGCCTGGCTTATTATGCCTTCTCCAGGCTGGAAAAACATAAAGGAATACAATTAATCGGTTCCGGTATTGAGACGAAGAATTATGCGCAGGCCAGGGAGATTATTGAAGAACAGGTGGAAAATATAAAAGCCGGGGAAATCACTTCCGAAGAGATGGAGAATACAAAAAGAGCTCTGCTCAACCAGTTTAAAATTATTGGAGACAGCCCTGCAAACCTTTTGGCTTTCTTTTTAGACGGAATCGTGGGAAACAGAGATGAAGGAGTGGACCGGCTGACGGCTAAAATTGAAAAAATTAAAACGGGCGATGTTGTGGAAGTAGCCCGGAAAGTAGCCCTGGACAGTGTTTACTTTCTCCGCTCTATGGACAATGAAGGGAGCGAATAATTACCTATGGATTGGAATATTAAAGCCAACAACACTTTGAGAGAGAAGGTCTATCATGCAGCCCTGGACCCCGGTCCGGCACTTTATGTTCTTCCCCGGAAGGGTTATAATAAAAAGTATGCCATTTTTTCCACCCGTTTTGGCTCTATCGACAATAAGTTTTGGGTAACGGGTAACGGAGATGAGCTGATTGCTGTTCCGGATGGCGTCGCGCATTTTTTGGAGCACAAGCTCTTTGATGATGAAGGTGGCAACGCGTTTGATCAGTTTGCTAAGTTTGGGGCTTCTTCCAACGCCTTTACCGGTTTTACCAGTACTACTTATCTTTTTTCCTGCACGGATTTTTTCCCGGAGAGTTTCGAGCTGCTTTTGAATTTTGTGCAAAGTCCGTATTTTACTCAGGAGAGCGTTGCCAAGGAACAGGGGATCATCCAGCAGGAAATCAGAATGTATGAGGATAATCCCGAATGGCGCGTCTTTTTTAATCTCTTGGAGGCTCTCTACCGGGAGCATCCCGTTAAAAATGATATTGCCGGTTCTGTTGAGAGCATCAGCAAGATAACCGAAAAAATTCTTTATAAATGTTACCATACTTTTTATCATCCTGCCAACATGGCTATTTTCGTAACCGGTGATGTATCACCGGAGGAAATACTGAAACAGGTAAGTAAAAACATTGCCGGCCGCTCAGTGTCTCCGGCACGGGATGTAAAACGTGTTTATCCTGAGGAGGGCAGAGCGGTAAAACAGAAAAAAGTTATCCAGGAACTTTCCGTCTCTCAACCTATCTTTAATATGGGCTTTAAAGCTACATATTCGTTTCTTGACGGGAAAGCTCTCCTTTTTAAGGAACTGGCTTCGGAACTCCTTCTGGAAATGATTTTTGGGCGGAGTGAAGAGTTGTATACAAAGCTTTATGAAGACGGCCTTTTGGATGAGCATTTTTCGGCCGGCTTTACTGCCGAAACGACATACGGGTATACGCTTCTGGGGGGGAGGACAAAAGACCCTGAAAAGCTTATGGAAAAGATTTGGGAAGGGATCGATAAGGTAAAAAAGGAAGGGCTTGAACAAGAAAGTTTTATCAGGCATAAGCGGACGATGAGGGGAGACTTTCTGCGCAGCTTTAACTCCCTGGAGTTCATTGCCAATAATTATCTTGCCTATCGTTTCCGGGGAATCGATTTTTTCGATGTGCTGGATGTATTGGAAGAGATCACTATTGCGGATTTGGAAAAAATCCTTCATGAGCATTTACAAGAGGATCTCCATGCCGTTTCCATTGTTACCCCCTTTCAAGATTAATTAAACACGCATTATGTGGACTTGCTAATGAATAAACTTGGAGGTGGCCGACGTGGATTTAAAGGGGAAGTTGTTGTCAATTGATGACGCCCTTCGATTAGACAGAAAAGAGATTCTGGAAACCTATAAAAGTTATGTTAATCCTGTTTTGGCCGGCCTTCAGGCCCTTTTAGGCATGGACTTGAATTTTGTTAAAGCCCAGGGCTGCAGCGTGTGGGACGAAGACGGCAACCGCTATCTAGATTTCGTGGGGGGATACGGTTCGCTCAATTTAGGGCATAATCATCCGGCTGTTCTGGAGGCCCTGCACAAGGTTGAAACAGCTCCGGTCATGCTGCAATCCGCCTTGGGGAAATTTGCCGCGGTCCTTGCCTGCAACCTGGCTCAGATTGCTCCACCGGGGCTACAGAACTGCTGGTTTTGCAGTTCCGGAACCGAGGCTGTGGAAGGGGCTTTAAAGCTGGCCCGCATTTATACGGGTAAAGAACCTATTATTTACACCCAGGGCGGCTTTCACGGGAAAACGATGGGTTCCCTTTCCGTGACAGGCAGAAAAAAGTACCAGCAACCTTTTGAACCCCTGATCCCCGGTTGTCTTTCCGTCCCCTTCGGCGATGTGGATGCCCTGGAAAAAGCCCTGAAGGAGAGCAGCACTGCGGCATTTATTGTCGAGCCCATCCAGGGCGAAGGGGGTATTATTCTGCCGCCTCCCGGTTATCTGCGGGAAGCAAGAAAATTGTGCAGCATGTACAATACCCTGCTGATCTTCGACGAGATTCAGACAGGGCTGGGGCGAACAGGAAAGATGTTTGCCTGTCAGCATGAAGATGTTGTCCCCGATGTTCTGGTTTTGGCTAAGTCTTTGGGGGGGGGAGTCGTCCCCATCGGCTGCTATATCACCACGGCACAGATTATGAAGAAAGCCTATGGAGGCGGCATGGACCGGGGATTAATGCTTACCTCCACTTTTGGGGGGAATGCTCACAGTGCAGCCGCGGCCATCGCCGCGGTGGAGACGATTGTTAAAGAAGATCTTCCCCATGAAGCGCAAGTAAAGGGCGAGTATTTTTTGCAGAAGATGGAAAAGTTAAAAAATAAGTATGATCTTATTCAGGATGTTCGCGGAAAAGGCCTGTTGATCGGACTGGAGCTATCTCCCAGCAAAGGTTTGCTGGATTCTTTGAGCGCGGGGATGTGGGGGAAGCTCTCCTCCGATTTCCTTTCTTCCATGGTTGCTGCGGAGTTGCTCAAGGAATTTAAGGTTATGGTTCTTTTTACTTTAAATAACCCGAACGTAATTCGCCTTGAGCCGCCTCTGACGGTAACTACTGAGGAGATAGATCGTGTTGTAGAAGCTTTTGATGAACTGTTCAGCCGCCATAAGGGTTTCCTCAAGATTGCCTTAAAAAGCGGCAAAAGTGCTATTTCTTCCTTGTTCAGGAGATGACAACTCAGAGAAAGGCTGGTTGCTGTGGGAATTAATGAAAAGGATTTTGTCAAGGAAATTACTCCCCAAGGGGAGGATTTTTCACAGTGGTACCTGGATATTGTGCTGAAAACCGAGATGATGGATTACGCACCGGTAAAAGGTTGTATGGCCATCCGTCCCTACGGATATGCCATTTGGGAAAATATTCAGCGCCTCCTGGATCGGCGAATCAAAGAAACGGGACATAAAAATGCCTATTTCCCGCTTTTTATTCCCGAATCGCTCTTGCAAAAAGAGGCGGAGCACGTTGAAGGATTCGCTCCGGAAGTTGCGCTGGTTACACAGGGCGGGAAGGAGAAGCTGTCGGAAAAACTGGTGGTGCGCCCCACTTCGGAAGCTATTATTTGCGAGATGTATGCCCGGTGGGTTCAGTCATGGAGAGACCTTCCCCTGCTCATCAACCAGTGGTGCAACGTGGTCCGGTGGGAGAAGAATACCCGTCCTTTTTTACGTACTTCGGAGTTTCTCTGGCAGGAGGGGCATACGGTGCACGGCACCGAAGAAGAGGCACAGGAAGAAACATTGAAAATGCTGGGTGTGTACAGGGATTTTTTGGAGAACGAATTAGCCATACCTGTGGTTTCCGGGTTAAAGACGGAGAAGGAAAAATTTGCCGGTGCGCTACGGACTTATACTATTGAAGCTTTGATGGCCGATGGGAAGGCGCTGCAGGCAGGTACGTCCCATAATCTGGGGCAGCATTTTGCCCGTGTTTTTGAGATCAAGTTTCAGGACAGGGATGATGAACTTAAATATGCCTGGACAACTTCCTGGGGGGTCTCCACAAGACTTATCGGAGCCCTGATTATGGTTCACGGAGATGATCGCGGCCTGAAGCTTCCTCCGCGTGTTGCTCCTGTCCAGGTGGTCATTGTTCCCATCATCAGTAAAAAGAAAAGAGATGAGGTTCTTTTACGGGCAAGGGAACTCGTCGAAACGCTGCGCGGTTTGGATTTTCGGGTGGAACTGGATGACCGGGAGGGATACTCACCAGGGTGGAAATTTAACCAGTGGGAGATGAAAGGTGTTCCTCTGCGGTTGGAGATCGGCCCCAGGGATCTGGAGAACGGAGGGGTTACCGCAGTCCGTAGGGATACGGGAGAGAAGACTTTTCTTTCCGACAAAGAGCTCACCGGACATTTGCCCCTTTTATTGCAGGAAATTCAGGATGCTCTCTTCCGGCAGGCCCTGGAATTCAGGCAGCAAAAAACCTACCGTCCTGTTGATTATACGGAATTTAAAAAGATCCTGGAGGAAAAGAGGGGTTTTATTCTGGCTCACTGGTGCGGTGATTCCCGTTGCGAAGAAGAGATCAAAGCTGAAACCAAAGCAACGATCCGGTGTATACCCTTTGACCGGGATCCGGAGGATAAAGGTCCTTGTCTTTACTGCCAAAAGGAAGGACAGCTTGTTTATTTCGCCAGGGCATACTAGAAGCAAGGGGACGGTTCTTCTGCCCCCCCCCCACCCCACCACCACACACAGGCGGGAAGCAGAAGAACCGTCCCCTTGCTTCCCGCCGTCCATGTCGGGCCTTGCCGGGAATAATCTTTGGGAGGATAATATGGAAGATACAGGTCTGAGAGATGTGGACATTATTCGTGTTAAAAGTGGCTATCCGGCGGAAGAGAAAGATCAGGTTGTTGTGGAGATGCCATTAACTATTTTTCTAAATGGTCGTGAATTTGTCACCCTTCTCTGTTCTCCTTTTTCGCTGGATTGCCTGGCTGTAGGTTTTTTGCGTTCGGAGGGCTTGCTTTTTGATTCCGGTGATCTGGAAGAGATTTCTCTGGATAGGGAAAAAGGTTTCGTTTATGTCAGGACAGCAGGAAGCGTCGATTTGGAGGAAAAGCTATACGGGAAGAGAACGGTCACTTCCGGATGCGGGAAAGGAACAGTTTTTTTTAATGTCCTTGATTCGCTGCAAAGCAAGCCGGTTGTTTCTTCCCTCAGGTTAAGCGGAGAGGTGCTTCTGAAATTATTAAAAGAGATGCAGAACAATTCCGCTCTCTTTAAGGCGACCGGCGGAGTTCACAGCGCCGCTTTAGCAGACAGGGAGCAGTTGCTTTTTTGCAGCGAGGATATCGGCCGACACAACGCTGTGGATAAGATCGTCGGCCGGTGTATTCTGGATAATATCTCCATGGATGATAAAATATTGCTCACCAGCGGGCGTCTTTCTTCTGAAATAGTCATAAAAGGAGCAAAAATGGGGTTTCCAATTATTGTTTCCCGTTCGGCTCCGACAACTCTTAGCGTGGAAATCGCAGCGAAACTGGGTATTACTCTGGTCGGTTTCGCCCGGGGGAAGAGGCTAAATATTTATGCCAACCCCAACCGCATAAATTCTGACAGCCTTTAATATATAATAAATATAGAATAAGAGTAAAATATGGAGAACTTTTTCTCCATTATTTTTTTGAACGGCATTTGTAATAAAAAGGGATATCTCTCAAAAAATCGGAGATAATAAGAGATAATTAAATCTTTAGTAAGTATCCGGACGATAAAATTCCTTAATCATTTATTATCGCTTGAAATAATCGATATCGAAATATAGGACTTGATGTTCAATTTGCAAAAATGGAAATATATATGATATAATAACTTATCTTAAAGATGGACTCTTTATAATGTTATTAATGACCTCTTTATGAAGTTATTGCAGCAGAAGCGGTAAATAATTTTAAGGAGGGGTTAGGATGACCTTTGATTCCGTCAAAAAAATAGCAGCTGAGTTGGCTATCGATCAAGCAATTAAATATATCAGTAAAGATCCGGAGAAAAATTTACCTGTGCTGATGGATTTTGTGGAAAGGGTGGCTGTAGTTCCCGATCACAAAGAATCAATTAAGAAATTAAAAGACCATTTTCGTGATAATCCGCTTATTATGGAACAAACACGCAGACTTTGCAAGAATCCTAAAGTACTTTCAAATTTTTTTAATTCTTGGGTTGTTGATGGAATTCTCCTGGGAAGGCCGAAGAGGGAAAAAATTGCCGCGGAGCTTGGGGTTTCTATCCCTTCACTTATCTTAATTGACCCTACTGCAGCTTGTAACTTGCATTGTGAAGGATGCTGGGCGGGTGAATACAATAAAACCGATCATCTGGAACCGGAGCTCTTTAGCCGGATTATTGATGAAGCCAAACAGCTGGGCATCCACTGGATAGTTTTATCGGGGGGAGAGCCTTTTTGTTATCCATACCTCCTGGATGTCGTGGCGCAGCATCCTGATTCTGTTTTTATGTCCTATACGAACGGAACTTTAATTGATGAAAAGGTTGCGGATCGTCTGGCAGATTTAGCCAATTTTTCACCGGCTTTTAGCCTGGAAGGCTGGAGAGGGCAGACTGATGCCCGCAGGGGAGCAGGAACTTTTGATAAAGTCGTCCGGGCGATGGACTTTCTCAGGGAGAGAGGAGTTTTTTTCGGGGCTTCGGTTACCTCCATGCGTTATAATATTCAAGAACTTTTTAGCGATGCTTTTATAGAGTTCCTGGTGGAAAAAGGGGTAACCTATATCTGGTCTTTTCATTATATTCCCATAGGCAGACAGCCCAATGTTGAATTAATGCTGACTCCCGAACAGCGCCTGTGGATGCTGAGCAGGGTCCAGGAACTACGCAGGAAAAAGCCTGTTCTTATTGCCGACTTCTGGAACGACGGAGACCATACCAAGGGATGCATCGCCGGAGGGAAGCATTATTTTCATATTAATGCTTCCGGTGAAGTGGAACCCTGCGCTTTTGTTCACTTTGCCGTCGATAACATCCGCGGCAAAAGCTTGAAAGAAGTTCTGCAAAATCCTCTTTTCAAGGCTTATCAGAAAAGACAACCCTTTAATGAGAATCATCTTGCTCCCTGTCCTATTATTGATACTCCGAGTTCATTGCGGGAAATTGTGCAGGAGAGCAATGCTCATCCCACCCATTCAGGGGCTGAGCAGGTCCTGCAGGGAGATGTTGCCGTATATCTGGATAACCTCTCCGGAAACTGGCGGGAGAAAGCGAATGATTACAGGGCAGCTTACAAAAAGTAGGTTAGAAAAGAGGTGTTTTATGCGAAAAAAATGTTCCAATTTACATAAATTACAGGTCAAATTCAAGCTAATTCAGCTCTCAGCTTTATTCCAGAAGCGGGAGCTTATTTTTTATGTGGAGAAAGGTTTTTCTTTTCCGGCAGAATAATCCTCCTGGCTGTAATATTTACCCGGGAAATTTGCAGTCCTGTCAAATATTCCAATTTTGTTTTTATTTCCTCCTGAATTTCTTGTAAGAGGCGGGGGAGAAAGCCGGATCCAAAATAAATGTCTACCTGTATATGTATGATCATCCCGTTTGTGGTGGAAAGGAGAGTTGTCGTCCGGGCGCGGGCAATTTCTTTTCTTTGCTCAGTAATATAAATAATAATCTGTTCAATGGCATTTTCATGAAGAAAATAATTACCCAGGCTGCTGTATATGGGGCGAACGATGGAATGTTCCAGATTACGCGGTGCCGTGCCGAAGTTCTTCCCTTTACCTTTTCCTTTAAAAAAAGCTCTGATCGAATCCATGAAGAATCCCGGAAAGTCTTTTTCTATGGCGAAAGTGGGAATGGGAATAGCATGACGATTTTCTTTTTCTCTGATTTCCAGCGCTCTGGCAATTTCTTTCTCGGAGGCCACATCGGAAATATTAAAAATTTTTATTGGATATGGTAGTTCCAGACGCATTGTTATCCTCTTGATCATCCGTTCCGATATTCCTAAAATAAGGATGCTTTCCGGATTAGCTTCCTGAATCTTGCTTTTTACCTGTGAGGCATGTTCCATGTCCAGGAAGATGGCTCTTTTTGTCGCACCCATTTTTGTGTTCTCACGTTTTGCCGAACGTCCTGCCAAAACCTGGTTACCTTTAATCAGCAAACCATCATCAATGATATATTCAATTCCTTCCTGATAGGCGACCAACCCCGAATGATGGCTTTTCCCCGTCCCACTGGGGCCGATCAAAGCATAAACTTTCATAAAAGCCTCCGAAAATTTTTTTCAGTATAGCATATATCCTGAAAAAAGTCGATCAGGAGAAAATTGCCTGAAGCAGGATTTTCAAAAACTTTTTCGAATGTAGTTAAAGCAAGGGAAGGCGGTGGAAGAAGACGAAATGAAGTTATTTGAATATATGGGAAAAGAACTTTTTTCAGCGTATAACATCCCTATTCCCAAGGGAAAGGTTGTCTTCACCCCTTTGGAAGCAGCCGGAGCAGCCGAAATGCTGGGCCCTGTCGTCCTCAAGGTGCAGATCCTGGCCGGGAAGCGGGGTAAAGCAGGAGGTGTTGTATCGGCGCGAAATCCTGAAGAAGCCCAAAAGGAAGCTGAACGGCTTTTCACCTTGGAAGTCGGGGGAAGCCGGGCGAGTTGTCTTCTGATTGAGCAAAAAATGCAGATTGACCGTGAATTCTATCTGGCCATAACCATTGATACAACCGGACGGTGCCCTGTGGTTTTGGCCTCAACATCAGGAGGTATGGATATTGAAGATGTTCCGGATGAAGAGATGATAACCTGTCCGATTGATGTTCTCATGGGGTTACAACCCTTTATGGCCAGAGAGATCTGCAGACGCCTGGAGTTAAGCGCTGATGAGGCAGTCGGTTTCAGCGCTATCCTCCGCAATCTTTACCAACTTTTTCAGGAAAGGGACGCGGAACTGGTGGAGATTAATCCCCTTGTCCTGGCAGACAATAGCTGGACAGCCGTTGATGCAAAGGTTACGGTTGACGATGATGCTCTTGTCAGACAAAACAACTTGCCGAGGGTGGAAGAGAGAACGGATCTGGAAAAAAAAGCCTATGAATCCGGGCTGGCTTTTGTCCGGCTCAGCGGTGATATAGGCGTTATGGCCAATGGGGCCGGAATGTCTATGGCCACCCTGGATATGCTCGACTATTTTGGAGGCAGAGCCGCGAACTTTCTTGATGCCGGAGGCGGAGCAGGGGCAGCGCAAACGGCGCGTGCACTGGAACTCCTGCTGGCAACCCGTCCCAAGGCCGTCTTGATCAATATTTTTGGCGGCATTACCCGTTGCGACGATGTGGCCGAAGCTTTTCTGCAAGTTCAAAAAGAAAAGGATATTTCTGTTCCGGTTGCCTTTCGCCTGGCCGGGACCAATGAAGAAGAAGGCGGAGCAATACTTAGGGAGGCCGGTGTACAGGTTTACAGGAATATGGAAGAAGCAGTCCGGAAAGCAGTGGAACTGGCAAAAAGCGGATCCGGGGAGGGAGAAAAATAGCTATTTTTATTGACGAGAGGACAAGGGTGCTGGTTCAGGGAATTACCGGGAGGCAGGGCTCTTTTCACACCGGACGGATGCTGGAGGCCGGGACAAATATTGTTGCCGGAGTCTCCCCGGGGAAGGCCGGGTTCCAAGTGGAAGGTATACCCGTTTATGAGACCGTGAAAGCTGCCCTCAGGGAACACGTTCCGGATATTTCCATCCTGTTTGTTCCCCCTCTTCTGGCCAAAGAAAGTGTGCTGGAATCTCTGGATGCCGGCTTAAAAAAGGTTGTGGTTATTACTGAGGGAATTCCGGTTCATGATGCCATGGAGTTTATCTCTTTCAGCCGCGGGGCCGGTGCTCTGGTTGTCGGTCCCAATACTGTGGGTATCATCTCCCCGGAAAGATGCAAGGTGGGGATCATGCCCCATCATTACTATGTCCGGGGAGAGGTTGGGCTCATTGCCCGCAGTGGAACGCTGGGCTACGAGATTGTCGCTAATCTTAGGGATGCCGGATATGGTATTTCTACCGCCGTAGGTCTGGGAGGGGATCGGGTTACCGGTTTAAATTTTGTGGATGCGCTTCGTGAATTCGAGCGCGATGTTGAAACGAAACTGATTGTCCTGGTCGGGGAGATCGGCGGAGGAGCAGAAGAAGAGGCTGCAGAGTTTATTGCAGAACAGATCAGTAAGCCGGTTATCGCCTGCCTGGCCGGCAGGAGTGCTCCACCCGGGAAAAGAATGGGCCATGCCGGCGCGATTATTGAACGGGGAAAAGGCACCTTCAGGGGGAAGGTAGAGGCGCTGGAAAAAGCCGGGGTCAGGATCGCGGAGCTTCCTTTTCAGGTTTCGACTCTTGCTGCTGAAATTTTGGGGAAGCCTGTCTTGTAGAAAATGAGGAGTAAGCCGTTGCGAGCCGTTGCAGAAAATGGTTGAAAAAGGATTCCTGTATTGATATACTGTAAGCGCTTGTGGAATTATCGTGGTGAACCAATAAAGAAAGAAGAAAAATCTTTGGGTAGGAGGTATCATGTAACGGTGGATGATAAGTTGAAATTTTTAGAGCAGAGGCGGGAAATTATTCTCCAGGGCGGCGGAGAAAAGCGGATCGAAGACCAACATAAAAAGGGAAAACAAACAGCCCGGGAGAGATTGGTACAATTTCTGGACCCGGGTAGCTTTGTTGAAGTCGGGACCTTTGTCCAGGATGACCTGAAAGACGCCAGCACGCTTGATATCCCCCTTCCCGGGGAAGGTGTCGTCACCGGTTATGGGACAGTAGACGGACGCCTGATCTATGTCTTTGCCCAGGATTTTACTGTTTCGGGAGGTTCTCTGGGCGAATACCATGCCATGAAAATATGTCGGGTTATGGATCTGGCTGCTCAGAACGGTGCGCCTTGTATCGGGATTAACGACTCAGGCGGAGCTCGTATCCAGGAAGGGGTCGGGTCTCTGGACGGGTACGGTAATATTTTCTACCGCAACACGGTTAATTCAGGTGTCATCCCCCAGATATCCGTAATCATGGGACCCAGCGCAGGCGGGGCGGTTTATTCCCCCGCGTTGACGGATTTTATCTTTATGGTGGACAACACAAGTTACATGTTTATTACCGGACCCCAGGTTATAAAGGCTGTTACGGGAGAAGATGTCAGCGCGGGCAAGCTGGGCGGAGCCGCCACACATAACGAAGTCAGCGGTGTTGCTCATTTTCGGGCGGCCACTGAAGAAGAGTGCTTTGTCAAGCTGAGGAGACTCCTTAGTTTTCTTCCGTCTAATAACTTTGATGATGCCCCCGCAGCACCTCCTGCCGAGCCGGCCCTTCCGGAAGCAGATCTGGCCACACTGGTTCCCGACGATGCCAATAAGCCATACGATGTGGTGGAAGTGATCAAAAGAGTTGTGGATGACAGCGATTTCTTCCAGGTTCAGGAACATTATGCCAAAAACGCTGTTGTGGGGTTTGCCCGCCTTAATGGACAGACCGTGGGCATCATTGCCAACCAGGCCAAGTTTCTGGCCGGCTGTCTTGATATAAATTGTTCGGACAAAATTGCCCGTTTTGTCCGGTTCTGTGACTGCTTTAATATTCCCCTGCTTACCTTTGTGGATGTTCCGGGCTATCTTCCCGGTGTCCATCAGGAATACGGAGGTATTATTCGCCACGGGGCCAAGATCCTCTATGCCTATTCGGAGGCTACTGTTCCCCAAATAAGCGTTATTTTACGCAAAGCCTACGGAGGCGCTTATATCGCCATGAATTGTCGTGCCCTGGGCGCGGACTATGTTTTCGCCTGGCCGACAGCGGAGATTGCCGTCATGGGCCCCGAGGGAGCAATAAATATTATTAACCGTCGGGATATTGAAAAAGCCGAAAATCCCGCTGAGGAGAGAAAGAAAAAAGTTGAAGAATACCGTCAGCGTTTTGCCAACCCGTATATTTCGGCAGCAAGAGGCTGGGTTGATGAAGTAATTAATCCCATTGATACGCGTACCCATCTGATCAGGGCATTTGATTCCCTGAAAGGAAAAGTTCAGGATCGTCCCCGGAAAAAACACGGCAACTTCCCTGTTTAATTTTTCGGATAGTTATTGACTTTTCTTTTCTCCAATGC
This sequence comes from Dethiobacter alkaliphilus, assembly GCA_016841605.1. Taxonomy (GTDB): domain Bacteria; phylum Bacillota; class Dethiobacteria; order DTU022; family UBA8154; genus DUNV01. The sequence continues at coordinate 101,668 of JAENYV010000003.1, read as the reverse complement.
TAAAATGTATATAATTATACCCAGCCGTTGAAGGGGATAGTAAAGGCGGGGATAGTTCAAGAGAGCCGGGGATGGTGGAAGCCCGGTGCTGGAACCGTCTTGAAGCGCACCCTGGAGGTGAGAGTTGAAGTAGAGTAAGAGCATATTTATCCCTGTCTTTCCCGGAAGAGTGAGAGACAGGGTAAGCTTCTTTTTATATGCTTTATATGTGTAGGCTCTCCGTTTGACCTGCGTTAAAAGGTTCCTGTCCTTTCTTAACCGGAGACGGTTTTATGTTCCGGTGAGAAGGCTTGAGGAGGACCCTTCTTGCCGGGGTCAAAAAAGGTGGTACCGCGAGAAAAGCCTCTCGTCCTTTTAAGGAGGAGGGGCTCTCTTGATTTTAGGGGGATGATACAGTTGCGTGTAGGGATTATCGGCGTTACAGGTTATACAGGAAATGAACTTTTACGGCTTCTTTTACCGCATGCCGGCGTTAAAATTAACTACGTTACTTCTCATTCTTTTGCCGGGGAGCCCCTGGCCACGGTCCATCCTCATTTTCGGGGCATTACGGACCTGAGATGCAGTTCATTTTCCCTTGATGAAGCGGTTGAAAAAACGGATCTGGTTTTTTCCGCCCTGCCCCATGGTCAGTCCATGGACGTTGTTCCCCAGCTTTACGAGGCGGGCTTAAAGGTTATCGACCTTAGTGCCGACTTCCGCTTGTTAGACCACTCCCTCTACAGGGAATGGTATGGGAAAGATCATCAGGCTGTCCACTTGTTGGGAGAAGCTGTTTATGGCTTGCCGGAGCTTTATCGTGAAGAGATTAAAGGAGCGGCACTGGTTGCCAACCCGGGATGCTATCCTACATCGGTAATTCTGGGGCTGGCTCCCCTTGCGGCCCGGGGGCTTCCGGAACATGAGACCCTGGTGGTGGATTCCAAGTCCGGGACATCCGGAGCGGGAAAGGTTCCCTCCCAGGCACTGCATTTCTCTGAGTGCACAGAGAACTTTCGTGCTTACAAGGTGGCCCGTCACCAGCATACTCCTGAAATGGAACAGGAACTGAGCAAACTACGGGGGAAAGAGTTCGTTTTTACCTTTGTCCCTCATCTCGTTCCGATGATCAGGGGAATTCTCAGTACAATGTATCTCAAAATAGAAACAGATTTACCGGAAGAAAAAATACGGGAGATATATGCGGAATTTTATGAGGGGGAAAAATTTGTCCGGCTGCTGCCTCCCGCCATGTTTCCGGAGACCGGAAATGTTTACGGCAGCAATTATTGTGACCTGGCTTTGCAGTGGGACCGGAGGACCGGCCGGCTTATTATACTTTCAGCTTTGGACAATCTTGTTAAAGGGGCGGCCGGTCAGGCCGTTCAGAATATGAATCTTATGTTGGGGCTTCCCGAGGAACAGGGTTTGGAAGCAATTCCTTTGAGGCCGTAAAAAGATGAGCAAAAGGTAGGCACAGGAACCATGAAAATAAAACTGGAAAAAATTGAGGGTGGCATTACTGCCATATCCGGCATACAGGCCGCGGGAGTAAGCTGTGGAATTAAAAAAGATAATTCGGACGATCTGGCGCTCATTTACTGTTCCCGTCCTGCTGCCTGCGCCGGAGTTTTTACCACTAATAAGTTTAAGGCAGCTCCCCTAATGATTACGGAAAAACACCTCGCAAACCCGGTTAGAGCGCTGGTTGTCAATAGCGGGAACGCCAATGCCTGTACAGGGGAGCAGGGGTTGGATGATGCCCTTGCTACAGCGCAGACCGCCGCAGGTTGCCTGGGGCTGCAGAAGGAGGAAGTCCTGGTCTCATCTACAGGGGTGATCGGACAGTACCTTCCCATGGAGAAGCTCTCTGCGGGCATTGAAAAGGCTGCTTCTCTTCTTTCTTCATCCGGGGGCGGGGACGCGGCCCGCGCTATTATGACAACGGATACTTTCCCCAAGGAGAGTGCGTACAGGGTCAGCCTGGAGGGGAAAGAGGAGTCCTCTTTCCGAATCGCCGGGATGGCTAAAGGATCAGGGATGATCTGTCCGGATATGGCCACCATGCTGGCATTTCTTTTTACCGACCTTAAACTGGAAAAAAGTTTCTTGCAGGAAGCGCTCAGGGAAGCCGTCAAACGTTCATTTAACGTTATCAGTGTTGACGGGGATACTTCTACTAATGATATGGTGCTCCTTTTTTCCTGTGCCGGGGCGGAACAATGCTTTCCTGCCAAAGAAGAGAATGCATTAAAAGAAGCATTCTGTCAGGCGCTTCTTCATCTCTGCCGCGACCTTTCCACACAATTGGTTGCAGACGGGGAAGGAGCCGGTAAAGTGATCTGCTTAACCGTTAAGGGGGCGCCGGATTATGCTGCCGGGAGAAAAATAGCCCGGGCCGTTTTAAATTCTACCCTGGTCAAGACAGCCTTTTTCGGTGAGGATGCCAACTGGGGACGTATAATTACCGCGATGGGGTATTCCGGAGCGGATTTCGAACCACGGCTGGTGGATGTTTTTCTCGGTGATCTTCAGGTTGCGTCAGGCGGAAGGGGCCTTTCTTTTGATGAACAAAAAGCCCGGGAAATTTTACAGAAGGCGGAGGTCCCTGTTTTAATCCATCTTCACATGGGGGAAGATGAACTGGTTGCCTGGGGATGTGATCTGAGTTATGATTATATCAAGATAAACAGCTCTTACAGGAGCTAAAGGTGGTTGGAATAATGAAAAATGGCATGGACGCTCTTATTGCCAAGGCTGATATTCTGATCGAAGCGCTGCCCTATATCCGTAATTTTGCCGGAAAAACTTTTGTTATTAAATACGGTGGTCAGGCCATGGTCAGCGAAGAGTTAAAAGATTCCGTTGCCCAGGATATAGTTTTGCTTAAATTTATCGGTATTAACCCTATTGTTGTTCATGGCGGCGGAAAAGAGATTACAGAGATGATGGAACGCCTGGGGAAAAAGGCCGACTTTGTGGGAGGACTGAGGGTTACCGATAAAGAAACGATGGAACTGGCTGAAATGGTTCTGGTAGGCAAAGTAAACACGGAATTGGTGAAACTGTTGAACCGGCACGGAGGCAGGGGAGTAGGTTTAAGCGGTAAAGACAGTAATTTACTGGTTGCCCAGAAGATGCCTCCGACCAGGGTTGTTCGGGACGGGGAAGAAAGTTTTGTCGATCTGGGTTTTGTCGGGGATCTGGTCAGGGTAAACCCCGAAGTTATCCATAATTTGAACCAGCATAACTACATCCCGGTCATCTCTTCCATCGGAGTATCTCCGGAAGGAGACGGATTGAATATTAATGCGGATCATGTTGCCGGTGAACTGGCTGCCGCACTCCGGGCGGAAAAATTAATTATTTTGACCGACGTAGAAGGTATCTCCGCCAGGCAGGGAGATGCGACCAGCCTTATCTCTTCTCTTCACCGCCAGAGGGCCCGGGAGATGATTATTTCCGGGGAAATATCCTCGGGGATGATCCCCAAGGTGGAAGCCTGTATTAAAGCACTGAACAACAACGTTCGCCGGACACATATTATAGATGGTCGTCTGAGCCATTCCCTTCTTCTGGAAATATTTACGGATGAAGGAATTGGAACAATGGTTTTGTAAAAGGGAAGGAGAGGGGAAAGATGCTGCAGGATGACGAAAAAAAATATATAATCAACACCTATAACCGGCAGCGGGAGATGACCCCCCTGCTGGTTAAAGGTGAGGGAACCCGTGTTTGGGATGAGAACGGCAGAGAATATCTTGATTTTGTCGGCGGCCTGGCGGTAAATGCACTCGGGCATTGTTTTCCTCCAGTCATCGAGGCCGCCCGCCGGCAGATGGAAACAGTTATTCATGCTTCAAATTTGTATTATACGGAACCCCAGATTGGACTGGCCCAAGCACTGGTAGAAAATTCTCCTGCCGGGAAAGTATTTTTTTCCAACAGCGGGGCGGAAGCCAATGAGGCTGCCATTAAACTGGCCCGCAAATACGGTAAACTGCAATTTGGTGAGGAACGCTTCGAGATTATTACCGCTCTGAATTCCTTTCATGGGCGTACTCTGGCCACGGTTACCGCGACGGGACAGACGAAATTTCACCGGGGATTTGAACCCCTGATTCCCGGCTTCAAGTATGCTCGCTTTAATGATGCGGATTCTTTTCGTTCCCAGGTCAATCCGCATACCTGTGCCGTTATGGTCGAACCCGTTCAGGGTGAAGGAGGCGTCCATGTTGCCACGAAAGAATTTCTGCAAGAGCTCCGCCAACTTTGCCATGAAGAAAATCTCCTGCTGATTTTTGATGAAGTTCAGTGCGGGATGGGACGAACCGGTAAATTATTTGCTTTTGAGCATTATAATGTTATTCCTGATATTTTTACCCTGGCCAAAGCTTTGGGAGGGGGGCTGCCTATCGGCGCGATGCTCTGTTCCGAGGAGGTCTCCAGGGGTTTTTCTCCAGGTGATCATGCTTCAACCTTCGGGGGCAATCCGGTGGCCTGTGCTGCCGCTTTAGCCGTCGTAAGAAGTCTTCTGGAGGAAGGCTTTCTGGACCTTGTGGAGCAAAAAAGTGCTTTCCTGATAAGTGGACTGGAACGGCTGCAAAAGCTTTTCCCTGCTCTGATCAGGGAGATCCGCGGCAAAGGTCTCATCCTGGGAGTTGAAACCGGAGGCGAAGCCAGGGAAATTCAGCGTCTTTGTCAGGAAAAAGGACTGCTTATTAATTGTATCGGGGAGACTATTCTTCGTCTTCTGCCTCCCCTCAACGTGGCGGAAAGCGAATTAAATGCCGCCCTCAAGATCTTGGAAACAGCTCTGCAAGAGAGAGCCGTAAAATAAGTAAGGTTAGCACTACAGCGAAAGATTGTTTGTTATGCTATACCACAAGTTTCCTCTTAGCTTCCTTATACGCCAGGAGCTCGGGTGAAGCACCGGTTCCGGCGGTTTGCCAAAGCACCTGATAGAACCGCCTCCCGGCAACGTTAATTACGGTGGAACGGGTTTAAAGTTTTTGAATGGAGGGTGATATCGTGTTGACAAGTATGTACGGGCGTCACTGTCTCACTTTGCAGGATTTTTCAGCAGAGGAGATCGGAGCCATCCTTGATATGGCTACGAAACTGAAAGCGAGGCAAAAAAAAGGTGAAGCACACCCATCGCTGGCGGGTAAAACCCTGGCCATGATTTTTCAGAAACCTTCTACTCGAACAAGGGTATCTTTTGAAGTGGGGATGTGGCAACTCGGCGGCTCCGCCCTTTTTCTCAGCAGTCAGGAGTTGCAAATGGGCAGGGGGGAACCGATCAAAGATACCGCTGCCGTCCTTTCCCGTTATGTTGACGGGATTATGATTCGCACATTCGATCACGGGGAAGTGGAAGAACTGGCTGCTTTTGCCTCTGTCCCGGTTATCAACGGCCTGACGGATCTTTTGCATCCGTGCCAGGTCCTGGCCGACCTCCTGACTGTCGAGGAGAAGATAGGGCACTTGAAAGGAGTAAAGCTGGCTTACCTGGGGGATGGAAATAATGTGGCCCATTCACTGATGATCGGTTGTTCTAAAATGGGTCTGGATGTTTCGATCGCTGCACCGCAAAATTACCGGCCCTCTCCGGAAATCGAAGAAAAAGCGCGGTCCAATGCTCTGGTATCAGGAAGCAGGATTGTGGTAACCTCCGATCCCCTGGAGGCGGTGGAAAAGGCAGAAGTAATCTATACCGATGTCTGGGCCAGTATGGGGCAGGAAGAAGAGAAACAGGCCCGCAGGGAGGTTTTCGGCCCATACCAGGTAAACAGCAGGTTGGTGGAAGCCGCTGCTCCCGGAGCAGTCATTATGCACTGTCTTCCTGCTTACCGAGGTGAGGAGATTACAGCCGAAGTCCTGGAAAGTAAAAGTTCCATTGTTCTGGATCAGGCTGAAAACCGCCTTCATGCCCAGAAAGGTTTGATGGCGCTGTTGATGGGGAAATAAAATGTAACCGATCAGATTCCAAAAAATTTGAAAGGGTGAAGCGCAGGTGGCTAAAGTAGTACTGGCTTATTCCGGAGGGGTAGACACCTCTATTATCGTCAAATGGCTCAAGGAAAAGTATGATTACGAGGTTATTGCTTTTGCCGCGGATGTGGGACAGGGAAGCGGGGAACTTGATGGTCTGGAAGAAAAGGCCCTGGCAACCGGGGCCAGTAAAATATATATTGAGGATCTCAGGAAGGAATTTTTGGAGCAGTTTGCCTTTCCCATGCTCCAATCGGGAGCGCTTTACGAGGGTAGGTACTACAATGGGACAGCTATTGCCAGGCCGATTATCGCCCGGGCTATGGTGCAGATTGCCCTGAAGGAAGGGGCTGAGGCTATCGCTCACGGTGCAACCGGGAAAGGGAATGATCAGGTCCGCTTTGAGCTGACGGTAAAAGCCCTGGCCCCCCATTTAAAAATTATTGCACCCTGGCGAATTTGGGATATCCGTTCCAGAAAAGATGCCATTGAATATGCGCAGAAGGCCGGAATTCCCATCCCTGTGACCGTAGAAAAACCCTACAGTATGGACCGGAACCTCTGGCATATCAGCTATGAGGGAGGCATCCTGGAGGACCCGACCCGGGCACCCAGTAAAGAGATGTTTCTGCTGACCCGCTCTCCGGAAGAAGCGCCGGATAAATCTACTTCTCTCAAGATTTCCTTTGAAAAAGGAGTCCCGGTTGCCCTGAACGGAACATCCATGGGCAGTGTAGAGCTGATGGAAGAACTTAACAGAATTGCCGGAGAAAATGCCATCGGCCGGGCGGATCTGGTTGAAAACCGTCTGGTGGGGATGAAATCCAGGGGTGTTTATGAAACTCCCGGTGGAACCATCCTTTATTTTGCGCATAAAGAACTGGAGCAACTGACCCTTGACCGGGAAACAATGCATTTTAAAGAAATGGTTGCCGGGAAATATGCCGAAGTAGTTTATTACGGTCTCTGGTACACTCCGTTGCGCCGGGCTCTTGATGCTTTCATTAAAAGTACACAGGAGACGGTAAGCGGAGAGGTTGAACTAAAACTGTATAAAGGCAATATTACGGTGGTAAGCAAGAGTTCTCCGTTTTCCCTTTACCATCCTGAACTGGCGACTTTTGACGAAGATGACCTGTATAATCAGAAAGATGCCGGAGGTTTTATCAACCTTTTCGGTCTGCCGCTGCTGGTTGACGGCATGCTGCGGAAGACCTGGCAAGAGGAGTTGGAGAAAGGGAAGTGAGCATGAAGGAACGGGAATCTGCCGGCGAGAAGCTAAACGATGCCGGTTTGCAGGAAAAACCGTGGGGGGGCAGATTCAGGGAGCCTCTGGATAAAAAAGCGGAAGCTTTCAGCGCTTCGATTAATTTTGACCGGCGGTTGGCAGAAGAGGATATTCAGGGCAGTTTTGCCCACTGTGCAATGCTGGTAAAAAAGGGAATCTTGACTCCCGCGGAAGGCGAGCAGATTACTCAAGGCCTCCGTGAAATAGAAGAAGATATTCTGCAGGGGCGGTTTGTTTTTGACCCTTCCCTGGAAGATATTCATATGAATATTGAGAGAAAGCTAACGGAAAAAATCGGGCCTGCAGGGGGAAAACTGCATACAGCCCGCAGCCGGAATGACCAGGTTGCTTTGGATATGCATCTTTATGTCAAAAAGCAAAGCGCGGAAGTGGAAAGAGCCATCTTTGCACTTCAGGAGGTGCTCCTGGAACTGGCGGAAAAATACCTGGATGTTATCTTCCCCGGTTATACCCATCTGCAGAGGGCACAGCCCGTCCTCTTTTCCCATCATATGATGGCTTACTTTTGGATGCTGCAGAGAGACCGGGAGAGGTTCCGGGAAGTTTTCCGGCGTGCCGACATGATGCCTCTCGGAGCCGGTGCTCTGAGCGGAACAAGTTTCCCCATAGATCGGGAAGATGTAGCTGCTCAACTTGGTTTTGGCGGACTTTATGAAAACAGTATGGATGCGGTCAGTGATCGCGACTTTGTTCTGGACTTTTTATATGGCGCCTCTTTGCTGATGATGCATCTGAGCCGCTTCAGCGAGGAACTGATCCTCTGGTCATCACAGGAGTTTTCCTTTATTGAGCTGGGCGACGCGTATACCACCGGAAGCAGCATGATGCCCCAGAAAAAAAATCCGGATATTCCCGAGTTGGTCAGGGGAAAAACCGGCAGGGTATACGGCAATCTGATGGCCTTACTGGTGGTCTTTAAGGGCCTTCCGCTGGCTTATAACAAGGATATGCAAGAAGACAAGGAACCCCTCTTTGATACTGTCGATACGATAAAAGATGTGCTTTTTCTTTATGCGGATCTTCTTCGGAGTATGAAGCTTTGCGAGGAGAAGATGAAACATAGTGTAAAAAAAGATTTTTCCGTGGCCACCGAATTGGCGGATTTCCTGGCCCGCAATGGTGTTCCCTTTCGGGAAGCCCATGCTGTTACCGGTCAACTGGTTCGCAAAGCTCTGGAATCCGGAAAATTTTTAGATGAGCTTTCAGACAAGGAGCTGGCCCGGATACATCCACTGCTTGCTTTTCCGGAAGCACGAGAAATGCTCTTGCCCCGGAAAGCGGTCGAGGCTAAAAAATGCCGCGGGGGGACGGCTCCGGAGGCGGTTCGGAGACAACTTGATCTTGCCGGGGAGATTTTGCAAAAGTCCGGTGGTGACATAACAGGAAAAAGAATTTAAGGTCTAACTAACACTACAGCGAAAATTACTAATTCGCGACGTCACGGGGATAGTTTGACGGCGCTCGGAACGCTTGTAGCGCTCGGGCAAAGCGCCGGGCGTATACGAAAACCAAGGGGAAATTAGTTTAGTAAAACAAGTAAATTTTCGCTGTAGTGCTAAATAAAAAAGCCTTTCAAAAGCGAAGGGCAGCAAAGATGATCTTCTCCGTTGCCGTTCACCTCCTGCATTTGTAGTGTTTGGGACCACAGTTTTTACTGTGGTATTTTTGTGCAAAAAAATTGTCTAATATTTGTCGGATAAAAAGGAAAAAGATGTATTTGTGGCGAATTATTTCCTAAGTGAATCTTATCTTTTATTTCTTATTGTTTTGTTTTTATTTTTATTTAAAGAAGGAAGGCCTGTTGTGCTTGTTTATTATCTAGTTGTCTCAATAATAGCCCTAATTTTTTTTCTCTTCCTGGCCTGGTTAAGAAAATTTTTTCGCGGTTTATCCTTAAAGCTAATTGCACTAATGGTTCTATGGGTTTATCTGTTATCGTTTTTCCTGCCGGGTTTAATGAGCTTTATTTCTCCGGTGATTGCCTTTTCCGGAGTTTTATTACTTGTTCTTTTCGGAGGTTATTTTCTTTTTGAAAAAAATATTACTAATAAATCCCTGCAGGAAAAAGCTGTTTTAGGGGAAGATAAATGCGAAGCAAAACCGGAACCGGTAGAACTGCTAAAGCCGGTAGAACCGGAACCGGTAGAAGCTAGAAAAGTTAGCGTAGCAAAATTACCTGCATTTCCCGAACAAGGGATTACTGATGTTCGTAAGATTATACCTGTTACCAATATGCTTCCCAAAGAGCTTCTAACGCTTCCGAAAGAATTTTTGCTTCCTCCGGCCTGGAAAGAGCCCCTTTTCCTGATCTCCGAAGGTATCAAAGCACAAAGGAAGGAGGTAACATTATTGACGGAAAACAAATTTGATTTTCAGGGGTTAATAGATAGCGCTTTTCAGGCAAAGGAAGAGAAAAATTTTCCCTTAGCCGTGGAGAAATTTAAAGCAGCTCTGTCTCAGACCAGAGATGTTTCATTAAAAGGCATGATTTATACGGAATTTGTCTTTCTGTATAAAGAGATGGGAAAATATCTTGAAGCAGCAGGTTTAATCGAAGGATTTCTGTTGGAAAATGGTTCATCCCTATCTGCATCTTTACGGCGCCATTTTGAAAAAGTAGTGCAGTACCTTTTGACTATTGAGGAGTTGTTAAAAAAAACCGAGCATCCGGATCTTCCTTTTTCACAAATTCCTCAACTGATTAAGATCAGGGCGGAAAAAATATTTCAGGAATAGGGAGTAACGGGAACTAAAAAAAAGGGGGAGGTTGAAGTATGAAAAAAAGTAAGGAGATAATCGGAGCACCGGTGATCGGTATCTCGGAAGGGATGCAGATTGGCACGGTGAAAGGTCTGGTTATCAATCCCAAGCAAAAAAACGTTGAATTTTTGCTTTTGGATGAGCCTGGAGACGACAGGGAATTGAAGGGACTTTCTTTTCGCTCTGCCGAGGGGGTTGGTGAATTTGCCGTTACTGTTGAAGATAGAAATGTTATTGTTAATATTATGAATATTCCCATTCTCGTAGAGCTGGTCCAGAAAGGTATTCAGGTCCTGGGAACACAAGTAGTCACCAGGAGGGGTAAGTTATTGGGAGAGGTTGTCGAGTTTTCCGTTGATACAGAGAGCGGGGAACTGGCCGAGTTTTTTTATAAAGGCAAAGAAGAAAACGAACAATTTTTGCCGGCCCGGGCAGTAATTACGATCGGCAAGGAAGTGCTGATTGTGGAAGAGGAAAGTGAATTACTAAACGAGAGGTCTGAATATTTTTCGTCTGAGAAGGAAGAAACGGGAAATTTTAAGCAAGGAGATGATGGGCCTGCCGTTACGGTTGAAATTCCGGCATTTGAAAAAGCCGAACCAGACGCTGCTGTTCCGGCCTCCGTTACGGAACGGGATCTGCTTATTTCACAACCAAAAGGCGACCCGGATCCTGCCGAAGTTTTTGTGCAAAGACAGAGACAGTATCTGATTGGAAAAACATTGTTAAAGGATTTGAAAAAGGATAATGGAGAAGTCATTGCCTGGGAAAATGAAATTATTACCGAGGAACTTTTTGACCGTGTCTACAGGCTTGGTACTCAAAAGCTAATGGAACTGGCCATGTCCGTGAGAGATTAACCGAGGGGGCTAATGATGGGGCGCGTGCCGGGGAAAATCTGGTTTTTTTTGATTATTTTTTTACAGGCTACAGCAGGGATCGCAGGCGGAATTGGTGCAGCCGGATATTACTATGAAAACAGGATTATACCTGGAGTGGAAGTGGATCATATTTCTCTGGACGGACTGACGTATGAGGAAGCCAGGGAAAAACTGATGGAAAAACTGGTTCTTCCCTCCTCCATAACCCTGGCCTGGGAAGACAGAACTTTTTCCATTCCTCTCCATTCCGGGGTTAGCGCTTTTCAGTTGGAGGAGGCAATTGAAAGTGTCCTCGGAATAAGTGAAATCTACGAAGCCGGTCATTATTATTTTAATACGGTAAGATGGCTTCCTATTTCAGCTTCCCTGAGCGTTCCCCTTTCTGTCTCCGATACCTATCTGCTCGGAGAGTTGGAAAAAATTAAGAGCGAGATAGACAGGGAACCCAAAGATGCCCGAATGGTAATCAAAAAAGGAATCCCTTTTGTCCTGGGAGAAGAACAGGGTTATTTATTAGATTTAGATCAAAACAAAAAAATTGTGGAAGAGCACCTGCAGTCGGGAAATTTTGTTGATATCCCGCTGAGAGTGCAGGAAAAGGCGCCCGGGATTACAGAGGCCGATTTGCCTGATTTCGGTTGTTTAATTGTTTCTTATGCCACTTCTCTGAATGACTCCAGCGACGATCGGAAGCACAATATCATGCTGGCTACGGAAGCGATTAACGGTCGGATTCTTCAACCCGGAGAAGTTTTTTCTTTTAATGAAGAAATTGGCTCTGTAACAGCGGAGCAGGGTTACAGGGAAGTTTTGGTCATCCAGAACAGAAAATTTGTTCCCGGTATTGGAGGCGGTATCTGCCAGGTTGCAACGACATTGTATCAGGTTGCTTTGCGGGGAGAAATGGAGATTGTGCAGCGATCCCGTCACAGCCGTCCTGTTTCCTATGTTCCACTGGGACAAGATGCTACTGTTGCTCATGATATTATTGATTTCAAGTTTTCCAATGCCCGTAATTATCCCGTCATAATTGCCGGGCAGGTAGACGACTCATTAACTTTATTCCTTTATGGGGCGGAGAAGACCCCTGGACGGACTGTTGATATCGTCAGTGAAGATATTGAAGTTCTGACTCCCCGCTTGCTGGAACAACCTGATCCCAGTCTTCCTAAAGGGGTTCGGCGACAGGTTCAGGCAGGAGAGGAAGGATATCGCGTTAATGTTTATCGTCTTGTCAACGAGGAGGGCAAGAAAATCACAAAGGAACTTATATCTACCGATACATACATGCCTATTAATGAAGTAGTTAAGGTAGGTACACGAGAGATCGCCAAAAAGAAAAAGTAGCCCGACTGAAAGGGCTGGATGGTTGGGGTGGTGCTGAGCATGTCGGAAAAAGATGTAAGCGGTCAGGCCTGTATTGTGGATGGAAAGGTCGTGGTGAATAATCCCCAGGGAGACGGAATACCTGCAGTGCTCTATCCCGCTGAAGAAGGTGTTACGGTTTATGTCAATAATGAGTTGCTGGAATCACCGCGGGAGGTGTTTGAGGATGATGTCATTGAAATTACTTCTCCGTCTAAGGTAGAAGACGCCCGTTGTGTTGTTTCCTTGACTCCTGATGCTTACATAGCTGAACTGACTGTTTTCCCCCGTAGGACAACCGAATATAAATTGCCGGATACGGAAATGTCGAATGAACTAAAGATTAAGGTGGAGAAGGCCGTTAAACTGGAGAAAATTTTATCCCTGGAAGAGATAGAAGCGCAGTTGAAGGCCAAGCACGTTGTTTTTGGCATTGATTACGCCTCGATTAAAATCGCGTTGGAGAGGGCTTCCGGAGAACCGGAAATAGTGGCGAAAGGGAAAAAGGTCCAGGAGGGAGAAAACGGACGGATTGATTTTCAAACGAAAACGGAAGTAGAGACGATTACCCATGAAGTAAACTCGCAGAAACAGGTTGATTTCCGGGAGAGATTCCGTTTTCCGTCAGTGAGTAAGGGAGATTTGATTGCTGTGGTTCACCCTCCGGTAACCGGTGTTCCGGGCGAAACAGTAACGGGAAAAGTAATTGTGCCCAAACCGGTGAGAAGTGTCAGGTTTAAATGCGGGGAAGGCGTGGAATTTCTGGAAGAGAAGGGTGAAATAATCGCTCAGAGAGACGGCCGTCTTATTGTGAGCGGTAACTTTATTAAGGTTGCCAATCTTATTACACATAACGGAGATGTAAATTTAGAGAGCGGAAATGTGCGTTTTAATGGGGATATTAGGATTTACGGCAATATTACGGAGAATATGCTGGTTGAAGCCAGGGGCGATCTCTTTGTAAACGGGAATGCATACGGTGCTGTCGTAAAAGCCGGAGGAAAAATTCAGTTTACACGAAATGTTGTTAAGTGTCAGGTTGAAGGAGGATTACATTTTGCCCTCTTGAAAAAGATTATACAGCAAATAAGTATATTGGAAAAGGAATATGCCGGCTTTTTAAATGCCGTTAAGAAGGTTGTCGCCAGCCTGTCTGAAAAGGGCCGGGAGTTGGATGTAGCTTCTTTGCAGCGGATTATCGCTGCAGTTTCGCAAAAAATACCTTCCAGTATGAAGGAAAGCCTGACAAAAATTGAATCCACCTTAAAGGACAACGATGACAGACAATTCGCTTCTTTAAAAAAAACAATCGGGCTTTTACAAAATGTATTTTCCGGTAAAATAGATGATATTGACAGTCCGTTAATATTAAATGAGTTGGGGAGTTCTCTCCGTACTTTTCTTACCGAGGTTGAAGATCTGCTGAAGGAAATACCGCCCCTCAACGTTTCCTATGTCCAGAATTCGCTCTTAAAACACATTGGAGATATTGAAATTACCGGTGCAGGGAGCTATTATTCCTTTTTACAGTCAGGCGGCAGGGTAAATATTCATGGGGTTTGCCGCGGCGGTTCCATTGAAGCCCAGGGAGATGTAAAAGTAAAAGAATTTTGTTTTATCAGTACAGAGAGCGGCAGCAGCGCCTCTCAGGTACGCATTAGAGTTCCCATCCATTCCTCGATTTATTTTGACCTGGTCCATGAAGATGTTACTGTTCAGATCGGGAAAATTGTTTATCGATTTGATAATGAATATTCAAAGATAAAAATCGGGTACGATTCTGAAAGCGGAATGTTAAAAATAGTCAACTTCTAATTCTTTGCCCGAGTAAAAAGCCCCGGAAAAAAAGCCTTCAATGCTATCTTTAGTCCTACTTATCAGAAGACCCGGTAAAACATAGTTCATTGACAAAAAAGAGAGAATGATGTACCATTTTTTTATATAAAGAGATAAACTATGCTCGAAGGAGGAAGAAAGATGGAAGGGGTTAAAAAAAGTTTGCAGGAAGCAGCTCCTCAGGGTAAAATACCCTGCGCTATGGCTTTCAAGATCGCCCGGGAGCACAATTGCTCCGTCGCGGAAGTTGGGGATCTTTGCAATCAACTAAAACTTAAAATAGTTGGCTGTCAGTTGGGTTGTTTCAAATAAAATGAAGATCATTATGTGGTGATCGTTTATGTTAACAGTATTAACCGTTAATGAAGCACAAAACCGGGTTCTCTCTTCAGTTGAGGGAAAAACGGTGAGGACGGAAGAAATCAATATCTTTGATGCCCCGGGCCGGGTGCCGGCGGTGGATATTGTTTCCCCGGGGCAGGTTCCGTCTTTTCCCCGTTCAACGATGGACGGTTTTGCCGTCAGAAGTTCCGATACATTCGGGGCCTCGGAGGATATCCCCGCGCTTTTGTTGTTAAAGGGTGAAATTCTGATGGGGGCTTCTCCCCCGGCGGGGATTGAGATTGGGGAGGCCATGGGCATCTCCACCGGCGGAATGCTTCCTCCCGGAAGCGATAGCGTGGTTATGGTGGAACACTGTGATATTCTGGGAGATCAACTGGCTGTTTATCGTTCCGTTGCCCCTCTGGAAAACATGATTCTTGCCGGCGATGATTTCCGGGAAAACGAAATTGTTCTCAGGAAAGGTCATTCTTTAAGACCGCAGGATGTCGGTATTCTGGCTGCCCTGGGACTTTTACGGATTAAGGTCTTTAAAAGACCCAGAGTAGTTATTATTTCCACGGGGGATGAGCTTGTTTCACCGGAAAAAAATCCCGGACCGGGGCAGATCCGGGATATTAACGGATATGCGCTTTTTGCTCAGGTACTGGAAAGCGGAGGACAGCCGGAGTATTTAGGGATTTTCCCGGACAGCGAAGATGCTCTTTACAGCGGTCTTCAGGAAGTCCTCAGTAATGCCGACGTAATCCTTATTTCCGGGGGAACTTCTGTTGGACGCAGGGATGTTACGGTAAGGGTCATAGATCGTCTTCCCGGGGAGGGTGTTCTTTTTCATGGTGTCTCCATGAGTCCTGGTAAACCGGTTATCTACGGCACGAGTAACGGTGTGCCGATCTTTGGCTTATCAGGTAACCCTGTATCAGCCATGTTCAGTTTTCTTTTATTTGTTAAACCTCTATTACGCCGTTTTCAGGGACTTTCCCCCTTTACTTCCCATCAACCCGGCGTGGATGCCTTGCTGGGTACGAACTTTTCTTCTCCCGGGGGAAGGGAAGACTATGTCCGGGTGGTTCTCTCTCGGAATGAAGACGACAAGTCCGGAGAGAAAATTTGGGCCAGGCCTGTTTTTGGGGTATCCAGTCTGTTGCAAACGATGATCAAGGGGGACGGGTATTTTATCGTGCCCAGAAATATTGAAGGTCTTGCGGAAGGTAGTCCTGTCCGCGTTTTTCTCTTTTAATAATAGTAAAAGTAAAAGGTTTGTTGAGGAGGTTTTGTTTCTTGGAGAGGAAGGTTTACCTTACAAATACCCCCCTGGAAAAAGCCCGTGAGCTTTTTTTATATGCTGCTTCTCAACAAGAAATGGGGGAAGAAGAGATAAATACTGTTGAAGCTGTCGGCCGGGTAACGGCCAAGCCTGTTTTTGCACAGCTTTCCTCTCCCCATTACCATGCTTCGGCGATGGATGGGATCGCTGTAAATGCTGTAAATACTTTTGGGGCCTCCCCTACGTCTCCCCGGAGGCTGCTTTTAGGGGAAAATGCTTTTTATATTGATACCGGCGGCCCGTTGCCCCAGGGCTGTAATGCTGTAATTATGATCGAAGAGCTCTTTTTCCCCGAAAAGGATAACTCACTTGTCGTGGAAATTCGTCAGCCCGCAACTCCCTGGCAGCATGTTCGTTCTATCGGAGAAGATATCGTCGCCGGGGAAATGATTCTCCCATCCTATCATCTTATTCGTCCGTTGGATATAGGTGCCCTGTTAAATGGCGGAATTTTTACCATAACTGTTTTGCAAAAGCCCCGGGTGGGGATTATCCCTACGGGAACCGAGCTTATTCCTCCGGGGAAAAGACCCGAACCGGGACAAATCATTGAATCGAACTCCTTTGCCTTTGCTGCTTTTGTTCAATCCTGGGGAGGAAAAGCCAACAAATTACCGATTGTCAAAGATGATTTTCAGCTACTTGAAAACGCACTTCTTCAGGCAGCAACCGACAATGATCTACTTCTGATCAGTGCAGGTTCCTCTGCCGGAAGAAGGGACCACACTTTCGGGGTATTAAACAAAGTAGGCGAAGTCCTGCTCCACGGGGTGGCGATGCGGCCGGGTAAACCTGTTATTCTGGGCAGGATCGGTTCCATTCCGGTCGTAGGAATCCCCGGGTATCCCGTTGCCGCGCATATGGCCCTGGAGCTTTTTGTCAAACCTCTTTTATACCGCTGGCAAAAACAAAAGCCTTCTCCTAAAGAGGTGCTGAGCGCTTCTGTTTCCAGACGCATCGTCTCATCTTTGAAGGATGAAGAGTTTTTAAGGATGAAGGTCGGCAAAGTAGATGATAAGTTTGTGGCAACTCCTCTTTCCCGGGGAGCCGGAGTAAGCCTTTCTCTGGTCCGGGCGGATGGTCAGTCCGTTATACCACAGGATAAAGAAGGATTGGAGACCGGAGAAAAGATCCGGGTAGAACTGTGGCGTTCGCGGGAAGAGGTGGAAAAAGCCATCGTTTGCCTGGGAAGCCATGATCTGAGCCTGGATATTCTGGCTGACTTCTTGAAAAAAGAGGAAAAAGGTTACACTTTTTCCTCTGCTCATGTTGGAAGTATGGGGGGAATCATGGCGTTGAAAAGGGGTGAAGCTCACCTGGCAGGTATGCATCTGCTGGACCCTGAGACAGGTCTTTACAACATCCCCTATTTGCAACGTTACCTGCCCGGGATACACCTGGCACTGGTTCATCTGGCCCGTCGCGAGCAAGGGCTGATGGTTGCTCCGGGAAACCCCAAACGAATATTTAATATCAGAGATCTGTATCGCCCGGGCATTGTTTTTATCAACCGGCAAAAAGGAGCCGGAACACGTATTTTTCTTGATTTTGCCCTGAAAAATGAGGGGTTGGACCCTCAAAATATTGAAGGTTACGACCGGGAGGAATTTAATCACCTTGCCGTGGCAGCTTCCGTTGCTGCGGGGAGCGCAGACGCGGGTCTTGGAATCCGTGCGGCCGCCGATGCTCTTGGTGTTGATTTTATTCCCCTGGCACAAGAGTCTTATGAACTGGCTATACCGGAACACTTTCTAAATTCTCCTCCATGTCGTGCTCTTTTAGAGATCATCGGCTCAAAATCCTTCCGGGATGTGGTGGAGAAAATGGGAGGTTACAACCTGGAGCAAAGCGGCCGGGTTGCCTGGCGTTCCTCATAAGGGATGAGAAGTCGGAAACAGGAAGTCAAGAGCCGGAATAAAAATCAACTAGGCAGAGGTGGTTCCAGTGACAGATGCTCAGAAAAAGGAAATACCGGTTCGGGTGGCCGTTTTAACAGCCAGTGACCGTAGTGCCAGAGGAGAAAGGGATGACCTGAGCGGAAAGGTAATTATAGAGATGGCGCAGGAGCAGGGATGGGAAGTGGTCTTTTATGGTGTTGTTCCGGATGATCGCACTTTGCTCAAAGCCGAGTTACAAAGGCTGGCTGATGAGATCAGAGCTTCCCTTATTCTAACAACGGGGGGGACCGGTCTTGCTCCCAGGGATTTTACTCCTGAAGCGACCCTCGATGTTATTCACAAAGAAGTTCCCGGCCTGGCAGAGGCAATGAGAAAGGAAAGCATGAAAAAAACGCCTCATGCCATGCTTTCCCGTGCAGTGTGCGGTATTCGGGGAGAGACTCTGATTGTCAACCTGCCGGGGAGTCCTCGGGGGGTTCGCGAGTGCCTGGAGGTTATTCTTCCCGCTATTCCTCATGCCGCTGAACTGCTGCGGGGAACGGTCGCGGATTGCAGTCCGCCAATAATGCAGAAGACAGAAGTCGGAATTCAGGAGCCGGAATAATAATGACTGGTATATCGACTGAGTGCAAGGTCCCGGTTGCTTGACATTGTGTAAAGTTATTCACTTGCGATAAAGTGATAACAAGGATGTCCTTTTATTGGAGAAGGGCATCTTTATTTTTAATCAAAAATCAATGTTATTCGAGATGAAAAAATGTTTTTTTCCGGCTCCCGGCTCCTGCCCTCTGACTTCCGCTTTTACCGCATATTTTTATTTTTTCATGGGTATAATAGAGAATACTGTTATGTTATGTAATTTTACGTAATTGGGAGAAAAAAAGGGATAATCAAATGTGGTAAGTTAAGACGGCCTGTAAAATTGATATATGCTGTTTTTTCTGATTTGCCTTCTCCATCCGTTCTTTATAATATATCTAAAGGATATTAGCACTCACTTTTAAAGAGTGCTAACAAAAAAATAGAAAAAAATGCAAGGAGGGTTTTAGATGAATCTGAGGCCATTAGGCGAAAGAGTGATTATTAAAGTTTTAGAGAAGGAGGAAAAGACCAGTTCCGGTATTGTTCTCCCCGATAAAGCAAAGGAAAAACCGCAAGAGGGAGAAGTCATGGCTGTGGGTCCGGGCCGAGTTTTAGATAATGGTACAAGAGTCGAGATGGATGTCCAGGTCGGAAATAAGGTAGTTTTTTCCAAGTATGCGGGGACGGAAGTTAAGATTGACGGTGAAGAATACCTTATCTTACGGCAGGATGATATTTTAGGCGTTTTTCAGTAATCCTTTCATTACTTACTTTTCCGGTGCAAGACTCTCAGGGTTCAAAAAGAAGTTTTAAAGTAAAATTGATTAAATCATTCCTTTAAGGAGGGAATTGTAAATGTCAGCCAAAGAGATACGTTTTCGCGAGGAAGCGCGCCAGGCGCTGGAAAAAGGAGTTGACAAGCTGGCTAATACAGTGAAAGTCACACTGGGGCCGAAAGGACGCAATGTGGTTCTCGATAAAAAATTCGGATCCCCGCAGATTACCAATGACGGTGTAACTATTGCCCGCGAAATCGAACTGGAAGATCCGTTTGAAAATATGGGCGCACAACTGGTTAAGGAAGTAGCCAATAAAACCCAGGATGTGGCCGGGGACGGCACTACCAGTGCAACCATTCTGGCGCAGGCTATAATCAGACAGGGTATAAAAAACGTGACCGCCGGAACCAACCCCATGGTTATGAAAAGGGGTATTGAGAAAGCTGTTGCCAAGGTCCTGGAGCATATTAAAAATCAGAGCAAACCAATAGAGAGCAGAGACGCCATCGCTCAGGTTGCCTCAATTTCTGCAGACAATGAGACCATTGGGAATCTTATTGCCGATGCCATGGAAAAAGTCGGCAAAGACGGGGTTATTACTGTTGAGGAATCCAAAGGTTTTGTTACCGACTTGAAAGTTGTGGAAGGGATGCAGTTTGACAGGGGATATATTTCTCCTTACATGGTAACCGATACGGAGAAAATGGAAGCAGTTCTGGATGATCCCATGATTCTGCTGACAGACCGTAAAATCAGCAATATCCATGATATCCTGCCTCTGCTGGAAAAGATCGTGCAAAAAGGGAAGCAGCTTCTTCTGATTGCTGAAGATGTTGAAGGTGAGGCGTTGGCCACCCTGGTTGTCAACAAAATTCGCGGTACCTTCACCTGCGTGGCGGTAAAAGCCCCCGGTTTTGGTGACCGTCGCAAAGCCATGCTGGAAGATATAGCCATCCTGACTGGTGGGGAGGTTATCTCCGAAGATATCGGATTGGATATGAAAAATGTCGGTGTTGAGATGATGGGGCGTGCCCGTCAGGTTATTGTGGGGAAAGATGAGACTGTTATTGTTGATGGAGGTGGAGATCCGGAAGCGATTAAAAAGCGTATTGCTCAAATCAGGATCCAGATTGAGGATACCACTTCCGATTTTGACCGTGAGAAGCTCCAGGAGCGCCTGGCCAAGCTGGCTGGTGGAGTTGCGGTGATTGAAGTCGGTGCTGCCACAGAGACGGAAATGAAGGAAAAGAAATTGCGCATTGAAGATGCCCTCTCCGCAACAAGAGCCGCTGTGGAAGAAGGAATTGTTCCCGGTGGCGGGGTTTCTTACCTCAACGGCATTGAAGCCCTTAAAGACCTGGCACTTGACGGGGACGAAGCAGTGGGAGTGCAGATTGTCCGCCGTGCCCTGGAAGAACCGGTCCGCCAGATTGCAGAAAATGCCGGGGAAGAAGGCTCCATTGTGGTTGAGAAAGTTAAGAACGCTGAAAAAGGTATCGGCTTTAACGCCCTTACTGCTAAGTATGAAGTAATGATGGATTCAGGGATTGTCGACCCTGCCAAGGTCGTTCGTTCCGCAATCCAAAACGCCGCCAGTATCGCTGCCCTCTTCCTGACCACGGAAGCTGTGGTTGCGGATAAACCCGACGACGATAAAAAATTCCCCGGAATGGGTGGAATGGGTATGGATGGCATGCCTCCGATGTAATCAAAACAAAATGGGCAAAAAACCGGGAGATTTCTCCCGGTTTTTTTCATGCAACAGGAGGAAAAAAGACCTGGTTTGACGAATAAAAGAAAGCGTTGTATTTGAGTACATTGTGTTTTAGTATTGAAAAGGAGAACTTTGATGGGTACACTGGAAAAAGTGGTAATTGTGGATTTTGGAGGACAGTACACCCAACTCATTGCCCGCAGAATTCGTGAATTAAAAGTTTATTGCGAGATTAAGCCTTATAATGTATCTCTGGAAGAGCTGGTTGAAGCAGGTCCTTCTGCCCTTATTTTTTCCGGTGGCTCCGCCAGCGTCTATGACCAGGAAGCTCCCTGCTGTGACCAAGGTTTCTACCGCATGGGGATTCCCCTGCTTGGGATCTGCTACGGGATGCAGTTAATGGCCAAAGACCTGGGTGGAGAGGTCATGCGAGCCCGGCACCAGGAGTACGGCAGGACTTTTTTAACTTCTCGTGAACAATCCCCGTTGCTGGAGGGTCTGGGAAAAAGATTTGAAGCCTGGATGAGTCACGGAGATCAGGTTATGAAGTTGCCTGCCGGTTTCGAGGTGATTGCAGCCAGCGAAAATTCTCCCATTTCTGCCATGGCAGATGAAAAGAGGAAATTTTTCGGCTTGCAGTTTCATCCTGAAGTAGTTCATACTCCCCAGGGGCAGCAAATTCTCAGCAATTTTCTTTACCGGGTCTGCGGGTTTTCCGGAGACTGGACGATGGAGAATTTTATTGAGGGCAGTATAACAGAGATCAGACAAAAAGTGGGAGAAGAGGGTAAAGTTGTCTGCGGTTTGAGCGGAGGGATAGATTCTTCCGTTGCGGCTGTCCTGGTCCATCAGGCGATCGGATCTCGCCTGATCTGTATTTTTGTGGATCACGGGCTTTTACGCAAGGGTGAAAAAGAACAGGTGGTCAAGACTTTTAGAGAGAAATTTCAAATGGAGCTTATCGCTGTGGAGGCAGGATCCGAGTTTTTAGCACTGCTGCAGGGTGTTATTGATCCGGAAAAAAAGAGAAAGATTATCGGTAATCATTTTATCCGTGTTTTTGAACGGGAGGCCGAGAAAATCGGCGGAATCGAATATCTCGTCCAGGGCACCCTTTATCCCGATATTATTGAAAGCGGTACAGCCACAGCATCGGTCATAAAATCTCACCATAATGTGGGGGGACTTCCCGATGATATGAAGCTTTCTCTGATCGAGCCCTTAAAATATTTATTTAAGGATGAGGTTCGCCGTGTAGCCCAGGAACTGGGTCTGCCCGAAGATATTGTCTGGCGGCATCCTTTTCCCGGTCCCGGTATGGCCGTGCGCATTTTGGGAGAAGTTACACCTGAGAAAGTAGAGATCCTTCAGGAAGCGGATGATATAATTATTGAAGAGATTAAGAAAGCAGGGCTCTACAGGGATATCTGGCAGGCCTTTGCCGTGCTCCCCAATATTCTTAGCGTGGGGGTTAAAGGAGATAGCCGGACATATGCTCATACGGTTGTGTTAAGGGCCGTCACCAGTCAGGATGCGATGACGGCAGATTGGTATCGGATGCCTTATGATGTTCTGGAAAATATTTCTAATCGTCTGGTCAATGAGATCCCGCAGGTTAATCGTTTTGTTTATGATATAACTACCAAACCCCCGGCAACTATTGAGTGGGAATGAGATATTAAGGAGGTGCCTCATGGTAAAAGTAAGCGTCGTGATGGGTAGCGACTCGGATCTGAAAATAATGTCCTCTTGCCTGGAAGCGCTGGAGAAATTTGCTATTCCCTATGAAGTGCTTATTTCCTCGGCGCACCGCCTTCCTGCCGAGACCGCGGACTTTGCCGGAAAAGCCGCTTCGAGGGGTGTAAAGGTAATTATAGCGGGCGCGGGTGCGGCAGCACACCTGGCAGGGGTTATCGCTGCGTTGACGACGCTTCCTGTTATCGCTGTTCCGCTCAGCGGTTCGGCCCTGGGAGGGATTGATGCCCTCTATGCCATGGTGCAGATGCCCAAAGGGATTCCCGTGGCGACGGTTGCTCTGGATGGTGCTTTTAATGCCGGGATTTTAGCCGCGCAGATTTTAGCTTTGGAAGACCCGGTGTTGAGCAATCAACTTGTCAGCTATAAAGAAGAACTTGCTTCGCAGGTGAAAGGAAAAAACCGGCGTCTTCAGGAACTTGGGTACCGAGCTTACCTGGAGCAGAAAGAAAGCTGATGAAGGGAATAAAAAAACCCATACCTTAACTAGATCGGAGTGTCATGTTTGATCGAAAGATATACAAGACCAGAGATGGGTCGTATCTGGGAACTGGAAAATCGGTATAGAAAATTTTTGGATATTGAGATTGCCGTTTGTTACGCTCTGGCCGAAAAGGGGATTATTCCTCTCGAGGCAGCCCGGGCTATAGAGAATAATGCTGCTTTTACCGTGGAGAGAATTCTTCAAATTGAAGAGATGACCCGTCATGATGTGGTGGCCTTTACCCGTTGCGTGGCAGAGAGTCTGGGCGATGAGTCCCGCTATTTTCATTACGGGCTGACTTCTTATGATGTTGTGGATACGGCTCTTTCCCTGCTGCTTCAGGAGGCCTGCGGGCATATCGCCGGGAAGCTTGAGGAACTGATATCCATCCTGGGAAAGCAGGCTCTCCGGCACCGTGATACCGTGATGATCGGCCGTACCCATGGCATCCATGCGGAACCCATCACCCTCGGTTTAAAATTTGCCCTCTGGTGGGACGAGATGAACCGGCATAAAAAGCGTTTGCAAAGGGCTGTTGATGCAGTCTCCTACGGTAAAATATCCGGGGCTGTCGGGACATATGCTTACCTTGATCCCTGGGTTGAAGAGGAAGTCTGCCGCCGGTTAGGGCTGAAGCCCGCCCCCATTTCAACTCAGATTCTGCAGCGGGACGGTCATGGTGAGCTTCTTGCGGTCCTGGCGCTGATCGCCTCTTCGCTGGATAAGTTTGCCGTAGAGATCCGCAGTCTGCAGAAAACAGAAGTGCGCGAGGTGGAGGAACCTTTCTACAGTGGTCAGAAAGGCTCATCTGCCATGCCGCACAAACGCAATCCGGTTTCCTGTGAACAGGTTAGCGGCCTGGCAAGGCTGGTCAGGGCCAACGCGCAGGTTGCTCTGGAAAATATTCCCCTCTGGCATGAACGGGATATTTCTCATTCTTCCGCGGAAAGAGTAATATTTCCCGATTCTACTATTCTGGTGCACTACTTGCTGGATCAGATGATCCGCATCATTCGAGAGTTGCATATTTATCCGCAAAATATGCTGCGTAATCTGGAAAAGACACGGGGGCTGGTTTTTTCTCAGGGGGTTCTTCTCGCTCTGGTCGAAAAAGGCTTTTCCAGGGAGGAAGCGTATGATCTCGTCCAGCAACTTGCCATGCGTTCCTGGGAAGAAGAGCTTTCCTTCCGGGAACTATTGGAACAGGATAAAAAAGTAGCTTCCCGTCTTACACCCGGAGAGCTTGATGCCTGTTTTGATCCCAGAAATAATCTTCGCCATGTTTCCCGTATTTTCCAGCGATTGGGTTTAGAAAAAAGCGAGTGAAAAACCCCGCCAAAGTTACGCTAAAGAGGTAGAGGAGATAAATCCGGAAGTACTGCGGAAGCTTTCGAGTGACCGCTGTATATACTAAATACAACCTGCTCCTAGAAGGGGGAAGTTTGTTGTCATTTGCATTGGATTTCCGTAAGAGGGGGACAGATAAGCTGAGAGAGGCCTGTGGGGTATTCGGAGTTTATGCTCCCGGGGAAGACCTGTATCATGTGATTAAATATGCCCTTTATGCCTTGCAGCACAGGGGACAGGAGAGCGCGGGGATTGCTCTCAGCGACGGAAGGCAGATATACTTGAAAAAAGGGATGGGTTTGGTTTCCGAAGCATTGGCCTATGATAAAGAAATTATAAAAGAGATTAAACCGGTCGCGGGAACCGGTCATGTCCGTTATTCTACCACTGGAGCGAGCCGTCCGGAAAACGCGCAGCCTCTGCTTATTCGCTCCCGTCAGGGCTGCCTCGCGGTGGCTCATAACGGTAATCTGGTTAATTCCGAAGAATTGAGGGAAAGGTTGGAGCAGGAGGGTTCTATCTTTCAGACTTCAACAGACAGTGAGCTGGTTACCCACCTTGTTGCCCGTTACGGGTACCATGATCTGGAGACCTCCCTGAAAGGAGTTTTACCGTATCTTCATGGCTCCTATGCCTTTGTCTTCTTGACGGAGAACAAGCTGATCGGTGTCCGGGATCCCTTTGGTATCCGCCCATTATCTCTTGGATCATGGAACGGCCATTATGTTTTGGCTTCCGAGACATGCGCTTTTGATACAATAGGGGCAGAAACAATTCGGGATATTAACCCCGGGGAAATGGTGGTTATTGATGGGGAAGGGTTAAAAAGCATCCAGGTTCTTCCTTCCCACCGGTCTGCTCTCTGCGTTTTTGAATTCATTTATTTTGCCCGTCCCGACAGCAATCTCTGCGGGAGAAACGTGCACCTGGTGCGCAAGGAACTGGGGCGGCAGCTTGCCCGGGAACATCCCGTGGATTCCGATATCGTAACCGGTGTTCCGGATTCCAGCCTGGCCGCGGCTTCCGGATTCGCCGAAGAGCTGGGGCTTTCTTATGAGACGGGCATGATTAAAAACCGCTATATCGGCCGGACTTTTATCCAGCCCGAGCAGAAGATTCGTGATATCGGCGTCCAGTTAAAGTTGAACCCGGTGCAAAAAGTGGTGGAAGGGAAAAGAATCGTTGTCGTGGATGATTCTATCGTCCGGGGGACAACCAGCAAAAAGTTGGTGGAGATGTTTTTCAGGGCCGGGGCCAAAGAGGTTCATCTGCGCATCAGCTCGCCGCCGTTTGTTTCTCCCTGTAATTTGGGGATTAATACTCCCACGTATGAGGAGCTTATCGGTTACAGCAGGGATGGAGAAGACATTCGCCGGGAAATTGGCGCTACCAGCCTGGAGTATCTGAGCCGGGAAGGGATGCTGAAATCTGTGGGGATGTCGGAGCAGGAACTCTGCCTGGCCTGTTTTTCCGGAGATTATCCAATTTAATTAGGGGATGGATTAGTCTATGACTGGAGAAGGTTTTGATTACAAGAGTGCCGGGGTGGATATTGAGGCGGGAGAACAGGTAGTGCGGGATATTAAGGAAATTGTTCGGGCCACTTTTCGTCCGGAAGTCCTGACCGAGTTGGGCGGTTTTTCCGGCCTCTTCCAGCCCCGCACAGAGAGATATCGGGAGCCGGTCCTTGCGGCCGCTACCGACGGTGTGGGGACGAAGCTTAAACTGGCCTTTGAGATGGGCAAGCATGATACAGTGGGTATAGATGCCGTAGCCATGTGTGTAAACGATTTGCTGGCCCAGGGTGCGGAGCCCCTTTTTTTTCTGGATTATCTGGCAGTGGGCAAAATAAATAATGAGTCTGCCGTGGAGATTATCCGCGGGGTTGCCGAAGGATGCCGTCAGGCCGGTTGCGCTCTACTGGGCGGCGAGACGGCTGAGATGCCGGGTTTTTATCCTCCCGGGGAATACGATCTGGCCGGTTTTGCCGTGGGGATGGCGGAAAAGGAAAAAATTCTTCCCGGTAAAGATATTCTTCCCGGGGATCTTTTGATCGGGCTTGCTTCAACAGGGCTGCACAGTAACGGTTTTTCGCTGGTCCGCAAAGTTTTACTGGAACATGGGAAGCTTTCTTTAAAGGAGCATTATCCTATCCTCGGCTGTCTTCTGGGTGAAGAGCTTTTAAAACCGACCAAAATTTATGTTCCCCTGATTTTGCCTTTGCTAAAGGAATACCATATTAAGGGGATTGCTCATATTACCGGCGGAGGTATTGAATTGAACCTTCCCCGCATTTTGCCGCGGGGAATAAGTGCTGTGGTGGAAAAGAAACGCTGGAGAGTGCCTCCTGTTTTCTCCATGATCCGGGAAACAGGACCTGTCCCGGAGCGGGAGATGTTCCGAACTTTTAATATGGGAATCGGCATGATCCTGGTTGTCTCACCACCTGCTGCCGCCGGGGTTCTCAGGAAATTGAATGAAGCAAAATGGCCGGCCTGGGAAATAGGCCGGCTGGAAAAAAGCGACGATCACATGAATGTGATTAAAATTGTCTAAAGGCAGGTGGTTAACCATGCGTCTGGCTGTACTTGCCTCCGGTTACGGGAGTAACCTGCAGGCAATTATCGATGCCATCGAAAGGGAAGAGATCGCCGGACAGGTACAGGTCGTGATCAGCGACGTTGAGGATGCCTATGCCCTGGAAAGAGCCAAAAAACATGGTATTGAAAATTTGTACATAAATCCGCGGGAATATAAGGATCGGGAAGCTTTTGACCGGGTTATTGTTGCCCTGCTGCTGGAAAGGCAGATAGAATTGGTTGTCCTAGCAGGGTTCATGCGTCTTTTATCCCCTTTCTTTGTCCGGAAATTCAGGGGGAAGATTATCAATATCCATCCCTCCCTGCTTCCTGCTTTTCCCGGACTTAACGGTGTGCAAAAAGCCCTTTCTTACGGGGTTAGGGTGAGCGGAGTTACCGTTCATTTTGTTGATGAGGGTCTGGATACCGGTCCGATTATACTTCAAGATTCGGTTCCCGTTTTGGACGATGATACCGAGCATACCCTGCATGAAAGAATCCACCGGGTTGAGCACCGCCTTTATCCCAGAGCCATTCAGCTTTTCATTGAACAGAAATTACGTTTGGAAGGGAGAAGGTGTATACATATTGAAGGGTAAAAAAGCTCTGATCAGTGTTTCCAATAAGGCAGGAGTTGTCATCTTTGCCCAGGAGTTGGAGACGATGGGGTGGGAAATTGTCTCTACGGGGGGAACTGCCCGCTCTCTGCGGGAGGCCGGTGTAAAAGTCAAGGATATCAGTGAGATGACCGGATTTCCGGAGATTCTCGACGGAAGACTGAAAACCCTTCATCCGAAAGTGCACGGTGGTATCCTGGGGCGTCGCGATCTCCCCCTTCACGGCAAACAGATGGCTGAACACGCCATTGAGCCCATTGACCTTGTTGCCGTCAACCTCTATCCCTTTCCCGAGGTTATCGCCAGGGAAGAGACAACGCTGGAAGAAGCCATCGAAAATATTGATATCGGCGGTCCTACTATGGTCAGAGCAGCAGCAAAGAACTACCGGGACGTGATCATCGTCGTCGATCCCTCTGCATACAGTATGGTTGTGGAAGAGTTGCGCCGTGAAGGCGATGTTTCCCCTTCCACCCGTTTTCAGTTGGCAGTCGACGCTTTTTCCCATACTGCTTACTATGACAGTATCATCAGCAACTATCTCCGGCAGCGTCTACAAGATGAAAAAAAACGGCTCTTTCCCCCGACGATTACCTTTTCGTTTACCAGAGTGCAGGATCTGCGCTATGGTGAAAATCCTCAGCAAAGAGCGGCTTTTTATTGTGAACCGCTACCTTTGGCCGCCTCCATTGCCTCCGGCAGGCAGCTTCAGGGGAAAGAACTTTCCTTTAACAATGTTAACGATCTGCATGCAGCCTGGGAACTGGCCCGGGAGTTTGAAAAACCTGTCGCTGTTGCAGTTAAACATACCAACCCGTGCGGAGTAGGCTCGGCACCTACACTGCTCGAAGCATACCGGAAAGCGTATAATGCCGACCCTGTGGCAATATTTGGAGGGATCGTTGCTCTCAACAGGGAAGTGGATGAGCAGACAGCCAGACTGGCATCGAAAACATTTCTGGAAGTTATTGTTGCTCCATCATTTTCCCGAGATGCTTTAAAAATTTTTTCTGCAAAGAAAGATCTCCGCTTGTTTGAGGTTCCCCTGGAAAAGCCGGCGGGGAAAAACTGTGATTATGACTTTAAAAAGGTCAGCGGCGGGCTTCTACTGCAGGAGGATCGGCCGGAGATCTATTCTCCCGGAGAGTGGATGTGTGTGACCGGAAGAAAGCCGACGGAGCAGGAGATGCGAGATTTGCTGTTTGCCTTGATAGTTGTCAAGCATGTTAATTCCAACGCGGTTGTTCTTGCCAAAAGGTTGCAAACCTTGGGTATCGGCGCCGGTCAGATGAGCCGTGTCGGTTCGGTCCGAATTGCCTTAAACCAGGCCGGACAAAATGTTAGGGGAAGCGTGATGGCTTCCGATGCTTTTTTCCCTTTTAAAGACGGCGTGGAGATCGCTGCCGCGGAAGGAGTTACCGCCATTGTCCAGCCGGGCGGATCCGGAGTAGATGAGGAAGTGATCGCGACCTGCGAGAAATACAACATTGCCATGCTGTTTACCGGGAAACGGTATTTTAAACACTAATCAATGATCAAACGCCGGCAGAAGTCTTCTACTCCAAAAGTGGGAGCTATAGTTCGGCTGAATCAGTGAGCGAAGAAAATCGCTGGGAATTTGCTGAAGGAGGAGAGCTTAAAGTGCGTGTACTGGTTGTTGGAGGCGGTGGAAGAGAACATGCCCTGGTTTGGAAACTGGCGCAAAGTTCTCAGGTGCAGGAAATTTTCTGTGCTCCGGGGAATGCGGGGATTGCCTCCCTGGCCCGTTGTATCCCCATAGAAGCGGAAGAAAAGGAGAAGTTGCTGGATTTTGCCTCTTCGCAAAAAATTCAGCTTACCGTCGTCGGTCCGGAAGCTCCCCTCCTGGACGGACTGACAGACCTGTTCAGGGAAAATGGACTCGCTGTTTTTGGTCCTTCCGGAGCGGGTGCTCTGCTGGAAGGGAGTAAAATCTGGGCAAAAGATTTTATGGTGCGAAACGGCATCCCCACTGCTGCCTTTAAAGTATTCAGCTCTCCCGGGGACGCTTTTCGCTACTTGCAGGAAGCGTCTTATCCCCTGGTGGTGAAGGCCGACGGCCTGGCTGCGGGCAAAGGGGTCGTCGTCGCCCAGGATTACCGCGAGGCAGCTTTGGCCGTGGAAAGGATCATGGAAAAGAAAGAATTCGGCGCTTCAGCCGGAGAGAAGATCGTAGTGGAGGAATTTCTGGAGGGAGAGGAAATTTCTGTTTTCGCTGTGACCGACGGCTCTTCATACGTGGTTTTCCCGGCGGCCCAGGATCATAAAGCGGTTTTTGAAGGTGATATCGGACCGAATACGGGTGGGATGGGCGCCTATTCTCCCCCTCCTGTTCTGACTTCAGATCTGGCCGATGAGGTTAACAAACAAATTTTTGAAGCTGTACTTGCCGGTTTTCAAGCAGAAGGAATCGACTATCGGGGGGTGATCTACGGGGGATTAATTTTAACCTCCAAGGGCCTGAAAGTCCTGGAGTTTAATGCCCGTTTCGGAGACCCTGAAACCCAGGTACTTCTTCCCAGGCTGCAGTCCGACCTTTTCCCCATCCTCTATCACGCGGCGACAGGTAATCTCTCTTCCCTGGCCCCTCCGGTCTGGTACAATGATGCAGCAGTCTGTGTCGTCATGGCTTCCGGGGGCTACCCCGGCAAATATGAAAAAAATAAAAAAATTTCCGGGTTGGAAAAAGCGGGAGAAGTGGAAAATACCTTTGTTTTTCATGCCGGAACTGCTTTGGAAGACGACCGGATTGTTACTGCGGGCGGCAGGGTTCTGAATCTGACTGCCTGGGATCTCTCCCTGGCTGATGCCGTCAAAAGGGCTTATAGTTTGACGAAGATAATTACTTTTGAAGGGGTTCATTACCGCAGGGATATTGCTTACCGGGCTCTTCATCCGTAAAATTTTAATCTTTCGCTGATTAAGTGTTATTTTTTTTGCCGGCTTTTTTAAAAATGCTAAAAAATGCCGGTCTTTGTTTTTTTTCGGGGAGATATGAGGTATAATAACGGCTAGGAGGAAAAGGGTATGGAAAGTAAAACCGCAGAGCTAAAACTACAGGAGCTCAGAAAGCAAATTGACGAGCATAATTATGCCTATCATGTTCTGGATAGCCCGCGTATTAGTGATGAAGAATTTGACCGGTTGATGCGCGAGCTGATACAGCTGGAAACCCTTTTCCCCGCACTGGTTACCGCGGATTCTCCTTCCAGAAGGGTTGGAGGTAAACCGGTTGATGTATTCCGGGAAATATCCCACGTAATTCCCATGTTGAGCCTGGAAAACGTCTTTTCCGAAGGGGAATTGAGAGACTTTTTCCAGCGGGTAAAAAGATCCGCCGGAGCGGATTCCCTTTCCTGGGTCGGAGAACCGAAAATTGACGGTCTGGCAGTATCTCTCTCCTATGAAAAGGGGCTTTTTACCGGAGGAGCGACCCGTGGTGACGGGTATACCGGTGAAGATATCACCCATAACCTGCTTACCATTAAGAGCCTTCCCCTCAAACTGAAAGAAAAAGTCAGCCTCGAAGTCCGGGGAGAAGTTTTTATCTCCAAAAGTTCTTTCCAGCAGTTAAACAGAGCAAGAGAAAGCCGGGGATTGCCCCTTTTTGCCAATCCCCGTAATGCGGCAGCCGGCTCATTGCGGCAATTGGATCCCCGTATTGCGGCTGAAAGACCTCTGGATATCTTCATTTACAGCCTAGTTTATCTGGCAGGGGAACAGCCCGGGGATCACTGGGAGGCACTGCAGTATCTTCGTGAGCTGGGGTTCAAGGTCAACTCCCATGTATCATTACTCTCCGGTTTTGACGAGATAATGGACTATTACCGGGAGATGGAACGGAAGCGAAATGAGCTGTTCTATGAAATTGACGGTGTAGTTTTAAAAATTAATGATTACCAGCTCCAGGAAAAGCTGGGAGCGACCAGCAGGGCACCAAGGTGGGCAATTGCCTTTAAATTTTCAGCGGAGGAAAAGATCACGAGTGTCGAAGATATCCAGGTAAATGTGGGGCGGACCGGGACCATAACTCCGGTCGCGATTCTTCAACCGGTCCGGCTGGCCGGAACAGTCGTAAAGAGGGCCAGCCTGCATAACGAGGATATTCTTCAGGAAAAAGGTGTTATGATCGGGGACCGGGTGGTTGTCCATAAGGCAGGGGACGTTATCCCCGAGATCGTTCGTGTCATTGCAGAGGAAAGGGACGAGAGCGTCAAGCCTTTTGTTATGCCCAAAGTTTGCCCCTCCTGTGGGGAGGCTGTCAAACGGCTTCCCGGGGAAGCAGCCCTGAGATGTTTTAATCCTGCTTGTCCCGCGCAGGTGATTGAGCGGATTATCCATTTTGCCTCCCGTGCCGGCATGGATATCGTCGGGCTCGGTGAATCTCTCTCCAGGCAGCTTTATGAAGCGGGTCTGGTAAAAGACGTGGGAGATCTTTACAGCCTGACGGAGGAGAAGCTGGCTGCTTTGGAGCGCATGGGCGAAAAGTCGGCCCAAAATCTGCTGCAGTCTCTGGAGAAAAGCAAAAAAAACCCCCTGTATAAACTGTTATATGGTCTGGGGATTCGGCTGGTGGGAGAAAGAGCGGCCCGTATCCTGGCCGCTCATTTTAAGAAGTTACCTCATCTTCAGAATGCTTCCCTGGAGGAACTGACCTTGCTGGTGGAGATCGGTCCCGGGATCGCCGCATCAGTCAGGGAATTTTTTCGGCAGGAAGCCGCGTCAAAGATTATCGAAAAGCTGGAGAAGGCCGGGGTAAACTTTTTTGAAGAAACCGGGAAACGCGACGAAGATAATACCCTTCAGGGAAAAGCTTTTGTTCTGACCGGAACATTAGAGGGGTATTCCAGGCAGGAAGTCAAAGAGCTGATTGAATCCAGGGGCGGCAAGGTTCTTGGCAGCATCAGCAAAAAGACCGATTTTCTCCTCTCGGGGGATAACCCAGGTTCAAAACTGGATAAGGCAAAGTCCCTCAAAATTACTGTCATTTCAGAAGGGGAATTTGAAAAAATGATCCGGAAAAAATAATATTTTGCCCGGTCGGAATGGCAAAAGAGGTTTATCATAAGTATCTTCAATTCCGGCTCCCGGCTCCTGATTTCCGACTTCTTTACGGATGCCGGGGGTGTTCCTTGACCAGCTTAATAGCCTTTGTTACAGCACCGATAACATCAATATATTTTTGCATTTCCAGAAGATCGGCACGGGCATAGCTGGCGCCCTTGCTGGTAACTACATAACGGGGAGGGAGGCTGTTCAACGCGATGGCGGCAATATCCAGGCGGCACTGTTCACAAGAACATACGTTTTTTTCTTTGGATATCAGTTCGGTAACTGTGTTATTAACGGCGTCTTCCATTAAATTATGAAGTACAGGCATTTTTTATCTTCCTCCTCAGGATTCAGGTAATAGTTTGATCATTTTCATAAATTTAAATAAACTGTCCTGCTTTTACCATGTTTATTTCGGCAAAGATATCTTTTTTCCTGCAAGTTTAAAAGGAGGTGAAAAAAATGAGTGTAAGCCGAAAAGAAGTGGAATACGTTGCTTCTCTGGCCAGGCTTGACCTTTTACCGGAGGAAAAGGAGTCAATTACCCAACAGTTCAATGTAATCCTGGATTATATTCAACGGTTGAAGGAGCTTAATCTCTCCGGTGTCGAACCGACAACCCACGTCCAGCAGTTGAAAAATGTTTTTCGGGAAGACCGCAGCGAGGAAAAAGGCAGAGAGTTGCTGCCGGAAGTCCTGGAGGAAGCACCGGATTCGGCCAGGGGACTGTTTAAAGTTCCCCCGGTCATCGAGGAAGAGAGCTAGAAACGGAGGAATAAAGGCATGGATTATTATAAAATGTCGGCAGCAGAGGCGGCTGGAGCCCTTCAGAACAAGGAAGTTACCTCACAAGAGTTAACGGCATCCGTGCTAAGGCGCATCGGGGAAGTGGAAGAAGAAATTCAGGGTTTTATTACCCTTCTGGATGAGAATGAAACACTGCTGGAAGCCGAAAAAATTGATAAAGCGCGGGCTTCCGGAGAATCTCTCTCCCTTCTGGCCGGTGTTCCCATGGCATTGAAAGACAATCTTTGTACCCGCGGGATTCCCACAACCTGCGCTTCCAAAATATTACGGAAGTATCGTCCGCCTTATGATGCCCACGTTGTTGAAAAGTTAAAGGAAACCGGAACGGTCCTCGTGGGCAAGGCCAACCTGGACGAATTTGCCATGGGTTCGTCCACGGAGAATTCCGCTTACTATACGACCCGCAACCCCTGGGATACCACCCGGGTACCGGGAGGTTCCAGCGGTGGGTCGGCCGCGCTGGTAGCCGCGGGAGAGGTCTTTTTTGCGCTGGGCTCCGATACGGGAGGTTCAGTGCGTCAGCCTGCTTCGCTCTGCGGAGTGGTGGGTCTCAAACCTACTTACGGGCTTGTTTCCCGGTACGGACTTATTGCCTTTGCCTCATCCCTGGACCAGATTGGCCCGCTGACGAGAGATATTCGGGATTGCGCCCTGGTCATGGATGTCATCGCGGGGCATGATCCCAGAGATTCAACTTCTGTACCGAGAGAAAAGGAGAATTACACGGATTATCTGGGCAGGGATGTGAAGGGGTTAAAGGTGGCCCTTCCCAGGGACTATTTCGAAGAAGGTATTAATGCAGAGGTAAAAAAAGTAGTCATGGAAGCCGTAAGAAAATGTTCGGGGCTGGGGATGGAGATCGAGGAGGTCTCCATGCCTTATACGTCGTGCGCCCTTCCCGCTTATTATCTCGTGGCCACAGCAGAGGCGTCTTCCAACCTGGCCAGGTATGACGGAGTACAGTATGGCTATCGTGCTGCCGAGGCAAAAAATCTCCTTTCTCTTTACAAAAAAACGCGCAATGAAGGTTTCGGTCCGGAAGTAAAACGGCGGATTATGCTGGGCACGTATTCCCTGAGCTCCGGTTATTATGATGCATATTATCTACAATCCCTGAAAGCCCGTACCCTGATTCGGGAGGATTTTCAGAAAGTGTTCGAGAACTATGATTTTATCGTTACCCCGACCTCTCCAACTGTCGCTTTCAAAGCGGGAGAGAAAACGGATGATCCGCTGACCATGTACCTCAGCGATATCTGTACGATTACCGCAAATCTCGCCGGGGTACCGGCTATATCCATTCCCTGCGGGTTTGTGGATGGGATGCCGGTAGGTCTTCAGGTGCTGGGCCGTCCTTTTGATGAGGGGCGCATCTTCCAGTTTTGTTATGCTCTGGAAAGCCTGCTGGGAGTGAGGAATCAGTTACCGGAAGTCAATGTTAAAAGGGGGGGTTAAAGGTGTCTCATGAATATGAAATTATCATCGGTCTGGAAGTTCATGCCGAACTCCAAACAAAAAGCAAGATTTTCTGTTCCTGTCCAAACAGTTTCGGGCAGAAGCCCAATACCAATGTCTGCCCGGTATGCCTTGGCCTGCCCGGCTCTCTTCCCGTTTTCAACGAAAGCGCTCTGGACCTGGCCTTAAAGGCGGCTCTGGCTCTAAACTGTGAAATATCAACCTTCAGCAGATTTGACCGCAAAAATTACTTTTATCCTGATCTGCCCAAGGCTTATCAAATATCCCAGTACGATTTCCCCGTAGCCCGGAACGGGTATCTTGATGTGGTCAAGGAAGGAGAGACGATTCGCCGGATCCGCATCGATCGGCTGCACCTGGAGGAAGATGCCGGGAAACTCCAGCATGATCCCAGTGGCTCTTCTTCTTATGTGGATTTCAACCGCTGCGGTGTTCCCCTGATGGAGATCGTCTCAGCCCCTGATCTCCGTTCACCGGAAGAGGCCCGTCTCTATCTGGAGTCCTTAAAGAGGATCCTCCTGTATACCGGAACATCGGATTGCAAAATGGAGGAGGGAAGCCTCCGCTGTGACGCCAATATCTCTCTGAGGCCGGTTGGTTCCAAGGAATTCGGAGCAAAAGTGGAGATCAAGAATATGAACTCTTTCAAGGCTGTCCAAAAAGGTCTGGAATACGAAGTTTACCGGCAGGAGAAACTGCTGCGGGAGGGGGAGAGAGTCTACCAGGAAACCAGGAGATGGTTTGAGGAACAGGGAATCACCCTGGAGATGCGGGGTAAAGAAGAGGAAAAAGATTATCGCTATTTCCCCGAACCGGACCTTCCTCCTCTAAATATCACGGCTGAGCGGGTGCGGAAAATCAGGGAGCTGCTGCCGGAACTTCCCGTCCAGCGAGCCTCGCGCTATATTGAAGAATACCAACTTACTCCGTACCAGGCGGAAGTGATCACCTCCTCCCAGGGACTGGCCGATTTCTTTGAGGAAACCCTGAAAGGGTACCGCGATGCTCAGAAAGTGAGCAACTGGCTGCTCGGAGATGTGCTGAAGCTTGTTAACGAACAGGGGGGGGAAATCGGAGTCCTTTCCTTTCAGCCGGTACATCTGGCGGAACTGCTGAGCCTCCTTGATGAGGGTGTTATCAGCGGCAGGACAGCCAAAGAAGTCCTGGAAGAAACCTTTCAAACGGGCAAAGCTCCCAGGGAAGTTGTCCAGGCCAAGGGGCTCGTCCAGATTAGCGATGAAAAGAGCCTGTTGAATGTAATCGATAAAGTTTTGGCGGAAAATAAGGGCGCAGTAGAGGATTATACTTCAGGAAACAAAAAAGCACTGGCCTTTCTGGTGGGGAGTACAATGAAGCATACCAAAGGACAGGCAAATCCCCAGCTGGTCCAGCAACTTTTGCGCCAGAGGCTTGACGGGTAACCCGGAATGGGAATCCGGGATCCGGAATCCGGGTTCCCTTGGCAGAAGGAGAAGCAAAAAGAGGGTCATCCGTTTTAAGTCGGACGGAGGCAGGACGGGAGGTTTTGAAGGTGAGAGAAGTCCATGTTAAAGAGATAACCGAAGCTGTAGCAAAGCTGTGCCAAGAGGCCAATTATTTTCTTGGCGAAGATGTAGTTAAGGCTTTGCAAAAAGGTTTGCAGGAAGAGCCGTCTCCTGTGGGAAAAGATGTTTTCAGGCAGCTGTTGGAGAATGCCCGCCTGGCCCGGGATGAAGAAGTCCCCCTTTGCCAGGATACGGGAACCGCTGTCCTTTTTATCGATCTTGGACAAGAAGTTCTGCTTACCGGAGGCGATTTTAACGAGGCAGTGAATGAAGGCGTCCGTCAGGGGTATCTCCGGGGCTTTCTTCGTAGCTCCATCGTTTCCGATCCTCTGGAGAGAGTTAATACAAAGGATAATACGCCGGCTGTTATTCATCTGCGCCTTATTCCGGGTGATAAGATCAAAATTACCATGGCCCCGAAAGGGGGCGGCAGCGAGAATATGAGCGCTGTGAGGATGCTTACCCCCGCCCAGGGGGTCAAAGGTTTGACTGATTTTGTTGTCGAGACCGTCAGCGGAGCAGGGGCCAACCCCTGCCCGCCTGTGGTGGTGGGAGTGGGCCTGGGAGGAAATTTTGAAAAAGTTGCTTTCCTGGCGAAAAAAGCTCTCCTCAGACCGCTGGGAGAACCCCATCCACAAGCCTTTTACGCGGATTTGGAGAAGGAACTGCTGGAGCGAATCAACAGAAGCGGTATCGGACCCCAGGGATTTGGAGGACGCTTTACAGCCCTGGCGGTTCATCTGGAGACGGCTCCCTGTCACATTGCCGGCATGCCGGCAGCGGTAAATCTCAACTGTCATGCCGCACGCCACGCGCAGAGAGTGCTCTAGCGACAGGAAATTATTTTGGAAGCGCTTGAAGGAGGTTTTCCCATGGAAGCGAAACGGATCCGTGCTCCGTTGACGGATAGTGATGTTAAGAAACTGCAGGCAGGCGATACGGTGCTTGTTTCAGGTGTGATTTATACTGCCAGGGACTCGGCGCATAAAAGATTGGTAGAGCGCTTAGCTAAAGGAGAGACGCTTCCTGTGGATTTAACAGGACAGATTCTCTACTATGTGGGGCCTGCCCCCGCGAAGCCCGGGCAGGCCATCGGTTCAGCCGGACCGACAACCAGCGGCAGAATGGACCCCTATACTCCTGCCCTCCTGGAATACGGAGTTAAAGCTGTGATCGGCAAGGGGAGCCGCAGCCCGGAAGTCCGCAAAGCTTTCCAGGATTTTCAGGGAGTCTACCTGGCGGCCACGGGAGGTGCCGGCGCCCTCCTGGCAAAAAAGATCCTGGCTGCGGAGATTGTGGCCTATCCCGAATTGGGTCCGGAGGCGATCCGGCGGCTCACGGTGGAAGATTTTCCGGTTACGGTAATAAACGATATTTATGGAAAAGACCTCTATGAAGAAGGACGTAAAAATTACGTAATATACTAAAAAGGAGAGCAGAGCAACTGAAAAGTAGAACGAAAGAGATTTTGCGTCTTCTGGCGGAGGAGTATCCCCAGGCTAAGACAGCTCTGCAATATACAAACCCTTTCCAGCTTCTGGTGGCGGTAATCCTTTCGGCTCAGACAACGGACCGCCAGGTAAACAGGGTTACGGAAAAACTTTTTTCAAGGGTGCAGGGACCCGCAGATATTCTGGAACTGGGGCTCTCCGCCCTGGAGGAACAGATAAAAAGCCTGGGCCTTTTTCGTCAGAAAAGCCGTCAAATTATGGAAACCAGCCGTATTCTTCTGGAAAAATACGGTGGTCAAGTTCAGGGTACCAGAGAGGAACTGGAAAGTCTTCCCGGAGTAGGCCGCAAGTCGGCCGGCATAATCCTCAGCACTGTCTTCCATGTGCCGGCCCTTGCCGTGGATACTCATGTGGCGCGGGTAAGCCGCAGATTGGGTCTGACTGAGGGAAATAATCCCTATGTTGTGGAAGAGGATCTCTGCCTGCTGCTTCCAAAGGACCTCTGGTCTTTAACCCATCACCGTTTGATCGCCCACGGGCGAAAGGTGTGCCGCGCTCAAAAGCCCCTTTGCGACAATTGCGTACTTTCTCCCCATTGTCCCAAATGTTTTCTTTAATCATTTCCCCGCGGAAATAAAAAGGATTATTTGATTCCGGGGAGAATTAATTATAATATTTTAAAATATTCGGATGGTTTATTTGAATCTTTATTTGAATCGTTTTTACAGCGAAGTCAAAGGGGGTAGAATTGTGATCGAGGAAAAACGCCTGAAACCCGAAATGATTTTTAAAGCATGTGACACCAGTCTTTTTTCATTTCAGACTACCGAGGAAATTCCCTCGCTGGATAGTATTGTGGGACAGGAAAGAGCGGTTAATGCCATGGAGTTCGGCCTGAGGATTAACAAACACGGTTATAATATTTTTATTACCGGGCTGACAGGATCGGGTAAAATGAACTATGCAAGGTCCAGCACCCGGGAGGTGGCTGAAAAACAACCTATTCCCGACGACTGGTGCTACCTTTATAACTTTAAAAATCCCGATGCTCCTATTGCCGTCAATTTGCCGGCCGGTTTGGGCAATCTTTTTGCCCGGGATATCAGTACTCTTCTGGAAGAACTCAATGAATCCATCCCGAAAGCATTTAATACGGATGATTATGAACGGCAAAAAGGGGCTGTTCTGAAAGAATTTCAGGAAATCCGTTCTTCCCTGATGGATGAGCTCAACAATGCCGCCATAGAGAAAGGGTTTATTCTCAAACGCAGCGGGACGGGATTTCTAAGCGTTCCCGCCCGGGACGGGAAAGAGCTGAGCGAGGAAGAATTTAACCAGCTGGAAAAAGAAGAAAAAGAAGAGATGGAAAAGAAATCCACGGAAGTGCAGTTTAAAGCCATGGAGATCGTCCGTCGCATCCAGAACGAAGAAAAGAAGTTAAAGGATAAATTCAAAGAACTGGAACACAAAACCGGTCATTTTGCCGTGGATTATCTTATTGAAGATCTCAAGGAAAAATACGAGGATTATTCCATGGTGGTCCAGTACCTGGAAGCCTTGCAGGAAGATGTTGTGGATAATTTGAGCGATTTTAAAGACGATGATGAAGAAAAACAGCTTCCTTTCCCCTGGCTGAAACGATCCGGTAAGGAAACCGCTGCAAAAAAATATTTTGTCAATTTGATTATCGACAACATGGAAACCAAAGGTGCTCCGGTAGTGGTGGAAACCAACCCTACGTATTATAATCTGATCGGCCGGATCGAATATGAAAACCGTTTGGGAACGGTAACAACCGACTTTACCATGATTAAAGGAGGAGCACTGCACAAGGCCAACGGAGGGTACCTTATTCTCCAGGCAAAAGATCTGCTCCTCAACCTGCAATCCTGGGAGGTGCTGAAAAGGGTTCTGACCAATAAAGAGGTCCGTATTGAATCCATTGGCGAACAGTATGCCATCCTGCCCATGGCTTCTCTAAAACCGCAGCCCATCCCTCTTGATGTTAAGGTCATCCTGATCGGCAACCCCTATCTTTATCACCTTCTTTACACACACGACGAAGATTTTCGCAAACTGTTTAAATTGAAGGTTGATTTCGAGACGGTGATGGACCGCTCCCCGGAAAACATTCGCCATATGGCCAATTTTATCTCCACACACTGTCAAAGGGAAGGGTTACGACATTTTGACCGCTCCGGCGTTGCCAGGGTTGTAGAGTACAGTTCACGCCTCGCCGAACACCAGGAGAAGCTTACAACCTGTTTCAACGATATTGTGGAGATTCTCTACGAAGCCGACACCTGGGCTATGGTGGCCGGGAGCGATTACGTATCCGGCCCGTTTGTGGAAAAAGCCGTCAGGGAGAAAGTCTTCCGTTCCGATAAATATAAAAATAAACTGCTGGAAATGATTGATGAAGGGACGATTCTGCTCGACCTGGAAGGAGAAAAAGAAGGTCAGGTCAACGGGCTGGCCATCCTGGATATGGGGGATTATTCTTTTGGTAAACCCTCCCGGATTACGGTGACAACATATCTGGGCCGCAGAGGAATTGTCAATATTGAGCGGGAAAGCAAGATGAGCGGGCGCATACACGATAAGGGTGTGCTGATTCTCAGCGGCTACCTGGGTCAGAAGTATGCCCGGGAGACCCCTCTGACACTTACCGCTGGTATTTGCTTTGAGCAGTCCTATGATGGAGTGGATGGGGACAGCGCCTCGAGCACGGAGCTTTATGCTCTCCTTTCGAGCATGGCCGGTCTTCCCCTAAAGCAGGGCATCGCTGTAACGGGATCTGTCAACCAAAAAGGGGAGATACAACCTGTCGGCGGTATAACGAATAAGATCGAGGGCTTTTTTGCCGCCTGCAAGCTCAAGGGTTTAACCGGAGGCCAGGGGGTCATGATTCCTCAGCAAAATGTCGTCAACTTGATGCTGGAGGAAGAAGTGGTCTCTGCTGTGAAAGAAGGTAAATTTCATATTTATGCTGTTAATACCATTGATGAAGGCCTGGAGATCCTGACAGGCATTCCCGCGGGGGAGCGGGTAGAAGACGGCCGTTATCCCGAGGGGACGAT
This sequence comes from Dethiobacter alkaliphilus, assembly GCA_016841605.1. GTDB lineage: Bacteria > Bacillota > Dethiobacteria > DTU022 > UBA8154 > DUNV01. The sequence goes on along the minus strand of JAENYV010000003.1, from coordinate 60,692 downwards.
TAATTATCTCGTTCAGCAAAAGCTGAAACTGTATAACGACCTGCTCACCCGGCAGGGCAAGGAGCAGGAAAAAGCGGAAGCCCAGAACGAGAGCGGGGAGAATACGCCTGCCAATTAAATTTAACGAGGTCGAAGACGCAATGCACATTGTCCTGGTGGAACCTGAGATACCGCAGAACACGGGAAATATTGCCCGTACCTGTGTAATGACTGCTTCAACGCTGCACCTGGTGGGTAAACTCGGCTTTTCCCTGGATGACCGTTATCTGCGCCGGGCCGGTCTGGATTACTGGCCCCATTTGAAACTTTTCCGTTATATTGATTTTGATGCCCTGAGGCAAGCGTACCCGGAGAACCCCTTTTATTTTCTCTCCACGAGGGCCAAAGGGAAAATCTATACGGATGTGCAGTACAATTTTGATGATTTTCTGGTTTTCGGCAAAGAAACCGCCGGGCTCCCTGTTGAACTGCTGGAAAAATGGCAGGACCGGTGCCTGCGCATCCCCATGGTAAAAGGTATTCCCCGTTCCCTCAATCTGGCCAACAGCGTTGCCCTGGTCCTTTACGAAGCCCTGCGTGGGCAGGGCTTCCCCGGGATGGGGTAGGGGGAAAGTTCCATCGGTGCGCTTACTATTCGGTTTCTGGGGTCCGGAATAAGCTCTTAGGATGTTGGCCCGTCATTTTCTTCAGGTCCAAGAGCAATTAAATAGATTAAATAGGGAGATTAGCCGGCATTGAAACTGCCGGCTAATCTTTGGAGGACCGGTCTAAAGCGATCCATTATGCCAATAACGGCATAATGGATGTAATAAAAAAACATTTATCCGTGTCCCGGCTTTGAAGTATCCGGTACCTGCCGGCATATCAATCAATGCATTGATAGAAAGGGTAGACTTAATATTACCGGAATTTTGTTTTTCAGTAATCCTGACCTTTAAAATGCCGTCATCAAAATAGGCGCGGCCACTCGTAAAGTTTCTTTGTGTGCCGGTTTTTCGATAATCATCAGCCAACACCGCGGTTGTACCGGTTAGCCGGCGTTTTGTAATGCCCATCAATCCCGCAAGCGCCGGCCCGGCCAATAACTGGAAAGTGACAAAGGCAGCGGCTTGATTACCGGAAAGGCAAATAATTAACTTACCATTTTTTAAAGCGACCAGAGTAGGCGTCCCGGGGCGCATAGCTATTCGATGAAAGAGGATTCTCGCCCCAAGGGAACCAAGGGCTTCTCTAACAAAATCGAAATTACCCACAGATATCCCGCCGGTAGTAATAATCATATGGGCACTTTCTATATTTTCCGCAATTTTGCAGGCAATCATTTCCGTATTATCGCCAACGATTCCCGCCATAACCGGTTCGACGCCTGCCTGCCGGACATAGGCTGCCAGTGCATATGAATTACTGTCAAAGATTTGGCCTGGTTTTAATCGATTATTTACCTCAATCAGCTCATCTCCGGTCCCGATAACGGCAATTTTGGGTTTAGTGTAGACAGGCACAACCGGGATACCCAAAGCTGCCAGAATACCGATACTTGCCGGTTCAATGACCTTTCCCCCGCAAAGCACTTGTTCACCCTGCTGTATATCCTCTCCGGCAAAACAATAATTAGCATAAGCAGGCAGTGAAGAAACGACCCCGATTTTATTATCTGTTTTTTTTACATCTTCAAATTTAATTACCACATCAGCGCCTGGGGGAAGCGGGGCGCCGGTCATAATTTTGGCCGCCTGGTTCCCGGCAAGTTCAATCTCACTGTAGCTTCCTGCCGGAATTTCCTGACTGATTTCCAACAAGACCGGACGATCAGGCGTGGCATCGGCAATGTCTTTCGCCCGGACAGCATAACCGTCAAGGGGGGAGCGATTAAAGGGAGGAAGGTTTACCGGAGCATAAAGATTTTCCGACAGCACCCTTCCCAGTGCAGAGCGGGTGCTGATTCTTTCTGTACCGACAGGTTGGGCATACCGTAAAATTATTTCCAGTGCTGTTTCAAGTGATACAGCTTGGGAAGATTGGCTAACCTGACCGGAACAACTTTGCATTTTCAGTGCTTCTTCAACAGGCACGGGAATAGTCATTTTTCAACACCTCCTAAATAAGTAGAAAAGAGCAGTATCGTAGATAGGGCCTGATTCATTATGGTTATCGGTTCTGCTTCTGCCTTTTTCCCGCATGGCGCGGTCTTAATCCGGAGTCGCAGTATTTTACCCTTTCTGCGCTATTCTGATAAGGGTATCCGTTAGCTTCTGCGGACCATATTTGTCTACCAGTAATTTCAACCCGGTCTCCAAATCTTCCGGCCGCACTTCTTCTTCTACATCCTCTTCTCTTTCTTCGTAGATCAAGACATCATTTAAACACGCCTGGACACAGAGCGGCTCTTCTTGCGGCGGCTCATCTTCACACATGTCGCATTTTAACGGGAGACCGGAATCAGGTTCTTTGAAAAGGTTTCTGGAGGGACAGGAAGCCCTGCAGAAGGTGCATTCGTCATACTCTTTTTCCTCAATTACATATTTGTTTCTTCCCAGACATTCGGCTTCAGCATATTCACCTGCGAATACCGGAACCCATATGTCTCTTAGCCGGTGAGTAATCACCTGAATACGAGACCTTGCCGGATTAACGCTGCTGTATTTCGGTTCAGCATGAAAGGCGGAACAGATTATCTCACATGCCCGGCAACCATTGCACTTATCCGCATCAACCCTGATTGTCTTGATCTTCTTTTTAATTTTGGCCATCTTTTAATATCCCTCTCTTTTCAAGGTCTTCGGCAACATATCCCAAATCCAGCTCCTGTAATTTTTCTTTTGTAGGAATACCGTCATAACTCCATCCTTTAAATTTGTAATACGTAGTTAACAAATTTTCTTCAATCTCGGGAAATCTGTGCTTCCAATGGTCTTCAGGCGGTTTCTCATCGGCCCTCGTCATGCCTCTTCGATTATTGAATGCTCTATGTAAATTCCGGCTCCTACCGGCTATTTTTCTTAGTCCGTTTTCATCCAAATCCATCCCGGTCGCTGCAGAGACTAATTTCGGGTAATTGTGTAGATGATAAGGAGGCTTCAGACAAAATGATGCCATGCCGGCACAGAACCCGAGGGCATCATCAATATTGTGCAATGCCTCCATCCAATCCACAATTTCACTGGCGATTTCCGGAGTTGGATAATATGGATTTGCGTATTCTCCGCGCGGCTCCCAGTTCAGCAAATATTGTTTAAATTTTTCATCAGGAAGCTGCGGCCAGTCCTTGACAAAATCTTCTCTTGCCTCTTTTGTAGCAAAGGGCACTTGCGGCCAATTTCCCTCAATTTGAGTAATACTTATCTTTTCATTGGTGGAAAACATCAGGTAGTAAAGAGGATCCATCATACCCAGCTTGATATTCATCTGCTCATGTTTTTTAATAGTATTGTGGTCATATTTTTCGGCGCCCTTGCCGATTTTTCTGGCAGCCCAATAAGTGCCGTCAGCCAGTATATCTCCAATTCCTTCCCGCCTGACCAATCTATCAAGCAGCCAGAAAAATCTCCCCTCTTTATCGGAGGGGCATCCTGCAAAATCCTTATCAGTTAAAATGCCGGCTTCATAAAGCTCAACAGCAAAAGCCAAAATTTGCGGGGTTGAGAATGAATCCACTCCATACTCAAAAGCCCGCTGACAGATTTTCCAGCTAAAATCCAGATTGTCGACATAGGCCGCCATTCCATAGGTTAGTTTGGAGAAGCATTTCATCATATATCTTTGAGTATCCCCGAAGTTAATTAATGCGCCGCATTGCTGCGGACAATTAAAACAGCTTATAAGCCGCTTGACGGCACTTAATTGAGATCTTATCCAGCTCTCTTCAATTTCTTTGGTCCAAAAATTTTTTCTCCTCTCGCGGGCATTCCCCCAGGCAAAACTTTCGACGTGCCACTTCTCATCGGTGTGCAGCATCTCCTGCGGTGATCCGATGCCGGCTAAAATGGTCATTACATCCTTAAGGGGATTTTCGTTGCGGAACTTTATATAAGCCTTAACTTCCTTCATATGCTCCATAAATTCAGCCCCTCGGGCCAGGTAAACATCTTTTGTTCCACGAACAGCTATCGCCTTAACACCTTTGTCACCCATCACCGCGCCTGCCCCACCTCGACTGGCGCTCGATCTGGACTGCTCAATAGAAGCCGTAAAGCAGCGATTTTCACCGGCCAGGCCGATAGCGGCAACCTGAGCTTTCGGCTCGTTCAACTCCTCCCTAATAAGTTCCTGGGTTTCAACAGCGCCTTTACCCTTCAAATGAGCAGCATCTCGAATTTCTACTTTGTCATTATTTATCCATATATAAACCGGTTTTGGGGACTTGTTCCGTAAGATCACTTTGTCATAACCGGCATACTTCAATTCAGCCGACCAAAATCCCCCCATCATTGGATAGCACAGTAAATCCGTCTGTGGAGAAACACAGCTGACAATAGTACGATTACAGCTGTAGGCCGGTGTGCCTACTAAAAGAGCGCTACTGAATATCAGTAGATTTTCAGGATCAAATGCTTTAACTTCAGGGGGAACCCTATCCCAGTGTATCTTTACGCTTGTACCAAGACCTCCCAGATGAAGTTCCGTTAATTTAGGATCAGTTTCTATTTTTTCAATATTTCCACTTGATAAATCAATTTCTAAATTAAACCCTGTCTCAGCGTATCTCACTTTATACACCTCGATCTTTTTATTTATATCAAATATGAAGACTTTTTAATTTCATATTATCTTGTAATTTACCCAAACATCTTAATCCAGGAATAATTTCTTTTCTAATAAAGGGTATAAATTAACATTTATTATTTTATCTGGAGTATTTGGTAAATATAGTCTCAATCGATCTGTCGATATATACTGGAGTAAAATAAGCGGAGTATTGTGTATATTATGCGGGTGGTCAGGGTGGGCTTCTTTGGGAAATATTTATTAAAGAGTATTTAAGCTGCTCGAAATGGTAAGTTTGTTTGATCATCATTTCACATACTTTCTTTTTATGTCATTTTTGACATAATGATTGCGCCAAGATTAATCCTTTCACTTTCACACTTCGTTTGTCATACAAAGCCGGATACTTTGAAATGTTAAAATGTTACCCAGCACCAAGGTATTATGTCATATTTGGCATAATGTTTTCAAAAAAAATATATCTTCACCTTTGGCATGAGGCATAAAAAATTATCGCAAGTCTACATGGAAAGTTATGCCTCTGATCTATAAAATAGAGATTTTAGAAACCGATAACTGAACACATGTACCCAACATCACCATGGCATCCATTACTATAATACATCAGGTAGGAAAAAAATACAAGGTAAATAATGAAAATTGTTGTTATTGCTGAAAATTTACATTACTTTCTTATTCCAGCCCCTCAAACTGCATGTTGTAGTAATGGGCATAAATTCCTCCCTTGGTAATCAACTCTTTGTGATTTCCCCTTTCCTTAATTCCTTCATCGGTAATAATGATAATTTCATCGGCATTTTTAATGGTACTGAGCCGGTGGGCGATGACAATAGTGGTCCGATTCCGGGAGAGTCTTTCCAAAGATTGCTGGATATATTTTTCACTCTCGTTATCGAGGGCTGAGGTAGCCTCATCAAGTATTAAAATAGGAGGATTCTTCAAAAATACCCGGGCAATGGAGAGACGTTGTTTTTGCCCGCCGGAAAGGCGGACACCGCGTTCCCCTATATGCGTATCATAACCCTGATCGAGGGACATTACAAAATCATGAATATTTGCATTTAGGGCTGCCTCCTTAATCTCTTCATCAGTTGCGCCTGCTTTGCCGTAAGCAATATTCTCCTTGATTGTGCCGCTGAACATATAGACATCCTGCTGGACAATTCCAATAGTATTTCTCAGTGATTCCAGGGTTATATCTCTGATATCTTTTCCGTCAATGGTGACTGCACCTGCGGTGACATCATAGAAGCGGGGAAGAAGAGAACATAAGGTCGTTTTTCCACCGCCGGAAGGGCCGACGAGAGCAATTTTACTTCCGGCAGGAATCCTGATGCTGGCATTGTGCAGAACATCGTAATCATTGTTGTAGCGAAAGGAAACATTGTTGTATTCTATTTCTCCCGTAACGTTATCCAAAGGCAAAGCTCCCGGTTTATCCGTAATATCCGGTGCAGTATTGAGGATATCCACAAAGCGCCTAAAGCCGGCAAATCCCTTTTGAAATTGTTCAGTGAAGTTGATTAAGACTTCCAGAGGTTGAACGAAGATATTGATGTAAAGAAGATAAATAGCCAGTTCGGTAAGTCTTAAAGATCCATTTGCAATGGATATCCCTCCGGAGACAATGACAACAATATATAAAAGTCCTGAAAAGAAAGAATTCCAGGCCTGATAGCTGCCCATCATTTGATAGCTTTTGGATTTGGAAGCTAAAAAGTCCTCGTTGCTTTTTCTAAATTTGCTTCTTTCGACTTTCTCATTGGCAAAGGATTTAACGACCCGGATACCGGCCAGGCTATCCTGGAGGCTGGAATTGACCCCGGCAATTTTACGCCGGTTATCCAGAAAGACGGCTTCCATCTTTAAGTTTCGGTAAATACTGAAGACGACCATAATTATCGTGACAACGAGCAAGATTAAAGTCATTTTGACATTGAGCAACATGAGAAGGATAAAGGAGCCGACTATCTTTAATGCAGAAATAAATATATTTTCCGGTCCGTGATGAGCAAGTTCGGAGATATCAAAAAGATCATTGACCAGTCTGGACATCATCTCTCCCGTATTGTTTTTATCGTAGAAAGAAAAGGAGAGTCGTTGGAAATGGTTAAACAAGTCTTTGCGCATGTCGGTTTCCATTCTGGCTCCCATGATATGTCCCCAGCAGGTAATAAAATACTGACAAAAATATTTGAGGATATAGAGAGCCAGCAAGGCCAGGCCCACATACCCTATGGACTGCAGTATAGTTTGTTTATCCAGGGTAAATAAGTTTTTGCTTAAGTAATAAAAAATCTGGGGAAAAGAGAGATCCACTACCGAGACAATGATTGCGCATAACATATCTGTATAGAAAAGAAAGCGATAGGGTTTATAATATTGGACGAATTTTGCTAAAATATTCATTTCTAAAAAGGCCACACTTTCAAAAAATAAGCCTGCAAAGTATGCAGGGGTGTCATTAAACCGATCTAAGTATACCATAGATTTATTGATAAATTCAAAAATCCATTATTCTTTATTCTGTTAAGACACCGGGTAGTTTTCCTTTTATCTATTGTTGAGATAATAGATCTAAATAGTTATAAAAATAAAAATTATTTTTATAAAATAGGCAGGAATTAAAAAAGAGATGTAGAAAATATAATAATAAGACGTCATCTTGCTATGTGAAATAATTATCGGAAAATTTGTTTGAGGTAAAAAATGGGCAATTTGATCTAAAATAGTACAGTTGTAAGCTAGAGATTTTAAACATTTTATGGACAAGGTCAAGGACCGGCCCCCGGCAGATTGGTTTGACTATTGTTCCGATTGCCGCTAGAATTTATTATGACGTTAAGGTACGGGGATGGAGGCTGTGTAAGAATATTACTTATCGGTGCTTCATGCTGACAGTTCCGCACGAGAAGAGATGTAAAATCATTTCAGAACGAGGCGCATTAAATGAAAAGCGTTTTTCTTAATTTTTCTGTTAAAAAATTTCTTAATTTATGCAGGTCTTTTAAATTTACACCATGTGGCGATAATTCAAATTTAAAAAGGATTCTCCTTCTCTGTTTTAATGTCATCTTTGCCATGGCGGGTTTAGGGATCGTAGCTCCAATTTTGCCGCAAATTCAAGCCTGGGGAGATGTATCCACTACTCATATGGGTCTGTTTGTTTCTTCATTTGCTCTTGCCAGAGTAGCGGTTGATATTCCGGCCGGTACTTTAAGTGACCGCTACGGAGGTTCTATTCTTACCGCTCTAGGAATGGCAATAATTTTAGCAGGTTCACTACTTTCAGCATTTGCTTCATCTTTTGTCTTCCTTCTTCTAGGAAGAATAGCAGCAGGTATTGGCTCTGCTTTGGCGGTAGTTTCCATTCAAACTGAATTGCTACAGCTGGCTGGGACTGCTAGACGCTCGACAATAATGTCTTATTATATGATTGCCCGGCGAGCAGGGGTTTCAAGCTTTCCATTAATAGGGGGAGTCTTGGCAACTTTTTTTGAATGGCGCGCCGTTTTTTTATTTTGTGCTATCCTCAATTTGATCGGGTTAATTATAGCATTGTCATCACCATCCCGCGTTTATAGTAATGCAAATGAAGACAAAAAAAAAGATATCGATTCGATATCTGAAGAAGCGATTAATTCTTCGGTTAATATAAAAAAACTAGGTTTTTTTATTATATATTTTTTAGCGTTTGCTATCTTCTTAAATAGGAACGGTTTAGAAAGGACTATATTGCCTTTATTTGGTAGCAGTATTGGTCTGGATAGTTTACAAATTGGCCTTACACTTTCGTTTTCCGGTTTCCTTAGTCTGGGTTCTCTTTTTTGGGGTGGTTATTTAGCAGATAGATATGGTCGGAAAATAGTATTACAAATTGGCTTGATTGTTTTGATCCTTGCTAACGGTCTTTTTTTAGTAGTAAATACTTTTTTATTTTATTTGCTAGCGAGTATGTTTTTAGGTGTTGCCGCTTTTACTACCGGACTACCTGTTGTAATGGCCACCGATTTAGTACATAGCGGTAAACTCGGAAGAACCTTAGGTAGAGTCCGCCTTTTTTCTGATCTAGGTACCATGGTGGGTCCCGCTTTTTTAGGCTGGCTAATGGATTTATACGGTTATCCATCTTCAATAATAGTGTCAATCTTACTTTTAATGCTCAGTATCTTGCTGGTTACTTTCTTTTTAGCAGAGTCTACTCCAAATCTACCTCACCCTGTTTCAAATAGTAAAAATTTATTTCCAAAATAATTGATAATAAATATATTATTATTTAAATAAAAAAAATTTAAAAAAAATATCAAAATAAAAAAGGATTTTTAAAAGAAATATAGAAAGAAAAATAAGATAGAATATCGCATAACAGGATAAAATTCTGAATATTGGATGTTATTTTTTTATTACTTATCTAATTACTGTTTTTAATAAAAATATTTTTATTGGTAGCAGGAATCAAAAAAGTTATATAGAAATATTGCACCAATAAAGTGAGACGGCATCTTGCTCTATGAGATAATTGTTGTTCTTATTAAAAAATATATTTACGGATTGCCTCGGGCATATTAAAGAAGTCTTTTTCGTAATTAAATTTTATTATTGTCCATGGGTAACTATTTATTTTATAATTTTTAATTAATTTCCAGAAAGGAGGTTTAAAATGGCTCAGGAATTTTATATCGAGTGCCCTAAGTGCAACCATATTTATAATGTACACAAAATGATTTATGATCAGGGAGCTGATTTTTTACAGTTTTGTCCAATGTGCATGGCCCGCTTCTCTCGCAAAGAAGGCAAGATAATTAGCGCTAATTTTCCTGTGGCTTAAAAGTAAAAGGAAGGTGATATTTACGATGTACAAAGATTTAAGGGATTATCTGGAAGTGTTGAAAGAAAAGGGTTTACTGAGAGAAATATCAGATGAGACGAGCAAGGATACTGAGCTTATGCCGCTTGTTCGCTGGCAGTACCGCGGTCTTCCGGAAAATCAACGAAGCGGGTTTTTATTTTCAAATATAACCGGAGCTAAAGGAGAACGTTACAAAGGCTCGGTAGCTGTAGCAGTTATTGGGGCTTCACGTGAAGTCTATGCATTAGGAATGCAATGTCAGCCAAATGAAATTGAGGACAAGTGGGAGAAAGCATTAACTAATCCATTGCAACCGCAAATAGTATCTTCAGGTCCTGTACAGGAAGAGATACATCTAGGGGACGGTTTATTGGAGCACGGTGGGCTAGAAGAATTTCCTATTCCCATATCAACACCTGGTTTTGACCCTGCGCCCTATATAACTGCCGGATCCTGGCATACGAAAGATCCGGAAACCGGTATTCAAAACGTTGGAACTTACAGGGCAATGTTGAAGGGACAACTGAAGACAGGGCTTTCCACGCGGCATAATCATATTACTGCTCATTGGCAAAAATACCGGGAAATGCGAGAACCCATGCCGGCAGCCATCGTAATTGGGGGACCACCTTCAGTTGCCATGACTGCTGTTACAAAAGTCCCGTACGGAGTAGATGAACTGGCAGTATCCGGGGCTATTAACGGCAAGCCTCTGGAAGTCGTTAAATGTCAAACGATGGATTTGTTCGTGCCGGCTTATGCCGAAATTGTCATTGAAGGTGAAGTACTTACCGATTATAAAGAACTTGAAGCTCCTTTTGGAGAGTATACCGGATATATTGCCGAAAGGGATTATAAGCAGGTTTTTAAAGTCAAATGTATAACTCATAGGAAGGATCCCATCTATCATGCTTTCATTAGCCAGATGCCGCCAAGTGAATCAAGCATGATTCGGTCAATCGGTGAAGAGTCTAGCATGTTAAAGTTTCTAAGACGGGATTGCGGCTTGGCTAATGTTCGGGCTGTAGGTTTCCATCAGGCAGCCGGTGGTTGGCAACTCTGTGTTATTCAGATACACAAAACATGGACACCTAGGCCTACGCACTCTGAAGCCTGGCAGGCTCTAAATGCATCATTGGCAAGGGCCGGCGGGTTTCCCAAGGTGGCCATAGCTGTAGATGATGATATTGATCCCCGGGATTTGGAATCCGTAATGTGGGCACTGGCTTTTCGGCACCAACCCCACCTTGACGTCAAAATTATGGAAGGTCGCTTTGCCGCCCTGGATCCTTCTTCAGCCCCCCCCTCTTCTTCTTTAATAGAGAGGTTCTATCCTATGGGTAGTACAGGACCTCGCGGCTGTTCTTCAATTTTAATAGACGCAACCAGGAAATGGCCTTATCCGCCCGTGGCATTGCCGGCAAAGGAGTATATGGAGGCAGCCCAGGCTAAGTGGGAAAAAATTGGTCTTCCCAAATTAATGCCACGTTCTCCCTGGTTCGGTTATGAATTGGGCCTCTGGACCGAAGAAAACAGGGAAGAAGCCACTTGGGCTATTAATGGAGAATATCGGAAAACAGCAGAACGCCTTATGCAATCGGGACAGAGTGAGGATGATAAATAGAATGGAAGTAGTAATGCAGCAAACCTGAGTATTAATTTTTAAGGCTTAGGTGAAGGAGGATTGAAATAATATGGTTAAGTCGGCGAAAACGTTCTTAAGTGATTTAGAAAATAATTATCCTGAGCAGATAATTCGCATTGCCAAAGGACCTTTAAAACCCCATAAAAACCAATGTAGTTCTATTGTTTGGCAACTAAAAAAAATCGGCAAGTTTCCTGCAGTAATATTTGAAAACATTGAGACAATAAGTGGAAAGCGTTGGCCTGGTAGCGCACAGTGGCAGCAGGAGGGCTCCTATGCACGCATGGCTATTGCTTGCGAATTACCAAAAGAGAAATGGACGGCTGAAGGTATTATTATGGAACTTAGCAACCGCCTTTCAGGTCCGATAAATCCTGTTCAAGTCGATCCCGGTAAAGCCCAAGTAAAGGCAACGGTTTTAACAGGTAAGGATGTTAACTTGTTTGATCTTCCTCTATATAGGAAAGATAGCAAAGATGCCCAACCGGGATGGATTTGCGGTTTGGCTATCGGTAAGGACCCGGAAAACGGCCGTTATAACCTTTCCTGGCACAGGCATCATGTGCATGGGCCACAAAGATCAGCACCGAGGATCCAGTATAGGCATCTTTGGTCATATATGAAGAAGTACCGAGCTTTAGGTTATAAAGAAATGCCTGTTGCCTGGATATTTGGAGCCCACCCGCTGCTTATGCTGGCCGGTGCTGTACGACCAGGTTATAACATTGATGAATATGCAGTGGCAGGTGGATTATTGAATGAGCCGTTACGCCTTACTGCTTCAGCAACTTTAGGAGATGATTTTTTAATTCCTGCAGATGCGGAAATGGTTGTTGAAGGCTATTTGAGCCTGGAAGAGCGTGATTTTAATGGTCCCTGGATTGATTTTATGCGTTACTATTCACCCCAAACTCTGGAGCCTGTTTTCACTCCGACTGCTTTTAATTATAGTGATAATCCTATATGTGAAAATAATTGGGTTGGGCACAACACATTACATGGTGAGATAAGTATGGCTATTACCTTAACCAATGAATTGAGAACTAAGTTCCCTGGGGTTAAAGTGGCACATCGGGCACAGCCGTATACATGTGTTATTCAATTTGCCCCCGATCATCCCGGCGAGACTCAGCGTTTAGCTCACTATGCTTTATCCGTAGTAGGTGATTTTCTTAAAAATGTAATAATTGTTGATATAGATATTAATCCATTTGACTTAAATGATGTTTTATGGGCAGTAGGGACAAGGGTCGATGCTAATACGGATCAGGTACAGGTGGTAAAAAACTTGGATGCTAATCGTCATGACCCTTCTTCTATGAGTGATCTGCAAGTTGGCGGGTTTATTATTGATGCAACAAAACCAGTCGGAAAGCCGTTTCCGGAAGTTGGTAGGCCGGAGGAAAGAGTAATAGAAGAATTCCCCATAAACGAATATATTTCGCAAGAAGATATTTCCAACCTTACAACAGGAGGTGGTAGCCTATATGCGTCCATGGGGATTTAATTAAAATTTTAAATCAGTTATTATGGCATTGGGCAAGGAAATTTATTTTGATTGGTAAGAAGCTTCATGTTTATGTAGCTAAATTTAAAGGGGGTTTCATGTATGTTTAGGTATAGTAAAAAGATTAGGAATACTTGTTTTCTAATGGTCGTCTTATTAATAATTATAGCGTTTTTACCTATTGGGTGCAGTAAACCTGCAGACCAACCGGCACCTGCAAATCAAACGCAGGAACCTGCTAAGGAGACAGCAGCAGATTTCTATAAAGGAAAAACAGTTACCTTTATAGTTCCTTTTAATCCTGGGGGCGGATTTGATACTTATGCTCGTCTTGTAGCGCCTTACTTAGAAGCTGAACTTGGAGCCAAAAGTGTAGTTGTGGAAAATATACCCGGCGGTGGCAGCATTATTGGTACTAACAAGTTTTATACTTCAGACCCGGACGGTTTAACAATTTGCATTATTAATTTAATAGGTACTATCCCTTCTCAGGTTCTTAATGAAGAAGGTGTGGAATTTGACCTTAAAAATGTTGAATGGGTAGCACGTATAGCTTCGGATCCACAGGTTTTAGTTGTTTCTCCTGAAGGCAAGATTCAAGCTTTTGAAGACTTTTTAACAGCTAATACGACTATATCTTCCACATCGACGACAGGTAGTACTTATGTTAATCCGGTGGCCATGATCGCTGCTTTTGAACTGCAATCCAAAATAGTTACCGGATTTGAAGGATCTTCAGGGACTGACCTCGCCGTAATGCGGGGAGATGTAGATGCAACAATGGGCTCCATGAGCAGTAAATTGTCTGCTATTGCCAATGGAGACCTTAAACCCATAGTAGTAATTAATGAGGAAGAAGTGCCGGAACTACCTGGAGTACCTAATGCGAAACCGTTTGCAAAGTCTAACGAAGCGAAGCAGATTATTAATGCCATATCATCTATCGCGGCAGCCGGTCGCTCAATTGCCACGTCTCCCGGGGTGCCGCAAGAGCGGGTAGAATTTTTAAGTGATGCTTTTATGAAGGTTTTGAACAATCCTGAGCTATTAGACAAGGCTGCAAAAGCTGATATGCCGATTAATCCTCTTGCAGGGGATGAATTAAAAAAATTAATTGATACATCATTCCAGCTTCCTGAAGAGTTAATTAAAGCTCTTGAGGCAAAATGATATTTTTTAGAGCTTACAATTGAAGCAAAGGAGGGGCCGTAAAATGTACTAAACATGCAATAAATAACGGCCCCACACTTTGCCAAGCCCTAAAGTTAGGAGTGATAGAATGCTTGAAATGTTAGGTACTAGCCTGGTAAGTGCATTAACACCGCCTCAGATTATATATATGATTATAGGTGTGCTGTTTGGGGTGGTTATGGGCTTTATCCCCGGAATAGGCGGTGTTTTTGTCCTTGTAATGTTGCTTCCCTTTGTTTTCAATCTTTCAACAGAAGCTGCTATTGCTTTATTAATTAGTGCCCATGCCGTTGTGGCAACCGGAGGTTCAATATCTGCTATTTTGTTTGGAGTTCCGGGTAGTCCTGTAAATGCTGCGACAGTATTTGACGGCTATCCAATGTCCCAAAAGGGCCAGGCAGGCAGGGCTATTGGAGTGGCATTAGGTTCTTCGACCTTGGGAGGGATTATTGGAGCCATTGTCCTTTTAATGCTGATACCTGTAGTTAGACCTATAGTAATGAGTTTTGGGCCGGCAGAAATGCTTTTTTTAGCTCTAACAGGAGTATCAATGATTTCAGTCCTCTCCGGCAGTAATCCTATTAAAGGAGCTATTGCCGGGATGTTCGGTATTTTAATATCTCTCGTCGGGGAAGATTGGGTTACCGGGGCAATGCGTTATACCTTTAATTCTCTTTATCTGTGGGATGGGTTAAAAATGTTACCTGTTCTCCTGGGGCTTTTTGCTGTATCTGAGATGGTGCATTTATGTATAACGGGAGGAGCAATAGCTAAAGGAAGAGTAAAAATAGAGGATAGTCCCATAACCGGTCTTCTGGACGTTGTTAAAAATTGGTGGCTGGTTGTAAAATGCGCTGTTATTGGAGCTGTTATTGGGATTATTCCCGGTCTTGGAGGAGATATCGCCAACTTTATAGCTTATGGGTATGCAGGGCAATCTTCGGGAAATAAAAACAATATGGGAACTGGAGTAGTTCAAGGGGTATTGGGCCCTGAGAGTGCCAACAACGCTAAAGAAGGGGGGGCATTAGTGCCCACATTGGCTTTTGGAATTCCTGGAAGTGCGGGTATGGCTGTACTTCTTGGCGCTCTAACAATTATCGGATTAATTCCAGGACGGGATTTGTTAGGTCCGCAACTATCTTCCGTAATATTAATTATCGCAATGCTGGTTATTTCCAACATTTTTGGCGCAGCTTTAATTCTTCCGTTTGTAAAGTATCTTGCGCGTATAACTACGGTTAACGTGACTATCTTGGCACCTATTGTTTTAATAATAACAATGATCGGAGCTTTTAATGCCAGTAGAAGCTTTGGCGATATAGTTACGCTTCTTATTTTTGGTTTTATAGGATATGAAATGAAAAAATTGGGTTATTCACGCCCGGCTCTAATTCTAGGATTTATTCTGGGAGTAATTATTGAACGAAATATGTGGTTATCGTACAACCTTTACGGTATTGAGATGATGAAACGTCCTGTTGTACTAATATTAACAATGCTTTTACTCCTTATCTTTTTCGGACCTGTTATAAAAAGTAAAATGGCGCACAAAAAAGGAGTGATATGATGGGTAAGGAGAAAAATATATTTGCCATAGTTTTACTTCTTATTCTGATTATAATGGTGCTCCTTGCTTTTGGATTTAACAAATTTGCAGCGTTTATGCCCCTTGTAATTGGAATACCTGCCGTAATTTTAGCTGCTGTTAATATATTTGTTGAATTTAAACATGATAAAGAGGCTGAGCAAAAGGGCTTAGAGAAAACAAGCAGTAAATTTTCTTGGTGGGTTGCCCACGGGGATGAACTCCTGATTTGGTTTTGGGTTTTAGGGCTGGTTATTTTGGTTGGTATGATTGGAGTCTTATGGGGAGGAGGGACTTTTCTTTTTCTGTTTCTCCTTTTTAAATCAAAGCAAAAGTTACACATTTCGCTTTTGATTACTATAATTTTTATGTTGGCAATTTACACTTTCTTATTTAATGTATTAAGCCTAAAATTATATCCTGGTATTTTATTGTAGAAATAATTTGACAAAATATAGTATCGTTTATTACTTTCCAGCTTGGTTGGTCCTCTCTGCTGTAACCTAGTAGTTAAAATAATTATACATGCAGGAATGAAAAAGCTTCTAGAGAAAACTATACCTTATAAAATGAAACAATGTCTCGTTATACAAGACATTTGTTGGAAGATTAAATATTTATTAATACAAAGAAATAAGGAGGACAAATTTTGGAGCCACAATTATTAGTAAAAGGATTTGTATGGCTTTTAGGGGATAACGTTAATGCAGAAAGCATGTTAATGTCAGGGGAAGAGGAACGGCGAGAAAAAGTTTTACAGCATGTATTAGAATTTTACGAGCCGGATTTTGCTAAAAAAGTTCAACCGGGTGATGTAATTATTACAGGAAAAAATTTTGGTGCTTCTTCGGGAAGGCCTGCCGGCGAAATCTTGAAACAGGTCGGAGTAGGCGCTGTCGTCTGTGAAAGTGCAGGGATGTTATTTTACAGAAATACCTGGAATATTGGTTTGCCGGTTCTTCAATGCCGGAATATCAGAAACAAATTTAAAAAAGGCGATCGAATTAAAGTAGATATTTTAAAAGGTATTATAGAGAATCTTGAGACTGGTGAGCTATTTCAAGCTGACCCAACCCCACCAATACTTCTGGAGATATTTCAAAGCGGAGGCTTAATAAACTGGATTAAAAATAGGAGGCATCTTTATCAAACGCTTGCTTAATATCCCGCCAGGGCTACGTCTTAATTAATGAAAAGAGATAGGAGTGGTAAAACTTTGGGGATGACTATTGCAGAAAAAATTCTGGCTAGATGTGCCCAGAAGCAAAGGGTAGCTTCCGGCGAATTTGTAAATGCAGCTATTGATTTAATAATGTTTCATGAGGCTTTAGCGATGACGTCGCAAATAATAGAGGAAGCAGGATCGGTTGAAGGGATTCCCAGAGTATGGGATGCGCGCAAGGTAGCAATTGTGCTGGACCATTATGCTCCTCCTCCCGGTAAAAATAGTAAAATGGCCAATAAGCACGCCAAGATCCGTGCTATAGTCGAACAATTAAAGCTCCCGTATTTTTATGATGTGAATTCAGGCATCTGTCATCAGGTCTTGCCGGAGTCCGGATTATTGCGCCCCGGGCAGTTAGTCGTCTCTCCGGATTCTCATACTACTCTTTATGGGGCCCTTAACGTAGCCGGAACCGGTATTGGAGAAACGGAGGCAGCCCTTATACTTTTAACCGGAGAACTTTGGTTCATGGTTCCCCCGACCATCAGGATAAAGATAGAAGGCAAGTTAAGTAAATATCTTAACGGCAAGGATGTCTTTTTGGAAGTTGCCAGACGTTTTGGTTCGGAAATAGCCCAATACAAAGCTATTGAATGGTGTGGAGAAGCCGTATCGGATATGAGTTTGGATGGCCGGATGTGTATTGCTAATCAATCAGTTGAGTTGGGAGCCAAATTTTCTTTCTTTGAAGTAGATGAGAAAACGCTTAGTTTTCTAAAGGGCCATGGTGTCAGGGAAATATCTCCTGTTTACCCGGATTCCGATGCAGTTTACGAAGAGGAATATTCTATTGATGCAACGCAACTTGAACCATTGGTAGCATGTCCCCATAGTTTTGCAGATATTAAACCGGCTGAGGAACTACAAAACGTCCCTATCCAGCAAGCTGTGATCGGTTGTTGCGCCAATGGTCGAATGGAGGACCTTGCTGTTGCAGCACATATTCTTAAAGATAAGAAAGTTGCCCCCAAGGTGAGATTAATCGTTACTCCTGCTTCTAGCGAGGTTTACACAATGGCACTGGCAAAAGGGTACATTGAAACTCTAGTTAAAGCCGGCGCGATAGTAACAAATTCCTGTTGTGGACCATGTATCGGCAACATAGGCACTTTAGCGGATGAGGAAGTTTGTCTTACCTCCACCAGCCGAAATTTCAAGGGCCGTATGGGCAACCCTCAGGCGTCAATCTACCTGGCTTCACCGGCAACTGTCGCTGCCTCTGCAATAACCGGGAAAATAACGGATCCAAGGGAGTGGTTTAATGCTTAGCTTTAGGGGTAGGGTGCACAAATTTGGCGACAACATTGATACTGATATCATTACTCCGGGAAAGTGGATGCATGAAGGGATGGATATTCTAAAAAAACATGCCTTTGAGGCGGTAAGACCGAATTTTTATCAACTGGTCAAGGCAGGAGATATCCTTGTTGCGGGGCGGAATTTTGGTTATGGTTCCCATCGGGAACAGGCAAACGCGGTCTTGAAGTCTTTAGGGATTAATGTAATTATAGCTGACTCCATATCCAGAATATACTACCGTAACTGTATTGCTCTCGGGATCCCTGCTATTATTTATCCCGGTATTAGTAAACAAGTTAATGAAGGTGATGAACTTGAAGTGCTTCTTCATACCTCAGGAGGCAAAATTGTCAGAGATGATAACTGGAGCGTTGCAATATCGCCCATGCCTGAAACGGTTTTTACTATGCTGGAACAGGGAGGCATCTCTCAGCTATTAAAATTGTACCTCAAAAATGAAAGGAGTTCTTAATAATGTCTAACCATACAGCTACAGAAAAAATTCTGGCCAGGGCGTGCGGTAAAAAAGAAGTTTTTCCAGGTGAAATTATAACAGCTGATATAGACCTGGTCTTTGCCCATACAATTCAACGCCATTATGATCCTTTTGAAGCAATCGGAGGCGTCAAAGGTGTATTTGATCCGGAAAAAGTTGTCTTTGGGCTGGGGCACCATTTGTTCTCTTCCGCAGATCGCGGTACAGCAAAACTGTATAAGAGGGTTCGTGATCTGAACAAAAAATACGGCGTAAAACATGTCTACGATTTTGGTTCCGGTATAGGGCATTATCTCGTAATAGAAAAAGGTCATGTCTGGCCCGGTGCTGTAGCGGTAGGGGCCGATTCTCATACTACCGCTTATGGGGCCATAGGGGCCTTTTCCACGCCTGCCAATTATGAAGTAACAGAAGTACTGTTATCGGGCAAATTATGGTTTAAAGTTCCGGAAACTTTGAATATCCGGATCGAAGGCACTCCGGGCAGGGGTGTTTTAGCCCGTGATGTTGCCCAGCATGTTATCGGTATTATGGGACAGGACAGCGGATTATGGAAAACGATTGAATTTACAGGCTCTTACATTGCGGATTTGAGCATTCAACAAAGAGTAATATTTAGTCTCCTGGCTGTAGAAATGGGAGGAATGACCGGTTTTATTCCACCGGACGAGAAAACGATTGAATTTGCCCGTAAAACAAGTCGCAACCCTAACTTTGAGGTTATTGTAGACGATCCGAAGGCAGAGTTTGCTAGAATCGAGGAATTTGACATTACTAACCTGGAGCCTAAGATTGCTTGCCCTTTCTCTCCTACCAACACAAACAATGTAACCGATGTCTTGGGGAAAAAAATTGATCAGGCATTTATCGGAGGATGCACAGGCGGCGGATTGGATGACCTGCACCGGGCGGCTGAGATCTTTGATGGACGTAAGTGCCATCCTGATGTCCGCTTAATAGTGGTGCCCGGGACAAAGGACATTATGGCTCAGGCAATGGCTGACGGCACTATGGCAATACTGCATAAGGCGGGCGCATCTTTTTATCCTCCATATTGTGGGCCCTGTCAAATGCTTTGTGTCGGCCACCTTGCCGATAGTGAGGTCATGATTGGAACTCATCCCCGCAATTGGCCGGGGCGCGGGGGTTCTGAAGGAAGCAATGAAGTTTTCCTGGCCTCTCCCTATACAGTGGCGGCCTCTGCCGTTGCCGGAGAGATAGTTGACCCAAGAGACTATTTAAAGAAGAAATAGACAATTTGTGCCGGGGCGTCACCATCAGAAGAAGGAAAAACCTCTACAGTTGGGGGTTTAAAATGTGCCGTCTGCGAGACCGAAACAACAGGTACTTCAGGCCGGATGACGAGGAGTTGATTATTTTTGATAAACAAAGCGGAAGCAAAACAGAGGATAACAAGAATACTTACCTTAATGGAGCGGAAAGGCATAGGTCTTTTAGTAGCATATTCTAATGTTCTTAAGCCGGATAACATTTTTTATCTTACGGGTTATAATCTTGCTGCAGGAGAAGCCTGGGCAACTCTGAACAAAGAAGGGGAGATGCAACTCTGGTTGTCGGAAGAATGGGATCTGCAGAGAGCAGCTGAAACCTCTTGGGCTACGAATATAGCTCTCATAGATTCCCTACAGCAAATAACTATTAACAAGTGGCAGGAATGCGGTAATGCTGTTTTGATTGGCAAAGAACTTGTTCCTGCACGTTATGAAACAACAATGCAAATGTTTTTAGCTAATGCTCCTTCAGGCAGTAAATTTCTGGAGGAGGCCGCCTTAGTAAAAAGTTCTGAAGAGCTTGAGATACTGCGTAAGGCAGCCAATATAGCGGATCTTGGTTTTATGAAGGCCTGTCAAGAAGCGAAACCGGGCATCAAAGAGTACGAGTTGTTAGCTGAGATCGAATACATTATGCGCTTGAATGGGGCAACCGACAATTTTCAGCTTATGTCTTCCGGCACTCATAGCTCGGGTATGGTTGTGGGAAGAAATAAGAAACTTCTTCCAGGAGAGCTTTTACTTTTTGAAATTACACCTGCGTATGGCAGTGTTACCTATTCGGCACAGCTTTGTCGGACTATTTATCTGGGCCAACCTGATCGGCAATTGCAGGAAAAGTATACAATCCTTGTCGAAGCAATGCAGGCTGCCCTGGATATTATACGCCCCGGGGTTCTCTGGAACGAAGTGTATAATGTGCAAAATAAGGTCATCAGTGAGGCGGGTTATAAAGAGTATTGCGGGCCGCCTTACATGAGAACAAGAGGTCATGGTTTTGGCCTGACCCAGTCTTTCAATATTGATGAAAACAACAAGATACCCATGGAACCGGGTATGGTCTTAGTAGTCCACCCCAATCAGTACTTGCCGGAAACCGGTTATCTTGCTCTTGGGGAAATGGTAGTTGTCACTGAAAACGGCTGTGAAAAACTTTCTGGTTTACCCATGGAGCTTTTTTCATGTTAAAAAAATAAACAAGGATACGAGCGAAGATACTACAATAGATTAGCGAAGAGGAAGGAGGTGTATAAATGGCTCAGGAACTTAACATTGAAGACATTATCCGTTTTTTACCGGTGTCTTCAGACAGGGTTTGCATAATTTTTGTGAATGAGCCATTTATGGTGAACTATGAGTCTAACTAAAGTCGCCGTCATAAAAAGAGGGCCTATCGAATGGGATCAAGACAAGTTAACGCCATCAGAGCTGAAGAACCGCATTACGTCATTAAAAGCGCTGGCTCGCAGCAAGGATCTTGCGGGGGTATTAGTATATGGTAATGCGTTAAAATCCGGCAATCTTTGTTACTTTACCAACTATAGTTGTCATATTGCCTGGCGTGACGGTTTTCTTATACTTCCGGTAGAAGGGGACCCTTTATTGCTGCTTGAGGTGCCTGCCAGGGATGTGCCCTATATTCAAAGAGTAACGCCGGTTGAGGTTCAAGCGTGTCGTAATCTTGGCCAAAACTCTCTTGACTTACTGAAACAAAAAGGAATGAGCGTGGGAAATTTAGGACTTGCGGGCTGGAACGACGTTCCTTATACAATATTGTCTCTTTTGCGCCAGGGTCTAACTGCTGTAAAATGGATAGATATAACCGGGGAAGTATCCAGTTGGCGCAGAGTGAAAACAGAAAGAGAACAATTATTGCTTCAAAGAAGTTCCTGCTTAGCAACTGCATGTATGTCCGATATTCTAGAGAAAGCAGTCCCCGGGATATCTTTACGGGCCCTTGAAGCCGGAGCTGACTATTTGGCTCGCAAGCAGGGATGCGAGGATATACAATTATTAATGGCGGTAGATGGGAATGAACCCGGACCGGTTAGTGACTACATTTTAAAAGATGGAGATTCTCTGCGTATAATTCTATCAACGCAAATTTTGCGATACTGGTCTTCCATGTGCAGAACAGTAGTTGTCGGCAATAGCAAAAGCGCTCAAGAAACAAGCATCCTCGCGGCTATGGAACAGGAAGCTGCTCTGATTAAGGCTCTTAGCCCGGTAAATTTTCAAAAAGAAAACTTGAGCATGCTTGCCGCCCGGGTACAGGGGAAGATCGGATTAGGAGGAGGCATAGGCCTTGAGTTGGAAGAAGGGCCTGATCTTGCCGGCGATGACTTTAAGCCATTGCCGGGAATGGCTGTCAGTCTTCGGGTCAGCATGGAAACAGGTGGCTGTAAGGTATTGCATGGTGATACAATTCTGTTAACAACGGGACAGCCTGTTGTTTTAACAGATATTGTACCTTCTTAATAAGGAGGAAATATTTAGTGGTTTACAACTATGAAAGCTTAACGACTGATGTTTTGGTAATCGGAGGTGGGGGTGCAGGCGCTCGTGCCGCGCTGGAGGCCTCGCGATGGGGGGCGAAAGTGATTTTAGCCGGCAAGGGGCCTGTTGGAAAGAGCGGTCTTACGCCAACAGCCAACGGGGGTTACCAGACACCCTTTATGGCGGAGGACAGCCCGGAGCTTTACTGCGCGGATCAGTTGCGCCTGGGATGTGGGCTCAATGACGAGCGGCTGCTCAAGGTTTTAAGTGAGGAATCACTTTCGTGTTTGAAAGAATTGGAAGGGATGGGAGCCGGGATAAGTTGGCAGCCTTCTCATTTTGAACCTACTTTAAGCCATCCGCGCAGTGTGATGATTCCCGGTAAGGTTATGATGCAGGTTTTACGTAAATCCATCCGCTCTGAGCGGGGAATTACTCTTGCCGAGGGTTGGCTCGTTACGCGCCTATTGGTTAACGAGGGAAAGGTATGGGGGGCTTCGGTTTTTGATCTGAAGAGAGGACAATTTATACTGGTAAAATGCCCGGCAATAATTCTGGCGACGGGCGGTCTTGGTGAATTGTATTCAAACAGTGCTAATTCTCCCCTGGGTATCCCCACGGGGTCTGTAGGGGAAGGTTGCTGGCTGGCTGCTCAAGCCGGTTGTGAGTTGGTTGATATGGAAATGATTCAGCTGGCGGTTGTCCCGGTCCGGCCGGAGATCATCTCCGGTTTGCGTCACCTGCCCTGGGGTCCCTTTTTTAACAGTATGGGACAGGAGTTTATTACTCCCGGAGAAGGTCCATACTCACCCCTGGCAGCACGTCAGGTTGCGGCAGAAATAACCGAAGGACGGGGACCGGTATACATTGACTTAACAGATAAAACGTATCGCAGTTTTGCGCGTCATCCGGCGGCAAAAGTTCGCGACAAAACATTGTATCGCCTTGCTTTAACGCCGTTTCAGGGTCGTATCGAAGTTGCTGTCAGCAGCCTTTTTTCCATGGGTGGAGTAAGAATTAATGAACAGTGTGAAACTTCGGTTGCCGGTTTATTCGCGGCCGGAGAAGTATCGGGCAATGTGCATGGAGCAAGGCGTACGGCTGGTAATGCCTTTCCTGAAATTATGGTGTTTGGCCGTCGTGCGGGGAAATATGCCGCTCTTTTTGCACAGGAAAACACGCCGGAGAAAGATAACCGCAAGGCATCTGAGTTTGGTGTTGAAACAGAGAGAATAAAAAGGTTAATAGCTTCTGAAAGTGAAGGAGACGCCGTTTCACCTGTTTATATAAAGCATGCCATTCAGAATGTAATGGATCAATACGTCCATGTAGTCAGGGACGAAGGTGGTCTCAGCCGGGCAGAGAATATTTTAAGAACTATGGAAGAAGATTTTTTGCCGAGATTGGGAGTAACGGGGGGATTAGTAGCCATGAACCTTTCCCTGATGGAAGCAATAGCCGTACCGGGTATGTTCAAAGTCGCGAGGATGATTGTCGCCTCTGCCAGGGCGCGTCGGGAAAGCCGGGGAGCCCACTATCGGGAAGATTATCCTCAGGAAGGTCCTGTTGCCCAACATACCAGATTGCTCTGGAAAGATGAGTGCCCAATTGTTGATATGGTACCTGTGGAAAGATTAAAAGCAGTCTAAGGTGTCGCGCTGTCATTATAAATATCCGGATAGCGGGATATCCTTTACGACTGAGTCAGAGTGAGGATGATAAATAATGAAGGATGTCGACAATGTAACCATTACTATTTACCGATATACCGCAGGTCTGGAAAACAAGCCGGGGTATGAGACCTACAAAGTTCCGGTTAAAGGTAAAATGACCATTCTTCAGGCCCTGCAATATATTTATGAAGAAATAGATCCGACTTTAGGCTTCCGTCAATACTGCTGTGGTGTTCAGTATTGTAATTCATGCCGCATGCTGGTTGACGGTCATCCGGTGCACACCTGTATAAAGGTGATTGAAAAAGAGGAATACACGCTGGAACCTCTTAAAGGTTATGAAATTATTAAAGACCTGATCGTGGACTGGGATAAAAAAATCGGTTAAAAAAGAATTAAGAATTAGTTATAGCCGGATATTGCAGCAGAAAGGGTGGTTCGGTGTGTTTTTTATCTTTACGGAAACTTAGTTTGGATAAATACACACCAAACCATTCGGAGATGTAAACATGTTAATAGATAAAAATAAAAAAGTTGCTTTAATTGTTGCAGCGTTTGCTTCTTTTTTAACACCTTTCATGAGTTCATCCATTAATATTGCCCTTCCTTCAATCGGAGAAGAATTTTTAATAGATGCAATTTTATTAGGCTGGATCACAACTTCATTTATTTTACCTGCAGTAATATTTCTTGTTCCATTTGGAAAAATTTCGGATATTTATGGGAGAAAATTAATTTTTATTTATGGTATTTTAATTTTTACCTTCTTTTCTTTTCTTTGTGCGATCTCTACATCTGTCCTCCCTCTTCTTTTATTTAGATTTTTCCAAGGAGTCGGAAGTGCGATGATCTTTTCGACAGGTGTTGCTATACTGACTTCAGTTTTTTCACCAGGTGAGAGAGGTTGGGCTTTGGGAATAAACATTACTATCGTTTACCTGGGGCTTTCTCTCGGGCCTGTGCTGGGGGGTGTGCTAACCCAAAACTTTGGGTGGAGAAGTATATTTATTTTTATTGTTCCGTTTGGATTGCTATCATTTTATCTTGTCTTTTGTCAATTAAAAGGAGAGTGGATTGAAGCAGATGGAGAAAATCTTGATGTCATTGGTTTACTAATTTATTGCATTTCGCTGCTATTAATAGTGTATGGTCTGACCCTTATACCGGAATTGTTTGGTATTTGTTTGTTTTTTGCAGGAATCCTGGGTATATTATTTTTCATTAGGTGGGAAATGAGGGTTGAGACTCCTGTTTTAAATATGAAACTTTTCATAAATAATAGGGTTTTTGCTTTTTCTAATCTTGCAGCATTAATTAATTATAGCGCAACCTTTGCCATAGGTTTTCTCCTTAGTCTTTATCTCCAGTATATTAAAGACCTGAGTCCTCAAACTGCAGGTTTGATTCTAATGTCCCAGCCGATTGTGATGGTTTTTTTCTCACCTCTGGCAGGGAAACTTTCCGATAGAATTCAACCAAGGGTTTTATCTTCTGCCGGTATGGCGGTTTTAGCTGTGGGACTAGTACCTTTAATATTCTTAAATGCACAAACATCTATGTTTTTTGTAGTGTTTAGCCTATTAGTCATTGGCTTTGGTTTTGCTCTTTTTGTATCTCCTAATACAAATGCAGTTATGAACTCTGTTGAAAAGAAATATTTTGGAGTGGCTTCGGCAATACTTTCTACTATGCGAAAAATGGGTCAACTATTTAGTATGGGTATCGTCATGTTGATATTTAACATTGTCATGGGAAAGACTTCAACAATACCTCAATCCCCCCACCTTTTTTTATTTAGTATAAAAATTACTTTTCTACTTTTTACTATCTTTTGTATCTGTGGCATCTTCACATCATTAGCAAGGGGTAATGTTGGACGTTATGGTTAATTCCAAAACCAATATTTAACTTATTTTTTCATTCCAAGAGTACACTCCGAAAGTACCTTATGTAAATTTTTAAGGAAGCATGAGTAAGTATGTTTAAGAAAAACTAAATTTTAGGGAGTGATTATTGTGCATAAGTGGGAAGAAATTATACCGGAGAAAGAAAGAGCTATTTACAAAAAAGCCGGATTTGTAAAAGGCGAATTAAGTTTAGGAGGTAACATTGCATTACTTATAATTGATGTGCTAAAACGTCAAGTAAAAAGTAATAATGCAAAGATTCAAACGGATCATCCAATGGCATGTTCAGTAGAAAATGAAATAACTAATATAGCTGCTTTACTAAAAGTATGTAGAGAAAAAGATATTGGCATTGTATTTATTGTTCCTCTTGATGTTCCTCAAGGTGGTAAAGCAAAATATTTCGGACCTACTACAACACGTCCTCAAACGGCCTATGACCCTCAATATAATTTAATAGTTGATGAAATTGCTCCACAAGAAGATGAATTAATTATAAAAAAGACAAAGGCTAGTGCTTTTTTTGAAACGCCGCTGAGAAGTTATCTGTACCGTCAGAAAATTGATACTCTTTTGGTGACAGGTTGTACTACTTCAGGGTGTGTAAGAGCTACAGTAACAGATGGATTTTCAAGTGGTTTTGAGGTAGTTGTAGTGGAAGACGGGGTATTTGATCGGGCAGAAATACCCCATTTAGTCAATTTGTTTGACATGAATTCCAAATATGCGACAGTTGTTAGCACTAAAAAGGTAATCGAGATCTTAACCCACAAATATTAGGCACAGCAGGGAGGACATTTCTAACATAAAGTAAGATTAGATGAAAACATTGATAATATTTCGATTTTAGCGGCGACATGGAACAGTTTATTTGATATGATAAAGTTTAAGGGAAACGACAGTTACAATCAACAACAATTATATAACTATACACTGGATAAATTTAAAAATATTAGCTGGGAAAAATGAGGTGAAGCAGCCTTGGAATAAGAAGTAAAAAACCCTCAAAATTTTTAAAAGTAAACCTATTATCAAAGGAGGAAACTAATGGCTAAAGGTGATTATACAATTAGAGCAATTAACAGGGCTGCAAAGCTTTTAAAGTGTTTTAGTTTTGATAATAGTGAACTAAGTTTAATTGAACTTAGTAAAATGCTTGGTTTGCATAAAAGTACTGTTCACAGAATTGCTAAATCATTAGAAGAAGAAGGTTTACTAGTAAAAAATAATTTCCGAGAAACTTATAGTTTAGGAATGGTTATTTTCCAACTGGGTAATGTTGTTAGGAATTCTTTAGAATTACGTGCCGTAGCTTTGCCTTTTATGCAAGAACTTGTTTATAAAACTGGGGAGACTGTTCTATTAAGTGTTCTTTCGGATTCATTTAAAATATGTATTGAAAAAATTAATGGACCTCAAGGGTTACGCCCCGCAATACAAATAGGTCAAGCCTTACCGGCACATATCGGCAGTTCAGGCAAGGTTATTTTAGCATATATAGATGAAAAAAAAGTCGAAGCTATTGTAAAGAAAAATAATCTACAAAACAAAACCTTTACTGATATAGATACTTTAAAGGATGAACTGGCAATTGTTCGAAAGGAAGGATATGCAGTTGGTATTGAAGAAAGAACGATAGGGGGGGCAGGAGTATCAGCACCTATATGGGGATATTCAGGTAATGTGATAGCTTCTGTATCAGTTGTTGGCCCGGTCGACCGTATTAAGCAGGCCGGCATTAAAGAAATAGCTTCAATTTTAGTTGATTCTGCAAAAAAAATATCAATTAATTTTGGGGGTGGAGAATTTTTAGATAAATCATTTGAAAGGCCTTAGTGAGTTATAGCAAGGGCTTTATAGTCTTATTTTTATTTGATAGCGACGCAAAGTATTATTATTCATTGGTACTTGACATAATTATTTCCGGTGTAAGTAATACAGAGCAGCGGCGTCTGTCCCAGCAAGAGCAAAACTGGTACGACACCGCTTTAAAAGATAAAACATAACTTAAACCGGAAGAATGTTCAATACGCAACGCTGAAAACAAACCGGATGAAACAAAAAACAGCGTTACTGCTTGGACTTATCATAGCTTACATTCATTTAAAATATGTTGTAATGAACTTTTTACTTAAGGAGATATCCCCACTTATCCAAAGTTTTTTTTCTGCGCTCAGGACTGGGGATATTAACACGAGGAAAATCATCTTTCCAGTCGTAAGGCCTAGTTGCGTCAATTATTGCTCTGGAATTCCACAGTCTTCCCTTTTCCTTATCTTCAGGACTAATACGGGGATCGAGATGAGTGCTCCAGGCCCGATTAATGATATCGATAGAAGTAGCGGGATCTGACCGTGTACACACTGCCCACATCAATTCATCAAGGTCGGTAACATCCACATCTTCATCCACTACAATTATATAGCGCCCACAATAAGCCCCCACATGACATTGAGAAGCTATATGACCGGCCTGCATTGCATGCCCCGGATAGCGCTGCTTTATGGCAACTGCCAATAACAAACGTGAGCTTCCGACTTCATGACCCCAAACAGCTTTAATGTCCGGGACACCTGCTTTTTCCATCTCTTCTTTAAGTAAGGGAGAACGCATAAAAGCACGGTAAAAGGCAATTTCATCAGGGGGCCTATTAGGAGGGCATCCTAAAATAATCGGATTATTGCGATGATAAATTGCCTTAACTTCAATTCTGGGTTCACGACGTGAACCACTGGCATAATATCCAGTCCATTCTCCAAAAGGACCCTCTTCCTTCAAGTCATCATAGTGAGCAAAACCTTCTAAAACGATCTCTGCATTAGCAGGAATAGGAAGGCCGGTAAATTTGCCCTTTATTACCTTAAAAGGTTCTCCCCGTACTCCACCCGCCCAATTATATTCGCTTAGACCATATGGCAGTTCGGTACATCCGGCAAGATACAGCAGGGGGTCACCTCCGACTACCACTGCTACAGGGCAGGGCTCTTTTCCGGCAAAATATTTATCTCTGTGGATACGCCCTTGTTTACCGGGAGAAATAAAAAAGAATACATGTTTTTCGTCATCAACCATTACCCGATAGGTCCCTAAATTAACCCATTTTTCATCTGGATCAATCGTAATATCATAGCTTCCGGTTCCGATATAACGGCCTCCGTCAAATTCATGCCAAAAAGGAGCTGGAAATTCCAGTACGTTTACATCATCACCTATATGCACATTTTCTAAAATAGGCCCGTCATCCACATATTCCGGTGGAATGGGTTTATTTTCTTTAAATTTTCTGTTCATAGCTTCACTTAGTTCAAGCTTACTTAGATGCTGAGGTAACCCTATTGTAATAGCAAGTCTTTCTTCAGTTCTTAAAGCATTGACTAAAACTCTATATCCTGAAGGGTAACCGGGGATATTGTCAAACAGTACCGCGGGACTGCCGGAAGTCTTGTGAAGAAGTTCCGCAGCCATACCTATATCTTCCTCCGAGGAAGCACCTTCGACTACTTTTAGTTCTCCGATTTCTTTAACCATTTCCAGAAACTCACGAAGATCCTTATATGTAACTAAGCTTTTTTCAGCCATCGTAAACCTCCTTAACATTGATAATGCCCTTTACTTGTTCTTTATCATCTCTTAACAGCCTTGTGGCTAATAGCTACCGGATCAACTACATCATCAAAAGTACTAGACGCATTATCAAGAAAATTACATTATATTAGTTAACAACCCCATGTTCCTGATAATATTTTAACGCACCAGGATGTACGGGAATGTCACCCATATCTTTAAACATTTTTTCTAGTGTGAGAGTTTTAAAAGTTTCATGGACATTACCGAGATAATCGCGCTGCTTATCCAATGCCTCAACGATTTTATATGCAACTTCATCAGGCATATCTTTGTTAGTTATAAAGATATTTGGGCTTCCAACAGTAATTGTTTCTTCGTTTTGAAATGAATAAACACCTCCAGGAATCACCGATCTTACCGTCCCATAATTTTTGCATATATTGTCAATTGTATCTTCTTCTAGAGAAATTAATCTAATATCTAAACCGGAAGAAAGTTCTAAAACTTGAGTACTTGGTAAATATGAACAAAGAGTACCCATATTGTAAACTTTCTCACGAAGATACGAAAAACCGTCTGCAGTTGATAAGTACGAAATCTCTCCTCCCCAACTTTTAATATCGTCAATAGTAATACCATTTTGTTTAAAAACTGCTTCCGAAAGAAATTCTACGGTTGATCCTTTTGAATTTATTGACATTTTTACCGGATATTTATTTTCCTTAATATCTTTAAAAGAATAAATTGGACTATCTACGGGTACCAAAAAATGAAGGGGTCCAATATATACTGCTGAAAGTCCCATAATGTCCGGATTTTTGCTATCGTATGGAGGGGATCCGTTTATAGCAAGCCTTGCATTTGGAGCATGGGATAAAGCAAAGCTAACAGTTTTTTCCTGAACACTTACTGCATTACCCCCCATACTTCCAGAAATTACTTCGATCCTTGACCCTGGATATTCCTGCCTGATTGCCTGAGCAGCACCTTCACATATTGCCTGCCATACGCCTCCCGGACTTGCCATAGCTATTGTTAATTCCAGCGTAAAATCCTTTTCGTTACCTTGTCCTTCACCTTGCTGTAAAGCATCCTTTTCGGTGGAACTACCTTGTTGTGAAATATCCTTTTCATTGGGGCTACAACCTGCTATATAGACAAACCCAATAAGAAATACAAATAATAACCTAATTAACCAATACCTTTTTGAACCCATTTTTACATCTCCTTTTAAAAAATTATTTAATTTAAACGGACTTAAATTAATAGTTATTGCGTTTTTAAACTCATTTTTCCATCTCCTTTTAATAAATTGTTCAATTTAAACGGACTGAATCTATAGTTCTTGCTTTTCTTAATACAATCAAGATAAGCATTGAACCCATAAAAAGGCCTATGATATCCGTAAGGTAACCGGGATAGAGTAAAAGTAAACCACTTATCATCCATATAATTCTATATAACGTAGGTTGATTATGAACAAACCAACCCTCAAACGATGTAACGATAAAATAAATACCCACACAAGAGGAAAGAAACGCTAGAATAACGAGCAGAAAATGATCATGTCCTATAAGAGCAGGCTCATAAACCATAAAGTATGGTACAATAAAGGCAATAAATGCCAAACGAAGGTTATTTAAACCTAATTTCATCGGCTCAGCTTCAGCTAAAGCTGAAGCAACATAACCAGCTACCATAACAGGCGGTGTGATATGTGACATTGATGAAAAGAAAATAATAAACAAATGGGCTATAAGCACCGGTATCCCTAAATTTATTAAAGCAGGTGCCATCAGGGCAGCAACAAGAATATAAGTTGCTGAATTCGGCATTCCCATTCCTAAAATAATGTTAATTATCATGGTAATTATTAAAAGAGGCATTACTGAACTGTGGAAAGTAACCATCATGGTACCAATAAGATGGCTGGCTATGCCGGTTATACTAATCATACCTAGTACTATTCCAGCCGCACCACAGGCTAACATTACCATAAGCATACCTTTTGATGTTTCTTCAAGGCTTTTTAGTATTTTAATTGGGGTTAATCGTGTTTTGTTACTTATCCAGCTTAATATAATCAAAATTGCAGTTGCAATTACACCGGTTCTTGCCGGTGAAAAACCTTTTATAAGAAGAATGAAAATAATAACTAAAGGTGTTAAAAAAACAACACACCCAATAATTAACTCCATGGCAGGAATTTTTTCAATAATATTTGAGCCTTTTATACCGAGTTTTGCAGATTTAAGATCAATACTAATAAAAAGGGCAATATAAAATAATATTGCAGGAATTAAAGCTGCACCTACAATTGTTATATATGAAATTCCAGTTAATTCCGACATTATAAAAGCAGCACTTCCCATGACTGGAGGCATAATTGCGCCTCCGGTAGATGCTACTGCTTCAACTGCTCCTGCAAATTCTGCCGGAAGTCCAATTTTTTTCATCAATGGAATAGTAACAGTTCCTGTAGTTACAACGTTGGCGCTGGCGCTTCCGGATATAGATCCCATCAAAAGGCTACCAAATACAGCTACTTTTGCAGGGCCTCCTCTACTTTTGCCTAGAAGTCGATTAGCTAAAGAAACAAAAAATTCCCCTCCTCCGGCATTACGTAAAAAAGTTCCAAAGAGAACAAAAGAGAAAACAATTGTCGATGCAACACCAATGGGAGTACTATAAATTCCGTAAAAAGTAAGGGTTAATTGATCAATAATTTTTGCAAGTGGAAAATACTTAAAACCTAAAAATTTACCAATAAAACCATAACAAATAAAACCTAATCCTATTCCTACAAGAGGCCAACCTGCATATCGTTTTACTCCAATGAAAATTAATAAAATTAGTACTATCCCTACCAAAATATCAGCATTTGTTACAGGACTAACCATCGCCCAGCGAGTAGCCAATCGTTCAAAATTAGCAAAACAATACCAACCAATTAAAATTGAAGAAATAATCCCTACATAATTAAAAACTAAATTTGCTGTATAATATTTTTTTTGAGGCTTATTCAATTCAAGCAAGTATATAAGTAAAAGCAACCAAACAACAAAAAGCCGTCTGGAGAGAACAGGGTCTATCCTACCAAAACTTAACGTATATAACTGCCATAAACTAAACCCAACTGCAATTATTTTTGTAAAAATATTTAAAAATTGTTTTTGAAAATTATTCATAGATATCCTCCCTTGGACAAGATAAAAAATAAATTCATAAATACATTCCCGTACTATAAATATTTATTTTAGAATCAAATTACATACCTAAACCCTGCAGATCACGAATGTCGGGCATAGCCTTTTTAGCTCGGTCAACATAATAGTTCCAGCAGCGGAGCAAAGCGTTGTCACCATGCATAATTGTTCTGTAAGCCCTGCCTTCTTCACCGGTGGTAAGCTTAGGCTCTTTACCGGTAGCTTCGATACGCAGCTGTACTTCAGCGTTTTTAGTTAAAAGAATTGTGTCAAGCACCAGCTGAGGAATATTTTGTGCACCGGTTACCACGCCGTGTCCACGGAGCAGACAAGCATATTTGTCGCCCATTGCTCGGGCAACGCGTGCACCTTCTTCGGGAGTTACGATAATAGTTCCGCTACTAACATCGGAGTCATCATAGTAACTATAACCGTTATAGAAGATTGCACCATAGTTCATTACGGGTTTTAAGGGCATATCTTTGCAGACGGTGAAAGGAATAAGTGCCAAGGGATGGCCATGGAATACACATCCTAAATCGGGACGCGCTTCTAAGATAGCACCGTGCAGTATGCGCTCACCGTAAGGTTTTTTTCCTTCGATACCGACCACAACAGTACCGTCCATAGCAATTTCCATAATATCGTCCATG
Organism: Dethiobacter alkaliphilus; assembly: GCA_016841605.1. GTDB lineage: Bacteria > Bacillota > Dethiobacteria > DTU022 > UBA8154 > DUNV01. Next base: position 27,373 of record JAENYV010000003.1, on the reverse strand, counting down.
GTAATAAACTCGGGAGAAAGAGATCTGCTCTGCAAGAAAGTATCAGGGTTTTCAGGGTTTCTGATACTTATATGGCCGAGACCATCCAGAATTTCCTCGTTGGCAAGTATGCGGCTGGCCAAAACTAGTTGTTCTTTTGCCTGTTTGATATCACGGGCGTCACAGTTTAAGCGATTGTAACTAATCATTTTGCTCATAAAACCCACTCCTTGTACAATTTTAATAATAATAATGAACAACGAATATTTTGACTTACATTATAATTGTAAAGATAAAGTATTATATATGCAATATTACATACATAGTTATAATGGCCTAATTAAGATAATATAGGAGTATTATTTTTGGGCTATAACCCTTGACACAAACTTTTAGAGCCGCTAAACTAATTATAAATTCATAATATTTCAGAGTTTTCCTTGATTGTGACAATGATATTTGTCTTGATGTGTAACCGGAAAGGAGCATTGCTATGTTGCAATCGGGTATATTCAATAAACGCTTAAGCCTAAAATATAATTTATTAGAAAAATACCATGATGGTATATTGACTAGTTTTCATCATATTCTATCTGTATATAATTTTGATGCAGGCGCAGTCTATTTGCCCAGCCCCAATAATACGAACATTTTTAAGTTGGTATATTCCGTCGGTTTTCCGCCGGAATATACCGAAAACATTCAGACGGTTGTTCAGGGTTTTGGTTTTGGCGGTACAACCGTTTCTCTGCATTCTGTTAGGATCAGCGAAGATACGGAAAATGACCCGCGCTTTGTCCGGCCGGTAGTTTTCAAAGCAGGCTTCAGGAGTTTTATTTCCGTACCGTTGCTGGCAGGAGAAAAAGTTATGGGGCTTTTGAATTTCGGCTATCAAGAGAGTAAGAAGTTTACGCTGGAACAAAGAGAGACACTTTCGCTTTTAGGAAATCTTTTCGGGCTTTATCTTAAAGATCATCTAAGTTTGCGTATCAGTATCGAGCAGGAACGGCAAATCAAAAAGATGTATGTCTTAGGGACGGAACTTTTTAGAATTAATGACCTGAACCATTTGTGCAATATTGCTTTGGAAGAAAGCATGGTTTTACTAAACGCCAATTGTACCTTTATTATCTTAAAACCCTCCAACAAGGTATTTGCAAAAGGTATTAAGGAAAAGGACAGCCTGTTTACACCGGAACTAATCAACCTACTGGAAAAGGATACTAACAAAGTACCTTTGATTATTGAAAGGTCATCATTGACAGAGCCTGCTTTAATTAACTTTTTCAATTCCTGCAATATTGAGAAGCTTAATTTAATGTATTTGGATTTGGAGGATACTGCTATTGCTATTTTGGCCTTTGGCCAGGAGCACAACCAGTATAAAGATTTTGATATCATCTCTCTGACCCAAATTGGTAACAATCTCTTGGTTGCCATGAGAAAATATTTGTATATTAAAGAGTCACAAGATCATGCCATAGCCAAGGAATATAGCCGCATATCCCGCGAGTTGCATGATTCTTTGGCGCAACAGTTGTCTGCAATTGCCAATAAACTGGAGTTTATTCAACGGCAGAATGCCAACGAAGAGGTGCCTTATTCTGTTTTGGATGAAATTCAAGAATGTAAAGATTTAGTGTATTTAACAAATAATGATATACACGATACGATTTTGGGCTTAAGATTGTTAAAAACAGAGGAAGATGACTCCTTTACTGATATTGTAAACAAATATCTTCAATCATTTATGAGCAGTTACCCAGATATCGAATTAAATATTGAAATTAATCAGCTTAATTGTCAGATGCCGATGAATACACAGATCCAGTTGTTTCGTATCATTCAGGAAAGCCTCACCAATATCCGAAAACACAGTAAAGCTAGAAGCGCCTCCATTTCGATTACACAGCAAAACAATCAACTTCTCATTAAAATCGATGATAACGGCCAAGGTTTTGATAAAAGCAATAAAAGTGTGGGTTACGGTTTGTCTGTTATGCGGGAGCGTGCAGAAGAAATCGGCGCTATTTTTAAAATTACATCTTGCCAAAAGCAAGGGACGCAGATCACAGTTTCTGTTCAAGTATAATTGGCGTTTTATAGGACAATTGGGAGGAAAGCGATGAAATTAGGTATTATAGTAATTGATGACCATGAAATATTCCGACGAGGTCTGATTCAGTTACTTAACCAGACCGAGTGGAGCATGGTTCTTGCCGATGCCGACAATCTGATTGACGGTATCGAACTGATAAAAAAACTACAACCGAATGTATTACTTTTGGATTTGTATATTAATCACGATGAAAAAAGCTTTGAAGCCATTCCGAAAATCAAAGCTCTAAGCCCTGATACAACTGTAATTTTATTGACTGTGTCAAGAAATGAAAAAGATATTTTTGAGGCTTCTCAGTATAAAATTGACGGCTATCTTCTAAAAAGTACGCCTTTTTCTGATCTAGAGGAGAGTATTCAAAAAATTTGGAGAGGCAACATCCTAATTTCCGATTCTTTGGGTTCAGCTTTGTTTAAGGAACTGCAAAACCAAAATAACTTACAAAATCTTTCTTTACGGGAACGAGAAATAGCGGCATTAATCAAGCAGGGTATGTCAAACAAAGTTATAGCCTCTACCCTGTTTATTTCGGAAAATACAGTTAAAATTCATGTCAGCAATATACTAAAAAAAATGGGAGTTCGTAAAAGAACCGCAATACTCTAACTGCAGGCAAGTTTTGAGAGACAGAGTAGAATATATCCGCATTGCTTACAGTTTTATTCATATAGGCATTAAGGGCTTGGGGAATGAGGAACCCAAAGAGACTGAATAAGAGTATTTTATAGTCAGACTGTTAATTGGCATGTCTGGCTTGATTTTTATTATTAGAAGGTAATGAAGGGAAGATATGGTAGGTCTAATAGTGAATTATATCTAAAGGGGTTAAACCTATTTGAAGATGGAAAGGGGTAAAGGAGCAGTTTGTTCTTTAGGTTTATTAATCTATCCCTAATTAGTACTTGACATAGTTATCAAAAATAAAATATTATGTATCATAGCTATGTCAGACATTTATATGTAAAATTATTGTATAAGGAGTATTTTTTTATGAACAAAAAGACTAAGCCGAATTTTAAACCGTATAAAAAAAGATCTGCTCATAATTACGTTTTTGAGATGTTAAAAGATTACATTATCTCCGGCGTATACAAAGTTGGAGACCAGTTGCCGACTGAAATTGAGCTATCTCAGACTTTAGGAATAAGTCGTGCGGCTACGCGAGAAGGTTTAAGGGAGCTGGAAGGGATCGGATTAATTACCACTGTACAGGGCTATAAGGGGGGAAGATTCGTTAATAAAATCGATTCGGGAATAATTGTTAATGGTCTTGATTTACTTTTACAAACACAGAAAGCCAGTTTTGATGAGCTGATGGAAGCAAGAAAAGCAATTGAATGTATAACTGTAAGAATGGCGGCCCTTAACCGCTCAGAAGAAAATCTTGCAGCAATGTCCAAAGTTCTTAATCTGAGAGTAGATTCCAAAGAAGAATTTTATAAAAAAACTTTTGATTTGCATGAAATTGTTGCTCTAGCGTCACAAAATAAGGTTCTTTTTTATATAGTTCAGGCCATTCGTAAGCTTATTTTCCAAACTTATTCAAATATTGCTCTGGAAGAAAATAATATTGATCTTGTAATGAAAACCCATTATGCAATTTATAGCTCTATTAAAAATCGTGATCCCGAAGAAGCTGAAAAAGCAATGATATTTGATATAGAAGCTTACAGGAATCTTTATCTTGAAGTTATTGAAAAACATACGAAAGGATAGGTTAAACAAATTTTATTGTTAGAGAGAAAATGAAGGAAAGAGAAAGATATAGAGGATTAACAGTGAATTATATCTAAAAGGGTTAAAACCGTATGGTCTTCTTTTCGTCTATGTCTATGAGAAATAATATAGCCTTGAGTAAATTTTAAAGGAGCTTTTGCCATATGGAAAAGAAGTGGTTGGCTGTTATCAGTGTTTGTTTGCTGGTTTGTATTTTTGCCGCTACAGTTTGTGCTGATGCCCCTATCAAGCTATTTATCAACGGCCGAGAAACTAAGCCCGATGTCCCGCCGCAACTTATTAGCGGCAGAACAATGGCTCCTATCAGGTGGGTAGCAGAAGTCTTGGGTGCAAATGTAAAGTGGGATGAAGATAACCGGGCAGTAAATATCAATCATTCTCCGGATATATGGTCGGGCTCTGTGGGATTGACTGAGGGAGAATGGATTAGTATCCGTAATAGGATTACCCGTTTTATCATGGCCTTTGACGAGCGCGACGAAACAGGTAAAGAATTGGTAAGCAGCAATTTCGACACCAACTTGCTCGGACCGGAAGTTGTCATCCCCATTGGCGGCCTTTACCCCGCTATTGTAGACTACGAATTTATGGACGCCAAAAAGGAAGAGGACGGCATGGTCCGGGTACGCGTTAAAATTTATGAAAAATATGGTAATTCTCTTTTAACCTATCAAAACTGGGATTTTATTCTAGATACGCGGTCAGCTTATATAATTAAAGGTTTGTTTGTTGATGAAAAACAGCCGCTTGATTCCCATACGGTATTTCCCGGTTTGGACATTTTTAGCAACCAGTAATTTAGTGTTAGCAATTTATGTGATTTTTTTCATTTTCTTTATGTAAATTGTACATTTTGTCTACAGTTCAATAGCTCTGATTTACATTCCCCTTACCGACTTTAAAAACGGTCTTCTCGTTATGGCCAGCCACAACCCTCCGCACAGTGTTCCGAGTATAATATTCAGCACGGCGACAACCTGTATTAAATTACCAAGGCCGAGTGAGACCATAATTATCCCGAAACTTCCCATCATAATTGCAAACGAACTCATCAGAGAAGAAGCCGAGCCGGCATCTTCTTTCTGTTGCTCCAGCATAAAGTATGTCCCCGGCGGACGGGTGCAGCTTGCCACAATAGTCGCGGGCAGCAGCATTACGGCTAAAAACCACGGTCCGTTACGTCCCAACAGATAAACCAGAATTCCGCCCAATACCATAACAGCAAAGCAGGTGTTGATGATCGAAAAACGTTTAAAGCGAGCCGAAAGCATTATATAGATTAGTGGCCCGATCAGCATCCCTGCGGCATTAAAGGCAAAATAATAGCTGTATACCTGACTGCTCAAACCGAAAGTATCTTGATAGATATAAGAAGATGATGATATGAATGCCATAGTGGCTATGGTCGGCATAGAGAAAATAATCAGTAAGGAGGAAAATCCGGGATTTTTGAGAACCACCAAAAGGCGCCCAATTGTCTGTATAATAGTGCCGTTACTTTTTAATTGTAGCGTTTCTTGGAAAACGGCCGCACCGGTAAATGCTATGACGCCCAAAATTGCCTGAGTAGCAAAAACCCCTCTCCAGGATGTGAATTGTAATAAAAGTGCGCCGATAACCGGCGCGACGGCAGGGGAGATAACTACCATCGACTGCACAAGCGCCAAAGTTGATTCCCGTTTTCTCCCCTGATACATATCTCTGACAATGGCTGTAGCCAAAGCGCTGGCAACGCTACCCCCGGAAGCCTGCAAAATCCGGAAAAAGATCAACTGGTAGATATTTAACGAAACAGCGCATAAAATACTTGCAATAGTATATCCTGTAAGACCGAGAAGCAAGATGGGTCTGCGTCCGTATTTGTCGCTCAACGGTCCCCAGATGAGAGTTCCGAGACTGAAAAAGATAAAGAAGAGGATAAGAGTCAAATTTGTTTGAAATTCATGCACATGAAAATACCTGGTCATGGTGGGCAAAGCAGGAAGATAAAGGTCGGTTGAAAGCGGCACAAAAGCGCTTAGCATCGCTAAGAACACAATTATGCCTTTATTACCCAAATAATTCTGCTTTATGATTGCTTCACCGGATAATTGTGTTTGTATTTCGTTATTTATAAATTTATTATCATGACCAACTTTTTTTTCCATTGAAATAGATTTAACCCCCCACCCATTCTTCCTGTCGCCCAGGCGCCTCCGGTCCGTTGAAATATTGTATTGTGATAATCATCTCTCATCTTCAAATTAGACATTATCTCCAAATTCGACATTATCTTCGATATTCCTGTTTATTACTCCTTCTTGCCTTGATATTTCGTAGAAAAGTTTAACATAAAAGCCAAATTTTTTACCTATTTGGTCTTGTAGATGGACCGTATCTGTGGAATGAAGCCACAAAACGGTTGACAAATACAGATGTAATAATATATTATTTATTTACTAAAGGTTATGACCAGGAACCAGTAGCAGTAATGCTAATTCATGCAGAGAGCTTTCGGTTGGTGTGAGAAAGCAGGATATTAGGTACTGTGAATTCATCTTGAGAGCCACATACTGAACGGCGAAAGCCCTGTAGGCTATGTCGGATTCCAGCCGTTATCGTGGAGGAGCAATGGTTGTTGCTCGCTGAGGTTGTTGTATACAAGGATTGTATACAATGAAGACAAGGTGGTACCGCGATTATTCGCCCCTGTTAGACAGGCGGCGTTTTTTTACATATATACTTAAATGTCAATTTAACCTGAAAAGGTTTAATTGAAAAAATTAATTAAATTATCCGGAGGGGAAGTCATGAAGAAATATGCAAAAATTTTAACCCTGATACTGTCTGTTATGTTAATTTTGACTTTTGCAGGCTGTTCAGGGGGAACGACGGATTCAGAGGGGACGGAACCGGTCGGTGACGGTAGTGACGGTGGCGGTAGCGCTGGAGAAAACTTAAATATCGGTATTATTCAGTATGTAGACCATATTGCCCTGGATTCGGCGAGAGAAGGGTTTATCGTGGCTCTGCAAGATAATGGTTATCAAGAAGGTGAAAATATCACCATTGATTACCAAAACGCGCAGGGTGATTCGGCCAATATGTCTACGATCAGCGATCGTTTTGTCGGCAACAAAGTTGATCTGGTCCTTGCCATTGCAACTCCGGCAGCTCAATCTATGGCCGGCAAAACAACCGAGATCCCCATCTTGGGAACAGCAATTACCGATTATGTGGTCGCAAGGTTGGTGGACTCCAATGAAGCTCCCGGGGGAAATGTCAGCGGGACGACGGATATGAACCCCATTAAAGAGCAGATTGACCTGCTGGTTAAACTGGTTCCTGAGGCAAAAACAGTCGGGGTTCTTTATACCTCAAGTGAAGACAATTCCATCTTGCAGGCCCAGCTTGCCAAAGAAGCAATTGAAAAATTGGGCCTTACTTATGTTGAAGTGACCGTCTCTAATTCAAATGAAGTACAGCAGGCTACGCAATCTATTGTTAATGAATGTGATGCGATCTATATTCCCACTGATAATATCTTTGCATCGGCAATGCCAATTGTGCATGGTGTAACATCGGAATCCAAGACTCCTGTTATTTGTGGTGAATCCGGTATGGTAAACTCAGGAGGATTGGCTACTTTAGGGATAAACTATTATGATTTGGGATACCAAACCGGTTTGATGGCTGTTAAAATTTTTAAAGGAGAAGCAGAAACCGCTTCCATGCCCATTGAATCTGCCAGTGGTTTTGATTTCGCCATCAATGGAACTGTAGCTGAAGAAATAGGATTGGAGATTCCGGCTGATTTACAGCAATATATTATTGAATAAGACAAGAAGAGAACGGTAAAATTTGTTATCTTTCTGTACGTTATCAGCATACGGCAGCTCACTGGGGAAACGGGGGGGCTGCCGCGTGCTGTCGGTCACACAATTTTGCTTAAAAAGATTAGAAACGGGTGGTGGCATGCTGCAGATTATTTTAGGCGCGGTTATGTTGGGCCTTTTGTGGGCAATTATGACGATAGGTGTCTATATTACCTACCGAATTTTGGATATTGCTGACTTGACGGTAGAAGGGAGCATCGCCATGGGCGCTGCCATTGCCGCCCAAGCTATTTACTCCGGTATCAACCCGTATGCGGCAACCTTTTTGGCTCTTGTCGGCGGTATGGCGGCAGGTCTTATCACAGGTTTATTGCATACAAGGCTGAAAGTCCCGGCCCTGTTATCCGGTATTTTAACTATGATTGCCCTTTATTCCATAAATTTACGTATACTTGGCAAAGCGAATCTTTCGCTGCTACGGATGGAAACTGTGTATACAGTCTTTAAAGATATGGGTGTGGATAAAAATACTGTGTTTGTAAATTTAGGCATCAGCCAGGTAGTTCCTGTCATTACCTTAGGCTTGCTTTGTGTTTTGGGAATAATCGGGATTTTATATTGGTTCTTTGGAACAGAGGTGGGTTGTTCTGTCCGCTCCACGGGGGATAATCCCCAAATGTCCCGGGCTCAAGGGATTAATACAAATAATATGATCATCTTAGGTTTAATTATCAGCAACGGTTTAGTAGCTGTCAGCGGCGCTCTGATCGCCCAGCAGCAAAGCTTTGCCGATGTTCAAATGGGTATCGGATCTATTGTCATAGGTTTAGCCTCTGTAATAATAGGTGAAGTTCTTTTTGGAAAAAGGAACTTCTTCAGTCGCTTGGTTTCTCTTGTTCTCGGAGCGATAACTTATCGTGTTATTATTGCCTTAGTTCTGGAAATAGGTATGCCTGCTAATGATTTGAAGTTGTTTACAGCTATTACTGTGGCCATTGCTTTAGCATTGCCTGTGTTCAGATCTTACCTTAGTCCCATTACGAAAAGTATGAAGGTGGGGATGTAAGGTGCTGTCAGTAGGCGGAGTATATAAAACTTTTAATATCGGTACTGTCAATGAAAAAACTGCCTTACGCAATATAAGCCTTAACCTTGAGGAAGGTGATTTTGTTACTTTAATCGGTGGCAACGGATCGGGCAAGTCAACTTTGCTCAACTGTATAGCAGGTGTCCATGCAGTTGACCAGGGAGCCATTATCATTGACGGTATTGATGTAACCAAGTTTTCCGAACATAAACGTGCCGGCATTTTGGGACGTGTTTTTCAGGATCCGATGGTCGGAACTGCCGCCAATATGGAAATTGAAGAAAATTTGGCCCTTGCTTACCGCCGTGGCCGGAATCGCAGTTTAAGGTGGGGTATCAGTCAGAAAGAGAGGGAGCTCTATAAAGAGTTACTCAGACCTTTGGATTTAGGGTTGGAGAATCGCCTGGGTGCCAGGGTTGGATTACTTTCCGGCGGTCAGCGTCAGGCCTTGACACTTTTAATGGCTACGCTCAGGAAACCAAAGCTCTTACTGCTGGATGAACATACGGCAGCCCTTGATCCCAAAACAGCAGCCAAGGTCCTGGAGCTTAGCGATAAATTCATTGAAGAAGGTAAGCTTACTACTTTGATGGTTACCCATAATATGAGGGATGCCATTAAGCATGGTAACCGGTTGATAATGATGTATGACGGCCGCATTTTGTTGGATATAAAAGGCGAGACCAAACAACAGTTAACTGTGGAGGCTCTTTTGCAACGTTTCGGCCAAGCCAGCGGTGAGGAATTTAGCAATGACCGTGCCTTACTATCCTAAGTAAAAAGTTTTGCAAATAGCAGAATTTAGCAGAATTTAGCGCACCTGACGGATTAAGGGAGGCGCAATTTCATGTCTACGGTACGCCGTGGAGCGGAAGAGCAACCTGAATGCAAACATAAAGGTACCCTTGCAGACCGTTGTTTTTCTTCAGCAGGCAAATAAAAATTATATTACGCGTTTAAATAACAGGGAAGCAGTCCGGATGTTAATTTATCAAAGTATGCGTCCCAGCAGCGACCGCGATAAAATGAGCAGGCTGTTGACTCTGCTGGATGCTTTGCTGAAAAAGATATCAAATGGGCTGTACCATTAGCATTGATGCGATGAAACTTGCCTATCAGGAAATTAATAAAAAGTGTAAAGAAATAAGAAATAAGAAATAAAGTCTTTTACTAAATGGCATGGAACAATTATCGTGCCATTTTTCTTTGTACGGGTTTTCCCGTAGTGTTTTGCTTATTTAAGTACAACAACAAAAGGAGTCTTTCGTTGGCCCCAAAAAGTTCATGTCACCTTTTAACTTTCTTCTTTAAGAACATTGACAAAAAGTCCTGGGCAAGCTATTATATGCATATATGCAATAATATGCATTTGAATTTGCTGGAGGTTTTTTTATGAGAAAACTTACGAAGTTGCTTAAAGTCCTTTCCGACGAGTCGAGGCTCAGAGTCCTCAACCTTCTCCAGGAAAGGGAGTGTTGCGTATGCGAGGTAATGCAGGTTATGGAGATTTCTCAGTCCAAGGCATCGCGGATATTGAGCGCCCTTTACGATACGGGACTGCTCAACTTAAGGAGGGAGGGCCGCTGGGCGCTTTACTCCATTGATACCGACCAGACGAAAAATTATGTTAACGACATACTGACCGGCATCATGCGGGCTCTCGAAAGCAGCCCTGTCACAAAGGAGGATCTTGAGAGGCTTAAGAAAGCTGAACGCATTGGTCCCGCGTGCGTTACCAGAGGGGGCACGGGGTGCCTGGCAAGCAAAACTTCTACTGCAGGAGGTACCCTGAGATGAGTATAAAGTTATATCTTCAAAGCAGCCTGTCTGTCATTACGAAAGGAAAACAGGAATTTGAGGTAAATGGCAAAACAGTGGGCGAATGCCTCAACCATCTTGTAAGCCTTTTACCCAAAATGAAAGACATTCTATTTTATGAGATAGGAGATGCGCCGGCACTGCATTCAAATATTGAAGTGCTGGTTAATAAAAAGAAAGTAGATGCAGAAGGTCCCGCTAAAGAAATAAAAGATGGAGATGAGATCCAAATTAAGAAAACTATTCGGTGATGAGGCGGTGGCTCTGATGGCTAGTTTAGCCATATTACTAAAACGACAAACTGCTGAAAAGATAAATGAAAAGATAACAGTCCAGGTAAAAGGAAGACCGTATACGGTCGACTTCAACAAAAAAAATGGGGGGGATTACAAAAAAATGAAACCCAAGATTAAAATAGTTTTTTTGTGCACCGGCAACTCATGCCGCAGCCAGATGGCGGAGGGCTTTGCCAGATACTTTGGCGGAGATGGCATGGAAGTTTACAGCGCCGGGATCTCCCCTGCCGGTGTTAACCCCAAGGCTGTTGCTGTAATGAAAGAAGCCGGGATAGATATATCCGCTCAAATTTCTAAAGCTATCGATAAGAATATACTGGATCAAGCTGATTACATTATAACCCTGTGCGGAGATGCCCGGGAAAGCTGCCCGGTAGTAGCGGGGAAGGTTCAAAAGCGTCACTGGCCTTTGGAAGACCCGGCCGGAGCAGAGGGATCAGATGTTGAAAAAATGGCTAAATTCCGAGCGGTCAGGGATCAAATTTCTAAGCTTGTTCAGGACATAATTAGAGAACTGATAGAGTAAAACTCTAAAATCCTGCTCATTTTGAGACTTGATCTGTCTGTTTTATTTACTGGAATTGGCCATGTTTTTAATTATTAATGCTTATGGATAAAATCATGGAGCACGATATCATGATGACTCCGGGACTGGTGGTAAACGAAAAAGTCAAAGTATTCGGCCGTGTACCCCGCAAAGAAGAAATTAAAAAGTGGATTAAGGAAGAGCTATCATAAAAAATTAGCCTTTAACCGGGTATTCCCGAAAGCCGGTTAAATAACAGTTATCAGGAGATGAAGATAAATGAAGGAATGGCATAAGTTAACACTGATTGTAGGCGTATTTCTGGCAGCCTATTTTGTCCCATTCAACAATACGCTAGTGCAGGTCTCTATTCTGGAAGCATTCCATATGCTGCAGGAATATGCCCGGGAACATGTCCTTTTCTGCCTGGTACCCGCTTTTTTTATTGCCGGGGCTATTTCTATTTTTGTTTCCCAGGGCGCGGTTCTCAAGTACTTCGGAGGAGGAGCTCCCAAATACCTTGCCTACTCAGTGGCCTCCGTTTCCGGAGGTATCCTCGCGGTATGCTCATGCACGGTACTGCCTCTATTTGCCGGCATCTGGAAAAAAGGAGCGGGGATCGGCCCGGCCACCGCTTTCCTGTACTCCGGCCCGGCTATTAACATCCTGGCCATAATTCTCACGGCGCGGGTTTTGGGCTGGCAGCTGGGTCTGGCCAGGGCTGTGGGGGCCGTTCTTTTTGCCGTGGTAATCGGGCTGTTCATGGCTTTTATTTACCGTCATGAGGAAGCAGAAAAAGCTAAAGCATCAATGGGGCAGATGTTTGACCAGGAAGAAAGGCGCAGCCCGGCCCAGAACCTCTTTTATTTTGTGGTGCTCGTACTCATCCTGATCTTTGCAGCCTGGGGAAGGCCGCAGGAGGCGACAGGTTTCTGGAATTTTATCTTCGCCATCAAGTGGTACCTGGTTATTATCCTGTTGGGGATACTCGCTTTTGTTCTGGTGCGCTGGTTTGAAGATTATGAACGCCTCAGCTGGGTAGATGCCAGCTGGACTTTTGCCAAGCAGATCCTGCCGCTGCTTTTCGGTGGTGTCCTTGTGGCAGGGTTGCTCATGGGGCGCCCCGGAGTTGAAGCGGGCCTTATCCCCTCAGGCGTTATTGAAACGGCAGTGGGAGGCAACTCCCTGCAGGCCAATTTTTTAGCCTCTATTGTCGGTGCATTTATGTATTTTGCCACCCTGACCGAAATTCCCATTATGCAGGGACTTCTCGGCCTGGGGATGGGCCAGGGTCCCGCCCTCGCCCTGCTGTTGGCGGGACCGGCGCTGAGTCTACCCAACATGCTGGTTATCCGCAGCGTAATGGGAACCCCCAAAACGCTGGTTTATGTCGCTCTGGTGGTTCTCATGTCTACTCTGGCGGGTTTGCTTTACGGTGCTTTTTTCCCCGGATAAAAACAGGTGGCGCGTAGATTAATTTTTCTGTGGAGGCTTCGAATGATGAATGAAACAAAAGAGTATCAGCTGAGTTTTTTTCACAAGTATTTAACAGTTTGGGTTGCTTTATGTATATTAGCGGGGATCGGCCTGGGGGCAGCTTTTCCGGCCTCCGCGCAGCTGCTCAACTCTCTGCAGGTAGCCCAGGTCAATATTCCTGTCGCTATCTTTCTCTTTGCCATGATGTACCCCATTATGTTGCAGATCGACTTTAGCGAAGTGGTTAACGCCGTCAAGGCGCCCAAACCGGTTCTTATGACTTTAATAATAAATTGGGGCATCAAGCCTTTTACCATGTTTTTCTTTGCGTGGCTGTTCATGCGCATCATCTGGGCTCCATATATGGAATATAATATGGCTACGGAATATATTGCCGGGATGATCCTTTTAGGGATAGCACCCTGTACTGCCATGGTACTGGTCTGGTGCTATCTCTCCAGAGGATTTATGGGGCTGACACTGGTTATGGTCGCCATTAACTCTCTCACCATGCTGGTCCTCTATGCTCCCCTCGGCAATTTTTTACTAGGTGTTGCCGAGATGGTTGTCCCTTTTATGACCATCTTTTACAGTGTTCTGCTTTATGTGGGTGTTTCCCTGGTAGCCGGCTACTTTACCCGTACCCGACTCATTAAAAGTAAGGGTATGGAATGGTATGAGGGTGTCTTTATAAAAAACATGGGCAACATCTCCATTCTCGCCCTTTTGGCCACTCTTATCTTCCTCTTTATGCTGCAGGGAGAAGTAATACTGCGTTTCCCCCTCGTAGTGGCCTTGATTGCCGTTCCTCTCGTTATCCAGACGCTATTTATTTTTTGGCTGGGTTACGGCGCCTCCAAAATAATAGGCATCACTTATGAAGAAGCCGCTCCTGCTTCAATGATCGGCGCCAGCAACCACTTCGAGGTAGCCATCGCCACCGCAATTACCCTCTTCGGCCTGGAATCGGGGGCCGCACTTTCCACGGTTGTGGGGGTACTGATTGAGGTTCCCATTATGCTTTTACTTGTAAGTTTCTGTCTAAGAACAAAATACTGGTTTCCCTCGATGCTGCAAAAAAGTTGACTGTAACGGTAAGAAGCAAAGTGCACTGGGGCAAAAGTGGGGATTAAGCAATTCCGGAAGCAAGTCCAGGGTTTAGCGGGCACGATACAATTAAAAAAACCAGGGGGCAATGCTTCATTCATAATTTCTTCTTGACAAATTATGTTATACAAATCATAATATATTTGGGGCATATACATCAAAGGATAATATATAAGGAGTAGTTACTATTTAATGAATGATACTAAATATGAGTCTCCGGAATACTGGGCCAGCCTGATTAAAATGAGCCTTTCCCGTTTCTTTATCTTACATGTGCTTAACCAGCAATCGCTACACGGCTATGAAATAACCAAGCATGTTTCATCTCTTACAAATGGTTGTTGTGCACCTACTGAGGGAAGTCTTTATCCGGTATTAAAAGAGTTTACGGATGCCGGAATGGTCAATTTAACTACCCAGGTGGTTTCCGGGCGTGAACGAAAAGTGTATACAATTACATCTGCCGGGGAACGTGCATATCAAGTGGCTTCAGCGGCATGGAGAGAAGTTGCCGTCTATATCCTGGGGTTGGGAAAAGAAGAATAACGGACAAGAGGGATTATTATGTTTGAGATAAATAATCTCGTTATTGCAGGAAAGTACTTTCTCTTGATCACCGGTGAACTGCTGGCGTTATTCATTGGTATCTCTTTTCTGATTGCTTTGCTCCAGGAGTTTGTCAGCGAAGAAACAATAAAACGGTTTCTCACAAAACCGAAAAAGTGGCTTGGAAATATACTGGGGGCTGCTTTAGGGGCACTTACCCCTTTTTGCTCCTGCTCCACCATTCCCATCTTGGTAGGTTTACTTAACGGAGGCGCCCCTTTTGGTGCATCCATGTCCTTTCTAATTTCTTCACCTCTTCTTAATCCGGTCATACTTATACTTTTTCTAACTATGATGGGTTGGAAATTTACTCTTCTTTATGGGATAATAACTTTTATTTTAGCTGTTTTCATTGGAGCATTATGGGAGCGAATGGGTCTAGCCGGCACATATAAAAATGTACGCATCCAATTTGGTTGTTGTACAGAAGATGGATCAAATGATGAACCGTTAACTAAAAAAGAAAAGGTGATACGTGCCGGTATGCAAACGTGGGCCTTATTTCTTCAGGTCGTTCCTTACTTAATTATAGGTGCCGCTATCGGTTCGTTTATTTACGGTTTTGTGCCGGAGCAATTCATCATTAAAGTGGCCGGACCGGGTAACCCTCTTGCGATACCGGTTGCTGCCGTCATTGGAGTTCCCATGTATATTCGGGTTGAAACTTTGATCCCTATTGCTTCTGTATTGCTGGCCAAAGGTATGAGTCTGGGAACGTTATTGGCGCTGATAATCGGCGGAGCGGGAGCAAGTATTCCTGAATTAACCCTATTGGCATCAATATTTAAGCCCAGGTTGGTGGCTACCTTTGCGGTTACGATTCTCACTGTGGCTATCCTGACCGGGTGCATTTTCCAAACTCTTCACCCATTATTATAAAATGAAAGGAGGAAAGATATATATATGAGCAGCTGTTGTGATCCTAATGCACCTAAGATCTATAAGCTAAACGTTGGCGGTATACAGGTAGGTTTGTTCGGATTAGAACAAGCTTTTCTGGATATAAAGGACCTTGACTTAGCGGATGAAAAAGCTACTGAAAAACTGTTGGATATAGTGCAACAAAAAAATTATGTCCCGGAAAGTGCTGAAAGAGAATACAAGAGAGCTTTGTTTGCGGAATATAAACGCTATTTGGCTAAATCCAAATAATAGAAAGATAATACCGGAGGATGTTTGAAAATGAAAACAGAAAAAAAAGAAAAGAAGGGTTTGTTTGGCTTTCTTAAAAGGCCAAAGTCAGGATGTTGTGACATGAAAATTGTTGAAGTAAAAGAAGAGGCGGGTAAAAAGGGCTGTTGTGACTTTAAAATTTTACCTGGAGAAAATGAAAAATCCAAATAAAATATAAAGGTGATACTGCTTTTAATAAAAACAATTGGAACCTTTGGTAATAGCAATAATAAACCAGGTTACCAGGACGAGGCGGAACAGTATGGATAGCAGAAAATCAATTGAGGAATGTAGAGAAAACTTTCCCTCACTTAAGAGACAGAGAAAGGGGAAACCCCCCATTTATCTGGATAATGCGTGCACAACCATGGTGCCCAGACAGGTCATTGAGGCAATTCAAGAGTATTATACGGAATATCCCTCATGTAGCGGCACAAGAAGCCGTCATTGGTTTGCCCAAGAGGTTTCCGAACGCATTGAAGGAAATTCCGGAAAGGGCATAAAGGGGCCACGCCGGATCATTGCCGAGTTTATCAACGCGGGTTCTGAAAAAGAAATCATTTTTACCATGAATACAACTCATGCCCTCAATATGGTGGCACTTGGTTTTCCATTCCAGCCCGGGGATGTTGTTTTACTGACCGATAAGGAACACAATTCGAATTTGCTTCCCTGGCTGAAGTTGCAGAAAACTGGACGTATCAAGGTTGATTTTACAGTACCCAATGAACAGGATGACTTTGATCTAGATGCTTTCGAGCGGAAGATGAAAACGGACCGGGTCAGATTGGTCAGTATGGCCTACACGTCAAACATAACCGGTTATACCATACCTGCAAAAGAAATAACCAAAATTGCACATCAATACGGTGCCCTGGTACTCCTGGACGGCGCTCAGACCGCGCCCCACCAAACGATTGACGTTCAGAACCTGGACGTCGATTTCCTGGCTTTTTCACTTCATAAGATGTGTGGGCCGCGAGGGGTGGGTGTGCTTTATGGGAAAAAAGAACTTCTTGGACAAAATCCCCATGAAGAGGATGAGGCGGATCATGTGATCGCACCTGTCATTCAGGGCGGTGGAACAGTCGCCAATTCGACATATCATTACTACACCCTTATGCTTCCGCCGTATAGATTCGAAGCAGGAATTCAGAATTACCCCGCCCAGATTGCCTCGGGAGTAGCTGTTCAATACCTACAGCAGATTGGAATGGACAGGATAAGGGAGCATGAAGGCAGCTTGAACCATTTTCTGACCGAGGAACTGATAAACCGTTATGGAGATACGGGATGGTTCAGAATCATCGGCCCCCAAAATGCGTCACAAAGGGGCGGAATCTTGACCTTCGAAGTCAAACGGCCGAATGCGTTGGGGATAGCAGCCGAGCTTAGCGAAAAGAATAACGTCATGATCAGGGACGGTGTTTTCTGTGTGCATCCCTATTTTAACGAGAAGTTCGGACAGGAATGGACCCGCCCCATATCGCACAGTGAGCATAGAATGGTGTACCGGGTTTCCTGCTACTTCTACAATACCATGGATGAATGTCGGATATTCCTGGAAACGCTAGATGAGATATTTAAAGAGCGCGGCTATATCTAAGCTTGAAGTCAGTGAATTAGGGGGGATAACGAAATGCAAGAAGCAGTTACAGCGTATTACCAAAAATTATTAAAAACTGGATTTGAGCATATAGGTAAACTTGAAAATGCATCCATTTTCCTGGAAACTTTCGGTGAAGTCAGCCCCGTCTGTGGAAACACGGACGATTTCTTGTATCTCTATATCCAAGTGGTCAACAACATTATTTTTGATATCAAGTATCAATGTATCAGTGATCCCATAACCAACGTAACCATAGAGATTCTTTGTACATTGGTGAAAGGGAAGACTTTGGACGAGGCAGCCCTGATAAAGGAAGATGCGTTTTCTCAATTTCTGGGATGCAAGGACGAATTATTGCGAGAAAAAGCCAAGTTCTTGTTGGAATTACTTGGCCGGGGAATCATTCGTTATAAAACACAAACAGCATAGATTTGATCAATTGCTCTGAAGCAATTCGATGTTGCTCCGGTCTATTAACTTTATCGATACGACTGGGCATTAGGGTATCTTGCCGGCCTGCGGCCTGTTGATCGCTGCCTGCAAGAACCTCATTTTTTTGCGGGCAGGAAATCATCCCGCACGGGCGAAAATACCTCCACAGCAACAGAATCCGCCAAAATCTCCGCACTGTGCTCCAAATCTCCGGGGATGGACCAGGAATCCCCCGGTTTTATTTCATGCCGTTTTCCAGCCAAAAACAGAATAATTTCTCCGGAAACAAGATAACCGGTCTGCTCATGGGGATGGCTGTGGGCAGGTAATCTGCTGCCCTTCTGCAGCCGGAACTCGGTCAACAAGGTTTTTTCCCCGTAAACGAGGGTCTTACGCCATATCCCGTCTGCTGACTCCAGATACCCTTCCTCCGCGGCCTTTGCAATCATAGGATCAGACATCTTTTTCTTTTTTCACCTTCCGGTTTTCCTTGTCTTGTTTAATCTTTATTAGCTATTGATTTATTAAATAGTATAAATATTTTATATTAAAATAATGAATTAGACAAGGATATGACAAAATGTAATTATTAATCTAACGAGACGAATAATTATTAATTAAACTTTGAAATTTAATGGTATTATTGTAATCCTAAACCAAAAGAAGCAAGTTTGAAGAAATTACTTTCTGTAATTGAAGAATCAAGGTGAAAGGAGAATAAATAAAATGAAACAAAATGTAATTGAAATAGCCCTTGACTGGATAAATGAAGAACGTAAAGTAGCGCTTGCTACCGTAACTGAAGCTTGGGGTTCGAGCCCCTGCCCCGTTGGAAGCCAATTAGTAATTGATGAAAAAGGACTTTTTGAAGGATCAATTTCAGGGGGATGTATTGAAGGTGCGGTTATTACCGAGGCATTGGAAGTCATTAATACCGGCAAGCAGCGATGTTTAACCTTTGGGATGGCAGAAGATGAAGTATGGGAAGTCGGACTGGCTTGTGGCGGAAAGATCGAAGTCTATATTGAAAGGGTTAATATGTATAAGGAAATGTTGCAAAAACTGATATCTTTGCAACTTCAGAAACATTTGGTTTCACTTGTTACTAATCTTACTAATAATGAAAAGACCATAGTTAAAATCGAAAATAATGAAATAAATGCCGAGCTTCCTTTGGAATTAAAACAAGCTGTAATTAATTCCTATCAATCAGGTTTTAATAATAAATTTAATTATTGCGATCAAACTTTTTTTATCCATAATTTTTTAACTCCTTTAAGATTAGTGATCATTGGGGCGGTGCATATTGCTCAATATCTTGCAAAATTAGCACAATTGACAGGATATGAGGTAACTATTATTGACCCGCGACAAGCGTTTGCTAATCCTGAGAGATTTCCAAATGTTAGAATTTTAACGGATTGGCCGGATGAAGCACTGGAAAAGATAGGAATAAATTCCCGGACAGCTATCGCTATTCTTACCCATGATCCTAAATTAGATGATCCTGCACTGTTAACCGCACTTAATTCGGGGGCTTTTTATATTGGGGCCCTTGGTAGTTTAAAAACACATAAGAGCCGATTAGACAGGCTGATAAAAGCAGGTTTTTCAAAAGAAGCGCTTGCTCGAATCCACGGTCCTGTTGGTCTATACATTGGTGCAAAAACACCGGCTGAAATCTCTATATCTATCATGGCACAGATAACAGAAAATCTTCATTTAAAAAAATAAGTATTTAAAGGCCAAGGAGGATGTAAGTGGTTTCTTTTAATATAGATTACTTTTTAAAACAATTTAGTTTTTTTAAGCAGGATTTCTCCGAAAAGATTCATTATTTGGATAATGCAGCTATAACTCAAATACCTGATCTAGTAATTGATGCTCAAGTTAAACATGACAAAAGTTGTAGGGCCAACGTAAATAGAGGTAACCATTATCTGGCAGAAAGGGCAACTGAAGCTTATGAAAATGCACGTAGTGTGGTTGCGAGTTATTTGAACATAGAGGATGCTGAGGAAATAATTTTTACTAGTGGTACTACAGCGGGAATAAATATTATTGCTCAAACATTCGGACAAAATTTGAACCCAGGGGATGAAATTCTTCTTTCCCAATTGGAGCATCACAGTAATCTTGTTCCTTGGCAGATGTTGAAAAACCAAACAGGTGTAACTTTACGATTTTTACCTGTTAAAGAAGACGGATGTTTGGATCTTACTAAGTTAGATGAATTTATTACATCAAAAACAAAACTTGTAGCAATAACTCACGGTTCTAATGTCACTGCTTCTATAACAAATATTGCGCCTATTGCTCAGTTGGCACATCAATGTGGTGCAAAAATCTTGTTGGATGGGGCCCAGATGGTAGCAAACGGGCCATTAAATTTGCCTGAATTTGATATTGATTTTTATGTTTTTTCAGGTCACAAAGTTTTTGGACCAAATGGTATCGGTGCCTTATGGGGTCGAAAGGAAATACTTCAAACCCTTTCGCCTGTTTTTGGGGGAGGGGAAATGATTCAAAATGTTAGTTTTACGGAGACGGAATATGCTGAGATTCCCCATCGTTTTGAGGCAGGAACTCCTCCCATTACGCAAGCTATCGGTTTAGCGACTGCCTTGAGTTGGATGAAAAATCAGGATATTGATGGTATTCATTCACATTTGAAGAAATTGGTTATACAGATAATCAATGGCTTGAATTTAATAGATAGAGGTAGAGAAATAATTCGCATTCTTGGTCCGGATGAAAATAAAACAAGATTATCGTTAGTATCTTTTGTTATTCGAGGTATCCACCCTCATGATATTTGCCAGGTATTAAATAATTATTTTGGGGTAGCGGTAAGAGGAGGCTTCCATTGTGCACAGCCTTTACATGAATTATGGAATTTAGATGGGAGTACAAGAGCAAGTTTAGCACCTTATAATAGTGAAAGTGATGTACATGCATTGTTAAACGGTATAGAAGAATGTCTTCGGATTTTTCAGTAAATAGAGCGCAATAAAATGACTGTTTTCATTCATTTTAGAAAGGAATGTAGAAAATGGGTGAAGGTTTATATAGTCTAGCGTTAAAGGAATGGGCAAATAGAAAAGAATTTTCTCATCCATTGACTGACCCCCAGTTTAAGCTAACGGTAAATAATCCCTTGTGTGGTGATAGGGTTACTGTTGAGTTGAAAACAATAGAAGGTAAAATACAATCTATATCATTCCAAGTTCGTGGATGTTTACTTTGTAAAGCTTCATGTTTTTATTTAGCTTCTATCGCGAAAGGCCTCGACTTAATGTCTATAAAAAAGATGCGATTAACTTTTGAAAAATCGTTGAAAGAACAGACAGGTTTTTTAAAAAGCCATCAAATGTTTTGGGAAGTAAAAAATTACAAGAGCCGTCATTCCTGCGTCTTGCTTCCTTATGATGCAATAATAAAAGCTTTTCCGAAGTAAAATAACCGATTAAGTTTTAAGCGGAGAATGCACCGTTTGATCCGGAGTAGAGATTGAATGAAGAGAGGATCTTCGACATAGTGTGTCCCCCGCTTTTTTATTATACAAGAACTTCGAGCAGAGCCGGGAGTAATTTATCCGGTGTAATCGGCAGGCTTTTAATGCGCACCCCGGTAGCGTCATGGACCGCATTGGCGATCGCACCTAAAATTCCCGCCACAGATCCCTCACCGACCTCCTTGGCCCCAAAGGGTCCGCTGGGTTCAAGAGAAGCCACAATGCCTTCCACCGATTCGGGGGTGTCCGTTGAGATAGGAAGCCGGTAAGTTAAAAAAGAGGGATTAAAAAGCTGTCCTTTTTGCAGGTATATCTCCTCGGATAAAGCCTGACCGGCTCCCATGGAGGCGCATCCGTGAATCTGGCCTTCCACAATGGTTTTATTCAACGGATAACCGCAATCATGAAAAGTTACCGCTTTTACCAATCTGACCTTTCCTGTCCAGGTGTCCACCTCTACTTCTGCTGCCTGAGCGGCAAACCCGTAAGCTCCTGTAAAGAGTCCTTTACCTTTGGCCAGGCTGGGATAGCGATCCGTTTTATCATATCCTTTGTAATATCCAATTCCGATGACAGGGTTCCCCTTTCTCAGGACACCGGTCTGAATGGCCTGCTGAAAGGTTACATACCTTTCCGGCTCTTTTCTTGCGAAAATTTTCTTTTCCCGGGTATCCAGTTCGTTAATATCGTCTACTCCCAACAACTCAGCAGCACCCTCTAAAACCTGCCTCCTGGCATCTGCCGCCGCCATCTTCACCGCGCTCCCGGTAACCAGAGCCGTTCCGCTCAGAAAACTGCCCAGATCAATGGGGCAGAGATCCGTATCTCCGGCCACAACATGCACATCTTCCAGACAGATTCCCAACTCCTCCGCCAGAACCTGAGAAAGGGTTGTGTAGCTGCCCTGCCCAATATCCTGTGCCCCTGTGAATAAGGTGGCAGAACCGTCATCGTGCAATTTGACGACGGCAGAAGAAGCAAAGGGATAGTACATAGCCCCGCTAAACATGGAACAGACGGATATTCCTACCCCTCTGCGGTATCTGCCGTCCCCTTCGGCCGTGCTAAACTGCCGCCTTTTTTCCTTCCAGCCAATTGCCCGGGCTGCCCCCTCAATACATTCGCTCAGACCACAACTGTTCAGCACATCCCCGTTGGGCAGCACGTCTCCCTGCACCCGGACATTTTTCAACATCATTTCTACCGGGTCCAGACCGAGATCCCGGGCAATCAGATCAATGTGCGAATCCAATGAGAATCTTATCTGGGGAGCACCATGCCCTCTTTGGGGACCGCGGATTGGATTATTGGTGTACACGGAGAAGCCCTCGTACCTGTAGTTGGGGATATTATAAATAGGATAACTAAAGCCGTGGCAGAGAAAGACAACGACCGGTCCCGAGCCCCGGTACCCGCCGTTGTCGGCGATTACGCGTATATCCTGGGCGAGGATAGCGCCATCTTTTTTCAGCCCTGTCTTAACCGTAATAGTCATGGGATGGCGCTGCCGTGTTGTCATAAAAACCTCTTCCCGATCCAGCTCTATTTTAACGGGCCTTTTTATTTTCATGGCCAGGTACGCGGCACAATATTCGTAGGGGAAAAGATCAATTTTGCCTCCGAAAGCGCCCCCCACATAAGTATGATGGACTCGTATTTTGGCGGTAGGAATCTTTAGAGTTTTACTCAGGAAAAAGCGTTTCAGAAAGATACCCTGGGTAGAAAGCCAAACATGGAGTGTTCCGCTGACAGCATCAAAGTTTGCCACAGCTGCATGTGGTTCCATGGGGCAGTGCGCGGTGGCCTTCAGGTCAAAGACATCCTCCCGTATATAATCGGCTTCTTTAAAACCCTGTTCCACATCCCCATAGCTAACGCGAGAGTGCCCGCTGATATTGTTAGCTCCGCTCTTTGCTTCACCGCTTTTTTTCTTCTGTGCAACCCCCCATTGTTCCCATGACGATGTCCCCTCAAGCTGTTCATCGTGAATAAGAGGGGCTCCCTCCTTCATAGCCTCCTCCGCTTTAAATACCGGGGGAAGAATTTCATATTCCACTTTGATTAACTCAACGGCTTTTTCGGCAATGGCTTCACTCTCTGCGGCAACAACTGCCACTTCGTCTCCAATATACCTTACCCTGTCAACAGCCAGAGGCTGTTCGTCAGCGGGATAACGGGGTGTATCGACAAAGGCGTAGCGCACGTTATGCAACTCTTTTCCCGTAACTATCCCCTTCACGCCGGGAAGTTTTTCCGCCTCACCCGTATCAATGCTGATGATCCGTGCATGGGGGTAAGGACTCCTCAGGATCTTTCCGTAAAGCATTCCGGGAAGATGCACATCTACAGTATACCCGGCCTTTCCGGTAGCCTTGGCCGGCCCATCAACCCTCGGCAAACCCTTACCTACTATCTTGTATTCCTTCATTACAGCACCACCTCAGCTTAATGGAAATGGAAGGATGAATCACCTCTTACTTTTTCGTAACATCCGACAGCGCTTTAATGGCATCAATAATCTGCACATAACCTGTGCAGCGGCAAATATTGCCGGAGATGGCCTCTTTAATCTCCTGTTCGTCCGGGCTGGGATTGCTATCGAGCAGCTGTTTTGTAACTAAAATCATCCCCGGAGTACAGAAACCGCATTGAATAGCCCCCTTTTCATTAAAGGTCTGTTGAATGGGATGAAGCTGCCCCTCCGGTGCCAGCCCTTCAACAGTAAAAATTGATTTACCATCAGCCTTGACGGCCAGCAGGCTGCAGGATGAAACCGGTTTGCCGTCCAGGAGAACTGTGCAGGCCCCGCATTCTCCCTGATTACACCCTTTTTTTGTTCCCGTGAGATTCAGGTCCTCACGCAGCACTTCCAACAATGTCCTGTTGACATCCACTGTTAAATCCTTTATCTCTCCATTTATTTCCAAATGAATGTTTTTTTTCATCATCATCGCCCACCCCCCGCTTCCATAATCGCTTCCTTAATGATGACTTTGGCCACTTCCCGTTTATAGCGGGGAGAGATTAGATCTGTCTTCAGGGGATGAATTTCCCCCGCAGCTCTCTCCGCCACCTGTGCGACGAGTTCTTCCTTTAACTCGCTCCCGGAGAGCATTTCCCCGGCATGGCGGAACTCAAAGGGCCCGGAGCCCACTCCCGTAAAAACCAGGCGAATCCCTTTGCATCTGCCTTTTTCATCCGCCTCGAAGGCCACCGCCACACCGATCAGAGGAAAGTCTATGGAGTCGCGGAGACGAAACTTGTAATAAGTACTTTTTAATTCGGCAGGAGGAAAGGGTATTGTGACCTCCGTGAGAATCTCCCTGCTTCCGGCCATGATCTCATTGGGAAAACGCCCTTCACCTGTGTAAAAATCTTTTAGCATGATGGTTCTTTCCCCCTGGGGTCCAACCAGCTTGACTACGGCACCATAAGCTAGAAGCACTGGTGGGATGTCGGCACAAAATGTGGAAGCACAGTAATTTTTTCTCTTCGTTACGTGACAGGTTATTCCACCGGCTTTATAACAGAGATCGTTTGCAGAACGCCAAAAAGCAGACTGGTTATAAAAGCGGCAGCGGGAATTCAGACAGATATTTCCGCCTATTGTGGCGATGTTACGCAGCAGGGGTGAGCCCACCTCCCGTGCAGCTTTAGACAGGGCTGGAAATCTTTCCTTAATAAGTGATGACTTAATGATCTCCTCCAGTGTAGTCATAGCTCCCAGGGAAAGAAATTCGTTAGAGCTCTTTATCCCTTTTAAGGAAGGGATTTTATCCAGACTTAAAAGAAAGCCGGGCTTTTGCAATCTTTGTTTCAGCGCCACCACCAGATCCGTCCCCCCGGCAACAACAGCCCCCCTTTGGCCTTCATTCAGGCACTCTACCGCTTCATCGAGGCTGTGCGGTTCATAATAATTAAATTCCGGCAAGTGCACCTTCCGCTCCTCCTCCTAAAAAAATGTCTTCCATCCAATATCCCCATTTTTTACTTACCGTTAAGTATGATTAAATTATAAAAATCAATTAAAGTATTGTCAATATGCTGAAATTTAAAAATAAAAACTTATCAGTGAAAAGGACTTCAAATTCAGGGGTACTCTTTACTCTAAAGCAACCTGAAGTTGTTTTTATAAAAATCAATCAGCCCTTCTTTTCTCATTTGAGAAAGCTCCCTGGAGAGAGCGCTGCGCTCGACATTCAAGTATTCCGACATGGCTTTTCTGTCAAAAGGAATCGTGAAGGCGCGGCTTTTTTGTTCTTTTGCTACCCTTGCTAAATAGGTCAAAACTTTTTCTCGGACAGTCGGCTTTATCAAACAATCATTTCGGTCGTGCAAAACCAATGCCTTTTCCGCAATGCCGTCAAGGACATTGCGCAATAAACGGTCATGCCTCGGACAGGCTTTGGCGCATCGTTTCAGCACACTCTCTATGGTAATAAAGAGGACAGAAAGATGATCCAACGCCTGCACCGACACAGGACTTTTACGTTCCTGGCTGGCTGCCAATAAAACACCTATAAAACTGCCTTTTTCCAAAAGAGTAACAATAACGGTTTTTCCGGAGATATCTTCTTTTATAGAACGTGCACGTCCTGAAAGCACAATGCCGATATCATTTATTTTATCGCCCTCCCACAGGACCATTTCGTTCTTTTCGTATTCCATGCGTAGGGCATTGAGGCAGCCGAGCATCTCTTCAATGTCATTCGGCGCAATGCCGGCAAAAAGGCCTGTTTGTTCCAACATTTTTGCATATGCATTCATCATTATATTATGTTGCGATCTCATATTATGTTGCGTGCGCAACATACCTCCCGGCCAAATTATACTATAATCAGGACAAAAAAATAAAGTGTTTTCGGGTAGCGAGAAAAGGGGGACCTAATATGAACGCTATGTTTACCTGTTGCCTTTATGGGATTACGGGAATTTTACTGCTCTTATCTTTGATAAAGAGCAAAAGGAAAACCATACTGGCTTTAAAAAAGGCCTGGAGGATGTTTTGGGCTGTTCTGCCGCAATTTCTTGGCATCCTGTTTCTTGTGGGGCTGATGCTTGCAGTCGCACAGCCGGTAACGATAAATACTCTTATTGGTGCAGAGTCAGGCGTAAAAGGCCTGCTTTTATCGGCCCTGCTCGGTTCGGCGGCCATCATTCCGGCTTTAATCGCTTTTCCAATTGCCTCCGAATTGCTGCAAAATGGCGCTGGTCTAATGCAGATTGCCGTTTTTATTTCGACATTAACGACGGTAGGCTTTGTGACCATGCCCCTTGAAATGAAGTATTTCGGGAAAAAGACAACCCTGCTGCGCAATCTATTGGCGCTCATTTTTTCCTTTCTGGCGGCCTTTATTATCGTGGTGGTGCTGCGATGAAGACATTTTTGCAAAGATACGGTTTCTTTCTGGCCGTTCTGACAGTCAACTTTTTTATCCTCATTTTCTTTCCGCAAGTGGGAAGTAAAT
This sequence comes from Dethiobacter alkaliphilus, assembly GCA_016841605.1. Classification (GTDB taxonomy): domain Bacteria; phylum Bacillota; class Dethiobacteria; order DTU022; family UBA8154; genus DUNV01. The sequence continues at coordinate 611 of JAENYV010000003.1, read as the reverse complement.
CGTTTGCCCTTACCGGGGAAACTTTTGCAAACTTCTTGTTTACACTAACTCCAATTTTCATTTGTATCGGTTTGCTTGATGTCTGGGTGGAAAGGGAAACCATGCTTGAAACTATGGGTGAGGAATCAGGCATGCGAGGTATTCTGCTTTCTTTTCTTTTAGGGGTGGTCACCGCAGTTCCGTTATATGCCTTATTGCCGGTGGCAGGCATGTTGCTGAAAAAGGGCGGCAAACTTTCAAATGTTTTAATTTTTATATGTTCCTGCACGAGTATAAGAATACCATTGCTGCTGTTTGAAGTTTCGTCTATGGGGTGGAGATTTACTATAACAAGGTTTATTGCCAACATTTTTCTGGTTATTATAATTGCTTTTGCTATTGAGTGTATATTAACTGAAAAAGATAAAAAAGAAATTTACGGTAATGCCGAAAAATTATAGCCGGAAAGAACCCGCTGTTTCCTGTTGCTTGGGATAGGAAGATGAAGGCGAAAAAGTGCAAAAGGTAAAAAAGACTGAAAAAAGTTGAAAAGATGTTTCGCGGCGTTTTACTGTGCTATAACCTGACTTTTACAGTTAGCATAGCAAATTGGCTAAGAACAACTAAATAAA
>JAENYV010000034.1 GCA_016841605.1 Dethiobacter alkaliphilus | reverse complement strand
TTAACATATTTTGCGTTTACAAAGACTTAAAAGCTTTATGCAACGGCACTGATTTAGTATAGCACAAAATATATGCAGCGCAAATACTATGCACGAAAAATATTACAAAAGGATGGCTGGGTATATGTTTATATCCAAGCTTTCGGTTACCTATGATCTCTACACCAAATATATATATGCTTCTACATATTTGGGCCCATCCCGGCAAAGGCGGTTTTTCCTTTAGAATAAAAGCGGAACAATTTCAAAAATTGCAAAGCAAACTTATAAATGACTGGAAAAAATTGCAGGGAAACAATCTAAAGTTGTCGAAAACTTCACGGGGAAGACTGTTGCCTGCGCTTATGCCTGGCTTTGCAGGAATAATGGGGATGTAATATAAATTTTCATTAATGATCGAAAGGGGGGGGTACAATGAGAGTAATTGTAGAATTGCCGGAAGAAGGTGTGGAGCTTATAAAAAGGCCTGCCCTAGGTAGTGGCGGATGGAACAGCCTTTTAAGACAATTGCAAGCCAAGCTAAACGGTAATGAAATAGACCTAGATCTGATAGAAATAGAAAGAATTATCCGCTATTCAAGAATAAGAAGCAGAGGCGGTTTTCAGACGCGTTTTCGGCCTCTTATGGAAGAATTAGCGCCGCTGGTAACAGCAGTTGCTAATGGTTTGGATTGCGATTACCTGACAAACAATAAGAGAAAGATCCGGATGAAGCGGAAATAAATACGCCGGAGTGAGGAAAATGGACAAAAAAGGATTGATGAGCAACATCCGGAACTGCCGTAAATGCAATTCCGGAGTCTATACGCCCTTTTTTTTCCCCATGAAGGATCAAGAAGTCATGATCATCTCCGCCGTGCCCTCCATGCAGGCCATGTACAAGCCCCTTACCTCCATCCGCTTTTTCAGAAGGCTGTGCCTGGCCCTCTTCGGGGACAAATATCTGCGGGAAAAAGAGCAATGCGACAACTATCTCCGTGAATTTTGCGGCGGGAATATATACTGGACCCATTACTACAAATGTTTTGCCCCCGACCTTAAGGACTTTTTCCAGGTCAGCGACATCTGTGCCGCCTCCTACCTGAAAGATGAAATCAACGCCCTGCAGCCAAAACAAATCATTGTCTTCGGAGACGGGATCAGGGAAAAAGTCCGCGCCCTCGCCGGCGACAAAGAACAGATCTGCCTCTTTAAGCCCTTCCCCGCAACGGGGGCGGAGCAAACCTTTGACGAAGTTCGGGAGAAGATAAAACCTTATCTCAAATTTGTTAAAAAGGCCGGCTTTGCAAACAAAGCCCGTTACAGTACGCCGGAGAGCGCTTTACAGGGCAACGAAGTCCATCTGCGCTTTGAATCTGATGCCTTTGAAAAAATGTTCAGCGAGCACCGCCTGGATACACCGACGGAGAGCATAGAAGAGATCTGGCACAAAAATCTTGTGGTCCCGAACATGAAACGTTATATTAAACTGGTTTCCGCTTACTCGTTTATAGAGAATCAAATCCAGGTATTCCTGCTGGACTACATGGCCAGGACGGAACTTTACACTATCTTTAAAGAGCTGAGGGGTGCTCATCAGAACCCGTCATGGGCAACTGTCTTTAAAGCAATCAAGGACAGACCGGTTAACAAACTTATGCGGGATTTTATGGAATATAAGCCGTCAAAGCTTGGCCGTTGCCGGGAAAAACAATTTCTGAACGGCCTCAATACCCTACGCTTGATTCGCAATCAAATCGTTCATGAAGGCGGCTTCATTCACGCTCAGAAATATAGCTTAAAAGGGCAGTTAAAAGACAATTGCCTGTATCACACCTCTAACATCCAACCGTTCCCGGGAATTTTCATTTTTGCCAACACAATCTACATTGCACAGGAAGGGGAAAAAAGCATTCTCCAATTCGTAAAAGACCTGGTCGATCTCCTTTGCGAACTGCAGTAACAAACTCCCGCTTAACTGTACAATATTTCGTTACAGGCAGGCGGGATTTTTTGCCGCATTTGTCCCAGTAGAGTGCTATTAATTGGGCTATTTTGGGTAGGAAAAATCAGTTAAGATAATCATAGGAAAGGGATGAGGGTTTATGGCCGGTGACGGCAACGAGAAAATCAATTTCTATATCGACATCGCCCTCCTCGAAGAGGAAGGAGCGGCTGTTTCCAACAAGACAGCGGCCATTGCGAGAGCCCTTAAGGTCGCCTACCTCAACAGGAGCGATTTCATAGCCTTTGTGCGCGCCGAAATGCTCCGGGACCTGCCTGCAACAGCCGATATGCGCTTCCGTGACATTATCATCAAGGGGCGGCTCCGGTACAATACCTGCCTACGCATGGGCGCTTGCGAGACCTTTCTCCTGCGGGGATCAGAAGTGAAGTATCGAAACGGTGCGTTGGGCTGGAACGGCGGAGGCTCAGGCTGGAATTTTTGTTTTCTCATTCCCGGAGATACGAAGGTTATATTTGAGCATCACGAAAACGATTTCAGCAGCGAAACCCTCTGTGCCTTGATTATTTTGTAAAGGAGGTGACGACATGGCAGGGAAAGGGCATGTCTCGGTGCGCTTTAAAAAGACTTCCTTGGAAGGAAGGATGAGCGCCGGGGAGTGGGAAGAATTCAAGCGACTGGCTGATTATTTTCACCTCTCCGATGACGCGTTGGTGGCGGCTGCGCTGAAATTCAGGCGAGGCGCACACAAAACAATCGACCCGCCGCAGCCCAAGGAAAAAGACCGTAAAACCTTTGACGAGCTGTGCGAGAGATATCCGGCCCTCCAATGCCTGTTTTCCTCCCTGTACGGCGGTTTCCTGGATAAAAAAGTGCTCCTCAGCAGAGGGAAAAACTGTTTTTCCATGCCCGCCGGGATCGAAGTGCGCTATTACCCGCCCCATCTTATTAGCTTCGAGGTCTCTTATCAAGCTCGGCTGACGCTGGACTTGACCCAGCCCTTTTCCGTAAGGGATGACGGGAGTAAGATTATTATTGAGGTGTGAATATGTGAGGAGGTTAGAAATATGGGTATCCATGAGTTAGAAAAATTACAAACGGAACTTAAAGAGCACTTTGAAGTCATTGTACAATCACAAAGGGCAATTAAAGATATTTTACAAAAGCATTCAAATGAGAAAAAATTTAAAAGGTGATGAAACCGTAGGTTGGCTGGGAGAAATTTATGCAAAGATGTTATATAACGGAACTATAGTTGATGATATGAATGAGCATGATGTAGAGACTCCTACAGATATGAGAATTTCTGTTAAAGCAAGAAAGGGCTACGGCACGGGATGGCAAAATACTAGCGCCATACCCAAAATCGAAGGCGACGGCTGCCCAACACATTTGATGTTTATTCACTTAAATTACGATTATTCCATTGATAGAATCTGGTTGTATCCGTGGGAAGAGATGTTTAATAACGATAGATTTAAAGTACATAGAGTTCGTGGCAATGATAGATCATTTAAGTTTAAAGTTAGCGAAAGACAAGACGAGGCATATGTTATTTATCGAAAAGAATAAGAGATATTAACGTTAAAGTTTTACCTACGCGTTGAGGAGTGCTCCTGGAGTATTTTATGGTGTGGAAAAGTTCAGACCCCGCAAACGGGTTATTGGCTGATGTTCTTTTGGGGTAAAAGATCTGGATATGAGCTTGGCAAGGTTTAAGGCCGTGGTGTGTATTGTTTTCCAGCCTTGAGACGATTGGGCCTCTCCGGAATTTTTATAAGTAGAAGAAAATGAAATGTTTTTAAAATTTTAAGTTAGGGGTTAGTGCAGATGTCCGACAACAAAGGCTTATTCATGAAAACTGCAGATGAAGCAACCGGTTGTGGTTTGGGTTGTCTCTCTTGGATTTGTTATATAATATTAGGTATTCTCTTTTTAGGGTTACTGACGCAATTGTTTGGTGATTAACCATTTCTAAACAAGATTGGTGGATGTAGATTTTCATGTCGAACTATAAGATGTATATAATGCAGCAAAAAGGAAGTGTACAACATAATAGAGAGAATTAACCGGGATTTTTAGGAATTCCTTGTCATTGTCTGGATTTGGCACAGCCATTTTTCATAAGTCATGATGGAAGCAAAGTTATTATTGAGAATACTTCTTACGAGGGGTGTCTTTTTTGTTAAACAGATTTAAATATGAGAATACTGAAAGAACATCCAATAACAAAGCCATTACAGATAAGAATAAAGATAGCTTGAATCTTACCCATTATTATGAAGATAAAGAAGATATAATTAGAACTGCTATTAATAAAAAATTCAAGATAAAATTTAGATATGCTAAGGAAAATGGAGATGTTTCAGAAAGAGTGGTCCATCCACTGCTATTGTTTAAATATGAAAAAATATATGTTAAGGGAGTCGTCTATGTCTTTTGTTTTTGTGAATTACGCTCTGAATATCGCATTTTCAAATTGGATAGTATAAGCAACATAGTTGTTTTGGATGAAATATTTATTGTAAGACCAATTGATTTAAGTATTTTACTGCAAAATGTAAACAAAGGGAGTAAGGATGGATTTAGACTGTCATACATGATATGCTTATCTTATGTTCCAGAAATAAAGTTACCTTATTATTCTACAGGCACTACTAATAGATGTGAAAGCTGTTTTTATAGATTTGACTGTTCGGATAAATATGTAAATAGAACAGACTGTAATAATTTTAAGCCCGGGCCAACCAGAAGGCCAGAGCACTGGCCAAAAGAAATGTTAATAAGATATGTTAATAGCAAAAAAAGAAGACAATGGTGAGTAAATGCAACCCTGACGATAGCATGAAGGGATTCTCTCAGGAGTGACTATTTTCTATGCTGTTTTTAAAAGAAGAATGATAGACTGGAATATGTCGAGTATCCTTGGGGTACATTGCCGTACTTACGCCTGGGGCAGTATTACTCAAAGTTATCTTTTACATGAACAGAAAAGAGGGAAATTGTCACCATAGATCCTCCCGACTTGAATAAAGAAAAATATGCTCGGGTTTTGAAAGGAAGACAAAGGAAGGCCGTGGCTAAGGTCACGGAAGCGGATACCTACTTTGGTTGACTATCAGGAATGTACCCTCCCAAGGTCACTTCACCCGTGAACCGGGTTGGAGAAGACCGGGAGGGTGCCTCATTTTTTCCCGGGATTTACAGTACCCCTTGAAGAAAATGGAGGAATTTTGCATGATTAAGCCCATTCAGTTTGATAATGTCGCCGATTTATATGATTATTATGTAAATGTCAATTTTGATGTAGAGTTTTTTATTAATGAAGCGAAAAAAGTAAACGGCAAAGTATTGGAATTAACTTCAGGTACAGGCCGAATTTCCATACCCTTATTAAAAGCGGGAATAAACTTAACTTGTGTCGATTTTTCGGAACGAATGCTGGCATATCTGAAGAAAAAAATCAGAGAGAACGGGTTGAAAAGTCCAATACATAAAATGGATATTACTGAATTGGCATTGAATGAAAAATACGATCTTATTATTATTCCATTTAACTCATTATCAGAAATACTGGAAACAGAAAAGCATAAAAACACATTGGACAGAGTATACGAACATTTAACGGATACCGGAGTATTCATATGCACAATGCATAATCCGCAAATACGTCTTAAGACGGTTGATGGCGTGTTAAGGCTGATGGGACAATACCAAATGGAAAATGAAGGAATAATGCTTATCCAATATGTGTTTAATTACAACCACTCTACACAAATAGTAAGCGGAATACAATTTTATGAGGGCTATGATAAAGGGCACAACCTTGTCTGGAAAAAATTTCTTAATATTAATTTTTATTTATTTCAAAAAGAGGAATTTCAAGGTTTAATTGAGAGAAGCGGATTTAAAATAATAGATTTGTATGGGGATTACAAGTATTCGAGTTTTGATGAAGAAATCAGTCCATATATTATTTGGAAGCTGAAAAAGGATAAGGCAAAATGAGTTTAGAGATGATGTTTAATCAGAGGACAAGCATACCATTACAATTGCTGTTTCCGGATTAGCGACTATTTACCGCAGGCATTCTTTTATATAAATCTACATAAATAAATGAAAAGTGAGCAAATTATAAAAGCGGATCGAAAAGGGGCATAGAGTTGTAATATGGCGGAAATAGATATAACGGAAAAAATTCAAAAAATAAGGTGGATAAGGTTGTCAAGACAATTTTTTGGCCTTGTATAAGGTGGATCCAC
>JAENYV010000019.1 GCA_016841605.1 Dethiobacter alkaliphilus | reverse complement strand
CTTGTACGGTGGTGTGGGAGGGTCGGCGGTTAATCACCGCCCCCTATCCCGATTTAATGAAAGGGTGGAGGCGGATGAACAGAACACTTCTATTCTTAAAGAAAAACGAACGAGGACAGGCTCTGTTAGAGATGGCGCTGGTGCTTCCACTGATGATTGCTATTCTTTTTTCTCTGCTTGAACTGGGCCATATTGGACATGCTTCCCTGACTCTGCAGTATGCGGCCAGGGAGGGCGCCCGTGTAGCGATTACCGGGGCCGGCGACGAGTTAATTCGGGCAAGGGTCGTCAGCGCTGCTCCGACACTGCGTGAAGCGAACATGATCATTAATCTTTCCCCCTCACAAAATGATAGAGTGAGCGGTAATGAACTCCAGGTTCTGGTGGATTACGAGATGACCCTCTTTTTCCCCTTCCTGTCCGTCGTTATCCAGGATCCGTTACCTCTCCGGGGGAAAGCGGTAATGCGGATGGAGTAAAGGGAAAGAAGGTGTTTAAGTGAAAAAATCATATTTCGCCGATGAAAAAGGGTCTGTTTTGGTTTTGCTGGCAGGTGCTCTTTTTCTGCTGATAGGGATGACCGCTATGGTTGCCGATGTGGGGGTAGCTTATGTGAACCGGGCCAAACTTGGCAGTGCGATGGATGCCGCAGCTCTGGCCGGGGCCTGTGAACTTCCCCATGACATCGAGGAAGCCAGGGTAGCCGCCAGGCAATATGCGGAGAAAAATGGGGTACCTGACGATGAACTGGAGATCGAAATTTCACCAGACGGAGAATCCATCTACGTTTCCACTACGAAAAAAATGCCTCTTTTTTTCGGGCGCCTTCTCTCTTCGGAAGAAAGGAATTTAGCCGCCGCCTCCAGGGCGAGAACCGGTGTCGTCTCAGCTGTAAAGGGCGTGGCTCCCCTGGCTGTGGAAAAAAAGAATTTTGTCTATGGAGAAAAATATCTGCTCAAGCAGGGGGCTGAAGAAGATATTTTTTTTGAATATGAAAGCCCGTATCATACCGGATTTTTTGGGGCATTAGCTTTAGGAGGGAGCGGCGCAAGCCTTTACGAAGAAAATTTGACCCACGGCTTTAATGAAGTGCTCTCTATTGGTGATGTGGTCCCAACGGAGATGGGGAATATGTCCAATCCCACCAAAAGGGCTATTGACGACCGGCTGGGAAGATGTACGTGCTCCTGCACAGCGGAAAATTTTAAGAAAAGCTGTCCCCGAATTCTTTTAGTACCCGTTTACGAAGACGTCGAAGGGGAAAAGGAAAAAATTAAGGAAATTGAAATTGTCGGATTTGCTGCCTTTTTCGTTGAAGAAGTACAGGGACAGGGAAATGAAAACCAGATCTTCGGTTATTTTGTGGAAACAACAGCTACAGGGGAGATTGGCGATGGGGCGGCCTATTTTGGCCTGAGAACAAGCCGCCTGGAAGAGTAGATAGAAATAGGGAGTGGTCTTAAGATGAAGCAAAGAGTTTTTTTTATCCTCGCTCTAGTTTTTGCCTTATTCGCTGCAGGGGCTGTTTATCTTTACCTGGAAAGCCTGCAGAAGGAAATGAAGGCTGACCTGGATTATACTACCATATTGGTTGCCGGGGATTATATCCCCCCCCAGACTGTGGTTGTTGAAGATATGATTTCTAGACGGGAGATCCCTCTCAGTCAGATCCGTGATGATATCATACAGGAAAAAGATGCTATCCTGGGGACGACGACCAAAATGCCGCTTTATCCGGGGGAACCGTTTCTGGAACAAAAGGTGGCCATACCCGGTGAAGTTAAAAGCGGCCTTTCATATTGCATATCCCCTGAAAAAAGGGCTGTAACCGTTGCTGTCAACGAAGTGGTCGGTGTGGGGAATATGGTCCTTCCGGGCGATCAGGTGGATATCGTTGCTGTCCTGGAGAAGAAAGGTGAGGAGAGTAGCGGAAACTTTGCAACCCTTTGCATCCAGAACATCCGGGTATTAGCCGTTGGTCAGGAGTTGAGCGCAAACAAAACCGCTATTCAGGCCAATACTGTTACCCTGGAGGTAACCCCCGCAGAAGCACAGAAATTGGTTCTGGCAGACGAAAAAGGCTCCATCCGGTTGCTACTCAGAGGGGCTGCGGAAAGCGGTAAGGTAAACATTCCATCCTTTTACCTGAATTATTTTAACTAATGCGGGAGGTGGAGCTGTTGCAGGAGAAAATTAAAGTAGTAGTTGTGGATGATGTTGAACAGACCCGCACAGATATTAAACGCCTCCTTTATTTTGAAGAAGATATGGTTGTCGTGGGAGAAGCGGCAAACGGAAAAGAGGCTTTAAAGATCGTCGCACAGGAGAGCCCCGATGTTGTTCTGATGGATATCAACATGCCGGTAATGGACGGTATTGCTGCAACTGAGACTATTACCATGGCCTATCCGCACGTTTCCGTGATTATTATCTCCATTCAGGGTGAACAGGAATATTTAAAAAAAGCCATGGTTGCCGGTGCAAGGGAATATCTGGTTAAGCCTTTCAGCAGCGAGGAGATGTCTTCCACAATTCGCCAGGCCCACCGTTTAAGCCGGCGCCGCTTGAATGCCTCCACTCCCCCTGGGGAAGAACCTCCCGGAGAGAAAAAGTTACGTTTGCAGAACCGTTTCAAAATAATCACTTTCTTCTGTGGAAAAGGGGGTATCGGGAAAACAACACTGGCGGCAAATCTTGCTGTCGTCCTGGCCTCTAGCCGGTTAAAGGTGGCGCTGGCAGATTTGGACCTGCAGTTTGGCGATGTTTCAGTTTTCTTCAACTTAAATGAGATGCAGAATATCAGTGATCTGGCGGCAGAAAAGCAGGAAGTGAACCGGGAACTACTGGATAGCCTGTTGATCCGGCATGCCTCCGGTGTTCATATCCTCCCGGCACCTTTTAGCCCGCAGGAAGCGGAAAAGGTTAATCCGGATATATTTCAGGAAATGCTGGCACTTCTGCGGGAACAATTTGATTGTACAGTTATTGATACTCCGGCCTCCTTTGATGAACTGACTTTGATGGCACTGGATCAGTCGGACCTGATCTTGCTTCCTGTTCGCAGGGAAATCGCTGCCATTAAGAATGTCAAGGCCAGTTTGGATATTCTGCGGTCACTAAATTTTGGGGGAAAAGTTCAGGTTCTGCTCAACCAGGCAGATATGGGTTTTGGTATTGAAATTGAAGACCTGGAGCGCAGTCTCAATTTACAGATTGCACATAAAATCGTTAATGATGAAAAAACGGTTGTTGCTTCTCTCAACAAAGGTGTTCCCTTTGTAACAGAATATGCCGGGACCGAAGTTGCAAAATCCATGGTCAGATTGGGAGAAAAAGTCGTGAAGGGATTTCATCAGGCCGAGCCTGCCGCTCCGCGAAAAAAAGCCCTTGGAAGGCTGTTAAGTTTTAATTATTAGGGAGGATGTTCGCCATGTCTTTACTGGAAAAGTTGCAGAAAGCAGGTGCAAAAAATGTTGTCCCGGAAAAAAAAGTCGAAGAAGGGAAAGCACCCTCCCCTCCTCCCCAAAAAGATCAATACTCACGTTTAAAAATGAATATTCATCAAAAATTAATTGAAAAAGTTGAGAAGTTGGATGGGGATATACTGCAGGAGAAGATTTCTCTGTTAGCTGGGGAGATGCTGGATCAGGAGGTAACTTTCCTGCCCAAGGGAGAAAGGGAAAAGATTCTAAGGGAAATCGTGGCTGAAGCAGTGGGATATGGTCCTATCCATCCACTGCTCCTTGATGACGAGATTTCGGAGATCATGGTCAATGGTCCGGAACAGGTCTATATTGAAAGAAAAGGAAAATTGGAAAGGGCTGAGATCGTCTTCCGGGATGATGCCCATATCCTCCATATTATTGAAAAAATTGTTGCCCCTCTCGGAAGGCGCATTGATGAAAGCGTGCCGATGGTGGACGCCCGCCTGCCCGATGGCTCCCGGGTTAACGCTATTATACCGCCATTGGCCCTGAAAGGGCCGGCCCTGACGATTCGTAAATTTTCTCATGATCCCCTGACCATAGAAAATTTATTGGACTATCACACTTTAAGCCCGGAGATGGCAATTTTCCTGGAAGCAACGGTGGGGGGAAAATTAAACATTATTGTCTCAGGGGGGACCGGTTCCGGGAAGACGACGACACTTAATGTTCTCTCCGCTTTTATTCCTGAAGGAGAGCGGATCGTTACCATTGAAGATGCAGCGGAGATCAAGCTCAAGCAGAGCCATGTTGTTACTTTGGAAGCCAGGCCCGCCAACATTGAGGGAAGGGGAGCCGTAACCATCCGCGAATTGGTTAGGAACTCCCTGCGTATGCGTCCCGACAGGATTGTTGTCGGCGAAGTCAGGGGCGGGGAAGCCCTGGATATGCTCCAGGCGATGAATACGGGACATGACGGCTCCCTGACGACAGGACATGCCAATACTCCCCGGGATATGCTCTCCAGGCTGGAGACAATGGTTTTAATGGCGGGAATGGATCTTCCCATTCGAGCTATCCGTGAACAGATTTCTTCGGCAATTGATGTGATTATCCAGCAGAGTCGTTTACGGGACGGCACCCGCAAGATAACTCATATTACAGAAGTGCAGGGAATGGAGGGGGATACCATTGTTCTGCAGGATGTTTTCTTGTTTCGTCAGGAAGGGGCGGATGAACAGGGAAAAGTAACCGGATGTTTTAAACCTACGGGGATCAGACCAAAATTTATGTCCAGATTGGCATCAGCCGGGATTAATCTTCATCCGGAAGTGTTTGCCATACCTTTTTAAAAAGGAGGAAAAGTATGGATCTGCTTCTGATGGCCGGTTTATTATCTTTTGCCGTTCTATTATTTATTACGGCAGGTATTTTCTTCAGGATATGGGAGAGAAAGAAAGAAATAAGCTCACGCTTGATTAAGTATACCAGGGGTGCGGAAGAGATTTCTCCTAGGCATGAGGAGCCACTTGAGAAGAATAAAGAGAAGGTGCTGCGCTGCATTTTTAGCTCCTGCAGCCGGGTTCTGACGCCCCGCAGCTGGAAAAACAGGGCGGAAGCAGAGCTTTCCCGGGTAGAACTGCCCCTGCGTCCGGAGGAATATGTATTTTTACAGATGGTACTTGTCCTTTTGGTGGTTTTTCTGACTTACTATAGCGGCAGAAGTATCATTCTTGCCGGATTTGCTGCGGTTATAGCTGCGAATATTCCTTCCCTGCTTCTGCGTAAAGCCCGTGAAAAAAGGATTGCTGCCTTTGAGAATCAACTGGTGGAAGGACTGACGATTATGTCTAATTCTCTGCGTGCCGGCTTTAGCTTTCTTCAGGCTGCCGATACGCTGAGTAAAGAAATGCCGCCTCCGTTGTCCAGTGAATTTGGCAGGCTGCTTCGGGAGATGAACCTCGGTGTGACTACGGAGGAGGCGCTGGAACACCTGCTCCGGAGGATTAACAGCCAGGATCTGGATCTTGTAGTTACAGCCGTCAAGATAAACCGGCAAATTGGCGGAAATTTGGCTGAGGTGCTGGATAAAATTGCTGAAACGATCAACCAGAGGCTCAAACTTCAGAGTGAACTGAGGACCCTGACTGCCCAGGGAAGGATTTCCGGATATATCATCGGACTGCTTCCCTTTATCATAGTGGCTCTTGTCTTTGTCATCAACCCTATCTATATGATGTCGCTTTTTACTCATTCCCTGGGACTCGTTTTAGTAACATTGGCTTTGTTATCTGAAATTATCGGTTTTTTCCTTATTAAAAAGATTATTTCGGTAGAGTATTAAGATAAGAAGGGAGGTTAAAAGTTGGCTTCTCTTGCTGCAACCCTTGTTTTTTTTGCCGCCTGCTCAGCACTTTTCCCTCTGTGGAAAAAAAATGAGCGTGAAAAAATTGACCTTTCCCGGCGTCTGGGTGAAACGAAAGCCGGTGAAAGTTTGGCCGATGACCGGGAAGCTGAATTAAAAAAACCTTTTTTACAGAGAATTATCAGGCCGATCCTTACCGGTTTGTCCCGACAGTTAGCCCATATTTTCCCCGCGGGAACAGGAAAAAATCTGGAGTTAAAGCTACAGAGAGCGGGAAACCCGGGAAAATTAAATTCCAGTGAGTTCATGGTTATCCAAATTTTACTGGCAATAATCCTTGCAGCCGGGGCATTTTTCCTCCTTAAGTTTTCTCCCTGGCAGGCAGTTTTGGCGGCTCTCCCCGGTTGGTATATTCCTCCCATGCTGCTGATCAGGCGGGCACAAAAAAGGCAACGCGAGATTGAAAAAAGCCTTCCGGATATCCTTGATCTTCTGACAGTAAGTGTTGAAGCAGGTTTAAGTTTTGACGCTGCTCTGCTTAAAGTTACGGAGAAATCAAACAGTATCCTGGCCGGCGAGTTTAAAAGAGTAATCAAAGAGATACGTATGGGGAAAAGCCGTAAGGATGCCTTACGTGAGATGGCAGGAAGGCTGGGTTCACAAAGCATGACCTCTTTAGTCGGGGGAATTGTCCAGGCGGATCAACTTGGTATCAGTTTCAGCAGGGTCTTGCGCCTGCAAGCGGAGAAAATCCGTTTCAAACGAAAGCAGCGCGCGGAAGAAGAGGCGATGAAAGCTCCTGTTAAAATGCTTATTCCTCTTATCTTTTTTGTTTTTCCGGCTATCTTTATTGTCCTGCTGGGGCCGGCAGTGTTAAATATTATGGCGGTCTTTTTCTAATGGGCATAGTACTATACAATCAGAGAACACAAAAGGTTCTTGCCGGAGAATTAAAAGTAGCGCATCATTTTCTGAAACGTTTGAAGGGCCTGATGTTCACTAAAAAATTTCCCGAATGTGGAGGCCTCATTATTGAACCCTGCAGCGGAGTGCACACTTTTTTCATGCGATACTCCCTTGATGTAATCTTGCTGGATAAAGAAAGCCATGTTCTCTATAAGGCTATTGGTATGCCTCCCAACAAAATGACGCCTTATTTTAGGCAGTCTCATTTTGCGGTGGAGCTCCCCGGGGGGACCCTTTTGCAGCAGGACATTTCTCCCGGGGATGAGCTCCTGTTTTGGTTCTAACAGCCAAAAGAAGAGGAGGACTTTAAATGTCGGCTTATCTATTGGATGGAATCTTGCTGTTACTGCTTATTATCTGTTTTTATACCGATTTAACTAAAAAAAAGATTTATAATAAGGTGATCTTGATTGGAATTATCACAGGACTTGTCCTGAATTGTTTTATCAAAGGAGCCGATGGGATATTTTTCAGCCTCAGCGGGTTCAGCCTCGGTATTGCACTGCTGTTTTTTCCCTTTGCAGCAGGGGGGATGGGTGCCGGTGATGTGAAGCTGTTGGGGATGATTGGACTTTTTAAAGGTACTGGCTTTGTTTTCCCTGTTTTTCTTCTGTCAGCGCTCCTTGGCGGTCTTTTTTCCGCAGTTGTTCTTGCCAAACAGGGGAAGTTATTAACTTTGCTTAGGGAAATACTTATGTTCTTTCTCAGCGGTTTTTGTATGGTTTTGCTCCCCTCCTTTGTTAGGGACCGGGGCGTTTTTTCCGGTGAAGCGAACGATAAACACCGGATTCCTTATGGACCGGCGCTGGTTTTAGCTGCTTTGCTGGTTTATTTCTTGCCTTTTTTCAGCGGTTTTCTTGCTTTTCCTCAACACTAATAATAATACGGAGGTCAGAAGTCAGGAGTGCCGGCAGGCCGGAAAAAACTAACCAAAAAAAAATTTTTGCCATTGTTCTTCTATTTTCGTTTATCTGATGGTGAAGTAATACTTCATGTGTGTCTACATTAAAAAGGAGGTCTGTTTTCCATGATCAGTGGAAAGAAGACCTCCTTCAAAGGTTGCAATAGAACACAATTGCGGTTTATTTGATTTATTCGGTCAGTTTATTACTTCTTACTCTCCACACAAACGGAGCAGTTTTTCCCATTCCCTGTCTACATTATCCTGGATCGCCGCGATTACTTCCGGACTGCTTTTAAAAAGGTGTCCAAAGCGACCCTGGGGCTTGAGATACTCCTCAATGGGCTTCTTGTCGCGGACCTTGGTGGTCAGATTCCATTTGCCCTGCTCCACTTCGTAAAGAGGCCACATACAGGTTTGGACAGCCAGCTTGGCCATCTCTACTGTTTTTTCCATGGGAAAACGCCAGCCCCGGTGGCACGGTGACAGCACATTGAGAAAGGCAGGGCCGTCTGCGGCAAAGGCTTTTTGGGCCTTGCGAACCAGGTCCTTCCAGTGACTGATGGAGGCCTGGGCAACATAAGGAATATTATGCGCTGCCGCAATTGCAGTCATGTTTTTCTGGTTTTCTTTTTTCCCAAAGCTGTTATCACCATGGGGGCTTGTTGTTGTCCACGTTCCCATAATTGTTGCACCTGAGCGCTGAATTCCTGTATTCATATAAGCTTCATTGTTGTAGCAGACGTAAATAAGGCGATGTCCCCTCTCCAGAGCTCCTGAAAGAGCCTGAAAACCGATATCATAAGTTCCCCCGTCTCCCCCAAAGGCGATAAAGCGATAATCTTCTTTTAGCTTGTCCTGCTCTTTTAGTGAACGATACGCAGTTTCGACCCCGCTTAAAGTAGCAGCAGCATTTTCAAAGGCGCAGTGAATATAAGAGCAGTTCCACGAAGTATAGGGATAGATTGTCGTCGATACTTCCAGACATCCTGTCGGACAGGCTACTACTAATTGTATATCATCCGGCATGCCCATTAAAACTTGCCTGACAGCGATCGGTGCTCCACAACCTGCACAAAGCCTGTGTCCTCCGGATAGTATCTGCGGTTTTTTGACCAGATCTTTTAATTTTGTTGACATGTTTGCACCTCCTATTCCCGTAAACCAAGATAATTGACGGTTTGGCGAACAAATCCGTTTTGCGCTGTTTCCATCAGTTCGCCGGCAGCTTTTTTTACCAGTTTTTCAGAAAGGTCTCGACCACCCAGGCCGTAAACATAATTAATTGTCAGTGGTTTCTTTTCCAGGTCATAGAGAGAGGAACGCAGTTCAATAAAGATTGGCCCTCCCATGTGACCGGCAAAAGTATCTGAACGGTCAAAAACAGCAACAGCTTTAAGACCGGAAAGAAGCTCCGCCAGCTGTTTGGCGGGAAAAGGCCGGAAAGAGCGCAGCTTGATCATCCCGATAGGAACTCCTGAGGAGCGCAGATGTTCCACTTCCATGCGTATGGTCCCGGCTGCCGAGCCCGTCGCGATGACGGCATATTCGGCATCTTCCATGCCGACAGTTTCGAATAGACCATAGGAACGTCCAAAAAGTGTTCCAAATTCATTTCCCACTTCTTGAATTACGTTAAGGGCGTTTATCATTCCCTCCTCCTGCTGACGTTTAAATTCAAAAAAGTAACCGTATAAAGAATCAAAGGTGCCGACACTGGTTGGATTCTGTGAATCCAGTAATGAATAAGCCGGGTTTCTACTGCCGATAAATTTTTGGACGCTTGTGTCATCCTGGAGATCAAGCCTGTCGATTGAATGGGAGATGATAAAGCCGTCCATAAGGACCATAACCGGAAGTTGAATATCGGGATGCTCGGCAATGCGTATAGCTTGAATGGTGTTGTCGTAAGCCTCCTGGGCATTTTCTGAAAATAACTGTATCCACCCGGAATCTCTGGCTCCCATACTATCCCCGTGGTCACAGTGAATATTGATGGGAGCGGACAGAGAACGGTTTACATTGGGCATAACAATAGGCAGTCGTAGACCGGAGGCAATATACAGAAGCTCCCACATCAGTGCCAGACCCTGGGAGGAAGTACAGGTCATGGCGCGTATGCCGGAAGAAGCTGCACCGATAGTAGCACTCATGGCACTATGCTCACTTTCTACGGCGATCATCTGCGTTTTGACCAGTCCGTCTGCGACCATTTGGGAAAAAGTTTCTACGATAGCGGTCTGAGGAGTAATCGGATAGGCCGCTACAACGTCGGGATTTATCTGCCTCATAGCCTCTGCGACAGCATCGGTTCCGACGAGCGCTGCTGTTTTTATCAGTGAATTCATGTCTGTCCTCCTTTTAACGATTTCAGAGATGTTGAAAAAGTAAATATATTGTCATAAAGTATTTTTATTTCAAGACTTATTAACTCTGCTCTTTGGTTTCATCGCACATCCGGATGGCATCCAGAGGACATTCCTGGGCGCAAATTCCACAGCCTTTACAAAAACTGTAGTCGATTTCAATTATTTTATCATCCTTTGTTTTAATTGCACTGTCCGGACAGAAAACATAGCAGATTAGACATTGAGTGCACTTGTTTTCATCTCTAACCGGGCGAAAGGCCCGCCACCCTCCAGTTTTAAATTTGCGAGAATTACCGGGGTCCTTTATAGTCCCTCCAAAAGGATGTTTTTTCCAATCCCATTTTTGAATTTCAGTTATATCCCATGTCATTCCCCTTTTACCTCCTCAAAAGCACGCTTCAGGGCAACAATATTGCTTTCCACGATTTTAGCCGGAAATTTTTTACCGAAAGAGTCCTGTAGAAAAGCGATGGCTTCTTCCCTTGTCAGTAAACCGGTTACCTTTAATAGGGCTCCCAGCATGGGGACATTCGGCATAAATCTACGCAATTCTTCCAATGAGATGTGCGTCGCATCAACTGTATAAAGTTTCCTTCCGTTAATATTTAGTTTAGTCCGGATTTGTTCCGGTTGAAGTGTTGTATTAATAATGATAATTCCATCATCATCAAGACCCGCGGTTATATCTACAATATCTAACAGGGTATGGTCGACAACGATGACAATATGCGGATTGGTTATCCCGCAATAAGTGGAAATTTTATCTTTACTTAGACGGTTAAAGCACTGGATGGGTGCACCCATCCTTTCCGGTCCGTATTCCGGAAAAGCCTGGAAGAACATATTTTTGGTCAGAGACATTTCTGCCAGAGTTTTGGCTGCAGTTACCGCACCCTGGCCTCCCCTGGCGTGCCAACGAATTTCCACAACTTTATCCATACAAACCCCTCTCTTTAAATAGTTTAAATCATTATAATGAAACCGCTGGAAAGATGCTTGTCTCTAGGGAGAAGATAGCTGCTTTCTTAATAACTTTTGAGCAGCCGGAAGGAACCAAATGCGAATTTTAATCAGCGGACAAAAAGCCCGGGAAAAAAAGGTATAAGTGGTTTACACCCCCCCTGGCCTAAAATAGAGTGTGTGTTTGAAGATATTATTAAACTGTTTTTAAAAAAATATTGCTCAAAACCCCTGGACTGCAATTTACATTCCATTCTATCATACAAAATTAAGAAATGCTATAATAAAATTAAAACCTTGTAAAGCTTTCGTTAAAAAAATTTTAGTCTTTTGTCAAATAGTGGCGAAAAAAGCGGAAATAGGAAATATGTGGGGAATATGCGGCAACCCTATTGACACATTTTTAGTCAATTGTTACACTGACTAGCGAATAAAAGAGGTTCTAAAGAAAAGGTATAAAAGTACATTTTTATACTAGAAATATAATAACACAATAACTAATAAAAACGTAGACTTCTTACCTCCGTTTTTTAGAGAAAGCGGTGAATTACAAGTGGGTTTGAATATCGCCATAGGTTTCTTTATTTTTTTTGCCAGGGTTGCGGATATGTCTCTGGCAACATTTCGCATTTTGATGATTACAAGAGGACGAAGCTTCCTGGCTGCAATGATCGGTTTTTTTGAAGCAGCCCTCTATATAACAGCCCTGAGCCAGGTCGTCAACCGCCTGGATAACCCTCTAAATTTGTTTATTTATGCTGCCGGTTTTGCCGTCGGCACTTACACAGGGAGTGTGATCGAAGATCGTATTGCCCTGGGGCATGTCAATGTCCAAATAATTTCCGTCGAGTTTCATGACAGGTTGCAGGATATATTAAGGGAAAACGGGTTTGGTGTTACAACGGTGGAAGGCTGCGGAAAAGATGGGAAGCATAACATTCTTTATGTTCTTTTAAAAAGGAGAGATTTGCCTCGCCTGATGAGATTGATCGATAGCGAAGATAAAAGAGCTTTTATCTCTGTTATGGATACGCGTAAAATTATCGGAGGATTTTTCCCCCGCCGGAAAGCAAAGTAAGGAGATTTTTCCGGGCATTTAAATTCTAAATCCGATTTTGTTTAAAAGGAGGCTTTTTTTTGGAGAATCATAAGGCGATTGCTTTGTTTGATTCCGGGGTCGGAGGGCTAACTGTTGTCAAAGAAATTTTTAAACAGCTTCCCGGGGAAAAAATTATCTATTTTGGAGATACTGCACGGTTCCCTTACGGTCCCAGGCCCCATGAACAGGTAAGGAGATTCGTCTATGAAATCATGGATTTTTTGCAGACACAGGAGATTAAAGCCCTGATCATTGCCTGCAATTCTGCGACAGCGGCTGGCCTGGAATATTACAAGGAGAGAACCGTTCTTCCCTTGATAGGCGTTATTGAGCCTGGTGTGAGAGCTGCACTGAAACAGACCCGCAAGGGAAAAGTGGGGGTAATCGGGACACAGGGAACAATTGAGAGCGGGGCATATCAGGATGTTTTTCGTAAGCTGGCTCCAGGAATGGAGCTGTACAGTCAAGCTTGTCCGCTTTTTGTTCTTCTGGTGGAAAATGATTTGGTAGGAACTCCTGAAGCCCGGCGGGTAGCTGAGGAATATCTTTCCCCGTTCAAAGATGTGGGGATAGATACTCTTATTCTGGGTTGTACGCATTACCCCTTAATGGCTGATGTTATACAGGAAGTAATGGGGCCGGAGGTACAATTGATCAGTTCGGCAGAGGAGACCGCCCGGGAGACCAGGGATGTCATGGAGAAAAAAGGACTATTAAACCTTTCCGGCACCAATGATTCACGAAGCCGTTTTTTCGTCAGTGGACCGGCCAGGACTTTTAAAGAACTGGCAGAGAAGCTGCTTGGAGAAAGAATAAAAGCTTTCCAGGTTATTCTTAACTCCGATAATCCCCTTATTCAACAGCAACAGTAGTGATTTACGGAGCCGTGTTTTTTTCATAATTTCCTTTCACCTGCTATAAATATATATACAAAAATAGGTTTCGGGTGAAAGGAGAGAAGGACATGAGGGGAAAATGGGGCGGTAAATTGTTAGTGGCGTTGTTATTTTGTTTGCCTTTTCTTTTGTTGCTGACGGGGTGTCTCCAGGATATTGTTCCGCAATTATTGCAAGAAAGAGGAAAAACAGAGGTTGAAGAGGTTTTACCGCCGGATGATACCGGGGAGAGCGGAAAAGAATCGCTTAAAGACGTTTTGCCGGAAGGCACTCTCCACTTCCAGGTTTATTTTTTGGACGGAAATAAAAAGTACCTCGTTCCTGTAACTATCGCCATGCCCTGGACGGAAGGGGTCGGAAGGGCTGCCTTAAAAAAACTTATTGAAGGACCTACTCCTGCTCAGGAAATGCGCTTTGGCCTTATCCCTATTCTATCTCCTACTACAGAAGTACTGGGGCTAACAATTCGGGACGGGCTAGCCCGGGCGGATCTGAGCGGTTCTTTCCTGGAATACGATCCGGGGATGGAAAGGGAGGTTCTGGATAGCGTGGTTTTTACCCTTTTACAGTTTCCTACTGTTGAAGAGGTTGAGATTATGGTCGAGGGAACTGTTCCAGGTGTTTTCCCCGGCGGTACTCCGGGAGAGAGCTTTTTTGCACACCAGAGAGGCGTAAATCTGGAAGTTGCAGAGGGTATTGATGATTACAAGGATACACAGCAGGTAATTCTTTATTTCTGCCATGTTTTGGGTGATAATCATGTTTTTTACATTCCGGTAACCAGGGTTGTTACCGGGGAAAGAAATTCGGCCAGGGCGGCCGTAGAAGAACTTTTACAGGGTCCGCGCCGTGACAATGGGCTTTTCAGCGAGATTCCGCCGGGAACAACATTAAAGGCAATTTCTATGGAGGGAGACTTACTTGTGGTGGATTTTTCTCGTGAGATCCTCAATTATCGCGGCGGTCTTAGCGGAGAAGAACATCTTTTTCGGCAAATTGTTTTTACTTTATCAGCTATTCCCGGGGTAAAAAAAATACAGGTCCTCGTGGAAGGAGAAGCCGTGACGCTCCCTTACGGAATTTCTTTTCAAGAACCGGCGGACCCGTCAGCACTTTTGGTAAACCTGCTTATTTGAATGCGGACGGCAGAAGTCAGCAGTGCCGGCAGGCCGGAAAAACACCTTAAAAATAACAAGCGAAGCTTCACATGGGTGCTATCTGTGATATATTGGAGCCTCTCTGACAATAGTGCCCGCCCAGAGGTCTCCGTGACGTTGCCCGTCCGGACTGTTTAACATTGCCAGGAGTTCTATTACATAAATAACAAGTCCGACAACAAAGCTGATAAAGATGCCGATTACGGGAATAATGGCAAACAGGGAAGGAATAGCGAAAATAAAATTTCTGCGGATTGATTCTTGAAAAGCGGGACGGAATCCTGTTATTGTGGTTAACTGTAAATTAAGTAGTTTTTTACCAATGCTTCCATTGTCTGTAATACCATCCCTGAAGAGCATATAAAGGAAGCCGATCAGGCCGCCGATAAAAGGGAGTAATTCGAACAGGCCAACTATAACAGCGTCAATTAAAAAGGCAAAAATTCTCCTGATGAGCAAATTAGTTTCACCTCCGCGAAAATATTTATACTTAAAAACAGTTTAACTATTTAAACTTAGTTTAAACTAAAAATTCGTGATTGGATTCTATAATCCTGCAAAAAGTTGGATAATTACTTGACAAATGGGACGGAAAAATTTTGGCATTAAATGGAGGGAAAAGACATATGAGGGTTTATCAGAGAGGAAAAGGGGAACTCAGAAAAGTTCATATAAAAAGAGGATTTCTTCAGCATGCAGAGGGATCGGTGCTTATAGAAATAGGAAGTACTCAGATACTTTGTGCTGCTTCTGTGGAAGAAAACGTTCCTGTGTGGATGAAAGGAGAAAAACGAGGCTGGGTTACGGCAGAGTATTCCCTGCTTCCCAGGGCAACACACAAACGAAATGTGCGGGAGGCTTCCAGGGGAAGGGTTAGCGGGCGTACTTCGGAAATACAACGGTTTATCGGCCGTGCACTGCGAGCCGTGGTCGATTTGGAAGCACTGGGTGAGAGAACTGTTTGGCTGGACTGTGATGTACTGCAGGCTGACGGAGGGACCAGAACAGCAGCGGTAACAGGTGCCTTTGTCGCATTGGCCGAAGCATGCCATTATTTGCTGCAGGAAAAAAAAATTTCCCGCTTTCCTTTAACGGATTATGTTGCGGCAGTCAGTGCGGGCATTGTGGACGGGGAAGCCCTGCTGGACCTTTCTTTCGGGGAAGACAGCGGGGCACAGGTGGATCTGAATGTAGTCATGACCGGTGGCGGGCATCTGGTTGAGGTCCAGGGAACTGCTGAAAGAAAACCTTTTTGTCGGGATGAACTTGACCAACTTTTGGAAATGGCTGCGGGGGGGATAGAATTTCTTATATCTGCTCAACGGGAATCGCTGGGGGAAATTGCCGCAAAAATAGGAGCTCAATCTCCGAAAAAGAAACTTCTTCTGGCTTCTTTTAATGAAGGTAAAATTAAGGAACTAAAGAAAATGCTTGCTCCGCTTTCCCTGGAGATTCTTTCTCTACGAGATATTTCCTGCCTTTCTTCCGTGGAAGAGACAGGTTCCACATTTAAAGAGAATGCTATTCTCAAGGCGGAAACTTATTCTCGAATTACGGGTGAAATGGTTTTAGCCGATGATTCCGGATTGGAAGTACAGTATCTGGGCGGTAAGCCCGGGGTCTATTCGGCCCGCTTTGCCGGGGAGGGGGCAACAGACGAACAAAATAATGCTCTTTTACTGAAAATGATGGAGGATGTTCCTCTTGCCGAGAGAAAAGCACGTTTTGTCTGTGTCATAGCTCTTGCCAGGCCCGGAGAAAAAACGCAAACAGTTGAGGGAGTCTGCCGGGGGCGTATTCTTACTGTTCCACAGGGAAATCATGGGTTTGGCTATGATCCTCTTTTTTTCTCTCTGGAAGAAGGGAAAACTTTTGCCGAGATGGACCTGGAGGCAAAAAACCGCATCAGCCACCGGGGAAGAGCTTTACAGAAAGCCAGGGAAATGTTAAAGAAGATTTGTAAGGACTAAATTATGTTATATTTTTCCAATTTAGCGTAAAAAGCGCTTCTACTGATTCCTAAATATTTAATCGCTTTACTTTTATTATTATGTGCTTTGGCAAGCGCTTCTTTAATAATTGTTTTCTCCAATTCTTCTACTGAATGATTTAAATCTAATGTGCTAAATTCCGGTTTTGCTTGGACGCTTGCAACATTAAGCTGTAAATTATCTTTTGTAATTTCATTTGTTCGGCACATAATAACTGCATGTTCTATAGCGTTTTTTAGTTCTCTAACATTGCCTGGCCAGGAATAATCCTGCAAAAATTCTAGCGTATCAGGTGTAATTCTTAAATTTTTTTTATATTTTTGGGTGTAATAGTTTAAAAAATGATAAGTAAGCAGGGAAATATCAGCAAATCTTTGTCTTAAAGGGGGGATAAAAATAGGTACTACATAGAGGCGATAATATAAATCTGCACGAAATTCACCTTGTTGGACCATTTGTTCTAAATTCCTGTTGGTTGCCGAAATAATGCGCACATTGACGGGTATTTTTTTATTTTCGCCCAATTTTTCAATATATCTTTCTTGTGTAAAACGTAATAGTTTGACTTGCGTACTGCAGGATATATCTCCTATTTCATCCAAAAATAAAGTTCCATTGTGTGCTTCTTCGAACTTTCCAGTCTTGCCGGAAGATTTGGCACCTGTAAACGCACCTGAACTATATCCGAACAGTTCTGATTCTAAAAGGTTTTCAGGGATAGCCGAACAGTTTATCTCTACAAAAGGATATTTTGCTCTATTGCTTGTTTTATGTATACCCTGAGCAATTAATTCTTTCCCCGAACCTGTTTCTCCCCGAAGCATAACTGAAGCTTCCGTTTTAGCAACATTAGCAGCAATTCCAAGGCAATTAAGCATCTTAGGATCTTTGCTTACTATACTTTTGAAAAATTGCAAGTCGGTTCTGTCTTCTTTTTGGGCTACTTTTTCATTCTTTTTGATAACCAGCGATCTAAGGTGCTTATTTAATTTATAAATGGCACCTGTATTACCGACCCCGATTACACCTTTAATTTTCTCATCATTATCTTTTAAAGGTATAAAGCTTGCAACAATATCAAAACCTAGAGTTTCATTATAATGTTCATCCTCTTTTATTTGTTGACCTGTTTTAAGAACATGAAGAAGTTTATCATTAGGATATTTATCATTAATATTTCTATATAAAATTTTTTCTCGCGAGATTCCCACCTGATACTCGTAAGCATTATTGACATAAATAACTACTCCATTATTATCAATAACAATTATTGGTTCATTTATTCTGTCTAAAATTGTCAGAAAAGAATCATTTAATAATTTAAATACTTCTTCGTTATTTAGCACCATATTTATCCCTCCTGACGTGTTCATGAAAGAATTAAAGAACATTATTATTAACTTAACATTATTATATCTCAAAAAAGATACTATTTAAAGAAGATATTTGATAATCGGACAATTTGTTTATTTGTCATACAATAGTCATTTAAGATAACTTTATTACTTTTTCTAAAAAATAAAATTTTTTTTTAATGTAGCCGTTTTACTTTTATATTTGGTAAAGGAAATTATTTAAAATTCGATGTTATAAGTAATAAAGTAACATTAATATTTAAATATACTTTTTTGATACAATTTTTTTTTAAACAAATATAAAAATGGCATAAGTATTGCATTTAAAATAAAAAAGAAAATATATTAAATATATTATTTTCGGCGTTTATTTTTTAAGTCATTAGAAAGGCAGAGTTTAGTTTAGAAAGACCTATTGTAACTTGCACCTGTGGGAAGATGTTCTTGTAGACTTTTAAGCAATTAAGAAGGAGGTTAGGAAATGGGCAAATAGTTGTCTTGCAGTATAATATAAATAATTTATTTTATTTAATATTTACAAAACAAAGGAGAATTGCGTATGGAAAGAAATGTTTGCATTATCGGTGGGGGGATGTCACACTGGGGGGTGCGCCAGGCCTCAGCCAGGGATATGTTTCAGGAAGCGGGCAAAGCCTGCTTTAATGACATCCCTGGTCTGAGCAACAAAGACGTCGACGGTTTAATTGTTGCCTCGGCTTTTACAGAGCGGAGTTGTTTCCAGACGCACCTGGCTCCTCTCGTTGCAGAATACTTGGGGATTAAGCCGAAAAACATCTGTGCACGTGTTGAACTGCTCTGTGCCAGCGGCAGCTCCGGCATCATCCTGGCCTATGGCCTGATCAAAAGCGGCATAGCAGATGTCGTCATGATAACCGGAGGAGAAAAGCTCTTTACCCCGCAGAAATGGGAAGTTTTCTACAGTGAACTGGGTACTGGTGATCATGACTGGGACGGCTCTCAGGGGCTGGGACTTCCGCCACCATTCTTCTCCATGGTTGCGCAGCGGCACATGAAGCTCTACGGAACCACAGAAGAACAACTGGCTATGGTATCAGTAAAGAACAGGCGCAACGGTCTCAACAACCCCAAGGGACAATTTCAAAAAGCAATAACTCTCGAAGAAGCATTAAATGCCAAACACGTTGTCGCACCTCTGAAACTCTTTGACTGTTGCCCGGTAACCGACGGTGCCTCTGCAGTAATCCTTGCCTGTGAAGAAAAAGCCAAAGAATATACCGACAAACCGCTTGTCTACATTAAAGGTGTCGGCCAGGCCACCGTCAACAACATGTCCGCCAACATGCCCAGCATGACAACCTGGGAAGCTCTAAAAATAGCCGGGAACCAGGCCTACAGCAAAGCCGGAGTAAAACCCTCCGATATAGACGTAGCCCAGACCCATGACTGCTTTACCATCTCAGAAATAATCGAATCTGAAGACCTGGGTTTCTGCGAAAAAGGAGAGGGCGGCCTCTTCGTCCAGGAAGGGCGTTCCGACTATGGAGGAGACGTAGCGATCAACACCGACGGGGGTCTGCTAAGCTGCGGCCATCCCTTTGGCGGCACAGGCATAAGGCAGGGAATCGAAATAATGAAACAGCTGCGGGGTGACGCCGCCAGGCAGGTCGAAGGAGCAAGGACGGGCCTGACCCATAACCTCAGCGGCTTAAGCGCAGCGCATACAGTACTTGTTTACGGGAGGGATATATAATGGAAGGTATCTCCATACTCAATGGTAAATACGCAGTAAGCATGGATATGTATCCCCTGCAGGACAAGAACTACAACATGGTCTACAAATTCTATGACAACTTAAAAGAAGGGCGTTTTACCACAACAAAATGCACAGACTGCGGGGCTCGTTCCTTTCCTCCCCGGATCATCTGTCCTGAATGTCTTTCCGAAAACATGGAATGGGTCGACCTTCCCAGCGAAGGAACAGTTCTGGTAGTTGCCGAACAGGAAGCCGGAGTACCCTTAGGCTTTCAAGCCCCCTTAATCCATGCCCATGTTGACTTAGGAGGAGAACTGACCTATCTCGGCCGCGTCCAGAACTGTAAAGCCGGTGAACTGAAAGAAGGCGACAAAGTCAAACTGGTCGTTATCCCCATCGAACCTGTTCCCGCGGACGGTAAAAAAGGTGCAGTAATACAGCACGAAAGAGTATTTTTTGTTTTTGAAAAAGTAAAGTAACTGGAGTCGGAAGTCAGAGTAACCCCGACTTTATCGTCAACCGGGTAATGATGGACCAGTACATCGAAGCCATACGCCTGCTCGAAAAAGGAGTAGCCGGCATAGAAGATATTGATAAAGCAGTAAAATTTGGCCTGAACTACCCCATTTGGAGCTTTTGAACTGCAAGATTTTGGCGGGATCGATATCGGTATACGTAGTAGAATACTTTTGTGAAGAATATAAAGATATGCACTGGAAGGCGCCCCAGTACTAATAAAATAAGGCATGGTAAATAAGGTAGTCCCCGACGTTAAAACGAAAGCTCAATTTTATCCGTAATAAGAAAAAGGATACCTGGGTGCCGGTGCAACTCGGTGCCCGGGAAGATTTTAAATTTAATAGACAGAACAATGTGATTAATGGAAAATATGGAGAAAAAAATAATGTTATATTAAAAAGAAAAGGAATTTTATATTATAGCGTTTAAATAAATACATTAATAAATTTTTAATAAATCAAATAATTATAAATCTTTTATTCACTGCAGTAGCCTTGCCCGAAGAGAAGAGAAGGTAATGCCTATAAGATAACTTCTATATTAAATCTGTTCCAATATTTTAATTAAATTAAAACGTAAAATGTGGTGAAATGTCTGTTTCTGTTAATTTTAACAGAAAAGGGAGTTAACAAAATATAATTGGGGGTTATAACATGTCAAAAACTTTTATAAAGGGTGCTGCTATTGTTTTCAGTTTGCTGCTTTTATTGTTTGCTTTTGGTTGTTCTACTAATGAAGAATCTGCAGTTGAAGGTCAAAACGAAGGTGGAAGCCCTGACGAAGGGATTGCCATGGAGCCGGTAGAATTAAAATTTGCCCACTTTTTTCCTGCTGTGCACTCTGTAGAGACGCGCATTGCACAGGAATGGGGCAAAGCAGTGGAAGAAGCTACTGACGGACTTGTTACCGTAGTAACTTATCCTGGAGAAACATTGCTTAAAGCTGCTGATGTCTATGAAGGTGTGGCAACCGGTATAGCTGATGTAGGGTTTAGTGTTTTTACGTATAATGCCGGTCGTTTCCCCGTCATCGAAGGTTTTGAATTACCGGGGACAGTCTACCAAAACTCTAAAGCTGCCAGTTATGTTGCCTGGGAAGGACTAAAGGAACTGCAGCCTGAGGAAATTAATGATACAAAATTGATGTTTGCAACTGCTACCGGTCCGTCTCACCTTTTGACAAAAAATCCCATTCACACCCTAGAAGATATTCAAAATGTGGAGATCAGGACTTTCGGTATGCCGGTGAAAGCCATTGAGGCAATAGGTGCAGTACCTGTCGCCATGACTGCCGTAGAGGCTTATGAAGCTTTATCTAGAGGAATTGTGCAGGGCAACTGTGCTCCTTTGGAAGTATTGAAAGCGTACAGGCAGGCCGAGGTAACCAAATATATAACTTATACGCCGTTTCTTTCCAACGCGATCTTTTTCGTGACTATGAACCTGGATGTATGGAATTCTTTTCCATCAGACATTCAGGAAAAAATCCTGAAGGTAAATGAACAAATTTTTGCAGAGGTAGCTTCCGGCAATTGGGATGAAATAAACACCGAAGGTTTACAATTTGCCAAAGAGGGGTATGGCCATGAAGAAATAGAGTTATCCGATGAAGAGTTTGCCAGGTGGATGGAGAAACTGGTGCCCCTGCAGGATGAATATATCCAGTCAATGGAAGAAAAAGGTCTTCCCGGTAAAGAAGTGATTGAGACGATCAAACGTTTGGCTGATAAATATAACGAGATGTATGGTTAAATATTAGCATTTACTTAAAATTCGGAGGGTGGTTATCTCTTTTTCCCACCCTCCGGATATCTTCAGCTTCAGCATCCTGCTAACGAGGTGAGTAGTGGCATGAAAATATTTTCAAGTGTGGTTAACTCGATAAGTGCTTTTTTTGACAAGATCGCGGGATGGGTATTTATTGGCTTAATGGTGCTGGTTGTGCTGAATGTAATATTACGGTGCGCCTTTAGTGCCCCAATTAAAGGAGCTTTTGAATATGTGGGCTTCTATACGGCATTGGCCATAGCTTTTTCCATAGCTTTTTGTGCCTTTAAAGACGGTCATATTGCTATAACTTTTATAGTTGAAAAGATATTTTCCCAGAAAACATTAAAAGTGATATCTGTTTTTTTAAACATTATTTCTGCTGCCTTTTTTGTCTTTACTGCCTGGGAATTGTTCGATTACGGTGCCGACATGGTTGTCAGGGGGGATCTTTCTGTAACAACGAGAACTCCTTATTATCCATTTATTTACATTATTGCGCTTTGTTTCGTAGTTTTAGCTGTGGTGCTTTTGTATAGAGTAACCGGGCTAATCGGAGCATTAAAAGAGGAGGATTAAAATTGAGTGCTGCTGTTGTAGGCTTAATTGGTGTAATCTGTTTCTTTGTATTACTTGTTCTAGGAATGCCGATTGCTTATTCAATGGCTATTGTTGGTTTTGCCGGATGCAGCTATTTAAATTCTCTGCCAACAGCATCCAGGATGCTGACACAAGAAATATTTTCAACCTTTTCTTCTTATTCACTTAGCGTTGTTCCCATGTTTATGTTGATGGGTTATTTTGCTTTTTATGCCGGCATTGGAACCAGAATCTACAATTTTGCCTATAAAGCAATCGGACATTTACCCGGAGGACTTGCCATTTCCACACAGATGGCCTGTGCAGTATTTGGAGCTGTCTGCGGTTCAGTGACAGCTACGGCAGCAACTATCGGCGCTATTGCTATACCGGAGATGGAAAAGTATAATTATTCAAAATCTTTATCCACGGCCAGCGTAGCCGCAGGTTCCGGGATAGGTATAATGATTCCGCCCAGTATTTTTTTTATCATTTATGGCGTTGCCGCGGAACAATCTATCGGAACATTGTTTATAGCCGGAATTTTACCGGGTATCCTTCTTATGCTCTTGCTTATGGCCGCAGTTTATAGTACTACCTTTCGCCATCCGGAGTTCGGACCCATGGGTCCCAAGTCATCGTGGAAAGAAAGGGTGCAAGCCATGGGCGGAGGTTTGTGGGAAATCATGGTTGTTTTTATCGTTTCCATCGGCGGTATGTTTATCGGTTGGTTTACTCCCACAGAAGCGGCCGGGGTCGGTGCCGCCGGGGTTTTAGTGCTGACAACTCTGGAGAAGAAACTTAAATGGGATGGTTTTAAAAGAGCTTTAAACGATACAACGAGAACGACAGCCATGATCATGCTCATGACTGCCGGAGCGGTTATTTTTGGAAGATTCATGTCTTTAAGCAGAATTCCTTTTGAGCTGGCAAACTTGGCAGGTGAATTGTTTTTACCGCCCATTGTCGTTATGGGGCTAATTATGCTTGTGTACCTTATTTTGGGTTGCTTTATTGATGCTATGGCCCTGGTTTTATTAACAACGCCGATTTTTTATCCTGTCGTTACGACAACGCTTGGCTACGATCCCATTTGGTTTGGTGTAATTATCGTGCTTATTGTGGGGATGGCGTGTATTACTCCACCGGTAGGTATGAGCGTATATGTTGTCAAGGGTATTGTGCCCGATGTGTCTCTGGAGGTAATCTTTCGAGGGATATGGCCCTTTTTAATGGCCTTTATTGTTTGCATTGTGATTCTGGTATTATTTCCGGATATTGCCACGTTTTTAGCTTATAAATTTTATTAATTCATATTTTTCTATTCTGATTAAAATGCCAAGTTCGTGGAGTTAGCAAACATCAAGAGGAGGCAATTAATAAATAATGGATTTTAAATTGACCAGTGAACAGGAATCTTTTAAAAAAATGGCCCGGGAATTTACGGAAAAGGAAATTATACCGGTATCCAGGGAGCTGGATGAGAATGAAGAATTTCCGAGTACTATTTTGAAAAAAATGGATGAAGTAGGTCTTTTTAATTTATCCATACCGGAACAATATGGCGGACCTGGAGTCGACGCTCTTTCATATTCGATTATTTTTGAAGAAATCGCCAGAGGTTGTGCCGGCGTGGCAACCTGTGCCAACGGAAATGCTTTGGCTCTTTATCCTCTTCTCTTAGGCGGGTCTGAAGAACAAAAGGAAAGCTTCCTTCCCCGAATCTGTGAGGAAGGGAGCCTGGTTTCTTTTTGCCTGACGGAACCCAATGCCGGGTCCGATGCCGGCGGTATCGCCACAATCGCCAGGAAAGACGGCAATGATTATCTTATAAATGGCACAAAATGCTTTATTACCAATGCCAGATATGCAAAATACCACACGGTTTTCGCCAAAGTTGATGACGGTAGCGACAAGAAAAAGCCTGCCGTATTCATGGTAGAAGCAGATAGGCCGGGAGTAGTTGTGGGTAAAAAAGAAGAAAAAATGGGTCTTCGCTGTTCCGATACGTCGGAAATGATCTTTGAGGACGTCAGCGTTCCCCAAGAAAATTTGATCGGCAAAGCAGGAGAGGGTATCAAGCTGGCTATGATGACACTCGATATGGCCCGTCCCAGTATCGGGGCCCTTTCCGTGGGGATAGCGCAGGCTGCTTATGAAGCGGCTGTTACCTATTCCAAGGAACGTGTCCAGTTTGGCCGTCCTATCTGTAAAAATCAGGCCATCCAGTTTATGCTGGCCGATATGGCCACTGAGATAGAAGCTGCACGCTACCTCGTCTATCAGGCCTCCTGCCTTAAAGATAAATATTGGGAAGACAGAAAGCCTTTTTCCAAACAGGCAGCTTTTGCGAAACTGTATGCTACTGATATGGCCATGAGAGTAACGACAGATGCGGTTCAAATTTTCGGAGGATATGGATATACCAGGGAATATTTAGTTGAGAAATATATGAGAGATAGCAAAATACAGCAAATATTAGAAGGAACCAACCAGATTCAACGCATGGTTATCGCAGCTAATATTCTGAGCGAATAGAGATTGTGTTGCAAAAGTTGGCCGACAGAAGAAGGACAATTAAAATGAAGTGTCTCGACTACAATAACATAGGAGGTTAGGTCGTGAATATTTCAAAAATAATAGAAAGAAATGCCCGGAGGATTCCGAACTCATTGGCTATCATCTCTGAGTCATCCGATCCCCAGGAAATAACCTGGATAAATTTTGAGCTTATGGTGAAGAGGATGGGCAACTCCCTGCTGGAACTGGGAGTAAAAAAAGGGGACCGTGTTGCTATATATCTCCCGAACTCTTTAGAATATTTAATAACTTATTTTGCTGTTGCCGGAATAGGTGCTACTTCAGTCCCGTTTAATATCATGTATAAAGCTGCCGAGATAAATTATATTGTCAACAATGCGGAAGCCTGTGTAATGGTTGCGGCGATAAAAGAAGCAAAGGAAAATGTTATCGGGATAAGGGAGCAATTGTCATCGCTCAAAAAATTAATTGTTGTGGGAGAAAAAGCCCTGGAAAATACACTGCTTTTTTCCGATTTGTTAAAGGGTGAAAAGAGTAGTTTGGAGTTCGCGGATTGTGACCCCGACGATGTTGTAACTATCCTTTATACTTCGGGTACTACCGGAAACCCGAAAGGCGCCATGTTGACACACAATAATTACTGGCAGCAGGCTGAACTGAACAGTTGTTACCTTCTGCATATAAATGATCAGGATAGTCTTCTGAGTGCCAATCCTTACTGCCATATCTTTTTTGTTACCACTGTTCTCGGCCCGATGTATAAGGGCGCTGCCGTGGCAATTATGCCCCGTTTCTTTCCGGAAAAAGCTTTGGAGATGATCACAAAGTATAAGATAACACATTTTGCCGGAGTACCGACGATGTATATTTACATGTTAAACCATTATCAACAAAATCGGGAATTATATGATTTAAGCAGTCTGCGGCTTGTCCAATCAGCCGGAGCAGCCATGCCGGCAGAATTTATTCCCCAGATAGAAGAAAATTTTGGAGTTGACTACTGTGAAATGTATGGTGCAACGGAAACATGCTCAGCAGTTACTTATGAAAGGGCCGGACATAATCTGGCGGGTTCAATCGGACTGCTTGCCCATAGCTGGGATTTGAAAGTAGTAAATGAAGAAGGTGTGGAGGTCCCCACAGGGGAAGTCGGCGAGTTTATGGTCAAAGGTCCGGGATTGTTCAAGGGTTACTGGAAGATGCCGGAGGCCACGGAAGCGGCTTTTAGTGAAGGATGGTTTGCTACCGGAGATTTAGGCTATGTCAATGAAGAGAAATATATATTTATTGTCGACAGGAAAAAAGATCTGATTATCTGTGGAGGCTATAATGTTTATCCCAGAGAAATTGAAGAAGTGCTTTTTTCCCATCCTGCGGTTTTAGAGGCGGCGGTTATCGGGATTAAAGATGTTGAAAAAGGTGAAATCCCCAAAGCTTTCATTGTGCCCAAACCTGGTACAGACATAAATGAAGATGAATTAAAAACTTTTTGCAAGAAGAATATTGCTGCCTATAAAGTGCCGAGAATAATTGAAATAAGAGATGATCTGCCCAAAACCCCTACAGGCAAGCTTTTAAAGCGTGAACTTAACTAAACTTTTTACTTTCAGGGAAAAACGTAAGGCTAAAGAACAGCCTTACGTTTTTTTTAAAGACAAATGCTTAAAGTTTTTTTATTTTTTTAAATATATTTTTCGTTCGACTATTTCTCATTGCTTTTTAAGGGGATGTATGTTAAAATAAGTTTGACAATTAATTCAATAAAGACTTTATGAAGTTAGACAGAGGGTAAAGCGAATATTTTTTGACGTCAAAAAAACACTACCCCTTCCGGGGTTTTAAACTTTTTACAATCTTTTTACAATACTGTACATATATTTTAACGGTTTTTTACCCTTGTTCCCATATAATAATAGTGGCATTTATTAAGAAAAATAACTTGCGGAAAGGGGAATCTTGGATGCCGAAGAAAGAAACAGACAAGTACTGGGACCCGGTTTTAGAGACATTACCGCCCAAAAAAATGAAAGATTTACAATTTAAAAAGTTTAAGCGTATCGTTGAATGGGCTTACCTACATTCAAAGCTGTACCGCCGGTTATACGATGATGCCGGCTTTAAACCCGAAGATCTGCAAAGGTGGGAGGACATTTCCAGAGTGCCCATCGTGCAAAAAGAAGACTATCGGCAAGCCCAGGCCAAAGATCCTTGGCCGTATGGGGACAGCCTTTGTGTCCCCCTGGATGATGTCACCGAGTATCATCAGACCAGCGGGACGACAGGGCAGCCTGTTTACCAGCCGGATACCTGGCAGGACTGGGAATGGTGGGCTGAAACATGGGCGTATATCCTCTGGGCACAGGGTTTTCGCAAAAGCGACCGGGTTTTTATTCCTTTCGGCTATAATGTGGCTATGGCTTCCTGGGCGAGCCATTATGCCTGTGAAAAAGTGGGATGTGAGGTTGTCCCCGGAGGTATACTGAATACGGAAGAACGTTTACTAAAGATCAAAGAGCTTAAAGCCAATGCCATAATGGCAACTCCATCCTACATTATTAAAATGGCGGAGACCTGTAAGAAGAAACTTAATATAGATCCGCGGGAACTAAATATTAAAAAAATTCTCTGTGCCGGGGAACCGGGAGCCAACATTCCTCTGACCAAGAAGCGTATGGAAGATGCCTGGAATACAAAGGTTTATGATAACGCCATGGCAACCGAGGTAGGAGGCTGGGGTTTTGAATGTACGTCCCAGCCGGGGGGGTTGCATGTTAACGAGGCTTTTTTCCTGGTGGAATTGGTGGATATCGATACAGGAGACCCGATTGAAGAACTTCATATACCGGGCAAGATTGTTATTACTACTTTTGACCGCTATGCACAACCCTGTATTCGCTTTGATACGAAAGATATCAGCATGTGGGGGAAACCCTGCGAATGCGGCCGCACCTTCAGGATCCTCAAAGGCGGCGTTCACGGACGTGCTGACCATATTACGAAGATCAAGGGAGTTTTATTTAACCCTCTTTCAGTGGAAGAGGTCGTGCGCAGTACACCGGAACTTGCCGATGAGTACCTTCTTGAAGTGAAAGAAGAAGACGCTGCGGAGGTATTGATCCTGAAAGTGGAAAAGCGTCCGGAAGTGAGCCTTAGCAGGGAAGCCTTAGAGCATAATCTGGCCCGGCAGCTTCGCTTAAAAACGAATCTTGCCTTCCGCATCGAGTTTGAGGAATATGGGACATTGCTCCGGCCTGAAGTAAAGGTTCAGAGGTTTAAAGATTTGCGGTTGAAGAAAGTAAGAGGATAGAGTTAAATATGGCCGATGTCCCTGAGTTTTAAATTTAGAGAAAGCAAAGCGAGCTATAGTTAGGGGAGCGTTGCAAAGCTACTTTTTTCGGTGGTGAACGATGCTCTCCTTCCATTTATAGCTCGTTGTACAACAGCCCCTTTTTCAAGTTGCTGTTAATTCGTACATAATGCGGGATAAAACCTCGATTTTGTAGGGTTTTACGGCAATGGACTTAAACCCGTAATCCTTGTAGTTGGCCAGCACCAGGTCATTGGCATAGCCGCTGGCAACAACAGCTTTAACATTAGGATCCATGGAAAGAAGCTCTTCGATCGCGGCCATACCTCCCATACCCCCGGGAACGGTTAAATCCAGTATAACAGCGTTAAATGGACGTCCTGCTGCCATCGCCTTCCGATATAGCTTTACTGCTTCCAGGCCGTCTTCCGCAAATTCCACTTCATATCCCAAAAAAGAGAGCAGCTCCCCGGAAGCCTGACGAATTGCTTCTTCATCATCCATGAGCAGTACCCTCCCTTTTCCTTTAATAAAGGTTTCCTTTTCGGATTTTTTCAGCTCTGTTTCGTTTGTGGCGGGTAGATAAACGGAAAAAGTTGTCCCCACATTCTTTTCTGATTGAACGTCGATATGCCCATGGTGCTTTTTAATGATCGAATAGGAGGTGGCCAGCCCCAGGCCGCTTCCTTTTTCTTTGGTGCTGAAAAAAGGCTCGAAAATTTTGGAGAGGTCTTCTGAGTCAATTCCGAACCCCTCATCAGAGATGGAAAACATAACATATTCTCCGTCCGGTAAAGGTAAAAAGTGCTCTTTCCCCTGATTTTTGAGCGCAGTTTTCCGGGCCTCTATCTTTATTTTTCCCCCTAACGGCATCGCCTGCACGGCATTAATCACAAGATTATTAATAACCTGGTTAATCTGCCCTTCATCAATTTCTACCGGCAGTATCTCCTCTGCAAAGGAAAATTCCGGGGAGATACTGGAACCGCTGAGCGCAAAACGAGTGCTTTCGATAAGCAGTTGCTTGAGGTCCATCGCCTTTTTAATGGGCTCCGATTCTTTGGCAAAGATCAAGAGCTGCTGGGAGAGTTCTTTGGCCCGCAAGATGGCTGCTTCTATGTTTTCCATTTTTTCATAAATTTTCTCGGTTTCATTCTTATAGAGCTTAGCCAGGGTAATATTGCCCAGCATGGTAGCCAGGAAATTGTTAAAATCATGAGCGATTCCCCCGGCCAGGATGCTGATGGAATCCAGTGTGCCGGCTTTTATTAATTCATTTTCCATCATCTTAATTTCTGTAATATTACGGATGATGACCAGGATGGATTTCACTGTGCCGTTTTCATCAAATTCAGGGACGAATTTGGCGCTAAAATAATGAAACTGACGCTTTTCGGCAAATTCAAGGTTTATTGTTATCTCTTCACCGTTAGAGAAACCGGCTAGCAGGGTTTGTTTGATAAGCAAAGTGGTTTCTTCCGGGATGGGCAACTCTTCAATTTGTTTCCGGAGAAAACGGCGGTGAGGCAGACCGTACTGTTTTTCAATAGCGCTATTAAGAAAGACGCAGCGCAGGTCCCGGTCAAAACGGGAAATAATATCCGGGACATTTTCGATTAGCGCTTTAAATTCCTGCTCTCTCTGCAGTAAGACTTTTTCAGATTGCCGGCGAGCTGTTATATCCTCAATAACAAGAATAGCCCCCGCGGTATCGCCATTTTCCCATTTTAACGGTGAAACATCCCAGCTCAAGCAATAACTTTGATTACTAATTTCAATGAGATCCTCTTGTAAAAAATGGGCTTTTCCTTGAGAGATGGTTTGCTCTACTGCTGTTTCCATGGTGAGAGGCAATCCCTGCCCTGCCAATGGTTGACCGACGGTTAAAGTAATGCCCAGCGGCCTGAAGATACTTTGTCCGGCTCGGTTGAGAACCATGACTTTGCCTTCATTGTTGGCTGTGATGATGCCATGGCGGACAGAATTGAGGAGAAAACCGATCTGCCCCTGTAATAAATCATAGAGCAGTGATATCTCCGCAACAATATTGGCCTGTCTTGTGAATGCTTCCAGTGTGTCCTGAATATTCTCCGACTGGGGGTTGATGATACCCAGGCAGGCCTGGAGATTCTCTTTGGCAAATGAAGAAAGGTGCAGTTTTAAGCCATAGTCCGTTTCCGTTTCGGTGCCGTTCCAATCTTGTAGAAAGGCAGGGTCCTCTGATGCAGCACTTCCCCACTTTTCCCCCAGAGCTTGTTGGAAATCCTGGTGCTGTCCTCGATAGAAATAATCACAAACAGAACGCCGGCAGATAAAAATGAATGCCCCTTCCGCATCGGAAAGAATGATCAGTGAGTTGACCACCAGATCCAGGATCTGCCTGAGAGAAAATTTGTTCGGATGAAGGAGTCCCACTGTCAGCTTACTGATCTCCTCCACCGCGGTTAAAAGGATCATTTTTTGCCCGAGCTCCCGGTTTTCGGAAGAAGAGGTGAGTATTTGCCGGTAAATGGCTGTAATGCTTGCTGCTTTGGCCTTAAGTTCATCCATACTGACTTTTCCGATTCGCTTGGATATGCCGGCTGCTTCCGCCGGCGGTATGCCGTAGTCTTCCGGAATTTGCGGAGTACCTTGCTTATTGTCGAAACCTCCAACAAGAAAAATAAAAACATTTGCCCCAGGTTGGATGACGGCAACAGGCAGACCCAGCGGATCATGGATTATTGCGGGCTTTCCGCTCTTGCTGCCTGTGCGGGTAATTTTGCGGAAAAAGTCCTGGTAAGACAGATGAAGTTTTGGGTAGCGTTTCATTTCCGAGAGCGGAGGTAAAGCGTTGTATAAAGAAATCAGTTTTCCTGCTGCAGAAACGAGACCGATGGACATATCAAGGATCCTGGCAAGAGAATCTTGAAAGGAATCCCACCTGGGGGTAATAATTGTGTTAATCATACTCTCTAGTGCTCCTGTCTTTTTTTGTACCGGCATCCGGAGGCGCAGCCGGGTTTGAATTGCGGGAGTTCCAGTCTGTTGTGCCGATTTCCGGACCCTGTAGACCGAGCACAAGTTCTTTTATTTCTCCGGAGCAGAGAGCCCCCCGTACTTTTAAAACACCGAGAAAGCGACTAAGCTTAAAGTTATCCTGCATAAGCTGCAAGAAGATAATGTTATCGGCAATATAGGAAACCCCGTGTTTGGAAAGGGACTGTATATCAAAAAGTCCCGGCGTCTCATTAATAAGGAGGACAGAGACCCCCAGTGTTTTAAAGAAATCCGTCATCCCCCAGAGGTAGTCGGTGTACTTGTACTTATCGGACATGCCGATCTCAAAGGATGAGATACTA
The DNA here is from genome assembly GCA_016841605.1 of Dethiobacter alkaliphilus. Classification (GTDB taxonomy): domain Bacteria; phylum Bacillota; class Dethiobacteria; order DTU022; family UBA8154; genus DUNV01. Next base: position 39,113 of record JAENYV010000019.1, on the reverse strand, counting down.
TCGAAAACAAGTCTTTTCGCCTTTCTTTCCCGGACAAGTTTTTGAATTTCATAAATATTATAGTCTAGATCCAGCTCCACCGGGGATACATGTATTATCTCCAGCAGCTTTTGGTCGATTAGTCTGCGCAAATCCCATTTAAAGAGACGTGCATTGTGTATTACCTGCTCCGGATGCTGTTCAAAGGTCACCAGTATTCCCAATTCCTGTTCCTTTGCCCCTTCCATTAACCATTTTAAACTCAGCAGGCTTTTACCCGTACCTGTGGAACCGGTGATGAGGGTCGTTGTAGCGGAAGGGAGTCCTCCCCCTAACATCTCGTCCAGGCCCGGTGTACCCGTCTTTTGCCGTTCAATGCCGATGACAGCGGTCTCTCCGGGAAGACCCGGCTTCCAGCGGGGATAGATGTTTACGCCTGCCTGACTGATCTTCAGGATATGCTCACCCTGGAAAAAATTCGTGCCGCGCATTTTCATGATGCGCAGGTAGCGCTTCTGATGTTTATGTTCCTCCATACCATACAGGTAAATAATTCCGTCCACTACTGCTGCTTCCAGTTGTTTTTTGAGCTCATCCTCCATGTATTCACCGGTAAGAATTACCGTGCACTCCCAAATGGGCAGGTAGATGCTTAACTCTGTCAGAAATTCCCGGAAATGTTCGGGAGACGGCAGGTTGCCTGCCAGGGCTTTAAAGCTGTCAATGGCAACGACAGCCGGGTTGTACTTCATGACTATTTCATTGATGGCAGCCAGACCTTCCCTGAGGCCTTTGGTCCTTATTAAGTAACCGATATCCTGGAAAATGACCGAATACATAAAAGTTTCAACATTAAAGAAAGAGAACTCCTGCTGGTAACGGATTACTTTGATTTGAGGTTCGGTCAGGGTTGTAAAATAGACTACATTCCTGCCTGTTGTCTTGTTTATGTTAAATAAAATATTTTGTGTTAAAATTGTCTTCCCCGAACCCGGTGCTCCAGCCAGGAGAATATTAGCAAATTCAGGAATACCTCCAAGCAGTATGTCATCAAGTCCGGAAATACCAGTAGAAATACGTTTCAAATTCAACATTACCTCTTTTCTGCCAGAAATATATCAATTCCTTCAGTTATTTTTTCAGTCATCTCTTTTCCAACAAGGCGTATCATTATTTCAATCAGTGCCGCAAAAAAATCTTCCAGCATTTTTTTGACAAGGACTGCATCGAATTGCTCCAAATTTGTAAAGGAGAGGCCTTCCTCCGTAATTCGTATTAATTCTGCTTCAGCGTATTTTTGCCGTGTAATCCAGAGCGACCGCTGGACTAAAACCGTTACTGTATGTATACCGACAATGGAGACCATTTTATGCCATGATGTTTGAAATAATTCATCATATATTTCAATAACCTGAATTCCATCCACAGGTTCTCAACCTCCTTTCTGTGGTTTTCCCGGGCCTTTGTTTTCTGGGTAACTAATATTTCTACAAATTACTTCACATTTTTTATTTATGTAAAGAAATTTATTCGATAAAAAAAGCACCTTTTCCTGTTTAGATGAATAATATTTGGTGAATGCTCCTAATTTGTGCATTATGGTAAATAATGCTAATTTATCGCATTTGAGGATATAATTATTTATTGTAAGCTTGAGAGGGGCTGTCTTGCAAATCTTCCGAGCATGTGGTAATATCATAATAATAGAGTAACGGGGCGTGGCGCAGCTTGGTAGCGCGCTTGGTTTGGGACCAAGAGGTCGCAGGTTCGAATCCTGTCGCCCCGACCATTCCCGGCAATGATCTAATTAATCTTTTTCTATAAGGTGTAAGGGGAAGTAATTTTACGGATTTTGCTTGCACCTTTCTTTGAAAAGGTTTATAATAATATAGCGTTTAAATTAATGATTTAAAGTTAATAAAGATGTGCGGGTGTAGCTCAATGGCAGAGCCCTGGCCTTCCAAGCCAGTCGCGTGGGTTCGATTCCCATCACCCGCTCCATTTTTTTGTACAGAATTACCAAAATAAAGGGACTTATCTGCAGGAGATACTGCAATACTTAACGAATTTACTTAACAAATTTTAACTGCAACTACAATTTAAACAAGAAATTTTTTGGGGAGGGAAAGTGTTCGATGCCGATAATTGAGGTATTTATTCCCGGCAGAGGTTTGACCCTTGAGGGATGCCTGGATCTTCCGGATTTGTCCCCGCCTTTTCCTGCGGTGCTTCTCTGCCATCCAAATCCATTATATGGTGGGAATATGGATAATAATGTTATTGTGGCTGTCAGCAGGGCACTGGTTCAGGAAGGATTTGCTGTCCTACGTTTTAATTTCCGTGGGGTGGGCCTGAGCGAGGGGGCTTTTGACAATGGGATTGGCGAGCAGGAAGATGCGCGCGAGTGTCTGAAATTTCTTTTGGAGAGAGACGAGATTGACTCTCGCCGGATAGGGATGGGAGGTTATTCTTTTGGTGGTATGATAGCCCTTTCCGTCGGCGTTCAGGAAGATGCGGCCCGGGCACTGGCCGGGATATCTCCGGTAATGTCCAGGGACATACTTAAAGGATGTACCAAACCAAAGATCATGATCAGTGGCACGAAAGATGAACTGGTTCCCACCGGGCCAATTTTGCAGGAAGTAAACAAAGCCGAGGAACCGGGTGAGATAAGAATTGTTGAGGGAGCCGACCACTTTTGGTGGGGATTTGAAGAACAGGTAGGTAAGATGGTAGCGGAGTTTTTTGCCGGTTGTTTTAAAAAAAAGCTCTGATTTTTTCAGGTCTAATGGAAAACACTAAGGTAATGGAGCAATTAGTAATTTACGGTGAGGAGGATGATAAGATTGAACCTGGAACAGATTCTCTCCGATTTAATCAGGATAAATACTGTAAACCCTCCGGGCAACGAGATAGCTGCGGCACTTTATTTACAGGATCTTTTTAATCAAGCCGGAGTGCCCGGTGAGATTGTGGAGACGGAAAGAGGCCGGGGTAATTTTATTGCCCGAACGGGCAGCGGTTCCAAAAGCCTGCTCTTTCTTTCTCATCTTGACGTGGTCCCGGTCGGAGATGGGTGGGATTTTGACCCCTTTGGAGGGGAGATCCGCGAAGGGATGGTTTTGGGACGGGGCGCTCTGGACTGCAAAGGGCTGGTTGCTGCCGAGGCCTATGCTTTTTTAAAGCTTGTGCGGGAAAAAGTCCCCCTGAACGGTACTTTGATTTTTGCTGCTACTGCCGACGAGGAACGGGGTGGCTCCCTCGGTGTTAAACACCTTTTGGAGCATGTTCCTGAGAAACTTCGGGCTGATTTCGCCGTTAACGAGGGAGGGGAAGAGCCTCTGGACCTGAATGGGCAAACCGTTTTTTTTATCCAGACAGGAGAGAAGGGCACCGCCTGGAGCAGGCTGACAGCGGAAGGTGTCTCCTGCCATGGGTCTGTTCCCTCGCTGGGAGAAAACGCGGTGATTAAAATGGTCCGTGCTTTACACAGTCTGGCTGCTTACCAGCCGCAGGTTACCTTAATCCCTGAGGTCAAATACATGATGCAGGAGCTGGCCACGCTTGTGGGTCTGGATCTTACTGTTGATGAGAACAATTTAGATGCTCTGCTGGAGCATTTTACAAACAAGAGCTTTGTGGAGACACTGCGCGCCATGACCCGGATGACTATTTCTCCCAATGTGGTGCAGGGTGGAAGCAAGATTAATGTTGTTCCCGACATATGTACTGCAGATATCGATATCCGTATCCTTCCCGGGCAGGATCGGGAGAACGTATTGAGTGAGCTTCGCCGGCAAATCGGGGAGGAGATCAGTATTGATCTGTCAAATTATCATGCTCCCACTTTTTCCTCTTCCCAAACCGAGCATTACCGGGCTATTGTTGAGGCAACCCGGGAGGTTGCGGGTAAGGAAGTGCTCTGTCTTCCCGGTATCTTCACCGGGGCGACGGATTCGCGCTTTCTCCGGGAGGCGGGGATTCCTTCCTATGGGATTGGACATATGGCCGAAGGTTTTGATCGGGAGATCTGGACGACGGTTCACGGGAAAAATGAGCGGATAGATGTGGCGAGCCTGCATTTTAAGGCATCTTTTTTCGAAAAACTTGCCCTAAATTACCTTAGAAGTTAATTTGTTAATGAAGGGGAAAGAGTGGTATTTATGAACAAATACCGAAATAACTGGTGGTTGGGACTGGTGGTTATTATTCTGGGAATGATTATCCTTCTGGATAATATGGGTATTGCCGATGTAAATTCCGGCGAACTGATTCGCAAATATTGGCCTCTTATTTTGGTAATTATAGGGATACGGGTTTTGCAGCGGAAAAACGGGGGCGCTTATTTATCCGGCGGCATACTTATTATCCTGGGGTTTTTGCTGCTGGGGGAAAAACTGGACTTGATAGACTTTAATTATCGTTTGCTTTGGAAAGCATTCTGGCCTATCGTCCTCATTTTATTGGGGATAAGTTTTCTGCGGGGGCCTAAGTGGCAGGAGAAAAGCAACTGGGCTTTTATGGGAGCCCTTGACCGGAGCAGGCATTCCTGGAAGCTGGAAAATGGGAATTATTGGGCTATTATGGGCGGTGTTACCCTGGACTTGCGCCAGGCGCAGGTAGAGCCGGGGGAATATTTCTTGAACTGTACCGCGGTGATGGGCGGCATTGACATCATTGTCCCTGAAAATTTAACAGTTATCTGCCGGGGAACAGCAATTCTGGGAGGAATTGATTTTCTCGGCAGAAGCAACGGAGGAATTTTTGTTTCTGAGACAGCGGAACAGGGACGTCAAGATGCGGAGCGAGTGATCAGGATTTTTGCCCTGGCAGCCATGGGAGGTGTAGATGTTAAGGGAAAACAGTAAATGCTTTTTTTATATCTCCGTTACAGATAATGCATATACGGAAGGAAAAATGCTCCTTTAAGTAGAATACTTTTTAGATGACAATATATTTGGAGGATAATGATGTTAGTTAATGCACAGCCTGTTGGCTATTTGAAAGGGCGATTATATAAAATGAGGAGGAAATAAATTGGAAATAACAAAGAAGCAGTTGTGTGAAGCAGTTATTAAAAATTTTTTAGAGGAAGAAAAAATGGTGTTATCTGAGTTAAAGTCTAGTGATGTATTAACTAGCTCAAAATTAGCTGTAGCTATGGAGTACATGGAATTGATAGAAGATGATGATATGAAAAACTTTGCAAGCCAGAAGGAAGGTATTATTTTCTTTGGAGCAGCATTTAATGATGAATCTGTAAGTCTATCATTAAGAGAAGTTTTGAATCTAGAACCAGTGAAAAGTGATAAAGAGAAACTATGTGAGGCAATAATAATGAATTTTTCGGTAATAAAAGGAATGAAGAGAGAAAATTTAGTTGACGACCATGCTTTTTCAAATTCAAATGTAGCTGTAGCTATGGAGTATTTAAATTTAATTAAGTCGGATTCTATAAAAAAGTATGCAGCTTCTCAGGAAGGAAAGATTTTTTCAGGTAAAACTTTTAATGGGGAAAATGTGGAATTAACGTTAAGATATATTCTAGAAAATATTTATGATTAAGATAAGAAAATATATTTATAAGGGTAGTTGGTGAAAGACTATAATTGAACTCTATATCTATCCTTTTTCGACGGGAAAATAAAGTTCTAACTCGTTATCCTGAAGTTTACTTCTTACATCTCCCTTATTCTCCATGTATTTTAAATGTGCCAGTGTTTCTGCCATCGCCATCCACCTTAATTCGACAGAAAATTGTTCCCAGGGCAAAGGGATATTCCAGCTAACTTTGGAAGCAATTTCATAGGGAGTTTTTCCGTTAATGTCGAGGACAGAGGCTATTTCCCGTTCCCTTTGGCAATGGTGTTCTTTTATCTCGGCTATGCGGCCCCGGTAGTCCTGGAAGGTGCTGCGATGTCCCGGTAAAAGCATCTTAATTTCCATGTTAAAGACCCGGTCGAGGCTGCTTAAATATTCACTGAGAGGGTTTCCATTTTCTCCTGACCAGAGAAAAATGGCCGGTGTAATTGTTTCCAGAATATGGTCACCACAGAAGAGAAGATTTTTCTGCGGTTCATAGAGACAAATATGTCCGCTGGAATGCCCGGGTGTCATCAGGCATCTGAAGGAATAATCTCCCACATTTAGCGTTTCGCCATCCTCAATTATTTGAAAACGCCCTTTTTTAGGGGGAGTATTTTTCTCATATGACTCCACCGCTATTTTAATTTCTTCCAGGGGGAGTCTTTTTAAAAAGTCCGGTGTATCACTGATAAAGCTTTGAAGTTCTTCTGTGGGAAACCCAAGTTTTTTACCATGGATGAAGCCTCTTTTCCATTTCTCCGGGTCCCTCCAGAAGAACGCTTCAGGGAAGTTAAGATATATGGTGGAAACGTTTGAAGCTATGACGGGAGCAAGGCCGAAATGGTCTTCGTGAAGGTGTGTAATAAAAAAATCGGTTCTTTCCATATTTGTATCCAATTCTTGAAGTGCTTCGATTAAAGCTGTTTTACACTCTTCCTTATTTATCCCCGAATCGACGAGCAGGTCGCGTTCTTTTCCTCTCAGCAGATAGCAATTGACTGTTTGCAGCTGACTATCCGGCAAGGGTAACTCAATTCTAAAGATTCCCGGTAAAATTTTTTCAATCATTATTGTCATCCCATCCGATTAAAATATACTCTAATATATTATATTTTAACATATAGCCCAGCAAAATGAAACTTTCTTCATGAAAAGACGTCTAAGTAAATGTGTAGTAGATCTTTGGCTTTTATTTCTTTACATGGGAAAATAGTGTTGAGTTGTCAATTCAAGGAGGATGAGAGCATGTCATTTTTTTTTAAGCGAGGGTTTAAAAAGTTTTGTGGCAGGTTATTTACCTTCCCTCTAATCCTTATTCTTTTTGCTGTCATGTTTTCTTCGGCATCTGCCGCATCTCTAACAGAGGAAGATTTGCTCGGTTATACCAACGCCAAATATGAACCCCTTCAAGGGACTTATCTGGGAGCTTACATAGATCAGGCTTACTGGATTGACCGCAAAGTAAACACTTTTAATGAAAGAATAGGAAAGGATCATGCAACCTTTTTTCGTTATGTGAGTTATGGACAACCTTTCCCTGACAAGTGGGTTGAGGAACTCGTTGCAGCAGGTGCGGTTCCCCAGATTGCCTTAGAGCCGAACAAAGGTCTGGAGCAGGTACAGGATGATGAGTATCTGCGCGGGTTTGCACGCCTTGCCGGGGAGACCGGTATACCCATTTTTTTGCGTTTTGCTTCTGAGATGAATGGAGCCTGGTGTGCCTACACCGGTAATCCGCAGCAATATATAGAGAAATGGAAGCTGGTCTACCGAGTAATGCAGGAAGAAGCCCCTAACGTAGCGATGGTCTGGACTGTTTTCACCAGTCCCCAGAGTAACATTCTTCACTATTACCCGGGAGATGAGTATGTGGATTGGGTGGGAGTGAATATCTATAGTGTTATTTATTACAACGGTAACCCAAAGACTCCTTCGACGGTAAAGGACCCCATTGAATTGTTGGAGTTTGTCTACGAAAATTTTAGTAAGCGCAAGCCCATCCACATATCCGAGTGGGCTGCCGTCAATTATACCGTGGCCGACGGAAGGGATTACAGCGATTTCGCCAAGGAGATGATCAGGCGTATGTACGAGGGTATCATGGAAGAAAGACCGCGTGTCAAGGCAATATATTATTTTGATGCCAATATTCTTGAAACCGCACCCGCAGGGAGGCGTATCCGGGACTATTCCGTCAGCCGTAAAGAGGAAATTTTAGAGACTTATCGGGGAGTAATCCGGGATGACTTTTATTTGCCGGCGATCAAGGATAATGTAAACCTGCACATTGAGATAAATGGAAGGAGCCTTTCATTTAAGTATAGACCAATCATCAGTGAGGATGAAATTTATGTCAGCGCTCGCGACCTGGCCGGAGTTCTGGGTAAACCGCTCGTCTGGCTGGGAGGAGGGAAGGTCGGATTGGGCCAATGGGAGATGAAGTTGGGAGAGAATGCTGTCTCCATAAACGGGGAGATAGTGAAAACCGGGCTGCATCCTCTGCTCTACCGGGAAATTACCTACCTTCCGCTCAAAGATTTCTCAACAGCGCTGGGTTATGGTCTTTTCTTTAAAGACGGAAATCCGGATCTAATTTCACCGGGAATATAACTGCATCTTCCGGGTAAAATAAAAAAAAACAAGGAGTATGAAAAATGGTAAAAGTTGCAGTTAGCCCGATGCTTTCCAATATTCAAGAATACTTACGGGAAGAAGGGATGGAAGTCATTGATTTTGAGAATAAAAATTTTGCCCGACTGCCCGGAGAAGTGTCGGCTATTGTCATATCCGGAGGGGACAAAAATTTTCTCGGTATGGATGATCTTCAGGCAGCAATTCCGGTCATAAATGCAGAAGGGCGAACCGCTGAAGAAATTTATGTGGAAATTAAGGATAGGTTTAAGTAACGGGAAAAAAGTCCCGTATCACAACCAAAGTGGTACGGGATTCATTTTACCCGGAAAACAAGTTTCAGAGTTTTCTTTATTTAGCCATTCTGCGCCATTTTGGTTTTCTGGGCACGGGTTTTGCTTACCCTTTCATTTAAAGAGGTTTTAATAAAAAAAAGTTGACATATGCCCGTTATTTATTTATGATTATTAAAGACTAATGAGCATATGCCCATAAAAAAATAATAAGGCATAATCATTATAGCAGATTTAAGACGTCTATCCAAGGTTGTCAGAAAAAGCTGCCCCTGTAAAGTTATTCGGCTTGCTGTAATAGTAATGTTTACATTTAAAATAGGAGGTTTTTGAAAATGAAAATTGCCATCAGTACTGGAGAAGAAAATGTTCGCGCGCTTCTCAATCCCCGTTTTGGACGCTGTGAGTTTTTTGCCCTGTATGATACGGAAACAAAAGAGTGGAATTTTATACCTAATTCCGGCAGTCTGGAGGGCAAAGGTGCGGGAATAAAAGCCGCCCAGCTGGTTATTGAACAAAATGTCGATGTCCTTTTTACGGGTGATTTAGGACCGAATGCTGCCGATCTTATCGCAGAGTCAGGGATTAAAGTTTATTCTCTTCCTGAAATTACTTTGGAAGAAGCAGTAGCAGAGTTTGAAAAAGGAAATTTAGCTGCAGTCCCGGCTGAGAGTGCTCCGTCGGATTCACAGGTATCCGCTGATCAGCAGAAGGGAGATTTTTATATTACCTCAGGAAGGCTGGCCATAGCTACAGAGGGAGAGAACGTAGCCCAGCATTTTGGTCGCTGTCAGGCCTATACTATTGTAGATATTGTAAACGGCAAGGAAGTTAATAATACGGTAACTGCCAGTCCGGGGCACCAGCCCGGTTTTTTACCGCGTTTTCTGGGTGAAAAAGGTGTCAATTGCGTTATCGCCGGTGGGATGGGGCCGCGTGCTCAGAACCTTTTTGTAGAGCAGGGTATTTTCCCTGTCATTGGAGTTACCGGAACGGTTAAAGATGCCGTCAAAGACTTTCTTTCCGGCAAACTCGCCATTGGAGAGAGCCTCTGTCAGCAAGGACAACCGGGTCATAATCATGGTTGTGAAGGCCATGATCATGAGCATGGTCATGAGCATGGCCATGGTTGCCATAATTAACTTAAATTATTGAGGAGAAAACCGAAAAAAGAGGGCAAAGCTTTACTTTGCTCTCTTTTTGATGTTGGGAAATTGCTGTGTCAAAGAGCTGAGCAGTTACTAATTATTTTAAAATTGAAGTGGTTTGTTTAAAATAGATATGTCTAGAATATCTTTAGCCTTTCAGGTATTTCGACTTTTAACTACCGACTATTTTTTTGGGTGAGAGGATGTGGAAGAATGAAGCACGAATTGCCGGCATTACCCTATAATTATGCTGCTTTGGAGCCTTACTACAATGAACAAACTTTGCGATTGCACCACACAGCACATCATAAAGCGTATGTGGACGGATTAAATAATGCGGAAGCAAAATTAAACGAGGCCAGAGAAGAGGGCAATTTTGCCCTGATCAAACATTGGGAAAGAGAATTGGCTTTTCACGGTTCCGGCCATATTCTGCATTCCCTGTTTTGGGAGAATATGGCCCCGCAGGGCGGATCTCCTGATGGTGATCAGGCAGTTGTCCGGCAAATTATTCGAGATTTCGGGAGCTTTGAAACTTTTAAAAAACAATTTTCCAGCGCGGCGGCTTTGGTTGAAGGTTCCGGTTGGGTCTTGCTTTGCCGGCATGAACAACTTGATAAACTGCTCATCTTAACAGCGGAAAAACATCAGGACTTAACCATATGGGGAGCTGTTCCCTTACTTGTCCTTGATGTATGGGAACATGCTTATTATTTGCAGTATCAAAACAAAAGACCCGCTTTTATTGAAGCCTGGTGGAACCTGGTCAATTGGGATGATGTTAATAAAAAGTTTAGAACTGCTGCAAAATAGTTATTTAAATTATTCTTTTCGAACAGGTTAAGCGCTTTTCTCAGGATACCACTGAGGGGCGTTTTTTTGTACTTGAGCAATTAAATTCAGGTCTATACGGAATTTTTTTATATGGTTAGCGGTATGGGTAAAGACGCATAATTAGGTAAAATATGCCATTATTCCCGGTCACCTTTTTCTGATATAATAACAATTAGTATAGTTTCCGGTTTCTTACTATGGTGAAGGGAGGACGGCAATAAATTTCTTGCCGATATTTTATGAATGAAGTAGGTATTACAGCGAAAGCCAGACAAAGAAAGCGGGATAAAAGACTGAAAACAACTTTTTCCATTATCGGCGTGATCATTTTGTGGGTGGGACTTGTTGGTGGGGGGTACTATTACGCTCTTAACCGGATACAACATATTTCAGACCGGATTAACGAAGTTATGCTGGAAAATCAGCGTATTGGCGAAGAGATAGCCGGAACGATGCAGCTCCTGCAACAAGAGCTGGATAGCTACAAAGGTGAAATACAGCAGGTTCAAAATGAGCTGCAGTTAATCCAGGAAGAGCTGGAGCTAACCGGCGAGTCGATTACAGGGACGGATCAGACGCGTCAGAGTTTACAGGAACGCATGGCGGAATTGGACAAGCAACTTGCTGCTTTAAAAGAACAATTACGCAAATTGGAGGAAGCCACCCGTGCGTTATAAAATATTATATATCTTTATTATTTTTTTTGTGGCACCTTTTTTGGGGTTAGGTCTCGCTTACGCACAATTGCAGCCTTTTTCTTTACTAAGGATGGATGATCTGGTCATCAAGGAAGATACTTTTCAGGAAGAAGTTGATCTGGCAAGCGGGCAACTGCGAGCTTTACAGGAATCAATCCGGGAAACCCTGCTGACGGCCGAAACATCTCATCGCTTAATCAGCTTAATACGCCAGGATGCAAGTGCCGAGTTACTGGCTTATGAACAACAGTACTCCTATTTACAGGAGTTAATGGAGTCCTCTGCTGCTCAAAAAAACGCCTCGGACGACATGCTGGAGTATCTGCTGGCCAATTTGCTGGGAGATCCCATTGGACAGACTTTTGGTAAAAATGCCACCATCAAAGTTTATTCTCTGGAAGAAGCGGGCTATCGTGGTTATATGGCCAAGGTGCGGCTACATAATATCAAAGCCCTGCGCATGGTCCTCGCGGGAGACCGGGTCGGCAGCAAGGGGGAAACTACCAGCTCTGCCGCCAAACGAACCAGCGCGGTCCTGGCCGTGAATGCGGGAGGTTTTTTCGCGCACGAAGGAGGTTTGCTGCCCCTAGGCATTACGGTGATTGACGGAGAGGTACTGACTTTCTCCACATATGAGAAAGATTTGCGTTTTGTGGGTTTTAATCGTCAGGGGCAGCTTGTGGGCGGACGGATTGAGACGGAAGAACAGCTTGAGGAACTTGATGTTTTGCACGGATCCAGCTTCCTGCCCACACTCTTAAAAGACGGAGAAAAGCAGCCCATTCCGGCTGCATGGGCCAACACAAGGCATCCCCGGACATTGATCGGCCACTTTACAAATAATGATCTCCTTTTTGTCGTCATTGACGGGCGAAGAGAGGGCTGGAGCATGGGCGTGACTTTGGAGGAAGCACAGGATAAGCTGCTGGAATTTAACGTTCGTGATGCGTATAATTTGGATGGAGGCGGTTCCAGTACATTCTATTATAATGGAAAAGTTTTAAACCGCCCTTCCGATGGGAAAGAAAGGTTAGTTACAACGAATATTGTCATCATTCCCTAACCGGAAAGGGGTATGGACAAGTTGACAGGTCCCTCGTCCACAGTGCACAATGGACAGGGGGAGAGTGGACAAGGAACCTGTCCCCTTGTCCACGAGAGATTACAGATATCACACGATCAGATTTTTCCCTGCAGGAAATCGGCCCGCAGTTCCGGGTCAAATTTTTCAATGGCATAACGGAGCATTACGCGGGGCATGACCCGGTAATGTTCCTGTAAAAAGGTGTATTCAGCCTCAAAATCGCGCTTGCCGATCTCCCTCAGCATCCACCCCGCAGCTTTATGTATTAGGTCATGCCGGTGGTTTAGCAGCATCTTTACCAGGGCCAGGGTATCCGCAAAACAACCTTTGCGAATATAATGAAAGGTAGAGATAATGGCAATACGCTGCTTCCAAAGGTTGCCGGAGACGGCCAACTCAAACAAGAGGTCTCTTTCTTTATCCTCCAGGTAAGCCCCCAGAATTTTATCTGCCGAAAGATCCACCAGGTCCCAGTTGTTCACACAGTCTAAATTTTTCAGGTAAAGATCCACGATCTGTTTTTTCTCTTCTTCTCTTTTCAACTTGCCGAATTTGTACATTAGGATACAGAGGGATGTAAGGCGGTATTCGTGAACAGCATCCCGTAGAAGGTTCTCCGTTTCCTCCAGGGAAATAGTTTTGTAATATTTTTTGGCAACTGTGCGTAAATGAGGAACGGTTACGCCAATAAAAAGGTCTCCTTCCCCATAACCTCCTGGGTAGGCTTTAAAAAAACCGGGAAGAAAAGCTGCTTTTTCCGGGTTAATAAATTGTCGGAGCTCGTTCTTAATGGTTTCGGCTGTGTTCAAAAAATCACCCCTGACAAAAATTATAATTGCTCAGGGAATTATTTGCAAACTTAAAAATGGACTTAACAGGTGTCTTTACATCTGTCAGGGAAAAAGGTATGATTAGTAATACAGGAGTGAATTATAATGGAAACAGAGAAGAGGCGCACCGAGCTTTTAAATCTTTTACGCAAAGCATCAAAACCGCTGACAGGAGCTGAACTGGCCAAGTATTTTCAAGTCAGCCGGCAGGTTATTGTTCAGGATATTGCCATCCTAAGAGCTTCCGGAGAGCAGATATTCGCTTCTCTACAAGGGTATCTTCTTACTTTACCGCCGCAGGAAACCTGGGTGCGTTCTGTGGTTGCCTGCAGGCATACCCGCAAGCAGATTCAAGATGAGCTGGGTATTGTTGTGGAATACGGTGGCCGCATTCTTGATGTTATTGTCGAACATCCTATTTACGGGGAATTACGTGGCAATTTGATGATAAGCAGCCGCCTTGATCTAAATCTTTTTTTGGAATCGTTAGATAAAACAGAAGCAAACCCACTTTTAGCTTTAACCGGAGGGATTCATCTGCATACTCTGGAGGCGCGGGATCAGAAAAAAATACAAGAAATAGTAACAGCTCTGGATAGGGCCGGTTATCTTATTAAATAAACCTTTCGATGTCTTTACAATTGACAAGACAGCAGGGCAGTGGCATAATTTAAGCAACAAACAGGTAAAGGATGTAGGTAACATGGAAGAGGAAAAAAAAGCAATGTTTGAAAGGATTCAGGAATTAAAAAGGCTGCGCAATGCAGTTATTCTGGCTCACAATTACCAGATCGGAGAGGTTCAGGATGTTGCCGATTTTGTGGGTGATTCATTTGAACTTAGTCAAATTGCCTCCCGATCCGATGCCGATGTGATTGTCTTTTGCGGGGTCTATTTTATGGCTGAAACGGCAGCGATTTTAGCTCCGGAGAAGATCGTCCTGCTTCCCGAAATCCTGGCCGGTTGTTCCCTTGCCGATACGATCACAGTGGAATCGCTGCGGGAAAAGAAAGCACAACATAAGGATGCAGCGGTTGTTACCTATATTAATTCTCCTGCCGTTGTGAAGGCGGAGAGCGATATTTGCGTAACTTCATCCAACGCTCTGCGTGTGGTTAATTCCCTTGATGAAGATGAGATTCTTTTTGTCCCGGATATGAATCTTGGCAGCTTTATTGCAGACAAGACGAAAAAACGTCTTATTCTCTGGGAAGGTTGCTGTGAGACCCATCACTGTGTTGGTCCCCAGCACATCACTAATGCCAGGGAAACACATCCGGATGCTGTTGTCATTGTTCACCCGGAATGTCGTCCGGAGGTGGTCAAGGCAGCTGATTACGCTTTTTCAACCGGAGGCATGATAAAATTTGCCCGTGAGACAAGCTGCAAAAAAATAATTGTAGGGACGGAGATGGGCCTGATTCACCGCCTGGAAAAAGAAAATCCCGATAAGCAATTTTTTCTGCTTTCCCAGGGGTTAATATGTCCGAGTATGAAGTTTACCAATCTTGACAAAGTAAGCAAAGCATTGGAGACGATGCAGCCGCGTATTACTGTTCCTTTACCAATTCGCGATTTGGCTCGCAGGCCTCTTGAACGCATGCTTGCTGTTGTCTAAAGGGATCTGCTTTATGATAAACGTTCAAGGAAAACAACCCTGTTATGAGTATGATGTAATTGTTGTCGGAAGCGGTATTGCCGGTATGTTCGCAGCTATTAAAGCGGCACGCTTTGCCCGTGTCTGCCTGGTAACCAAAGACGCCCCGTATCATACCAACACCTGGCTTGCCCAGGGCGGGATTGCTGCAGCCATCGGTGAAAACGACAGTCCAAAGGAGCACATGGAAGATACTCTCCTGGCCGGGGGAGGTTTGTGTAAACCTGAGGCTGTTAAAGTGATGGTTGAGGAGGGACCGCAGCGCATCAAGGAACTCCTGGAGATGAGCATGCCTTTTGAACGGGTTGACGGGCGGCTGGCCATGACCAGAGAAGGGGCGCATAGTAAAAACCGTATTGTCTATGCCGGTGGTGATGCGACCGGACGAATTTTGCATGAAACATTGAAAAAAAACCTTTTTTCCAACAGAGCGATTGATGTCCGGGAGTATACGTTTGTTACGGATTTGGTTACCGCGGACGGGGCGGTCATTGGTGTGCGAACTTTAACGGGAGAAGTGTATTTCGCGGGATCGGTCATTCTTGCCACGGGCGGCTTGGGACGGGTTTTCTCCTGTACAACAAACCCGGCGGTGGCTACAGGTGACGGTGTAGCCATGGCCTATCGTGCCGGCGCAGAAGTTGCCGATATGGAGTTTATTCAGTTTCATCCTACTGTCTTTCAGAGTCCGCAGGGTGATATTATTCTTATTTCCGAAGCAGTGCGCGGTGAAGGAGCTTTGCTCCGCAATTGTCACGGTAAAAGGTTTATGCCTGAATATCACGAAATGGCTGAATTAGGTCCGCGCGATGTAGTTTCCCGAGCAATTGTCGATCAGATGAAAAAAGATGGAAGCAGTTTTGTTTATCTTGATATTACCTTTAAGGATCCCGTTTTCCTTGCCAAACGTTTTCCGACAATATGCAGCATGACCAGGGAGCACGGTTTGGACCCCGCGGAGGATTGGCTGCCGGTGATGCCCGCGGCACATTATGCCGTCGGTGGCGTGCAAACCGGTCTTTTTGGCGAGACAAATCTGACCGGTCTTTATGCCTGCGGTGAGGTTGCCTGTACCGGAGTGCATGGGGCCAACCGTCTGGCCAGCAACTCTCTTTTGGAGAGTCTTGTCTTCGCAGAGCGTGTCGTCCGGCAAATTGAAAAAAGTGGAAAAGCACTTTTCGGAAGCCTGCAGCAAAGAAACGGTACCTTTCAACATAAAAGTAAAAGCATTTCCTTACAATCGGATTTCGCCAGGAAACAGCAGGATGAACTTCGCTCCCTGATGTTCAGCAATGCCGGTATTCTCCGGGGGGAAAAAGGTCTGCTGGGGGTCCGGCGTTTCATCAGGCAGCAGGACTTTCTGCCGGAGGCCCTGCCGGAAGACCGGCCTACCTGGGAATTGAAGAATCTTTTTCTTGTGGCCGGTCTGATTGTGAATAGTGCACTTCTGCGCACCGAAAGCCGCGGCTGTCATTACCGGGTTGATTATCCTCAGCCGAACGAGGCCTGGCGGTTGCGCCACCTCTGCACTTCGGTAAAATAGGCGGTTTGCCGTGTGGGAGTTGACGGAAAGTAAGTAACGGATAGTAAAGGAGGAAACTTGGTTTGCACCGGTTATTATATAAAGATATTGTGGCCCGGGCTTTAGCCGAAGACCTTGGTTTTGGAGATTTGACCACGAGCAGTATTTTTGACGCGGAAGAAGGGGAAGCGGTCATTGTAGCCAAGGAGAGAGGCGTCTTGGCTGGTTTAATGGTTGCCAAAGAAGTATTTGCCCAGGTTAATGAGCAGATTGATTTTTTAACATTTTTTCAGGATGGTGAAATTATTCAAACCGGTAACTGCATTGCCCGCCTGAAGGGACCAGTCAAAGGGATTCTGATGGGTGAACGGGTTGCTCTCAATTTTTTGCAGAGAATGTCCGGGATTGCCACTACCACAAGGGCCGCGGTAGACAGTATAAGACATACCGGTACCAAAATTACCGATACGCGCAAGACAACCCCGGGCCTGCGTATCCTGGAGAAGTATGCCGTCCGCATTGGCGGAGGGGTAAACCACCGTTTTAACCTTGCTGATATGGTGCTGATTAAGGATAATCATATTAAAGGAGCGGGCTCCCTTACTGAAGCTGTATTCCGGGTCAGGCAGCACTGCGGTTTTACAGTAAAGATTGAGGTGGAAGCGGCTACGCTTGAGCAGGTCAGGGAAGCAGTGGACTGCGGTGTTGATATTATTATGCTGGATAATATGACGACAAATAGGATGGTTGAGGCGGTAAAACTGATCGAAGGAAGTGCGCTGGTTGAAGCTTCCGGAGGTATTACGGGTGAAAGATTAAGCGAAGTGGCTGCTACCGGGGTGGATTTAATTTCTCTCGGTTATTTAACCACCGCCAGACATGCCCTGGATTTGTCATTGCAATTAGTCTGAGGGTGAGCTTAAAAACGGTCTATTATGTCTGACGATGTAAAAATTAACGATAATAATGTCCTGATATGATGGTGACACAGGGAATTAACCCCGGAAGAGCCTAAATTCTTTTCCCCGGGGTTTTGCTTTTATGATAACAAAGGGTATCTCGCAAGCTGTTTGAACTACCCTTTGTTTCCTATTATTTATTTATGCGATTCGAAAGCGCCCCAGGTTTTCCGTCAGCTCATTGGAGATCAGACGCAATTGTTCCGCGGTGGCATTGATCTCTTCCATAATGGATGTTTGTTCCTGGGTTGAGGCTGATATTTCCTGACTGCCTGCGGCAAGTTGCTCTGTCGTTGCAGCCATCTCCTTCATTCTTTCCGACATCCGTTCGACACTTTGAAAGATTGAAAGGAAAATCCGGCCGCTGTTCAACATGGCTTCGGAACCGGCTTTTACATCTCTGACGGCTGAAGCCGTACTATCGACAGCATGTCCTGTCGTTTCCTGGATTTCCTTAACCAGCTCAGCAATGGTTCCTGCCGTCCGGGTTGCTTCTTCTGAAAGTTTGCGCACCTCTTCCGATACTACGGTAAACCCCCGTCCTTGTTCTCCGGCTCGTGCCGCTTCAATAGCTGCATTCAAAGCCAGCAAACCGGTCTGGGCAGATACGTCTGTTATTAATTTGTTGGCAAGGCCGATTTCCTGTGAACTTTTCCCCAGCTTAATAATAACATTATTGAGCAGTTCCACCTGTTCATAAATATTGTCCATTTGACTTGCTGTCGCCTTAATGGAGTCTCTTCCTTCCTCTGAATGATGGTATATCCTTTGTGAAATCTCTGCTATTTCTCTGGTTCTGTCATTAAGATCCTGAGTACCCGTGGCAAATTCATTCGAGCCGGCTGCCACTTGTTCCAGCGCAGATGAAGTTGAATTGACAGAAGCGTAGAGAGCATCGCAGGAACGGCTGACGATCTTGGCCGTTTCTATTGATTGCTGCACAATTTCCCTTACATTGGCGATCATCTTGTTTACCGACATCCCTAGCTCTCCCAGTTCGTCCTGACTATCGACTGATATTTCCAGGGTTAGATCACCGCCTTTCCCGGCTATCTCCTGCAGGCGAGCCGCTACTTTACGGAGGGGTTTGGTTATACTGCCGGAGAAGGAGAATGCCGTTATGAATATCAAGGCAAGCGATCCGGCTGAAATACCAAGCATCAGATTCTTCAGGCGTATGACTCCGGCCATGGCCTCCTTTACGTCAATTTCTAAGATCAAGCCTGCCGGGGTTCCACCAAGTTGAGTCAGCTCAATTTGTCCGAGGACGGCAATGCCCCGGTAATCCATATATTGATCCTGCATATGCAGATGGCCGGGCTGTGTCTTGCTCTTTTCCAGCAAGTTTTGATAATGCTCCACAGCCTCTGTTTCGATTATTTTTTGTAGGGCTGCTCCCTCTTGATAATCACCAAGAAGAGTGTTGCTGAGCAGCAGGCCCCTGTCATCTATGAGATAAGCATCGGCAGATTCTCTAAATTCTTCCGGTCCCCAGTGAACAATTTGGTCAATAGCGTCCTGGTTCAGGAGAAAGTTGACAGTACCGATTATCTCTCCCCCTTGGCCCCCTTTACTGACAGGGCTGGAAACAACCAGAGCATTGTTCTGTGTAATATCGGAGAAAAAAAAGGGGGACCAGCTTGTTTTTCCCCTCAGTGCTTCTTCAACAGAACTTATTCGGGAGAGATTAATGTTGAGGATGTTTCCATTCGTGCTGGAGACGATTGTACCGTCATTTGTTGTGATAAAAATAAGTTCGTAGCCGTATTCTTCTTTCATGGAAGAGGCCAATCGGTCCATGGGGCTGCTTTTTTCCAGCCAGGCAAAGGCGGTTGTGTCTCCATCGGTTTCTTCCAGGAGAGCCAGACCTTCATACACGTCCCTTGTTGTGGCCAGTATACGGGCATTACTTTCCTGTTGAGCAAAAAATTCGGTAAATTCATATTCAAGCAAGGCTGCATGCAGATCCATGGTTTTATAGACCTCTTCCCGGATATTTCGTGCTGCATTCTGGTACGCCGGCAGACCGATACCCAGGGCCGGGAGCAGCCCGATGAATAGAAAAAGAAAAATAAGCTTATGCCCAAGGCTTAGTTTTTTCCACATGATCTTATCCTCCTTTAACCTTTGTTTTATCTTATTATTTAAACCTCAAGCAAAGGGAGTAAGATATCTATTTCTGTTCCTTTCCCGGGAGCGGTTTTAACGCTGATTTCGCCGCCTAGTTTTACAACTTCGGATTTAACGGCTGCCAGTCCGACCCCTCTACCGGAAACGAGGCTGACGCTATCTTTGGTCGAAAAACGGTCCAGGAAGACAATCTCAAGCAACTGTTTTTCGGTCAGGTTTTTTACCTTTTTGGCGCTGTAAATATTTCTCTCCACAGCTTTTTTCCTGATGATATCAAGGTCTATACCATGACCGTCGTCGCTGATAACCAGCGATATTTTTTTATCATCAATTAATTCGAGACAGCATTCCAGTTTGCCGTCGACCGGTTTGCCGGCTTCCAGCCGTTCGTCACTTTGCTCCAGACCATGATCCACAATGTTGCGAAAAACATGGACAAGTGATTTGATAAATTGCTGGTAGGTGCTTTTATCCACATAGATATCAGGTCCTGTAATATGCATGGGTTCAAGATTTTTCTCCAGCCTGGAGGCCAGATTTTGCAGGTAAGGATCGTATTGTCTGAGCATCTCTTTAAAATTTGTATAACGCAGTTTTCGAATTAGAGGCAAGAGCTCTTCTTGTTCCCGGGGCATGAAGAGCTCTTGCACTTTTGTTTCCAGTTCGAAAATACTCTCCCTGCTGATGACGAACGTTTCGCTCTTGTCAAAGAAATCAGGTCCCAGCTTGTCTCTGACAGCCTGCATATCTTTCTCTAAAATGGAGAGGGCATCTACACCGGAGAGAAAATCCAGCAGTTCCTTGTCGGATATCTCTTCTATCCGGTCGGCCATTGCCGAGATCCGTTCTTCCAGTTCATGCAGCTGTTTTACCGTATGGGCAAAGTAGAGTTGTCCAAAATCACCCTTGAAAGTATGAATGTCTCGAAATATTTCAGACAGAAGCTCATCTGTTTTTTGCGTGTTGTTGTGTATTTCCCGTGCTTTGAGAGAAGTATAATGTGTGAAAGCCTCAATGCCGGAACTTAGATCCGAATATGCGGAAACTGCTTTTAAGATCATTTTCAGGTTATTTTTTTCTTCTTCCATCAGTATTTCCAGTTCTTTTTTCTCTGTGATATCGGTCAGGATGAGCATGACTTTTTTCATGGTTTGATCGCAATGGTGAGGAATAACCTTGTATTCAATTGTAGTATTTCTGGAGTTAATGATAATCTCTTCCGGTAAAAGAGAGAGGTAAACTTTCTGTTCCAGCGGACTTTTAGCCGGGAAAAGCTTTTGTAATACAAGAGAAATTGTTTCCAGCAATTCGCTGCTTATATGCGCGCGGATCAGGTCTAAGAAATTTTTCCCGCCGATATCACATCCGAAAAATTTTAGACATTCTTTGCTGTATTCATTGTATACAACTAAGCTGCTATCAAAGGACAAAAACCCCTGCCCGGCATTGTCCAGCAAGTTCTTGATAGAGTTGTTCTTTTCTTTGAGTTCGCCGTTTTTTTCCTCCATGATTTTTCTGTGCTTAATTTCCGCTTCATTGGCTTTTTTCAAGATTTCCTGCTGCTCTTTCAGTAAATATATTTCTCTTTCACGTTCAATTTCTCTTCTCCTGGAAAGCTCGGTAAGAAAGAGGCTGATACTGACTACTCCGGCGTATCGTCCCTTATCTGAAACCAGAATAAAATCGTAACGGCTTTCCTGATCTCTATTCATAGCCAAGATGCCGATTTCAGCCAGGCCTGCCTCTTTATCCGCCATCAAAATATTTTTGTTCATAACCAGCTCTAAGGGGCGGTTCAGGTAAATTTCTCTGCCGAATTGCTTGCCTATTTTTTGGTAGAAATTCGTTCGCATGATCAGTCCTGCCGCCGCTGCTTCTTCGTTTAAAACAACGATACCCTCAAGGTCCTTTTCCTTTTCAAAAAGTCTAAAAACTTTATTGCCGTGTTCATTTAGATGACAGGTTGGCACCTCTTGTATTAAAGATTCCATATTATCTTGCACAAAAGGACACCTCCTCCGAATTGGTCTGCTTTTAATCATCCAGCCAAAACAGCAGTTGGGAGATAAGACAGTTTTCGATTTTAAACAAAATACCCGGCTTCTTCCAACACTTCATTAATTGCGGTTAAAACTTTTTTACTCTCAAATGGTTTTGTCACGTAATTTTTCGCACCGTTGCTCAGCGCCTCAAGTATTTTATTGGCCTGACCCAGAGCGGTAATCATGATGACTTTGGCCCGGGGATCGTGCTTAATAATTTTCTTCAAGGAATCGATCCCGTTCATATTAGGCATGGTAATATCCATGGTAACCACATCGGGTTTCAGTTCTAGATACATTTTAAATCCCTTTTCTCCGTCAACTGCCTCGCCCACCACATTATGTCCGGCCTCCAGTAAAAGATTTTTCAACAAGTTCCTTGACATAATTGAATCATCGACAATTAAGACCTTTGACATTTTCTAACCTCCCTGGTCGGTTATTTTTCATCTATTTGCGGGTGCCCTTCGCAGACAAGGAAATCATACTTTCCGAAAGGCAGGTAAAAAGGTACTTTATAGAGATTTCCTGATGTATGGAGCTTTTTATCCTGGACAACAACTTGCGGCAATATCTCAAGGTCAAGATTATCATTGGATAACTTGGAGAGGAGCAATCCGCAATAGTAGTTCATGAACTCGCCAACTGCATCGCTGGCCAATTCATCCATGCAATTTAGTTGTTCTCCGGCGAAGCGACCGGCAAAGGCAGCCATAGAAGGCTCATCCCCCGAGAAACCTGTAAACAAATCATATTTGCCGGTTTTAAGCTGGTAAGCCAACCACTTGAACTCGTAAGAATGTATTTTTTCTGCAACGTCAAACCTGACTTCCGGATCGATAAAGCGAATAACATTTTTTAAAAACAAAAGAAAACTATCGCAAAAAATGTCCGCGTTATCCTCTTCATCCACTCTCAATAAGAACGGAACAACTGCATCAATGTCTTCATTTTTTAAAGCCTCGAAATATTCATCACTAAACCCGGTGTCATGCTTATATGCTTCCAATGTTTTTTCTACCTGCTCATAAGTAAAATAACCCCTGTCAATTAGAGCCTGACTCAGTAAAAGATGCCCCTTATTTTGCTTGCTCAGAAGCTCTTCAAGCTGCCCGGCTGTTAGATAACCCTGCAATACGGCCAGCTCTCCGAAACGCTTGTCCACCCTGGTCTGAAGATTGTGCACTTTGTCTACCTGGTCCGGCGTCATGAGTTTGGCATCAATAGCCAAAACTCCCAACTTAACGTGAACCTTTCTCTGGTAGCTCAAGGCATCTTTTAATTGTTCTGTTGTTAACAAATTTTTCCCTAGCAAATAGTTACCAAAAAATTGGCTAAACAATAACTTCACCTCACTAAAATATTTCTTGTTAATATTTAAAAGTAGTAATTCCTTTCGTGAAGCCTTGAACAAGTTATATCATTATAGCAAGTTCATGTTATTTCAAGTTTAGAAGGAGGTTAACAGCATGTTAAATAAAGGTAAAATTAAAACAAAGGAGAGCATGCCCACCGGCGTTATTATAATATCTTAACGTTTATAAAAAATTGCTTATTTAATGTTTAATAAAAATCGTTGTTGACCTGAAAGCTTGTCTTATGGTAGACTTAAGCTTAATTACATTAAAAATCAATGATGGGAAGAGTAATTTGCAGCAACTTTAAAGAGAGCTGCCGGCTGGTGCGAGGCGGTAGGTGCTGCAAAATGAAAGCCATCCCTGAGAGGGCGATTGAAACCGATAAGTATGTCGCCACGGTTACTTACCGTTACTTAAGTTGCTGTTTACTGAACGAGCGGATTCGGCACTGTGCCGGATCAATTAGGGTGGTACCGCGGGAAATCTCTCGTCCCTTTAGAGGAGGACGGGAGCTTTTTTTTTGAATCTTCTTAAGGGAAGTAAGGAGTGAAGGTGATGGATGATATTAAGGTAAGGCTTCTACAGGCTTTGGAGCAAAATCACAGGATTACAACCTGTACTTTGGCTACGATGTTGGATTTACCGGAGAATGAAGTCAAAAACATAATCAAGGAGCTGGAGGATGTTAAGATTATCCTGGGTTATGTAACACTGATAGACTGGGAAAAAACAGGCAATAACGATAACGTTACCGCGATTATCGACGTCCAAATGACTCCCCAGCGGGATGTGGGTTTTGATGTTATCGCTGAAAGAATCTGCCGTTTTCCCGAAGTAACAAGTGTTTACCTTATGTCTGGGGGATATGATCTTTCAGTTATGGTCGAGGGAACATCTTTGAAGCAGGTAGCCTTTTTTGTCTCGGAGAAACTGGCGACCATGGAAAATGTGCAGAGCACAGCGAC
This sequence comes from Dethiobacter alkaliphilus, assembly GCA_016841605.1. GTDB lineage: Bacteria > Bacillota > Dethiobacteria > DTU022 > UBA8154 > DUNV01. The sequence goes on along the minus strand of JAENYV010000019.1, from coordinate 15,397 downwards.
CCATTTTGTTTTAAAGAAGTATAAACAAAACGGTATTGTTTTTAATGATGATAAAAAAGATCACAGGCTGGTGATAACCCCATGAGCAGGTCGTTTGTGAAAAAAAACATCAAAGAAATGCCTTTTTCCGGTATACGAAAATTTTTTGACCTGGCCAGCGGTATAAAAGGGGTTATTTCTTTAGGAGTGGGAGAACCGGATTTTATAACCCCCTGGCATATCTGTGAAGCTAGTGTTTATTCTCTGGAAAAGGGTTATACCAATTATACTTCCAATTGCGGTTTGGAAGAACTGCGGAGAGAAATAACCGGTTACCTCTTGAAGAGATTCAATTTGCAGTACGATTATTCCAGGGAGATCGTTGTGACCGTAGGTGCCAGCGAGGCTATCGATATTGCCCTGCGCTCTGTTCTTGAACCCGGAGACGAGGTCATTATTCCGGAACCCTGTTTTGTCGCATATAAGCCCTGTACCGTTATGGCGGGGGGTGTTGTAAAAACAGTTGCGACCAGAGAAGCCGACCATTTCAAATTGAGACCGGAAGACCTGGAGAAAGCCATAACTCCCAGAAGCAAGGTCCTGCTTATGTGCTATCCTAATAATCCGACTGGTGCCGTTATGACCGAAAAAGAGCTGCAGGCTATTGCCGGGATCGCAGAAAAATATGATTTGCTGGTCATCGCGGATGAAATTTACAGCGAATTGACATATGACGGGGAACATGTTTCTTTTGCCTCTCTACCGCGAATGAAGGAACGCACGGTTCTTGTAAACGGTTTTTCCAAGTCTTTTGCCATGACAGGATGGCGAGTAGGTTATGCTGCCGCTCCTGAAGATATTGCCGTTGCCATGTTGAAAATACATCAGTATACGATTATGTGCGCCCCGATAATGGGACAGATGGCGGCTATTGAAGCCCTGAAAAACGGAGTGGGAGAAGTAAAGAAAATGGCCGGCCAATATGACCGGCGGCGCAGTTTAATTGTCAACGGTTTAAGACAGATCGGGCTTCCCTGTTTTGAACCAAAAGGGGCATTTTACGCTTTTCCCTCAGTTAAATTTACCGGTATGAGTTCCCAGGAATTTTGCGAGACGCTCCTCAATGAAGAAAAAGTAGCCGTTGTTCCCGGGGATGCCTTCGGCCGGTGCGGAGAGGGTTATATCCGCTGTTCGTACGCTGCCTCCGTGGAACAAATTACCGAAGCCCTGAACAGAATGGAAAAATTTCTTGAACGCCATGTCAAAAAACAAAGAACCATTTATGCCGTTCGCTAGGGGAGCAAAGTACATTTTGTGCAATCTTCAGGAATCAGGAGCAGGAATGGGGTAACGGTTTATCTTCTTGCAAAGTACCCTCGATTTCCACATCTGATTCCTGAAGACATTGTCAGATAAGTTTGATATAATATGGCCGTTCCGGTCGACTCCGGAACCGGGAAAAATATTGGTAAGGGATGGTCAAGATGATAAGTAAAAACAGCAGATTAAATATTAAAACGGATCGACATAATATCTCCGTCTTTAACAAGGTAATCTTTTCCCTCCAGGCGAAAAAGGCCTTTATCCCGGAGACCGGCAACACTGCCCAGTTTAACGAGGTCCTCGTAATGAAAAACTTCAGCCCGAATAAAACCGCGTTCCAGGTCTGAATGTATCTTTCCTGCCGCTTTCCGTGCCGTTATTCCCTTACGAATAGTCCATGCTTTTACTTCATCTTCGCCCACAGTAAAAAAGGAAATTAAACCCAACTTACTGTATGCAGCCCGGGCAAGACTGCTCAGGCCCGACTCTTCAAGGTTCAGGTCCTGCAGAAAATCAGCGCGATCTTCCGGAAGAAGTCTGCTGATTTCCAGCTCAAGTCCGGTACATACTTCCAGGAGCGGTATATCCCTTGCCCCGGCATAATCCATGATTTTTTCTTTCCCGGGATAGTTTTTACTGTTTAATTGGTTTTCGTCAATATTGACAACATAGATGAACGGTTTTTCCGTTAAGAAGTTTTGACCGGCAAGAATTTCCTGCTCAGTGTCGTTAAAAACCAGGTTACTCAGAGGTTGTTCGTTTTCCAGAGCATCAAGAATACGTTGAAAAACAGCCAACTGGAGGGAAAGATCCTTGGGCGGTTTGCGGGCTTCTTTCAGTCTCTCCATGCGGTTTTCCACAGCAGCCATATCTGCCAACAGAAGCTCGGTTTGGAAAGCGGATAACTCTTTGTAGGGATCAGGTTCACTGGCTACGGAAGAAACAAGTTCCGAGTCAAAGGCACGTATTATTTGCACTAATAAATCAGCCGAGCGCACTTCGTCCAGGTACTTGCCGGCCAGGCTTGTCGTCACACCGTTTTGGGAACGTACGCCGGGAATATCCTTAAACTGAATCCGGGCAAAAGTTTTTTTCTTTGGTTTAAACATACCGGTTAAAAAATCTATGCGCTTATCCGGGACAACAGCCGTGCCGGTATAGACTTCTCCTCTACTAGTTAAGCCGGTTTCTTCTTCGGCTCCGGTTAAAAGGTTAAAAAAAGTTGTTTTGCCGGATAGAGGAAGTCCCACTAACCCGATTTGCATATTCATCCATCTCCAATCTGTTATTCTAAAAAATAAAGATTTTCAAATCCAAAATTTAATTATAACGGTTTCTTGCCCAATTTAAAAGTATATAAATATATTCCGAGAATTGGTAGCCATTGCCAAAAAGGATTATGACGAAAAATAGGGAATTTTGTCTAATATTTATTTTGGGTACCAAGGAGGAGCGTTTATGTCGAAGAGGTTTGAAAGAAAAACCGAAGCTCAGTTTAAAAATGAAAAGAAGGCACTGGAAATGTCTTCGGAAAAATATCGTTTAATTTTTGAACATTCTCCGTTTGGCATTGTCCATATTGATAATAAGGGTGTCATAACTGATTGTAATGATAATTTTGTACGTATTATCGGGTCTCCCAGAAAAACGCTTATTGGCTTTGATATGCTTAAGATGTCCGATAAGAGAATCGTCGATGCAGTAAAAAGGATGCTTCGAGGGGAAATGGTGAAATTTGAAGGGGAATATCATCATGCATTAACGTCATCAAAAGTGACACCGATCAGAGAATTGTTTGCACCCATTGTATCGGAAGTGGGAGAAATTGTTGGCGGCATTGCGGTTCTTGAAGATATTACCGAACGCATTAGTACAGAAAAGAAGTTGCAGGACGCACATAAGCGCTTGGAGGAAATTATTGACTTTTTGCCGGATGCTACCTTAGTAATTAGCAGAGAAGGCAGGGTTATTGCCTGGAACAGGGCTATGGAAAAAATGACCCTAATACCTAAGGCGCAGATTATGGGCAGGGGTAATTATGAGTATGCCTTGCCTTTCTACAATAAACGCAGGCCTGTTTTACTTGATCTGCTTCTCATGCCTGCCGGTAAATTTGCTAGACACATTGAAAATTACGAGATTATTCAATGGAGCGGTGATACGCTTCATGCAGAAGTTTATGTTCCAAATATCTACGGAGGCAGGGGCGCATATTTATTGGCTTCCGCTTCCAGACTGCGTAATGTGTCCGGGGAAATTTTTGGGGCGATCGAAACGTTACGTGATATAACAGAGCGTAAAGAGTCTGAGAAAAAGATTAAGGATAATGCCTCGGAATTGGGGAGACTCTATCACCAGTTAAACGAAGCTGTTGAAAAGGCCAGAGAATTTCATGAAAGAATATTGCCTAAAACCCTTCCTACTGCTAAAGGCATCTCTATCGCCGCGCACTACCAGACTGCTCAAAAGTTGGGCGGCGACTTTTACGATGTGGTGCAAGTAGGTAATAAACTTATTATTTATCTTTCCGACGTTTCAGGTCACGGTATGGATGGGGCCATGCTGAACGTTTTTGTCAAAAATACAATTAACGGTTACCTGGCTCTTTCACCGGAAAAAAATTTTAGTCTCAAAAAAATATTGCAATTTCTCTCCGAGCAATATAATAAGGAAAATTATCCTAACGATTGCTTTATCAGCATTTTTATTTCTGTGCTGGACCTGGAAACCTTTGAATTCAGCTATTCAGGTGCCGGATTTCAGAATACGCCGCTTGTTTATCAGATAACCGGAAATAAAAAATCGATGCTGCAAGTAAGAGGATTACCGATAACATCCGCTGTTTCTGCGAACCTATTCGAATTTGAAGAAAACAGGATCTCGCTTACACCCGGCTCCACAATATTATTCAGCACAGATGGTCTGACCGAGCAGACTGTTAACGATGTTATGTATGCCGACAGACTGAAAAGAATTTTCTATGAAAACAGCCGTTTGCCTCCGGATATTATTGTCCAGGCTGTCAACAAGGATTTCCAACGATTTAATAATGGCTGTCTGCAGGGCGATGACGATATTACCATCCTGGTTTTACAGGTAGATCCCATCAACAAAAAAGAATATCGCTTTAAGTTGGAAAGCCGCTTTGCAGAGATAGAGCATTTTTTTGAACGAATTTTTATGCTCTTAAACCATAGAAAAGGGGACTCTTTATTAAGCCCCCTACATGAACTGGTTGCCAACGCCATTGAGCATGGAAATAAATTTAATCGGGAGAAGTTCGTTTCTGTAGTGCTTGTTGTTACGGATGACTATCTTTTTGCTACAGTGGAAGATCAGGGAGAGGGATTTGACTGGAAAGAAAAAATATTTGTTCCCCTTGAGCTTGACGGGCTAAAGGAAAGGGGTCGCGGTATTGCCCTGACGCGGCTTTGCTGTGATTCTCTTTTCTATAATGAGAAGGGTAATAAAGCATATTTAGTTGTTAACGGTTTTACTTTTACTGATAAGCCTTGGCAAGCTTTACTTCCTTGATTATAATATATGTAAATTCATAATTAACGTTATATTTTGATCGTTTTAAATTTTGCAAAGGGAACTATTTTAACGGAGGTGTCTTTGTGTCTCAATTTACGGAAGGAGCAAATGTTGATATGATTGCCATTATTAAAAGTATTAAGGATGCCATGGTCGCTTTTGAGAGTAGTTTTCCTCTTGATTCTCTGCAAAAGACTAATTTTGGCCAGCAGCCTTTTGTAACTCTTTTGACCTGTTCAGATTCCAGAGTTCCGGAAAATGTTTTCGGGCAGAGTTTTAATCGCATCTTTACTGTGGAAAATATTGGGAACCAGGTAAAAACAAGTGAAGGTTCTCTTTTATACGGATTGTTACATCTGCGTACGCCTTTAATGATAGTAGCCGGGCATAGTGATTGCGGTGCCCTCAAGGCTGCCGGTTCCGATTATTCAACGGAGCCCGAAGCCATCGTTAGGGAATTGGACTGTGTAAACAGATCATTAAATGAAATCCTGAGCAGTTCTCAAACATTAAATGGGGAGCCCATCGTTAAATATACACAGTTAGCCGAATTAAATGTTGATATGCAGGTGAAATACCTGCTTGGGAATACTTTCGTAGCTCGGCTTGTAGAAGATGGGAGCCTTTCTATCATCGGAATTATTGTTGATTTGCATAATGTCTATGGTCAAGGATACGGAAAAAGTTATCTCATAAATTGTAACGGTATGCGGGACCCCAATAAACTCAAGGATATCGGTTATCTGAACGGTTTGTTTGTCCGTATGAAGCGTCTAACCGTTGTTTAGACCGGCAATGGAAGAAAGCGGATTTTAAGCGGTCGCTTTTATTGCACAAAGAAGGGATGCTCTAAAGTGTATGTCATCAAAAAGCTTATTTCGTTTTCAATAAGAATTAATAACTGGTTGTTGTTCTTGTTTGCACTGGTTTTTATTTTTATTAGTACGATCATTATTTGTGTTTTAGAGCCTGTAACCTTTGGCTCTTATTTTAATGGATTTTGGTGGGTAATGACGACGGTTACAACTGTAGGTTACGGCGACTTTTTCCCCGTTACTGTGGAAGGCAAATGTTTTGCACTTTTAATATACATGGTCGGAATCGGTCTAATCGGTATTGTGATTGGTAAAGTCGTTGACGGATTTTCTTTATATCGTTTAAGGAGGTTAAAGGGGGCAGTGAAATATTATGGAGAACGTCATATCATCTTGATTGGATGGAACAATAAAGCCAAATTTGCAATTGAAGAAATACTGGAAACCGACCCCAAAATAGATATTGTTATCATTGATGATTTAGAGGAAACTCCGTTTTTTTCGGAACGAGTACATTATATAAGTGGTGATTCAGCGGATGAGGAAACGTTATTGCAAGCCAATGTAACCAAAGCAAAATCCGTTATTATATTTGCTAAAGACACAATTACAGATCCGGGATTAATTGACGGGAAAACGCTTCTTATTGCTACATCAGTAAGCAGACTGGCTCCGCACGTGCACACAAATGTTGAAATTATGTCGGAACGGAATATTAAAAATTTTGAACATATTAATGTGGATGAATTCATTCTATCTCACGGTATGATTTCACGATTGGCGGTTCGCACTATCTACTTTAACGGGGTGACAAATATTTTTCGTCAGCTGCTCAGCAGCCGAGTTGGAGAAGACTTACATAAAATTAAAAAACACCCTGATTGGAAAACTTACAGAGATGCATTTAACGAACTTTTACGGCAAGGCGCCACTCTAATCGCAGACGGTAATTATTTGGATATAAATCGAAAATTAGATGAGAATATTTCAGAACAAGCGGAGCTGTATGTGATTTGCGACAAAAATACCTTTATCAAAATAAACAATTATAATTAACTCTACAGCGGAAAGTAGTACCTTGAGGATGGTTTAGCGGGCGCTCGGGCAAAGCTGAGCCGGACCGGTGATCCCCGTTTTCTGTCTGTAAGTCCTGCGGCTCTTCTAAGCCCTTCACTTACCTACCCGGCAAACTGCCCTTCATGGCAGCTTGCCGGGTACAGACGTCCTGTCTGCAGGGTAAGCTTTCGGTTTTCGCTTCGCGCGACTTTGCACAGCGAAAAAGTCGCACCTTACCCAGCGCTTCACCCGAGTGTCTTGCGTATGCGAAAGCAAAGGGAAAGTGATGTAACAAAATAGGCAAATTTTCGCTATAGTGTTACACTGCCCGATATTACTGCTAGCGGAACTGGGGTTCCTGCTGCTTAATATATTGCCGGCGTTCGTTTAAAGTTTGGAGAACGCCTTCCATAGTTTGGGTTAGTTGCTGGAAAGTCTGCTTGGCCTGCTGGTCCTGGGTTTCCAGAGCAAAGGTTTTCAAGCTGGCGGTGGCGCTTTCTATGCTGGCGATACACTGCTCCAACTGTGTACCTACGGTCATTTTTTCACCTCCTTTGCACTCAAAAATTAACCTTTTGGTTTAAATATCAGGGATGCGAGAAAGGCAAAAATAATTGCTGAGGAGATGCCTGCGCTGGTCACTTCGAAGATACCGGTAAGTACCCCCACCAGACCGGTTCTTTCCGCTTCCGTCAGTGCCCCTTTAACCAGGGAGTTGCCGAAGCTGCTGATAGGAACCGAGGCCCCCGCCCCGGCAAACTTGATCAGGGGTTCATAGAGCCCCAGGCCTCCTAGTATGGCTCCGGAAACTACAAGGGTTACCGTCATATGAGCCGGGGTAAATTTAAACACGTCCATTAACAGCTGTCCGATTACGCAGATGGCTCCGCCGATCAGGAAGGCAAAAATAAATTGCTGCACTTATTCACGCTCCTCTTTTTCAATAACTACGGCATGAGCAATACTAGGGATGCTCTCTTTTTGCTGAAAAGAAAGGGGGGAGAGCAGAGCTCCTGTCGCTACTACCAGGATTTTATTCAGCTCACCACGATACATGCGGTTGAATAGATGCCCATAGGTAACCACGGCCGAGCAGGCGCATCCGCTGCCTCCGGCGATGACCGGCTGCTTTCTGGTGTAGATGAGTTTTCCACAGTCTGTAAACTTTTCATCCGGCATTTCGATGCCATGCTTCTTTAGCAGGTCTGACGCCAACTGGTGTCCAACCTGGCCCAGATCGCCGGTAGCGATCAGGTCATAATGGGAAGGGTCGCTGCCCAAGTCCCGGAAATGGGCCTGGATGGTATCTACTGCTGCCGGGGCCATAGCCCCACCCATGTTGAACGGGTCCGATAAACCCATATCCACTACACGTCCGATGGTGGCAGCAGTAACCCGCAGTCCATTTCCCTCTTGCCCTAACAGGGCAGCCCCCGCTCCTGTAACTGTCCACTGGGCGGTAGGGGGCTTCTGTGAGCCGTACTCGGTGGGATAGCGGAATTGCTTCTCTACAGCGCTGTTGTGGCTCGATGTAGCAGCCAGGACCAGTTCGGCAGATTGGCTATCCACCAGCAGCGCTGCCAGGGCCAGCCCCTCCATGGAGCATGAGCAGGCCCCGAAGATCCCCAAATAGGGGATGGCAAGGGTCCGGGCGGTAAAGCTGCTGGAGATAATCTGATTGATCAGATCCCCGCTCAAGAAGAACTGTACATCTTCCTTCTTTTTCCCTGCTTTTTCGATGGCTTTGTTGCAGGCGTCTTCAAGGAGTTTCTTTTCCGCCTTCTCGTAGCTGTCCTGGCCCATCCGGAGATCGTCGTGCAAAAGGTCAAAATCATCTGCCAGGGCCCCTTTGGCTTCGAAGGGTCCGCCCACAGCAGCCGAAGCCAGAATAACAGGCCTGGATTGGAATACCCAGCTTTGATGTCCCTGCAGCATTTTACATCCCACCCAACGCTTTGAGCGCAACCGCGATTAAGCCGATGATGAAAGCGGAAAAAACGCCATAGGTAATCACAGGACCGGCTATTTTAAACATATTTCCCCCCACCCCCAAAACAAATCCTTCGCTGCGATGATCAAGCGCCGCTGAGGCCAGGGTGTTGGCAAAACCGGTAACCGGGACGATAGTCCCGCCGCCGGCCCACTGGGCAATGTGGTCGTAAACGCCGAGTGAGGTCAGAATTACCGACAGGATGATCATCGTGGCTACAGTAGGATTGCCGGCTGTGGTTTCAGTAAAGTCAAAAAAGGTCATGTAGAACCACTGGAATCCCTGGCCGATGGTGCAGATAATTCCTCCTACCAGAAAGGCCTTGAGACTGTTTTTAAATACCGGCCGTTTGGGCTCTCGCCGCTTGGCAAAAGCCTGGTACTCTTGTTGGGTCGGGGTTAATTTTTTCTTCGACTTGTCGGACATCGTTCCAGCTCCTTCTAATGCAGTAAGTGCGGTTTTAATTGTTCCAGCTGCTCCTGTAACCTGCCGGCGTATTCAGAGTACATGTTTTTAGCTTCTTGGTCTTCCGTCTCCAGTGAGAAGGTGGTGAGGGATGCCTGGGCCTTTTCCAGGGTTGCAAAAAGCATTTCTTTGACTTGCGGTTTGGGGTTCCGGAGAGTATCGTCAAAAAGATCCAGGTAGAGTTCTCCGGTAGCGTCCACCTGTCCGATAAAGACATTGTCCAGCAATACACCGGACCCTTCCAGCTGCTCTTTGATCCAGTGCTTGTTCAGTCCCAGGGCGGCTAGTTGTTCATTTAGAATATTTCCGTCCAAAATCACCGTTTGCGGTTCCGGCCGGGGTGCCACCTGGCGACCAAGGTCGTATGGCGTGACGGATGTTTTCTCAGATTTAAGCAGCACATTCAGGTCTCCCGTCGGCTCCAGGACGGCAAACTCCACATCTGCCAGATTAAATACGTTTTTGCTGCGCAGTTCACTTAACAGTTCTTCACCGTTTACCCGGGCCTGCCTTAAATTTTCTTCGAGGACTTTGCCCTGCCGAATGACCACGGTTTCGCGGCCGTAAATCAAGTTGTGCGCCCACTTGCTGCGCGTGGCTAGGTATTCGCCCGCAAAGGGCAGCAAGAACCAAACGGCTAGAGCAGTTAGCCCGACCCCCGGGTTAACCATGTTCAGCATGGTTAGAGCAGTAATCGCGGCCAAGACAGTGTAAATGATAAATCGGAAAGGAGTAACCTTAGCGGGATGTTTCTTGCCCATAGCCCTGGTCAGAGCAAACACAACTATAAACAAACCGATCGAACGGAGCAATATATCCAGCCAACCCGGCATGAAATCACCTCTGGTAGTTTGGTAGGGCCGAAAGGCCCGGATATTCACTTCGCAGTCTTTAGCCTTTGAATTGGGGCTCTTCAAATTCAATGCGGCTGACGCGCCCTTCCAGGCCCTGGACAATGCCGCCGATCACTTCGTGAGCTCCCCGGAATGTTGCTTTAGCCTCATCATGCCGGGCCTTTTCGGCATATTCTTTTAGTGTCGCCTGAGCACCCTTGAGGCCGGCCAGGGTTTGCTTTAATTTGGATGCAGTGGTCACAGATATCAGCCTCCCTTGATATTATTTTCCGCCGATCGTTTTTTATACTTTCTTCCCTTGAATGATAAATCTGTAGACCTGCGTATTACATATTTTTACGGATTTAGCCAATTTAAAGGATCTATTTATGCAAGTTATTTCAATTGTAATAAATAAACATGCAGGATCTTTCATATAATTCTCGAATTTATATGTCGAGGTGAGGCCCGTGCAGGACAAACAAAAATATGAGACCTATCAGGCAATTCTTAAAATTTCAAGTGATGCCGTAATCACGATAAATAAAAAAAGTGTGGTAACCATATTTAACAATGCAGCAGAAAAGATCACCGGTATTAAAGAGGAAAGCGTGGTCGGCGCTTCATTGTCAGAGACTTTCCTTGTACGCGTCCTGATACAACTATTGCAGACCGTATTGCAGACAGGTATTCCTGAGTTCAATAAACAATTGCAAATCGGAGATTTTACTGTTATCGCCAGCTGCATCCCGGTAAAAAACCATAAGGAGGAAATTGCCGGTGCCGCGGCGATCATGTGCGATATTACGAGAACGAAGGGACTTGAGCAACAGGTAGCTGAATTAAGAGAAACAAGATCCCTGCTTGAAGCCGTTCTTCACGCCACCGAAGACGCCATCACGGTGGTCAATGAAGAAGGAAACGGTATCTTAATTAATTCGGCCTACACGAAAATTACCGGTCTCACAGAAGAGGATGTTTTGCATAAGCCTGCTTCCGTAGCTGTGACAGAAGGAGAAAGCATGCATTTAAAAGTGCTGAAAACCAGGCAACTGGTGCATGGGGTCCGGCTGAAAATGGGGCCTTTAAAAAAAGAAGTTGTGGTCAATGTCGCTCCTGTCATTGTGGACGGCAAACTGCGCGGCAGTGTCGGAGTCATCCATGATATTACGGAAATTATGCAGCTATCTGAGGAACTGGCCAACGCCAGGAAACTAATCAGACATTTAGAGGCCAAATATTCCTTTGATGATATAATCGGCCAAAGTGAACCGATACAGGCGGCCATATCGCAGGCCCGGCATGCCTCCGACACTCCCGCTACCGTGCTTTTGCGAGGGGAAAGCGGCACGGGGAAGGAATTATTCGCCCACGCCATACACAATATCAGCGGTAGGAGCAAGGGGCCTTTTGTCAGGGTCAATTGTGCGGCTATAGCGGAGACGTTGTTGGAAAGCGAGTTGTTCGGATACGAAGAAGGGGCTTTTACCGGGGCGGTCCGGGGCGGTAAAAAAGGGTACTTTGAGGACGCCAACGGCGGTACTATTTTTCTAGATGAGATTGGTGAATTAAACCTTGCTTTACAGGCAAAGCTCCTCAGAGTATTGCAGGAAAAAGAGATTGTCCGGGTCGGTGGTACCCGGCCGATACCTGTAAATGTACGGGTAATCGCCGCAACTAACGCTAACCTGGAGCAACGCATAAGTGAAAGCACCTTTCGTGAAGATTTATATTACCGCTTAAATGTTGTCCCTATTTTTGTACCGCCGCTCAGGGTCCGCAAAGATGACATACCACTATTGGGTGCTTATCTATGTAAAAAATTGCAAAACGAGTATAAACGGAAAATACTTAAAATATCTCCGACCGTTTTTAGGCTACTGATGAATTATGACTGGCCCGGCAATGTGAGGGAATTAGAGAACGTACTGGGCAGGACAATGATCCAAATGGATAAAAATGAAGAAATAATCTTGCCCCGGCATGTGCCGGAATACATTACCACGAAAAGAAACAAACTTAGTGCAAATACAGACAACCATTTTGCTAAGTCGCACACAGAAAACCTTTTAACGGGAAACCTCAACAATATATTGGATCTAACAGAAAAAAACATCTTGATGGAAACCTTGCAACAGACTAACGGTAATAAAACTAAGGCTGCCCATCTGCTTGGTATTGCCGTCAGGAGTTTGTATTACAAACTGGAAAAACACGGATTGGCCTGAAGATCAAACTGATTAAAGAAGGTTGATATACAAATATTTCATATAAAGTCATTTATTTCATTTTATCTGCAGAATATTGCAGGCTAATATTTACACTATTGCAGACCGGATAGAGATGCCACTAAGACAAGAATGCCCCGAATACGGGGTTTTTTTTTTACTGGTAGCGATGGCACGCAAATTGCTTTATAAAATGAAAGACCTTGAGGAACCGACCGGGGGTAGTGGGGAGGTGGCAAAATATGTTCAGATGCTTTGAACTGCGCAACCTTGATTCTTTTTACTTTAAAACTGTAATCGAATATTGTTTGAAGACCTTCCACTATTCAATTAAGGAAATACATTCTCTGGTAAGCAAAATGCAATCCAATAATCAAGATAAAGTTAAAGCCCACATTATTTATGCGGACTGTCTGGGGGAGTTGGTCGGTTTTACCATATTTTATTATTTTCCCAAGAATCAGGTGGGATTTATTGAAGTCCTGGTTGTGCTGGACAACTACCGCAACTGGGGTATTGGCTCTCAGTTGTACTGCTATATGATGGATTTCTTAAAAGAGCTTTACCCGCATTGCATAGGCCACGTTCTTGAAATAGGCCGCGAAAAAGAAAATTACGAAAAGAGAAAATCCTTCTTCCTCAAACAGGGTTGTCTTCCTGTGGCTCTTGATTTTTTCTCTTTGCATCCGGTGATAAGCAAATCGGGGATTAATATCCTCTATCATCCATATCGGGTCAATCAGGCTTATTCACTTAAAATGATGGAATATATTTTCCGGGAGATGGCCAAAAACCTGGTACATAACATCGCCGTACCGATCCATTTCCGGCCGCGTGCCAGGATACAGCCGACACTTCGGCAAAAAGAAACTTAAGGCCGCCGGGAGGTGAATTTTTACGGCCTTTTTACAATAAAACATTTTAACAAGTGGAGGGGAAAGGAATGGAGAAATACGAAGTACTACCGCCGTCACCAGGTAAACATAACATGGAAAACTATGAAGAATTTTGCAAGAAATTTTCCTGGGAAGACGTTGAAAAGGAATTCAGCTGGTATACTACCGGAAAAGTGAACATCGCCTACGAAGCTATAGACCGCTGGGTAGACGAAAAGAATAAGGGTAACGAGGCCGCAATACTTTATAGCGACGCGGAAAGAGATGAAAAAGTTACTTTTGCAGAACTAAAAGAGCAGACCAATAAGTTTGCTAATATCTTGACCAGTCTGGGTATCCAAAAAGGCGACCGGGTATTTCTATTTATTCCAAGGAGCCCGGAGATGCTCATTGCTTTTGGTGGCATTGTAAAAATGGGTGGAATTGCCGGACCGCTTTTTGAAGCTTTTATGGAAGAAGCCGTTAAAGACCGTATGCTGGACAGTGAAGCGGTAGCCATTGTCACTACCGTTGGACAAAAAAGCAGGATCAAAAAAGATGAATTGCCAAATTTGAAGCATGTCATCGTCATCGGAGCAGATGAAAATAACCTGGAGCCCGGCGAAATTTCTTACGAAAAAGAAATGGCCAAGGCTTCCGCTGATTTTACGCCGGTGTGGCTGACCAGAGATGATCCGATGTTCCTTCTTTACACCTCGGGTTCCACCGGTAAACCCAAAGGGGTACTTCATACGCACAATATTATGGTCGGCCAGTACTTCACAATGAAAATTTCCCACGATGTGCAGGAAAACGATGTTTTCTGGTGCACCGCGGATCCGGGCTGGGTCACTGGTGTTTCCTATTCAGTATGGGGCCCCTGGCTTGTAGGTAAAGCGACGATCATCAGGGGCGGCCGCTTTAGCGCCGACGATTGGTATGCCACACTGGAAAGATACGGTGTTACTGTATGGTACAGCGCTCCCACCGCTTTTAGAATGCTGGCGGCTGCCGGTGACGAAGTTACTAAAAAATATAATCTATCCGCTTTAAGGCATATTACCAGCGTAGGCGAACCCTTAAACCCTGAAGTGATTATGTGGGCTAAACGGGTTTTTGACGTGCGCATTCACGAAACCTGGTTCATGACGGAAACTGGTGTCAATATGGTCTGTTGCTATGCATGCGAACCAATCAGGGTGGGCTCTATGTGCAAGGCGATTCCCGGTGTGGAAGCCGCTATTACCGATGATGACGGAAACATCCTGCCTCCGATGCAAATGGGCAACCTGTCCTTAAAAAAAGGTTGGCCGGGCATGATGAAAGAAATTTGGAAAAATCCTGAGAAATATAACGAGTATTTCCAAAACGATCCCTGGTATGTTTCAGGCGACCAGGCTTTCATGGATGAAGACGGGTATATCTGGTTCCAGGGCCGGAACGACGATGTGATCAAAACCGCCGGCGAAAGGGTCGGTCCCTTTGAAGTAGAAAGCAAGCTGGTTGAACACCCTGCCGTGGCAGAGGCAGGAGTTATCGGCAAGCCGGATGAAGTCCGCGGCAATATCATTAAGGCCTTTATCGCATTGGCTCCTGGTTACACTTGGAGCGAGGAGCTCGATAAAGAACTCAAGCAATTCGTTAAATTAGGTCTGGCTGCTCATGCCGCACCAAGAGAAATTGAAATACGGGACAAGCTGCCGAAAACCCGCAGCGGCAAGATTATGCGCCGGGTTCTCAAAGCCCAGGAAATGGGCCTACCGGTCGGCGATTTGTCCACAATGGATGATTAAAAGACAAGAAAGCGGTCAATAGGCCTAATATATACCCAAAAATTGATTAAATTTTAAGCGGAGAATGCACCGTTTGATCCGGAGGTATAGAGAATGAAAAGAGGATCTTCGGCACAGTGTGAACTCCGCTTTTTTATAATCCATCCAGTTCATCCTCTCATAGGCTCCATTCTTCAAGCTTATCCTGCACAATATGTTAACTGTGAGTAATCATCGTTAAGAAATTTACTGCCCAAAAAGGAAACCCTTGGCTATCAAGGCAACAAAAGAAGCAAGTGTTGAAATGTTAAAATAAATTAAAATAATATTATAAATGTGAAAATTATTGTTGAAATAATTTGAAAATATGCTATACTTAAGTTAACAAATTCAAAAAATTTTGAAAGGTGGTGAAATAGCTAAACTGTTTTGAATGGCGATGCAATTTCCTTTGCTAAATTCTCTTAAAAAGGAGCATTCCTGTAATGAAACAAAATGATGTTTGAAAAAAAGAGTACCTCCTG
>JAENYV010000002.1 GCA_016841605.1 Dethiobacter alkaliphilus | reverse complement strand
TTACCCGATTCTATTGTTTGACATATGAAAATCTGCTTTATGCAACTATAGTGATCTTTATTAAATAAGGGATGTTTTTCCATCTGTTTTCTGATATCATCCTGAACAATATGAGTATAAACCTGTGTAGTAGAGATATCGGCATGTCCGGCAATCTCCTGTATGGCTCTTAAATCAGCTCCTCCTCGCAGTAAAAGGGTCAGGCAGGTGTGCCGCAGCTTATGGATGCTTAAGCCTGGTTTATAAATACCCGTTTTTTCAGCGAGCTCTTTAAAAATAAACTGAATTCCCCTTTTGCTTAAAGGATTTCCCTTTAGGTTTAAAAAAAATGTATCCGTTGGAATGGCAGGCTTGCGTATTTCTGTGTATTTTCCCAGGGCCTGGCAAGTCTCGGGCGACAAGGGTACTATTCTTTCTTTGCTTCCTTTTCCCAGGAAGCGAACATATTGTTCTTGGATATTAATACTGGTTGTTTGCAGGCTGCTTAGCTCTTGCAAGCGGCAGCCGCTTTGTAAAAACAGAATAAATATTGCATAATCCCTCGCAGGGGTCGAGCTCACTTTTTGTATTTCAGAGAGAAAATGACGACATTCTTCCAGGGTAAGGATTTGTGGAAGTTTTTTTTCGGTTTTTATGGTAAGAAGCGGGAGGGCAGGATTTTTTACAATGCCATAAGTCTCCTCTCGATGAAGAAAGAGAAAAAAAGAGCGCAGTGAAGCTACTTTTCGTTTTATGGAAGCAGCTGAGTTTTGGCGGGTCTTCTTTAAATACATTAAAAATTGTCTTAAGTGCTGTACAGTTACTTCAGCAGCATTTTGCGGTAGATTGTTTTCTTGTAGAAAAAGAATGAACTGTCGAAGATCCAGGCGATAGGCTGCAAAAGTATGGGGGCTTACTCCCTTTTCAACATCCAGGTAGATAAGAAAATCGTTTAAGCATTTTTCCAGCTCCATATTCCTCGCCTCTGAATCGTTTTGGCAATTATATTAATATTATAAACTTATTTAGTATAAAATGCAAACTTATGTTTCATTGAATACGCAGGCTGGCTGATGGAAGTAAAAATATTAAGCCCGATGAACGATTTTGTCTTCAAAGCGCTATTTGGTAGAGAAAACCAAACATGCAAAATGCTATTAATAGACCTACTAAATGAAATATTAAAATCCAAGGAAGAAGACACTATAGTTAGTTTAGTCTACTTAAGATTACTATATCTATATCCGAACCATTTTTGTGATTTCCCATAGCTCTGCTGCCAAATATAGAAGCTTTCATAATTTAGCTCCCAAAACATTATAAACTTGTGTTATTGCTATGGAGTAATCATTTTTAATTTTAGTGACTACGAAATTAAATCGGGCTTCATCATAGGTGTGAGCCATTAAGTTTTTTTTTCCAGCATATCCATCCAAACTTCCCCATTTTGTATTAGACCATAAAAGTATATTCAAATCTCTGGATAAGTCCTTCTTTTTCGAGAGTACTAGTTTTGAGAAATCAATAATTGCAGTATTAAATTTGTTATAAGCTTTTTCAAAGTTTTTATATCTTTGTCTCCATCTAATTTCTTTTTCATTTTTTACCTTGATCCTTCCTTTTTTTTATTATTGTATAGAAATTTAACTAAATAAAATTAGGAGTTGTTAAAAGGATCGCCCCATCTATAATTTATTTTAACATTTTTACCAATATTTATTAAGAGAAATGCTAGTACATGGAAGGAAAGGTATTTTTTCATGATTGTAGAATTATTAATATAATTATTGGATAAAGGAGAGATTTGTGTGTCCAAGGTAAAAAAAGCGGTTATCCCGGCAGCAGGCCTGGGAACAAGATTCCTGCCGGCTACCAAGGCCCAGCCTAAGGAGATGCTGCCTATTGTAGACAAGCCTACCATCCAGTACGTGGTGGAAGAGGCAGTGGCCGCGGGTATAGAGGATATCCTCATTATTACGGGCCGCAATAAAAGAGCTATTGAGGATCATTTTGACCATTGCGTGGAAGTGGAGAACAACCTCCAGGCCAAGGGTAAAGAGCAGGAGCTACAGATGCTCAGGGAGATTTCGGAAATGGCTGATATCCACTATGTACGGCAGAAAGAGCCCCGGGGGCTGGGACATGCCATCTACTGTGCCCGCAAGTTTGTACGGGATGAGCCCTTTGCTGTTCTGTTGGGCGATGATATTGTCAACAGCTCCGTTCCCTGCATTGGGCAGCTGATGGATATTTACGAAAAAAAAGGTGGTTCTGTGGTAGGCGTGCAGCCGGTTGATTGGTTGCAGGTACATAAGTACGGTATTGTTAGCGGAGACGAAATTGCAGAAAAGCTTTACCGGGTGCAGGGGCTGGTGGAGAAACCGCCCCGTGAAAATGCTCCCACCAACCTTGCGGTGCTGGGGCGCTATGTGATTGCTCCGGATATCTTTGATATTCTGGAACATACGCAGGCCGGGGCGGGGGGCGAGATCCAACTGACTGATGCCTTGAACGCACAGGTCGGACGGACTCCGGTCTGGGCCTATATCTTTAGCGGCAAACGTTATGATGTGGGCGACCGGTTGGGCTTTGTGGAGGCGACCATCGAGTATGCTCTGCGCCGGGAAGACCTGGCTGAGGGATTAAGAGAATATTTAAGGCGGCTTGTGAGAGATTTCGCACAATAGACAAAGTTATAGGGATATATCCCCCTGCCATGGTCGGGCAGGGGGATATATTTATTTCAGGTGCTAGGGATGGTCATCAATTCGGCATTAAATTATTCTATAAAAAACAGCCTTCTCCGGATGGTTTAGCTCAAGCATTCACAATCGGAGAAGAGTTTATTGGAGATGACTGCTGTGCTATGGTTCTGGGTGATAACATTTTTTACGGAAACGGATTCAGATTAATGCTTTGTTAATAGGTTAAACGTACTTGGTATAGATAATGTAGGTGTAGATATAGAAGATTTTGATATAACCGATAAAGAATTGACCAAAGCATATATCTTAAAAACTAAACCGGATGTGGTAGTGCATTGTGCTGCCCATACTCAAGTAGATAAAGCTGAAGAAGAAAAAGAGAAATGTTACGCAATAAACGTAGAAGGGACAAGAAGTATTGCCGAAGCTTGTAAAGATATAGATGCAAAGATGGTTTATATAAGCACTAATTATGTCTTTGGCGGGGCAGGCAATGAACCGCAGCCTGAAGATAAGCCGACAAGTCCTTTAAATTACTATGGTTATTCAAAGGAACGCGGAGAGGCGGCTGTCCGGGAACTTTTAGACAAGCATTTTATTATAAGAACTTCTTGGGCCTATGGGAAGAATGGTCATAACTTTGTTAAAGCGATGCTGAAAATAGCACAAACTGAAAATGAAATTAATGTTGTTAATGATCAAATAGCTCGATGGATATTATTAACTTCTGCACAATTATTCCATTTACACTAAAGCATGTTCAGAACCACCCTTACTTTATTCTTTTAATAATAAATTCTTCGTGTTTTGCTACTTCTGTTTCTATGCGATCTAGTTTTTCTGAGTTTTGAACATATCCATCAAATAATGCTGTTAGCTTTTGGCCATGATCAATTTCTATTCTCGAAACAGTTTTTTCTAAAAAAGACAGCCTTTCGTTGACACTTTTAAAGCCTTCCTGCATCTCGGCGTACATTTTTTCTTGGTCACCTTTGAGTTCGGCGTACATTTTCTCCTGGTCGCCTTTAAAGTCGGCGTACATTTTTTCTTGGTCACCTTTGAGTTCGGCGTACATTTTTTCCTGGTCGCTTTTAAAGTCGGCATACATCTTAGTCATAAATTCAATTATTTTTTCATTCTCCATCGAAAATCACTCCTTTGATAATTTCGGGACACAATGAAAATTATAACTTGTGCTGGGGGCAGAAATATGGGTGTACTTACCTTCTTTCCGGCGGAGGATTTAAAGCTTTTCACCCTTGCCCCTTATCATTCGCCCCTGCCTGTCATTTTCCTGTCACGCCCGGCAACATTTCTTGTATTTAATTACTAGTTTTCGCCGTAGTGAATATTGCGGAGAAAGACGGAGAAAGAATTTGGTATGAAATCCTAAATTTGAGAGGGCTTTGGGGAGCCTGCGTCGAATTAATATGTTGTTCTTTTTTCAATGCAATAAACGGTAAAGGAGACAGTATATGGAGATACTTGGAAGAAAGAGCATACTCATAATTCTTGATGCAATATTAGTTAATTTAGCAATTATAGCAGCTTTATTTATTCGACTGGATACTATCCCCGGTAATCTTTTGACAAACTACCTGAACTATGCCCTGTTTTTTACGGCTATCAGGTTGGGAATTTTTTATCAATTCGGGTTATATAACAGGGTGTGGCAGTACGCCAGTATTGGAGAATTAGTCAGTATCATTAAAGCAGTTAGTCTGGGTACACTGGCCCATGTCTTTTTGGTATATGCTTTTTTTTCAGGAGATTTTTTCCCCAGAGGAGTCGTTGCGCTTGAGTGGATGTTAAACATTATTTTAATCGGTGGCTCTCGCTTGCTCTGGAGAATGATGCGTGACGGTTACTCCAAAAGAAGAAAATATTCCATGGACAGCAAACCCATCCTTATTGTGGGGGCTGGTGATGCCGGTGTCCTGGTAGCTAAAGAATTAAGGAACCATTATAACGGGGAAATAACTATTGTCGGCTTTGTTGATGATGATCCGGCCAAACAGACATTAAAAGTTTTAGGGTGTGATATCTTAGGTCGGAGAGAGGATATCCCCAGTTTGGTTCGGCAATACTTTATCGAAGAAATAGTAATTGCCATGCCTTCTGTAAGCGGTAAAATAGTTAGGGAAATAGTAGATATTTGTCAGGAAACGGGGGCAAAAGTAAAGATCCTGCCGGGTGTATTTGACTTGATTGAAGGTAATGTAACAGTTAATCAGATTCGAGAAGTAGAAGTAGAAGACTTATTAGGTAGGGAACCGGTTAAAGTTGACCTGCAAAGCATGTCTGACTACGTTTTCGACCAAGTAATTTTAGTAACCGGGGCCGGTGGTTCTATCGGTTCCGAATTATGCCGGCAAATAGTCGCTTTTTACCCAAAAGCCTTATTACTTCTGGATATCTGTGAAAACAATGTTTATGAAATAGAAATGGAATTAAAAGAACAAACCTCCATACCCTTAGTTCCTTTGGTCAAGGATGTGCGGGATAAAGAAGCCGTTAATCAGGTATTTAAAGAATATAAACCAAGAGTAATTTTCCATGCTGCCGCCCATAAACATGTCCCACTAATGGAAGAAAACCCCGAAGAAGCTATTAAAAATAACTCTTTGGGTACATATTTTGTAGCACAAGCCGCTAATCTCCACGGAGCCGACCGCTTTGTCTTAGTATCTACCGACAAAGCAGTTAACCCCACCAGTGTGATGGGAGCTTCTAAACGTATCGCGGAAATGATCATTCAACATTTGGATCGAAGCAGTAAAACCAACTATGCGGCAGTGCGCTTTGGTAATGTTCTGGGAAGCCGGGGTAGTGTAGTTCCCCTCTTTAAAAAGCAAATTGCGAGAGGTGGGCCGGTAACAATAACCGATGAAAACATGATTCGTTATTTTATGACTATCCCCGAGGCAGTACAGTTAATTATACAGGCAGGCGCGTTAGCTAAAGGCGGGGAAATCTTTGTCCTGGATATGGGTGAACCCGTTAAGATCATGGATCTTGCCCGGAGTCTAATTAAACTTTCCGGTTTTGAACCGGGGGAAGAGATTGAAATAATAGTAACTGGTATGAGACCAGGCGAAAAGCTATATGAAGAAATTCTGACCTCAGAAGAAAACGTAAATGTAACCACCCATAAACGCATCTACGTGGCGAAACCTAATAACCTTAATACTTCTTTAATCGAAGAAACAATGGCTAACTTCTTACAAGGAAAATTACCCTATGGACAAATTGAAACCGAACGTTTTTTGCAAAGCTTTTTACCTAAGTTCAAGATTGTGTGCCATGACAAGAGACAACCTAGGGACACGATGAAGATTATTGGGTTAGGCGGTGGACAAGGGGAGGGTGGATGTGGGGTGTGTGGGGTGTGGACAAAGGGACCTGTCCCTTTGTCCATTGAAAAATATCTTGACAAGAAAATAGGCCTATGAGATAATAACAAACGGTTGGTTGATATATTTTTTAATACATTTTTGTTGATTATGTCGGGGGAGAGAAGAAATTAAGTGGTAAGGAAGGCGTGTTAGTACCTCCGGCACTTTTGCTATTAATAATTAATGATGTCCGGGAATCCGATGTCCGGGAATCCGCTGCTCTAAGGAAAAGGTCGAATGTCGGAAAGAGGAGGTGAATAATTAATCTGTTTTTAATAGTACTAAATAATACTAAAATAGTACTAAAATTTTAAGTATGTTTAGTGCAAAAATTGGAGGTTAATTGTGACTGTTGGTAATAGTAGTTGCATTCGTAACCACAGCCAACCCCCTGGTTATCGATCTTGATTTATGCCTCTAACAAGAAAAAGAAAACTTTTAAACTCCGGACTTGAGGATTTCCATCGATCCGTTTAGCAATGAGACGGCGGAACCGGCCGATATCCTGCTTTTGGCCTGTACTTTCCCGGAAAAAACAGCTTGGGGTAGTATCTACAGTTGAAGAAATATTTGACCGCCTCCTGTCTCCTGGAGCGACAGGGTTGCAGGGGCGAATCAAAAATCAGCCGGGGGTTTCTTTGCTTAATAACTATTACCAATATTACCAACACCAACACATTATTAGCCACAAAACAGATGGATTCCCCACACCTAGTCTAAAGATCGAAATATACTTTGATAAATTAAATAATGTAATATCCCGGTACATGGTACGGAGCGGGACATGCTTACCTTTCCCATCGGTAAGAGAAAAAAGAAGGCAGGTAAAATCTGTTAAGGGGTTAATTGTAAGTATTTATGAAAGGTTTTTTTATTTTGAGTTTTTAGAATTATTTTCAGTAAAAACATACCTAGAGGTGTTGAAAAATGAGGTACGCAGAGACAGGGTATACTTTGGAAGTTGATTTAACTCGAGGAAATATTGAAAAGGTAGAAACCGATCCGAGATGGACCGAACTTTTACTGGGCGGGCAGGGCATTGCCGCCAAAATATTATTTGATAGGGTTCCTCCTGATGCCGACCCCTTTTCTCCCGAAAACTTACTAATATTCAGCGCCGGTCTGTTACACGGCACCCCTGTTCCCGGTGCCAATCGTACAGCGGTAAATACCATTTCACCTGTGACAAACTTACTTGCCCATTCATTAATGGGCGGATTTTTCGGGCCTGAGCTTAAATATGCCGGCTATGACAGGATAGTTATTAGCGGTAAAGCCCCCAAACTGGTTTATCTGTGGATAAATAACGACAAAGTGGAAATACGTGATGCCTCTCATCTCAGCGGAAAAGGTGTTCATGAAACGACGCAGATCATTAGAAAGGAATTGAATGAACCGGCTGCCCAAGTGGCTGCAATCGGTCTGGCCGGTGAAAACAGGGTCTATACGGCCAGTATAGAACACGGTTTTGCCAGCGCTGCCCGGGGACCAGGCCCGGTCATGGGAGATAAAAGGTTAAAGGCCATCGCTATTCGCGGCACAAAGGATATCTATGTCGCACAGCCGCAAAAACTTTTTGAGTTATGCATCGGGCTGAGGGAGAAAATGGCCGAGAGCATGGATGTGGGAGATTGGATGGCGGTCGACGAAGACGATAGTTTCCACCACGACAATTTTGCCTGGGGTAATGCCCGTACGCGGAGAAAAGATTTTTGGAGTGAAGAACTCCAGGAACGGTGGACAAGGATTAAGTATGATAACATGCTCCGCCAAAAAGGTTGCTATAACTGTTCGAAGAAATGTATTAACGTCATTTCTTACAAGGGACGGAAATTCGGTTATAAATGTTACGGCAAAGATACCTATCATATGGCAGCCTTTAAAGAACTGGACTTTACCTTTGAAATACTTCCTTTTGCCATGGAATATGGACTGGACTCATATTCAACGCCGCAAGCTATCGCTTTTGGCATTGAGCTTTATGAGGCCGGTATTTTAACCGACAAGGATATGCCGGATTTCCCGGAGGACATTGGAGAGAGAGTCTTCTATCTTATGGAAAAAATTGTTCGGCGGGAAGGGATCGGAGATATTTTAGCCAACGGTGTTCATAAGGCGGCCCGCCAGATTGGCAATGGAGCGGAAGCATACGACCATAATACCGTCAAAGGATTTGAACAGCTTCCTATTAAGCTTGGAAAACTGAACCCCCCCTATTTCCTCATGATCGCCACCGGTGAGAAGATGGCCATTACCCAGATTGAAGGGTCATTCCCCCAGGATCCCCTGCCAACCATTGAGGAGAGAGAAGCGTTTATCAAAAAATGGGATGTAGTTGTTCCCGATGAAAAGTTTAAGAAATGGTTCATGGAATGGGAAAAACGTAATGAGATATCTAACGAAGCATCTTGCGCCATTACCGACTGGAATGAGGCCATGCATTTCCTTGACGACTCCCTTGGATTCTGTGGTTTTCTTTCGTCATTCAGAGGCCAGTTTGGCGGGGGTGTTGTTTATCACATAAATAATATGCCGGAAATAGTTACTCTTGCTGCCGGTCTGGAGATGGATAAAGACAAATTATGGAGAACATTTCAAAGGATCAGGAATATGGTCAGAGCTCTTAATGTAAAAAGAGGCTTGAGAAGAGCAGATGAGAAACCCCCTGAGGACCACTGGGCGGTAAGAGATCATGAGTTTGAACAAGAGTTGCTGGATGATTATTACGACTTTAAGGGATGGACAAGGGATGGAATTCCTACCAAAGAGACGCTGGACAGCCTGGAATTGGGCTTCGTAACCGAAGAATTCCTGAAGACGGGAGTCTTGACAGGCAATGAAGTTACTCCTTCCCAAGAGAATCCGGCGGAAAAAGAAAAGTCAGGGGGGCGCTAACCGTGGGTGAAAAGAAAATAGTGAAAAGAATAAGAGTTAATCTTGACAGATGCAATGGTTGCCGTGCGTGTGAGATGGCCTGCTCCTCATTTCACGCCAGGCCGAAATATAGCAGCATTAACCCGGCCAGGTCCCGGATACGTGTGGTTACGGATGAAATTAATGATGAATATGTTCCCATCCGGGCTACCGATTATACTAAAGCCGGCTGTGACGGCAGACGCGTTTATACGATTAACGGAAAGGATTACAGCGAGTGCAGCTTCTGCGGGAGTGTCTGTCCGACCAGGAATTTATTTAAAGAACCTGATTCCGGTCTCCCTCTCAAATGTGATTTGTGTGAATCCGATCCGCCCGTAGATGAGCCCCTCTGTGTTCAGGCGTGTTCACTTGATGCCTTAACTTATGAAGAGGTGGAAGAGGAAGTCCAAGATGAAGTGAAGCTGGGCGGGGTAGAAATAGGATTGAAATCATTGGTAGACAGATATGGAATACAGGAGTTGGCGGATGCCTTTGCCCGCATGTCACAGAAGGGCTAAAACATTAAGGTGAAAGAAGGGATTAAAACATGGAGACTGAATCCCCCTTCAAGGAAATTATAGATGAAATAAAAGAATTAGGCGGTGACGCCGTTAAATACTGCTATCAGTGCGGAAAATGCGATACTGTTTGTCCCTGGAATAAGGTGACGGATTTCAGTATGCGCAGGGTAATCCGCGAGGCGACATTCGGTCTCTCGGAGATAGAACTTGAAGATGTCTGGCGGTGTACTACCTGTGGGAAGTGTCCTCAGAAATGTCCCAGGGACGTAAAGCAGATAGACAACGTAGTAGCACTGCGCCGCATGGCCACGGGATACGGAGTTTCCAATGCCCTGCTCAAGCCTGTCCGCATCGCAAGCGCAAGTCTGGCTGCCGATGGTAATCCGTTGGTTGTCGATCGGGAAAAACGAGCGGACTGGGCGGATGGTTACAATGTTAAGAAATTCGAAGAAGGGATGGAAATTTTATATTTCCCCGGCTGCTATCCCAGCTATGATGCAAGATTAAAGAAGGTAGCGCAAGCCACGGCCAATATCCTCAATAAGGCGGGGGTCGAGTTCGGAATACTGGGAACCGAGGAGAACTGCTGCGGAGAAAGTATCCGCAAGACAGGCAACGAGGAAGTATTTAAACGCCTGGCCAGGGACAACATCAAAACATTTATCGAAAACGGAGTAAAGAGAATCCTTGTTTCTTCCCCTCATTGCTACCATACATTTAAGAACGAGTATCCGGAATTTATGGCCAACTTTGAGATCGTGCATATTACCGAGTATTTGTTAGAGCTTATCAATGAGGGAAGACTTAAGATCAGCAAGGAGCTTGCCAAGAAAATTACGTATCATGATCCATGTTACCTGGGTCGTCATAATAACATATTTGACCAGCCGCGAGAGGTCTTAAATAAGATACCCGGTTTAGAGCTGATGGAGATGGAAGAGTCGCGGGAAGAAAGTCTCTGCTGCGGAATGGGCGGAGGCAGGGTTTGGATTGATACAAAAATGGAGGAGAGATTCTCCAATCTCAGAGTAGAGGACGCTGCCCGGCTTGGGGCCGAGATTTTGGTTACCGCGTGCCCCTATTGCATCATCGCTTTGGAGGACAGCAGGTTGGGTCTGGGTTATGAGGAGACCATGGAAGTTAAGGATATTACGGAGATTATTCAGGAAGTTATATAAAGTGGACATAATGGAATCAAGATAAGATGCAGGAGGAAGATATGCTGGAAGCGATTGGTAGTTCGGATATTACAGCAGTAGCAGAAGACATAGTCTGCGACCGCTTTTCCGACGAGGGATGGGTCAGGACCACGATGCATGTGCCGAGCGAAATGGAGCTGGCAATCTATATAAATCAGCAGGAACTGGTTACCATCCTGTGCACACCAATCAAATTAAATTATCTTGTTCTAGGATTCCTGTACGGAGAGGGAATCATCTCAGGCATTGGCGACATAGTGATGATGCGGGTGTGTGAGGATGATTCCCTGGCCGATGTGAGATTGAAAAATTCCGAGTATCAATTGCCAATGCAACGAACACTTACCTCCGGGTGCGGTGGAGGTGTAGTTTTCAAATTTCACGGACAGAAGGTTGATTCGGGTCTTGTTGTTACACCGGCGGAAGTATTCTCACTGATGAAGCAGCTTCAAGAAAAGATGGAGCTATACCGTCTTAGTGGCGGGGTACACACTTCGGCTCTGTCCGATACCGGGAACTTGCTGGTAGTGGCTGAGGATATCGGACGACATAACACCCTGGACAAGATCCGGGGCGAATGTCTGGCGAGGGGAATATCAACCAGAGATCGATTGCTGCTGAGTACCGGCCGTGTTTCTTCGGAGATGTTGCTCAAGGCGGCAAAGATGCAGGTTCCGGTTGTTGTTTCGCGGCACTCGCCGACAGGGAGCGCCGTTTCGCTTGCTCGTGATTTGGGCATTACCCTGGTTGGCCATGCGCGTGGCGGACGCCTGCTGGTGTATTCCCACCCGGAGCGATTTGGCCGCTAAACAAATTAAAGTGAGGCTGACCCGGACGAACCCGGACAATACGGGCATATAAACCTGATGAGGTGATAGAAAGTGGAAAAAGAACTGGAAAGAAATGATGGGCAGCTAG
This sequence comes from Dethiobacter alkaliphilus, assembly GCA_016841605.1. GTDB lineage: Bacteria > Bacillota > Dethiobacteria > DTU022 > UBA8154 > DUNV01. Next base: position 322,588 of record JAENYV010000002.1, on the reverse strand, counting down.
TTAAAAGCCTTGCAGGAAGTAATTTTGGAGATGTTATGGTAGTCGGCGGAGGGATCAGCGGTATTCAGGCATCATTGGATCTTGCCACCGCCGGTTTTAAGGTTTATCTTGTTGAAAAAGCGCCTGCCATTGGTGGTCATATGGCTCAGTTGGACAAGACCTTTCCCACAAATGACTGCTCTATGTGAATTCTCTCACCCAAACTGGTCGAGGTCGGCCGGCATAACAATATCGAAATTTTAACCTATACAGATGTTAAAAGTGTGGAAGGGGAGGCAGGGGATTTTACCGTATCATTGGTTAAAAGGCCCAAATATGTAATCGAGGACAAATGTACGGGTTGTGGTACCTGTACAGAATATTGTCCTATTCAGTATCCCGATCAATTTAATCAGGAAATATCCAAAAATAAAGCTATCCATATATATTACTCTCAGGCAATACCTCTTGTCGCTTATATCGATGACAGTTGCCGTTACCTGAAAGACAAGACATGTACAGCTTGCCAGGGGGTATGTCAGAATGATGCCATCGATTTTAGTCAAAAGCCGGAGAAGATAGAAATAAAAGTCGGGGCGATAATTCTCTCTCCCGGTCTTGAGCCGTTTGATCCGAAGGTAAAGAAGGAATATCGCTACGGAGAGTTTGAGAATGTGATCACCAGCATGGACTATGAGCGGCTGTTATCTTCCACAGGTCCATACGAAGGTGAGGTACTGCGTGCTTCCGACAAGAAGCATCCCCATAAAATAGCCTGGATTCAATGCGTCGGTTCCCGGCAGGTTACCGAGGGCGGCAATAGCTATTGTTCCGCCGTATGCTGCACGTATAGCCAGAAACAGGTGATTTTGACTAAAGATCATGATCCGGAGGCTGAGTGTGTTCTCTTCCATAACGATATTCGTTCTTATGGGAAAGATTTTGAAAGATATTACGAAAGGACGGAGAATCTTCCCGGTGTTCGGTTCATTAGAAGCTATGTAACAATTGTCAGGGAAGATCCGGAAACCAAGAATGTAACAATACGATACTCTACACCCGACGAGGGAGTAAAAGAAGAAGAATTCGAGATGGTGGTTTTATCCATTGGCTTGAATCCTCCTGCTGATGCGCAGGGTATCGCTGAAAAATACGGCATTGAACTTACTTCTCACCAATTTTGTAAGGTCAACCCCGGTAATCCCATCGAGACCAACAACTCCGGGATCTTTATCAGCGGTGCTTTCCAGGGTCCTGTCGATATTCCCGAATCGGTTTTTAGCGCCAGCGGAGCCGGTTCTCAATGTGGTGAATTACTGGACTACAGGAGAGGAAATCTTTCCAAAGAGAGGATATATCCATCGGAAATAGATCTTTCGCACGAGGAACCCAAGATTGGAGTTTTTGTTTGTCATTGTGGAGCCAATATCGGAAGAATAGTAAATGTTCCTGAAGTAGTTGAATATGTCTTAACCTTACCCAATGTTGTCCATGCTCAGGACGCGATATTTGCCTGTGCTACCAACTCTGCCAAGCAAATAACGGACACGATTAAGGAAAAAGGGCTTAATCGTGTGGTAGTCGCTGCTTGCAGCCCCAGGACCCTTGAACCGTTATTCCGGGATACCCTGCGGGAGGCGGGAATTAATCAATATTATTACCAGATGGCTAATATCAGGGAGCATAACTCCTGGGTTCACTCCAAAGAACCGAAAGAGGCTACGGAAAAGGCTAAGGATATCATCCGGATGTCGGTAGCACGCGCTTCCCATTTGAAGCCGTTGCAGGAATTCGATCTGCCTGTTAACAAGGCGGCGTTGGTGGTCGGAGGTGGTATCGCCGGCATGACCAATGCGCTCTCCATAGCCAAACAGGGACATGAGGTTTACCTGCTGGAAAAGGACAGCGAGCTTGGGGGAATGGCACGAAGAATTCATACCACTCTGGAAGGACTGGATGTTCAGGCCTATTTGGACGATCTTATCAGAAAGGTATATAAACATCCCTTCATACATGTCTATACCGATGCGAGCATTCAAGAGGCCACCGGTTATGTGGGTAACTTTGTCACAAAGGTGAAATCAGGTTATAGGGTTATGGAGATAAAGCATGGTGCCGTTGTCATTGCGATAGGTGCCGATCTTTATACGCCGACAGAATACCTGTATGGAGAAGATGACAGGGTTATGACCCACCTGGAGCTGGATGAGCACATCGCCGAAGGAGACGAAAAAGTAACAGGCGCGGAAAGTATTGTGATGATCCAGTGCGTCGGTTGCAGGCAGGAAGACAGAGACTACTGCAGCCGGATATGCTGCAGTGAGTCTATCAAGAACGCTTTGAAACTCAAAGAGATTAACCCGGAGATGGATATCTACATTCTCTTTAGGGATATCAGAACTTATGGCCTCAAAGAGGACTTTTACCGGGAAGCTGCCGGTAAAGATATCAGGTTTATTCGTTATGAGGAGGATGTTAAACCTGAGGTGGAACCCGGTGAGTCGGATGAAGGACGGCCTGTCTTGAAAGTTACTCTGCCGGATTATGTTTTAGGTAAAAAGTTGGAAATAGATGCTGATATTGTCGCTCTGGCGGCTGCTGTTCTTCCCTCCGAAGAAACAAAGGAAATTGCCGGATTATTCAAGGTAACTTTAAGCCCGGACGGCTTCTTTAAAGAAGCTCATGTAAAACTGAGACCTGTTGAGTTTGGGACAGACGGTGTATATCTTTGTGGAACCGCTCATTATCCCAAATTTATCTCGGAAACGGTCAGTCAGGCTTATGGAGCTGCGGGACGGGTATTAACACTTCTTTCACGTGATACAGTCGTTGCCTCCGGTGCTATTTGCGAGGTCGATGAAAATAAATGTCTTTCTTGTGGTGCATGTATTGCAGCCTGTACGTATGGTGCCATTTCGTTCCGTATGACGGAGCAGGGCAGAAGAGCTTATGTTAATCCTGTTCTCTGTAAAGGGGACGGACTCTGTAATACAAAATGTCTGACAGGGGCCATACAACTCAAGCACTTTACCGATAAAGGACTTTTGAGCGAAATTGATGCAGTGACTGCAACTGCGTAGAGTATATAAGCGCAGGCGAGTATACGTATGAATTGAATAAAGCCGGGATTACAAATAAAGGAGGGTGAGAAAGAATGAGTGCAGGGCTTAAATTTAAGCCGAAGATAGTGGGTTTTGTCTGTCAGTGGTGAGCGTACGGTGCTGCAGACTTGGCTGGAGTTTCCAGACAACAATATTCGACAGAAATAAGGCTTATCCGTGTTATGTGTACAGGAAGAGTTGACCCGGCACATATACTCAGGGCTTTCTCCAACGGAGTAGACGGGGTATTTATCGGTGGTTGCCGTTTAGGTGAATGTAACTATATAACGCAGGGAAATTACCATGCCCTTAACCTGGTGCTTCTTTTTAGAAAAATACTGGAGCATATCGGGGTGAACCCTGAAAGGTTAAGAATAGACTTTATGTCCGGCAGTGAAGGAAATGTGTATGTGGAAGTCGTCAATAATTTTATCAATAAGGTGAAGGAATTAGGGCCGCTAGGTAAAAGTGAAGGAATAGACGAAGAGCTGTTGAAGTTAAAAATGCAAGCTCTGACGCAGCTGGTTCCTTATCTTAGAGTAATGGGAAGTGAGCGGCTGAGAGTAAAATTAGGTTCAGCCAGACAAGAGTATGAGGACTACTATGCCAGTGAGGGGTTAGATAAATTATTCCGTGAATTAATAGCAGACAAACTGTCTATCAGCGAAATTATGTTGCTTCTGCGGGAAAGGCCCCTTTCAAGCGGAGAAATGTCGGAAACTTTAGGTCTAACCCCGTCTGAAATATCAAGATACCTTCATACCTCAGCCAGACATGGATTAGTGAGGTATGTGGATAACCGGTGGCGCCTGGCTCTTGCCTAAGGTGAAAGAAGAGCAGGCTGAGCAGATTAGGTGAAGGAGGTCGGGACGGAGGCTATGGATAACGAGAGAATTGATCAGATTATTGATAAACATCAGAGTGAAGCTGCATCTCTCATTCAACTACTGCTGGATATACAACATGAAAACGGCTGGCTGTCCAGGGAAATTCTGGAGAGAGTTAGTGAAAAATTACAAGTTCCTTTCGCCCGGGTCCAGCAAACGGCTACTTTTTATAAAGCCTTTCGGATTGTTCCGAAGGGAGAACATGTCATTCACGTATGTAATGGTACTGCCTGTCATGCACGCGGTGCACAGAAAGTTGTGGATGCGATGCAAGATCAGACGGGAATTAAACCCGGTGAAACGGACCTGGATTCGAAGTTTAGCCTGGTGACCTGTAACTGCCTTGGCCGCTGTGCTTTAGGTCCGGTTGTGGAAATCGACGGGAAGACTCACGATAAGATGTCGCCGGAGAAGACAAAAGACATGTTAAAAAAATATGAGTGAGGGAAGATTATGGCACAGATAAAATCACCTGAGGAGTTAGAGAAAGTCAGACAAGAAATAATATCCGGGAAAGATCCCAGTAAGACAAGCATTTCCGTATGCTCCGGCGCCAGTTGTCTTGCTGCTGGTGCAGGTGAAGTCATAGCCGCCTTTAAAGCAGAAATTGAAAAACAAGGCCTGGCGGCTAATGTCGATACCAAGAGTGCCGGGTGCCCCGGGTTATGCGAAAAAGGTCCTGTTGTGGTCATTTATCCTGAGGAGATTTGCTATCTTCAGGTAAAACCAGAAGACGTAGCAGAGATTGTCTCATCGACCATTAAGGAGAAGAAGGTTGTAGAACGTCTGCTTTATGTTGATCCGTCGACAGGCGAAAAGGCAGTTCATCAGTCTGATATACCTTTTTACAAAAATCAGATGCGCCTCGTTATCGATGATAACATTAAGATCGATCCGAAAAGTATCGATGATTATCTGGCTGTGGGCGGTTATTCCGCTTTAGGTAAAGCAATCGGCAGCATGACACCGGAACAGGTCATCGAAGAAGTTAGTAAATCAAACCTGCGGGGACGCAGCGGCAGCGGTTTTCCCGTCGGCTTTAAATGGGAATCTTGCCGAAAATCCAAGGGCGGTGAGCCCAAGTACATTATTTGTAACTGCCATGAAGGTGACCCCGGTGCCTTTGCCGATAGAAGGTTGTTGGAAGCAACCCCTCATACTGTTCTGGAGGGGATGATCATCGGCTGTTATGCAATCGGGGCTACTGAAGGGTACATCTTTGTCGGGGACGAATTTCCCCAGACGGTAGAAAACGCCCGGTTGGCTATCAAGCAAGCTGAGGAATACGGTTTTCTGGGTAAGAATATCCTGGGCTCCGGTTTTGACCTTACAATTAAGATATATATAGATGGCGGAGGCTATGTCCTTGGCGAGTCGTCTGCGTTAATGACTTCGATGGAGGGCCGGATAGGTGAACCCAGAATGAAGTATGATCACGCCACAGACAGAGGCTTGTGGGCAAAACCGACAGTCCTGAATAATTTGCAATCCTGGGCTAATGTTCCGGTCATTATTAATAAAGGTGCCGATTACTTTAGCAGCATAGGAACTGGGGAAAGCACGGGGACAAGAGTTTTCTCCATTAAGGGAAAAGTGAAAAACACCGGTATGATCGAAGTCCCTATGGGGATGACATTTAGAGAGGTTGTCTTTGATGTTGCCGGCGGCATACTGGGAGATAAGAAGTTTAAGGCATTGGAGGCCGGCGGACCGATGGGAGGTTTTATCCCGGAGAGTCTGCTTGACGTCAAGGTAGATTATGAAGAGATGAAGAAAGTCAATTTGGCAATGGGACCCGGCCTGCTTGTGATTGATGAAGATACGTGTATCGTGGATATGGTCAAGTTTTTCCTTAACTTCCTTGCCAATGAATCCTGCGGCAAATGCACCCCATGCCGCGATGGCCTCAGACATATGATAAGTATTCTAAATAAGATTACTGAAGGAAAGGGCCAAAAAGGTGACATTGAACTTTTAGAAGAGCTGGCTGAGGTGCAAAGTAAAGCAGCGTTGTGCGCTTTGGGGCAAGGTGCGTCCGGCCCGCTGCTTACCTCTCTTAAACATTTTAGGGATGAGTTTGAAGCTCATATTGTGGAGAAGCGTTGCCCCGGAGGCGTCTGTAAGGCATTATCTCCGGAATAGAAATTATACGCAAGCGAGGCGAAAAAAATGGGCGTAGTCACCTTGACTATCGATGACAAAGAGGTTAAAGCCAACGAAGGGATGACAGTTCTGGAAGCTGCGCAAAGCGCCGGGATAAAAATTCCGACCCTTTGCCATCATGAAAAGCTGGCACCCTATACTGCCTGCAGACTTTGCATGGTAGAGGTAGAGGCCAGGGGTAGAGTAAAGCTAGATACAGCCTGTTCTTCCCCCGTTAAAGAAAATTTAGTGGTAAGAACGAAAACCGAAGAGATAAATAAGATTCGCAAAACACTTCTGGAGCTGATGCTCTCTCATGCTCCGGATTCCAGGGAATTGCAAGAGTATGCAAAAGAATATGGTGCAGATAAAAACCGTTTTGAAAAAGAGGCTTCATTTTGTATCCATTGTGGGCTTTGTGTCAGATACTGTGCTGAAGTAAAGCAGAAGTTTGCTGTTAGTTTTATTAACAGTGGAGTAAACCGGGAGATAAGTTTTAATCCGGAGCTTGTCTCCACAGAGTGCTGGAAATGCAAGGAATGTTTCCCGCTCTGCCCAACAGAGGCATTACAGGCCGCTTACGTTTTAGCTGAGTCTCTGGTATCTCCCTCTCCTTCTTTCCAGTCGGAATCCGCGGAGTAAGTAGGAGATATTATTCATTTAGGAGGGAGATAACGATGAGTGCAGGGCTTAAATTTAAACCGAAGATAGTGGGTTTTGTCTGTCAGTGGTGAGCGTACGGTGCTGCAGACTTGGCTGGAGTTTCCAGACAACAATATTCGACAGAAATAAGGCTTATCCGTGTTATGTGTACAGGAAGAGTTGACCCGGCACATATACTCAGGGCTTTCTCCAACGGAGTAGACGGGGTATTTATCGGTGGTTGCCGTTTAGGTGAATGTAACTATATAACGCAGGGAAATTACCATGCCCTTAACCTGGTGCTTCTTTTTAGAAAAATACTGGAGCATATCGGGGTGAACCCTGAAAGGTTAAGAATAGACTTTATGTCCGGCAGTGAAGGAAATGTGTATGTGGAAGTCGTCAATAATTTTATCAATAAGGTGAAGGAATTAGGGCCGCTAGGTAAAAGTGAAGGAATAGACGAAGAGCTGTTGAAGTTAAAAATGCAAGCTCTGACGCAGCTGGTTCCTTATCTTAGAGTAATGGGAAGTGAGCGGCTGAGAGTAAAATTAGGTTCAGCCAGACAAGAGTATGAGGACTACTATGCCAGTGAGGGGTTAGATAAATTATTCCGTGAATTAATAGCAGACAAACTGTCTATCAGCGAAATTATGTTGCTTCTGCGGGAAAGGCCCCTTTCAAGCGGAGAAATGTCGGAAACTTTAGGTCTAACCCCGTCTGAAATATCAAGATACCTTCATACCTCAGCCAGACATGGATTAGTGAGGTATGTGGATAACCGGTGGCGCCTGGCTCTTGCCTAAGGTGAAAGAAGAGCAGGCTGAGCAGATTAGGTGAAGGAGGTCGGGACGGAGGCTATGGATAACGAGAGAATTGATCAGATTATTGATAAACATCAGAGTGAAGCTGCATCTCTCATTCAACTACTGCTGGATATACAACATGAAAACGGCTGGCTGTCCAGGGAAATTCTGGAGAGAGTTAGTGAAAAATTACAAGTTCCTTTCGCCCGGGTCCAGCAAACGGCTACTTTTTATAAAGCCTTTCGGATTGTTCCGAAGGGAGAACATGTCATTCACGTATGTAATGGTACTGCCTGTCATGCACGCGGTGCACAGAAAGTTGTGGATGCGATGCAAGATCAGACGGGAATTAAACCCGGTGAAACGGACCTGGATTCGAAGTTTAGCCTGGTGACCTGTAACTGCCTTGGCCGCTGTGCTTTAGGTCCGGTTGTGGAAATCGACGGGAAGACTCACGAAAAGATGTCACCGGAGAAGACAAAAGATATGCTAAAGAAATATGAGTAAAACGATACGCAGATTATTTCCACGGAAGCAAGGGGACGGTTCTCTTGCTTCCTTTTTTTTGGGGGGGAAGCAAGAGAACCGTCCCCTTGCTTCCCCCCTTGCTTCCCCCCTTGCTTCCCCCCTTGCTTCCGTCCCCTTGCTTCCCCCTTTTTTTAATTTTTTTTACATTGTTTTTTTGTTCAAAAAGTGCTAATATGAAACCAGGTAAACCGTATAAGTGGCAATAGTGTACTACTTTTGAAACTTTTCGTGTAAGTATAAGGGGGAAAGGTAATGGAGAAAAAAAGGACGGCACTCCTTATCGTCGTTATAATCGTCCTTGCAGTAGGCTTTTTCTGGTTCCGGGAGACATATTTTAAGGAGGTGCAGGAAGAAATCCAGGCTTCGGGAACCATTGAAGCTACCAGTGTGGATCTCCAGGCGAAAATCGCCGGGTCGATTGAGAGCCTTTCCATAAAATCAGGCGATCCGGTTAAAAAAGGTCAGCTGGTAGCTGAATTAAGCCGCAACGATCTGGTGGCCCAACGGGAAAGGGATGAACTGAGCGTGTTAAAGGCGGAGGCCGGACTGGCTGACCTGCAGTCAGGTGCCAGAGAACAGGAAATTAAAGAGGCCGAAGCTAATGTGGATATTGCCCGGGCTAACTTGAACAGGGCAGTTGACGATTTAGCAAGGCTGGAAACTTTGTTTGCGGAAGGAGCCGTCACCCAGGTAGAGTCTGAGAAAGCCCGGACAGCGATGGAAATCAGCAAGAACCAGCTAGAGGCCGCTGAAGCTCGTGTTGCTCTTTTGCAGGACGGCAGCCGCGAAGAAGTGATTAATTCCGCCAGGATAGAAATTGACCGCAACAAAGCTATTCTTAAAGCAACGGATGCCATGCTGGCTGATCTTAAAATTTACTCACCCATTGATGGGGTTATATTATCGAATAATTATGAATTGGGTGAATATATAATGCCTGGTGCCTCCATCGCTACTGTTGTTAATTTGGATGACCTCTGGATAAAAGTCTATCTGCCGACAGATGACCTTCCCAAAGTAGCTTTAGGGCAAAAAGTTTCCTTTACTGTGAGCGGATGGCCGGAGTGTTTTGAGGGTGTTGTGGAGGAGATAGCAGCCAAAGGTGAATTTACACCCAAAACCATACAGACCAAAAAAGAAAGAACAAATGTGGTTTTTGCCGTCAAAATCAGGATTAACGGCGAGGGCGGTATCCTGAAGCCCGGTATGCCGGCTGATGTGGTTTTCCCCGGAGGCGACCAAAATGATTAAAACCTCCGGAGTAAGCAAGTCCTTTGGCTCTAACCGGGCTGTCCTGGACGTGAATCTCCAGGTAGATAAAATGGAAATCTGCGGCTTAGTGGGTCCCGATGGAGCGGGGAAGACTACCTTAATACGCATGATCTGCGGACTTATTACACCTGATGCCGGCCGTGTCTTTATCCTGGGTACGGAGCCTGAACGGTTGGTTGAGAGGGAGCATTTGGGCTATATGCCCCAGCGTTTCAGCCTTTACGGAGATCTGACGGTGATGGAGAATATCAATTTTTTTGGTGCCATGTATAAACTGGACGGGAAGACCATTAGGCAGCGGGCCGATGAAATACTGGAGATTACGGGCCTTATCCAATTTAAAGATCGTTTTGGCGATAATCTCTCCGGAGGAATGAAACAAAAGCTCGCGCTTACCTGTTCACTGGTGACCCGTCCGAAAATTCTGGTTCTGGATGAGCCCACCTATGGTGTAGACCCCGAGTCCCGCAAAGAGTTCTGGAAAATCCTTTATAATCTTAATCAAAACGGTATGACTATCTTGATTTCTACCCCTTATATGGACGAAGCAGAATTATGTACTAAGGTGGCCTTTATAGACCGGGGCAGGGTAGTAAAAATAGATTCACCCCAGGGGTTTAAGGAGAAATATTCTTTTACTGTCCTGGAACTGCAGACCCAGATTAAACAGGAAGCTTTTCTCCGGGGCCTGGATGGGGTGAAGGATTCCTACTTTTTTGGAGACCGTTATCATCTGGTGCTGGATGAGTCGGCCCAAATCGACAATATCCGGTGTGCCCTGGAGCAGCAGAAGATTCTTGTCAACTCTCTACAGATAATCAGGCCCTCCATGGACGATATTTTTGTATCCCTGGCTGAGAAAGAGGTGTTCTGATGGAATATGTGGTGGAAACCCGGGATCTGACCAGGGTTTTCGGCAAATTTACTGCCGTCGATAAACTTAACATAAAAATAAAACCCGGTGAGATATATGGTTTTCTGGGTCCCAATGGGGCAGGAAAATCTACAGTTATCAGGATGCTGTGCGGTATCCTGGAACCCAGTAGCGGGTCAGCCTCTATCCTCGGTTACGACCTCCTGCGGGAGGCGGAAAAGATTAAGACCCGTATCGGTTATATGTCCCAGAAGTTCAGTCTCTATGACGACCTTACTGTCATGGAAAATTTAAATTTTTATGCCGGTATTTATCGTATTCTCCGGGAAGAGCGACAGGCTCGCATTCAGGAGATGCTGGCAATGGCCGGTTTGCATTGCCGGGAAAAGGAACTCGTCGCCAATCTCAGCGGGGGCTGGAAGCAGCGCCTGGCCCTGGGCTGCGCTATTATCGCCCGTCCTTCCATTGTCTTTTTGGATGAACCCACCAGTGGAGTGAGCCCCACCAGCCGGAGGATGTTTTTCAATATTATTCAGGAATTAGCTAACCAGGGGACAACTGTTATGGTTACCACGCATTTTATGGATGAAGCCGAGCGCTGCCATAAAATTGCTTTCATTTCAGCGGGGAAGCTGATGGCCGTTGATACGCCCGGGTACCTGAAAAGGAATACGCTTCAGGGCCTCCTGGTAGAGCTGGCTATACCACAGGCTATGGAGAGGATCGATGCTCTTGAGAATTTGTCCTATGTTAAAGACTGCTCCATTCACGGTTCCTTAATCCATGTTTTATTGGCTGATGAGAAGTATCTGGGAGATTTACACGATTTCAGCGGAGCAGAACCCAGACCCATAGTTCCGTCTCTGGATGATGTCTTTATAGCTTTGACCAAACGTCAGAGGGCGGGTGAAGGTAATGCATAGAATCATCGCGGTGTTAAAGAAAGAATTATTACAGATGCGCCGGGACAGAATGACCCTGGGCATGGTTTTCATGCTTCCCTTAGTGCAGCTTTTACTCTTTGGCTTTGCCATCCAGACAGAAGTAAAACATATTTCCACAGTGGTCTTCGACCAGTCCCTGACCGGTGAAAGCCGGGCGTTGCTGGATGCTTTCAGCGCTTCCGGCTATTTTGATATTGAGTATATCGCTGTTAGCTATAGTGACGTGAATAAAATGATAGACAGCGGTAAGGCCAAGGTTGGGATCGTTTTCCCCCCTGATTTTGCCGCCAGTGTCAACAGGGGGGTTCCGGCACAGGTGCAGGTGCTGGTTGATGCAAGCGACAACATGGTCGCCAACCAGGCTATTGCCATTGCTAATTCTATCGGGCTGCTTAAATCTCAGGAGATTCTCGCCCAAAAAGTGCGGCTGGCCGGGCCGCCATACGATATCAGAGTCCGCCCCTGGTATAACCCTGACGGAATAACGGCTTATTATATGGTCCCGGCTATTCTGGGTACTGTGGTAACCATGACCATGGTCCTTCTTACTTCTATGGGTATCGTGCGGGAAAGGGAACGGGGGACCCTGGAGCAGTTGATGGTCACACCGATCAAATCCATAGAATTAATGATTGGGAAAATAGTTCCTTATATCATTTTGGGGTATCTGCAAATTACCGTGGCCTTAATCATTGGTGTTACCGTTTTTGGCGTGCCCATCAGGGGCAGCCTACTGGAGCTCTATTTGTTGACTCTCTTTTTTATTACAGCCTCCCTGGGGCTGGGTATCCTGATTTCTAATGTGGCCAAGACCCAGATGCAGGCCATGCAGATGGGCTTTTTCGTCATGTTGCCCAGCATCCTGCTTTCGGGTTTTCTGTTTCCCCGGGATGCCATGCCCCGTTTGATCTATTATTTCAGTAACTTGATTCCGCTCACCTATTACCTGGATATTATCAGGGGTATAGTATTAAAGGGTATTGGCTTTCCTTACTTGATAGGACAGGTTACATCCCTGTTGGTTTTTACTGTGGTGCTGTTAATCGTGAGTGCCCTGAAATTTAAGAAAAAAATTGCTTGATATTAATGCTAATTTTTCTCTGCAGTACTAAGTAAGGAGGTTTTTCTATCAAAGAGCGAATTCTTTCCGCTTTTCTATCACTTTCCGGAACCAGGGGTTTTTACCGGGTGACCATGGATGAACTGGCAGCCGAGTCCGGGATGAGCAAACGCACTCTTTACCGGTATTTCCGCAGCAAGGATGAAATAATTGAGGCTACCCTGGATAAGTATATGGCAGAAATGGCCTCCAAGATCGAAGAATTTGTGGAGGCGTATCACAAGCCGGATGAAATAGTAGCCCACATGCTTCTTATCCTGCATCAGGTAGGGTCCCGCATTATTAATCCCCTGGTGCTGGATGATTTACGCCGGCACTATCCCCATTACTGGAAGAAGATCGACGATTTCCGCATGAAAAAGGCGGAGAACATCATTAAATCTAAATTTTTCCTGGATGAAAGGAATAAAAACTATATCAGGGATCTTAACCCCCGCATTATAATGACGGCGATATTGGCCTCTGTCCAGGCCGTTGCCAATCCCGAATTTATCATTACCAATGGGTTGACCTTTGAAGATACTATTACCCAACTCATGGAGTTTTTTCAATACGGCATTATGAAAAAAGAAAGCTGAAAGGGCTTTCTTTTTTCGTAAAACACAGTTTTAATGGTTAAAGCTGAAATAATACGTCAAATGGAAAAATGCTCATCCGGCAACTAAATTTTGATCGCAGTCCCGTAGACGTATATTTCCGCCATACCTGAGGAGATTGTCGAAGAGGAAAAGCGAATGCCCACAATAGCGTTGGCCCCCATTTTTTCGGCTTCCTTAATCATTTCTTCAAACGCGGCGTCTCTTACTTCACTCATCAATTCGGCATATTCGGAGACATCGCCGCCAATGATGTTTTTTACAAAAGCTGCAATGTCTTTGCCGAGATGGACCGCTTTTACCTTATTGCCCCGAACAATCCCCAAAACTTCATAATCAACCTTTATGTCAGTAGTGGTCAGTAACATTTTTTTCTGCCTCCCTCAGATAAAAGTAATTAAAACTCCTTTTTTTCAAACACGCTCAGACCGGCAATGGAGAGAACCAGTATCGAACCGCACATAACCGCTGCCGGCACAACAGGAAAAATACCGCCTAGAAAGTACCTGGCCCCGGACATATAGTTAAAAAGATTCAGGAAGCGCAACGGTCCAAACCAGCCGAATAAAACTATCAAAAGAATAATGAGTAAGGTCGCTCCTCCGGCTTTGACCGGCTCGTCAATGAGTGTAGAGAACAGCAGGGTTAAAGAAAACAGGACAAGAAGTCCAAGGGTAGTAAGGACGGTAGTCAGGAAAAGGCGCCCTGCATCAATAGTATATGGCATAAAATAATTTACCACTACTACCATTATTATTGTGGCAAACCAGACCATGAAAATAATTGTCAGCATACCTGCCAATGCTTTAGTTAGGAATACACTTCGTCTGGAAACAGGTCTCGTCAGTAAAAAGCCGGCAGTCCGGCCGCTTATTTCACCGGCAATTAGATTCATTCCTACCAAAACTGCAAGAATTGTCCCTATCTGTGTAAGGTTTTTGGCATTCCACTGACTCCAGAGATACAGCGAAAAATCATTAAAAATATTGAGAGTCATTATGCCGCCGTACTTCTCCAGTTGCTCCTGAGGAAGAACGGAGATTAAATCTTTGATATAGTTAAAGGCCAGGGGTATAAAGAGAGCAGTTGCCGTCAGGATCGCTGTCCCCAGAACAATCTTCCAACGCGCTTCCCGGAGTTCTTTGCGGAGCAGAATGCTGTTCATTCTTGATCTCTCCTTACCTTTTCAATAAAAATTTCTTCTAGATTTTGATTAATAATATCGAGTACAAAATAAGGATACTTCTTAAGACTATTTAAAATTTCCTGCAGGTTATCTTCCACGGAAAGCAGGTAAGCGTTTTCTTCCCGGGTGTAGCTTTGAATGCCCGGCTGGGAAAACAATTCTTCCGGCACATCCTTCTGAAAGACCACCCTGATTTTTTTTACGGAAGTTTTTAGATTATCTATCGGGCGAATATCGATTAACTTGCCCTGATTAAGAATTGCTACCTGATCCGCAACCCGTTCCACATCATGGAGCAGGTGCGAAGAGAGAAAAACTGTTTTTCCCTGTACTGCTATTTCCTCCAGAATAATACGCAAAAACTCTTGCCGGTTAATGGTGTCCAATCCGGATGTGGGTTCATCCAAAACCAGCAGTTCAGGTTCAGGTGCCATCCCCAAAATTAAAGCCAATTGGGTCTTCATCCCCTTGGAGAGGCTTTTTATTTTTTCCCTTGCCGGAAGTTGGAAAAAATCCAGGTATTTTTTGACCAGGAGATCATTCCAGTGAGGATAAAAAGGCTTGCAGAAACTGATAATCTCCTGCACCGTCATATACCTGTACATTTCCTGCACCTCGGCCACATAACCGACTTTACTGCGAATAGCTTCTGATTCCCGCCCTATATCCCGGTTCAGCACTCTGCCTCTCCCCCCGTCAGGACGCAACAGCCCCAGCATCATTTTAACCGTAGTGGTCTTCCCGGCGCCGTTGGGGCCCAAAAAACCAAAAATACTGCCCTCCGGTACCTGCAGCGAAAGGTTATCCACGGCTTTTTTCTCCCCAAAATTTTTGCTGAGGTTTTCAAATTCAATGGCCAGGTTCATTATCTCTTACTCCTTTCCATAAGCGGTCTTTCCAGGTGGTCAGTTTTTTTACAAAACGTTCATAGAGCGTATCAGCATCAACTGAGAGTTGGTAAGCCTCAACCATTAGCTTTTCTAAAGCGCTGTCCAGAGAGCCCTCCTGCTGCAGACCAAAATCCTTACGGCGTTCAGCGACAAAGCTGCCCAAACCCCGTGCTGTTTGGATAACCCCCTCTCGCTCCAATTCCTGATAGACTTTGGCCACTGTATTGGGATTGATAGTCAGTTGCAGGGCCAGTTCACGCACCGAAGGCATTTGTTCCCCCTCCGTCAGCAAACCGGTGGCCACCGCTTTTTTGATCTGTTCTTTGAGCTGCACATAAATCGGTATGCCGCTGTGGGGGTCAACATAGTACCACATAATTCCTCCTCCGTATTGCTGTTATATTGTACTATATAACTAATACATCTTTAATTTTAATATAGCAGGCTCTCTTTGCCTTGTCAAGTATTTGCCGGATTTGCCGGAAATAGTTTTTGCAGAAATACTCCTAATAATTTATAATGTATGACAAAGCGTTTAGCAGGATTTTTATAATTTTTATGGAACTTGGTTAATAATAAAGGTACCTAACTTGAAAAAGGATGGTTTGGAGTGAAATTAAAACCTCGCCTGGCAGGGGTTGCTTCTTTTATTCCTTCCGGGTCAGTGGTTGCGGATATCGGAACCGACCATGCTTATCTCCCCGTTCACCTGGTTACGGAGAAAGCTTGTCCCAGGGTCATTGCAGTAGAAAAATCCGTTAAAAATGCCAAAAAGGCAAAAGAAACAGTTACGCTTTTTAATCTTGGATATAAAGTGGATGTCCGAACAGGAGACGGGTTGCTGGCCCTGAAAGAACAGGACGGAGTGGAAGTTGTTGTTCTAGCAGGGATGGGAGGACTGAGTATCTGCAGGATACTGACGGCTGCAGGTGAAGATCTGCGACGTTACAGACGCATCGTCTTGCAGCCGATGGGAAACCTTCCCCTGGTAAGGCGTTGGCTTTTTGCCCACGGGTTTTCCTTCTCCTGTGAAAAGCTGGTCCTGGAAAAAGGTCATTTTTATGAAATTATCGCCGCAGAGAAAGGAAACGAAATAATTTCGGAACCGATTTATCTTGAACTTGGTCCGGATCTTTTAAGAGGGAAAGATCCCCTTGTAATACCCTGGCTTGAAGAAAAAATAAAACATTACGAAGAGATTTTACAAGGGCTGGGCATGGCCAGGTGCGGGAAAGAGGATATTAGATGGAAGTATTACTATCATCGTCATCAGACGGTGAAGGGGGTGCTGGAAAATATTAGCCGTCGGAAATGAACTGGTCTCTATAATTGAAGATTTTGCACCTCCTGGACATGCTTTACCGGGAGATGTTACAGGATTGCAGTGGGGAGATCTCCGCAAGACGGTACCGGCAGTTCTTTTGTCATTGGATTTTTCAATCGAGGTATTGGAAGAGGCGCTTGAAATGGGAGCCTCTTTTATCTTTACTCATCATCCTTTTTTATTCCATCCGCTTAAAACCATTGATTTGCAAAACCCCCGGGGAAAGCTGATTGCTCGCGCCTTGCAGGAGGGAATTACCTTATACTCTGCCCATACGAATCTGGATGTGGTGCCCGGGGGGGTAAACGATGTTCTTGCCGGACTTTTGGGCCTTACGAACGTGGAGATTCTTGCCCCGACCGGACGGGATGAGCTGGAAAAGCTGGTAACCTTTGTCCCGGAGGGGTTTGAAGATCGCGTCCGGGAGGCCATCTCAAGTGCGGGAGCAGGATGGATCGGTAAGTATTCCCACTGCACTTACCAGCTTTTGGGGACGGGAACGTTTTTGCCCGGGGAGGGGACTTCTCCCTTTATCGGGAAGGAAGGGAGACTGGAAAAGGTCCGGGAATTCCGTCTGGAAACAGTTCTTCCCCAAAACCGGCGTAATGAAGTTATTCAAGCCTTGTTTGCCGCCCACCCTTATGAAGAGGTTGCTTATGATCTTTATCCTTTAAACATTTACGGACAAATCCGGGGGCTGGGAAGGATAGGGGAACTGGAAGAAGCGGTTCCCTTGCACGAGTTTGCCGGACGCTGCCGGGAGCTTCTCAACCCGGATTTTCTTCATGTCCGGGGAGATCTGCAGTCCAGGATCCGGAAGGTTGCAGTTTTGGGAGGGAGTGGAGGCGATTATCTTGATCGTGCCTTACTCAGTGGTGCCGATGTTTTTTTAACTGGAGATGTAAAATTTCATCAAGCTCAGGAGGCCGAATTAAACGGGCTGGCTTTGATCGACGCGGGACATGATGCCACCGAATGGCCGATTGTCTCTTCGATGGCGTCTTTTCTCAGGGAGAAAATGATGCAAAAGAATCTTCTGACCAAAATAATAATCTCCCAAAAAAGGAAAAAGATGTGGCATCTCTTTGCTTAAAAAGTTTTTCCCATCTTTTTTACAAAGAAAAGGAGATAAAACGGATGGAACAGCGGAGACTTCTATGGGAGTTACAGGAAGTGGAGCAGGAAAAAAATAAGAAAGAACAGGATTTACAGAAGATTCCCAGCGTTTTACAATATCGTGAAAAATACAAAAAAGTGGATTTAGCGGAGAAAAAGTTGCAGCAAAAAGGAGAGGAACTTTCCGCAGAAAGAAAAGCACAGCGGCTTAAAGAAATGGATGTTGCCAAAATTTCAACGTTGCTGGAAGAGTTTAATTCTAAATTATATAATGGAAAGATCGGAAATGCGAAAGAACTGGAGAGTATGGAGAAGAAAGTCTCCTCTCTGGGAAAGGATAAAGAGTTTCGGGAAGATGAAATTATTGTTCATATGGAAACCATTGAAAATCTCGAAAGTGAAATTAACCATTTGCAGAAACAGTTGAAAGAAGAAAAAGAGACGCTGCAGAAGTTGAAAATGCATGCCCGGCGGGACAGACAGAGCGTTCAAGATGAGCTGGAAAAGCTTTCTCGTGATGGAGAGGAACTTGCCGCTAAGATAGATGAAGGATTACTAAAAAAATATAGAGAGCTTAGTAAACGTCTGGGGGGAGGAAGATGTGTTTCCCCGGTTCAGAACGGTTTTTGCGGGATATGCAATGTTTCACTTCCTTCCTCTTTTCTAGCGCGTCTTCGAACCCCGGGGCAGCTTGTTTATTGCGAAAACTGTTCTTCACTGCTTATATTGGAAGAATAGAGCAGAGAGGATTGCAATATTTTAAAGTAAGGTGGTCGGTTTTATGCGTCGAAGCAGCAGTAGCAGGAGCAGGGGGCAAAAAAAAGCTCGAAGAAAACAAATTCTTTATATGGCTGTTGCTCTTTTTTTAGTGTTAGGTCTGGTTCTCAGTGCCATACTTGGTTTTGTCGATTTTTTAACGGGTGGACAAAATGTCGGCCAGGTGGAAGATCCCCATCTTGTTGAGCTTGAAGAGAGAGCGGTAACTCTAAAGGAGGCTTTGGCGCAGGCTCCTGAGGACGGTGCATTGGCAGCTGAACTAGGTAATTTATACTATAATATGGCGACAATTTCCTGGCAGCAAGGCCTTGAGGTGCAAGGAGACAAATACGGAAGACAGAGCCGTGAATACCTGATCCGTGCTGTTGAAAACGGGGAGATATCACCCGAAATTACTCTTAACATTGCTTTATTGGCTCTGTTTCAAAACGATCACGATGTTGCCGAAGATTATTTCCGAAAAACACTTGAACTGGACGAAGAAAATCCCGCGGCTCACCTGTATTATGGTCTTTTCCTTTCCAGTATTAAACGTGAGGAAGAAGCGAAAGAGCATTGGGAAAAAGTGTTGGAGTACGCACCTGAAGACTCTTCCGAGGCCCAGGCTGCCAAATATTACCTTTCTTTTCCCCAGGAAGAGAAAAATAATAATTAGCACAATGTGAATTAAACCAAGGCTTGCCTTTTAAAAAGGACTTGATGATGCCCCACACGAATTTCTTGCAAAGAAATAAAGAAAATGCTACAATAAAAATCGGATAAAGTCCCTAAAATCGTAATATGGGAGTAGTTGGCGGCCTGGTGCTGTCCTCGGACTTCAAATCCGATGGTGGGCTGACGAGGTCCACGGTGGGTTCGATTCCCATCTACTCCCGCCATCTAATCTTATTAGTAACCGGGAGGAAGTAAAATGAGTGACGAATTTGAATCTCAGGTGATCGGCAGTCATGTTACCAAATGCCCCGTTTGTGATGGGGAACAGGCAATCGTCCTTGTCTGGAATGATGGGGATGTGGATTTAATCTGCATTGGCTGTAAGCATAAGGAACGTTTCAGCATGGAATAACTAAATTCGTTCGTAGATAGAGTTCAAATCTTTTTTTAATCTTCGGCAGGGTGCCGGTTTGGGAATGTTTCAGGCATCATTATGGTCAGCAGAAAGGCCAGAGCCATACTTCCCAGATAAAGAAAGAAAATAGATCTGTAAGCTGTGTATTCCGGGTTAAGACTGTAGCTGTTTTTACAGGTATCAAGAAGAAAACCTGTTACACATTGGAAAAAAGCGACACCGGCAAACATAGCTCCATTCACGGTTCCCATTGCAGTTCCGGCTATTTCCACAGGAAACAATTCTTTGATACAACCCATGTTAATTAAAAAGACTATTCCTGAAAAACCCAGGATGAAGTAGAGCAGATTTAGGCAGAAAAAACCGGGAAAAGCGGAGATTAAAAGAAAGATTATCCAGACCAGCAG
Organism: Dethiobacter alkaliphilus; assembly: GCA_016841605.1. Classification (GTDB taxonomy): domain Bacteria; phylum Bacillota; class Dethiobacteria; order DTU022; family UBA8154; genus DUNV01. Next base: position 302,928 of record JAENYV010000002.1, on the reverse strand, counting down.
CACTCCCAGTGTACCCAGTATGAGGACCGGCCTTCTTGCCCGGAAAAAACGTTCAGAAACGACTCCCCAAAAAAGTCCTCCAATGATCATTCCCAGGGAAGTGAACATCAAAATAGTCCCGGCGCCTTCTTTACTCAAATGGAAGATCTCCTGGAGGTAGGTTGCTCCCCACAAACTAAAAAAACTAAAAAAAACTCCATAGATGAGAAAAGCCCAGAGAGCAAAACGCCAGAAAGCCCGGTGTTTCAGGAAAGAAAAATCTATAGCCGGGCTTTGCTTTCTTTGTGTTTCCGTGTTATTATTGGTTTTGTGGCAGGAGGGGCATTGCCGTTCTTTCATGAGAAAACGTGCCGACAGGATTAGAACAAACAAGGCTGCAGCAGCGAGAGAATAAGTAAGGCGCCAGCCGATTAACCCAACCAAAAGCGCCATGGGAAGGGTGGCAAAGAGAAGCCCGAGTCCTCCCACAGCATTTATAACACTTGTAAGAATAGCAAATTCGTTTGGTTTGAAGCGGATTGATAAATATTTAAGGGAGGGAATCCACACGCCGGCTGTTCCTGCTCCTGTTAACAACCGGGCCCAGGTTGCTGTCTGTATATTTGTTGAAAAAGAAAAGAAAACAGCTCCTGCCACACCCAGCAGACCGAAGATAAAAACGGTTTGCGTAACTCCGATGCGATCGGAAAGCATGCCGACGGGAATCTGGACAGCAGCATAAGCATAGAAGAATGATGAGGCCATTAGACCTAAAGATGCGGCAGGGACGGCAAAGTCCTTGAGAAGGTTGTCAGCGATGATAGCGGTACTTGAGCGGAAAAAAAGTGCCAGGGTAAAAATAATGCAAAGAACAGAAAAGACAATCAGGCGCTTATCTATTTTCAAAGTATTACCTCCTAAAAAAATAATTTATAATAAAATTAATAAATATTGTATCATTTGTTTATATGATTCGAAAAGAGATCTTTATCCTGAGAAGAGGAAAATATATGGCGGCAACTTACAGACAACAATATTTACGCCTCCTTCCGGCAGTGGAAAAGGTATTGCATGGAAAGCCGTTGCTGGAGATTCGAAAGACTGTCCCCCGGACGATCGTGTTGGAAGCTGTTCAGGAAGTGATCGCAGAAAAAAGGAGCTTAATACAAAAGGCCGTTTCAGAGGCTGAGCTGCAGGGAATGGATGTTTCTTCCGAAAAGTTGGGCCAAGAGGCACTTAAAAAGATTAAGCAAAAAACCGATCCCTGTCTGAAACCTGTCTTAAATGCCACAGGGGTCCTCTTGCACACCAACCTCGGACGTGCTCCCCTTGCTTCCGCTGCGATTGAGGCAATAACCTGTGTCGGTAAAAATTACTGCAATTTGGAGCTGTCTCTCGAATCGGGGAAAAGGTCTTCACGCTATGAGCATGTTGAACAGCTGCTCTGCCGGCTGACCGGGGCCGAGAGTGCTCTGGTGGTGAATAATAACGCGGGGGCAGTATTTTTAGCTCTTAATTCTCTTTCCTCCGGAAAGGAAGCCATAGTTTCCCGCGGTGAACTGGTGGAGATCGGCGGTTCCTTTCGTCTTCCCGAAGTAATGGCCGGCAGCGGGACAGCCCTGGTGGAGGTCGGGACAACAAACAAATGCTTTTTAAAGGATTATCGAAAAGCTATTACCGATAACACAGCCCTTTTGTTGAAAGTCCATACCAGCAATTACAAAATAGTCGGATTCACCGCTGCGGTTCCTCTTTCTTCACTTGTAAAACTGGCGAAGGAACACAATATTGCTGTAATGGAAGACCTGGGAAGCGGAATGCTCATTGATTTAAGCAAGTACGGCCTGCCTTATGAACCGCGCGTTCAGGACTCCGTTGCATCCGGTGCTGATATAATTACTTTCAGCGGGGATAAGATGTTGGGAGGTCCTCAGGCGGGAATAATTGTCGGGAAAAAACCATATATTGATCTGATTAAAAAAAATCAGCTTCTCAGAGCACTGCGGATAGATAAACTGACCCTGGCCGGCCTGGAGGCAACTCTTCGGCTTTATCTCGATGAGGAGAAAGCCCGCCGAGAGATCCCCATACTTCGTATGCTGACAGCATCCGGGGATCCGGCAGCCAGGGCGGAAGCAATTGTTGCCGAATTAAAAGAGAAATTGGGAACAGCTTTTCGAGTAGGAATTGCGCGGGAAAAAGCCAGAGTCGGCGGTGGTTCACTGCCGCTTGCCCTGTTAAACAGTTGCCAGGTTTTTCTGGAACCTGAGAATATGAATTCCGGAAGTATCGCTGAAAAGCTTAGGCAAGCCGATCCGCCCGTTTTGGCGCGTGTGAGAAAGAACCGTATTTTATTTGATATGCGAACCCTCAGGGAGGAGGAAGATGAAATTTTGTTGAAGGCCCTTCTTCAGGTGCTGACTCCATAAAAAGCGGGTCAATGTAAGCACAGGAGGTACAGACAAGGAAATGATTATCGGAACAGCAGGACATGTTGACCATGGTAAAACTGAATTAACCAGAGCACTTACGGGGATTGATACGGACCGTTTTAACGAGGAAAAAGAACGGGGTATTTCCATTGATATCGGTTTTGCACCGCTGCATTTTTCCGGAGGGCGTATAGCAGGTTTGATTGATGTCCCTGGTCATGAAAAATTTATTCATAACATGCTTGCAGGGGTGGGGGGTATTGACCTTGTCTTAATGGTAATCGATGCCACTGAGGGGGTTATGCCCCAGACCCGGGAGCATCTGGATATTCTTGATCTTCTCCGAATTAAAAAGGGTATTGTTGTCATTACTAAAAAAGATCTGGTTGATGACGAGTGGATGGAAATGGTTGTCGAAGAAGTTACCGATAGTTTGCAGGGAACTTTCCTCGCCGAAGCTCCTGTTCATCTGGTTTCTTCTTTTACCGGCGAGGGTATTGCCGAATTGAAATCTACAATTGAAAATATGCTTGATACTTTTTTGACCAGGGACAAAGATGCTCCTCTGCGTATGCCCCTTGATCGATCCTTTACAATTTCCGGTTTTGGGACTGTGGTTACGGGAACCCTGCTGAGCGGAAAAGTTAGCACAGGACAAATTGTGGAAGTACTGCCGCCGGGAAAAGAGTGCCGGGTAAGGGGAATTCAGGTTTATGGAGAAAAGGTTGAGGAAGCTTTTGCCGGGCAGAGGACCGCCATAAACCTCGCGGGACTGGAAAAAAAGGAGGTCCAAAGGGGGAGTGTGGTCGCGACTCCCGGATACTTTCACCTGACCCGTTACCTGGATGCCAGGTTAAAGCTTCTTCCTTCCGCACCAAGACCTCTGGTAAACATGACCCCTGTCCATTTTTATCTTGGCACAACAAGGCTTGTGGCCCGTTTATTGTTGTTGGGGTGTGATGAACTGGAACCCGGAAAAGAAGGTTTGGTCCAATGCCGCCTGGATAAACCTCTGGTGGCAAACCGGGGTGACCTGTTTATCATTAGATCGTACTCTCCCATGGTTACCATTGGAGGAGGGACTGTTTTAGACGAGCGTCCCGTCCGTCATAAGCGCTTTAAAAAAGAGGTTTTGGAGACATTGCAGGAACTGAATAAAGAAGACCCCCTGCCGTTTATTCTGCAGAAAATGAAAAATGCCGGAGGGGCAACTCTTCCGGAACTGGCCCACCTGACCAAATTGGGCCTGGAACCGCTTCGCAAGCTTGTGGAAAAAGCTTCGGATGAAAAGAAAATTGCTCTAATGGGAGATCTGTACATTACAATCGATACCCGGGAAAAGTGGACTAATGCCGTTTTGGAAGGGTTGGACCGCTATCACAAGGAGAAACCGCTTTCTCCCGGCGTTCCCAAAGCCCATGTGGGAGGTCTCTTGCCCCGCCCAATTACCAGCCGCGCTTATGATGCTTTTCTTGACCATTTAAAAGAAAGAGAACTGATTCGTATTAATGGAGAACTGGTTTCCCTGCATAGTTTTTCTCCCAGCCCGACCAGAATACAGGAACAGAAACTGGAAAGTATTAAGACAATTTTTCAGCAAGAGGGGCTGAATCATGTAAATCTTCGTGAAATACGGGAATGTCTGGACCTGTCCGCAGAAGAAGAAGAGAACCTGCTGGATTATCTTGTCTATCTTGGTCTTATCATTAAAGTAGCGGAAGATTATTACCTTGACAGTGCAACTTATCAAAGATGTTTGGAGACACTGAAGGATTATTTTCGGAGTCATCAAACAATTACCCTGGGGCAGTATAGAGACTTAATTAAAGGTTCACGGAAGTCTGCCCAGGTATTGCTGGAACACTTTGATGGGTATAAATATACAAGAAGAGTGGGGGATGAAAGGGTAAACTGGAAACTGCCGTTATAAACAGCTGTAAACAGTCTGTAAACAAAAATTTAGTTTACTATCAGTTTACAACTTATTTACAAGTTATTTTAAAGTAGTATTCTGAAATATCTTCATATACTGAAAGATAAGCTTGTCCAATTCCTGACTGAGCGCATATGTTTTTGCACAGGTTCCCGGACGGTTATTAGGTATGTTGATGTTTTGGTTAAGCTGGTTTCTTAAGTGTTCAATCCGGGAGATTAGATTCTTTTCCGAATAATTCATGTGACTGGACACCTCCATAACAAATAGTAACTGTTTGGTAAAATGTTCGACATTTAAATTGGAAATCCTTTTTTTTTAATGAATAAATTGTAAAATAAGTTATATTTTATATCAACTTTTACGGAAATTGCTTTTTTCTGCTAAAAAAGGGTTTTTTCCAGTGTTATTTTGACATTTTAATCCGGCATGAACTCTGATGAATCGATTAATTCAACAAATTGAGAAAAGTATAACAATATTTTAATCATAAAATCAAGAAGGATTTCTTATTTTCAGTGTCGAAAACAAAATTTGAGATCCTTTATGAATTCCTTTACCTGTCAGAGGAAAAGAGTAACTCATGAAAGAAAGGGGGAAAGAAGAAGTTCGGTTGGTATACCGTTTTTACTTTATTTGTGTTTGTTTAGAGCAGGTTTGAACAGGAAACCCGGGGTAGGGCTTCGGAACTCCCGGAACAAGGTTTTCGGGTGATGTTAATCCTGAAGTGAGGTATGAAGATGAATACAGATTTGAATACAGTAACAGAGAGCTTTATTCAGAAATATGACCTGCTTGGGTGTATCCAGTGCGGGAGATGTACCGGGGGATGTCCGGTAACTGTTAGGACTAATTTAAATGTACGTCGTATTGTTTATGATTCTAAGAATGAGGAAATGCTGGAAGACCTGTCCAAGTTACCGGAAATTTGGGATTGTACTACCTGCAATACTTGTGCGGTAAGGTGTCCCAAGGGCCTTAAGCCCGTTGAGGTGCTTATTGCTCTTAGGAACATTCTTGTGGAAGAAGGCGTTATTCAGCCAACGGTGAGAGATGCCCTGGAAAGTATCTTCCGGGAGGGTAATCCCTGGGATAAACCGCGGGCGACCCGTTGTGACTGGATGGAGGGACTGGATGTAAGAATTGTTGAACCTGGGGAAAAAGTCGAGAACCTTATTTTTGTTTGCTGTACTATTGCCTACGACCCCAAGGTGCAAGTAATAGCCCAGAATTTTGTAAAACTTTTAAACAAATCGGGTGTTGATTACGGCTTTATCGGGGAGAGTGAGTCTTGCTGCGCCAGTGAAGCACACCATTTAGGAGAAGAGGGTCTTTTCGAGATGATGGTCGAAGATAACACCGAACTCCTGAACAGTTATGCAGCAAAGCGCCTGGTTGCTATTTCCCCGCATTGCTATGCCACGTTTAAAAACCAGTATCCCGGTCTCAAAGCAGAGGTTATTCATTATACTCACCTGCTTAAAGAGCTCCTGGATGAGAAGAAATTGACTATTTCCAAAGAATGTTCGGAAAAGATTGTTTTCCATGATCCGTGCTTCCTTGGAAAACAGAATAACGTCTTTGATGAGCCCCGTTTTATCCTTAACCAGGTAGGCGGATCAGAACTCGTGGAGTTTGAACGGAGACGGGAACGCAGCCTCTGTTGTGAAGGCGGCGGGGGAAAGATGTGGGTTGAAGGGTCGGAAACAAAGGCAGAACGTTTGGCCGAGACCCGCGTTAAAGATGCCAGGGAACTGGGGGCTACTGTGTTGGCGGTTGCCTGCCCGTTTTGTGTTTTGACTTTGGATGATGCACTGAAAGCCAGAGGTTTTGAAGAGGAAATGCGCATAGCAGAGATTCTGGAACTTATCGGTCCGTTGGTGGAGTAGAATTCTTTATTGGAAAATTGTAAAAAAGATCTCGATCCTCTGAATAGGTAATATATGGGAGACCCGGGTTGTTCTTGCTGGAGTAAAGTTTCAGAGGAATGATTATTTTATCCAGTTGTAGGAGGTGGATTTTTTAATGAATACTTTTGTTTTTATCAAACGAGTTCCCGATACATCCGAAGCGGAAGTAAAAGTGGATGCAGCCGGTAAGGATGTAGACAGCAGCAAATTTTCGTTTGATATCAATGATGCCGACAACTATGCCGTGGAGGAAGCCATTGTCATTAAAGAAGCCGCAGGGGGAACCGTTAAGGTAGTTAGTATGGGTCCCAAGGACGGCGATGTGATGATTCGCATGGCCCTGGCAAAGGGCGGGGATAGTGCCATTCGCGTCGATGATCCTCGTATCAATGTTGTCGATCCGCTTAAAGTTGCCAAGGTTTTGGCAGCTGTTGTGAAAGGGCAGGAATTTGACCTGTTATTGACGGGATGTATGGCCGGCGATGACGGCAATATGTCCGTCGGTGTAGCCATGGCCGAGGAACTGGGAATTTCCCATGCTGCAATGGTCAAAAAAGTTGAGGTCGGAGAAGGAAAAGTAAAGGTTTACCGGGAGTTGGAAGGAGGCCTTTCGGAAGTTGTTGAACTGGACTTGCCGGCCGTCCTCACTATCCAGACAGGGATTAATGAACCCCGTTATGCTCCGATCAAAGGTATCCGCATGGCCCAGAAAAAAGAGTTAAAAGTGCTTAGTCTGGATGATCTCGGGCTGTCCGAGGATGAAGTAAATGAAGCCTCTTCTCTGATCGAGCTGAAAAATCTCTATATTCCTGAGGTTGTCTCCAATGCGGAAATTATTGAGGGAGCACCGGAGGAAAAAGCAGAGATTTTAGCTGAGAAATTGGTGAAGGGAGGGTTATTGTAATTATGGGCAATGTATTTGTCATAGCTGAACACCGTCAAGGTTTACTGAGAGATGTCTCCCTGGAGATGCTTACCGTGGCTTCTCAGGTAACGCAGCAAAGTGGAGGAGATGTGGTTGCCGTCCTGCTGGGAAGCGGAGTAGATTCATTAGCCGACAAGCTTGCCGGTTACAGTGACAAAGTTCTTTATGTAGAAGATCCTCTTTTTGCGGATTTCAACGCGGAGAAATATCAGCGGGTATTGGTGGAGTTGATTAAACAGAACAATCCTGAGCTGGTTATGATCGGTCATACAACCCAGGGGGTAGACATAGCTCCCGCGTTGGCCGTGGAGACGAAGATACCTTTTATCTCGGATGTTATTAAAATGGAGTTCGCGGACGGCAAATTACAGCCGGTACGCCAGTATTATCAGGGAAAAGTTAACGCGAATTTCGCTTTTAAAGGAGAGCCTCCTTATTTAATCACGCTTAGAGAAGCAACCCTGGAGGTTCCTGAGCCTTCCAAACAGGGTGCCATCGAAAAAGTTGAATCTCCCTTAAAAGAGGATATTGCCTATCGCAAATTCATCGAATACGTTGAGGCCGAAGTGGGCGATGTGGATATCACCCAGTCGGAAATTTTAGTAGCAGTAGGCCGTGGGGTCCGGGAAGATAAAAATATGCCTATGATCGAGGAACTGGCCAAATCAATTAATGCCGATATTTGTGGTTCCCGGGCAGCTACGGATGCAGGCTGGCTTGATCATGATCGCCAGGTCGGCACTTCGGGTAAAACGGTAAAACCCAAACTGTATATCGCGATCGGTATCTCCGGAGCTTTTCAGCACCTTGCCGGCATGAAGGGTTCAAAAACCATTGTTGCCATCAATAAGGATCCTGATGCTCCCATTTTTTCCGTCGCGGACTTTGCCATTATCGATGACCTCTTTAAGGTAGTTCCCAAGTTAACGGAAAAGCTCAAAGAGTTGAAAGGGTAAATTGTCAAAGGTCCATTGATAGTGGATGCAGTTAATCTTTGTTGGAGGATGAAAGAGCGCAATGAACAACAAGCCAAAAATTGGTGTGTACGTCTGTCACTGCGGGATGAATATCGCCAAAACGGTAGATGTGGAAGCTGTTGCTGAATTTGCCTCCCACCTGCCCTATGTTAAGGTGGCGCGCAACTATTCATATATGTGTTCCGATCCCGGTCAGCTTTTAATTAAAGAAGATATCAAAAATGAAGGATTAACCCGCGTTGTGGTGGCTTCCTGTTCTCCCCGCATGCATGAGCTCACTTTTCGCAAGACAGTGGCCGCAGCCGGACTTAATCCCTATTACCTGGAGATGGCCAATATCCGGGAACAGTGCTCCTGGGTCCATGAAAACAGGGAAGAAGCCACAGCGAAAGCCAAAAAACTGGTCTATGCTGCCGTAGCCAAGGTACGGCTCCTCGAACCTCTGCAGGAAAAGGAAGTCGAGGTAGAACCTTCCGCCCTGATCGTCGGTGGAGGAATTGCCGGAATACAGGCGGCACTGGATATCGCGGCCGCGGGGTTTAAAGTCTACATGGTTGAAAAAACCCCTTCTGTGGGCGGAAAGATGTCCCAACTGGATAAAACTTTCCCCACCCTGGACTGCTCCGCCTGTATCCTTACTCCGAAAATGGTTGATGTGGCCAGTCATCCCAATATCGATTTAATGACTTATTCCCAAGTGGAAGATATTTCCGGTTATGTGGGGAACTTTGATGTCAAGGTGCGCAAAAAAGCCCGCTATGTGGACATGAATAAATGTACCGGTTGCGGAGCCTGTGCCGAGGCGTGCCGTCTGACCGGAAGGATCCCCAGCGAATTTAATGAAGGTTTGGGGAAGAGGGCGGCAATTTATCTTCCTTTCCCCCAGGCTGTGCCGGCAAAATATACCATTGATCCTGAGCGCTGTCTTATGCTCACAAGGGGAAAATGCGGCAAAGGTCCCAAGTGTATGGAGGCCTGTGCAGCAGGAGCAATTAATTTTGAACAGCAGGATGAAGTAGTCGAGTTTAAAGTCGGGACTGTTATTATCGCAACAGGTTATGAACTTTTCGATGCTTCCAAAAAACCGGAATATGGCTACAGCGACTATCCCAATGTCATTACAGGACTGGAACTGGAACGTCTGGTTGCCGCTTCCGGCCCAACCGGCGGAAATATTGTCATCGGTGAAGGGGAGAACGCTACCGTTCCCAAAGAGGTGGCCTTTATCAGTTGTGTCGGTTCCCGGGATGCCAGCGTGGGGAACGAATATTGTTCCCGGGTTTGCTGTATGTATTCCGCCAAACTCGCTCACCTGGTGACGGAAAAACTTCCCGATTCCAATGTAAGGATCTATTATATGGATGTCCGTGCCTTCGGTAAAGGTTATGAGGAATTCTATGACCGTGTCCGCAGGGAGGGTGTCCGCTATATCCGGGGTAACCCGTCAGAAATATTTAAGCGCGGAGATAAGCTGGTAGTCAAAGCTGAAGATACCTTGATGGGCAAACCCCTTGAGGATGAAGTGGATATGGTGGTCCTGGCCACTGGTTTGGAACCGCGCAAAGATGCCCGTGAGATTATCGATATTCTCAAATTATCCCAGTCCGCGGATGGTTTTTACCTGGAAGCGCATCCCAAGCTGGCACCCGTTGATACTGCTACCGACGGTGTTTACCTGGCCGGCTGCGCCCAGGGTCCCAAGGATATCCCCGATACCGTTGCCCAGGCTAAAGGTGCGGCTTCTTCGGCTCTGATCCTTCTTTCCAGCGGAAAGGTAAAAGTACAGGCCCAGATTTCCAACATTAACGAAGCAACCTGCCGTGGTTGCGGTTACTGTGTAGAAATCTGTCCTTATGGTGCCATAGATCTGGTAGAAGTTAATCGTATGGGCAATATGGTCCAGGTTGCCAGAGTGAATGAGGCTCTGTGCAAGGGTTGCGGCGCCTGCGCGGCGGGTTGCTTCTCCGGTTCTGCTCAGCAGAGATCATTTAAGGATCAGCAGATCCTGCCGCAGATTGCAGTATTGGGGGCTATGAAATGAGTGAACAATTCGAACCCAACGTTGTAGCATTTTTGTGTAACTGGTGTTCTTATGCCGGCGCTGACCTTGCCGGTACAAGCAGGATACAATACCCGCCCAACTTGAATGTCATCAGGGTTATGTGTACCGGTAGAATTAATCCCCTTTTTGTTATTAATGCATTCCAGCAGGGTGCGGATGGCGTGCTGGTATCCGGTTGCCACCCGGGGGATTGTCATTATATGGAGGGTAATTATTTTGCCCGCCGCCGGTTTACCATGATGAAAGAACTTCTGGATTATGTGGGGGTCGATAACAAAAGATTCCATATGAGCTGGGTTTCGGCATCTGAAGGTGCCAAATGGAAAGATGTTGTGAAATCGACAGTCGACGAAGCAAAAGAAGTCGGACCCTTTGCACAATTCCAGAGGAACAAGATTAATTGGTGAGGAGGAGGAGAATTAGTTGGCAGACCTGGAAAAACTTATAACTGTAGCCAAAGAAACTGTCTCCCGGGATGATGTCAAATATCTGATCGGCTGGAGACAGGGGACTTACGGCTTCAGGGTATCTCCGCACTTTATCACAGAACCGGAGGAAGCAGACAAGCTCATCTTCTCGCCTCTTTGCAGCAATAACCTGGCTACCTACCTGACCCTGGTCGAAAAACTTCCCGTACCCCGGGGACAGGAAGCCGATACACGTAAAATTGCTTTGATGGTCAAAGGTTGTGATAGCCGTGCGGTGGTCCAGCAACTGGTTGAGCAGGGGATTAAAAGGGAAAGTGTTATTATTCTTGGATGCCCCTGCCAGGGGGTTGTGGATTTAGCCAAAGTCGAAGAGAAGTTCCCTGCCGGGCTGGAACAGGTTGCAGCCCGTTGGGATGATGGGAAGATCGTTTTTCAGTTTTCCGACGGTGAAAAAGCGGTTCCACGTGAGGAAGTTTTGGCGGATAAGTGCCTGAGATGTCGTTATCCGAATCCTGTCCTGGCGGATACCCTCCTCTGGGAGGAAGTAGAGGCCGGCAGCAGTAGCGATGAATATGCTGATGTAAGCGAACTGGAGGCGAAGACTCCCGAGGAGCGCTGGTCTTTCTGGGAAGCACAATTTTCCTCCTGTGTACGTTGTTATTCCTGCAGAAATGTTTGCCCCATGTGCTATTGTGAAGATTGCATTCTTGACAGATTAAACCCCACATGGGTCAACCGTTCCAACAACATTTCCGAAAATACAGCTTTCCACCTTTCACGTGCTTTTCACCTGGCGGGACGTTGTATTGAATGCGGAGAATGTGAAAGGGTTTGTCCAGTCAATATTCCCATTATGACACTAAACAGGAAATTAACAAAAGAAGTCCGGGAAAAATTTGCCTATGAACCAGGGACAGATCCTGCTTCCAAGCCGCTTCAGGCCAGCTACCGTCCCAATGATCAGGAAAACTTCATTCTCTAGAGGTGGGTGCTATGGATAATATGAAATTACCAAAGGAAAAGGTAGGAGACTTTCTTGCCAAGCTGGGGAAGGAAAAGTTCCGTGTTCCCCAGCAAATGGAAGGAAGCAGCAAGTTTGCTCCTCTGAATGGAGAGAGCAATGCGGATTTTACCCTCTCCAATACCACGGTACCGCCGAAAAGTATCTTTTATCCGCAGACGGAGACGCTGTACCGTTATAATGTTGGAGAGACAGCCATGGAAGCTCCCGGTGAAGTAGATGAAATGATCATTATGGGAATTCGTCCTTGTGACGCCCGGGCTTTGTCTACTGTTGACAAACTATTTACCTGGGACCCTGTCGACCCCTATTATAAAAGCAGACGGGATAAGGCGACCATGGTAGGATTGGCCTGTCAGGAACCACGTACGAACTGTTTCTGCACTTCTGTGGGAGGCGGTCCGGCGTCCACAGAAGGTCTGGATATCTTGATGACGGATCTGGGCGACAGCTATTTATTCCAAGTTTTGACGGAAAAAGGAGAGAAGATCTGTCAGGAAGCCGGGGATATACTTGTAAAATCCGACGATAGTGATGTGCAGGCAGCGGAAAAACTTCACAACGATGCTGCTCAGAAAATTGTCAGGGGAATTGATAGCCAGGATATCCCTGAGAAATTACCACAGCTTTGGGAGAGTGAAATTTGGAAAAAGGTTTCCGATCCCTGTCTTGGCTGCGGGGCTTGTACTTTTCTCTGTCCGACATGTCATTGCTTTGATATTCAAGATGAGGTTGAAGGTCTTGAAGGACGCAGATGTCGGGTGTGGGATTCCTGTATGTTCAAAGAATATACACTGCACACTTCCGGGCATAATCCCCGTCCATCTCGCCGGGAACGGACCCGTAACAGGATTAATCACAAGTATTCCTATTTTGTTGACAAATTCGGAGTGATCGCCTGTGTTGGCTGTGGACGTTGTATTAACCTGTGCCCGGTGAACATTGATATTCTCAATATTTTATCGCAGGTTAAGGAGGCACTATGAAAGAGAATCCTTATCAACCATATATAGCCACTATTGAAGATACCTGGTTTGAGACTGTAGGCGATCGTGCTGTTAAAACTTTTAAAGTAACCCTGGATGACGAAGAGGCGCGGAAAAACTGGAGCCACAGGCCCGGACAGTGTGCCATGGTTGGCCGGTTAGGTATAGGCGAAAGCATGTTCTGTATTTCCTGTTCCCCCACTGAGGGTGACTTTTTACGTTTTTCCGTCATGCGTGCAGGTAAAAATACCCAGGGGCTTCATGAACAAGAGGTCGGCGACAAAATTACCGTGCGCGGTCCTTACGGTAACAGCTTCCCCTTGGAGGACTGGAAAGGGAAACACATCCTTACCATTGGCGGCGGTATCGGACAGGCACCTCTGCGCCCCATTGTGGAATATGTCAAGGCCAACCTGGACCAGTATGCGGGATTGACCATGATCTATGGTGCCCGTACTTCCGGAGACCTCTGCTTTAAGAACGAGTTTGAGGAGATGGCCAAACGCGACGACATTGCAGCACATCTTACAATCGATATAGAAGAAGAAGGCTGGGATTATAACGTTGGCTTTGTGCCTTCTATGCTGATGGATGTAGGTCCCTCTCCCGATAATACGATCGCCATTACTTGCGGGCCACCGATCATGATCAAGTTTGTGCTGGAGAACTTGAAAAAGTTGAATTTTGCCGATGAGCAGATTTTTACGACCCTGGAAAACAGAATGAAATGCGGTTTCGGCAAATGTGGCCGCTGCAATGTGGGGAACATGTATGTTTGTAAAGATGGTCCGGTTTTCTCTTATGCAATTTTGAAGAACATTCCGGAAGCATCTGCGTAGGGGTAGGTCTATTTTGAGATTATTACTTCTTTGGAAACTCGCCGGGGCGCGATTTGTTACTCCCCGGCGATGTTTTATTAATGACACTACAGTTTTTCGCTGTAGTGCTAACAGCCCCGGCTTAAAAACTTTGCATACAAAGGGCAGTGTTAAGATGGAAAACTGGGTTTATAATGAATATAAACACTGTGGAATTGATTACTCCGATCTAAAACAAGCACAAATTTACGACCAACAGCACCAAAAGTTTAGAAATTATGAAAAGGAAGTTGCCGACTTTTTGCAAAATTTAGCATTGGATAATACGGAAGACCTTACATTAATCGACCTGGCATGTGGAACAGGTGCTACCTCCATTTATGCATCAAAACATTTCAAAAAAATATATGCTGTTGATGTCTCAGAGGTAATGATTGAGCAGGCAATTGAGAAAGCAGAGGAAAAAAATATTACAAATATAGAATTTATTAATTCCGGATTTTTAAGTTATGAACATCAAGAGGAACAGGTAGATATCGTTTTAACGAAGTCGGCACTTCATCATTTGCCTGACTTTTGGAAACAGATTGCCCTTCTAAAGATGAATCAAATGCTGAAAATAGGTGGAGTGCTCTATTTATTTGATGTAATTTTTCATTTTGACCCCTTGGAATATTGTTCAAAAATTAATCAATTTATTTCCACCTATGAAACAGCAGCAGGTGAACAATTAAAAGCGGAAGTAGAAACACATATCAGAGATGAGTTCAGTACATTTAGTTGGATTATTGAAGGTATGCTTATTAGAGCAGGATTTAAGGTTGAAAAAAACAGCCTTTTACAAGACGGATTTATTATGGAATATTTTTGTAAGAAAGTTAAAGATGTAAACTTCGAGAATTATAACACTTCGGCAAAAAATAGCAACTAGCGATGCCATGGGGACGATAGGGGAGGGAGAAACTTGAAAATACTCGGCATTGTTGGAAGTCGGAGAAAAAATGGAAATACTGCGGTTTTAGTACAAGAAGCACTTAAACCTTTTGAAATGCAAGGTATGGAAACTAAACTAATATTTTTAGGTGATTATGATATTAAAGACTGTAATGGATGCGAATGCTGTCATGATACCTATAAATGTGTAAAACAAGATGGCATGCAAGAAATTTATCCGATTATTTTAGAATCCGATGCAGTTGTTTTAGGATCTCCGACTTATTTTTATAATGTAACTGCAGACATGAAAGCCTTCATTGATAGATGTTATTGTTTCGAAGCATTTGATGAAAATGATCGTTCTGTTTGGATGAGCATAAACGAAGCTTTCGGAGGAAAGTATGCTTGTGTCGTCGCGGTGTGCGAACAAGAAAAAGAAGAAGATATGGGATATACTGCTACAGCAATGGAAAAATTTCTGGAAGCTTTGGGTTACAGAGTGGTCAGTACCGTTAAGGCTCTTCATCTATTCGCAGCAAGAGAAGCTTTAAAAGATGAAAAAGTTTTACTTGAAGCAAGGCAGGCTGGAGAAAAGCTTTTAAAAACATTACAGTTGAGAGAAAAAGTAAAAGCGCAATTTAGCCGTAGTGCTTCGGATAAATAGGGTTACATCAGCTTTCGAAAGGTCGGATAACAAAATTTAGGACACTTGCTACAGGGTTTACCCGTATAATTTAGCGTGGTGTGGTTAACCTTGATTTATAAGACATTTAGTTCTATACTATAAACGGACAATCTTTGAAAAAGGAAGGGGTTTGTTCTAAGTGGACCATATAATGGACCATTTTGGGCAGGTTATTGAGCTGGCAGAAAATAATAAAGCCCTGGTCAGGGTTCGTCAGAATTTATCCTGTGCGAGTTGCGGCCGTTGTGGCGGATTTTTCGGTGATCCGGAAAAAAGGCGGGATATGTTGGTAGAGGTCAATAATCCTATTGGAGCAAAAGCCGGTCAGTTGGTACGACTGGAGGCCAGGGCCGGTGAAATGCTTATGGCTGCTTTTTTGCTCTACTTTGTCCCATTAATGGGCTTGTTACTGGGCATTTTTATCGGTAGAAGCTGGGCGCTAAACGCAGGGTCGGCAATAAGTCCGGATCTTTTTGGGCTCGGTTTAGGAATGGTTTTCATGGTTCTCATCTTTGTTTTTCTGCGTTCTGCAGAAAAACGTATGGCCCGCGGAAAACGCTTTAAAGCTGTTATTGCAGCTGTTGTAGACGAAGATGAGATACCGGAAGATGTTGTTCCGTAAAACGCGAAATCTGAACGCGGAAATGATGCTTGCGCAATAAATAGTTTTATGTTAAAATACCACACAAAAGTAAATAATACCTCATCTCTTTGACCGAGTTGATGAGGTAGAGGTGCGGTTGGAAATTAGTAGACATGGGGAAGAACCGGGAAGAATGAACCGTGTTGAAAGGGGCCACCGCCGAAGTTTTTAGCTTCTCCCGGAGGACTAAAAGCTGGTTGGCCAGTGAATAACTGGTTGACTGTCACCTGGTGAAAAAACCCTTTTAGCCAGGTGGAGCGCTATCTCACCAAGGGTTCTAGAGGTTTGACTTTTTACATGCGACTGATGGTTAAACCTGTTAGTCGTTTTTTATTTCTTCCCGAAGGAGGCGAAAAAATGATTTTAACAGGAACAATGCGCATTAACGATAAACAACATCTGGAAATCGGTGGTTGCGATACTGTAGAACTGGCAGAAGAATTTGGGACCCCTCTTTATATTATGGATGAAGAGATGATCAGGGAAAATTGTCGACGTTATAAAGAGGCTCTGGAAAGTTCATACCCACTGGGTGAGATCCTTTATGCCGGGAAAGCCTTTTTAATTACGGCCATGGCTGCCTTGATTAATGAAGAAGGTTTGGGACTGGATGTTGTCTCCGGAGGTGAGATTTTTACGGCAATTAAGGCCGGTTTCCCGCCGGATCATCTCTGTTTCCACGGCAATAATAAATCAAGGGAAGAAATTATCTTTGCTTTAGAATCGGGTGTAGGAAGGATCGTAGTGGATAGCCTTTCCGAGTTGGAAGAATTATTGTCCTTGTCTTCAGAAGTTAAGAAAAGGCCGACAATTTTATTGCGTATCAAGCCCGGGGTTGAGGCCCATACTCATGATTATATCCAAACGGGGCAGGAAGATTCCAAATTTGGTTTCGGATTGCAAAATGAAGACACCTGGAAGGCAATAAATCTAGCAATTCAGGAAAAGGAGAAGGTAAATCTGGTTGGTTTCCACTGTCATATCGGATCCCAGATCTTTCAGACGGAACCTTTTGCTCTAGCCGTGGACGTTATGTTTGCTTTTATGGCTGAGGTAAGAGAAAAAACCGGTTTTACAGCTTCACAGTTGGATATGGGTGGGGGACTGGGCATTCGCTATACAAAAGAAGATACGCCACCATCCATCGAAACTTTTGTGGAATATATCTCTTTTGCAGTAAAAAATGCCGCTTTGAAAAGAGATTTTCCGTTGCCTCAACTTTTATTGGAACCCGGTCGTTCGATTATCGGAGAAGCAGGAATTACTCTGTACCGTGTTGGAGTGATTAAAGATATTCCGGGAATACGCCGCTATGTTGCTGTAGATGGCGGAATGGCGGATAACATCCGCCCTGCTCTTTATCAGGCTGTTTATGATGCCGCTCTGGCCAATAAGGCAGGAGAAGAACCCGCTATGAAGGCGACTATCGCGGGTAAGGCCTGTGAGTCGGGTGATATTCTTATCCAAGAGGCTTTTTTACCTCCGGTAAAGAAGGATGATATTTTGGTTCTTTTCGCTACAGGAGCGTATTGCTACGCCATGGCCTGTAATTATAACCGCAATCCACGCCCGGCTGTTCTTTTTGTCCGTGACGGAAGAGCAAGAATAGTAGCCAGGAGGGAGACGTACGAAGATCTCGTTCACCTGGACCAACCGTGCCGGAATTGCATTTAACAAGTTTTACAGGTGCTTGGAAAGGAGGCACATATGGTATATTTTACCAAGATGCATGGACTGGGTAACGATTTTATCATTATCAACAATCTGGATGGTAAACTGAAGAGTGGAGATATCGCGAATCTTTCTCCAAAACTCTGTAACAGAAATTTTGGTATAGGTGCTGATGGAGTAGTTTTATTGAACGCTTCATCCCGCGCCCCGTTTTATATGCAAATATTTAATTCCGACGGCAGCGAGGCAGAAATGTGCGGAAATGCGATCCGCTGCCTGGCGAAGTATCTTTGGGATAGGAAGTTAGCTTCGGAAGAGCATCTTATGATCGACACTCTTTCCGGCTTAAAGCAGATAAAACTGCTGTTAAATGAAGGAAAAGTAGAGGGAGTACAGGTAGATATGGGGAAGCCGGTGTTGGAGAGCCGGCTGATACCTGTACATGGTCCTTCACGTCAGGAAGTTATAAATGAGCATCTTATTGCGGGAGAAAAAGAATTTTTATTTACAGCGGTAAGTATGGGTAATCCTCATTGTGTTATTTTTCTTCCAACGATTAAGAATATTCCCTGGCAGGAATGGGGAGCAAAAATAGAGAAAGATAAACTTTTTCCACAAAAAGTAAATGTTGAATTTGTGAAAGTGGAAAGTCCTCGGGAAATATGGGTTAACGTTTGGGAAAGAGGAGTCGGCCCCACCCTGGCTTGCGGGACAGGAGCTTGTGCTTCTGTTGTTGCCGGTGTTTTGGCGGGTAAACTGGAAAGGAATGTCAAAGTGCATCTGCCGGGTGGGCTTTTACGAGTGAACTGGGCGGAAAGCGGGACAGTATATATGGAGGGACCCGCGGAAGAAGTTTTTTACGGAAAAATCGAGCTTTTATGACGGAGAGAGGTGCTTAAAGATGAAAAATAGCGCAGATCGTATACAAGCTTTACCAAGGTATCTTTTTGCGGAAATTGACAAAAAAGTACGGGAAGCACAAAAAATGGGGGTCGATGTTATTAAACTGGGGATTGGAGATCCCGACTTGCCGACTCCTGATTATATCGTCAGGCGGATGCAAGAGGAGGCGGCAAGGCCGGAAAACCATAATTATCCTCCTGATGACGGCTTACGGGAATTTCGGGAAGCTGTAGCGGCGTATTACGGGAAAAGGCATGGTGTTGAGCTGGATCCCGACACGGAGGTTGTCCCTCTAATCGGTTCCAAGGAAGGGATCGCACATATTTCTTTTTGCTACACCAATCCCGGGGATGTAAACCTTGTTCCTGATCCGGGCTATCCTGTTTATGGTATTGGTACCCTTTTTGCCGGCGGGACTTCTTATATTATGCCGCTATTAGAAGAAAATAATTATTTGCCGGATTTATCAGTTATCCCTGAAGAAGTTGCCCGCAAGACAAAGTTACTGTTTTTAAATTATCCGAATAACCCCACCGGTGCTTCGGCAACAAGCGAATATTTTGAACAGGTCGCAAGTTTCGCCGGGAAATATAACATTCTTGTCTGCCATGATGCCGCCTATAGCGAGATAGCTTTCGACGGGTATCAACCGCCGAGTTTTCTGGAGGCGCCGGGAGGGAAAGATGTCGCGATCGAATTCGGCTCCCTTTCCAAAACGTTTAATATGACCGGATGGCGGATCGGATATGCTGTGGGGAACAGCGAGGCGCTGGAAGCGCTGTACCGGTTCAAAACCAACACGGATTCCGGGCTTTTTAAAGCAATCCAATATACGGGGGTGGAAGCTCTTAATAATCCGGAGATGGTACCTTTCTTAAACGGTTTGAGAAAAGTTTATCAGGGGCGCAGAGACGTAGTCGTAAAAGCTCTTAAAGAGGCAGGATGGCCTGCACGGTCTCCACAGGCCACATTTTATATCTGGGCACCTGTTCCCAAGGGGTATACATCGCAATCATTTGTTGCTCATATACTGGAGAAGACGGGAGTTGTTATTACTCCCGGCCGGGGTTTCGGGGAGTATGGGGAAGGATATTTCCGTATTGCGCTTACGGTAAAAGAGGAAAGGCTGACGGAAGCGATGACGAGGATAAAAGAAGCCGTGTCTTTTCAGTAGTTGACGGGCGCTTCCCCCTGCGGGGGCGTCACCCACCTTGAGTATATTTCGTTGGGTTGGAAGCTATTTGGATGGTGCCTTCGTGAAAAGGGCTGCACCGGTGGCTCCGATTTTAGCGCCTGCAGGTCCAACGGCTCTGCCTTCGCCCTGCCCTTGCCTTCCCGGCAAAGCTGCCCTCCGTGGCAGCATGCCGGCTGCAGACGTCCTGTCTGCAGGGCAAGAGTACGGGCTCAGCATAGCCGGGACCTTGAGCGGCGCTAAAAGAGTCGCACCTTGTCCAGCCGCTTCCCCCGCAGGCCTTTCGTAAACTCTGGTTTAAAATTGTTTTGGTATACGATAATTTTCGGTATAAGGAAAATAGTAGGGAGCAACTGCCACCAGCTTTTAAGAATTTTCTTTAATCCGTTATGATAGATTACAGTAAGGCGCAGCAGGACACTGTTGGCAGAGCTGCCTTGGCAACAGTGGCGAAAAGCTCCGAGCGAAGGGACGGCTGGAAAGCGGCCCTGCAGGCAGGATGCCTGCAGCTTGCAACGACCAGGATGGGAGTTTTTGCAAGGAAGGCTGCTGGAAGCCGGAGCTGAGCCGGAAGAGCTTTGCACTGGTGCCATGGAGCGAAGCCTCAGAGTTCTGCTGCGCCGTGGGCTTCCGTCACAAAGGCTGAAGCCCGAAAAACGAACGGCCGGAACCGAACCGGAAGAGCTTTCTGCCGTAAGCTGATACGCATGCTGACATTTTTGAGTAAACGGAGTAAACTTTCGAGCTTAAAACCATATGATAATAAACAAGGAGGATGGCTATGTCAGGGTATAATGTTGCTGTTGTCGGAGTTACGGGGATGGTTGGGCAGACTTTTATTCAAGTTCTCCAGGAGCGCGGTTTTCCTATCAAGGGTTGGAAACTTTTGGCTTCTTCACGTTCTGCCGATAAAAAGATCACCATCGGCGGAGTTCAATATCCTGTTGAGGAGGCTGTACCTGCTTCTTTCCAGGGGGTTGATTTTGCCTTTTTCAGTGCGGGAGGCGAGATAAGCGAGCAGCTTGCCCCGGAAGCGGTTAAACACGGGGCAATTGTAGTGGATAACAGCAGTGCTTTTCGTATGGACCCGGAAGTTCCGCTGGTGGTTCCCGAAGTCAATCCAAATGCTGTCTCCGGCCATAAGGGTCTCATAGCCAACCCGAACTGTTCCACAATTCAGATGGTTGTTGCTCTGGAGCCGCTGCACCGGGCTGCGGGTTTAAAAAGGGTTGTCGTTGCCACATATCAGTCTGTCTCCGGGGCAGGGAAAGAGGCTGTTGATGAAGTTATCACTCAAAGTAATGCCGTCTTAACGAACACAGAATTGGTCAAGGAACGGATACCTTACAAAGGGGCCAAGAAAAATCATCAGATTGCTTTCAACATGGTTCCCCATATCGATGTTTTTGAAGAGGATGATTATACCAAGGAAGAGATGAAGATGATCCGGGAGACTCGTAAAATTATGGGGATACCGGATCTGCCCATTACGGCAACAACAGTCCGGGTTCCGGTATTAAACGGTCATTCTGAGGCTGTCAATGTGGAATTTAATTCTCCCCTTTCTCCTCAGGATGCCCGCAAACTTCTCTCCGGGGCACCCGGGATCATTGTCATGGATGATCCGGAAGAACTGCTTTATCCCATGCCGGTCCAAACTGAAGGAAAAGATGAAGTATTTATCGGGAGAATTCGTATCGACCGCTCCGTCCCTTATGGACTGAATATGTGGGTTGTTGCCGATAATATCCGCAAAGGTGCTGCTACAAATTCGATTCAAATTGCCGAATTGCTCATATAATATCTTAACCAGGTCGACGGGGTGATAAAGTTGAAAATTATTGTTCAAAAATATGGAGGTACTTCCGTTTCCACTCCGGAAAAAAGGGAGCTCATTATCGATAGAGTAGTCGAGGCCAGAAAGAAGGGTTTTCAGGTAGCAGTCGTTGTTTCTGCTATGGGACGAAACGGCGATCCTTATGCCACGGATACCTTAAAATCTCTTGTTCTGCAAGAGTATCCGGATGTCCCGGTGCGAGAACTTGATCTGATCATGTCTTGCGGAGAAATTATTTCTGCAACAGTATTGGCGGCTTCCCTGGGAAATAAAGGCATTGTTTCCCGCGCTTTAACAGGACTGCAAGCCGGTTTTGTCACGGATGGCTGTTATAGTGAAGCGGAAGTTGTGGATTGCCGGCCGGAAAAGGTTCTTGATTCTTTAGACAAGGGTGAAGTCCCGGTGATTACCGGTTTCCAGGGGATGGACAGTTCCGGAGAGCTAAATACACTGGGAAGAGGCGGAAGTGATACTACGGCTGTTATCCTGGGTGCTGCTTTGAAAGCGGAAATGGTAGAGATTTATACGGATGTTTCCGGAATCATGACAGCTGACCCGGTTATACTAAAGGAAGCAAGAGTTATTGAGCAGATTACGTATGGTGAAGTCTGCCAGTTGGCTTACGAAGGGGCTAAGGTCATTCATCCCCGGGCCGTAGAAGTTGCCATGCGCAATAATATCAATGTGGTTGTCCGCAGTCCGGGGGACTCAGCTCCCGGAACCCTCATTACCGGTGAATCATCAATGCTGGACGGTAGTTACAGTACCCGGGGGCGGAGGGCTGTAACCGGTATTGCCCATTCCGTAAATCTGGTTCAGTTTCTGATTGAATTTGACAATCCTGATTCACTGAAAGAGCTGGAAATTTTTCAGCAAATCGGAGAAGCTAATGTAAATATCGATTTAATTGGTGTTTTTCCCAATGTAAAGGCTTTTACGGTGAAGGAAGAACATTGTGCTAAGGTTGAAGAAATTTTAAGATCGCTTGGTTTAACTTATCGGATAGAAACAGATTGTGCGAAAGTTTCGGTTGTTGGAGTGGGGATGCATAGTATCCCCGGAGTTATGGCCAAAGTCGTGAGAGCTTTAAATCAGCAGAATATTAAGATTCTGCAATCAGGAGATTCGAATATTACTATTTCTCTTTTGGTAAAGAAAAACGACCTAAACCGTGCAGTAAAGGTCCTTCATGATACATTTAATTTAGATAATATCCAGAATGTAGACTAAATAGAGATAAAACTTTTTCAAAAAAAGGATTTATTCCCCCAAAATAGAATAATATTTATGTATTGAGGTCTTGGTCGTTTTTCGGGGGGAGGCGTTGCTTGTGTACCGGCAAGCTTTTAAACTTTTTCTTCTTGCTATTATTTTTACCGGAATAGGATTTTTACTGGGGTACTTTTTTTTCCCGGGAAACGGAAATTTGCAGGGAAAAAGACTACTTTGGAGTGCCCCGTGTGATACTTTTAATCCGGCTGAAAAAAAGGCGCTTTCTTTTTTAGCTGAGGAAATGTTTGTCGGTGAGCCTCCCCCGGAAGTGGATGATATTCAATTTCCCTCCACCATAGCCGGTCTTATGATGGATAAACTTATTACCGGGGAAGAGGCTTTGGATTATGCGCGCAGAATTCATGGAGAGGATAATCCTATCCAGCGCGTCTTTATTTCTCATTATAGTGGCAAGCATGAACAGGTTATTCTCTGGCTTTTTGAGTTTCCCACATCGGAAGAAGCACTGGAGTATATGAAAAAAGTGAATAATCGAATTAATAAAAGTCGGATTTGTCAGAAATGTGGCTTTTTTTATTTACAAAACGTTAAAATTAATTATGTTCAGGGACTACAGCTAAATAATAATTATTATTATAATAAGCAGAAGATAATTTACTGGATTTCTCTGCTTAATAATGATCCTATACCCCTTTTTTTGAAATTTTATGAGTACTTCTAACGGGATCCCGGCACGGATAATACCCGTATATTCCGTTGACAGTGCTTTCCACCCATGTTAAAATACATCCATCTTACATTAACTTTAACTAACCGACAACATCTTTATGTAGGGGGGCGTTTACCGTATTAATTGCAATTATTGATTATGGTATGGGAAATGTTACCAGTGTTGGAAACGGGTTTGCCCGCCTGGGATTTCAGACAATTTTGACGGATGATCAGGAACGGCTGAGCCGGTGTCATGCGTTGGTTCTGCCGGGTGTAGGAGCTTTCGGCAGTGCCATGGACGAGCTTAGAAGAAAAGGTCTCCTGGATTTTTTGAAAGAACAACAGCAAAAAGGAGTATATATTCTGGGTATTTGCCTGGGGTTGCAGCTTTTTTTTGAAAACAGTGAAGAAGATTCGGGTTGCGACGGTATTGGTTTCTTCCCGGGGCAGGTAACCAGATTTCCTGTGGGTTTAAAAGTTCCCCATATGGGTTGGAGCAGTATTATGCTTGAAAAGCCGGATCCCCTTTTTGAGAGTATTCCCAGCGGAAGTTATTTTTATTTTGCCCATTCGTATTATGCTCCCTGGTCGGAGAAAAAGGATATTGACCCTCTCGCCCGCTGTAATTATAATGTTGATTTTGCTGCAGCGATAAAAAAGGATAATGTCTATGGACTTCAATTTCACCCGGAAAAAAGCGGAGAAATAGGTCTGAAAATACTCGAAAATTTTGGAAGGATGGTTTTACATGGAAATCATTCCGGCAATTGATCTGCACAGGGGAAATTGTGTTCGTCTTTTGAGAGGAGAAAGATCCAGGGAGACGGTTTACAGTGAGAATCCTGCTGAAATAGCCATAAAGTGGCAGACTATGGGAGCCAAGAGGCTTCACATGGTTGATCTGGACGGTGCTTTTGCGGGAAAACGGGTAAATGCAGCGGCGATTAAGGATGTTGTTTCAGCCCTTGCTATCCCTGTTCAATTGGGTGGAGGCATTCGGGAAAGAGGAACAGCCCGGGATACCTTTAAACTTGGTGTTTCAAAAATAATTCTCGGAACAGTTGCGGTTCAGAAACCCAAACTGGTTAAAGATTTGATGGAAGAGTTTGGGAAACGTATTCTTGTGGGGATAGACGCCAGAGATGGAATGGTTGCGGTTCAGGGTTGGACGGAGTCTTCTGCGAAGAAAGCGGTGGACCTGGCTCTGCAGATGCAAGAACTGGGTGCGGCGGAAATTATCTATACAGATATTGCCCGGGACGGGACGCTGGAAGGTCCGAATTTTTCTGCTTTACAAGAAATGGCCGAGGCTTTGTCTATACCGCTGATTGCTTCCGGAGGGGTTTCTTCGCTGGATGATCTGAGGCGCCTGAAAGAACTGGAGCACCTTGGGGTAAGCGGTGCTATCGTCGGACAGGCCCTTTACACCGGGAATATTAATTTAAAGGAAGCTATTGAGGAAATAGAGGGGTAGGTGGGAGTACATTATGGTGGCGAAAAGAATTGTCCCCTGTCTGGATGTCAAAGACGGCAGGGTGGTAAAAGGGGTCCAGTTTGTAAATTTACAAGATGCCGGGGATCCCGTCGAACTGGCTGCTTTTTATGATAAGGCCGGTGCCGACGAATTGGTTTTCCTGGATATTACTGCCTCTTTCGAGGGAAGAGAGACAATGGTTGAGGTGGCCAGGAGAACCGCTAAAGAGGTTTTTATTCCCTTTATTATCGGCGGAGGGATAGGTACTATTGATCAGATCCGCAATATTTTAAAGGCCGGAGCGGACAAGGTTTCTTTAAATACTCCCGCAGTGGAAAACCCCGCTCTGATTAAAGAAGGCGCCCGTATTTTCGGGAGCCAGTGTATTGTTGTGGCGATTGATGCCCGCTGGAATGAGGAGAAGCAGGATTGGGACGTTTATACCCACGGAGGGAGAAAGGTAACCGGATTATCGGCGGTAGAATGGGCTGCCCGGGTTGAAGAGCTCGGTGCCGGAGAAATCTTACTAACAAGTATGAACGCAGATGGCGGCAGGGACGGCTTTGATATCCCGCTTAACAGGGCTGTGGCGGAAAAGGTCAGTATTCCCGTTATCGCCTCCGGCGGAGCGGGAACGATGGAGCATTTTGCCCAGGTCTTGACGGAGGGAAAGGCGGATGCAGCCCTGGCGGCTTCGGTGTTTCATTATAGACATTTTGAAATCAGTGAACTCAAAAAATATTTAAATCAACAGAGCGTGGAGGTGCGTATAATTTGATGTCATCCGAAAAAATGCTTGAAATGATTGATATGCTTACTTATAACCAGCAGGATCTTATCCCTACTATCGTTCAGGATTACCGGAACGGTGATGTCCTTATGCTGGCCTACATGAACAGGGAATCTTTACAAAAAACAATGGAAACCGGGCTGACCTGGTTTTGGAGCCGCAGCAGGCAGAAGCTCTGGCAAAAAGGTGAAACATCCGGAAATATCCAGCAGGTTAAAGAAATTTTTTATGATTGTGATGCGGATACTCTTCTTGTTAAAGCCGACCAGACAGGGCCTGCCTGTCATACCGGTGCACGAAGCTGCTTTTACCGTTCCTTTTTTGTTCCCGAAGATTAGTTACAAGCTTCCTTCTTTCTGTGGATTTTTTAGGGAAGCTGGTGAGAAAATAAAAGAATTATTTTACTGGAATTATTTTACCCTGGAAGTTTCCGCTGGAACTGTTACAATCTATTTTAGACCCGAAGGAATTTATCGCCTTTCTCTGGGCAATAACGGGTCGCTTTCCCATACCGGAGAACAGCGAGAGCTGCCCTGGCCCGGGCTGCGAAGAGATCTTGAACGCTTTTTTACGGGAAAGGGAAAGGATATTAGCTGGAACTATCCCATTATCATGGATGGTTATTCCCTATGGACCAGAAAAGTTCTGGAGGTGACCTTGAAGATTCCCTTTGGCCGCACCTTTACGTACCGGCAACTGGCTGAAAAAACGGGGTCACCTCGCGCGGCGAGAGCTGTCGGCCAGGCCCTCGGACGTAATCTGACACCGATTCTTATTCCCTGTCACCGGGTCATCGGTAGTCGGGGGACACTGGTGGGATTTGGCGGGGGCCTCAGCTGGAAAAAAGAATTGTTGAGGCTTGAGGGGATAGAGATATAATTTTGAATTTTCTTGTCCCGGATGTTTTTATGCCGTCGTACGGCAAATTTTCTTTCATACCGATTTTCCCTGGTTATTAATGATGTCCAATTGTTGTAAGCTGGGTTCTGGTTATAAGCCGGGTTTTGAGCTGGAAGGATCGGAAGGATAGGAGGAGGATGTAAGTGAGTTTGAACAAGAAGAAAGGCTCCGGGGGAGGGCCATTGCTTTTTATTATTATATCCCTTGTTTTAATTGTTGCTTCCGGGTTCCTGTTGTTTAACTGGGAAAAATATTTGCAAAAAGGATTAGACCTGGAGGGCGGTGTTTATGTTCTCCTGGAAGCAAAAAGCGTGGATGATGCTGAAGAAGACTATGATGCAATTCAAAGGGCGATGACTATTATTCGCAGCAGAATCGATGAACTTGGGGTAGCGGAACCGGTTCTGCAGCGTGAAGGAGAGAGGCGTATCCGCATTGAGCTTCCGGGGATTGAGGACCAGGCTCAGGCGATGGAACTTATCGGCCGCACAGCACAGTTAACCTTTGTAAGTCCTGAAGAGGAAGTTTTGTTAACAGGAGCAAATCTTAAAACAGCTTATTTTACCCGCGGCCAGTATAATGAACCTATTGTTGCTCTGGAATTTGATGAAGAGGGTACTGAAAAATTTGCCCAGGCGACGGAGAAATATCTGAATCAGCGTATCTTTATTTTTCTTGATGAAGATCCGGTATCCGCTCCCACAGTTCAGAGTGTCATTAATGATGGAAAGCCGATAATTACAGGTATTCCTACTGCTGAGGAAGCCGAAAATATTGCCCTTTTGCTTCGCTCAGGGGCCCTTCCCGTAGAGCTGGAAGAACTGGAAACCCGCTCCGTCGGCCCTTTGCTCGGTGAAAATGCGCTTAAGCTAAGCTTCTATGCCGGGATTACAGGATTACTTCTGGTTATGCTCTATATGCTTATTTTTTATCGTTTTGCGGGTTATGTTTCCGTAGTCAGCCTGATAGTTTATCTGGCTTTGATTTTTCTCATTTTGTCCTGGTTTGGGGCAACAATAACTTTACCGGGGATTGCCGGACTGATCCTTTCCATCGGTATGGCTGTTGATGCCAATATCCTTATTTTTGAGCGAATTAAGGAAGAACTGCAAAAGGGAAGGACAACCCTGACAGCGATTAACGCCGGTTTTGAGAGAGCCTTTAGCGCCATTCTTGATGCAAATGTTACGACTGCTATTGCCGGGCTGGTCCTCTTTCTTGTCGCCAGCGGATCTGTCCGGGGTTTCGCCGTAGTTCTCCTAATCGGCATCCTGGCGAGCCTTTTCTCCGCTTTCTTTTTAACGCGTTTCTTGCTCCGTCTGGCAGCCCGCTCACGAATGATAAAAACTCCCCGATACCTGGGATTAAAGGAGGTATAATGTATTGACCAGGTTTAATTTTTCGTTTTTGCAGTACCGTCGTTATACTTTTGCCATTTCACTTCTAATTATTGTGGCTGGAATTGTTTCCCTTTTTATTAATGGTCTGAACCTGGGTATCGATTTCACCGGGGGAACTATTCTGCAACTGCGGTTGGAAGAAGGGTTTCAGATGGAGGATGTGAGGGAGGTCCTTGCTCCCTATGACCTGGACGGAGTACCTTTGCAGAGAGTCGGTCATGATAGCCATTCGAGCGGGAACGAGGTTGTTATTAAAGCTCCCCACCTGAGTGAACCCACTCGTCGGGAGATCCTTGGCTCCTTTATGGAAAAATGGCCGGAGATGACAGCGGAAGATGTTTTACGGATAGATAATGTGGGAGCGGTTATCGGTAAGGAACTGACCAGGGAGGCCTTCCTGGCGTTGCTTCTGGCTGCTGTGGGGATGATCGTATATATTACCCTGCGCTTTGAATTTAAATTTTCCCTGGCAGCAATTCTGGCTCTGTTACATGATGCCTTTATCATTGTCGCCATTTTTTCTATTTTCAAGATTGAGATTAACAGCCCCTTCATTGCAGCTGTGTTAACCATTATCGGTTATTCCATTAACGATACAATTGTCATTTTTGACCGTATCAGGGAGAATCTTAAATTCAGACGGCAAAGGACGATTGAAGAGGTAGTCGACGATAGTATTAATGAGAATTTAACCAGAACAATAGGTACTTCTTTTACGACCTTACTTGTTTTGACCTCACTTTTTATTGCCTTCAATTATTTTGTGGGCGGGATGGATCTGAAGGTCTTTGCTCTGGCCCTCTTGATCGGTATTGTCAGTGGAACTTATTCTTCCATTTTTATTGCCAGTCCTCTGTGGGTTTCCTGGCGCAAGAAAGGATTAAAGGGAGAAAAAGCCCCCGCTTAAAAACTCGAAAATTACCTCCCGGAGGGAAACATTGGTGCAGAAAAAGAAGGAAATATCTTCTTTCATGTAGAAATGTGCAATTAGACGGTGGGTGTATTGTTTTTAAAGGGAGAGGGGGAATAAGGTGAGCCAGTTTAGTGTAATTGCCGCCCTTATTTTTAGTATAATCATTGCCGTATTTGCCCTGGCCAACAGCCAGACGATATTTATTAATTATCTTTATGGAAAAGCGGAAGTTTCTGCGATCGTTGTTATTCTTTGTGCGGCTGTTTCCGGAGCTTTTGCCATGTTTCTTTTCAGTATTGTCCGCCAAATTAAAGCCTCGCTCCGGCTTCGCGGTTTGCGCAACGATATTAAAATTCTGGAAGAAAGGGTACGTGAACTGGAAAAAGAACGGGATTTTTTTCAGGTTAAGGCAGAGCAATTCCGGCAATTTTATGTCGATGGGGATGGGGATGATTCCGGGGAATTACGGGAAGAACCTTCTTTATATGACGAGGAAATCCTGGAGAATAATATAGAAGCCGGAGAACGGAAAGATCAAACTTGAAAAGAATGCAGCGAAGAAGGAAAGACAGTCAAAAGGAATGGAGCTTGTATCCTCAGGATAGCGATAAAAGAGCTTTCCTGGCCCAAAGGCTTGATATCCCGGAGCCAATAGCCCAGATCTTGATAAACAGGGGAATTAACACCGTTGAAGAGGGAGAAGTGTTTTTAAAACCTGCTCTTTCACGGCTTTATTCCCCTTTTTGCATGAAGGATATGAACCTGGCAGTCAATCTTATTTACCAGGTACTTGAAGATGCCAAAAAAATTGCTGTTTACGGTGATTATGATGCGGACGGAATAACCGCAACAGCCCTCTTGGTTTCTTTACTTCAGGATTTAGGTGGGGATGTTACCTACTATCTTCCCAGCCGTTTTACCGAAGGATACGGTTTGAACCGGGCAGCTCTGCAAAGTCTTCATCATCAGGGAGTTTCCCTGGTTATTACCGTTGATTGCGGCATTACTTCCCTGGAAGAAGTATTATATGCGCGGCAGATGGAAATGGATATTATTGTAACGGATCACCACCAGCCGCAAGATGTTATCCCGGCTGCCGGCGCGGTTATTAATCCCCTGAGAATTGATTGTTCTTACCCCTTTAAATCCCTTTGCGGTGTGGGGATTGCTTATAAGCTGGGGGAGGCGCTTCTCCGCAAAGCAGCTCCGGGCCGGGAAAATAAAATTGAAGAATACCTGGATCTCGTTGCTCTTGGAACTGTGGCTGATGTTGTCCCCCTTCTGGGTGAAAACCGGATTTTGGTCTCCTGTGGATTGCAAAAAATGAATGAAAACCTCCGGCCGGGTTTACAAGCCCTTTGCCGGGTTGCCGGTCTGCGCAGTGAGCAGATCAGTGCAGGGCAAATTGCATTTATCCTTGCCCCGCGGCTGAATGCTCCCGGCCGTCTGGGTGATGCGCAGCCTTCTTTACATCTCTTGCTGGAAAAGGACCCTGAGGCCGCGCAAAAAATTGCGGAAGAGCTGCAGCAGGCAAATACCAGGCGCCGGGAGATCGAAATGGAAATATTCACCGAAGCATGCAATCTGGTTGATGAGGCGGAGTTACAAGAGAAGAAAAGATTATTGCTTCTGGGCCGTGAAGGATGGAACCCCGGAGTATTGGGTATTGTAGCCGGCCGCATGACGGAAAAATACCATCTTCCTGTCATATTGCTTGCTCTGGAAGGGGGTACGGGAAAAGGTTCAGGAAGAAGCTTCGGTGATTTTGATTTAACCGGTGCTTTAAAAAAGTGCAGCTCTTTGCTGCTGGAGTACGGAGGGCACCGGCAAGCATGCGGTTTGAAACTAAAAGAAGAAGAGATGACTGTTCTGGCGAAGAAATTAAATAGTCTGGCCCGGGATTATTTTCAGGAGGAAGAGCCGGTACAGAAGGTCCCTGTTGAGCTCGTTCTGGAAGCGGAGATGATTACCCCCCGGCTTGCTGAATGTCTTGAGGCTTTGGAGCCGTTTGGCCAGGGGAATCCCAGGCCGATTTTTGCCGGGGAAAATTGGTCCCTGGTCAGGGTCAGGGAAGTGGGGCAAGGGGGGCGTCACCTGCAGTTGGGGATGCAGGTAAATAACTTTTCCTTCAGGGCTATCAGCTTTAATGGTAAAAATAATTTACCATTGTGTCAGCTATTTCGTAAAATAAATATACTCTTTTCTGTTTCTTTTGACAGGTGGAGAGGAGACGATCATCTTCAATTGGAGGTTCATACCCTTTTCTACAGCGATGAGCACCAGGAAAAGGATATCGCGGTTGTTGACCGTCGAGGAGTGCAGGAAAAGAGACGGTTCTTAAGACAGCTCCTCAACAGCGGCGAAAGAGTAATGGTTTTTGTAAATACTATCGGACGCCTTCAGGAGCTCGAAAAGAGTTTTTCCCGCCACGGGGGGATCGCTTTTTCCCATCAGGGACGTTTCTCCCGGCAAAATGAGTCCGAACATTTTTATAACCTGGTTCTCTACGATCTGCCTCTTGCGGGGGAAAGAGTGGCAGGGTTGTGCCGACATATCATAAAAAATCTTCAGGAAAACCGTAGATTGTCGGTTTATCTCCTTTACGGCCCCAATGATTTTCAGGAGAATTTAAAACTTCTGCGGGCAACGGTTCCTTCTTTTGCCTCCCTTGAGCAGGTTTACATATCTCTCCAGGAACTGGCCTGCGGGGAGAGTATCTCGAGAAAACGCGCTTCCGGCAAACTGAGGGAGTTGCTTCCCTTTGCGGTGACCGGTCCACTGCTGGAAAAAAGTCTGGAAATTTTTCAGGAGGCTGCTTATTTGCGTCTGGAAAAAGAGATCATTTATTTCCCCGCGGAAACAGTAGCTGATTACTGTTCTCTCTTAAAGAACCTGTCCCTAACCGGTTCTTATCGTGGGGAGAAGGAAAAATGGGAACAAACTTTGACCTGGCAGCAATTTTTTCTGGATTCACCAGGAGAAAAAATATTATATTATTTAAAAGATTTAACAGATAAAGGAAGAGAATGATGAGCCTTCAGCAATTAAAGAGGCATTTCACCAGCTATAACAATAAAAAAGAAGATTGGGCGTTTATCCGTAAAGCCTATCAGTTTGCTCTGAAAGCTCATGCGGGGCAGAAGAGGGTTTCCGGTGATTCTTTTATTACTCACCCCCTGGGGGTCGCCATTATTCTCTCCGAATTAGAGCTGGATCTTGTTACGATCATCACCGGGCTTCTGCACGATGTCCTGGAAGATACTCCTGTAACTTATGAAGAAATTGAGCAGGAATTCGGGGAAGAAGCCGCCTCCCTGGTTGATGGTGTAACCAAGTTGAGCCGCATGGAATTTCGCTCCAAAGAAGAGCACCAGGCTGAAACATGGCGGAAAATGTTTGTGGCCATGGCCAGAGATATCAGAGTAATTCTTGTTAAATTGGCCGACAGAACCCACAATATGCGTACGCTTCGTTTTCTCAACAACCTGAAACAAGTGGAAATCGCCAGGGAGACACTGGATATCTATGCTCCCCTGGCTCACCGTCTGGGAATTTATAAAATTAAGTGGGAACTGGAAGATTTAGCTTTCCGTTATTTAAATCCTGAGGGCTATTATTTTTTGGTGGACAAACTGGCGAAAAAAAGAAAGGAACGGGAGGAATTTATTAATCAGGTTATTGCTCTCCTCCAGGAAAAATTAAATGAAACAGGCTTAAAGGCCGATATCAGTGGGCGCCCCAAGCATATTTACAGTATTTACTATAAAATGAAAGAACAGGGAAAGGATTTTACCGAAATTTACGACCTGACGGCAGTGCGAATTATTATCGATAATGTGAGAGACTGCTATGCTGCTTTGGGGGTTGTTCATACCCTATGGCGTCCTATCCCCGGTCAATTCAATGATTATATCGCCATGCCCAAACCGAATATGTATCAATCGCTGCATACAACCGTCGTATGTGCTGAGAATGAACTTCTTGAGGTGCAAATTCGCACATGGGAGATGCACCGCACAGCAGAATACGGGATTGCCGCTCACTGGAGATATAAAGAAAAGGTTAAGGACAACACGGAATTTGAGGAAAAGCTTTCCTGGTTGCGACAACTGCTCGAATGGCAGCAGGATCTGAAAGATGCTCATGAGTTCATGGAACATCTGAAGATTGATCTTTTTTCCGATGAGGTTTTTGTTTTTACCCCCAGAGGGGATGTAATTGATCTGCCGAGGGGATCCGTTCCCCTGGATTTTGCCTACAGGATCCATACTGATATCGGAAACCGCTGTGTGGGAGCGAAGGTAAACGGTCGGATTGTTCCTCTGGAATATCAGTTGAAGACAGGGGATATATTAGAAATAATTACCAGCAAGCAGGGGACCCCCAGCCGCGACTGGTTGAAGATCGTCAAAAGCTCCCAGGCAAAAAGTAAAATCAGGAACTGGTTTAAGCGCGAACGGCGGGAAGAGAATATCTCCAAGGGCAAGGAGGTTATGGAAAGGGAGATTCGCAAGCTTCAGCTAGAACCCCACCTTTTCCTCAAAGATCCCCTCTTGGAAGAGGTGGGCAGGAAATATAATCTTCTTTCCGCAGAGGATGTCTATGCCGCGGTGGGATATGGCGGAGTATCATCCCAACAGATTATTACAAAATTAAGGGATGAATACGGCAAGAAATTCGGCGAGGAGAAGAAACTTCCCCCTGTGGAGATTAAACCCTGGAAGGAAGCCTCCCGGGCTTCACGGGGTGTCCGGGTTCAGGGGATTGATAATCTTCTCATTCGCTTTTCGAAATGCTGTAATCCTCTGCCGGGAGACGAGATTATAGGTTTTATAACCCGGGGAAGGGGAGTATCTATCCACCGCGCCGATTGTCCCAATGTGGCCAGGAATCCGAAAGAGAGATTTTTAGATGTCCGGTGGGAAGTAACGGGAGACCTTTCTTTTCCCGTAGAGATCGAAGTTATTGCTCTGGAACGTCCCAATCTCCTCACGGAAGTAATCTATGCGGTCAGTGAAAGCAAGATTAATATTACAGCGGTTAACGGCCGGACAACCAGGGATAAAATGGTTGTCATCAACCTTACTTTTGTTGTTAAAGACCTGGAACAGCTGGAGCATATTATGAATAAAATCAGACGGGTAAAAGATGTTTATTCCGTCAGGCGCCGTTCAAGGCCAACCTCCTGACCGCGGGGACGGTTCTGTTGGATCGCTTTGAAGTTTAAGGGTTCAGGCCCAAAAAGATACTATACTTGCAGTAAAAAGGTGGTGGTCCGGTGCGCGCTGTCGTGCAGAGGGCAGGAAGGTCAAGAGTAGAAGTTAGCGAAAAAGTTGTCGGAGAAATCTCCTCCGGGGTTGTTGTCTTTGCCGGGATCGGAACAGAAGACGGAGAAGAAGATTGCCGTTATCTTGCTGAAAAAATTTCCACCCTGCGTATATTTGAAGATGAAGAAGGAAAAATGAATCTTTCCCTCATGGAAACCGGTGGAGAGGTTTTGTGTATTTCCCAGTTTACTCTCTACGGGGATTGCCGCAAAGGGCGTCGTCCCAATTTCTTCGGGGCAGCAAAGCCGGATAAAGCTAAGTATCTTTACGAACAGCTTTGCAAGATGCTGCGGGAAAAAGGTTTAAAGGTGGAAACAGGCATATTTCAGGCCATGATGAAGGTGCATGTGGAAAACGACGGTCCGGTAACAATATTACTGGACAGCAGGAAGCTTTTTTAGTCTAAACTTGCCCTTGCTTAAAGCGAAAAAAACTGTTGGAGGAAGCCGATGAAAATATTTCCTGATTGTCTCCTCTGTATGTTGAGACAGGTGGTTGAAGCTTCACGGATGGCAGCTGAAGAGCATGAAGTGCATGAAAAGATCATGGATGATTCTTTGAAAATAATTTCTGAATATAAAAAATACAGGTGCTCTCCGGATTTGTGCAGGGTATTGCATCAGGCCGTGAAGAAGCATACAGGAGTTGCAGATCCTTATATGCATATTAAGGAGAGGGATATAAAGGCAGCACTGGATTTATATCCGCAGCTTAAGAGATTTCTTGAGAAAAAAGGAAACAGTCTTTACTGGGCATTGAAAACAGCAGGTACAGGAAATATTATTGATTCCGCTTTATACAATAATGTCAATATGGAGAACTGTGTCAAAGAAGAACTGGAAAGGGAATTTTCCATTTGCGATATGGAAATATTTGAAAAGTGTTTGAAGGCAGCAAAAAGAATTTTGATTATCGGTGACAATGCGGGGGAAACAGTATTTGACAGAATACTGGCGGAACACCTGCAGGAATTTGAAATTATTTACGCAGTCAGAAGTGAACCGATCATCAATGATGTAACTCTTTCAGATGCTTACGCTTCGGGACTGGATAATTGCACAAAAATCGTTTCCACCGGCTGCAATGTACCCGGTGCCGTTCTTGAAGAGTGTAGCACGGAATTTACAGAAATATTTCACAACGCGGATATTGTTATCAGCAAAGGACTCGGAAATCATGAAACACTTTCGGATCAGGACAGGGGGATATTCTTTTTGCTGAAGGCTAAATGTCCTGTGATAGCCCAAAAGCTTGGTGTCGCATTAAATGATTATGTTTTTAAATTTAACGGTAACACTGCAGCGAAAAATTAAGCGAAGGGCTAAGAAGAGCTGCAGGACTTGCCGGCAGGAAACCGGAGCACCGGTCCGGCGCTTTGCCCGAGCGCTCGCCAAACTATCTCCATGACATCGCTAATTACTATTTTTCGCGAAGCTAAACCCTTATCAAAAGATACAGCCGGTTAAAGTTGACAAGGGGTCCCACATTGGCTAAAATCATTAAAGCAGGAAAAAGGTTGCCCTCTTGGCATAACTTGAGCAAAACCTGCCTGAAATAAAGTTCGGAAGGCTGGGGAGACGCGGATGAGTTTAAAGAGAAACAAAAATTGTGGAATAATAACTAAAAAAAATAACGGTGAGAAGGTTGTCGTAGCTGGTTGGGTTCAAGGCCGCAGAGATCACGGGGGGCTTATTTTCCTTGATTTGCGTGATCGTTCGGGTATTGTTCAGGTTGTTTTTGACCAGGATAAAAATAAGTCCTTTTTTGAACAGGTGGAAAAAATACGCCCGGAGTATGTTGTTGCCGTAGAGGGAACGGTAGTGCCAAGGTCCGAGGAAAGTGTTAATCCGAAACTGGATACGGGAGAAATTGAGATTTCTGCAGAAAACCTGGAAATTTTGAATGCGTCTTTTACGCCTCCTTTTTACATTGAGAACGATATCGATACCGATGAAAATTTGCGTTTGCGCTATCGCTATCTCGATCTACGCAGGCCGGAAATGTTGGAAATGTTGAAGTTTCGTCATAAAGTTCTTTTGGAAACAAGGAAGTACCTTGACGGGGAAGGTTTTTGGGAAATTGAAACGCCGATGTTGACCCGCAGCACTCCGGAGGGAGCGCGGGATTACCTGGTTCCCAGCCGTATTTCTCCCGGAAGTTTTTTTGCCCTTCCCCAATCGCCGCAGCTCTTTAAACAACTTTTGATGGTTTCCGGAGTGGAGAAGTATTTTCAGGTTGCCCGCTGTTTTCGCGATGAAGACTTGAGGGCTGACCGGCAGCCGGAATTTACACAAATTGATATGGAACTTTCTTTTTTATCCAGGGAAGATATTATGTCCATTGTGGAAAGGCTCGTTAAGCATCTTTTCCTTGAGGTTCAAGGTCTAGATATTGACATTCCCTTTGAAGTTCTCTCTTACCGGGAGGCTATGGAAAGGTTCGGTTCCGACAGGCCTGATACGCGTTTTGCTATGGAACTTGTCGATATTTCGGAAATAGCGGCAGAGTCCCAGTTTAAAGTTTTTCAAAAGGCGATTCAGGGCGGGGGTGCCGTCAAAGGAATTAACGCGACAAATTGCGGACGTTACAGCCGCAAGGAGATCGATGATCTTACTTTGCTCGTCCAGTCATGGGGCGCCGGAGGTTTGGGCTGGATGGTCGTTACGGAAGAGGGCTTTAGAACGCCTATCGCCAAGTTCTTTACCCCGGGGCAGCTAGACCTGATCAGGGACAAATTTGCTGCCCGGGAAGGGGATCTTCTCCTTTTTATTGCGGATGAGTATGATAAAACACTTGATATTTTGGGACAGCTGAGGATTCATCTGGCCCGGCGTGAAGGCCTGCTTTCTTCCACTGAAAAAAAATTTCTCTGGGTTGTGGATTTTCCGCTGCTTGCTTATGATCAGGAGGAAAAAAGATACAGTTCAGTTCATCATCCTTTTACGGCTCCCCTGGAAGAAGATCGAGCTTTACTGGCGAGTGAACCTTTAAAGGTGCGTTCACAGGCCTATGACCTGGTTTATAACGGCGTCGAGGTGGCAGGGGGAAGTATCCGTATTCACCGCAAGGATATCCAGGAGGAAATATTCAAGCTGCTCGGTTTGCCTGAGGATGAAATAGAGGAAAAATTTGGTTTTTTGATAGGTGCTTTTCAATACGGTGCACCACCGCACGGTGGTCTCGCTTTTGGACTTGACCGTCTGGTTATGCTGATGGCAAATCGGAAAAGTATCAGGGATGTTATTGCTTTTCCTAAGACAGCCGCAGGTAATTGCCTGTTGACCGGCGCTCCGGCCCCGGTTTCCCCCGGACAGCTTAAGGAGTTGCATATTTCTTCTGCATTGCGGGACACTAATAAGGATAAGAAGTAACATACGCGACAAAATCAGCAGTCGGCGGAGCCATGATAGTGAAATAAACAAGGTCATTTTTTTTCTTGCCACAGCACTAAAATTGTGATATCATAATTTTGCGAAGATTCTTCAGGAAATTACCCTGCTGTATGCGTGCAGCCTCAACAGTTTTGAGCTAACACTTATGAAAAGGGAGCCCGCCTTTACGTGTAGCATAGATGCCCTCTTAAATGGGGACCTGTAAAGCATGTAAGAGGGCACCCACCTAGGGAGAGCAGTTCAAAACAAGCAGGCAGAACGGTATGGTGGGGTAATTTTTTTTGGTTTTTTATCATTCTTTTTGTAACCTAAAAAAAAATTAAGTGATATAATATAAACATGCTTGTTTAGGGGGGTGAGGGGTTTGTCTATTCAGCAGGTATTGGAAAAAATAGTCCTTGAGATTAAGGATGGTGCTCATCCCAGCGATCTGGCGGAACTGGTCGATGAGCTAAACGACGAACAAAAAAGAGAACTTTTCGATCTTCTTTCTGATGAAGAGGCAGCCCTGATTATTCAGGAGATGGAGGATTTTGACCAGGTCTCTCTCCTCAGATTGCTGACAAAGCATAAGGCATCAGCGATCCTGAAAGAAATGGATATTGATGATGCCACTGACCTGGTCGGGGAACTGCCCCCTGAAGAAGCTAGCGAACTTCTGGCACATATTGAGGAAGAAGCGGAAGAAATTCGGGGACTGTTAAAATATCCGGAAGATACTGCCGGCGGGATTATGACGACCGATTTTATCTCCCTTCCGCAGAATATTCCTGTTGAAGAAGCGATAATCCGCCTGCGGGAAGTTGCCCCTGAGGCGGAAATAATCTATTACGTCTATATTGTAGATGTCCAAGCAAAATTGAGTGGGGTTCTTTCTTTGCGGGATCTTATCGCTGCAGAAGACGGGACCCTGCTTCAAGAGATAATGCTGCGAAACGTTATCAGTGTTCCGGCAGAGATGGATCAGGAGGAAGTGGCCCGGGTTGTCTCCAGGTATGACCTCCTAGCCGTGCCGGTGGTTGATGAAGAAGAACGACTGCTGGGTATTATTACGGTCGATGATATTATTGATGTCATTGAGGAGGAAGCTACGGAGGATATTTACCGACTGGCCGGGACCGGGGAGGTAACCGGGAGTGATTTTCTGGAAGCTTCCGTTTTTGGGCTGGTGGGAAAGCGGCTGCCTTGGTTGCTGATCAGTCTGGCGGGGGGCCTTTTGTCGGGAAGCGTGATCGGAATTTTTGAAGATACTCTCCACAGCATCGTTATTCTGGCTATTTTTATCCCCGTGATTATGGGTATGGGGGGGAATGTGGGGACGCAGTCGTCGACTCTTTTTGTCCGGGGACTGGCTACCGGAGAGATTGGCGCCAGGGATATTCGTAACTATCTTTTTCGTGAAATTAAGATTGGTTTGACGATGGGCGGTATAAATGGCTTGGCTATAGCCGCTCTTGCCTTCCTTTGGCAGGGTCTGCCCTATTTAGGGCTGGCCGTAGGGCTGGCCATGTTTATGGATATAACCCTGGCGGCCCTCATTGGGACGATGGTGCCCATCTTTTTTAACCACTACGGCATTGATCCGGCTATCACCGCCGGCCCTTTTGTCACAACTATTAAAGATGTAACCGGTCTCTTACTTTATTTTTGGATTGCCACTTTATTTATGGGATATCTGGTCTAAAAAAAGGTGGGAAGTTCAAGTGCCGGCAGGCCGGAAAAATCGGTTTTTTTGAGTTAATTTTTACCAATATATGTTAGAAAAAAGATCTAAGAAGGAGATTTTTCGACCAAAATCTCCTTCTTTTTTTTTAAAATTTAAAAAATTTTTTTTTGTGTTTTGCAGGAATTCAGATAAGAGGGGAAGAATATAGTGCAAAGTGGTTTAAAGTGGTGTGAAGTGGGTAAAAAGTATGAGTGAGTAAAGAAGCTTTTCATTTAAAAGCGGGTGAAAGCCGGATCGTGTTAATTGGGGAATTCAACCATACCCTGGATAAAAAAGGCCGCGTGATTGTTCCCTCCCGGTTCCGGGATGAGTTGCAGGATCGTTTTATTATCACGCGTGGTTTGGATAACTGTCTTTTTGCTTATCCTCTGGGGGAATGGAGTAACCTTGAAAATAAATTAAAAACACTGCCTTTTGCAAAAGCAGAAGCAAGAGCTTTCATGAGATTGTTTTTTTCCGGAGCTTCGGAGGTGGAGATCGATAAACAGGGTCGTATTCTTATCCCGCCGATGCTGCGCGAACATGCGGATCTTAGCAAGGAAGTTATCTTTATCGGGGTTTCCAATAGGGCTGAGATTTGGAGTAAGGAAAAATGGAGAGAATACAGCAATAAGTCAAACCTGTCATATGAGCAGGTTGCAGAGAAGATGATTGATTTTGAGTTTTAAGGCAAAGGATGGGGAGAGAGATTAGAAGAGATTCTGAAGAGATACCTGTTCATATCCCTGTTATGCTGAACGAAACCCTTGAATTTTTACAGCCGGAACCCGGGAAAATTTTTATAGACGGCACCCTGGGCCTGGGAGGGCATGCTCAGGCCGTCCTGGAGCGAATTCCCGGGGGAAAACTGGTCGGGATAGACCAGGATCGCGAAGCTTTGGCACAGGCAACGAAGAGGCTGGCTTCCTTTCAGGAAGCCTTTATTCCGGTAAAAGGCAATTTTGCCGAAATTGGTGAGATACTGCCGCGTCTTCAACTGGATGTTGTGGATGGTTTATTTCTTGATCTGGGAGTTTCTTCCTATCAATTGGATTGTGAAAGAAGGGGGTTTTCCTATCGAAATAATGTTTTTTTAGATATGCGCATGGATCCGGATTCTCCACGGACAGCAGCCGATTTGCTGCAAAGACTTTCGCAAAAAGAACTAACCTACCTTTTTCGACGTTATGGTGAAGAAAAATGGGCGGCGCGCATTGCCTCATTTATTATTAAATATAGACTGGTCCATGGGCCGGTTTTACGCAGCAGCCAACTGGTCGAAATAATCAGGTCGGCTATTCCCGCTGCAGCGAGGCGTAAGGGAGGCCATCCGGCGAAACGTATCTTTCAAGCTTTGCGCATTACTGTGAATAAGGAACTGGAGAATCTTTCCGGGGGCCTGGACGGGGCAATACGGTGCTTGCGTCCCGGCGGCAGGATCGTGGTTCTTGCTTATCATTCACTGGAAGATGGAATTGTCAAAAGAAAATTTAAAGAACAAGCTCAGGGCTGCATCTGTCCACCCGGAATTCCCGTATGTACTTGTGGAAAAACCCCTTCTTTAAAAATATTAACGCGCAAACCTCTTTTTCCAAGCGATAAGGAGAAAGTTATCAACCCAAGGGCAGCGAGTGCCCGTTTAAGGGCGGCTGAGAAGCTTCCCTGAGGAATGAGGCAAGAATCTGTGTAAGTTCTAATTAATCGGGTAGGTGAATAAAGTTGTTAGTAACGAAAAAGAAAGTGCAATCAGGATATTTCCCGGAGCAACAGTTTCCTGAAAAAGTTCGTTATGGGGCCGAGAGAAAGCGAACAGTTCAGG
Organism: Dethiobacter alkaliphilus; assembly: GCA_016841605.1. Taxonomy (GTDB): domain Bacteria; phylum Bacillota; class Dethiobacteria; order DTU022; family UBA8154; genus DUNV01. Next base: position 261,926 of record JAENYV010000002.1, on the reverse strand, counting down.
AGGCTCCGGGAAAAGAAGCAGCCCAGTGGGGCGGCATGACGCTTTGTGCCTTGCTCTTGTGCCTTTTCCTGGTGAGTGTCGGCCTTATCAGTCAGTATAGCCGGGTTGTAGCTTTGAGACTGCAAATTCATGAGGTAACAAAAGAAATAGAAGCGCTAAAAAGTGAAAAAGAACATTTACAGATTGAGGTTAAGCGTCTAAATTCACTGGAAAGAATTGAAATGATCGCGAAAAATGATCTGGGGTTGCAGTATCCTGAAGAACGACAGTGGGTACGTATCGCGAGGGGCGACTAACCTTGCGAGCAGGAGGTAAAATGGTCCGCGATACTGCTTCTAATTTACATATTCGCAAGCGGCTCCTCTGGCTTTTTTGCGCAGCGACCTTCTTCATGCTGGCTCTTATTGTCAGGCTGGGGTGGATCCAGTTTGCTCTTGCCGGGGACTTGCAGCAAAAAGCCTGGGAACAGTGGAACCGGAGTATTCCCGCCCGTTCTTCCAGGGGAAATATCTATGACCGGAAGGGCTGTCTCCTCGCGGGAAGTGCAACAGTGGAGACAGTTGTCGCGATCCCGCCGCAGATTGATGATCCTTCTTATACCGCCAGGATACTGGCTCCGGTTTTGGAAATGGATGAGGAACGTATCCTTGAGCTCATTACGCAGGAGAGAGCCGCTGTTTATGTCAAGAGAAAAATTGAAGAAGAGGAAGCCAGGGAAATACGGCTTTTGAATCTTCCCGGGATTACATTTACGCAGGAAACGAAACGGTTTTATCCCAATGAGACGCTTTTATCTCAAGGATTGGGTTTTGTCGGGATGGACCAGGGCTGGGGAGGCCTGGAGATTTTTTATGAGGAACAGCTCAAAGGGCGTGACGGAAGTATCGTTTTCCCAACCGACAACCGGGGGAGAGAAATTCCGGGTGTCCGTCGTTTTATTCCCCCGAAGGAGGGGATGGATTTAATCCTGACAATCGACGAAACGATCCAGTTTATCGTCGAAAGGGAACTCTCCAAGGCTATGGTGGAGTATGCTCCGGAAAGAGTACTGGCTTTGGCAGTTAATCCGAAAACAGGCGAAATTTTAGCCGCTTCCTCCAAGCCGGATTTTAACCCGAACAGTTATAATAATTATGATAAAGATTATTGGAGGCTCTTCCCGGTAACAGATACTTTTGAGCCGGGCTCAACCTTTAAGTTGATTACACTTTCAGCAGCTATCGAAGAAAATTTATACCGGGAGGAAGAAAGTTTTTTCTGTTCCGGCGCGGTAACTATAGCCGGTCACACAGTTCGCTGCTGGACTTCCGACCGGGGAGGGCACGGTGCGATTAATTTTTTAGAGGCTGTTCTCGGTTCCTGTAACCCTGCCTTTATGGCGCTGGGGGAAAGACTGGGCGCTGAAAAATTGTTTGATTACATCAGAGCCTTCGGCTTTGGCGTTCGCTCCGGCCTGGATTATCCCGGGGAGGGAACGGGACTGATCTTCCGGCCGGAGGATGTGGGACCCCTGGAACTGGCGACAACCTCTTTCGGACAGGGAATATCCGTAACCCCGTTGCAACAGGTTATGGCAGTGTCTGCCATTGCCAACGGAGGTAATCTTATGCAGCCTTACCTGGTAAAAGAAATCAGAGATCCGGAGGGGGAAGTTACGGAGCAGCGTTCTCCTAAAGTGGTTCGTCAGGTTATCTCCGAAAAAACTGCCCACAGAGTGGCTTCAATTATGGAAAAAGTTGTTAAAGAGGGCAGCGGTGTCAATGCCTATATGGAAGGATACCGTATCGCCGGGAAAACGGGAACAGCCCAGAAAGTCGGTTCCGGAGGTGTTTACCTCGGGGGAGAATATATACTCTCTTTTATTGGGTTTGCACCGATTGATGATCCGGAGATTTTATTATATATCGCTGTTGACGGAGCCAAAAAAGGTCCCCAGTGGGGTTCGCAGGTTAGTGCTCCACTGTTCAGGAACATTATGCAAGATGTCCTATCTTATCTGGAAATTCCACCGTCAGAGATCCCTGAGGAAGAAATCCGCGAAGTTCAGGTGCCGGAACTTAAGGGGCTTAGCGTCAACGAGGCGGCCGCACTGCTGGATACCCAGGGGTTGCTTATGAAACTGGTCGGCCAAGACGGCGTTATTACAGACCAGACTCCCAAAGCCGGAGTCAGTGTTCCGATACAAACCGGTATTATCGTTTACCTGGATGACATCTGGAATGATGAAGAGGATGGACAGTTATCTATGCCCGATTTACAGGGGATGACGATGAAAGAAGCAGGAGAGATACTGGGTCAACTCGGTTTAAAAATGGACCCGGTAGGTTCGGGAATCGTTACCTCTCAGGACGTTCCTGCCGGAACCCAAACTCAACAGGGAACGGTCGTTAAAGTCCATTTTTCCTCTCCTCTTAATTCTTCTCCTCTAAATTAGGACCGAGTATCTCCACATAATCAGGTTTTTAGTGGTCAATAATAAAGAAAAAAAGGTGGATAGCTATGGAAATTTCCCGAGATCTTCAGGATCTTCTCAGAGCACTTCCCCTGGTCAGGGTTGAAGGGGAGAGGCAAGTTTTGGTGCGCGGTCTGGCTTATAATTCAGCACATGTCAAACCGGGTTTTCTTTTCTTTTGCCTGGAAGGACATAAGTCCGACGGACACGATTTTATCCCGCAAGCTCTGGAAGCCGGGGCCGCGGCGATTGTCCTGGAGAAAGACCGGGAAGTAAAAGGAGCAGTGAAAGTTGTTGTTCCCTGTGTGAGGACTGCTTTAGCGATTATTTCTCAACAATTTTTTGATTCCCCTGCCGACCGGCTTCGCCTGATCGGTGTTACGGGAACAAACGGGAAGACAACGACCACACACCTTATTGAAGCACTGCTGGCCGGACAGGGCTGGAAAACCGGAATGCTGGGTACAATCAAATACCTGGTCTGCGGCGAAAGTTTTCCTGCTCTGGCAACTACACCCGAAGCACCTGATTTACAAAAAATATTGCGTCTCATGGTGGAGCGGGGAGTAAACTACGGAGTTATGGAAGTCTCTTCTCATGCCCTTGAACTGGGAAGGGTATCAGGATGCGACTTTGATATTGCTGTTTTAACCAATATTACCGGAGATCATCTTGATTTTCATAAAACTTTTGAGCGTTACCTTGCTGCCAAGGGAAAACTTTTTTCTCAGCTGGGAGGAAATTTTTTTAAAGGCCCCAAACCGCGCTTTGCAGTATTAAACCGGGATGATCCCTATTATGACTATTTTTTACGGCAAAATACAGTGCAGGTCCTCTCTTACGGGATAAAAGGTCCTGCTGATATTAGAGCCCGGGATATTAAGATGGACAGTTTGGGAGTTAACTACATGCTCCGGACGCCTTGGGGTAGTGAAGCTTTTTCTCTTAAACTGGCAGGGAAGTTCAGTATCTATAATGCTCTGGCTGCAACTTCTGTGGCTCTTTTGGAAAAAATACCGCTTTCTGCAATCAAGGAAATTTTGGAGAAAATACCGGGAGTAAGAGGCCGTTTTGAAAGAGTGGATCTTGGGCAGACCTTTTCGGTTATTGTTGATTATGCTCATACTCCTGACGGCCTGGAGAACATACTGCAGTCAGCCGGGGATTTTGTGGAGGGGAAGATAATTACTATTTTTGGCTGTGGGGGAGAAAGAGACCGGAGCAAACGTCCGGTAATGGGACGTATTGCAGCGAAATACAGTGATTATTCCATTTTAACCTCAGATAACCCCAGAGGGGAAGACCCCTGGCAGATTATTGAAGAAGTTGAAGCAGGTTTGCGGGAAATTAAAGGGCCCGGGAGGGGTTATACCGTCCAGCCGGAGCGCTATGAAGCGATTAAACTCGGTATTGAGCTTGCCAGACCGGGTGATATGGTTATTATTGCCGGTAAAGGGCATGAGAATTATCAAATTTTCAGTGATTTTACCATTCCCTTTAATGACCGTGAAGTTGCCGAGGAGATCATTAAACAAAGAATGCTGAAAATGACATAAGGGTGGAAGATATGGCTCTTGCGGTTGATGAAGTCCTGACTGCCACCGGAGGAAGACTCCGGATCGGGGGAAAAAATCTTTTTACCGGGTTTATTATCGATTCCAGGGAAGCCCGGGGAGGGGAGCTTTTTTTCCCTTTGCGGGGAGAAAAAACAGACGGGCATAGCTTTATTCTTGATGCCTTGAAAAAAGGCGCGGCGGGCTCTCTTCTCGAGCAGCGCCGGCTGAATTTTTTAACGGGGGAGGAGTTTCCGCCCGGGAAAACTTTAATTATTGTTGATGATGTCCTGAAAGCTTTGCACAAACTGGCGTTTTTTCATCGCCAAAAATATTCTCTGCCTCTTATTGCCGTAACAGGAAGTAACGGTAAGACAACAACAAAAGATCTTATTGCTTCTGTGCTGGCAACTCGCTATAATGTGCTTAAAACAGAAGGGAATCTTAACAACCATCTGGGGTTGCCCCTGATGCTTCTCTGTCTGGAGGAAAGGCATGACGTGGCAGTAATGGAGATGGGAATGAGCGGTTTCGGCGAAATTGCGTTGCTGTCCTCACTCGCTCTTCCTTCCCTGGGGGTCATTACGAATATCGGAGAAGCGCATATGGAATACCTGGGGAGTGTAGAAAATATATCCAAAGCGAAAAATGAACTGCTCGTTTCCATGGGTTCCGGGGGTAAGGCTTTTTTAAACGGAGATGATCCTTACCTGCAACGTATGGGAGAGAATTTTGAAGGAGAGGTTTTTTATTACGGTTTTGGTGAAAAAGTGCATTTACGCGGCCTTAAATATTTTTCTTCCGGGGAAGGTGCAGGATTTAATACCCTGCTACCCGGGAGAAAAGAGCAGGAGTTTTGGATACCTGTTCCGGGAAAACATAACGTCTATAACGCTTTAGCCGCGATTGCCATAGGAAGACATTTTGGGATTGAGACTGAAAAAATAAAAAAAGGGCTGGCCGAAGCGAAAATTTCCGGGATGAGAATGGAGCGAAAGGCGGCTAAAGGCGGTTTCCGGGTGATTAATGATGCCTATAACGCCAGTCCCTCTTCCATGAAAGCCGCACTGCTGACATTAAAAGACCAGGCCGGGGATAGTACAGCTATCGCAATTTTGGGAGGTATGCTGGAGCTTGGCAATCTTACGGAAAAAGGCCACCTGGATGTGGGGAAATATTTGGCGGCTCTTGCTCCGGACTATCTGATAACAGTCGGCGAGCTTGCCCTTTTAATAGCCCGCGGGGCCAGAGAAGCCGGCTTTCCCGCAGAGAAAATATTTGAAGCGGGAAGTTCTCGGGAAGCCCTTGAACATCTTAAGTCTCTGAAGCTAAAGGGGGCTTGTCTTTTGCTGAAAGGTTCCCGTATGATGCGCCTGGAAAAAATCGCCGAAGAACTCCTGGCCGATAACTTTTTAACTGGCGGGGAGCCTTCTTAAACTGAACGGAGGGGACCTGTTTTGCCGTCGGAAGTATATAATCTTGCTTTTACTGCCTTTATTTTAAGTGTTATTATTTCTCCTTTTTATATTCGTTTCTCCCGCTTAAAGCAATTTGGACAGCAGGTTCGCCTGGATGGTCCGCAGAGACATTTCCGGAAAGCGGGAACCCCGACAATGGGAGGAGTGGTTATTTTATTTTCTTTTTTACTCCCCCTTTTATTTGGAGTGGAAAAAACCCCGTTTTTAATCCTGGCCGTGGCAGTTACTTTCTCCAGTGCTTTCCTGGGTTTTTTTGACGATTTTCGCAAGGTTGTCCGCCGGACCAGCCTGGGTCTGAAAGCAAGGGAAAAACTGTTCGGGCAATTTGTTTTTTCACTGGTATTTTATATTGTTTTGCTCTTTTACGGACATTCTACGGTGGTAGATATTCCTTTTTCCACAATGCGGATCGACTTTGGATTGACTTACCCTCTTTTAATTTTTATTATGATCATTGCTACCTCCAATGCCGTTAATCTGACAGACGGGATAGACGGCCTGGCAGGCGGGACATCAATTATCGCTTTTCTTGCTTTTCTCTTCCTGGCTTCTTTGCAGGGTTTACAGGATATGGTTTACTTCTGCGGGACAATGATTGGAGCCATTTTTGGTTTCTTAGTTTTTAACCTCCATCCGGCCAAAGTTTTTATGGGTGATGTGGGGTCACTTTCACTGGGAGCCGCGCTTGCTGCTGCGGCGATCTTAACAAAAGCGGAATTTTACCTGATTATTGTGGGGGGTGTTTTTATCTTGGAGACACTTTCCGTTATCCTCCAGGTAATTTCTTTTAAATTGACGGGAAAGCGAGTTTTACTAATGGCTCCCCTGCATCATCATTTTGAGATGAAAGGATGGTCTGAGTGGCAAGTGGTAACGGGTTTCTGGGCTCTCGGCTTTATTTTTGCCGTAGTGGGTCTCCTGGACTTTTCGCGGCTGTTAGGGTGAGAGTCCGGTGAATAATAATCTAAAGAATAAAAAAGTCCTGGTCTTGGGTATCGGCGGAAGCGGTCGGGCTGCCATTCATCTTCTCCTGAAAGCAGGTGTGTCGCAAGTCGTGGCTAATGACAGCCGGGACAGTAAAGAGTTGCAGAAAGAAATTAACGAATTTTTGCCCTTCCCTCAGGTGCAGTTTGCTGCCGGCGGGCATGCAGAGAGCCTTTTGGAAGATATGGATTTGATTATAAAAAGCCCGGGGATTCATCCTCAGCTTACTTTGCTCTGGGAAGCTGCCAAGAGAGGGATCGAGGTCTATTCCGAAGTAGAACTGGCCTTTCTCTTTTTTCAGGGAAAAGTGGTCGGCATTACAGGAACAAATGGAAAAACAACCACAACTTCACTGGTGGGTGAAATTTATCGGGAGCAATACCGGGGAGTTCATGTTGCCGGCAATATTGGTTTGCCCTTTAGCGAAGCGGTTCTAAACGCAGAAAAAGGCGATTTTGTCATTGCGGAATTAAGCAGTTTTCAATTGGATGATATAAAAGCTTTTTCACCGCATATTGCCGCGGTTTTAAATTTATCACCCGATCATCTTGATTATCACGGAACACTGCCTAATTATTACTCCGCCAAAAAAAAGATATTGATGAATCAGAAACAAAGTGATTGGGCTGTCCTTAACTGGGATGATCCCGGGGTCAGAGAATTTGCCTCTTCGGCAAAGGGGAATGTTCTGTTTTTCAGCCGCACGGAGGAGTTGAACCCCGGAGTTTGTTTGCATAATGATCAGGTTGTTATTCAAAACGGTGAAAAAACATATACAATTTGCCGAAAAGATGAGATCCGTATCCCGGGTTTGCACAATCTGGAAAACGCTCTTGCCGCGACAGCCATATCCTGGGCAGGAGGCATAGAATTGGATAAAATTTCCGCAATTTTGAAGACCTTCCCCGGAGTGGCGCATCGCCTGGAGCCTGTGACTGAGTTTAAGGGGATCTTTTTTGTCAACGATTCCAAAGGGACGAATCCTGATGCCGCTTTAAACGCTCTAAAAGCATTACCCGGGCCCAAAATCCTGATTGCCGGGGGCTTCAATAAAGGCAGCGATTTTCGCAACTTTGCCGCTGCGCTTCAAAAAGAAGGAGTTAAGAAATTAATTCTCATGGGAGAAACGGCTCCAATCCTTGCCAGCGCGGCTTCTGATGCCGGTTTTGATCATACTGTCATTGTTGAGGAGATGTTCGCTGCTGTGGAGGAAGCACTGTATTCGGCAGAGTTCGGGGACACGGTTCTCCTTTCCCCGGCCTGTGCCAGTTGGGATATGTTTAAGAATTTTGAGGAACGGGGAAATGTTTTTAAAGAGGCGATTTTTACTCTAAAGGAGAGATCCTTACGGTGAGAGCTAGGCCAACAGAACGGGAAATGCGTAAACAACCTGATTTCGCTATTTTCTTTACTGTTCTCATTTTAGCCGGATTTGGTCTAATCATGGTTTTTAGTGCCAGTTATATTACTTCTCTGGAGTCGCGGGGAGATGCCTTCTTTTTCCTGCGGCGGCAGGCTTTCTGGGTTCTTCTAGGCCTCGGCGGGATGATCCTCGCTGCAAATTTCAGCTACTGGAAATGGCGGAAATTGCTGCCCATGCTGATGGTTGTAAACTTTCTTTTACTTCTGATGGTTTTTATCCCCGGTCTGGGAATCGAGATTAATGAAGCCACGCGCTGGATAGGCATTGGCGGTTTTACCTTGCAGCCCTCCGAGCTGAGCAAGCTGGTTGTGGTTGTCTTTGCCGCGGCTTTTTTAAGTAAAAAGAACCTTAATATGGAAAATTTTTGGCAGAGCAGCTTTATTCCTCTGGCCTTTATGGGTATTTCTTTTTTCCTGGTCTTTCTCCAGCCGGACCTTGGAACGGCCCTGGCTCTGGCGGCAGTGACCGGTATTGTCACTTTTACGGCAGGGATTCCTTTTAAACAACTATTTTCCCTCATCTTGGCCGCTTTGCCGGTTGTTGCTTATCTGGCTATCAGCGCACCTTATCGCATGCAGCGGCTTTTTTCTTTTGTGAATCCCTGGGCTGATCCTCTTGGGGCCGGATACCATATTATTCAATCCTTTTATGCGCTGGGACCGGGAGGACTATTCGGCGTTGGTCTCGGTCGTAGCCGGCAAAAATTGTACTACCTGCCTGAGCCTCAAAACGATTTTATTTTTGCCATTATCGGCGAAGAACTTGGCTTTCTGGGCGCGGTAACAATTATGCTGCTTTTTTTTATTCTTATTTGGAGAGGTTTTAAAACAGCTTTAACGGCACCGGATACTTTTGGCAGCCTTCTTGCTGCCGGATTAACATCTATTGTGGCGGTGCAGGTGATCATTAATATCGGAGTTGTAACCGGATCGATCCCTATTACCGGTATTAATCTTCCCTTTATAAGTGCCGGTGGAAGTTCTCTCTTTTTTACGATGTGCGCGATGGGTATTTTAATGAATATTTCTCGCTATAATCGTCTGACTTCATGACCTTGCGGGGGATAAAGATACCTGAGTTAAAGATACCTGAGTTGGGAGGAAAAAATTTGCGGGTAATTCTTACGGGCGGCGGAACGGGTGGACATATTTACCCGGCTTTAGCTTTGGGCAGATATATACGGAGAATAAATCCAAGCACAGAAATTTTATTTATCGGAGCAAAAGGAGGGCTGGAGGAGCAAATTGTTCCCCAGGCCGGCTTTGCTATGAAGACCCTGTCTGTTAAGGGCTTCCCACGCAGGCTTACCCCGGAGTTGCTTCGCTCTTTTTCTCTGTTGGGAAGCTCGGTTACAAAAGCTTTGCAGATTGTTGGAAGCTATAAGCCTGATTTTGTCGTTGGAACGGGAGGGTATGCTGCTGCACCGATAGTGATTGCCTCCATTATCAAGGGGAAAAAGGTTATTTTGCACGAACAGAATGTGATCCCCGGTATGACCAACCGGTTCCTTGCCCCCCTGGCCTATCGCGTTTGTCTTTCCTTTGAAGGATCAATCCGTTATTTTTTAAAACGATCAAATTTAGTAATTACGGGAAACCCGCGAGCTTCCGAAGTAGGTCTGTTTGAAAAGTCCACAGCCAGGAAGATGCTGGAAATGGATGTTGATTTGCCCCTTGTCATGGCCGTTGGAGGGAGCAGGGGCGCTTTAAAATTAAACAAGAGTATGGTTGATTTTTTAATTGGTTCGGCAGATAATAAAAGAATTCAAGTTTTATATATCACAGGGGCAATTTATTATGAGGAAATTAGGGCACACTTAAGGGCAAAAGGTATCTTAGCCAGGTACGAAGGCCGCCTGCAGGTGAAACCTTTTCAAGACGAGATGCCCCTCAGCATGGCAGCGGCAGATCTTATTATTACCCGGGCGGGGGCGACAACACTGGCGGAGGTTACTGCTTTGGGCCTTCCGGCTATCATTATTCCTTCTCCCAATGTGGTTCACAACCATCAGTTGATTAATGCCCGTGAGCTTTTAGGCAAAGGGGCTGCCATGGTAATTGAAGAAAAAGATTTAAACGGGACAATATTGCTGGAGCAGGTCTACACATTGTTGAATAACCCTGGGAAAATGGAGAAAATAAGAAAGAACAGTAAAGAGATTGCTTTTCCCAGGGCTGCAGAGAATATTTACCGTTTAATGCTCTCATAAACTTTTATAAACTAATTGAATATGTTGGACAAGTAGCCGAAAGTCACCTTGTTTCTATCATGAGCATACTATAAATCAGGAAGTTGCTAAAGAGTTGCTTGTTTCGGGTAATTTTAAATTGAGGAGTGTTTTAGTGAATTGGAGAAAAGAGTTGTTACATATTTTACGCACCCCCCCCTTATTGGAAGAACCGATGTCCAGGCATACTTCCATCGGTATCGGGGGACCTGCTGAATGCCTGGTTTTTCCTGAAACACGCACTGAACTACGCAATGTTTTAATTCTCGTCAAACAGTTTAAACTACCTTTTTTTGTTCTAGGTTCAGGGACTAATTTACTTGTACGGGATGGGGGGATAAAAGGTGTTGTTTTAAGTTTATCATCACTTTGTTCCAATTATGACTTTGTCGACCGGACAGTTATCGCCGGGGCCGCTGTTTCATTGCCTGTTTTAGCGAGAAAATCTCTTGAACGGGGTTTGCGGGGACTTGAATTTGCCGTGGGCATTCCCGGTAGCCTGGGTGGCGCACTCTATATGAACGCCGGGGCGTACGGTTCCTCCATCGGAAAACTTGTTCAAGAAGTGGAGATAATGGATTACGAGGGAAATCTGAGCTTACGTCCCCGCAAAGAACTGGAATTTTCTTATCGCCGAAGTACTTTTCAGGAGGAAAAGGTAATCATCCTTGGCGGGGTTCTTCAACTCACCCCCGGAGACAGGGCCGAGCTGAAAAGCCTGGTTCAAAAAAACCACCGGGAGAGACGTTCCAGGCAGCCCTCGCTTCCCAGTGCGGGGAGTGTTTTTCGTAATCCCACGGGGCTGGCGGCCGGTAAACTTATCGATGAGGTCGGAGCTAAAGGGTTGACGGCCGGAGGGGCAATGGTTTCACCGGAGCATGCTAATTTTATTGTTAATGCAGGAGATGCTACAGCTTCTGAGGTTTTAGATTTGATCGAATTAATTAGAAAAAAGGTCCGGTCGGAACGAAAGATAGATCTTGAACTTGAAATCAAGATTGTAGGAGAAAACAGCAGGGAATAAGGGGAGAAAGTGTTTATGGAACGCTTTATTATAGAAGGAAGAAGTAATTTACAGGGCTCTGTCTTTATTAAAGGAGCAAAAAATTCCATGCTACCTATTATGGCCGCTTCAGTCCTGAACAGTAGCGATGGGGATATAAAGCTTTTTAATATTCCCGATATTGTCGATATGCATGTGATGAAAAGGATCCTCGAATCTCTGGGTCTGAAAGTAATATATTCCCAAAATACAATGAGCATAAATTCCGGAAAAATGGACAATTATGCAATTTCTGATGAATTAATGCGGGAAATGAGGTCTTCCATTTTTCTTATGGGTCCCCTGTTAGCCCGCTTGGGAAAGGTTAAGGTTACTTATCCCGGAGGATGTTCAATCGGCCCCCGCCCCATAGATCTTCATTTTAAGGGTCTGGAAGCATTGGGTGCGGAGATTCGTGAAGAAAATGGTTTTATTTTTGCCCGAGCTCCTTATCTTAAAGGAGCAGAGATTCATCTGGATTTTCCCAGTGTCGGTGCCACAGAGAATTTAATGATGGCGGCAGTTTTAGCCAAGGGTAAAACAGTCCTGCATAATGTGGCCAAAGAACCTGAAATTATTGATTTACAGAACTTTTTAAACGGAATGGGCGCGATTATCAGGGGTGCGGGAACGGAAACAATCCGTATTACCGGAGTTGACGGCCTGGGGAGTTGTTCTTACCGCATTATTCCCGATCGAATTGTTGCCGGGACCTTCTTGATTGCAGGAGCTGTAACAGGAGGGGAAATTCTCCTTCAGGGAATTATTCCTTCTCATCTGGATGCTGTGGTGGCAAAAATGCGGGAAGCCGGTGCGAATATTGAAACTTCGGAAGATAGCCTCTTAATTCGCAAAAGTAAAATAAAGGGTGTGGAGACAGTGTATACCCTGCCTTATCCCGGGTTTCCCACCGATTTACAAGCTCCCATGATGGTTCTGCTCACTCTGGCCGGGGGAAACAGTACTATTGTGGAAAGTATTTTTGAGGCCCGTTTTAAACATGCTTTTGAACTGCAGAGGATGAAAGCCCAAATACATGTGGAGGGGAGAAAAGCTTTTATTCGGGGAACCGATAAGCTTTTGGGGGCGGAGGTTGCCGCGACGGATCTTCGTGCCGGAGCAGCTCTGGTCATTGCTGGGTTGGCTGCCGAAGGAAGAACAATTGTTCATGATGTCCGGCATATAGACCGGGGTTATGAAAACCTGGAGATAGAACTGCAAAAATTAGGGGGAAAGATCTCCAGAGTTAAGGGAATACATGGACAGCAGCAAAAAGCAGCCATCGGCTAAATAACGAGAATAAAAGGTGGCATAATGGTAGAAAAGACACATAGTTATTCGTATGGAGAGCATGATCCACCGGTGGAGAACGTGGAGAACAAAGAGCGGAAGAGTATGAAAAAAAAATTTGTTTTAATTTTACTTTTTCTCTTTTCTTCGCTCTCCATGCTTTTATTTCTGCGATCACCATATTTTACCATACAGGAAATTTCCATTAAAGGATTGGACAAGGTTTCCTCTGATGAGATACGTGCAGTTACAGGTTTGCGGGAAGGGATGAATATCTGGAAAATAAGTTCTCCGGAAATCAGGGAGCGGGTTGCTTCCATGCCCCGGGTTGCTGAAGTTCAGGTAGAAAGATCTTTGCCAGGAGGCATTATCATAGCTATTAAGGAAAAATATCCTGTAGCCATGGCGCCATATCATGGTTCGTATCTCGAACTCTCTTCCGATGGATTGATTATTGGGATGAATGATGCTTACAAAGGGGAATTTCCTCTGATTAACGGATTATCCTGGGGTAGAATGGATGTAGGAATGAGTATTCCGGATCGATCCCGCGGCGAGATTGTAGAAATATTTCTGGAGTCATTAACTAATTCTCCCTCATTACCTTTAGCGGAAATTAACGTAAACGACCCGCAGCAAATTATTGCCTATACATGGGAAGGAATGGAAGTTTGGCTGGGAGACAAGGAAGATCTGCCGGAAAAGCTGGAAGTTTTGCAACAGCTGCACCAGTATATTCTTTCAGAGGAGGAGAATAAATTTCAACAGGGATATCTGGATATTAGAGCAGTGGAAGCACCCGTCTTTATACCAATTACAAAATAATTTTTATCTGTAAAAGGAAATATATTTAAAATGTGGAATATAAAAAGGGGAAGTTTTGGAGAGTGGTCGTAACAAGGGGGTATATGTTTGACCAGGCGAGATGTTATTACGGGGATTGATATAGGGACTTCAAATGTCCGGGTTTTAGTCGGAGAAGTTATGACAGATGGAAACATTAATATTATTGGAGTTGGGACAAGTCCTTCCGAAGGAATAAAAAAAGGAATTATTATTGATCTGGAACGAACTGTAGATTCCATCACCAGGGCGACAGCAGAGGCAGAACGGATGGTGGGGTCCAAAATAGAAATTGTTAATGTGGGAATTGTCGGTACACATATCGGCCTGGTCAACAATCGCGGTGTTGTAGCCGTTGCCAGGGATGACAAAGAGATTACGGAGCAGGATGTCGAAAGAGTTTTGCAGGCCGCAAGAGTTATCGTTCTTCCTCAGGAAAAGGAAATTATTGATGTTATTCCCAAAGAATTTATTGTTGACGGGTATGATGGTATCCGTGATCCCGTGGGGATGCTGGGGGTTAGACTGGAAGTTGAAGCCATGGTCTTGACGGGAACGATGACTTCCCTGCGAAATCTTATCCGCTGTGTGAACATGGCCGGATTTGAGGTGAATAGACTGGTTTTGTGTTCAATCGCCAATGGGGATGTCTGCCTTTCCAGGGACGAGAAAGAACTGGGGGTTTTTTTAATTGACATTGGCGGGGGAACAACAGAAATCGCCTTCTTTCAGCAGGGAACATTAAAAGATATTATTGTCTTACCTATGGGGGGAGACCATATTACCAATGATTTGGCCGTCGGTTTGCGCACGACGTTTCAGTTGGCGGAGAGAATTAAAATTGAATATGGTTTTGCTGTCCAGGATCCCGCCCTTGAAACAAAGCAGATTGAGATTGAAGGTATTAGCGGCAAAGAAGTTCATAATATTACTTCGGATGAACTTTTTAATTTTATTGAACCGCGCATTACAGAAATTATACAGCTTTGTGGTCAGGAAATTAATCGTATGAGTTTCGGCAAATTACCTCCCGGAGGCGTTGTTCTTACCGGAGGCGTTTCTTTAATGCGGGGAATTTCCGATTTGGCAGAGTCTGCTTTTGGATGTTCCGTAAGGCTGGCCCAACCGGAATATCTGGGAGTAAAAAGCCCTATTTACTCCACGGCTGTTGGACTAATCCATCATGCTTCCCGAAATAAAACGGTGCGAAAAACAGGTAAAAAAACTGAAATAAAGGAAAGTTTTTTTATCAACCTCTGGAGGCGTATAAAATCTTTTCTCGCAGATATTTGGGAGTAATCTTTGAAAGACAATAGGGGAGGTTCTTTATGACTGAATATGAAGCTGAAATGGAGCTGTATGCACAAATAAAAGTCATTGGGGTAGGCGGAGGCGGCAGTAATGCCGTAAATCGCATGATTGAGGCCGGTCTCAAGGGAGTGGATTTTATTTCCGTCAATACTGATGCCCAGGCGCTAGATCTGGCCCAATCCGGAACAAAACTGCAAATTGGGACTAAGCTGACCAAGGGTTTAGGGTCTGGGGGAAATCCTGAAATGGGAAGGCAGGCTGCGGAAGAAAGCAGGGAAGAACTCGAAGCTGTCCTCAAAGGTTCCGATATGATTTTTATTACTGCAGGAATGGGAGGAGGGACAGGGACCGGAGCTGCACCGATCATTGCGGAGATCGTAAAAAATCTTGGCGCATTGACGGTGGGAGTTGTCACACGCCCTTTTACTTTTGAAGGCCGCAGGCGTATGACTCAGGCCGATAAAGGCATCCTGGCCTTAAAAGAAAAAGTTGATACTCTTATTGTTATCCCCAACGATAAACTCCTTCAGGTTGTCGATAAGAAGACTCCTTTATTGGAAGCTTTTCGCATTGCTGATGATGTTTTGCGTCAGGGAGTCCAGGGAATATCCGATTTAATTGCCATTCCAGGACTCATTAATCTTGATTTTGCTGATGTAAAAGCGATCATGAAAGAAACAGGTACTGCTTTGATGGGCGTTGGGAGTGCAAGTGGAGAAAACAGTGCCATCGAAGCGGCTAAAGCAGCGATTTTCAGTCCTCTTTTAGAAACTTCCATTGAAGGTGCCAGAGGGGTATTAATTAATGTTACCTGTGGAAGTAACCTGAGTCTTTTTGAAATTAATGAGGCGGCCGATACGGTTGCAGAGGCTGCCGATCCGGATGCCAACATCATTTTTGGCGCGGTAATTGATGAATCATTTAAGGATCAGGCCCGGGTTACCGTAATTGCCACGGGTTTTGATAAAAAAGCGGCAAAATCACCGCGTGAAGAGTTAATTACTTTTACGGAAGATAAAAAGTTTAGCGAGACCGATATCGACATTCCGGCCTTTCTCAGGCGCCGAAGATCAGGCAAGTAAGGGAAAGTCAAGGGGACGGTGCTTTTGCTTCTCAAATGAAAAAGTGAAATTTCCACAAAAGGTATGGAAGAAAGATTCCATACCTTTTTATTTTGGGGTGGCAAATTGTTACAAATTTCTGAACGAAATTTTGTTATAATGAGCAAGTAAAACAAGGTCAGAAACAGGCGAAATATTTTTCAGGGTGGGTGAAAGGGTTGTACCTTGATCTGGTTATTACACTGAATGTTGCCGTCAATTTTTTGCTGTTAAAACTTGCCGGTCAGGTAGCGAGGCAGAAAACAACCCTTTTAAGGCTATTTACCGGATCTGCTTTGGGCGGTATACTGCTTCTTTTCTTCCTCTTACCGGCCGGGGCTTCTCTCCTTATGTCCTGGCCGGGAAAACTTTTACTGCCCATTGCCATGATTGTCTTGACATTCCGGCCGCGACGGTGGATGGATGGATTTTTACTGTTATTGCTTTTTTATCTCGGTTCTTTTATCCTTGCCGGAATCGTTTTTTCTTTTTTACTGTGGAGTAATTACTCTCTTGATTTCTCCCGGAACATTTATTTTCTCCACTCCCCTTCTTTTTTTCACCTTTTTGGGGCGGGAATACTCCTGTTAACTTTTGTACGTTGGGTTTCACCTCTGCTTGAAGAAAAGGTTAAATATCGCTTTTTGACGAAAAATTTTCAGGTGGAAGTCGGCTTATCAGGTAAGAAGAAAAAATTTTCAGCTTTTTTAGATACCGGTAATATGCTTAAGGAGCCCTTTTCAGGTCTTCCTGTTGCCGTAGCTTCGTACCCGGCTATGGCCGAACTTCTCCCTCCGGAGATACGTGCAGTATTGGAAGACGGTTCACAAATCAAATGGTGCGGACTTGAAAAAGCGCTAAGCAGTTGTGGAACAGATTTAATGTTTCGTCTTGTTCCTTACCATTCTTTAAACCATGATGATTATATGGTTGCCTTCCGTCCTGAGGAGATAAGAATATGGCAAAAAGGAAGGGAGATATCTTTGCAGGAAGGAATGTTCATTGCTATTACGCAGCAAAAATTTAGTTACGAGGAGGAATATGAAATGCTCTTGCCGTTGGAAGTCTGCCGTTGTTCCGGAGAAGAAGGTCGATAAAATGAGAAATATATTCAATTTTAGATGGAAAATCATATCGGCGCTGTTGTTTTTGAAGAATAAATTGGGCATTAATTGTTCAAAAATCATTTATTATGTCACCAACAGTAAAGCGCTGCCTCCCCCTCTCTCCTCAGAGGAAGAATATACCCTTCTTGAACTACTCAAGGACGGTCAAGACAGGGTCAGAGGAACACTTATTGAGCGAAATTTGCGCCTGGTTGTTTATATAGCCCGTAAGTTTGAAAATACAGGTTTGATTGTCGATGATTTAATATCCATAGGGACTATTGGCCTGATTAAAGCAGTGAACACGTTTAACCCGCATAAAAACATCAAGCTGGCAACGTACGCTTCAAGATGTATTGAAAACGAAATTTTGATGTACCTGCGCAGAAATAATAAAGTCAGAGCAGAAATTTCTTTTGATGAACCCCTTAATGTGGATTGGGATGGGAACGAACTTTTGCTTTCTGATGTTTTGGGAACGGAGAACGACCTGGTTATTCGCAATCTTGAAGACGAAGTTGAACGTAAGCTCCTGTACACAGCAATGGAAAAATTATCGGGACGGGAGAGAAAAATTATGCAGCTTCGTTTCGGTTTGCTCGACGGACATGAAAAAACTCAGAAAGAAGTAGCTGAACTTCTCGGTATATCTCAATCCTATATTTCCCGTCTGGAAAAACGGATTATTAAAAGATTAAAAAAAGAGATTAAGAAAATGGAGTAAATATTAACCGTATAAAAAAGCAACATGAGGAGATACTTTTAGTAAGTAAATGAGTCCGCCAGGAGGAAGTATCCCTTGAATAAAGTAGAAATATGCGGAGTCAACACTGCCAAGTTACCTGTTCTAAATAATAAAGAAATGCGTAAGCTTTTTACCAGAATGCAAAATGGGGATTTTCAATCAAGGGACCAGTTGGTTAATGGGAATTTACGGTTGGTATTAAGCGTTATTCAGCGTTTTAACAACCGAGGTGAACTGGTTGACGATCTCTTTCAGGTGGGATGCATCGGTTTAATTAAAGCTATCGATAATTTCGATCTGAGTCAAAATGTTAAATTTTCCACGTATGCAGTTCCTATGATAATTGGTGAAATCAGGCGCTACCTTCGGGATAATACCCCGGTGAGAGTAAGCAGGTCACTGCGTGACATCGCTTATAAGGTTTTACAGATTAGAGATCAGTTGGCTCACAAATTATCCAGGGAACCAAGCCTGTTGGAGATTGCCTCGGAATTGGAAGTGAGCCGGGAAGAAATAATTTTGGCCATGGACTCAATTCAGGAACCCGTTTCTCTCTTTGAGCCTATCTATAACGATGGGGGAGATCCCATTTTTGTTATGGATCAAATCAGTGACGAAAAAAGTTTGGATGAAAAATGGTTGGAGGTTCTTTCCATCAAAGATGCCCTGAAAAAACTGAATGAAAGAGAAAAGCTGATTCTAACATTAAGATTTTACAGGGGTAAGACCCAGATGGAGGTAGCAGATGAAATAGGTATTTCCCAGGCTCAAGTTTCCCGTTTGGAAAAATCGGCGTTGGGGCAATTAAGGAAACATATGCAGTGAAAGCCCTCAGTGATATCCAATGAATAACATTGTAAAAAATGAGGAGTAGTAAAATGTTGGAGAAAGGTTATAAGCAAAAGAAAAACGTGTTCAGTTTTTTTCTTTGTTTTTTCCTTCTTTTTTCTGCTTTAACAATTTCGGCCAGGCACTCACACATAATTTTTGCCTACAATATGAATAATCTCCTTCGGAGCACAACAGTTAGTGAGTATATGCAAAACCCTGACGATTATTACTTGATCAGTAGAGAGGACGCAACCGGGCATTTAAGAATCTTTTAAAGTATCATAAAAGAAGAAGTATAATAGAATATAAAAGGAGACAAAAAGAGCCGAAAAAAGGGTTGGGGGAAAAACAGATGCGCATTAACGAGTTGCGGGATCGGGATGTTGTTAATGTTAATGACGGTAAAAGGCTTGGAGTTATCAATGATTTAGATATTGATATTGAAAAAGGGACCATTAAAGCGGTAGTTATCCCCGGTTCGGGAGGGTTTCTGGGGGTTCTCGGAAAGAAGCAGGATCTGTCAATCCCGTGGGAAAAAGTTATTAAAGTTGGTGTAGATACAATTTTAGTTGATTACTCTCCGGACATAAACCATGAGAGATAACAATCGGCACTGTTTGCAAGCGCCGGTTATTTTTTTATTTACTAAAATTTACATAATTGAATATAATACCCAGACTGGACATGCCCCGGAGGTTGGTATATAATGAAAAAGTGGCGAAAACATGGGAGAGGATGTTCCTTATGATAAGGTGTCCTTATTGCGGGGAACCGGAAAACAGGGTTGTAGATGCCCGGACTTTTGAAGAAGGTGAATCCATCAGGCGCCGTCGTGAGTGCTTGCAATGCAGCAAGCATTTTACAACCTTCGAGAAGGTTGAAGAGATCCCCATCTTTATTTTAAAAAAAGACGGCAGCAAACAATTATTCGATAAAAATAAAATTCTGGAAGGTCTTCTTCGAGCCGGTGAGAAAAGTAGGATATCCATACATACTTTTCAGAATATAGCCGACGAAGTGGAGAGGGAAATACGCAGCGAAGATATGCGGGAGATATCTTCAGATAGTATTGGAACAAGGGTTTTAGAAAAGCTTTTACCACTGGACGAAGTGACTTATGTTCGCTATGCTTCTGTTTTTTATCGTTACGAGGACATTGAAACTTTTAAAGAAGAGCTGGAGAGAGTTCTCTCTCTCCGTCGGGGTGAGGAGAGGCAGTAGCAGGATTAAATGTTGCGGGTTGGAAGGGTGATTATTTGACAAAAGATAGTATTCCTTTTGATAGTGTTCCTTTTCTTGAGATTAGAAAGAGAGATGGAAGAATTACACCATTTGATAAACGGAAAATAACCGAGGCAATTTTTAAAGCTGCCAGGGCTGTAGGAGGAGAAAACTACTCCCTGGCAGAAGAATTAACGGGAGAAGTAATTAGCTACCTTGCGGCTAACAAGGTTCCGGGGCTGATTCCTACTGTAGAGGAAATTCAGGATGTTGTGGAAAAAATACTCATTGAAAAAGGACATGCCCGGACATCTAAAGCCTATATTTTATACAGGGATAGAAGAACACGTATCAGAGAAGCCAAGTCCGACCTTATGGATGTCGTTAAAGATATTCTTGTAGAGGGAAATCGAAGAGCAGAGGAGTGCGGGTATTCATCTGCTCAGAAGATGCATGAAATTGCCCTGGCTGCCAGCCAGAAGTATTACCTGGACAACTTGCTTCCTCCCGAAATTGCTCAGGCACATCGGCGGGGAAGTTTCCATATTCATCATCTTGGGTATTACAGTAAAACTTTAGATTCATTACATATTGATTTTCCGAGGATAGTTAAAAACCATTCCGGGATTATAGAAAATTTTTCTCCCATCGGCTTTTATTCTACATTAATGAATATTGCCGGTGCGGTTCAGAAAAGCCGGAACGATATGTTTGGTGAGCAACATTTGCCTTTTTTTGATCGCTTCCTGGGAGAGTTGCTGCGCGGGTTTCAGAAAAGAAGCGAACATGTGGAATTAGCGGGAAGTCTAAGGGGTTTTTTACGTTATTACAATAATCTTTCCGGTTTTTTTGCCGGAAACCGTTTTAAACTCAGCATGGGATTAGGTTTGGATACGTCTGAAGAAGGTAAGCTGTGTTCTCAATTTTTTTTAAACGAACTGCTTTGCGATAAAGACCATAACAACCACCCGAGGATTGTTTTTATTCTCAGGGAAGGTATTAACTTTTTACCGAAAGATCCAAATTACGATTTATTTTTACTGGCTTTGCGGTCGGCACTACGTACCGGCAATCCTACGTTCTGTTTTTTGGATACTTCGTATAATAATCCTTTACATAACGAGGTGTGTTATTTTTCCGACGGGCTGAGGATTGCTGAGAACAGGCACGGTAAGGCAGGGGGAGAAGGAAGAGGAAATATTGGTTCTTTAACCATTAATTTACCCCGCCTTGCTCTTACAACCCGGGACGAGGAGCTTTTTTTTGTGGAACTGGACCGCCTGCTACGTCTGGGGGTTCGTCAACTTTTACACCGCTTTGAGGTTTTAACTGCCTTGCGCTGCCGGGATCTTCCTTTTGTTATGGGGAAAGGCCAATATATGGGAAGTGAACGTTTATCCCCGGAGGACAGTATTCAAGATGCTTTAAAAAATGGGATAATGACGCTGGGTTTTATTGGTTTGCCGGAGGTCCTGCGGGTGTTCCAGTCCGAAAAAAGCGAGAGTAATGAAGAAAGCCACAGACTACTCGTCAGGATTTTAAGCCATATGTCTAGAAGAGTCTTATCTTTCCGGGAAGAATATGATTTGAATTTTGCACTGGCCGGCATCTCGGGTGACAGGCAGCTGCAGAGTTTTACGGAACAAGATAGAGAAGATTTCGGCATTATTCGAGGGGTTACGGATAAAGAGCTTTATAGTCCCGGCTTTATCCTCTTCCAGGAAGATGAAGGCCTTGATAAAAAAATTGCTTATGAAGGGGAGATACATCGCCACTGTTTGGCGGGCTGTTCCAGTACAGTATTTCTTATGCCGGGACTTGACCTGGAGGGAGCGGCTGAATTTTTGCGGGAACTAGCGGGGGCTGATCTCGGATATGTATCAATAAATACCTTTTTTTCTCCCGTATAAATTTCTGAGAGACAGGAGTAATCATGCAGGATAAACTACAACTGACGGAAAGAAAAAATATTCCCTTTTTTTCTTTGCCCTTATGGGAAAAAACGAAAATCTGTGGTCACGGATTTTCCTCCCGTCTTGGAGGAGTCGGTGTAGAGAGAACTATTTCCTTTGATATGGGCTTTAAAGGAGGAGAAAATCCTTCCAGGGTTCTGGAAAACAGGGAGAGATTCCTGGCAATTTGGGGGAAAAATAACTCTGTACTTTGTACCGGTGAACAGGTTCACGGCAGGAGGGTTTCTATAATTGGCCGTGAGGAACTTTTAGCAGGCCGGAGAGCCTTCCCCAAGACCGATGCCCTGGTCACAGCAGAAAGGAAGGCAGTGTTGGGAGCTTTTTGTGCAGATTGTCTCCTTGTCTTTTTTTTAGAACCGTCTGTTCCGGTTGTGGGGATCGCACATGCCGGGTGGAGAGGTACATGCAAAGGAATAGTCTCCCGGGTTGTCCGGATCATGAAAAGACAGTTTGCCGCGGATCCGCAAAAAATACAGGTGTTGATGAGCCCCTCCATTGGAGCATGTTGCTATGAAATCGGAGTTGAAGTTATCGAATGCTGTCGTCGTTCTTCCTGGAAAGAGGAGATGGTTTTATACCCGGCCGGCAAGTCCGGGCATCTTTACTTTGACTTGCGGGCATCAAACAGGAATGTATTAATGAAAGAAGGAATAAAATCCAACCATATTTTTGGAAATGATTTCTGTACAAAATGCGATAGCAGTTTGTTTTATTCATACCGGGGCTCCGGAGGAAAGATTACCGGCAGCCATATGGGTATTATTTTTTTAAGAGATACGGGGTCGGATCATTAAAAGATGAAAAGAAAGCTCCGGAAGTCGAAAACCGTGGATTTAAAAGTAATTAAAGGCGGAAGGGATAAACTGGAAAATTATCCACCGTCCGGTAAGAAACCTCTTTTTTTCCTTCTGCTTTCCCTAGCGCTTTTCTTACTGGCCCAAATATTAATCGGATATATCTGGGGGATATTCGGCCAGAAGTCTATTAAGACAACTTTGGCCGGGGAAGGGTCCATAGAGTTAACTTCTTCCCTCTCAGGTCTGATCACTTTTGACGAAGAAATAATTTTTTCTCCTAAGCCCGGTTTTATTTATTATCTTGTGGATGAAGGGTCCCGGGTTCCCGTCGGCGAGGAGCTGGCCAGGATTAGCGAATTTCCCCTGGAAGAGAGTGCTTCCAAAAACGAAGAAGAACAAGGAGTGGGAGATTATTTACTGAAGTTTAAAGACTGGTTTCTAAAGGGTGACGAAGTGAATAAGGATAGTTATCTTTCCCTTTTTCCGGAAAATGAGGAGTCGGTTGTTATTAATCCCCGGGCAGGACTGGTGAGCTTTAAATTTGACGGATGGGAGAAATTTGGCCCGGAAGCGGGTTTTCCTTATTTTACGGAGGAAGAGTTTGCCGGAAAACCGTATCAGGAACAGCTCATGAGCAGTGGTGAAGAGGTTAGCCGTTTTTCACCTCTTCTCAGAATTATTAACAATTATACCTGGTACTTCAGTGCTGTTTTCCCTGTTTCTTCCGGGGAAATTCTTGCCGAGAAATCACAGGTTGTTTTATATTTTTCCTTTGCCCCGGAATCTCCGGTTAGAGGTGAGCAGCTTGAGGTTAGAAGGGATGGTGGGCTCCTGAAGATAACATGGGCTATCAACCAGTTTGCGGAAAACTTTTATAGCCAGCGGTGGTGTCAGGCAAAAGTTGTTTATGAGCAAATTGAAGGTACTATGATTCCCAGGGGTACATTAATAGAAAAAGACGGTCAAAAAGGTATTTACCTTGTTGATAAAGGTCTTATCTCTTTCTGCGAAGTAGAAATTATTGGGGAAAAAGAGGATTTTTACCTGATAGAAGACCTGGAGTCTTACGAAAAAGTGGTTCTTGTTCTCAACCCGGATAAAGTAAAAGAGGGGCAACGTTTTTCCTGGTAAGTAAGTAAGAAAAATGGAGGAATTTATGGTGATCAGGGCAAATTTTAGGCATATTAAAGAACGTTTGCAGGCTTCCGCGGCGAAGAGAGGCATTCCTGTTACGGATATAACGCTCATTGCCGTAACAAAAACCGTGTCTTCCGAGGCGATTCGGGAAGCATGGGACTCAGGTATCAAACACTTCGGAGAGAACAGAGTGCAGGATGCGCTACCAAAGATTAATGTCCTTCCCAACGATCTACACTGGCATTTTATCGGCCATCTGCAGACAAATAAAGTAAAGAGCGTTCTTCCGGTTTTCGATCTGATTCACTCTCTGGATTCTCTTAAACTGGCCAGGGTGATCCAGAACGAGGGAGAAAAACTTAATAAAAAGGTAAATGCTCTGGTTCAGGTAAACATTGGTTCAGAAGACAGTAAGTTCGGCTTTGCTTATGAAGAGGTGCTACCGGCTTTGCAGGAGATGGCCGGTTTCAGTAACTTAAAAATTTTGGGCTTAATGGCTATTGCTCCTTTTTTCCCCGATCCGGAACATACCCGTCCCTATTTTCGGCGGCTATATCAATTGTTTAACAGTATTCAAATTGCAGGTGCGGAGATGAAGTATCTTTCCATGGGTATGACAAATGATTTTGAAGTGGCTGTAGAAGAGGGTGCAAACATGGTCAGACTGGGGACAGCACTGTTTGGTGCAAGGGATTCTTAGTCCGGGAAGGTGATATTATGCAGAGAATCTGGAAGAAAATTTTATTAGGCCTGGGAATTGTTGAGGAAGAGAAGGATGAATTATCTGAGGATGATAATCCGGGTCAACTATTTTGGAAAAAAAACAACATCGTGGAATTTCCTTCCCAGGAAAGTACTTTTAAATTTGTAGTCAAGAAACCTCTCAGTTTTGCTGAGGCTGAAAACATGGGCGAGCATCTGAAAATGAAACGGGTAGTTGTTGTCAACCTGGAAGAGATGGAACCCGAGGATGCTAAAAGGGTTATCGATTTTTTAAGCGGAATAACCTTTGCCATTAACGGTTATACCCAAAAGGTTAACCGGCAAATCTTTCTTTTTGCTCCTGCGGGGGTTGCTCTGGACGCAGATCTTCCGAGGAATCTCCATGAAGATGCTTTGCACCGGAAATTGAACGATAATAACAATATAATTAAACAATAATAGTAAACAATAATACAATATGATTGTAAGAGAGTAGTGACTTTGTCAATGCTTCAACAACTTGTCCTTGACCTTAGATGAAAGAACATATAAACTTGTTGTTATAGCATTTGTTCTGCCTGCCGGTTTTCCGTGAAGGAAGGCCGGTTACCAAAGTTGGGGGGTGAAAAGTATTTTTCTAAGAAATTTGATTGATGCATTTTTTGATATTGTTTATTTCTTAATTCTGATACGTATCGTACTGAGTTTTTTCCCGGTAAATCCTTATGGAAATCCCTTTTTACTCAATCTTATCCGTTTCTTCCACCAGATTACCGAGCCTTTCTTAGCTCCGTTTCGCAGCCTGGTGCCGCCCCTGCGTGTCGGTGGCGGCGGGTATCTTGATCTATCACCGATTCTCGCGCTGATCATTTTAGGACTGCTCAGACGGCTTTTGTTGGGGTTGCTTTAAGTTCGTCTCTCACAGGAGGTCGTTATGTAAATTGAAAGGGAAAGTTCCACATCATTATCATCTTCCCAATGAAAACAGATGGGCTTCTTATTTTTGGTCCATATTGGAAAAGGCCAGAGATCATCATGTACAGCAGTGGACAGTTTTTACCGATCCCAGACAACAGCAGATCGCGGGTGAGCTCCTTCATTTCTTTTCCGGCGATGTAAAATGTTCTTTTTTCGGTGGATACCCGGAGGCGGAACGAGTTCGTATTTGTGCTGTTCCCCTTAGTATAATTGTCGGAGATAATGAACACAAAGTCTGCTGTGCGCTGGTTGAAGGAACCTTCCCTTCAGGAATTTTAACTCACAGGGATTTCTTAGGAGCGCTTCTCGGCATGGGGATAAAACGCGAGACTCTGGGGGATATCATCTATCGCGGGGAGCAAAAAGCATATATCTTTTTTTTACCGGAACTTGCTTCTTTCCTGGAGCAAAATTTAACCAGGATTGGACGCTTTGCCGCCAAAGTAGCGATAGTTGATCCGGAAAAGCTTGATCTCAATTTCTTAACCAGGCAGGTGAAAGAAATAACGGGAACAGTTGCTTCCATGCGGGTTGATGCCGTGGCAGGTCTGGGTTTTGGTCTTTCCCGCTCCAGGATAGCCCCCCTGATTAAAGGCGAGCAGGTTAAGGTGAACTACCAGGTGATAAATCAGCCTTCTAAAA
Organism: Dethiobacter alkaliphilus; assembly: GCA_016841605.1. Classification (GTDB taxonomy): domain Bacteria; phylum Bacillota; class Dethiobacteria; order DTU022; family UBA8154; genus DUNV01. The sequence goes on along the minus strand of JAENYV010000002.1, from coordinate 236,091 downwards.
ACGTAAAAGAGGGTGATCTTATTTCCCTCGCGGGAAAAGGCCGGGTTGAGGTTATTCAGGTTTTGGGGGAGAGCAGAAAAGGGAGAATTCGCCTTCTTTTGAACAGGATTATTTAGACTGCTTGAAAATATTTCATATTTTTATGGGAATAAGGCAGGAAAAGCAGGAGAATTGTCAAAATTAAAGATTATAATCGGGAGTTCCCCCGGGAGTTCCCCGGTCGTCAAACCTGAGGAGGATCTGCCAAGTGAATTTAACCACGATTGATATTCAAAATAAAGAATTTAATAAAGGATTTCGCGGTTACAAACCGGAAGAGGTTGACGAATTTTTGGAGCAAGTTGCCAAAGATTTTGAAGAAGCTATTAAAGATAAGCTTAGCCTGGAGGAAAAAATACAGCAGCTTGAGGAGAAGCTGAGTCAGTATCAAAAGTTGGAAAATACCCTTCATAATTCGATTATCGTGGCTCAGGAAACGGCTGAAGACGTGAAAAGAAATGCCAATAAGGAGGCAGAGTTAATCCGCAGGGAAGCTGAAAAAGATGCACAGCGGGCTTTGGATGAGGCCCGCTACAAAGCCAGCCGTATTCTGGCGGAACATGAAGAAGTTTACAAGCAGGCGCAGATCTTTAAACTCCGTTTTCGTTCATTTGTTGAGGCACAACTGGCTTCTCTGGAGCTGGAGGACTGGCTTCAGGTGGAAAATGAAGAAAATGGAAATAAAAACGAGAGTGGAAATTAATTAAGTGAAATAGCAGTTCCGTTTGAATTTTTTTGTTTGACGCGGGGAAAGATAAATTTTATAATGATTGTTACAAACAATGAACGGGATAGTAAGCTTGGTTTCTTACCTCTTTAGAGAGCCGGATCAGGTGAAAGCCGGCGTGGCGGTCCAGGCTGAAGATCACCCGGGAGTTCTTATTTCCAAAACCCCGTTCACGGCAGGGTAAGTAGAAATAAGCGTAAAAAAGCTGCGTTAAAGCGTGAAGGGGTTATGATTTATTTATTAATCCTAACAAAAAGGGTGGTATCGCGGGAAAAGTCTCGTCCCTAGCAGGACGGGATTTTATTTTTAATCCATTTTTTTATAATCTTTATAATCGGAGATAATAAATATTTAATGAAAGGAGTCTGGCCGTTTACTATGGACTACAGCAGTACGCTAAATCTACCCCGGACCGACTTTCCCATGAGGGCAGGCCTTCCACAAAAGGAGCCTATGATACTGGAATCCTGGGACAAGTCAGAAATATACCGGAAGTTTCGTGAAAAAAGAGCAGGGGCACCCAGGTTTTTGCTTCACGACGGGCCTCCCTATGCCAATGGGAATATTCACATGGGAACAGCCCTTAACAAGGTGCTGAAAGATATCATTAATAAATATAAATTTTACAGGGGCTTTGATGTTGCTTATGTTCCCGGCTGGGATACCCACGGTCTTCCCATTGAACACCAGGTAATTAAAACAAAAAAGGTTAAGAGAGATGATATCTCTATTCCGGAATTCAGAGGTTTGTGCCGTGATTATGCCCTTCATTATCTGGATATTCAGCGTGAACAGTTTGTCAGACTGGGTGTCCTGGGTGAATGGGAAAACCCGTATATTACCCTTGATCCGGCTTACGAGGCCATGCAGATAGGTGTTTTTGGAAAAATGGCGGAAAAAGGCTTTATTTATAAAGGTCTTAAACCGGTTTACTGGTGTCCCCACTGTGAAACCGCTTTGGCGGAAGCGGAGATTGAGTATCAGGAAAGGAGATCTCCTTCCATCTATGTGAAATTTCCCGTGGTAGATACAAAGGGTAAATGGGACGATAGCTATAAACCGTCTTCCGTGTTGATCTGGACGACAACGCCCTGGACAATTCCTGCCAACCTGGCGATTGCCGTGCACCCGGACTATATTTATAGTCTGGTGGAAACGAATGACGGTTACCTCCTGGTAGCCAAGGATTTGCTGGAAAAAGTTTTTTCTGAAATTAATTTGAAATTGGAGAGAGTCGTCGGAGAGTTTACCGGACGTGAGCTGGAAGGGCTCCGCTGCCGGCATCCGCTTTTTGAAAGGGATTCAAACGTTATCCTGGCGGATTATGTGACTCTGGAACAGGGCAGCGGTTGTGTGCATACGGCTCCCGGTCATGGTCTGGAGGACTATGAGTCCGGACTCAGGTATAATTTACCCATTTTCGCTCCCATGGATGGAAAGGGAATTTTTACCACAGAGGCGGGAGAATTTTCCGGCTTACGCTATGATGAGGGTAATAAGGCCGTAACCGCCGCACTGGAAAGGGAAAAAGTCCTTCTCAACCTTTCTTTCATTACCCACCAGTACCCCCATTGCTGGCGCTGTAAAAAAGAAGTAATTTTCCGGGCTACTGAGCAGTGGTTTGCTTCAATTGAGCAATTTCGGGAAGAAGCGCTACAAGCAGTTGAAAACGTTTCCTGGATTCCCACCTGGGGTATGGGCCGGATGAGAAACATGATTGCGGAACGCCGCGACTGGTGTATCTCCCGCCAGCGTGTGTGGGGAGTTCCCCTGCCGATCTTTTATTGCCAAAGTTGCGGAAAAACTCTTTTAACCCCGGAAAGCATCGCTGCTGTTCAGGAACTTTTTGCCCGGGAGGGATCCGATGCATGGTATATCTATCCCGCTGAAAAGATCCTGCCGGAGGGCATCTCTTGTAGCTCTTGCGGAGAAAAAAGTTTTCGCAAAGAACAAGATATCATGGATGTCTGGTTTGATTCGGGCTCCAGCCATGAAGCTGTCCTGACAACCAGGAAAGATCTTTTCCGGCCTTCCGACCTTTACCTGGAAGGGAGCGATCAGTTTCGCGGTTGGTTCCAGTCTTCCCTACTGACAGCAGTAGCCATCAAAGGTGAACCGCCCTATCGGACGGTTTTAAGCCACGGCTGGGTTGTCGACGGCGAGGGGAGAAAAATGTCGAAATCCCTGGGAAATGTTATTGCGCCGGCAGATATTATCAAGAACTATGGAGCGGATGTTTTGCGCCTCTGGGTCTCCAGCGCTGATTTCACAAGTGATATCCATCTATCCGGGGGGATTTTAAAACAGCTGACGGAGATTTATCGCAAAATACGCAACACATGCCGTTTTTTGATTGGTAATTGCAGCGATTTTGATCCTGCTGCGCATGAAATTGATTATGAAAAGTTGGAAGAGTTGGACCGCTGGGCCCTGCATCGCCTCTATAAATTGGTTGAAAAAACAGCATGGGCTTATGATCATTTTGAATTTCATCAGGTCTTTCATGCTGTTCATAATTTTGCAGTTGTAGATATGAGTAACTTTTATCTGGATATTGTTAAAGATCGACTTTATGTCCTGGAGAAGGATTCTCCCTCCCGGCGGGCTGTTCAGACAGTTCTTTGGAAAGTTTTGCAGACCATTACTCTCTTAATTGCACCTATACTTTCTTTTACCGCGGAAGAGATCTGGTCTTACCTTCCTTTCAAAAAAGAAGAGAGCGTTTTACTTGCTTCCTGGCCGGAGCTTCCTGCGTATTTTGAGGATGAGGAACTGGCTGATTCATGGGATGTATTACTTCAGTTAAAAGAGGAGGTAAACCGGATATTGGAGAAGTCCCGGAGAGAAAAGATTATTGGTAATTCATTGCAGGCTGATGTGGACCTGTATCCGGGGGAAGAGATCTATGGGAAATTGCTGAAGTACAATTCCCTCCTGGAATCCATTCTAATTGTTTCTTCCTGCCGCCTGCAGCAGCCGGATTTCCCGGCAGAAACCGGCAGCGAAAAAGCGCAGGCCATGGATCTTCGTATTCGGGTGAAGAAAGCAGCAGGAGAAAAGTGCCGGCGCTGCTGGGTCATTTCTACGACAGTGAGCGAGGATAAACAATATCCCGGTGTTTGTTCCCGCTGTAATGATATTTTAAAAAAACAGGGGATTAAACCGGCTATCTAAGGAAATGATATAATGGGAAAACCGCCAGGATTAAAGCCCCACCAGGATAGAAGCTATATTACTGAAAAGGATATAATTATTACTGGAAAAACTATTAAAACTGATGGTGACGCGGTGGATGATCAAGATAGCAGGTCAAAAAGTCTTGGGGATAAAATGGTTGAGCTTACACAACAGTTAGAGAAATTTAATCTTGCCGAGTATATGAATCAGCTCAATAATCCCCGGCGTTACCTCATGGTCAACTTTTTCGGAGGGCTTTTTCGGGGCCTGGGAATGGCCATAGGATTGACAATATTTGGGGCTTTAATCCTCTACGTTTTACAGCGGCTGGTGGTTTTAAATTTACCGGTAATAGGGGATTTTCTGGCAGAACTTGTGCGCATTGTCCTCACTTACCTGTAAACCCATTTACAGAATTTCTAGCAATATTTACAAGAGGAGTAGTGAAATGGTATGCCGGAGCTTGATCTCAATTATTTTAACAATTTGCTGCAAAAGGAAAAAGAAGAACTTTTAGAATCCGCTGCCCGTGAAGGAGCCGGAGCGCACATTTCTTTCAGGGAGAGTATTCAGGAACTCTCCATGATTGACAATCATCCCGCGGATGTTGGTTCGGAACTTTTCGAACGGTCAAAAGATCTCTCCCTGCATGAAAAGCGTCTTGACACTTTGAAAGAAATTGATGAAGCTCTGCACAGGATTCAAACGGGTCAATTCGGAATATGTACACGTTGTGGCCGTCAAGTTGAAAAAGAACGTTTAGAGGCAATTCCTTACACCCCTTACTGTTTTGCCTGCAGGCAAGTTAGGGAGAAGGAAGAAGAGGAGAGGGGAGAGGACAGTGACCGGCCGGTCGAGGAGTTTAACCTTTATCCTCCTTTTAAACGTACCTTTTTAGAGGAGAACAGCTGGTTTGACGGTAAAAATGCCTGGGAACAGGTTGCGGAATACGGAACGGCAAGTTCTTTGCAAGATACTTTGCCGAACTATGATACAGATTTTGACCGGGGTGAAGGGGATGAGGATAACGCGGAAGTCGGGAGAAAAAAACGGAAAAAACCGTTTCTTCATTGATATTAAAAAAAACCGCCTTTATAAGCTTTACTTTTTTGCTTTGGCCCTTTTTATCTTAGCCTGCGATCAGTTCAGTAAAAACTGGATTATCCGGCAGTTTGAACCCGGAGAGTCGTGGCCTATAGTAAAAGGGATTTTTCACCTGACTTATGTTAGAAACCCGGGTGCCGCCTTTGGAATTCTGGCATTCCGGACTTCTTTTTTTATAATTATCTCATTATTAATGATTTTTTTAATTATTTATGGAGAGCGTTTTTTCACTCAAGAGAGTTTTTCCCTGCGCCTTGGCATGTCTTTGCTGGCGGGAGGCGCGACCGGGAATCTTATTGACCGGATGAAGTACGGATATGTGGTTGATTTTTTAGATTTTAAGATATGGCCGGTTTTTAACGTGGCGGATATATCTCTTGTCGTCGGAATTGTACTTTTGTTTTATGGTTTGCAGAAAAGCCGTTTTTTATCTTTTAAATGACCGCAGGATTAATGAATATGGAGAAAAAAGTATTTCGGGTCGAAGAAAAAGAAGAGGGATACCGTTTAGATCAGTTCCTAACTGTCCGGAACGATTCTTTTTCCCGTTCTTACTGGCAAAAAAATTGCCGTCGGGGGAATGTCCTTATTGAGGGAGAAGTGGAAAAAAAGACCGGGACAAAGTTAAAAGCCGGACAACAGATCGAAGTGTATATCCCTCCCCCGGAGATAATGGAAGCTGCACCGGAAGATATCCCCCTCGACATTGTTTTTGAGGATGGAGATCTCCTGGTCATCAATAAGCCGAAAGGTATGGTTGTGCATCCCGCGGTAGGCCATCGGCAGGGCACCCTTGTTAATGCTTTGTTGGCTCACTGCGTTGATCTCTCCGCTATCGGCGACAAAATCAGGCCCGGTATCGTCCATCGTCTGGACAAGGATACAACCGGACTGTTGATGGTGGCTAAAAATGAAGCAGCTTTTCGAGAGCTTAGCGCTCAATTAAAAAATCGGAAAGTAAAAAGAGAGTACAGGGCAATTGTTCATGGTTCTCCCCAGGTAAGGGAGGGGATGATCGATGCCCCGTTGGGAAGAGATCTTCTGGATCGTAAAAAATTTGCGGTGAGAAAGGATAGAACAGGAAGAAGAGCAGTAACTCATTTTCAGGTATTGAAGAAAAAAAATTCTTTTGCACTTCTTTCTCTTCATCTGGAAACCGGCAGAACTCATCAGATTCGTGTTCATATGGCTTTTATCGGGTGTCCCGTTGTCGGCGATCCCCTTTATGGCCCCAGAAGGTCGCCTTATCGGGATCTGGGACAGTTGCTGCATGCCAGAACTCTGGGTTTTATCCACCCTTCTCGTGGAGAGTATCTGGAATTTGTCGCGGAACCTGGAAAAGAATTTTCGTTATTTTTTGACGGGGAGGAAGATTAATTGAGGCGTTATATCAGGGTAATTATGGATGCAGATGGAATTCGCCGGGCATTAACCCGTATCTCTTACGAAATTGTGGAAAAAAATAAAGGAATCCGGGATGTTGTGCTGGTGGGTATAAAAAGAAGGGGCGTGCCCTTAGCACACCGCCTGGCCGGGTTTATCGAGAAAAACGAAGGGATAAGCCCCCCGGTCGGACTACTGGATATTACACCTTACCGGGACGACAGAACAGAGAAAAACGTCATTCCGGCAAAAGAGGAAGCAGCGGCTTTAACGCTTGAGGTGACAGATAAAGTTGTCGTCCTGGTGGATGATGTACTTTTTACCGGCCGTTCAGTTCGTGCCGCCATGGAGGCGTTAATCGACCGCGGCAGGCCGCGCATGATCCAGCTGGCTGTATTAATTGACCGGGGCCACAGGGAACTTCCCATCAGACCTGATTTTGTCGGAAAAAATGTTCCCAGCAGCCGGACGGAAAATATTGCCGTTTGCCTGCAAGAGATCGATTCCGGCGAAGAAGTGCTGATCAAAAAAAATTTCGGGACACATTAAAAATTATTGTTGACTGTAAAAGAATTTGTTATTATAATGTATTTATGCCAAGAATAGCCAGAGTTGTCGTGCCAGGTTTACCCCACCACGTTACGCAACGTGGAAATAGACGTCTTCCAACTTTTTTCTGTGACGATGATTATAAGCGATACATTCGGATTATGGCAGAGTTATGTTCGCAGTGGAGCGTCGAGATTTGGGCCTACTGTTTAATGCCCAACCATATCCATCTTATTGCCGTGCCTCATACAAAAGAATCCTTGGCAAGTGCAATCGGTGAAGCACATCGCCGTTATACCTGGCTGGTGAACTCACAGAAAGACTGGAGCGGTTATTTATGGCAGGGACGTTTTGCCTCGTTTCCAATGGACGAGGCTCATTTATATTTGGCTGCCCGCTATATTGAACTTAATCCTGTTCGCGCCGGATTGGCTGAACATGCGTGGCAATATCGTTGGAGCAGTGCAGCAGCACACATTGAGGGGAGAGATGATTCCCTGGTGAGGGTTGCCCCACTGTTAAATATGTTTGGTGAATGGAAAAAATATCTATCTTTTAATATAACTACCGAAGAAGCGGAGAAGATACAGTACCATTCGCAAACCGGAATACCACTTGGAGATGAATCTTTTGTTTCTGACCTTGAAAAAAAATTTAGTTTGAATTTTAAGCCACGCAAGCGAGGCCCAAAAGGTCCGTGGAAACATAAAAAAGATCCAACTGAGTAGTGTTTGATGTCCGTTAGAGCGCTATAAAAAACGTTAAAATGGTTTGTGCAGTATTAAAAATTTTTAATGTGTCCCGAAATTTTTTCCGAAATTTTTTAATGTGTCCCGAAATTTTCGAAATTTTTCGGGGTCACAAAGATTGTTTTGTAATTTGTATATGTAACCATGCCCGGCTTACCGGCCGGGTGTCTTTTTATATTTTTTACCTGGGTGTAATCGACGGCAACATTGGATGAATCGGCTCCCTTACTGTAGTAAGCCGCCAGCAGAGCAGCTTCCCGGACCGTTTCATCATGGGGATCTTTTGACCTGATGATCACATGGGCACCGGGTATATCTTTGACGTGAAGCCAGAGATCTGTTTTCGCTGCGAATTTATGCACGAGGTGCTCATTCTGGCGGTTGTTGCGGCCCACATAAATTTCTTCCCCCCTGGAAGAATGGTATTGAAGCGGACTGAACCGGGGTGCCTTTTTGGGGAGTTGGGGTTTTTTCTTTACGGGAAGAAAACCGGCCTCTTCAAGCTCTTCTTTTATTTCCTGCAGTATTGGCAGGTCGGCTTTTTCCATGGAAAAACGGACACTTTCCAGATAGGCGATCTCCTGATGTGCTTCAGCCAATCTTTCCGAGATTTTTATTTCACCCTGGCGCGCTTTACGATATTTGCGAAAGTAACGCTGCGCGTTTGAAGCAGGGGAAATCTGCGGATCAAGGGTTACTTTTATTTTTTCTCCTTCTGCACTGTATAAATTTTCAAGGTATATTTCCTTTGTCTTCTCAGGGATTTTCTTCAGGTGCAGAATGATTAATTCCCCAAAGAGCCGGAGCTGATCGGCTTTTTTTGCTTCTTCCAGTTCTTTAGACCGGACTTTTTCTTTCCGTCTGCTTTTTTTCAGTGCTTGCTCGAGATGTTGGTTAAGAGAAGCCCGCAAGGTCTTTTCCCCTACAATTTTTTCCCTGTATTGAAAAAATTCGTCAAGAAGTCGGCTGATGGAGTGAACTAAGCGAAAGCTTCCCTCAAAAGGTTGAAGCGGCTGAAAAGCGCTAAAATCAATGGGGTTTCCTTCTTTATCGCAGAGTAAAGCCGGCTTCCATTCTTTGGAAGTATAAATTTGCATTAATTTCTCCAGCGCATGCCATAAGGACGGGGCAGCCTCTTTTGATACCGTGGATGTTTCTGCCCGGGCCGCGATTTCTCTGGCTAAAAAAGGACTGATTCCCCGAATGTTTTCCATAACGGCCGATTCCACAGGTTGCCCCTCAAAGCGGCTCATTTCTTCAACAAAAGCCTGGTAGCTCAGAGCGAAAGGGTGAAGTTTGTCCTGCAGCGGTGGCGGGGAATAGTTATGGTGAGGGAGAATGGTTCTTCGTCGGTTGAGAAGAGGAGAAATTGGTTTTAAAGCTCCTAAAATGATTCTTTTGTTTTCTTCAGAAACAGTATCCAGCAGGATGAGGTTGCTGTGCCTGCCCATAATTTCCAAAACGAGGGTTTTCGTCACTTCTTTCCCTTCTCTGTTCGGTGCGGAAAAATTTAAGTAAAGAACTCTTTCCAGCAGGGGTTGTTCCAGAGAGGTTAAAACCCCGTTCAAAAGATGCTTCCGTAGAAGCATGCAAAAAGCGGGAGGAGAGAGCGGGTGGGTATAATGACGCTCTGTAAAATGAATCCTGCAACTTTGGGGGTGAACGGAAAAGTAGAGAGAGGGTGAGTGCGTTTCACCCCGAAAGGTTATAATTAACTCCTGATTAATTTGGAATATTTTGTAGACCCTCTGTCCGGTTTTAACTAGTTTTTCTATCATCTCGTCAGCGACTGCATTTAAGACAAAAGCATCAAACGGCATAACAAAGCACACTCCTCTGGTTGTTACTAACAGTATAATAGCTGTTCTAACGAAAAGCAACTTCCTTGATGTTTCTTCCGGCTGAAAAGGGACAGGGTTCTTTTTTTTTTAGTACAAGAATAATGTTAACATAGGCCCCTTCGTTGGAAAAATCATTCGCTCGACGATTAAAACGAAAAGGGGGAGGGCGTTGAAACAATCAAAATTATGGGCGGTATCTTCACTTCAGGAAATGTACTCCCATTTCCAAGCCGATCCAACAAAAGGTTTAACAGAGGCAGAGGCCGGACGAAGACTAAAACAATGGGGACCCAATGTTATCCAGGAGAAAAAACAGAAAAACGTCCTGGAAATTTTTTTGAACCAGTTCAAGGATTTTATGGTCCTGGTCCTCCTGGCTGCTACGCTGGTCTCCGGAATACTAAAAGAGTACAGCGATGCTATTATCATTATCACCATTGTTTTTTTAAATGCTTTTCTTGGTTTTCTGCAGGAATTTAAAGCCGAACGGTCGTTTTCCGCGTTAAAAAAACTTTCATCACCACTGGGGAAAGTTCTCAGAGGAGGGGTAGTTAAGGAGATTGCCGCGGAGGAAATCGTTCCGGGAGACCTGGTCCTTTTTCAGGCCGGGGATCGGATCTGTGCCGATCTGAGGATAATTTCGGCCGATAGTCTGCTGATTGACGAGTCACCTCTGACGGGAGAATCTACTGCAGTTGAAAAAGAAGTGACAACGCTAAGCAGTATCCCCTCGTCTCCGGGTGATGCCTTAAACCTTGCTTTCAGCGGAACTCTGGTCACCGGCGGCAGCGGAAAAGGGATCGTCTTGGCCACAGGAATGTCGACGGAAATGGGGAGAATAGCCGCTCTTATCCAGGAGGTGGAAGCCCACAGTACACCATTGCAAAAACGTTTGGCCAAACTGGGAAAATATCTGGTTGCCTCCTGTTTAATTCTCTGTCTCTGTGTTGTTCTGCTCGGTCTCTGGCGAGGAGAGGAGCTTTACAGGATGCTAATGTCGGGTATTTCCCTGGCGGTAGCCGCCATACCTGAAGGACTTCCGGCCATTGTAACCGTTTCTCTCGCCCTGGGTGTTCAGCGTATGGTAAAACGCAGGGCCATCGTTCGCCGTCTGCCGGCTGTGGAAACGCTGGGTTGCGCGACCGTGATCTGCTCTGATAAAACAGGTACTATTACTCAAAATAAAATGACAGTCAAAAAAATTTTTGCCGGTGGTAGAATGTTTGAGGTAGAAGGAGAAGGATATGATATAAAGGGCGGCTTTTTTAGCGGAGGCAAAAAAGTAGAGATCAAAAACGATCTCCATCTTTCCCAGGCCATGACTATTGCTGTCCTCTGTAACAATGCCTCCCTCTCTCCCAAAAAAAAGACGAGGGATTCCTGGAGTATTCAGGGGAATCCGACGGAAGGGGCGTTATTGGTCTCCGCAGCAAAAGGAAACATATGGAAAGAGGAAATGGAGCGACGTTTCACTCGGCAAAAAGAATATCCTTTCAGTTCTGGAAGGAAATCTATGTCGGTTGTTTACCGTAACGGAGAGAAGCTCTTTCTCTTTGTGAAAGGGGCACCGGAACAGCTCCTGGAAAAGTGCAGCTCAATCTATGGAGAAGGGGGAAAAAGTAAACCCCTTGATAGCAGGAGACGAAGAGAAATTCTTGCTCAAGTAGAGTTAATGGCAGCCGCGGCATTAAGGACGCTGGCAGTAGCCTATAAACCCCTGGATTCTTTTTCCGAGAATGTTAAGGTGGAAGATCTGGAAAAAAATCTTATTTTTACAGGTTGTTTTGGGATGATCGATCCCCCTCGTCCCGGAGTTTTCCAGGCTGTGCAGAATTGTAAAAAGGCGGGTATCAGGGTGGTAATGATTACAGGTGATCACCGCAATACCGCGGTCGCCATCGCCAGGCAACTGGGGATACTGCGGTCTGGAGAAGAGGTGGTTACGGGTGCGGAACTGGACATGTTCAACGAAAAAGAACTTTCCAGGCGTATTGAAGGATATCGTGTTTATGCCCGGGTTAATCCCGAGCATAAATTAAGGATTGTCCGTTGCTTAAAAGCAAAGGGCCATATCGTAGCCATGACGGGGGACGGGGTAAATGATGCTCCTGCTGTCAAAGAGGCGGATATCGGCATAGCTATGGGGCGTACCGGGACTGAGGTAACAAGGGAAGCAGCTTCCTTGATCCTTGCCGATGACAATTTCAATACTATCGTGGCTGCTGTTGAAGAAGGGCGCAGTATTTACGATAATATCCGTAAGTTTATTCGCTTTCTGCTGGGCTGCAATTTAGGTGAGATACTAACGATGTTTCTGGCCATGATGTTTGGTTTGCCTCTACCGTTAAAACCGATCCAGATTCTCTGGGTAAATTTAATTACGGATGGTCTACCGGCTTTGGCCCTGGGGGTTGATCCGCCCGAGGGAAATATTATGTCCAGGCCTCCCCGGGCACCGAGAGAAAATATTTTCGGCCGTGGGCTCTGGTTAAATATTCTCAATCGGGGCTTTATTATTGGAGTTACTTCTCTCATCGTTTTTTCCCTGTCTTATGTTAATAGTGAAGATATCGTTTATGCACAGTCAATGGCCTTAACAACATTGATCTTGACACAACTGTTTTATGTTTTCGAATGTAGATCAGAATATCTTCCGATATGGGAGAAAAATCCAGTCGGCAACTTTTTTCTCGTCGCTGCCGTCAGCACCTCCATTTTTCTACTATTATGTATTCTTTATAATCCTTTTTTACGGGAGCTTTTCAATACTTTCCCACTCAGTATGGAAGACTGGCTAATTATTCTGATTGCTACTGCCCTGCCCTATCTTGGTAATTTCCTTCTTTGGTCATACAAGAAATTGTTTTCCCGGTCCGTAACAAAATTTTGCAGAAAATTAGGGTAAAAATTCTTATATCTTGACATTCTTACTCTTTTTCTCTTGATTATGCCTGTTTTTGTGATAGAATAAAGTTTGAAAAAGTTGTTCAAACGACATAGAGAAAAAGGGGAATTTTTTTGGTTAGAAGTATGACAGGTTATGGTCGTGGGGGAGAAAGCCGGAACGGTTACTCTTTTACAGTGGAAATTAAATCTGTTAATCACAGACATCTTGATCTTGTTATCAGGGCTCCCAGGGATTTGCTGGCGCTGGAGGAAAAAATTCGACGCACAATACATGAAAGGCTTTCACGCGGCAGGGTGGAGGTTTTTATTTCCCTGGAGATCGCCTCCGAATATGGTAAAACTGTTGAAGTAGATCTAGATCTTGCGGAAAGCTATTATCTGGCCTTACAAAAACTGGACAGTTCGTTTCAATTAGCGGAAAAGAAGCTTTCGATCGGAGAACTGGCGGGTTTTCCTGATATTTTGAAGGTTGTCAAGACAGGTCCGGACCTGGAGCTGGTTGCCCCGCTTTTGGATCTTGTCCTGGACCAGGCCCTCTCTAACTTGATACAACAAAGGTCAGAGGAAGGAAACAGGCTCGAAAAAGATATTACCCGGCGCTTGGAAACCTTGCAGAAGCTGGTTTTACGGATGAGAGAAAAAGGACCGGCGGTTCTGGAAGAATATCGTAATAAGCTGAATTCTCGTCTGGAAGAAATACTCCGCGGTAACGAGCTCGACAAACAGCGCTTTTTTATGGAAGTTGCTTTGTTTACGGAAAGAAGCAATATTGATGAAGAATTGGTCAGACTGGATAGCCATCTTGAATCTTTCTTTGCAGCTCTTGTCGGGGATGAAGCCGTCGGACGCAAGCTGGATTTTCTTTTGCAGGAGATGAACAGGGAAATTAATACTATTGCCGCAAAAAGCAGCGATCTGGAAATCTCTCGTCTGGTAGTGGAAGGTAAAAGTGAAATTGAAAAAATAAGAGAACAGGTTCAAAATATTGAATAACGGATCTTGTCCGGTTAAGCGCACTGTAAGAGAAAGTTAAGCCCTTTTATGAAGTTTAAAACAAGGAGAATATAGAAGGAGGTGGGAAGGAAAATTTATTGTTCTGTTCTGTTTCCGTTTAAGAACGGATTATGAAAAAAAAGGAGGTGTCGACCTGATCTTGTTTTTATCCGGGTTTTAATTTTTAGCCCCGGGATCAGGTTAATTATGAATATCAAGTTAATTAATATCGGTTTTGGAAATATTGTTTCAGCCAATCGTATTATTGCTATTGTCAGCCCGGAGTCTGCTCCCATTAAACGTATTATCGGCGAAGCGCGGGACAGAGGAATGCTTGTCGATGCAACATACGGCCGCAGAACGCGTGCAGTTATTATTACGGACAGCGGTCATATTATTCTTTCAGCGGTTCAACCGGAAACCGTCAAACACCGTTTGCAGAACAAAGAACCCGTTTCGGACGAGAGCGCGAGCAAGCTCTAGCCCCGGTGTGGAAGAGAAAATGATGAGTAAGGGATTGCTGATCGTTTTATCAGGACCTTCCGGAGTGGGAAAAGGTACTATTTGTCGGGTTCTTTGCCGAGAAAACCGGCATCTGGTGCGTACTACCTCCCTGACGACGCGTCCTCCCAGGAAGGGGGAAGAGGATGGGGTCGATTATCATTTTGTTAGTGAAAAGAAATTTTATGAATTAAAGAATCAGGGAGCTTTTTTGGAATGGGCAAAAGTGCATGGTAACTTTTATGCAACTCTTGCCGGAGAGGTGGAAGAATTACGTCAAAAAGATTATGATGTAATTATGGAAATAGATGTCCAGGGAGCCGCACAGATACGCAGCAGTTCCGCAGAAGGGATTTCTATTTTTCTCCTTCCTCCCAGCATGGAGGAACTCTGGCAGAGAATTAACGGTCGGGGTTCCGATACTCCTGACGCGATTAAAGACAGGTTTAAAACCGCTCGCCATGAACTGATGGAAGTCTGGAAGTACGATTACGTGATTATTAATGATATTGTTTCCCGAGCGGTAAAAGATATAGAAGGAATAATTGCGGCTGAAAAATGCCGGGTTGAAAGAAATAAAAAATTTCTTGAAGATATCATTGGGAAAAGGTGATAAGCTTTGATATATCCTTCCATTGACGAAATGCTGAAAAAGGTCGACAGCAGATATTCTCTTGTTATAATGGCGGCAAAAAGAGCCCGGAGCCTCAGAGAGCGTGAAATTTTAAAAGAAGAGGCCGGAGCTTTTAAAGAAGTCACTTCAGCGCTGGAAGATGTTGCCCAGGGCAGGATTACTTTTCAAAGGATCAAGGACGGGATTAAGTGATGTTTTCAAAGTGGGTGTATTTGATTGCTGCAAGATAAGACAATTTTGCTGGGAATATCCGGAGGGATAGCCGCTTACAAAAGTGCTGAACTGGCCAGGTTACTTGTGCGGGAAGGTTGTTCCGTACAGGTGATCATGACCCGTTCCGCCAAAAAGTTTATTTCCCCGTTGACGATGCACGCACTTACAGGACGCCCTGTTTACTCATCTCTTTTCGATAGTGGTTACAGGACTGCTACGGCCCATATCCAGACGGCCCGTGAACCGGATCTGGTCATCGTTGCTCCGGCTACGGCAAATATTCTGGGGAAGCTAACAGCGGGGATTGCAGATGATTTTCTTTCAACCGTTCTTTTAGCTGTTGATTTGGAAAAATGTCCTGTTATCTTAGCTCCTTCCATGAATACGACCATGCTGGAGAATGCTGCTGTAAAAGGAAATATTTTTCTTCTGGGAAAAAGAGGCTATGTAATTGCAGACCCGAATGACGGTGATCTTGCTTGCGGTGAAACAGGGAAGGGTCGTATGGTAGAGCCTCTGGAACTACTTGAATTGATTAAGAAAAAGCTCTTCTCCGAGAAAGATTACCAGGGAGTTAATGTGCTTATTTCAGCAGGTCCTACCAGAGAAGCGCTGGATCCGGTCCGCTTTCTCAGCAATCATTCCAGTGGCAAAATGGGTTATGCCCTGGCGCGTGCCGCCCGGGAGAGGGGGGCCAACGTTGTTCTGGTTAGCGGTCCGACAGCTCTGGAACCGCCCGCAGGTATTGATTTCCGCCCGGTTGTTTCCGCCAGGGAAATGTATGCGGTTATGATGGACAAACTTGAGAAGGCTGATATTGTCGTTAAAGCTGCTGCGGTGGCTGATTACCGGCCGGTAGAGAACTTTTCGCAAAAGATAAAAAAAGCCGGCGAGATGCAGGTGAACCTGGTACGCAACCCTGACATCCTCAAAGAAATCGGTGCTAAAAAAAACAAACAGTTTCTGGTGGGCTTTGCCGCGGAGACGGAAAAACTATTAGAACATGCCAGGAAAAAAATGGAAGAAAAAAACCTGGATATGATTGTAGCTAATGACCTGGGGCAAAAAGGGGCCGGCTTTCAGGTTGATACGAATATTGTCCGCCTGCTTTATCAAGGAGGCTTTGTTGAAGATATTCCTCTCATGACAAAGTATCACCTTTCCCATTTGATACTGGATCGTATTAAAGATCACCGGGGAAGGTAAGAGAGAGGTAAAATTAAAAGGTATCTTATCATAATTAAACGGCATTAAACAATAAAACGGGCCTTCAGGCCCGTTTGTTTTTCAATAAATTTTGTTAGACCGTAGGAAAGTTTACCAGGTTTAAGAGGTGAGGAGTAACCAGAATTTCGATAACCGCGGCCAGAATCAGGAGGTTGAGGAGGAGAGGAAGGACTGCCCAGAATTCTTTCCAAATAAAAATGATACTTTCACCCCGTCTTTTTTGCGGCAACGGGAAAATGATATGAAAACCCATTTTTAGACCAAAGGCTGCGGCGAGGAAAAAAGCAGGCAATTCAAAAATACCATGCGGTAAAACTCCTAGAGAGAAAAAAGCCAGGGCGTTAACTCCCTCCCGGCTCAGTCCGGCCATGATAGTGCCCAGGAAAGCTCCGTTGGTAAAAAGGCCCAGCAGGGGAGGAAGCCCCAGAATTATTCCCAGCAAGACAACATAGAGGGAAGCCAGAAGGTTATTAAGAAAAAGAAGGACAATTCCCACAATCGGTGGGCTGGTAAAGATTATCTCGGCCATTTCCTGCATGATCTGCTGCTGGTTTGTCGTTAAATCGGCGAGAAAAAATTGTCTTCCTCCCAAAGGCAAGAAAGAGACCATAATACCAAGAAGAAAGAAAAAAACTGACAGAATGATCCAGTTATTATTTTGTTTAATTATATGACCTATTTTCTGTTTGAACAGGTTTATGCGCCCCTTTTCATAGCTTCTCTTTAAGCCGGTATTATGTTACTATTCAGGTATTCGCCCAACTGTTTTCTTATTTTTCTGATGTAGACTTCCGACTTCTTCATACAGTATTATAATATATCCGTAGAAATAATGAAACAGTAGTTTGATTCAGATTCAGTCTAAAGTCTAAAGTCCGGGGTTAAAAGTTCCAAAAAGAAGTTTAAATATTTGACATGGGACATTGACTTATGCCTAAAAGGATGTGCCTTCAGACATGGAAACGAAACAGTATGCCCGTGTGATTGTTGACCTGATTAATGATGGTGTTGATAAACCCTTTGATTACCTTATACCTGCAGGACTGCGAGAGCAGGTCCGGGTCGGATCCCAGGTAATTGTTCCTTTTCGCTCCGGGACAGTTAAAGCTTTTGTTGTTTCTTTGGAAGAAAAAACTTCTGTTCACAATCCAAAAGAGGTCTTAAGTGTAGATAGCTCGGCCGCCGGTCTGTCACCGGAGTTTATTGATTTAACTTACTGGGTATCAAGGTATTTTTTTTCCCGCTGGATTGAAGCGATTCGGCTTTGCCTTCCGCCCGGGAGAGACAGGATTAAACCAAAATATGATGAGGTTATTTTTCCGCTCCAAACAAAGTCGTTTTTGTTGGAGGAAAGCAGCAGGCTGAGAAAAAAGGCGCTGCGGCAGGCATTAATTCTTGAGTATGTTGCCTTCGCCGGCCAAGAGGGAGTTTCCTGGGACAATCTTAGAGAGAAAACGGGGGCCGGGCGTCAAAGCCTTACCTCCCTGGTAAACAAGGGCTTTGTAAGGGTTGATAAGCTTTCTCAGATCCGGGTCCCCGGGGATGAGAAGCTGATGGAGACGGATTCCAGGCCCGGTGTAATTTTGACCGGGCAACAGGAAAAGGCCTGGCAGGCAATTTTAAAAGGATTTGAGGATACACAAAAACATTTTTTACTTTATGGGATAACCGGGAGCGGGAAGACGGAACTTTATTTTCGGGCCGCGGAAAAAGTTTTAAGCCAGGGGCGAACCGTTTTAATCCTGGTCCCTGAAATAGCTTTGACCCCGGTGATTATTAATCAGTTCAGGGGACGCTTTGCCGGGCAATTTTCCCTCCTACACAGCAGCCTGTCGCCGGGGGAAAGATATGATATGTGGTGGAGAGTAAAAAGAGGAGAAGCACGAATAGTCCTGGGGGCCCGTTCCGCTGTTTTTGCCCCTCTGGACAATATCGGTCTCATTGTTATTGATGAAGAACATGAGAATACATATAAGCAGGAAGAAGCTCCCCGTTATCACACCCGTGATGTTGCCAAAAAAAGAGCCGTTTATCATGAGGCCCTTTTACTCATGGGTAGTGCAACACCTTCCCTTGATTCATATCTGAAGGTTCAAAAGAAAGAGTTAAAGATGGTGGAAATGTCCGAAAGAGTGGAGGGGCGTTTCCTACCGGCAGTTCAGATCGTGGATATGCGCAGAGAGTTCCAACAAAAGAATCGGAGTATCTTCAGCCGTGTCCTGCTTTCCGCCATTAAAGAAACTCTGGCCGGAGGGGAACAGGTCATTCTTTTCCTTAACCGGCGAGGGTTTGCCGGTTTTCAGCTTTGCAGGGTTTGCGGTTTTGTCATCCGCTGTCCTTTTTGTTCCGTTTCCCTGACTTATCATACATCTCCGGAACATCTTCAATGCCATTTCTGTGGGTATCGCAGCGAAGCTTCCCAGATCTGCCCTGAATGCGGCAGCCCCTATTTGAGGAGTTTTGGACTGGGAACGCAAAAGGTAGAAAAAGAAATGAACATGCGATTTCCAGGGGTTGAAATTATCCGCATGGATAGCGATGCAACGGCAGTAAAAGGAACTCACTTTAAAATGTGGAAGGCTTTTAACGAAAAAAAAGCGCAGGTGCTTATTGGGACTCAGATGGTGGCCAAAGGCCTTGACTTTCCGGGAGTGACCCTGGTCGGGGTGATCGCTGCAGATATTACGCTTCACCTACCGGACTTTCGGGCTGGTGAAAGAACTTTTCAATTGCTCTCTCAGGTGGCCGGCCGGGCTGGAAGAGGTGAAAAAAAAGGAAAAGTAATTATACAGACGTATACCCCCTGGCATTATAGTATTAAGGGAGCAGCTTCCCATGATTATAAAGGTTTTATTGCTGAAGAAGCCGGCAGACGCTCACGTCTGACATACCCGCCTTTTTCGGAGATGCTTTTATTTTGTTGCAGTTCTCCGGATGAGGAAAAGGCCAGGTACTATGCCATGAAACTAAAAAAAAGGCTGCAGGCAGGATTATCCCTGACAGGGCAGAAGGCCCCTGTTCCTGTTCTGTCGGAACCTTTTCCTGCTCCCCTGCAAAAAAAAGAAGGGTATTATCGTTTTCATATTGTCTTTAAAGGAGATCAATTGCACCGGCTCGAAAATGAAATCAGAGAGATCGTCTGGAATTTTCGGAAAGAATTAAAGAAAGATGTTCGTGTAACGGTGGATTTTAATCCCCAGATGATGTTATAATATTGATGGGGAGGTTGAAAGATGGCTTTAAGAAATGTCAGAAAAAATGGAGACCCTGTTTTACGAAAAAAGGCCGAACAGGTAAACCGGTTTACACCCGGTTTACAGCAATTGCTGGATGATATGGCCGAGACGATGATCGACTCTGAAGGGGCAGGTCTGGCGGCTCCTCAAGTCGGAATATCCAAAAGAGTTATTGTCGTCCGCGATGAAGACGCTATTCTGGAACTGGTTAACCCGGTTATTGCCTCCAGCAAGGGTAATGTTGTGGATTATGAAGGTTGCTTGAGCTTTCCAGGCATTTATGGTGAAGTTTCCCGGGCTGAGCATGTTCAAGTGACCGGGCTGGACAGGGAAGGGAAAGAGGTCCGTCTTAATGCAAAAGGCTTTTTGGCCAGGGTTTTCCAGCATGAAATTGATCATCTGGAAGGGATCCTTTTTGTCGACAGGGCATCACATATCCTTACTCCTGAAGAACTGGAAAAACTACGGGAAAAATCGTAATCCGGGAGTCTAAAATCTAAACGTTTGACTTTGGACTTTTCACGAAAACTTTTAGTTTGAACAGATAGTTGAGGTGTTCTTTGTTGCCGAATGAGAAAATTGTTTTTCTCGGAACCGCTCCTTTTGCTCTTCCTTCCCTTAAATTGCTGCTTGACAATGGACTTAACCTTGTAGGAGTTATTACCAGGCCGGATCGACCGGCAGGAAGAGGGAAAAAAATTTCTTCGCCACCTGTGAAAGAGATGACTTTACAGTATGGACAACAACTCTTTCAACCGCAGAGTAAAGTTGAGTTGGAAAACATCCTGCAGGATTTAAAGCCTGAAATACTGGTAGCCGTTGCCTATGGAATGATCTTACCGCCTGCCGTTCTCGCGATTCCTCCTCTGGGGGCCATTAACTTGCATCCATCTCTTCTTCCGTCTTATCGGGGAGCTGCACCTATACAGAGAGCGTTGCTGGCCGGAGAGGAGGCAACGGGAGTTTCTATTTTCTATATGTCTTCCAGGATGGATGCCGGAGACATAATTTTACAGGAAAAAGTCATGATTGAGCCGGAAGAGACTTTTGGAATGCTTTATGACCGTTTGGCTGTGCTGGGAGCGGAAAAACTGCTGGAAGCGCTCAAGCTGATCGGAAGAGGAGACGTGCCGCGCATTCCCCAGGAAGATGAGAAAGCGACCTTTGCTCCTCCCCTTTCCCGGGAGGACGAAGTAATCGACTGGTCAAAAGATGCCTTTTCCCTGACCAATCAGATCCGGGCCCTGGATCCTTTTCCCGGAGCTTATACATACTATCGGGGAAAACGTATTAAAATTTGGAAGGCTGTTCCGGAAAAACAGATAGAAGAAGTATCCGCATCTTTAGGTTCGACAGGAACAATTTGCCGGGTGGAAAAGGATTTTTTTGACGTTTCTACAGCCAAAAGTTCTCTTAAAGTTCTTGAACTGCAACCGGAAGGTAAAAAAAGAATGAAAAGCGGAGATTTTTTAAAGGGATACTCCCTGCAGGTTGGTGAAAAATTTGCATGAAATAGCAACAGTTGGGGGTAAGACAAAAAAAAGAACATTTCTTGGCCTTTTACTTTCGGCACTAATCCTGATTATTATCATAATAGTTTATTTTCTTGTTATCGCCGGAAATCCCGATGCCGTTTTTTCGCGAAACGTGGCGATGGTGCTCATTACTCTTGCTTTTTTTTCCACCGGCCTGATCCTTTGCGGCCTTTGCTGTATTATTTTTGCCATAGTAAAAAAACGGACATTTCCTGGTTTGGCGTGGTTTGTGGGTCGGACACTTTACCTTTATCCGTTTGTCTTGCAAATAGGACGTTTTCTCTCTATCGCCCAGGATAAAATACAGCGTTCTTTTATTGAAGTAAATAACCAGCTTTTGTGTTTAAATCCTCTCAAAACAGAAGCGGAAAAAATATTAGTGCTCCTTCCTCACTGTTTACAATTTGACGGTTGTCCGGTTAGGATTACGAAGATTGTCACAAACTGCAAACGTTGCGGTAAGTGCCAGATTGCCCGTCTTTTAGAGATAACCGAATCCAGGGGAGTTCATATGGTAGTTGTCACCGGAGGCACGATAGCCCGCCGCGCGGTGGAGCGCTATAAGCCTAAGATTATTGTGGCTGTTGCCTGTGAAAGGGATCTTTCCAGCGGAGTTCTTGACACCTTTCCCCTGCCTGTTTTCGGCATCCTGAATGAAAGACCCAATGGACCATGTTTTAATACCAGGGTTGATTTGCAAAAAGTGGAAAAGGCTTTGGATTTTTTTCTAAATAGGGAAGTAGTAAGCAAGGAGGTCAGATGTTAATGTTCTTTTTTGACAGCGGCTTTATTCTTCTTGTTTTGCCGGCCATGGCTTTTGCCCTCTATGCTCAGAACAAAGTTAAAAGTACTTACACACGTTACTCCAGGGTATCTTCCCGCAACCGGTTAACAGGAGGACAAATTGCCCGCTCTCTTTTGGATGAGGCAGGGATGGAGGATATCCCGGTCGAACTTACGCAGGGCCAGTTGACGGATCATTATGACCCCAGGGCCAAAGTAGTCCGGCTTTCCTCCGAAATTTTTCGCAATAATTCCCTTGCTGCTCTGGGTATTGCCGCTCATGAGGTGGGTCATGCCATCCAGCACGATACAGGTTATGCTCTCCTGGGGGTTCGCAACGCTATTTTCCCCCTGGCCGGATTTGGTTCGAAAGCAGCCTTCCCTCTTTTTTTCCTTGGTTTTTTATTTAGCGGAAGTCTGAGTTTTTTAATGGATATCGGCATCGCTGTCTTTCTTTTTGCTGTTTTTTTTCAAACAGTTACCTTGCCCGTGGAATTAAATGCGAGCAGCAGAGCTCTGGCTCTTCTGGATGGAGGCGGTTTCCTCCAGGGAGAAGAACTGGAAGGAGCGGGGCAAGTCCTCCGTGCTGCGGCTTTAACTTATGTTGCTGCTCTTGCTGTTGCTCTGGCACAGCTTTTTAGACTTTTATTGTTAAGAGAAAGAAGATAGAGAGAAAGAGGATAGATTGAGAGAAAAAATCGTAAATACACGGGAAAACGAGACAGCGAGGAGTTATGCCCTCAAAATTTTAAAAGAGGTGGAGGAAGGGGCTTATGCCAATCTTGCTTTAAACCGTTTACTTTCCAGGCTCTCTCCGGCTGAAGAAGAAAGGGCCCTTTTAACAGGGCTTTCTTATGGTGTTCTTCAGCGATTGAATACACTGGATTGGGTCCTTTCCCTTTTCCTGACCTCTCCGCTTGATAACTTAACTCCATGGATACGCAATATTTTACGGCTTGGAGCTTACCAGCTTTTATATCTGGACCGGATTCCCGCGGCTGCTGTAGTTGATGAATCGGTAAAACTTGCTTATCGTTTCGGGCATAAAGGGGTTGCCGGTTTGGTTAACGCTGTGCTCCGGAAAATAATCCGGTCCGGAGAGGATATTCCCTGGCCTTCCAGGGATGACAATCCTTCTTTCTATCTTTCCATTGTTTACTCTTATCCTCTCTGGATCGTCCGACGCTGGATCGGGCAAATGGGTTTTGATGAAGCAGAGCAGCTTTGTTCTGCAAATAATCAAGTAGCTCCTCTGACTGTGCGCACAAATACCCTAAAAATAACGCGAGAAAAATTAAGGGAACTTTTGAAGGAAGAAGGAGTCGGGGCAGAGTTCTGCCGTTATGCTCCCGAAGGTTTAACCCTGGAACTGACAAAAAAATTGGTTAATCTTACAAGTTTTAAGGATGGTCTTTTTCAGATTCAGGGAGAAGCCTCTATGCTGGTGGCCCCACTAGTCGATCCCAAGCCTGGGGAAAGTGTCCTCGATCTGTGCAGTGCTCCCGGTGGGAAGGCACTTCATATGGCTATGCTTATGGAGAATAAAGGCACCATCGTTGCGGCAGATTTATATCCTCATCGCCTGCGACTGCTGCAGGAGACAATGAAGAGGCAGGATATTGAAATTATCCGGACGGAGAAGCTTGACGGGCGAACTATCTGTGAGAAAAAACATGTTTCTTTTCAGAGGGTTCTACTGGATGTGCCC
The DNA here is from genome assembly GCA_016841605.1 of Dethiobacter alkaliphilus. Lineage (GTDB taxonomy): Bacteria > Bacillota > Dethiobacteria > DTU022 > UBA8154 > DUNV01. Next base: position 212,785 of record JAENYV010000002.1, on the reverse strand, counting down.
TGTTCCGGTTTAGGCGTTATCCGGCGCAAAGGAGAATTAAAATGGCGACGGAAGGAACAAGATATTTTTTCACTCGCCAAGCTGCAGGCCGAACTGCTGAGGAGTGCTTTCCAGGCTCTTCAGCCGGGAGGAGTTTTAGTTTACAGTGCCTGTTCCACAGAGCCGGAGGAAACAAACGATGTAATTCAGCGCTTTCTTGAGCAGGAGCCTCTGGCTGCCCCTGATTTGCCGGCAATTCTTTTGCCCCCGGAACTGCGGAGGCAGGAAGAAGGGGATGGGATGGTCCGTCTCCAGCCGCACAAACATGGACTGGACGGCTTTTTCCTGGCACGGATAAGAAAAAAGAGCTAGCCCTGGAGGGAGAACGGCCTACTCTTTCCCGGTAACAGTTACTTCTTACCTGCTTTTTGTGTAGAAGGAAAGCTCAAAGCGGCATTATGACGGATATGAACGGATATTTGCATTAAAGTTCATTGCTTTTCAGCCCTCTTTTTGTTATACTTACTCTACCAGGCCTAAAATGGCGAGGAGAGACTATGTTAAAATTTACAGCCCGTTCTCATCGGGGTTGCAGGCGTGAAAAAAATGAGGATCGTTTTTATGTACCCCCCGAAAATGGTCCTTTTCTTTTTGCTGTTGCAGACGGTATGGGTGGTCATGCTGCCGGCGAGGTTGCCAGCTCGATAGCCATTGATCTGCTGGAGAAGAAATATCTTGAACAGCTTCAAACATTACAGCAGAGAGATTTGCAGGGCTGTCAATTATTTTTACAGGAGTTGATCCGGGAAGCAAATGATGAAATACTGACTGCACAGCGGCAAAACCGCGATTTTGAAGGGATGGGGACTACTCTAACCACCGTAATTTTAGTGGGTAATGAACTTTTAGTGGGACATGTTGGAGATAGTCAGGTTCATCTTTTAAACGAGGAGATGTGTTTGCAAATTACGGAAGACCATTCTCTGGTAGCGGTGCTTGTTAAGAATGGAGAAATAAACCCGGAGGAAGCATATACTCATCCCCAGCGCCACCTGCTGACCAGAGCCCTGGGAACCATATCTTCTTATAAGGTTGATTTTTACACAGTAAAACCCCAAAATGGCGATTATATACTTCTCTGTACAGATGGGCTGACTTCTATGCTCAGGCCCGAACAGATCAAGGAAATAATTAATCGTTGCCAAAATCTTGATTTGGCGGCAGACGAGTTGATTAAACAGGCCAATAATTATGGAGGTCTGGATAATATTACCTTTGTATTGATGCGCGTTGATTGATATCTTTATTCTAAAATATTAAAATTAGGGTGAAACCAGAGTGAAAGATATGCTCGGCAGGCTGCTGGGGAACCGTTATGAAATATTTGAAAAAATTGGCGAAGGCGGGATGGCCAGGGTTTATAAAGGCATTGATCACCGTTTAAATCGTCATGTTGCTATAAAGATCCTTTATGAACAATTTGTTAATGATCCTGAGTTTTTGCGCCGTTTTAAACAAGAGGCAAAAGCTTCGGCCATGCTTTCCCATCCCGCAATTGTTAACGTTTATGATGAAGGTGAAGAAGAAGGAATACATTTTATCGTTATGGAATATGTTCAGGGTAAAACCCTCAAGAGTCATATCCTGCAAAACGGCCGTTTAAAACCCGAAGAAGCTGTCCGTTTGGTTCTGCAAATATGTGATGCTTTGGTCCATGCCCATAGCGAAAATGTTATTCATCGGGATATCAAACCGCAAAATATTATTATCACTCCCAATGGAAGGGTTAAAGTTACCGATTTCGGCATTGCCCGTGCTGCTGCCGATGCAACAATAACACACGGCCGCTCTTTGCTGGGTTCGGTTCATTATTCTTCTCCGGAGCAGGCACGGGGAAGTTGTGCAGATCAAAAATCTGATATTTATTCTCTCGGCGTCGTTTTATATGAGTTGTTGACCGGCAATGTTCCTTTTTCGGGAGAAAGCCCTATTTCAGTTGCTTTAAAGCATCTCCAGGAAGATATTGTTCCTCCGGGGGAATTAAATCCTGAATTGCCGCGGGAATTGAACAAAATAGTAATGAAAACTTTGCATAAAGACCGAAATTTACGTTATGCCGGGGCGATTGAATTAAGGGATGACCTGGAGGGATGGCTGGAAACACGGGAAGAGTCGGATTACCCGGGTAGAAAGGGACGTCATTACTATACTTCGTTCGGTAACACTCTTACAGAAGACGATGAGGAGCGGGAAGAAGATATGGCGAGACGCTTGAAACGGAAGAAAGTAATTATCTATACATTTATTTTTGCCGCTGTTGTAGTTCTATTTTGGGGCGGTTACACACTTTTGCGAGCTTTTTTGGTCGTTCCCGAAGTAGTGGTCCCGGATCTGCGGGGTCTTAGTACACAAGAGGCACAAGATCAATTATCGACTCTTGGACTTGGTTTTAAAATCGCCGGGGAGATTCATGATGAGGAAATTCTGCCGCACCATATTGTCTCTCAGGATCCTCCGGCAGAGAGAAGTGTAAGGAAAGAACGAATTATTGAACTGGTCATTAGTTTAGGTCCGGATTATTCCGAAGTCCCGGATATGGTGGGGAGGTCGGAACTGGAAGCCCGTTTGATGCTGGAAGATGTTGGATTAAAGATGGAAGTAGAGCATGAGTATAATGAAGAAATTGCTCCAGGTTATGTTGTCCGGCAAAATCCAAGCCAAAGTTTCCGGCTTTCCCGAGGGGAAACTGTTCATGTTGTTCTCAGTAGCGGGAAACAACCGTTTTCCCTGCGGGATTTTCAGGGATGGCTTCTCGAAGATGCCCAAGAGTGGCTTAACCTCTACGGACTGGTTTTGCGCAATCCGGAAAGTGAGTATTCAGATGATTTTCCTGAAGGGAAAATAATTTCCCAATACCCCCCTGCCGGTGAGATGGTTCAATCCGGTGATCCGGTAGATCTGGTTGTCAGTAAAGGCCGTGAACCCGGAACCTCCAAGACTTATTCCATTCAGGTGCATCCTGAGGTGGATATCGGTCAGGTCATCAGGGTTTCTGTGGAAGATGAAGAGGGAAGCCGCGTGTTTTATGAGGGGGTCTTTCAGGGCCAGGTAATCGATGTCCAAGGAGTCGGTTCCGGTTACGTAATATTAATGGAATTGCGGGATAATGAATATTATACGATTGATACGAAACAATTTCCCTAAACAGCCTTTCAGCTTTCCAGCTTTTCCGGTAAGTTTTTTCTTTGGGGTAATAAGCCTCCCCACCTCTTGAGCTTTAGCAGGTGGGAATTTTTAAATTGATGGAGCAGGTTTTTACTGCTATACGGCGTTTTAGCCTGCTGAAGCAGTGAGTTTATTTGCCAAGGAGGAGTTTTCCTGCAAGCTCGTCTGGTACAAGCAAAAGGCGGTTTCTATTTTGTCCAGGGTTTCCGGGATGAACTTATCTTATGCCGGGCCAGAGGACGTTTGAAAGAAAAGGGAACCGACCTTTTGGTTGGGGACATGGTGGAAGTTGAGTTAACGAACGATGGACAGGGAGTTATTGAAAACGTCTTAACCCGTAAAAACAGGCTGATAAGACCTCCAGTGGCCAATATAGATCAAGTCATAGCCTTTCTCTCCATAAAAGCTCCCCCCCTTGATCTTTTTCTCCTTGATCGAATTCTTTTAGCTGCTGAGGGAGCCGGCCTAGAAGTCCTGATTTGTTTTAATAAAACAGACCTGCTTAGCGTAAATGATTTCCAAAATTTTAATCAAATTACAGATATTTACCGGGCATGCGGTTACAGGGTCTTTTTAACCAGTGCAGTGACAGACCAGGGCTTTAATGAATTAAAAAGTATGATGCCGGGCAAAGTCTGCGCTCTGGCAGGTCCCTCCGGGGCGGGAAAAACCACATTGGTTAATAAACTTAAACCCGGACTGGGCCTGCTTTCTTTGCCGGTAAGTAAAAAAACCAAAAGAGGGCGCCAGACAACCCGGGATGTTAGCTTGATTAAGCTGAATGGAGATGCTTTTATTATTGATACCCCGGGATTTCAGAGGTTGGATTTAAAAGGTTTTACTTCCGGCAATTTAGCACTTTATTTCCCGGAGATGCAGGATCTTGCCGGTTCATGCCGTTTTGCCGGTTGTCTTCATGTGGCCGAGCCGGAATGTGCGGTTAAAGATGCCCTTAAGACAGGTAAAATAGCCTCCTGGAGATATGATCATTATCTGGCTTTTCTAAGGGAAATCAAACAAAAAGAAGAACTTTTTTTAAAAAAGGGGGAGAAGGAATGATTAAAGTAGCACCTTCCATTCTTTCGGCAGATTTTGCCTGTCTTCTTCAGGAAGTGCAAAAGATGGAGTCAGCCGGTGCGGATTGGTTGCATATAGATGTTATGGACGGGCATTTTGTCCCGAATATTACTGTCGGACCGCTCATTGTGAAGGCTCTGCAGGGCCGGACCCGTCTCTTTCTCGATGTTCACCTTATGATAAAGCAGCCCGAAATTTTTTTAGACGCTTTTTACAGTGCAGGAGCGGAGTCCTTGACTGTTCATGCCGAGACCTGCACGCATCTTCATAGAGTGATTTACAGTATTAAAGATATGGGTATGCAGGCAGGAGTTGCCCTTAATCCTGCCACCCCCCTGAGCGCCTTGGAGTATCTGCTTCCGGATCTGGATCTTGTTTTAATTATGTCCGTTAACCCGGGCTTCCCCGGGCAGAATTTTATTCCGGCCGTTATCCCCAAGATTAGGGCTCTTGCCGAGGAAAAGGTAAAAAGGAACCTGCCCTTTTTAATTCAGGTAGACGGAGGGATAAACGAGGATACTTCCGGAGAGGTAATTGCTGCCGGGGCAGAGGTACTGGTTGCAGGGTCGGCTCTTTTCCGGCACGCGAATCCTGTTGCTTTAATCGACACCTTTAAAAAAAATTTTCCCAGGGAAAGAAATGTTTAAGAAAATTATGTTTTGTGTTATAATTAATAAAATAATAAGTAAGAGGTGATGTAAACTAGATGGAATCTGAGGAACGATATATGTGGTCTGCTCTGGATCTTGCCCGTCAGGGTTGTGGAAAAACCAGTCCCAATCCAATGGTTGGTGCAGTACTCGTAAAAGACGGAGAGGTTGTGGGCACAGGTTTCCACGAAAAGGCAGGAGGGCCTCATGCAGAGATCATCGCCCTGCAGGAAGCCGGCGAAAAAGCCCGGGGGGCCACATTATATGCAAACCTGGAGCCCTGTTCTCATCAAGGTCGAACACCTCCTTGCGTCGATGCTATTATTGCTGCCGGTATCAAAAAAGTTGTTGTTGCTATGGTTGATCCCAACCCGCTTGTTTCCGGTGCCGGTATTCGTAAACTTCAAGAAGCCGGTATCAAGGTAAGAGTTGGTATTTTGGAGGAAAAAGCGCGCCGTTTAAATGAAGTATTTTTAAAATATATAACAACGAAAACGCCGTTTCTTATTGTTAAAATGGCGATGACCCTTGATGGGAAAATCGCGACAAAAAGCGGTAAATCCCGGTGGATTACCGGGGAGAAATCGCGTAAATTCGTTCACAGATTACGCTCCATGTCGGATGGAATTGTTGTTGGTATTAATACTGTCTTACAGGATGATCCGTTGCTCAATGTACGTCTTAATGGTGAAAAAAAAGAAAATCCGGCCCGAATTATTATCGACAGTAAAGGAAAGTTGCCTTTAGAGTCCAGAGTTGTCAAATCAGCTGCGGAGATTAAAACACTTCTTGCTACGACGGAACTTGCTCCGCGGACCAAGCTGGCTGCCCTGGAGTCTGCAGGTGTGGAAGTAATGATTCTTCCTTCGAAAAATGGACGGGTAGATTTACAAGCTATGATGCAGGTTCTGGGTGAAAAGGAGATTAGTATTCTCCTGGCGGAAGGAGGAGGGACTTTAAATTACTCTTTTCTGGCAGAAAATTTAATCGATAAAATTTATTTTTTTACTGCTCCGTTGCTTATTGGAGGGAAAGAGGCACGAACACCCCTGGAAGGAGAAGGCATCGAAGAACTGGAAAATGCCTGGACAGTGGAAAATATTGAAATGAAACAACTTGATCGAGACCTGTTAATTATCGGTTACCCTGTAAGGGGGGAAGAAATTGTTCACGGGGATTGTGGAAGAACTGGGGGAAGTATTAAGCAGGCGGTACAATAAAGAAAGTGCTGTCCTTTTTATTAAGGGCAGGAGAGTCCTGGAAGATCTCAAGGTAGGAGACAGTATTGCCGTTAACGGTGTTTGCCTAACGGCAACAAAAGTCACTGGGGACGCTTTTTATGCGGATGTTATGCCTGAGACCATGCGTAGGACGAACTTACAGGATCTAAAAATAGGGGAAAAGGTGAACCTGGAGAGGGCTCTGCTGGCTGGAGGGCGTCTGGGAGGTCATTTTGTAAGTGGTCATATTGATGGAACCGGGATTCTTCTTCGTGAACGAAGAGAAGGCAATGCCGTTGTAAAATGTTTTAGCGGACCGCCGGAGGTTTTGCGCTATGTTGTGGTCAAGGGTTCTATCGCTATTGACGGTATTAGCCTGACCGTTGTTGATCTTGACGATACCTCTTTTCAGGTTTCTTTGATTCCCCATACACTAAAAGAAACGGCTCTGTTTTACCGGAAGCAGGGAGATAAGGTCAATCTGGAAGCGGACATGCTGGGAAAATACCTAGAAAAGCTTCTTGCGCCCCATCTGCAAGGGAATATACTTCTTCCTCACCGGGAAGATAATAACAGCAAAAAGGAACCTCAGGGCCTGACAGTTTCTTTTTTATCGGAAAACGGTTTTATTTAAAAAACTTATTTGGTAACTAGAAGGGGATGTTAAAATGAAGGGGACTTTTAATTCGATTGCAGAAGCCATTGAAGATTTTAAACAGGGAAAAATGTTTATCGTGGTTGATGATGAGGATAGAGAAAATGAAGGGGATCTGGTCCTGGCCGCGGAAAAAGTGACCCCCGAGGCGGTAAACTTTATGACCCGTTTTGGGCGTGGACTTGTTTGCGTTCCTCTTACTGCCGAGCGTATTGAAACGCTGGATCTTCCCCCGATGGTAACCAATAATACAGATAGCCGTGATACGGCATTTACGGTCTCAGTGGATGCCAGGGGAACTTCAACTGGAATTTCCGCCTTTGAGAGAGCTCAGACAATCCAAAAACTGATCGATGACAGTGCAGGGCCGGCGGATTTTACCCGTCCGGGGCATATTTTCCCTCTTAAGGCCAAGGATGGAGGCGTTCTGCGCCGGGCCGGTCATACGGAAGCTGTGATTGATATAGCCAATTTGGCAGGTGTTTACCCTGCCGGTGTAATCTGCGAGATTATGAATGAGGACGGGACAATGGCCCGCGTTCCGGAACTGTTGAAGTTTGCCGAGGAGCACGGTATGAAAGTTGTGACCATTGCAGACCTTATCCAGTATCGCATGAAAAAACAGAAGCTTATCTGGAGAGCCGCAGAAACCGTTTTGCCTACCTCTTTTGGGGAGTTTAAACTTATTGCTTACGAGAATGCTGTTGATGATAAGACCCATCTGGCGATGGTAAAAGGAGAAATTAATGGTGAAAAGCCGGTTCTGGTCCGGGTACACTCGGAATGTTTTACAGGAGATGTTCTGGGTTCACTGCGCTGTGATTGCGGGATGCAATTGGCCCAGGCAATGAAGCAAATAGATGACGAGGGATGCGGTGCGCTGGTCTATATGCGACAGGAGGGGAGAGGTATCGGCCTTGTCAATAAATTAAAAGCCTATTATCTCCAGGATTGCGGGAGAGATACTGTCGAAGCCAATGAAGAACTGGGTTTTCCGGCTGATCTGCGGGATTATGGTCTGGGTGCCCAGATACTGGTTGACCTGGGTGTACGGAAAATGCGCCTTTTAACGAACAATCCCCGCAAGATTAAAGGACTGGAGGGATATGATTTGACTATCGTCGAACGTGTCCCCATTGAAATTTCGCCAAGTTCTCACAGTATGCGTTACCTGCAAACCAAAAAGGATAAGCTTGGGCATTTTCTGGGCTCTAAATCTTAGGAAAAAAGATATTTATATAATATTTTTATTCAGTATTTAAGGGGGAGGAAAAAGATTTGATCAGGCAATTTGAAGGGCATCTAACAGCTAAAGATTTTCGTTTTGGACTTATAGTCGGCCGTTTTAATGAATTTATCTCCAGTAAACTTTTATCGGGGGCCCTGGATGCATTAAAGAGACATGATGCTCAGGATGATAATATTGAAATATTTTGGGTGCCCGGTTCTTTCGAGATACCACTTGTCGCCAAAAAAATTGCCGCGGGCGGACGTTTTGATGCCGTAATTTGTTTGGGAGCAGTCATCAGGGGCGCAACCCCTCATTTTGAATATGTGGCCTCTGAAGTAGCTAAAGGTATCGCTTTGGTAGGTTTGGAAACCGGAGTTCCCGTTATGTTCGGCGTAATTACCAGCGACACCCTGGAACAGGCTATTGAAAGGGCCGGCACAAAAGCAGGCAACAAGGGATGGGATGCAACCCTGGGTGCTATAGAAATGGTGAACCTGCTGAAGACGATAGATAGTTAAAAGGGAAGCGCCGGGAACCGAGAGCAGGGAAAAAGCAGGTTTCGTTTTTTTCCGGCATGATGGTACCATGACTATTGACCTCTGAAATTTTTTATCGGAAGCCTGAAGAAGTCGGTCAATATACAAGCATGATCCGGTTTATTCCGGCCCACCGGCATTCCGACATCTGACCTTTTATTTTGGAGCAGGAAAAAGTTTCCCGCTCCTTTTTAATAACCTGGAGAGGAAGGTAAAATTGTCCAAAAAGCGGGAAAAGGAAGCTACATTTTTTATTCTGGATGGTCATAGCCTGGCTTACAGGGCTTTTTTTGCCCTTCCCCTGGATTTGGCTACCAAACAGGGGGTGCATACAGGTGCTGTTCTTGGTTTCATCAACATGTTATTGCGTCTAAAAAAAGACGAATCTCCTGACTATCTGGCAGTGGCTTTCGACTACCCAAGCCCCACGTTCCGTCATAAAAAATACGGTGAATATAAAGCAACGAGGGAAAAAACCCCTCCGGAGATGCGTGAGCAATTACCTCTTATTAAAGATATACTGCATGCTTTTAATATTCCTTCTTTTGAAATGGAAGGCTATGAGGCGGATGACTTGATCGGCACTTTTGCCCGCCAGGGAGAAGAAGCCGGCCTTCTGACGGTAATCGTAACGGCAGATGCCGACGTTTACCAGCTTTTATCCCCAATGGTCAAAGCTTTAATAACCCGTAAAGGGATTACAAATTTGCAAGAGATAACATCAGTTCGCTTGTTTGAAGATTACGGTCTTACTCCGGAGCAATGGATTGATTTTAAGGCCTTAAAAGGCGATAGCTCGGATAATATTCCGGGAGTTCCCGGGATCGGTGAAAAAAGAGCTTTGCAATTGTTGAGCAAATACGGTTCCCTGGATGAGACGCTGAAAAAGCGCGAGGAAATTAAAGGAAAGATAGGGGAATCTTTAAGCGAAAATATTTCCCAGGCTTTGCTCAGCAGGGAACTGGTAACTATCGACAGACAGGTGCCCATTACACTTCCTCTGAGAAAATGCCGTCTTAGCAAGCCGGACGTTAAAGCACTCTACGATATATTTACACGTTTGGAATTTAATAACCTTCTTAAAAAAATACCGGAATTTGACGAAATAGGTATTCAAAATTTACAAGAAAAACCGTCGGAAAAACAGAAAAAAAACCAAACAGGGCAGATTTCTCTCCTGGAAAAAGACTGCCGGAAAGAAATGGAGCATGTGGGAGAAGCCGGCGGAGAAGTATGGAAATCCGGGGTTGGGGAAGATAACGGCAGAGCTGAGTGTGAGCATATTGACGATGATCCGAAAGTCCGTATCCTTTCTGATCCGGACCTTCTTGCGGCATTTTTGACCAGGTTAGGCAAAGAGTCTTCCTTTACTGTCCTGTTATCCATGGAGAAAGATGCTTCGCCTCCTTATGAAAGTTTTTACCGGGGACTGGTCTTTTTCCAGAAGGGAGAAGAACCTGTTTACATCCCTTGGGGAGATACGTTGCAGGATGAACGGATTACCGGGATGTTTAGAGATGTTTTTGCCGATCCTTCACGGTATTTAATTACCCATGACTGGAAAATATTGCTTAAACTTTTCATAAAAAAGGGTATTACCGTTAAATGTTCCGTTTTTGATACACTTTTGGCCGCTTATTTGCTTGAAGCAGATAAACCGGCCTATCATCTCCCCGTCTTATTAGAGGAATATTTAGGTAAAACTATTCGTTTACCTGAGAAGAAAGCTGCCGGAAAGGAAAGAGAGAAGCAGGAGATCCGTTCCCTTATGGGGTGCATCAGGGAGCTGCCTTTGCTAGAAGAGGTTTTACGGCATAATTTGGAACTCCGCAAACTTGATAATTTGTTTTTCCACCTGGAACTGCCCCTTGTTCCGGTTTTGGCAAAAATGGAGCTGAGGGGTATTAAAGTAGAAGAAAAAATATTTCAGGAATTGGCGGCGGAGATGGAAGCAAGCCTTCGCCTGCTCGAAAAAGAGATAACAATGATGGCCGGCCAAACGTTTAATCTTAATTCTCCCCAGCAGTTAAGTTATATTCTCTTTGAAAAGCTAAAACTTCCTGCATTACGTAAAATAAAAACAGGGTATTCTACCGATGCCAGGGTTCTTCAGGAGTTGGCAGCAATTCATCCCATCGCCTCCAGGATTTTTGAATACCGTACAGTGGCGAAAATTAAAAATACGTATTTGGAAGGATTTTATCCTTTTATTAACAAGAAAACGGGAAGAATTAATACAACATTTAACCAGGCGGTCACTGCTACCGGAAGGCTGAGCAGTAAAGATCCTAATTTGCAAAATATCCCTGTTAAATGGGAGAGCGGCAGGCGTTTGCGCCGGGCTTTTATCCCTGCGGATAAGAATAACCTTTTCTTTGCTGCCGATTATTCACAAATTGAGCTTCGCATCATGGCCCATCTCTCTCAGGACCCCAGCCTGGTCCATGCGTTTAACAGCGGGGAAGATATTCACATGAGAACGGCAGCAGAGGTATTCGGCGTTTCTTCGGAGGAGGTAACGCCTTTGATGCGGAGTAGGGCGAAAGCGGTGAATTTTGGCATTATCTACGGGATAAGTGATTATGGCTTATCTCAGGATCTGCAGATATCACGGGCTGAGGCGAGGGAGTATATCAACCAATATTTTCAACGTTATCCGGGCGTAAAAAAATATGTTGAAGAATGCATCACAACAGCCAGGGAGAAAGGTTACGTAACCACCGTCATGAACAGGAGGCGCTACCTTCCTGATATAAATCATACTAATTTTAACCGGCGTAGTTTTGCCGAAAGGATGGCCCGGAATACTCCTGTTCAGGGTTCCGCGGCGGATATCATCAAGGCAGCCATGATAGCGATTGACAGGGAACTGGAAAAAGCGACGTACAGGGCCTCCATGCTTCTTCAGGTTCATGACGAACTGATCTTTGAAGTTCCCCCGGAAAAATTGGAAGAAGTAAGCTTGACGGTTAAAGAACTGATGGAAGGGATTTTTCCTCTTTCTGTTCCTCTTAAAGTTGATCTAAAAGCCGGTAAAGACTGGTATCATCTTTTTCCTTTAGAAGGAGGCTGAGCTTTTATGCCCGAACTACCCGAAGTAGAGTTGATAGCAAGGATTTTAAAAGGCTGTTTAATGGAAAAAAAGATAACCGGAACAAAATTTTTTTTCCAAGGTATGCTGGGCAAGCTCTCCCCTGCGGATTTTGCTGAGCAGGTACAGGGGAAGCATATTCTGGGGGTAAAACGGCGAGGGAAGTATCTACATTTTTGTTTAACCGGGGAGAAAATCCTGGAAGTTCACCTCCGTATGACCGGAGCTTTTTTCTTTTTCCCGGAGGGCCGCCGAGCGGATAAATATATCAGGGCTATCTTTTATTTAGAAGGAGGCAGCGAGCTTCATTTCCGGGATATACGTAAATTCGGCACATTCAGGCTCTGGGATAAAGAGACGCTGGAGAAGACAAATAAGGTGCGGCTGGGCCCTGATCTTTGGGAAGATATCCCTGATCTTTCTTTTTTCCGGGAGATACTAAAAAAGAAACCCAAAAGCAGCCTCAAAGCTTTTCTTCTTGACCAAAGAAATTTTTCCGGATTGGGAAATATTTATACGGATGAAGCCTTATTCCGTGCCGGTTTAAATCCTTCACGACGTTTGGAGACTCTGTGCCCGGATGATCAGGCAAAATTGCTGCAGGCGATCCGGGATGTTCTGGGGGAGGGGATTAAATGCGGGGGAGTAAGTGTGGCAAATTATCAGGATCCCTATGGACGCAGCGGAGAATTTCAGCATCACCTCAAGGTCTACCGCAGGGAAAAAGAACCCTGTCCAAGGTGCGGGCAGGTCATAGTTCGCCGGAGTGTGGCAGGCCGGGGAACTTATTTTTGCCCGGCCTGCCAGGTTATGTAAACTGTTTTAGCGGATAAGGTTGATTATACCTAAAAGTATCAATACTGTTCCCGGTAATATGTATCCTTTTTTGCCTAAAAACCCTGTAGTATATTTTTCTCCAATCAGTAAGCCTGAATATAAGGCGAAAAATAAAGCTGTCGTAACAAAAGGAATTAAGAGAAAGGAGTAACCTGCAATGGCAGCTCCGAAGCCTACTCCCATAACATCCATATTTAAGGCAACTCCCAGGAGTAAGGCCTCTCTGTAATTAATATCTCCTGATTTATCCATATCAGCATTTTCAGGTTCACGTATAACTTGCAGGACCAGGCCGAAAGTTTTTAATTTTATTGTCAGCAGGACAGGGTTATCTTTATATTTTTTTAAACCTTCCACCAACTGCCAAAAACCGATTAACACTAAAATAGTGCCGCCCAAAGCACTTGCCAGATGATTGGGAATAAAACCGGCAACTAATTGACCTGTAACCAGCGAAAACGTCAAAGCTAAACCTGAACAGAATACAATTAAAATTATGGGAAAGAAAGAGACTTTAATCTTTCTGATTCCGTAAGCCAGGCCTACTCCAAAACCATCGATACTGAGAGCTACGGCCAGCAATACGGCAGTAAAAAATTCCATTCTATCACCTTCATCGTTTTTAATGCTCTGATAGAGTATGCCGGGAATAAAAGGAAGGTGAAAAAGAAAGTCCGGGGGATATTGATTTTAGCGGGCGTTTTTAATATACTATAGACGTAAAGCGTCTCAATGCTTTTTTTTTGTTTATGAGAAAAGGTGGTTGTGCAGCATTGCTTAAGGTCGGCTTAACCGGAGGGATAGCCTGCGGCAAATCAACAATAGCAAAAATGTTCGTTTTGAAAGGTGCCCTTCTGCTGGACGCCGACCGAATTGCCAGGGAAGTCGTTGAACCCGGAAAACCTGCCTGGCTTGAAATTGTTTCCTGGATGGGAAAGGGGGTTTTACAAGAAGACGGATCCCTGAACAGGGCAAAAATTGCCTCCCTTGTTTTTTCAGACCGCAAAGCCCTTCAAAAATTAAACACCATTACCCATCCCCGCGTCAGTGAACGTTTTTCTGAAAAAAGTAAAAGACTTGCCCTGGAATTTCCCAAAACAATTCAGATCTGGGATATTCCCCTGCTCTATGAGATTGGTATGGATAAAGAAGTAGATATTGTCCTTGTTATTGCCGCAGACGAAGAAAAGCAGATTAGCAGGTTAAGAGACAGGGACGGCCTTTCCGGGGAAGAAGCCCTGCGCCGTATCAGATCACAGATGGATCTTCAAGAAAAAATTAAATCTGCCGATTATATTATTTATAATAACGGTCAGTTAAATATTTTACAGGATCAGGTAGAGAGCATCTGGGAGAAACTGACTCACGAGCTGGAGGTCAGAAGTCGGGGGCCGGAATAAGGAAAGGTTGATCTCCTTTCATAATTATGCTGAGTGCAGATTTCTTAATTCTAAATACCTGAATTTTAAGTTCGGGGTGTTCTTTTTTTGACAGTAATAAAAAGGTTTTTTTATCTTTTAATATTTCTTCTCTTTTTTTATATTTTACTGACCCAGGCGAATAATTTCGCTCGCTTTGTCTATCCTTTTCCCTACAGGGAGTTAGTTGTCTCCGAAGCCGCCAAATACGATCTGGACCCCTTGCTTATTGTCTCAATTATGCGCGTTGAGAGCGGTTTTGAGCATACGGCAAGGTCGGAAAAAGGGGCAAGAGGATTAATGCAAATTATGCCTGACACAGGGTTTTGGATCGCCGGGCAGATCGGATTAGATAATTTTTCCGAAGAAAAATTTTATGATCCCGGTATCAATATCTCCCTGGGTACCTGGTACTTCAACGATCTTCTGCGCCAATTCAACGGGGAGCTTTACCCGGCACTGGCAGCTTATAACGGTGGAAGAGGGCATGTGGGAAGGTGGCTTGAAGAAGGAATCTGGAGCGGTAGAAGGGACAGTTTGGAAGATATCCCTTTCCCTGAGACCCGCTTCTTTATTCAGAAAGTTGAAAGGACGTACAAGCGTTATCAGCAGATTTATGGCGATGAAAATTTTTAGCACAAGGAGGTAAAACAATGCAAACAATAACGGTAATTCCCGGTGATGGAACGGGACCGGAATTAACCTCTGCAACCCTGGAAGTATTGGAAGCCGGAGGCGCGGATCTTAAATGGGAAATCATGGATGCAGGACAGACTGCTTACGAAAAAGGAATGAAGGTTTTGCCGGATGAAGTTATCGATTCCATTCGCAGAAATAAAGTCGCGCTGAAAGGTCCCCTGACAACTCCTGTGGGCACAGGTTTCCGCAGTATAAATGTTGCTTTAAGAAAAGCGTTGGACCTTTATGTCAATCTGCGGCCTGTTAAAACCTACAAAGGAATTCTCAGTCGTTACAATGATATCGATTTGGTTGTTGTCAGAGAGAATACGGAAGATCTTTATGCCGGAGTCGAACATATGGTCGGAGAAGATGCGGCCGAAAGTATTAAAATCATTACCCGTAAAGGTTCGGAACGAATTGTCCGTTTTGCTTTTGAGTATGCAAGAACGGAAAAAAGAAAAAAAGTAACTGCTGTCCATAAGGCCAATATCATGAAATGCACCGACGGACTTTTCCTGGATGTAGCACGGGCAGTCGCGACGGAATATCCGGATATTGAATTTGAGGATCGTATTGTTGACAATATGTGTATGCAGTTGGTGGTTAAACCAAACCTGTATGATGTGCTGGTGATGCCCAATCTCTACGGGGATATTCTTTCGGATCTTTGCGCCGGCCTGGTGGGAGGGCTTGGAGTTGCGCCCGGGGCAAATATCGGTGAAGAGGCCGCGATTTTTGAACCTGTCCACGGTAGTGCCCCGAAATATGCCGGGCAAAATAAAGTGAACCCGACAGCAATTCTACTTTCGGCTGTTCTAATGTTAAAGTATCTGGGCCAAACGGAAGTAGCAGTAAAAATTGAAAAGGCCCTCTCAGAGGTCATTGCCGAGGGGAAAGAGGTTACATACGACCTGGGAGGAGAAGCCACGACTTCGCAAATGGCTGCTGCCGTGATACGGAAAATGAGAAACAATTAAGAGAAAAATATGTAACGATAATATTAGGGAGTTACTAAATTTTTCGTATTAAGGCGATTTCGTCGCAATTTGGGAATTTGGGGCAGTTAATACATTCGGTCCAGACTTTTTGCGGTAAATTTTCCTTTTCAATTCTGGTAAAGCCGCATTTTTCAAAAAATGTCGGCTGGTAAGTTAATGTAAAAATATTTTTTATTTCAAGTTCCCGGCTTTCCTGAAGCAATCTCTCGACGAGAGACAAACCCAGGCCGTTGCTGATGTTTTCAGGGCGGACCGCCAGAGAACATATTTCCGCCAGGTCGCTCCAGAGGATATGCAGACTTCCCACCGCAATGATAGTGCCATTATTATCCTCAATTACTGTGTATTCTCTGACTCTCTGGTACATGTAAGGAATTGTCCGGGGCAGCATAGCCCCTTTATCTGCGTAAAAATTGATTAAAGCGGCTATTTTTTCAATATCGGACATTTTCGCTTTTCTAAAAAGCATGGGCTTCTCCCCCTTTAATAGGGTAATGTAATTACAATTGTAACGTATTTAAAAGTTTTTGACCAGATAAAAAACTAAAAGAAAGGGCAGAAATACTATGGATGGTACGATAGGCCCTTCTCCTTATATGCATCTTTTAGGGATTGAAGTGGAGGAATCCGTATATCCCCGGGCGCGCCTTGCCTTGAAGTTTAGTGAAAAATTGACTAATCCCATGGGCACTTTACACGGGGGTGTCATTTCGTCTCTTGTTGATGTGGGCCTCGGTTATGTTCTTTTGCAGGACCGTAAAGTAAAGGGGATTGCCACAGTGGAACTAAAAGTAAATTATTTAAAGGCCATAACAGGGGGAACGATAAATGTTGAGGGTGAAATTAT
Organism: Dethiobacter alkaliphilus; assembly: GCA_016841605.1. Taxonomy (GTDB): domain Bacteria; phylum Bacillota; class Dethiobacteria; order DTU022; family UBA8154; genus DUNV01. The sequence continues at coordinate 196,340 of JAENYV010000002.1, read as the reverse complement.
TCATAGGAAGAATTTAATGGCTTTTGGGCTGGTTTATATTTACAATGATGGAGCCCTTGCCGCCATAGGGAGTGCTACGATTAAATTAACCGAACGGTAAACGGTTTCCCGTAATTAACCTGCCTATAAGTATGGATATTAAATTTTATTAGGATTTCGGCGATTATCCGGAGAAAGAACGCAAATTCGGAAGTATTTTTAAAATTGGTTTTACAGAGTTGTTTTTCGGTGTATATTAGGTTATAATGAAAATTTGTAAAGTAAATAAGGGGAGACACGGGAAATTGTCTGTAAAGCTGACTTTTTATGATAAAGCAATAATCGTATTTATTCTGGTATTAAGTCTTGCTACCTTTTTGTTTAATTTTCGTCTCGATGCCCGGGGGGAACAAAAATATATTTCTATTTTTGTGGATAACCGGTTTGTGATGGAAGTTTCCTTTGACGATCAAACTGAGAGAATTGTAAAATTTCCCTTTGGCAAGAATAATGAGTATACTGCTACCCTGGAAATCAGCCGGGGGCGGGTACGAATGCTTCCCCTGCCTGAGAACCTTTGTCCGCATGGAATCTGTTCTCATACAGGATGGATCAGCCGCGATTACCAGAGTATTGTCTGCGTTCCGAATCGAATTTTAGTTACCTTTAGCGGTGAAAAAAAACAGGAAGTAGACGGCATCACATATTAGAACAACTAGCTTGATTCTTGACAAAAAACTTACACCTCATATATAATTAGGCTTGATTCCCAAGGGGGTGGGAGCAAATGGAACTTTTTATACCTGATTTAAAAAAAGCAGGGGGACGGTTTTTAGAGTATCATGACGAAATAGAAATTAAAGATCCGGAAATAAAAGGGTCCCAAGGAAAAGTTCCGGTTTTAGAGGTTTTGCTTAAAGCAGCATATGTAAATAACCGGGTTCTTATTAGAGGAAGTTGGCAGGCGGAACTTACAGGCGAGTGCAGCCGTTGCCTGGAACAAACCGATTATACTCTGCAAGAATCGTTTAACGAAGAATTTATTCACCAGCAGGCAGGAGAAAACGGGAAGTTCCCTTATACCGATACGGAAAAAAGAGAACAATATCTTTTTAAAGGAGAACTGCTCAGGCTGGATGAGTACTTTAAGCAAGCTTTTTTTATCGCTCAACCGTTAAAAATATTATGTCATGAAGAATGCAAAGGCTTATGTCCGGTTTGCGGTCGAGACAGGAATAAATATTCCTGTTCCTGTGCCGATGAGAAGACGGATGACAGATGGTCTTTGTTGGATAAATTACGTAAAGAAAATAGGTAGCTGTACTAGTTTAGAAAAGAATTTGGAGGTGATTAGGTTGGCAGTACCGAAGAGAAGAACGTCAAAAACAAGGAGAAATAAACGACGCACCCATTGGAAGTTGGCAGTACCCGGTCTTGTTGTCTGTCCAAAATGCCGTGAGTTGAAATTACCGCATCATATTTGCGGAAGCTGTGGTTTTTATAAAGGAAAAGAAATCGTCAAATCCGTCAAATCTTAGATTCCAGTTTTTAAACCCGGGATATTTTTGTCTTGCCCGGGGTTTGTTTTATTTTTTTCTTTTAGGAGTTGGGAATGTGTTGAGGGTAGCTGTGGATGCCATGGGGGGTGATTTTGCCCCTGCCGAAATTGTCAAAGGAGTTCTTAATGCCGTCGAGCAAACGGAAGATCTGGAAGTTCTGCTAGTTGGCCGAGAAGACGTTATCCGGCAAAGTATTGAACGAGAGATAGACGTAGATCGTGTTGCTGTCATTCATGCTGATGAAGTGATCGGAAATAATGAAGACCCGGGTCTTGCCATTCGCCGTAAAAAAACATCTTCAATGGTCACTGCCTTGCAGCTGGTTCGTTCCGGTCAAGCAGATGCCGTTCTCAGCGCCGGCAGTACGGGTGCTCTTATGGCCGGCGGTTTATTATTTCTGGGAAGATTAAACGGTATTAAGCGACCTGCTCTTTTGGCGGAATTTCCTACTTTCGAAGGAGAGGACGTTGTAATACTTGATGTTGGGGCAAATATGAACGCAAAACCTGAACACCTTTGGCAGTACGCCCAGATGGGCAAAGTTTATACCCAAGAGGTTCTGGGCAAGCCTGATCCCCGCATAGCCCTTTTAAACATCGGTTCAGAGGAAAATAAGGGAAATGCTCAAATAAAACGAGCATATCAGTTGTTTAAAGAAAGTCATCAGATTAATTTTGTCGGTAATTTGGAAGCCAAAGAACTTTTTCAGAATAAGACCGATATACTTATTTGCGACGGTTTTGTGGGCAATGTTTTTTTAAAAGCTTTTGAAGGGATCGCAACGGATATTTTTACCTATTTGAAGAATGAATTTCAGAAGGATGCAAATATTTCCGCCATATTTTTATCTACTTTACAAAAAATTTATTCCAGACTGGATGAAGCGGAATACGGCGGTTCAATACTGATTGGCGTTAACGGGATTTGTATAAAATGCCACGGTGCCTCCAGGGGAAGAGCAATTAGTCAGGCTTTGCTGAAGCGGGCATATTCTTTTGCCAAAAAAAATACAAACCTTAAAATTGAAGAAGAATTGAAACAGGATCCGAAGGAGGGGCTGAAATGAAAACCGGGAGAAAAGCTGGTATCGTATCAACGGGAAAAGCCCTCCCTGTGTGCAGATTAACCAACCGGGAACTGGAATATATCGTGGAAACCAGTGATGAATGGATAACTTCCAGATCAGGAATTAAAGAGAGGAGAATCATCAGCGGGACGGAAACAAACTCCAGCCTTTCTGAAATTGCCGCGCGGATAGCTTTGGAAAGGGCGGCTTTGAAACCGGAAGAGATCGATATATTGATTGTAGCCACGGTAACTGCGGACCAGCTTCTACCCTCTTCAGCCTGTTTAGTCCAGGCAAGGCTCAATGCACACAGGGCAGCAGCATTTGATCTGGCTGCAGGGTGTACAGGTTTTCTTTACGGGCTGACAGTCGGCCAACAGTTTATTGAAACCGGGGCGGCGAAAAATATTCTGCTTATCGGGGTGGACACACTTTCACCTATTGTCGATTGGACGGACCGGAATACTTGTGTGCTTTTTGGCGACGGCGCGGGAGCGGTGGTTTTGCAACAAGTGGAGGAGGGCAGGGGTATACTGGCTTCCAAAATGTTTTCCGATGGTACAAAGGCGGAACTTCTCGATATTCCGGCCGGAGGATCCCGCCGCCCGCCTACACTGAAGACACTGGAAGAAAGAGCGCACTATGTAAAAATGAACGGCCCTGAAATTTTTAAATTTGCTGTTAAAATAATGGTGGAATCGACTACCAATGTTCTAAATATGTGTGGTAAAAAACCGGCCGATATAAGCTATATTGCTCCTCACCAGGCAAATATCCGCATTATCGATTCAGCCTGCAAAAGATTGGGGCTGAACGACGAGCAGGTTTTAACAAATATACATCGTTACGGAAATATGTCTTCCGCCGCAATCCCTGTTCTTCTGGATGAAGCTTTTGAGGCGGGAAAGCTCAAACAAGGGGACCTGCTTGCCCTGGTCTCCTTTGGCGCAGGTTTGACCTGGGGAGCGGCAGCTTTGAACTGGTAGTAGTAATTAGTGGTGAAATGGGGACGCGGTTCGTTCGGGGCGTTCGGGTAAAGCGCCGGACCGGTGCTCCGGTTTCCAGCCTGCAAGTCCTGCGGTTCTGCTTAGACCTTCGCTTTACCTACCCGGCTCGCTGCCCTCCATGGCAGCGAGCCGGCTGCAGACGTCCTGTCTGCAGGGTAAGCTTCCGGCCTGCGCTTCGCCGGGACTTTGCACGGCCGGAAAAAGTCGCACCTTGCCCGACACTTCACCCGAGCGCCTAATGTATACGGAGTAGATTAGAGGTTTAGTAAAACAAGCAAATTTTCGTTGTAGTATTGTTTTTAGTAGTATTTCCGGCCTGCCGGCACACAGACTTCTGACATCTGTATTGTGAGGGATTAGGAAATGGTAAAATGTGCTTTTATTTTTCCCGGACAGGGGGCACAATATATTGGAATGGGAAAGGATCTGGCAAATATTTCTGCCGGAGCAAGGGAAATTTTTGAAGAAGCCGACGATGTTCTGGGTTTTGGCTTAAGCAGGATCATCTTTGACGGAGATGAACAACAACTACGTCAGACGGAAATAACACAGCCCGCAGTGCTCACGACCAGTATAGCCATTTTAGCTGTTCTCAGGGAGAGAGGAATTTTCCCGGACGGGACAGCCGGTTTAAGTCTGGGAGAGTACAGCGCTCTGGTTTGTGCAGGATCTTTAACGTTTGCCGATGCCCTTCCTCTTGTCCAAAAAAGAGCTATTTATATGCAGGAGGCGGTTCCTTCCGGAAAGGGGGGTATGGCCGCTATTTTGGGTTTAAATTCCGAGGAGGTTGTTTCTTTATGCCGGGAGGCACTTCCCGTCGGTCATGTAGAGCCTGTTAACTTTAACTGCCCGGGGCAGATTGTTATTGCAGGCTACAGGGAAGCCCTGGAGGAAGCCTGCCGCCTGGCGAAAGGGAAAAAGGCCAAAACAGTTATGCTCTCGGTCAGTGCGCCTTTTCACAGCCGTCTGCTAGCCTCTCTTGAAGGAAAGATGACCGAGCTCCTGGAAAATATTTTTTTGAGAAAGCCGGTTATTCCTTTTGTGGCCAATATCAATGCACAGTATCTGAGCGACCCGCAAGAAATTAAAGCTTCCCTGGTTAAACAAGTTTTTAACCCTGTTTTATGGGAAAATTCTATTGAGCTTCTTATCAAAGAAGGTTATAATTTTTTTATCGAAGTTGGACCTGGTCGGGCATTGACCGGGTTTATGAAAAAGATTAACAGGAATGTTCCGGCCTTCCATGTTGAAAACGGGGAAACCTTAAATAAACTGTTAAATCGTCTGGAGGGGGTTTCGCTGTGACTTTACAGGGGAAAGTCGCCATTGTAACCGGCGGATCCCGGGGCATCGGCAAAGAGATTGCTTTAACTCTTGTCCGGGCCGGGGCAGCCGTGGCTATCAACTATCACCGGGAAGCAGGTGCGGCTGAAGAAGTTTTAAAAAAAATTGAAGAGGAGAAGGGAAAAGGTTTACTTGTTCAGGCCGATGTTACTGTTCTTGCTGAATGTGAGAAAATGGTAAGAACAACTCTTGATCATTTTGGGAGAATTGATATACTGGTTAATAATGCCGGTATCAGGAGAGATACCTTACTGGCGTTAATGAAAGAGGACGATTGGGATATTGTTTTGGATACCAACCTTAAGGGGATGTTCAACTGCTGTAAAGCGGTTCTTAAACCTTTGTTAAAGCAAAAAAGCGGAGGCCGGATTATAAATATTTCTTCTATTGCCGGATTGGTCGGCAATAGCGGCCAGACAAACTATGCTGCTGCGAAGGGGGGCGTGATCGCTTTTACAAAATCTTTAGCCAAGGAACTTGGCAAGAGAGCCATAACTGTTAATGCGATAGCTCCGGGATTTATCGAAACGGAAATGACGGAGGATTTACCGGCAGCTGTAAAAGAAAAAGTTCTATCCCACGTAGCATTGGAAAGATACGGGAAGCCGGAAGAAGTAGCCGAGGTTGTCCTTTTTTTAGCTCAGGGTGCCGGGTATCTGACCGGAACTGTCTTATCCATTGACGGAGGGCTTTCCCTGTAGTTTTTGTGGGAATGGTTTATTTACTTTGGAGGGAGGTGAGTGGACTTGGAAATTTTTGATAAAGTTAAAACGATGATTTCCGAACAGCTCGACGTGGAAGAGGAAAGAATTGATCGGAAGACAACTTTTGAAGATATTGATGCTGATTCGCTGGATGTCGTGGAACTGGTAATGGCGTTGGAAGAGGAGTTTAACCTGGAAATTGCCGACGAAGAAGTTGAAAAGATTAAAACGATCGGGGATATTGTTAGTTACATAGAGAAGGCGATCTCTTAAATTTTGCCTTAGCAAAATATATTTATAATTTATCCGCGGATAAAGTTTTTTTAACTACTAAAGATAGTGACGTGAGATGAGGTGTAGTATTTGAAGCGCAGAGTAGTAGTGACTGGGGTGGGAGTGGTTACCCCTATCGGTAAAACAAAAGAGGATTACTGGGAAAATCTTCTGAAAGGTAAAAGCGGCATTAAAAAGGTTGAACAATTTAAAGACTATGCTTCACAAATTGCCGCGGTTGTGGAAGATTTTACCCCTGAGGACTATATGGAAAAACGGGATGTCAAAAAGACGGACCGTTTTACCCATTTCGCCCATGCTGCTGCTTCAATGGCCCTGAATGATGCGTCCCTTGATTTGGAAAAAACGGATAAGAATAGAGTTGGCGTAATAATAGGTTCCGGTGTCGGTGGTATCGGCACGATTGAAACACAGTTGAAAGTTCTTTTGGAAAAGGGGCCCCGGCGTGTCAGCCCCTTTCTTGTTCCCATGATGATTGCCAATATTGCCTCCGGTTATATCTCTATTGTTTATGGGATTCGGGGACCGAATACAACTATTGTAACTGCCTGTGCCAGTGGAACACATGCCCTCGGAGAAGCCTTTCGCATCATTAAAAGAGGGGATGCGGATATTATGATTGCCGGGGGAGCGGAAGCCCCATTGACATCGATTGCTTTTGCCGGATTTAGTGCATTGCGGGCCATGTCTACCCGAAATAACGAACCGGAAAAAGCCTCCCGTCCCTTTGATTTGCACAGGGATGGTTTCGTTATCGGTGAAGGCGCCGGCGTTTTAGTCCTTGAGACACTGGAAAATGCTCTGGCCAGGGATGCTGTTATCTATGGAGAAATAGCGGGTTATGGAATGTCGGGAGATGCCCATCATTTAACCGCACCTGATCCCCAAGGAGAGGGAGCTTATCTCTGCATGAAAAGGGCCTTAGAGGATGCCTCACTTGAACCGGAATGTGTTGATTACATTAATGCGCATGGTACTTCGACGGAATATAATGATAAGATTGAGACCCTGGCTATCAAGAGGCTATTTGGGGATCATGCCTATAAACTGGCTATCAGTTCCACAAAATCAATGGTAGGCCATCTGCTTGGTGCTGCGGGAGGAGTGGAGATGGTAGCCACCCTCCTGAGCATGAAACAAGGGATCATACCCCCTACCATTAATTATGAATTTAAAGATCCGGATTGTGACCTTTTTTATGTTCCGAATAAACCCTGTGAGAGAGAAATTAAAGCGGCTATTTCCAATTCTTTTGGTTTTGGAGGAACAAATGCCTGTCTGTTGCTCAAGGCAATTCATTTACCGAAGGAGGGTTAACTCTAATTTTGTCGTCTAGGGAGATTGAAGAGTTTCTGAAGACGGTTGAATGGCCGGTACAGAATTTTAATCTTTATCGGGAAGCATTGACCCATTCTTCTTATGCTTATGAAACTCAAGATTTAAAAAACAATGAACGACTGGAATTTTTAGGAGATGCTGTCTTGGAGCTTGTTATTTCCGAATATTTTTTTAAAGCATTTCCTGAGTATCCCGAGGGAAAATTAACCCTGATGTGCCACCGGGTGGTAAATGAAAAAGCTCTTGCCTCCATAGCAAGAAGTATAAATCTAGGTTCGTATCTTAAGCTGGGCAAGGGAGAAATTTTTAGTGGGGGGTATGATAAGCCCTCTTTGCTGGCAGATGCTCTGGAGGCTCTGGCGGGAGCTCTTTTTCTGGATCATGGTTACTCCAAAGCAAAAGAACTTATTATTGCTCTCTTTACCCCAGTGTTAAAAGCGGTTGAGGATGGCATTTTACCGCTGACGGATTACAAAACAATTCTTCAGGAAAAGTGCCAATCCGTCTTTGGTAAGACGCCGGTTTATGAAATAGTATGCGAATTTGGACCACCTCATGACAAAACTTTTGAAGCAATTGTTAAAATCGAAGATAAAGTTGTGGGTAAGGGGACGGGTAAAAGTAAGAAAGAGGCGGAGCAAGCGGCAGCAAATGATGCCTGGTTAATTTTCAGTAAAGACAAGAGTTTTTTTTCTTAAATTTATAGCTTTAGAGTGAAAAGAAAGGCCTGGGGACATTTTTCGAAAAAGAGGTCTCATTCCGCCCGATCAGATAGATAATGGGAAGCCGTTGAAATCGTGCTCCTGTTTTGCTATGTACAGCAGGTTTCCTCCTTTTGAGTTCGCTTTTTAACTCTTTAAGTCTACTCTTCAGCAAGGAGAAGATCATGTATTTAAAATCTTTAGAAATAATCGGTTTTAAATCATTTTTCGAAAAGATTGAACTGAAATTTTCGCAGGGTATTACTGCCATCGTAGGCCCGAACGGGTGCGGCAAAAGCAATCTGGTGGATGCGATAAGGTGGGCTCTGGGAGAACAAAGTGCCAAGTCGATGCGCGGGACAAAAATGGAAGAGTTGATGTTTAATGGAACCGCCCAGCGCAAAGCATTGAACTTTGCCGAGGTTTCACTGGTTTTGGATGATGTCGATAAATCTCTGCCCCTGGATTATACTGAGGTAGCAATTACCAGGAGGATGTACAGGTCGGGAGAAGGGGAATACTATTTGAATAAAACTTCCTGTAGATTAAAAGATATTCTTGAACTTTTTTGGGATACGGGTATCGGTACGGAAACTTATTCTCTTGTCGGCCAGGGACGGGTAGAACAGATTATTAATGCCAGATCAGAGGAGCGGAGAGAGATATTTGAGGAAGCTGCAGAAATTCATAAGTATAAACAGAAGAAAAAAGAGACCGGTTCCAGGCTGGAAGAGATGAAAAGAAATATGATCCGTCTGGAAGATCTTCTAGCGGAACTAAAGGACCGGAAAAATCATTTATCTCAGGCGGCAGATCAGGCGGGAAAATACAGGGAAATTCAGTCACAATTGCAGGAGAGGGAGCTAAAACTTTTTGAACTGCGTCGGGTTATGAACGAAAGCTCTATTGCCAAAGTTACTGGTGAATTGGAACGATTAGAAGTGTTGCTGCAGGATAAAAAAATAAATTTGCAAAATCTCACCGAAAGATTAGGTGTTCTGGTTCAGGATGAAGCACGCGCTTTCCAAGAAGTGGAGGAAAAACAAAAAAGTTTTCAGCAGCGACGAACTGAGGTTGAAGAATTACGCCATACATGCGGTCTGGTTCAAGAGCAAAAAAAATTTGCCCGGGAGAGAAGTATTTTAAAAGAAGAAGCTTTTCAGGAGGTGCAGTTGCGTCTTGAGGGCTTGGAAAAAACTCTTCTGCAAAATAAAGAAGAACTGCAAAATGTTCAAAAGGAACAAGAATACACCGGGCAGAAAGCCATTAATGTGCAAAATCGCCTTAAATCTTTAAGAAGCGGCAGTCTTCTTGCCTCCCGGGAAAAACTGAAAGAACAGTTGACTGAGCTTTCTTCCGGAGGAGCAGTGATGGAACAATCCATTCAAGACAATAAATTGCGCTGCCGCGAGTTGCAGGAAAGATTGAGCGAGTTGCAAAAAAAGCAGGAGAACAAAAGGCAGGAAAAGGGAAAATGGGAAAAAGAAGAGGAGAATTCCCAGGGTCTTTTGGCCCGACTGAAAACCGGGCAGAATGACCTTGAAAAGGAATTCCAGCTTCGGGAGAAATACTTTCAGGATTTAGCGCATCGTTGTAATGCACAAAAAGAAAGTTATCTTCGCTCAATTCGGGAAATGGAAAAAAAGAACAGCCGCTTAAAATTGCTGCGGGAAAATGAAGAAGAGTTAACGTCGTATACCGGTGGAGTAAGGGCTGTTATGCAAGCTTCCTCCCATGGTTCTATGTTGGAAGGTATTTTCGGTCCGGTAGCCGGTTTAATTAATGTATCCCAAAATTTTGAAAAAGCTGTTGAGGTTGCTTTGGGGGCTTCGGTTCAGTTTATTGTGGTGGAAGATGACAGGGCTGCCCGTAAGGCGATTGCCTATTTAAAAGAAAAAAAGGCCGGCAGGGCAACTTTTTTACCTTTAAATTTACTGAAAACTCCCCACCGGAGAGAAATTCCGCAAATTGTAGACGGTTTTCTGGGGGTTGCTTCTAAAGTTGTCACAGTCCCGGACAAATTTAAAAAAGCCGTCGAATATTTGTTGGGGGGTGTGCTTCTAGCCGAGAATCTGGAAAAGGCCCTGCTGATACTGCGCAAGGACAGGGGAGGTTGGAGGATCGTCACTTTGGACGGGGAGATGATTACGCCGGGGGGCGCCATTTCAGGAGGTTTGCAGTCCGGAGAACGGTCGGGATTTCTGCAAAGGAAACGGGAACTGACCATACTTCAAGAAGATATAGAAAGCTTCGAGAAACATCTGGAAGACGAAAAAAAGGAACTGGATAAAAACAATAAGAAACTGACGGAACTGAGTGAAGAAATAAATTCTCTGGACTTAAAGCGAAAGTCAATGGAAAAGGAAGTGCTGGAAAAACAGAGACTACTAGAGACCTGCCGTTTTGAAAGGGAAAGGATTGTCAATGAGTTAAAAGAGCTGGAGCAAGATAAAAATTCCCTTGAAGTTAAATACGGTCTGTTAAAAGACCAGGGGCAAAAAAGCTCTTTTGAACTCGAAGAAAACCGGCAAATGCTGGAAAAATTAGCCAAAGAATTAGCGCAGACAGGGCAGCGGGTAAGTCAGGAAGAAAAAGAAAGCAAAAAATTAGAAGAAGAACTGATGGAAATACGTATTAAATTTTCCGCGTTGCAAGAAAAGGAAAGTTCCTGTCAGGAGCTCGTAAGACGACAATCTCAGGAGAAAGAACGCCTTTCCAACCTCGCCGGAAATCTTTCCGCTGAACGGGCAGGTGCCCTTGCGGAGATGAATAAATTGGAAGTTAAACAAAATGAACTGGCCCAAAAGCTGGAGAAAGAAAAAAGTGAACTAAACCTGGCAGAAGAGAATCTTCAGCGCCTCTCCCGGGAGCTTAATCTTTGCCGCCGGAACAAAGAAGAGCTGGAGGCCGGCAAAGAGAAGGAACAGAGATCTCTGGAAAGGTTTGAAAGGCGTTTTTACCAGTTTAATTTGGAAAAGACTCAGCTGGTGGAAGAAAACCGCTATTTAAAAGAGCACTACATGGATAAATTTGGAGTAGACCCCCCATCTGTTGCCCGTCTAAAGGTAGATGAAAATGAAGAACAATTGCAGGCGGAAAGGGATTCCCTCGCCGAACAAATAGCTGCTCTCGGCGACGTTAATATGGGTGCTGTTGAAGAATATGAAAGACTGCAGGAAAGAATACTGTTTCTTGAAAATCAGCAGAAGGATCTTTCCCAGGGGGAAAAAGGCATGCGCAAGGTCATGAAAGAGTTGGATCAGGAAATGGAAAAACGTTTCTTGCAGGCATTACATTCCATAGAAAAATTTTTTCTCGATACTTTTACGGGGCTTTTTGGGGGCGGGCAAGCTTTTATCAAACTGCTTGATCCTGAAAATGTCCTGGAATCAGGTTTGGAAATTATCGCTCAACCACCGGGCAAAAAACTCCAAAACATTTCTCTCCTGTCGGGCGGGGAAAAGGCTTTAACAGCTATTGCCTTACTATTTGCGGTCCTGCGGTACAAACCTGCTCCTTTCTGTGTTTTGGATGAAATAGATTCTTCACTGGATGACAGTAATATTGAACGTTTTATCGGCTTTCTGAAAAAGTATTCCGGGAAGACACAGTTTATCCTCATTACCCATCGTCAAAAGACGATGGAAGAAGCGGATGTGCTTTATGGAGTTACGATGGAAGAACAGGGGGTCTCCAAGGTATTATCTTTGAATTTAACGAAAAAAGCAGGGTGAAAAAGAGTGCTTGATTTTTTTAAGAAGGGCTTGCAGAAAACCAGAGAAGCTTTAAAAAATAGGATGGAGGACCTTTTTGTCAAAAGGGAAATAACAGAAGAATTTTACGAAGAACTTGAAGAAATTTTAATCTCTGCAGATGTCGGTGTGGAGACAACTCTCAAGGTCAATGCGGCACTGCGGGAAAAAATAAGTAAAGGCAAAGTTAAAGAGGCGGAGAAAGCAAGAATACTTTTAAAAGAATTGATTGCTGAAATGATGGGTAGTAATGAAGATATTACCCTTAAAGTCCCGGTTTCCTCACCGGCAGTGTATCTTTTGCTGGGAGTGAACGGAGTGGGTAAAACAACAACAGCAGCAAAAATGGCCTATTCTTTCTCCCAGGAGGGGAAAAAAGTCTTGCTGGCAGCGGGGGACACCTTTCGAGCTGCTGCTATTGAACAACTGGAACACTGGTCTGAGGCTGTGGGGGCCGGACTAATCAAGCATCAGACCGGAGGGGATCCCTCTGCCGTTATTTTTGATGCTGTGAATGCGGCAGTTTCCAGAAAGGTCGACATTTTACTTTGCGATACTGCCGGCCGGCTGCATACGAAAAAAAATTTGGTTGAGGAAGTTAAAAAAATTTACCGTGTTATCGGCAAGGTTATCCCCGACGCTCCCCATGAAACCTTACTGGTCCTGGATGCCACGACCGGGCAGAACGGCATTGCACAGGCCCTGCTTTTTCAAGAAGCTATCCCCCTTTCAGGAATTATCCTGACAAAGCTTGACGGGACAGCCAGAGGAGGGATTGTCATCGCCATAAAAGAAATGACCGGCCTTCCTGTCAAGATGATTGGGGTGGGAGAAAAGAAAGAAGATTTGCATCCCTTTGATCCTGCCGGTTTTGCGGAAGCTTTGCTGGTTTAAAAAAAAAACTGTAAAGGGACTTTACTTTACAGCGGGATTGGTGTATAAATGTTAGCGAAGGTAAACAGAATTAATTACCTGATTGATTTTTATGATCAATTATTGACGAAAAAGCAAAAGAGCATCGTGGAAATGTATTACAAGGAAAATTTTTCCTTGGGCGAGATCGCCGATCAGTTAAATATTTCCAGGCAGGCTGTACATGATATTCTTTCCCGGGCTATCCGGGCGCTGGAGAGATGGGAAGCAAAACTTAACCTTTATGAAACCTTCTTGCAAAGAAAAAAAGAAGGCCGGAAAATCCTGGATTTGCTGGCTAATGGGGCATTAAACTCCCAAGATATTGAAAAAATAAAGGATATCGTGCAAAAAGTTCTGATGGAAAGCTAAAAGGAGGCAGTCCCGGTATCTTCGGGTAAACATTTTGTTATTCAGCGGGTTATCAGAAAAATTACAGGAAACTTTTCGCAAATTAAAGCGAAAAGGCAAGCTCGGAGAGAAAGATGTGGACCTGGCTTTACGGGAAGTCCGGCTTGCTCTGCTGGAAGCCGATGTGAACTACAAGGTTGTGAAAGAATTTGTGACTTCCTTGAAAGAGCGGGCTATCGGTGCGGAGGTCTTACAAAGCCTTACCCCCGGGCAGCAGGTTGTCAAAATAGTTCATGAAGAACTGGTTAAGCTGATGGGAGAAACCCAGAGCAAAATTGTTTCTCCGGAGCGCGGACGTTCTCCGGGGGCGATAATGCTGGTGGGCTTGCAGGGTTCCGGGAAGACAACCACTGCGGCTAAACTGTCTGTTTATCTGAAAAAAAACGGTTCCAATCCTCTGCTGGTTGCCGGGGACGTCTACCGTCCGGCAGCTATTGACCAGCTCAAGATTCTGGGAAAGGAAGCAGGTATTCCTGTTTTCAGTATGGGGAAAGATGATCCTGTCAAGATCGCTCGCCAGGCGCTGCGGGAAGCAGATCAGAAGGGAAACGACTATCTGTTAATTGATACTGCCGGCAGACTCCATATTGATGAAGAGCTGATGGGAGAGCTGGAAAGGATTAAAGAGAACGTGGATCCCCTGGAAATTCTCCTGGTTGTGGATGCCATGACCGGGCAGGATGCCGTCAATGTAGCCCGCTCTTTTCACGAGCGCTTGCAGCTGACAGGAATTATTCTGACCAAACTTGATGGAGATACCAGGGGCGGCGCGGCTCTTTCCGTCCGTCAGGTGACGGGCTGTCCCGTTAAATTTGCCGCTTTTGGGGAAAAAATCGAAGCTTTTGAACCCTTTTTCCCGGAAAGGATGGCCTCCAGGATACTGGGGATGGGAGATGTTCTCTCCCTGATCGAAAAAGCCCAGGAGGTTGTAGATCAAGAAAAAAGCCGTGAACTGGAGAAAAAGCTGAGAAGTCAGTCCTTAACTCTGGAAGATTTCCTGGATCAGCTCCAGCAGGTTAAAAAAATGGGACCTTTGGAAAATATATTGGAGATGATCCCCGGTATTAATACAATGGGCAAAGGATTAAAAAATCTATCCCTGGATGAGAAACAACTGGACCGTGTGGAAGCAATCATTAAATCTATGACCAGGGACGAGAGACAGCAGCCGGAGATTATTAACAGCAGCAGGAAACGCCGTATTGCCCTGGGGAGCGGTACATCAGTCCAGGATATTAATCGGCTTTTAAAACAGTTTGATCAGATGAAAAAAATGTTTAAACAGTTGGGTGCGTTGGAAAAGGGGAGGTTACGCAAACAAAAAGGCCTCTTTCCTTTTAAATAGAAAAAAAGAAATAAAACTTGGGGAGGTGTTTCGTTTTGCCGGTCCGTATCAGATTAAAAAGAATGGGAGCAAAGAAAAAGCCTTTTTATCGTATTGTTGTCGCTGATTCCAGATCTCCCAGAGATGGCAGGTTTATTGAGGAGATCGGATATTATAATCCTACAACAGATCCGACAACAATTGAAATCGACATGGAAAAGGCAAAGAGTTGGCTTTCTAAAGGTGCACAACCTTCAGATACCGTCAAGGCTTTATTTGCCAAAGCGGAATTTCAGGTTAAATAATTGTGTACAGGAGCTGAAGCAAAAATGAAGGAACTGGTGGAGTATATTGCCAAAGCGCTGGTTGATTATCCCGAACAAGTGGATGTAACTCAAGTTGAAGGAGAGCGCTCCGTAATTCTGGAACTCCGGGTTGCCCAGGATGATATGGGTAAGGTTATCGGCAAACAGGGCCGTATTGCCAAGGCTATCCGTACTGTGGTAAATGCCGCCGCGATTAAAGAAAATAAAAGGGTCATGGTGGAAATTATTCAGTAGAAAAAGAAAATAAGGAAAGAAAAATGGAGTCTGAACTGGTAACCATTGGAAAAATAGTCGCTCCATTCGGCTTAAAGGGCGAAGTTAAAGTATATCCTTATTCAGATTTTCCGGAACGATGCCATCTTCTCGAAAAGGTCTTGCTGGAAGGGAAAGATTATCGCGGCTTTAAAGTGGTCAAAAAGGCTTTTATTCATAAATATTTATGGGTATTGCAATTTGAAGGGTGCGAGACCAGGGATGATGCCGGCGCACTAACCGGAATGATGGTCAAGATACTGTCGTCTGAGCGAGTACCATTGCCGGAAGGAGCGTATTATTTTGATCAAATTATCGGTCTGGATACCTTAACAGTCGAGGGGGAAAAACTGGGCATTGTGGAGGAGATCCTGAGAACCGGGGGTAATGATGTCTATGTCGTTAAGACTGAAGAAGAAAGTGAAAGTGCCGGTAAAAACGCCGGTAAAAAAAGCGGGAAACAGATTCTGATTCCTGCACTCAAAACGGTTGTCCAGGAGATTAACCTGGAAAAAGGCTATCTCCTGGTAAAGCTGCCTCCGGGCCTGGTGGATGAGTAAAAAGGAAATTGTGGTGTGGATACCATGTTAATTGATATTGTTACCATTTTTCCGGCTATGTTTTCCGGAGTTTTTAGCGAAAGCATCATTAAAAGAGCGGAAGAAAAAGGCCTGGTCCGCCTCAGGGTGACTGATCTGCGGGATTTTAGCGCAGATAAGCATCGTCGGGTAGATGATACCCCCTTTGGAGGCGGTGCGGGGATGGTTATGAAGCCGGAACCGTTTTTTGCAGCGGTCGATTTTTTGCAAAACGAAGATGAGAACCCTGAATCTTGCCGGGTAATTCTGATGTCGCCCCGGGGGAGGCTTCTTAACCAGGAGAAAGCAAAGCAACTGAGTAAATCGGACCATCTGATCGTGCTCTGTGGTCATTACGAAGGTATTGACGAAAGAGTGCATCAATATTTGGCTTCCGAAGAGATTTCCATCGGGGATTATGTACTGACGGGCGGCGAACTTCCCGCGATGGTTTTGGTTGATGCCGTAGTCAGGCTTATTCCGGGGGTTTTAAATGAACTATCCTTAGAAGAGGAGACTTTTTCAGGTGGACTGCTGGAATACCCGCAGTATACCCGCCCCCGGGATTACCTGGGAATGAATGTTCCGGAAGTTTTGCTTTCCGGAAATCATGAACTTATTAAACGCTGGCGATATGAGGAATCCCTGCGGCTGACGCTTAAAAACCGCCCGGATATATTAAAAAAATAAAAGTTAGACAATTAAAGGGAAACTATCGGCATATTTGCGCAAAGAATAACCTGGATAAGAAAGGAGCATTAGGAAAATGGATTTAATCAAGTATGCAGAAAAAGAGTATTTAAAGGATAAAGAACAGATTCCAAAATTTTCCCCCGGGGATACTGTAAGGGTTTATTTCAAGGTTATTGAAGGAAACCGGGAAAGGGTTCAGGTCTTTGAGGGGACAGTCATTAAACAGAAAGGAACCGGCCTCAGCGAGTCTTTCACCGTGCGCCGAGTTTCCTACGGGGTCGGCGTGGAACGCTCTTTCCCCATTAATTCCCCAAAAATCGAAAAAATAGAAGTTATGCGCAGAGGTAAAGTAAGGCGTGCAAAACTCTACTACCTGAGAGAACGGAGAGGAAAAGCCGCAAGAATTAAAGAGCGGAGATATTAACTATATCTAACATTTAAAGGTCGGGATTTAGCTTATGGAGAGCAATGAATCAAATGAAAACAGGAAAAAAGCGTTAATCAGAGAAGCGAAAGAGTGGACCAGATCTATTGTTCTGGCCGTTATAATCGCAATTTTTATCAGGCTATTTCTCTTTGAGGTTTTTCTGGTAGAGGGAAGTTCCATGTACCCGACTTTGCAGAATCACGAGCGCTTGATTGTCAATAAGGCCACTTATTTTTTTAATGAGCCGCAAAAAGGTGATATCATCGTTTTCAGCTTTTCACCCCAGCGGGATTTCATCAAACGGGTCGTTGCCGTAGAAGGAGACATCGTGGAAATCTCAGGGGGCAAGTTATTTGTGAACAATGTTGCGCTGGATGAACCGTATATTGAAGGCTACCAGATGATGAATTTCGGGCCTGTGACAATTCCCGAAGGGCATATTTTTGTTCTGGGAGATAACAGGGGGAACAGTATGGATAGCCGGGATCCCGCGGTGGGGTATGTGTCCCGGGAAAAAGTGAAGGGGAAAGCAATTGTCGTTTTCTGGCCGCCTTTTGAAGGCCGGCTTTTAAGTCCGAAGTAAGTTCAGTCATCTCTTCTGATTGATTATACTGTTCCGGGAGTTGGATTATCTTTACATGAAAAAAAAACAAATCTCAGGGTTCTTGCTGAAGGAGGAAAAAAGACTTCAAGAAAATCTTGAACTGGTCGATCTTGTTCTTGAAGTGCTGGACGCCCGTTTACCGGCAAGCAGCCGCAATCCACGATTACTGAAAATGCTTGGTCCAAAAAAGCGGATTGTCATTTTAAACAAAGCCGATTTGGCAGAGAAGGAAATAACGGGCTGCTGGTTAAATTTTTTAGCCGGGGAAAAACGGCCCGTTTTAGCTTTTAATGCGAAAAGGAAAGCTGAAGTAATACAGATGGAAAAACTTCTGGACTTCCTTCGTCCCCGCTTGACGAAATATAAAAGGTCCTTTCGCATGATGGTGGTCGGAATTCCTAATGTGGGAAAGTCCACAATCCTTAACCGGTTGCTGCAAAAGTCTGTGGCAAGGACCGGAAATATGCCAGGGATTACCAGGGGTGCCCAATGGATTAAACTGCGGGCAGGCTGGGACCTCCTTGATACTCCAGGTTTCTTGTCTCCCTTTCTCCGGAATGAAGAGAGCCTTCTTTCGCTGGGCGTTATCGGTTCGCTGGCACAGGGTGCTTATGATGTGGAAAATGCAGCCGTCTGGCTGGTGATGCAGTTTTTGGCGAGAGAGAAAACGCGCAGAATACTGGAAAATTTTTATTCGCTCCAACCGGATCTGGAAAACTGTTTGGAAATAATGGTCGAGATAGGAAAAGCAAGGGGCTGTTTTAAAAAAGGGGCGGAAGTAGACATCCTCAAAACCAGCCAGTTGCTTCTCAGTGACTTTCGCAAGGGAGTTCTCGGCCCAATAACCCTGGAGAGACCTCCCGTATGAAAAATTCCCGACAACCTCCTTTTTCAACCTGGACAATCGAAGAAATACGAAATTATCTTTTGCCGGCTGAAAACCTTCCCGACGAAGAGCTTCTCCTGCTGCAACGGGACCGGCGGTCGGGAGTAAGGGAACTGTTGGCCCGTTATCTTATGCGCCGAAAACGGCTCCTGGAAGAAAAAGAACGGCTGTGGAGAATGGGCCGGAGGGAAAAACAGCTTTGGGAAAAGGGGTATCCGGCTGTCGCCGGAGTAGATGAAGCAGGGAGAGGTCCTCTTGCCGGTCCCGTCGTTGCTGCCGCTGTTATCCTGGGTCAGGAAAAAACCCTGGATACCTGGCGGGAAGTCGATGATTCCAAACAGCTTTCGGCACAAAAACGGGAAAAACTTTATCAGAATATCCGAAAGCATTCGACGGCTGTAGGCCTGGGAATTGTCAATGCAGCTATTATCGATGATATTAATATTCATAAGGCTTCCCTGCAAGCGATGAAACAGGCTGTGGAACAATTAAGCCCCCACCCCGACTTTATCCTTATTGACGGCAGCTTCAGCATACCCGGAGTCAGCGTTCCCCAGGAAGCGGTCAAAGGCGGAGACAGATTCTGCCTTTCCATTGCCGCGGCATCCATTATCGCCAAGGTAACAAGGGACCGCATAATGGAGAAATATGAAGAGCTTTACCCCGGCTACGGTTTTGCCAAAAACAAGGGATATCCTACTGCCGAACACCGCCAAGCGATTAAATCCTTAGGTCTTTCAGAACTGCACCGCAGGACTTTCCGGATGCAAGATTAACTTAAGTAAGGTGGACTTAATTGTCGTTGCCTCAGATTCCCAAAGAGAGCAAAGAAATCATGGAAAGAATGTGCCGGGGAGGGTATCAGTGCTACCTGGTCGGCGGTTCTGTCCGGGACTTGCTCATGTCCAGGCAGCCTGCGGATTATGATTTTGTGACCGACCGGAAACCGGAGCAAATTGTTTCCGAGGCATTGGAAGCCGGTTGGAAAGTCCGGAAGCACGGCGAAGCTTTCGGGATTATTAATATTGTCATCGGCAAGAAAAAATATGAAGTGGCCGCCATGCGGACCGAAAATTACGGTGAAGACCCGCACCGACCGGAAAGAGTTGCTTTTGTTGGCGACCTTTACAAGGATTTGGCCCGCCGTGATTTTACCATGAATGCAGTAGCCATGGACAAAGATGGGAAGCTTATCGACCCTTTCGACGGTATTAATGATATTAAAAATAGAATTATACAATGTATCGGAAATCCTGAGGCTCGTTTTTCGGAGGACCCGCTCCGGGTCTTGCGGGCCTCCCGCTTTGTTGTCCAAACAGGTTTTGCTTTAGACGGAAAGATCCGCGCAGCGATGTCGAGTGAAATTATTCAGAAAAGATTCCAGAATCTTTCTGTAGAAAGAGTGAAAGATGAATTTGAAAAAATCCTTTTAGCCCCTCAACCTTCACAGGGGCTACGTTTGCTGGCCGATACGGGAGTACTAGGCCTGTCATGCTCAGTAAAACAGGGGGGAAGAAAATTTCGGGTTGCCTTTTTACCGGAAATTATGCAATTGGATGGAGTTGCTCAGAACCCCCGTTATCATCAATATGATGTATTAACTCACATTCTCAGGACAGTGGATGAGGTGCCTCCTGTTCCGATCCCGCGCTGGGCTGCTCTCCTGCATGATGTTGCCAAAGGGAAGCCGGGCATCAGATCCCTCAACAGGCGGGGGGAGATTTCCGACCGCGGTCACCCTCTTGCCGGTGCCGAGATGGCAAAAAGAATACTGGGAAGGTTAAGAGTTTCCCCAAAAGATTCTCAGAGGATCGTCTGGCTGGTAAAAAATCATCAAAATCTCCCAAGCGACGACCTCCAAAGATTAACCAGATGGGCAATCAGAAGATCCCGGGATTTTGCCAACCGTAATGAGTTTATGGAAGCCGCGCGGCAACTGTTTTTGCTGGGCCGGGCTGACGACGCTGCAAAGGGCAGAGAAACCTCTGCGCTTTACTTCCACTTCTTGCTCTCCCGGTTTTCAAAGATTGTCTCCGGCATAATATTTTATCCTTATGAATTAAATATTTCCGGAGATGAGATTGTGGAAAAGATCGGCAGGGGGCCGGTTGTGGGAAAAATTTTGCATGATTTACTGGTGGATGTCCAGACGGGAAGAATTAAGAACACCCCGGAAGAGCTTAAGGCTGCTGTGCAAAAAAAAGCGGGAAACCAGGGGGACGGTTCTTGCGGTTGCCCAAAATAGCAAAGAGTGTACAAGAATAACCTGAATGCACAACCCCTGAAGTTAGGCTTCGTGGCCTCCTATTTTATTCGCCCTTTCAAAGAGCAGCCCTCCGGGAGTTAACGATGATAGTCTGAACAAACCGGTGATTCCAAAACGGTCCCGGATCAGATCCATAGCCCTGCTGAGGGCTATTTTTTTTTCTTTATCTTCCAGAAGAGAAAGCTGCAGCTCTTTAAAATCCATTAAACCCGTCAGGCTTACGCCCAGAGTTCTGACGGGTCTGCGGTCCCAGTGGGCATAAAAAACTTTCCGGACAATGGGATACACATCCATGGTCATCGCGGTGGGTTCAGGCAGCCGTTTTTGCCGGGAAAAGCCGGTGGGCAAGTCAAAGTCCGCGCCCCGGCAGTAAACGTTGACGACGCGTCCTGCTTTGTTAAATATTCTGGTCCTGCGGCAGACTTCTTCAGTGATCTCCAGTAGAACCGTATCGATCTCCTCTTCGCGCCTGTAGTCACGGGGGAGGGTTATGGAATGCCCTACTCCCTTGCGGTGATCTTCCCCGCGGGGAGGATTGACTGTGGAGTAATCAATCCCGTGGGCATTAAGCCAGAGAACTTCTCCGTTTATACCCCACCGGGATTTCAGCGTTTCCCTGGAAAGAAGAGCCAGGTGTCCGATAGCCCTGACACCGATGTTGAATAAATTTCGCTCCATACGGTTTCCCACTCCAAAGAGACTTCTAATGGGAAGGGGCCAGGTATGATCGGCATAATTTTTATGGGAAAGACGAAAAATCCCTTTTCCATTTTTCTTGGCAAAACAATCGCAGGCCATTTTGGCCTGCAGGGGATTTTCACCTATTCCAATCCGGCAGCGGATGTGCATTGTTTCCCATATTCTATCGATAATTCTCAGGGCCGTTGTTTCCGGGCCGCCGAACAGCTTCTCGCACCCGGTTATATCCAGAAACTGTTCGTCAATGGAGTAAGGGGAAATCCGGTCCGTAAACTCTTCAAAGACCCGTGTCAGGGCCAGTGAAGTTTTAATATACTCCTGCATGTGGGGACGGACAAAGACCAGGTTCGGGCAGAGTTTTGTGCATTCACCCGCGGCCATACCGGTCTTAATGGCGAATGCTTTGGCCTCCTTGCTTGCCGCCAGGACGACCCCATGACGGCGGTCCGGGTCTCCGCAAACCACGACCGGCTTTCCTTGGAGCGAAGGATTCCGGACAACTTCCACGCCGGCATAAAAGGATTCCATATCAGCCAGAAGGATAACCCTGGAATTATTATTCATAAACTTTTTTATGCCTCCGCAATAGAGAACTTATGTTCTATTATTATAGCAGGGGGCGGCAAAAAATACAAGCATATATTCGATTAATTATTTATTCTAGTCATTTTAGGATGTACTTGGACTAACTAAAATTGTTGTGTCTGCAGCAAAGGAGCTTGCTTCATGACGGTCAGCAAATTTGTCAGGAGGTCTTGTTGCCGGCGAAGATAGTGAGGATGCTTATACAGATAATGGTAAATGACCAACCCGCTGAATACTTTGAAAAAAACAATATAGCTACTTTAATATACAAGCATGATGAAAATATTTACTTGCTAAGCGCACAACTGCTTAAAGATGAACTAGTCAAGATAGCTGAGAGTATGAAATAAAAAAAATCTTAAAAAGTTATAAATCTTGTAACAAATCACCTCCTTTACCGGTTTTTATTAATAGAACCAAGAAAAGGAGGTGATTTTGTGTTTAAGAAGATTTTTATACTTTGCTTGACGTTAATGTTTATGCTCTGTATGTTCAGCTTGGCTATCGCAGCTGAACAAGAAGTAGCCCATGAGTTTTATAATTCTCCACGTTGGACACTAATTCATCGTATAAGCAATGTTCTAAGCATCAATAGAGCAGGACAAGCAAATATGACTTCATACATATCCATATAGCGGGATGGATAGTGTAAGCATCTCCGCATATCTTCAACGCCAAGAAAATAATACATGGGTTACAGTAAAGGACTGGACACAGGACTATGAAGGAACAACGAGATTTTGGACAGATAGTTGGTACGTAAATAAGGGTTATAAATTATAGGCTTATGACATTTTTTTACGCCTATGCGGGGTGATGAAGAAAGCACTTTTTTAATATCAGGTACTCAGTATTATTAATTGTCATGACATTTTTCTTCAAACGGTTTAATGGTAAGATTTATTATAACTTTTTATAAATTTTTTTCTTAAATTGGAACCCCTATCTTAATACTGCAATTGGCAACATTTAGGTTGTTGAATGTAAGATAGATAGCATATATTATTGATAGGTTTTCTTCTTCTGTTTACTATTCGTAAATTTGAATGCAAACATGTTCAAACATGTTAAACCGCAAGAACCGTCCCCCTGGTCACTCCAAACCGCAAGAACCGTCCCCCTGGTCACTCCCCCTGGTCACTCCCTTGGTCACCCGGTTCAGGCAGCCGTTTTTTCCGAGAAAAGCCGGTGGGCAAGTCAAAGTCCGCCCCCCGGAAGTAAACGTTAACGACGCGTCCTGCTTTGTTAAATATTCTGTTTCTGCGGCAGACTTCTTCGGTGATCTCCAGTAGAACCGTATTGATCTCCTTTTTGCGCCTGTAGTCACGGGGGAGGGGTTTATGGAATGCCCTACTCCATGCTCCTTATTTTTGTTCGTTTAATGAATACGAATATTAAAATTTAGCTAAAGCAGATACTACTTAGAGGCGATTGGTTGATTACTAGTCAAAAAAACAGTTAAGTATGCGGAGAGCATGAATTGAGAGTTCTCCTTATTCTCTTTATCTTTTAAAAGCATACCCTTTAACTTTATTCCACTGGTATGGGCCTATAATATTAATGAATGTTGAATAAAGAGGGAGGAAGCATTATTGTCAGTTAACTGGGTGGGAATTCTTCTAATAATTTTACTTGTCCTGCTTAATGCTTTTTTTGCGGCGAGTGAGATAGCAGTAATATCTTCCCGAAGGGTGAAGGTTGAACAATTAAGAGAGGAAGGTAACCGATCAGCTGCAATGCTTATACGGTTGCTTGAAGATCCAAGCCTATTTTTGTCAACAATACAGGTGGGTATAACTCTAGCGGGATTCATGGCAAGTGCCACAGCAGCAGTGGGTTTATCAAAGGGTTTGACTCGGGTGTTCCAAAGTTTAGGTGTTCAGGCTGCATATGCGGATACTTTAGGCATATTTATTGTAACCTTGATTATTTCATATATAACCCTTGTTTTTGGGGAGTTGGCTCCAAAACGGCTTGCCATGCAGTGGTCGGAAAAAATTGCACTAATTGTAGCCAGGCCGATCAATTTAATTGCTGTGGTGACCTTACCTATCACTCGATTTCTAACTCTATCTACTAACATAGTGGTTCGCCTCTTAGGGGGAAGTACAAAGCATCAGGAAAAAGAAATTTCCGAAGATGAAATCCGTATTTATATTGCTGAGCACCGTACTCTTCCGACAGAGGAAAAAAGTATGATTGAAGGAGTTTTTAACTTTGGGGACCAGGTGGTACGACAGGTGATGGTGCCTAGAACGGAGGTATTCTACCTGCATGCATCCGAGAATGCAACTGATGCTTTACAGAAGGTATGTAATTTAAAATATGATACTTTTCCGGTGTACAAGAAAGATTATGACGATATTCTTGGGATAGTCAGTTTACGGGATTTGGTTTGCAATGCGGTTAGTAATCGGAATCAGGGACAAACAATAGAAGAACTTATGCAGCCCACACTATTTGTCCCTGAAACAAAATCAGCCGTAGAGTTGTTAAAGGAGTTGCACCACGAAGATATGGAAATGGCTATCGTCGTTGACGAATATGGCGGGATGGCGGGGTTAGTTACTAGAGGGGATCTCGTAGAAGAAATAATTGGTGAAGTAGTAGAAGAGCAGAAGCTAATTAAGAAAACTGAACTGGGACAATGGGTAGTTGAGGGTGATACTCCAATTCAAGATGTTATTGAAATGCTTAATTTAAAGAATACAGGTTGGCCAAGGGAATATGAGACTGTGGCCGGCTTTATCTTGGAGAAGTTGGGTCATCTTCCAAAGCAAGGTGAAATCGTAAACTGGGACGGATATGATTTCGAAGTTTCGGAGATGGAAGCAAGAAAAATAAAAAGGCTTCGGGTAATAGCTAAACAGTCATGATATGGACAATAGTTTAAAATATACAGCAATGAAAAATGTAGATAAAGCAAGAATTAAAGTATGAGAACCGGCTCCCGGCTATATGTGTTGTCTAAAAGATTGCTCCCAAGAGCGTCCTTTTTTATGTAAAAATAGTAGGAAAGGAGTTAGGTTTTTCAGACAAAATTTAGTATTAATAACTTCTCATAGTCCGGGAAGAATTATATACAAGAAAAGGGGGTTCGTCGAGTGAGTGATAAAAGGATTACTTGGGGACTAGGAGTTGTTATAATTACCCTTTTTATTATTTTTTTCTTAACGCAGAACTACGGTTATGACAGAGGAAACCATATTGAAAATACGATGATTGATTTTCAACAGGCAGTAGAACAAGATAATTGGGAAAAAGCCAATAAATTGTTACAAGACTTTAACGGTATTTGGAAGAGCGTAAAATATCTGGTTTCCTTAAATAATGGTGAACAGGATTTTTCGGATATGACCAACTCAATAGAGAGCTTAAAAGGTGCAGTCCAAATTAGAGATGCCTCAACTGCTGTTCAGATGTCAAGACTGATCGCGGCACACTGGAAAAACTTTAGGAAAGTCGTACCCGAACCCTAAGAGAGGAAGAACATCTGTGGAAATTCTTGTTTACATAACTCGAGCTGTTTTCATGCTTTTGGTGACTTGGTTAGGTTTAAGAATTATCGGTAAAAAAAGTATTGCTCAAATGACAAGCTACGAGATTGCCGGGCTGCTCTTATTAACAACCGTCGCAGCAGAACCCCTGGTATATAAGATACCGTCCAAAGCTACAGTTGGAGTTTTAACACTAGCCTTTATGACAGTAATAATTGGATTGCTCTCGCTAAATAAGAAGTTCTATAACTTCGATATGAAACCCAGTATTGTGGTAGCAAACGGCAAGGTCGATAGGGATGAGCTAAAAAGAAACAAAATGAATATTACTTTTTTAATGTCGCTAATACGAAGTAAGGGGTATGCTTCAATAGCAGAGGTGGAATTCGCTATTTTTGAACCAAACGGTCAACTATCTGTTTTTCCTAAGTCCCAAGAACGACCGGTAAAACCTAAAGACCTACAAATCAACACCCAATATGAAGGATTAGCCTTGCCGCTGATTATAGAAGGCGAGATTGTAGCGAAAAACTTACAATATGCTAAACTGGACGAAAACTGGTTGCAACAAGAACTTAAAAAGGCGAGGGTTAATAGTAAGGATGTATTTATAGCGGAACTCGATACCCAGGGAAAACTATACTTGGACCTGTACCATAATAAGGGAAATAATGCCGGAGGAACTCCGCCTGTAATATAAGAAATTAGGGCAGATCGAGACAAAATAACGTGAAGAGGTATAAAGATTGAATGAGATAATATTTTCATCTTTTTTAAGAGCCATTCTAGCATTTATATTGCTTATGCTTTTGGCTAGGTTAATGGGCAAAAAACTAATATCACAGATGACATTTTTTGACTTTATCGTTGGAGTCACTATCGGCTCCGTAACTGCTAGCGGCTTTGTCTTAACCGGTAGCAACTCTTTGATATCCGGGATTGTAATTCTAATAACCATATCATTCATGACAGTATTGACAGGTCTTATGCAATTACAGAGTAATCCTTGGAAAAAACTGTTGAGTTCCGAGCCAATTGTTGCCATCGAGAACGGAAAAATTGTAGAGGAAAACCTAAAAAAGGAACGTTTAAATATACCGGAGTTAATGCTGCTCCTTAGGAAGAAGAACATATTTAACATTGCGGATGTAGAGTTCGCCTTATTGGAAACCGATGGTTCATTATCAGTCCTGCCGAAATCCCAAAAACAACCGGTGACACCTTCAGATTTAAATATCTCTTCAACATATAAAGGCTTAACTAAAGACATAATTATCGATAGGGAAGTTATGCATGAAAATTTGGCCGATGCACACTTAGATGAAAGTTGGCTGGGAGAGCAATTAAGACAAAGAGGTATTAACAGCCCCAAAGAGGTTTTTTACGCCGGTCTTGATACCCAAGGATACTTGTTTGTTTCCATGAAAAGAAAAAGGGAAGAAAAACCGGGTAAGTATGGAATAGAATAAATCGTTAATAAAAATTCCTGAATATTACAAGTCTCAGCATGGTATATCCAAAGAACATCAAGAAGCCGCCCTTTTTATGGTTTTCTGTTTAGTCTTCGGTAAGAAAAAGGAAGCTCAAAGAGGAAGCTCATTTTTTTTGGGGGTAAGAAGGAAGATCGCCGCAGTTTGGCGAATAGTGGAATTGCTGTAATACGTTCAGTTATGAACTGTTATAATCAGACATATTGCTATAACAAGTATAAAACTACTCTCAGGGGTAGTTTTGGTGTTATTTAGGGGATAACAATAAATTACAATTTACCATTTTTCGCTATAGACAGTAAATATTTGAACCCAGGTAAGCGGCTAAGCCAATTATTTTAAGCAAAAATTCTTAATGTAGAATTTTTGTCATTATTGTAAGTAAAAAAAGTTACCGTAATATGATGAGAGGTTGATTGATTGGGTGTTACAAAATCTATTATACGAGGAGATAAAAATGTGTCAGAACTATTGATGCTATTCCCTAAAGCGTCCACCGGTATTCAGGGCCTGGATGGAGTTCTAAACGGCGGCTTGCCGCAGGGCCGTCCAACATTGTTATGCGGCACAGCAGGCAGCGGTAAAACGCTGCTGGCCATGGAATTTCTGGTACGCGGCGCTACCTTATTCGATGAGCCGGGCGTTTTCGTGGCCTTTGAAGAGACCGAGGACGAACTGATCCAAAACGTGGCCTCCCTCGGCTTTGACTTGCCGGACCTGATTGCAAACAAGAAGCTGCTGGTGGATTTTGTGCACATAGCCCGCGAGGAGATCCAGGAAACGGGCGAGTACAACCTGGAAGGCTTATTTATCCGCCTGGGACATGCTATTGATTCCATCGGCGCTAAACGTGTGGTGCTGGATACGGTGGAGACGCTTTTTTCCGGCTTGCCCAACCCGCACATCCTGCGCGCCGAACTGCGGCGCCTCTTCCGCTGGCTCAAGGACAAGGGCGTCACCGCTGTGATCACCGGTGAGCGCGGCGAGGGTACGCTTACGCGTCACGGCCTGGAAGAGTACGTTTCAGACTGCGTGATCCTTCTTGATCACCGTG
Source organism: Dethiobacter alkaliphilus (assembly GCA_016841605.1). Taxonomy (GTDB): domain Bacteria; phylum Bacillota; class Dethiobacteria; order DTU022; family UBA8154; genus DUNV01. The sequence continues at coordinate 168,592 of JAENYV010000002.1, read as the reverse complement.
TCATTGAACAGGTTTCCACGCGGCGCCTGCGCGTCGTCAAGTATCGCGGCTCCATACACGGCACCAACGAGTACCCGTTCCTCATTGACGAGCAGGGTATCGTAGTAATGCCCATCACTTCGCTGGGTCTGTATTATGCGGCTTCCGCAGAACGTGTCTCCAGCGGTATCCCTCGCCTGGATACAATGCTGGGATGCGGGGGATATTACCGCGGCAGCACCTTGCTCGTCTCCGGCACTACCGGTACCGGCAAATCGAGCATGGCGGCACATTTTGCCGAGGCAGCGTGTAAGCGGGGGGAGCGGGTGCTTTATTTCGCTTTCGAGGAATCGCCCGGGCAGGTCATACGTAACATGCGCTCAATCGGTATTGACTTGCAGCCCTGGGTGGAAAAGGACCTTTTTCGTTTTGAGGCTACCCGTCCCGTTATGTACGGGCTGGAGATGCACCTGGCAAAGATGTACAAGCTCATCAACAAGTTTCAACCGGAGATCGTCATTGTTGACCCCATCAATGCCTTTGTCACCATAGACAACGAATTCGAAGTCAAGTCCATGCTGATACGTCTGGTAGATTTCCTCAAGGAAAAAGGCGCCACTGTAATGTTCACAAGCCTGACTGCCGGCGGCAGCCCGCTTGAGCACACCGATACCGCCATCTCCTCCCTCATTGATACCTGGTTGCTGTTGCGCGATATTGATAACAGTGGTGAGCGCAACCGGGGCATGTATATCCTCAAGTCGCGGGGTATGGCCCATTCCAACCAGATTCGCGAATTTTTAATCACCGACCAAGGCCTTGATATGGTGGATGTGTATGTGGGGCCCGGCGGCGTGCTGACCGGCTCGGCGCGCCTGGAACAGGAGGCGCGGGAGCAAGCTGCCAAACTGGTGAGGCAGCAGGAGATGGAGCGCCGCCGGCGCGAACTGGAGCGCAAGCGGCAGGCGCTGGAAGCACAGATTGTCGCCCTGCGTGCAGCTTTTTCAGACGAGGAGACAGAGCTTATACAGACTATCGCCCAGGAACAACAGCAAGAGACGCGCCTGCTGCAGGACCGTGTGGAGATGGCGAAAAAACGTCATGCCGATGAAACCAACCAGGGGGTATGTAAATGACTGACTCAAACAGTAAGACGGCTGAGATAATGCCGGAAGAATTGGAAAGAATGTGGAACCTGCGTCTCTACGTAGCCGGGCAAACCCCTAAATCTCTTGCTGCTTTTGCCAATCTCAAGGCCATCTGTGAAGAACATTTGCAGGGCAGATATACCATTGAAGTGATTGATTTGTTGGAGAACCCGCAACTGGCAAGGGGCGATCAGATTCTGGCCATCCCTACCCTGGTGCGTAAACTGCCGCCACCGCTGCGCAAGATCATCGGCGACCTCTCGAATACAGAGCGGGTGCTGGTGGGATTGGACCTGAAACCGCTCTGCTCCGGAGGCGAAAATGAATAAGGGAGGGTGTACAGGGATGACCAGACAGAAGAAGACTAGTGACAGTACCAAAGCATTTGAGCGTGCCCTGGCTGAACCGTTGCAGACCATTTATGTACTGCGGCTGTTCGTAACAGGCACTACGCCTGCTTCTGCCCGTTCCGTGGCCAACATAAAAAAAATTTGTGAAGAACGCCTACAGGGCCGTTACGAACTTGAAGTGATTGACATCTACCAGCAGCCGGGCCTGGCTAAAAAAGAACAGATCATTGCCGCACCTACGCTAATCAAGAAACTGCCCCTGCCGTTACGCCGTATTATCGGTGATATGTCGGACACAGAACGGGTGCTGGTGGGGATGGGTTTGCGAAAAAAGTAGCAATCCTTATTACTTACGTTCTTTTTCTTAATTTAAAATGAAGGAAGACTAAGTATGGTCAAAAAAATGCAATTAGAGCACGAAATTATTAGTCTGCGTGCAAGGCTGGAGGAAGCTGAAGGGACACTGCGCGCCATTCACAGCGGCGGGGTAGACGCGCTGGTCATCTCTACCGAGCAAGGTGAACAGATATTCACCCTCAAGGGCGCGGATCAGCCCTTCCGGCTACTGATCGAGAACATGAGTGAAGGTGCGCTCACCATGACCAGGGAAAGCATCATTCTCTATGCCAACCGGCGCTTTGCCCAAATGCTCCAAAAGCCGCTGGAAAAAGTGCTCGGTTCGTCGCTCCTTGATTGGATCAGTCCTGCCGACCGGGAGAAGCTTCAAACATTACTGGATAAAGAGCACGGCCGGCGGCGCCTGGCAGGACTAAACCTTATTGATGGAGACGGTGGCCTGGTACCGGCCCAGCTCTCCCTGATAAATTTGCAACTGGACGGTGTGCCTGAAAATATCTGTGTGGTGGTAACCGACCTGACCGAGCATAAATGCATGGAGGAGATAGTTCATGCTGAAAGAATAGCACGTGCCAAGATGGAGGCATCTGAGCGCTCGCGCCGCACCCTGTTGCGATTAATCGAAGAACAAAAGCGGATTGAGGAGGCGCTGCGCAAAAGTGAGCAGCAGCTGGCCAGGGAACTGGAGACTGCCGAATTACTGCAGGAACTCAGCACGCAGCTGATCCGGGCCGACAATGTCGAAGCGCTTTACGACCAGCTCCTCGCTACGATGCTTAAGATCATGCGTTCCGATTTCGCCACCATTCAACGGTTTCATCCCGAGCGTGGGACAGAAGGTGAGCTCTATCTGCTCAGGGATTACGGCTTCGGCGAGTTCGATACCGGATGTTGGGAGTGGATAACCCCGCATTCGCGGAGCTCTTGCGGCCTGGCCTTAAAGACACGCCGGAGAGTTGTCTACGCGGACGTGCTGCAATGCGATTACATAGCCGGCAGTGATGTTCTCGAGCAATACCGGCAAGCCGGTATCCGCGCGGTGCAGACAACACCCCTGCTTTCCCGCTCAGGCGCCGTGCTGGGTATGATCTCCACGCACTGGCGCGAGCCCCATGAACTGACGGAAGGCGAAATACGCAGCCTCGACGTTTTGGCACGGCAGGCCGCCGATTTGATTGAACGTAATTTTGCCGAAGAAGCCTTGCAAAAAGCACATGATCAGCTTGAGCATAAGGTCACTGAACGTACAGCCCAACTTACTCGTACTAATGAGATATTGCAGCAGGAAATAAAAGAACGCAAGCAGGCAGAGAGAGCCTTACAGGAAAGCGAAGAGCTCTATCGCTCCCTTGTGGAAAACGCCAATGAGTCCATTATTGTAATTAAAGACGGCATCATAAAATTTGCCAATCCCATGGCTGAACAAGTATTCTCCTGTTCCGCGGATAGAATAACCTCGCTGCCGTTTCTTGAGTTTATCCACCCCGACGACAGGTATCTTATCCTGGAACGTCCTAAAAAAAGATTGATCAAAGGTAAACCTGAAAATCCTTTCATTTACAGGCTTATAGCCTGTGACGGTAACACCAGACACATCCAGGAGAACTCGGCCAAAATAGAGTGGGGAGGCAGTTCCGCCATTCTTGCTTTATTGACCGATATTACCGAATTTAAAAAAATGGAAGAAGAAATGCTTAAAGCAGATAAACTAGAAGCTATCGGCCTCCTCGCCGGCGGCATCGCCCATGATTTCAACAACTACCTGGCAACTTTTCTGGCCAATATCAGTCTGGCTAAGCTATTTAAAGATGATAAAGCCAAGATAGAGGAAAAACTGGCGAATATGGAGAAGGCAACGTTGCGTGCCAAGGACCTCTCCAACCAACTTTTCACCTTTGCCCGGGGGGGAGCACCGTTTAAAGAAAAAATATCCATCAAGCAGTTAATTATGGATGATATCAAATTTGCCTTAAGCGGATCCCAGGTCCACCCCGACATTATCATCGACGCTGGACTGCATATGGTGTATGCTGACGCGGGCCAGCTCAGCCAGGTCTTGAATAACATTGCCATCAATGCCGTACAGGCCATGCCCGAAGGGGGAGCCCTGCAAGTCCGGGCGGAAAACACTTCCCCGGCAGATTCCTCTTTGCCGCTGCCGCAAGGCCCTTATGTAAAAATTACAATCAGGGACGGAGGCACAGGGATCCCTGCTAAATACCTGCCCAAAATTTTCGACCCCTTCTTTACCACGAAAGACAAAGGACGCGGCCTGGGCCTGGCCACCTCCTATTCCATCATTAAAAAGCACGATGGCCACTTAAAAGTAGAGTCTGAAATGGGTGTGGGGACCAGCTTTTATATCTTTCTCCCCGCTATTTCCCCGGCTGCAACGAATTCCTCCGTAAAGGATACCGTTTTTCAGGGTAAAGGTAAAATATTGATCATGGATGATGAGGAGGACCTGCTTACCGCTACAGGCGAAACCTTAACCACCCTCGGCTATGACGTTACTTTATCCCGGAACGGCGGACAAGCCGTAGAACTATTCACCCGTGCCCTGGAGCAAAACCAACCCTTCAACCTTGTGATCCTGGACCTGACGATCCCGGGCGGCATGGGCGGCAAGCAGACCATTAAGGAAATGCTAAAGCTGGATCCCGGGGTGAAGGCCATCGTCGCCAGCGGCTACTCCAACGATCCGATTTTGGTGAGCTTTGGCGATTACGGTTTCAAGGCGGCGGTAAAGAAGCCCTTCACCCTGGAAAAGTTATCTGAGACGATAAAGAATATCTTATTCTAATGGCGAAAACAATCTAAATTTTCCGGACAAGAGGGTTTCCTTCCAGTGCAGATCTAATACGACTTCTATTAATTCAGATCAGTGACGCTGCCATTAATTTTGTCACAAATAAAATAAACGGTAGGTTGGTAATAATTTTACTTTTTGGAGGGGATGCTTAATATGGATTAAGGAACAAAAACCCGAGTTTTCAGGACATGATGCTCTGATAAAATCAGGATTTATTTTGCTGAGGTATTTGAAATAGTTGATTTAATGAGTACGGGCTATACTTAAACGGTACGGGTTAGCTATAAAATGTCAATATCGATGTGGTGGGTATTAGGCTTACTAGTTTGGGAAAAGACGTTTATGAAAACAGCAAATTTGGAGTGATTTTTTTTTTGCTAAACGAAAAAATGAGTACAACGCAAATGGCTTGGCTCAAAAAAAACTTGACTACATATTGTTACTGTGCTATTCTGTAGAGTGTCTAAGAATAAAGTTTTATTTAATAATTTTATATAATAAAATTTTATTCTATGTATCAAAAGATATCATACATATTGTGTGGCGTTCGCATTTAGAAGTATTAACACACTAGTGTTATATTTTGGCGGCAGGTGCACCCATAGTGCACCCAGAATCGTCTCCACCGGCTATTAAGTGTTTTAGGACAAAAGAGGTAACAAGAAGAAAAAAATATTGGCTCTAGAGTATTATTTAATGATGAAAGAGCGATTAGTTTTCTTGAACCTCTTTAATTAATTGAGTATGTATGAAAATAGAAAAAGGGAGGTGGTTTAAAGACTGAGGCAAATTCAGTATTTCCAGTATGTTTAAAGAAACAAACAAAATTATTATTTGAAGGAGGATATAAAAAGATATGGCATTAGATTGGATACCTAGAGCACCGAAAGAAAGCAGGATGGATTTCTCGATCGCCAGGGAGGATCTTTTACAACTAGCAGCACCCCCGCGTACTGTCCTTGAAAAAAGACCTTTAATTAATCCTAAAACAAAAGAACCCGTAGAGGGACTATATGTAGCTTATGTAATTCTGGATAATGAAAAGCAGGGGAACTCTTACAACCTTGATATGTTAGCCGGAGCTGCCTGCGCTTTTAATAAAGCCTCTCATGACCCGAGCGTGGTTGCCGTTGTTCTTACCGGTGCAGGCGACAGGTTTTTCTGCACGGGCGGTAACGTTCCGGAGTATTCGGAATACATGATCGGCAGGCCGATGGATTGCCAGGAATATATGCAGGTATACTGGGATGCCTTTAATGCAGTTTGGACCTCGTCCAAGCCTTTTATCCGCCGGGTGCAGGGTATGAGTATCGGCGGCGGCGAAGAAATCAGCGGTTGCTGCGACTTGACCATCGCGGCCGATACCGCCAGTTTTGGTCAGGTAGGACCAAAGCATGGTTCCACGGCGATGGGCGGAGCAGTTCAGTTTAAGTCGGTTTCTATGACTATCGAAGATGCGGTGTGGAATACCGTTGGTTGTGCAGAGCAGATGAGTGCTTACAAGATGCTGCGCAAAAATTATATCCACAGAGTTGAACCCGTGCTCAAGCAAGACGGTAAATTTGTGAGAAACCCGGAAGTCGTTACGGATAAGTGGGTTGACGATGGCCAAATAGTATACGGTGAATATAAAACCGGTAACGATTTAAAAGAGGCAAAAGCTTTGGCTAAGTCACTGGAAAGGGATACTTCGATGCTGGATCAGGCAGTCGATGAAGTCGTTTGGACATTCGCCAATCTGTATCCCCAGCAGGTTGGAGTTTCACTGAACATGTTAAGAGCCGAGAAGAAAATGGCCTATGAGAGAACCAAAGCCGAGATTATCTGGTGGTGGGCCGCCAACGCGCAAATGTATGGAGAATTTGATATGGGCATGACTGGATTTAATACCGCCAAGCTAACGGGTACCAGGGATGCCGATATAATTAAGCTAAGGCAGATGTTGGCCAAAGGTCATCCTTATGATGCCGAAATGTTTGAAGCGGTTATGCCGAAGCCAAAGTAAAATTAAGATAACATACGGTGTTTTATTAAAGCCCGGGTTTATCCCGGGCTTTATATTTATGACGAAAATGGCAATGAGTTTATCCAAAAAGCAGAGTAAAAAGAAAATATTGGTAGAAACTTTAAGAGGATGTTTATAATTTATGTGGAAGTATTTATTATCCGAAATTAAAGAAGAAAGGATGATAAAAATTACTTCTGATTATTTGGTTAAGCATTCCAAAGAATATTCTGAAAAAAACTTCTGGAACAAGATAAAAAAAGTAGCTACAAATATTGGAGGTAAAGTTATATATGCTACTCTGTTGCTCTATTATACGATGCAAAAACCTTCAGTCCCTCCATGGGCAAAAACGGTAATTGTTGGAGCCTTAGGCTACTTCATTTTACCTTTCGATGCAATTCCTGATTTTGTTCCTGTTGGAGGTTATGCAGACGACCTCGGAGCATTAGCAATTGCTCTTTCTTCTGTTGCTATTCATATCGATAAAGATGTAAAAATAAAAGCAAGGCAAAAAATACAAGATATTTTCGGCAATAGAATTAATATGGATGAGCTGTTTGAAGTTGAAAAGAATTTTGAAAACAAACAGGGTGAAGAAGACGGCAGGGATTAATCCTTGTCTTAAAAGAGGTTTAGGCCATACAAGCGGAGGCCCAAAGGAACTTGGAAACACAAATAAGCTCCAACTGAGCACCGTTTGAATGTTCCGCTAAACGTCGGCGCGCTTTGTGCCGAAATGTTTTAGAAGAGTGTTAAAAATTTTCAACGTGTCCCGAAATTATGCGAAATTATGGTAATGACTATTTCGCGATTGGCTCTGGGACCGTCAAACTCGCATAAATAGATGTTTTGCCAGGTGGAAAGGCCCAGCACAGAATCAATAATAGGGACTGTTTCACTGGGTCCGATAAGGCCCGATTTCAGATGGGCATCGCCATTCCCGTCCTGTCTGTCGTGTTCCCAAACCCCTTGGGGAATGAGTCTGCGAAGAAGATTTAACAGGTCGGTTTGCACGCTCGTATCCCAGTTTTCCTGGATCATGATTGCTGCTGTCGCCCCGCGGACATAAATATTAACTAAACCGTATTGAACTCTCGTCTCGCTCACTATCCGTTTAACTTCCGACGTAATATCGTAAAGTTCTTCCCGGCGATTTGTCGGTATTTTGATGATCATCTGCATATAATTATCATCCCTTCCTTGCGAATATTCCTTCGATCAATAATTAATCTACGGTTAAATTAACAGTATAAGTATAACATTAACTTTTTATTTATCGTAACAAAAAACAGGGCGGTTACAAAATTTTTTACATAAGAAATACACATAATCAGAAGTTTTGTATTGACAGGGGGGAAAAATTAAAATAAAATAAGACAAATAGGACATAATTTATCCAGTTAAAGGAGTATAAAAGATGCAGATTACGCGTCAGACAGAGTATGCCATCCGGACACTTATAGAGCTATCGAAAGTTCCCTTGGGAACCATACTTCAGACCAGGGATATTTCTCAGAAGCAGGATGTTCCGGAAGTTTTTTTAACAAAAACTATCCAGCTGCTAGCCCGTGCAGGCCTGGTGACAACTCAGCGGGGAAGCCAGGGGGGGGTGCGTCTTGCTGTTTCTCCCGATAAAATTACTATCGCCGATGTACTTACAGTAACGGAAGGGAGGTTGGGTCTTAATGTTTGTTTAACGGAATCCGGTTATTGTCCGAATATGAATATTTGTCCGGTGCGCCGTGTTTTAAAACGGGCGCAGGAAGCCATGCTTGCCGAGTTAAAGAAAGATACTTTTGCCGATCTGGTAGCAGACCCGGAAAAAGAAAAAGAAAAAGAGTAAAAGAAAAGAGTAAAAAGGGAGGAATTAACTGATGTTTTGCCATCAATGTGAAGAAACTGCCAGGGGGACAGGTTGTACAATCAGGGGAGTCTGCGGGAAAAAGCCCGATGTGGCTGCATTGCAGGATTTGCTTATCCATGCACTGAAGGGGCTCTCGCTTTATGCTGAAGAGGGGCGAAAAGTTGGAGTTGTGGATGCGGATGTCAACCATTTTACTTCTGAAAGCCTGTTTTCTACCTTAACGAATGTAAACTTTGATGCTGCCAGATTTGAAGTTTTTATAAGGGAAAGCATGGAACTAACGGAAAGCTTCAGGGAAAAAGTGGGGAAAGCCGGTGGGAAGGTAGATTTTGCTCATCCTTCGGCCCGCTTTAAAGGAGCAAGCGATCCGGAGGGTCTTGTTAAGCAGGGAGAAGAGATAGGTTCACCCTGGGAGAATGAAGCCTCCGAGGATATCCGGTCCCTTCAGCAGATACTTTTGTTTGGTATTAAAGGTGTGGCCGCGTATGCACACCATGCTGCCTTACTCGGGCAGGAAGACGATGCAGTTTATGCCTTTCTCCATGAAGCATTGTCCGCTCTGGCCGGCGGCAATTTTACCCTGGATGAATGGATAAGCCTTGTTCTCAAGTGCGGGGAGGTTAACCTGCGGGCTATGGAACTGCTGGATGCGGGTAATACGGGTTCTTTTGGCCATCCGGTTCCCACAGAAGTTCCCCTCGGACATAAAAAAGGAAAGTGTATCCTGGTTTCAGGTCATGATTTAAAAGATCTGAAGACAATTTTGGAGCAAACGAAGGATAAGGGCATTTACGTTTATACCCATGGGGAAATGCTTCCTGCCCACGGTTATCCAGAGTTGAAAAAATATGCGCATTTTTACGGACATTTCGGGACAGCTTGGCAAAACCAGAAAAAAGAATTTGCGGAGTTTCCCGGGGCGATTGTGATGACAACTAATTGTATTCAGGAGCCCAGGGACTCTTACTTTGCCAATATTTTTACCGTTGCCATGGTCGGTTGGCCTGGAGTGACGCATCTTGAGGGAGATAATTTTGTTCCGGCAATTGAAAAAGCGTTGTCTATGTCCGGTTTTCCGTCAGATGAAGACCGGGGTAGTGTTATGGTCGGCTTTGCCCGTAATGCGGTCCTTGGTGTGGCCGATAAGGTAATTGAAGCTGTTAAAACGGGTGCTGTCAAACATTTTTTCCTGGTGGCGGGATGCGATGGAGCCAAACCGGGGCGCAGTTATTACAGCGAATTTGTGGAAAAAGTTCCATGTGATGCTATTGTGCTTACCCTTGCCTGCGGCAAATTCCGTTTTTTTGACAAGAAAATGGGTGATATCGGGGGTATTCCCAGGTTGTTGGATATGGGGCAATGCAATGATGCTTATTCGGCCATTCAGGTTGCGGTAGCTCTCTCCGGGGCTTTTGATTGCGGTGTTAACGACCTGCCTCTTTCCATGATTATTTCCTGGTATGAGCAAAAGGCGGTTGCCATTCTGCTCACTCTTTTCCATCTGGGGGTTAAAAACATCCGGCTGGGTCCGAGCCTTCCGGCTTTTATTACGCCTAATGTGCTGAATGTTCTTGTTGAAAACTTTCAGGTAAAAACCATCTCCACCCCGGATGAAGACCTGGCTGAGATCTTGAATAAGTAGGGCAAATATTAATGAGAACTACAGCTAAAAATTGCTTGTTTTACTAAACCGCTAATTTCCTTTTGCTTTCGTATACGCGAGGCGTTCGGAGCAACATCCATCGCTAATTACTCTTTTTCACTGTGTATTATTAAGATCGTCGAGAAGCGGCCTGAGAACAGGGGGCATATTTTTCGGCCCCTGAAAGGATGGCCGTTTTTCCATGTGAAGTGTTAAAGGGTAATTCTTTCCCGTGATAGGACAAAAATAAAACGGATGATATCTTCTCTGAGCTTTTCATCAATATCCAAAAATTCGACTGCATGGCGAAAACGTTTTATTTTTTCGTTTCTGGGATCACCGGCCCAGACAACTTTTCCCTTAAGTTGAAAAAGTTTTTTTTCTTTCTTGCTGTGCATGGAAAGACGCAAGTAGAGGATGCTTCCTTTCGGAATTCTGTAATTGGTTACCAGTTGCAGTCCGCCGCCGCTAATATCTGCCATCAGTCCCTTTTCAGGCGGTCCCAGGGATTCAATTTGTTCTTCAAGAGGCCGTTCGTTCTCTGCTTTGACTCCGGCCTCTTCAGCTTCATCAAAAAAGTTTTCTTCAACATCATTACTTATCTGCAGGATCCAATACTCTATTTTAAAAGAACAGGGAAAGCGAAAAAATGCTCTTTGTTGGACCCGTTTTATCTCATCCGGCCAGGCAATCAAGTAAAGGGGAATACGGCCGCTGTATTTACGTCCCAGAACTTTACTTTTGAAAAAATACTGAGTATTGTTATAGATAAATCTAAAAGTCCGCTCTTCGGTTCCGTACAAGAAAAGTTGTCCCTGCTTGCCCATGGGGACACCGATGGCAATATTATCCGTATTTACTTCCTGGATAATGCTTTTATAATAAATTTTTTGAATATCATCTAAAACTTCGATACGTTCATTTTCACGAAAAATATTTTTTTGAATCACTGGCTTTCCCTCATTGAATAATAATTAAAAATAATTTTCATCCATACGTTCAGAGCACTCGTAGCAGTGCAGGGGCAGCTCTTTAAGAAAAACGGAAGGACCGCCGAAATAATTTCCCCAGCCCCGGAAGTCGTCTTCCGCGCAAGTCAAAAAGAGGTTATCTTTAGCCCTGGTTACGGCAACATAGAATAATCGTCTTTCCTCATCAAGATTTTTACTTCCTGGAGATGAAGGAAACCGCCCTTCATTCAGGCCTATGAGAAAAATGGTTTTCCATTCTTTTCCCTTTGCGCTGTGGATCGTGGAAAGGGTTAAATAATCATTTTCCGGTTTTTCTTCTTTCACACTCTCCACAATAAGTGTTTCTTCCAGCAAGAATGATTCCAGGAATTCCTGTAGTGAAGCGAAGCGTGCCCCATAGGCTGCCAATCGTTCTATCCCCATGCTTCGTTCAATGTAGTCTTCCGGATATTTCTGAGCCAGGTATTCTTTATAAGGACTTTCCATGATCGCCTGGATTAAGTAGGAAACATTTTCCTTACCTGCTGCCGTGAGCTGCCGAAGGGTGGTAGTTAATATCTTCCATCCTTTTGCCCCCCGCCTGGGGGATACTTTTTCCTGAATGGCTGCTTCCAGAGGGTCGGGAAAAGCCCGTAGAAGGGCCCAAATATCCTGAAATGTCGCTTCGCCAATCCCGTTGTGCATCAGGGCGATCCGCTGCCATGAAAGCTCGTCTCGGGGATTCTCTATTATTTTCAGCCAGGCAATGATATCCTTGATATGAGCCCGCTGAAGAAACTTTAAACCGCCAAAAGTAAGGTAGGGTATTGCTCTTCTGAGCAGGGCCATTTCTAATTCCTGAGAAAGGTAAGAACTGCGGTATAAAACAGCGATTTGATTTAATTCTTCTCCTTCATCATAAAGTTCTAAAATTTTATCGGCAATAAAGTTTGCTTCTTCTAGATTATTTTTAGCCAGAAATACCTGTGGTTTTTCTCCGGATGGCCGGATTGTCTGAAGCTCTTTGGGAAATTGGTTTCTGTTTTGTGCAATGGAGCAATTGGCCAACTCCAGAATCTCCGGTATGCTGCGATAATTTCGGATCAGTTTAACGATGGTGCATGATGGTTTGTGCTCCGGGAAATTAAGAATATTGCCGATTTCGGCACAACGAAAACTATAAATGGACTGAGCGTCATCTCCCACAAGACAAATTGAACTTTTTTCTCCTAACAGAAGAATAAGCCTGTCCTGGATGGCATTTGTATCCTGATACTCATCTACCAGTATATGTTCAAATTGCTCTTGATAATACTTTTTGAGGTGTTCGTTTTCCTCAAGAAGTTTTAACCAACGGATAAGCAGATCGTCAAAGTCGAAGGCATTGGCCAGGCGCTTTTTCTCTTCGTAAAGAGTTTCCATCTCCCGGAAAAGTGGAATATACTTCACCATTTCGGCATTATTGTTTTCAATATATGTTCCAAGTTCGGTGTTGGAGTTTCTGCTCAGGCTGAGTATTTTCCCGGCAACTCTTTTTTTTAAAAAAAGGTCTTTTTCTTTCGGTGCGAGTTTAAGCTTTAAGGCCGCCAGAATCGATTTTAACATTCTTTCCCTGTCATCCTCGTCAAGGATGGAAAAGTTGGCTTCTCTTCCTGCCAGGAGCGCATGACGTCGAAGGACCCTTGCCCCAATACTGTGGAATGTTCCTGCCCACAATCCTGTGGGCAGATAGCCCAAAATTTCTTTGACCCGCTTTTTCATTTCTTCTGCCGCTTTATTAGTGAAGGTCACTAAAAGAATCTTTTCGGGGGGCACATTTTCATACAGAAGGTTGGCGACCCTATAGGTAAGAGCTCTGGTCTTCCCGGAGCCGGGGCCGGCAATGCCGAGAATCGCCGAACTTCTTTGCGTAACGAATAAATACTGCTCAGGATTTAATTCTTCTTTTAATCTTTTGTACCAGTCGTTATCTTTCTTGTTCCGGGGAAACTCCTTCATTTTTCAGCACCTCTTTCAGGATTGTTTGCATCATTCGAGCATTTATGACTGCCTGGGCTTGAAAATGGTTGTTGAAGGAGATAAAAAACGTACCGTCTTTTTGTAAAAGTTTTTTAATGTCGGGTACCCATTCCCGGAGTTCGGTCTGATTGTAAAGATAGTCGTATCTTTCATACGGTTTTTTATGGTTCCACCATTTTGCCCTGTTGCGCCCGTGAAAGCGCAGATAGGAAATAGCCGATGTTTTAACAGCTGAAGGTTTAAGCAACCCCTTTAACTGCGGCTCATCAACACAGGCGCAGGCTATGTTGTTCTGCTGCAGGAAAGAATAAAGAGGAGGCGTTTGCCAGTCAGAGCGGCGAAATTCCAGGATAAGAGGTAAGGGGTCCAGTTTTTCTTTCAAGGCCAGGAGATAATTGCGATTTTCTTCGTTGTTTTGAAAAGAATAGGGAAATTGTGCCAGTATCCCTCCTATTTTGCCTGCATCAATGACAGGTTCCAGGGCTTGACAAAGCAACCGGCAGTTTGTAAAAGAGTCGGCACTTCTTTCATGAGTAACGGACCCATGTGTTTTAAAAACAAATTGAAAACCGGGAGGCGTCTTTTTTTCCATTGAATCGATCGTTTTCCAGTGAGGAAGACGGTAATAAGTTGAATTAATTTCCACAAAAGAAAACTCTGATGCATAAAATTCAAGCATTTTTTCGGAAGTTGTGCCCTGTGGATAAAACGTTCCGATCCAGTCCCGGTAACTGAAACCTGCTGTTCCTATAAAAAGCAAAAAGGAAATCTCCTTTCATCAAGGTAAATAGGCTGTATTATTACCTTTTCTCCAGGATAAAAAAAAACCCTTTTTTTTTACAAAGATTTCCTTGCTTTTTCCTTCAATAAGAGGGTTGAAGTTAAAAAAAATGCAACCCGCTTATAAGGACGCGGGTTGCATTGCGTTATCCGGTTAAATATTTTGCTGCATGCTTTCATCCAGAATCATGGGAACTTTATACCATCCGTTTTGCTGCATAAGCTGGAAAAGCCTGTACTGATCATTCAAACACTGGTCGTGATAATCTTTAAATGTTTGTCTCAGATTTTGATCCTGGGACTCCAAAAGAGCGTGCATATAACCCTGGGACATATACTTGACGCCTGTTAAAATATCGCCCGCTATATCCTTGTCACTAAGTTGTTGGTACTGCATTGACAGCCTCCTTTCTTTTAATTTGATATTTTTATCGTTCAAGTTTTAGGAGAGGAACTGGCTGCCCCCGGCTTCCTGTAAAAATGTTGCCAGGCGATTTGCCCGGTTTTGGCACTGGCTACTCATCTGATTAATAATATTTTTCATCGCAGGGTCCTGGCACTGGTTGCTGTAAAAGCTCAATTTTTTGGAGCAGAGCGATTCACCCTGATACTGGTGAAAGATGGACATAAATTCTGCTTTCCCGATGTTGCGGATTGCTGTTCTCGTTCCTTGCACGATATCCCTCCTTTCAGTTTAAGTTCAAATATAGCTTTTCCTTGAAAAAAACGACTATGCAATATCTTCTCAGGAAAGTTTTTCAGTTTACTTCAAGATAAAAAAATTATTAGGCGAAAATTGCAGACTAAAAAAGAGAGCGGGATGTGTAAATGGCGAATATTTCTTTCGGCAGGTAGACACGCTGCGGGGCTTGTAGTATAATATTTCTAATTACCTTGATGCCTTTGGAGGTCCTATGGATACACCAATTACTAATGTAGAAATTTACGATACGACATTGCGAGACGGTGCTCAAAGAGAAGGAATTTCCTTTTCTGTTGCAGATAAAATACAGATTGTTAAACTGCTGGATGAAATGGGTATCGATTATGTCGAAGGGGGATGGCCAGGTTCCAATCCCAAGGATATGGAGTTTTTTAACCGTATTCAGGAAATATCTCTCCGGCAGATTAAAATTGCCGCTTTCGGCAGCACCCGGCATGCCCATTCCATTGCTTCCTCGGATGACAATGTCAGAGCTTTGCTGGAAGCCAATACACCTGTCGTTACTGTTGTGGGCAAGAGTTGGGACTTTCATGTTTCCCATGCTCTGGGGACGACCATGGAAGAAAATTTGGCTATGATCGGAGATACAGTCTCTTACTTGAAAAAGAAAGGCCGGAAAGTTGTTTTTGATGCCGAGCATTTCTTTGACGGATATAAAAGCAATCCCCGTTATACGCTGGATACTATCAGTGCAGCAGCGGAAAACGGAGCGGATACCGTTGTTTTATGTGATACGAATGGCGGGACAATGCCCCTGGATATTCGGAAGGTTATCCGGGAAGTAAAAAAAGAACTGGATATCCCTCTGGGAATTCATGCCCATAATGATAGCGGAATGAGCATTGCCAATTCCATCATTGCCCTGCAAAGCGGTGCGGTTCACGTTCAGGGAACGATTAACGGATATGGAGAACGATGCGGGAATGCCGATTTATGTATCATTATCCCCAATATTCATCTGAAACTTAATTTTACCAAATTACAAGCATGGCAGTTGAAAAAGTTGACCAAAATGTCCAAGATTGTGGCGGAACTGGCCAATATGATTCCCCAGGATAATCAGCCCTATGTTGGGAGGAACGCTTTTACCCATAAAGGGGGGATTCATGTTGATGCGGTGACGAAACATACACAAACTTACGAACATGCCAATCCCGATGAAGTGGGAAACAGGAGACGGGTTCTCGTCTCGGAATTGGCCGGCAAAAGTAATATTCTTTTTAAAGCCAGGGAAAATAAAATTGAAATTCTTAATAACCATTTTCCTGAAGCAAAAGAGGTCTTAAACAACCTGAAAAAGATGGAACATGAAGGATATCAATTTGAAGGTGCGGACGGGTCTTTTGAATTGCTGATTTGGAAGACACTGAACACATACAAGCCTCTCTTTAATCTGGATGGAATTCGAGTTATTGTTGATAAGCAGAGGCGGGGAGATGAACTTTACGTTGAAGCTACCATTAAGGTCAGAGTGGAAAACCGTATTGTCCACACGGCCGCGGAGGGAAAAGGTCCGGTAAATGCCATGGATAATGCCTTGCGTAAAGCCCTTGAGGAATTTTATCCGGAAATAAAAAAGATGAAATTAATTGATTATAAGGTTCGGGTGATGGATGGGAAAGACGGGACCGCGGCAAGGGTAAGGGTCTTAATTACCTCCCAGAATGGGAAGAAAAAGTGGGGGACTGTGGGCGTTTCAGAAAATATTATTGAAGCCAGTTGGATAGCTCTGGTCGATAGTATTGAATACGGATTGCTCTGCGATCACAGTTCTTCTGTGGAGGAAGTAAGAAAGGCCCTGCAGGAACTGGCCTGGGAAGAAGAGCGTATCGAAGCAAAGTGAGATGATGAGTCAGGGGACGGTTCCTTGTCTCTGCTTGCCGGTCGGCAAGCAGAGACAAGGAACCGTCCCCTGACTCAGACGGGAGGTTGGTTTTTAATGTCTACAGGAAAGGAATTTCTTTACGGTTCGGCGACAGGGATCGGCAGTATGCCCCATGAGGATGTTTCCGCTGCTTTAAAGCTCATTAAGGATAATTTGGCACAAGGGCCCCACTGGCCGCAGTTGCCGAAACTTGGCGGAGAAGAGGGTTTTTCCAGGCAGTATTTAACCCCGCTGATGAAATTAAATATCCTGGGGTTAAAAAAGGGGGAAGCCCCTTTTTTTTATAATATGGAAGAAGACTGGCCGGAAAGGGAACAGGAATTTTACCAGCTTTACCTTGATGCCCAGGAGAGCGGAGAAAGTCAAGACCGGGTTATTAAATCATTTGCTTTTCCCCGTGATGGGGCCAGGGGTTTTTATGCATTTTTAGAGGAAGATTGGCGTTCTCAGGCAGGGAGCCCCCTTTTTGTCAAAGGGCAGATTAGCGGGCCTCTTTCTCTCGGCTTACAGATAACTTCCGGAGAGGGGAAGGCAGCTTTTTATCATGATAGTTTACGTGATATTCTGGTTAAAAGTTTGGCTTTACATGCCAGATTTCAGGTGAGGGCTTTAAAAAAGTTTCCCCTTCCGGTTATTATATTTATTGATGAGCCGGCCCTCCTTTCATTCGGACAATCGACATATGCATCTCTTTCCGCTGAGGAGATTGCTGCGAGCCTGGAGGAAATTATTTATGCCGTTCAGGAAGAGGGAGGTATTGCCGGGGTTCACAGTTGTTCAGGGGTTGATTGGTCTATTCTTTTCAATCTTCCCTTTGAGATCGTAAATTTTGATGCCTATGCATATTTTGATTCCCTGCTGGTTTATGCTGAAGATGTAGAATCTTTTTTACAAAGGGGCGGTATTCTGGCCTGGGGCCTGGTTCCGACTTCGGAAGCCATTGAAAGGGAGGATATCCTTTCTTTGCAGGAAAAATTTTTTCATGGCATTGAACGCCTTTCCAGGAGAGGAGTTTCCCCGGAACTGTTAAGTAAACAGTATCTGATAACACCAAGCTGCGGTACAGCCACTTTGAGCCAAATCCAGGCAGAAAAAGTGTACCGACTTGCGGCAGGTTTGCAGATTGCTCTTGAAAAAAACAACCTCTTTAAAACCGGATAAACTGACTAATAAGTCGGATACTAAGAACGGACAGGTAAGCTTCCGGTCTGTGCTTCGCCGGGACTTTGCACGGCCGGGAAAAGTCGCACCTTGCCCGGCGCTTCACCTGAGTGCCTGGCGTATACGAAAGTGAAGAGAAAATTTACGAAGCTGTGGAGAAGGTTCAAACGGACAATGGACTGAATTTAAGGAGGGTCGTTGGATGGATCTGCACAATTTTTTACAGGAAATAACACAAAAAGACGGGGTTTCAGGTTATGAGGACACGATTGGCGACTATTTGGCCGGGGCTTTTGCGCCTTTAGTAGATGAGGTCCGCAAAGATAACCTGGGAAACCGTTTTTTTTATAAGAAAGGAAGCGGAGAAGATGCTCTCCGGGTGATGCTTTGTGCTCACATGGATGAAATCGGCTTAATCACTACCCGGATTGACGAAAAGGGTTTTTTAAGCTTTTCTTCTCTGGGAGGTTTCGATCCCCGTACCCTGCCCGGCCAGGATGTCACCCTCCGAGGCCGTGAACTTACATACGGCTTGATTGGTTTTAAGCCGGCCCATCTGTGGAAAGAGGACGAGAAAGGCAAGGCGGTGAAGATGGAAGATCTGTTTATCGATACAGGTCTTTCCCCGGAAATCTTGCGTGAGAGGGTTCCGGTGGGGACTGTCGCTGCCATAAAAAGAAATTTCCTGTCCCTGCAGGGAGAGTGCCGCGCGGGAAAAGCGCTGGATGATAGAGCCGGTTTAGCTGTTTTATGGGAGTGTGCGAGGGAGCTGACGCGGCTTCGTCATAACGCCGAGATTTTTTTGGTGGCAACCGTTCAGGAAGAGGTTGGAACAAGAGGCGCAGTTGTTTCGACTTTTGGCATTGCACCTGATCTGGGTATTGCTGTGGATGTCTGTCACGGGACTTTTCCCGGAGCTGCGGAACATGAGGTCTCCTCCCTGGGAGAGGGTCCGGTAATTGCTTACGGACCGAATATTCACCCTCAGATAGCTGGAAAATTGCAGGAGACCGCCCGCGAATATCATTTGCCCTGTCAAAAGGATTTTTCAACCGGGCCGACAGGTACAGATGCACGGTCTATTCAAGTCAGCCTGGAAGGTGTTCCGGCAGGGCTTCTTTCTATTCCCCTGCGCTATATGCACACCTCGGTAGAACTCGTGGATCTGGAAGATATAAAAAGTGGTGGCAGGCTGCTGGCTTATTTTATTGCAGGTTTGAACCGCTCATTTGTGGAGGGTCTATCATGTTTTTAAAAGAACTGTCGGCAATGCCGGGTATTTCAGGAGATGAAACAAAGGTCAGGAATTTTATCCGGGAAAAACTTTTGGAAATGGGGATTAAAAATTTTACGGATACAATGGGTAATCTTTTTGCCGTCAAGGAAGGACAGAGAAAGGATAAAAACCCGGAGTTAATGATTGCCGCGCATATGGATGAAGTGGGTTTAATGGTATCATCTGTGGAAAAGAGCGGACATCTGCGGTTTTACAAGGTCGGAGGTGTTGATGAAAAAAGTCTGATCAGTAAACCGGTAAGAATAGGAACAGACGGCATCCGCGGTGTTATCGGCGCCAAAGCGGTTCACTTGCAGAAAAAAGGGGAGCGGGAAAAAGCCCTGGAAGTTGATAATCTATACATAGACATCGGCGCAAAGAATAAAGAAGATGCAGAGAAAGTTGTTAAACCGGGCGATTTTGTTTCCTTTGACACGGAAGCGGAGAGCTGGGGGAGCATTTTTAAAGGAAAAGCACTGGATAACCGGGCCGGCTGTGCTGCTCTTCTGGAGTTGTTAAGCAGAAAATTTGATTGCGGTTTTACTGCCGTTTTTACAGTACAGGAGGAAGTCGGAATGCGGGGTGCAAAAGTCGCCGCTTACCGTATAAACCCCAAAGTGGCGCTGGTAATCGAAACGACTACAGCGGCTGATTTTGCCGAAGTTAAAGAACATAATGAGGCGACTACCCTGGGGAAAGGCCCGGCTTTGACGATCCGGGACGAATCTGTCATTGTTCACCCGCAATTGCTGGAACGGTTAATTGAAGTCGCGGAAGTAGAAAAAATACCCTATCAGTTTCGTCGTTTTTTGGGAAACTATACTGATGCGGGAGCTATCTCCCAGTCCCGGAGCGGCGTGCCCACAGGGGTTATCTCGACTCCTTGCCGTTATCTTCATGCTCCTGCATCTCTCATAAATCTTAATGACTTAAGACACCTGGTAGAAATAGCAGGAGGGTTTATCAGGTCGGTTGCAGGAAAGGGGTTGTTCTAAGTGAAAGAGCTATTCGATTTACTGGAGAATTTAACAAATATTTCTAGTCCTGCCGGTTATGAGGAAAAAATCCGTTCTTTTATCCGGCAGGAAGCGGAAGCTTTCGGTGAGGAGCTATTTGTGGATGCCTTGGGGAATTTGGTTGTGGCAAAAAGAAATCCTGCCGGGAAAAAGATTTTACTTGCCGCGCATATGGACGAAATCGGATTGATGGTCACCTTTGTAGAAGAGAACGGTTTTTTACGCTTCAGTGAAATTGGCGGGATAAATAAAGAGATCCTTCTTGGTACAAGGGTTATCTTTAGTGACGGAACTGCAGGAATCATCGGCCGGGATAAGATAAGGGAAAAAGAAGATGCGGGTTTTAGCCGGTATTATATCGATATCGGGGCAACAAGCCGGGATGAAGCTTTAAAAAGGGTAAAAATCGGACAAACAGCAACGTTTTATCCAGTTTTTCACCGTATGGGATCCCGTGTGACGGCCAAATCTCTGGATAACCGTGCAGGTTGCGCCTTATTGCTTCAGGTATTAAAAAACGTTCCATCTTCTTTGCCCAATGAAGTTTATTTTGTTTTTACGACTCAGGAAGAAGTGGGCCTCAGGGGCGCGAGAACCGTTTCCTATGAGCTTAATCCCGACTATGGTCTGGCTGTTGATGTAACCAGAACAGGCGACACTCCGGAGCCGGAGTTTAAAATGGATATGTTCTTGGGGAAAGGGCCGGCGATTAAAATTAAAGATTCTTCAGTAATCTGTCACCCGACAGTTGTTCAGCGGATGGTCCAAACAGCAGAGAGGATGCATAATCCCTACCAGCTTGAGGTATTGGAGAGGGGCGGAACAGATGCCGGCAGTATTCATCTCGCCAGGGGAGGGGTACCCTCCGGAGCACTTTCCATTCCCTGCCGCTATCTTCATACCCCCGGAGAAATGGTGGACCTGGCTGATGTGGAAGGAGGAATTTCTCTCCTGGTTGAGCTTTTAAAAGAGAAGTGGTAAAAAGGCTGAAAAAAAACCATGGAATATCTTGCAAAGGCCGAAAAAACATGATAGAATAAAGCGCGGGGTGGGAACTGTGTCCTGCACCTGCGTTTTATTCTCCTGGACAGGTTTTTACTTTCTATATTGATTCTGCCTGGAGCCGAAGAGGACCGGGACGGAAGGTACAGAGGGAAATTGCATGTGCCTTCTTGCCCGCGGCAGGAAGGCATATTTTATTTTCAGGCCTGATTTCGAAAGCTGAAAGCTAAAAGTTAAAAGACGGGATCAAACAAGTCAAAAGGTTTTCCTAATTGCTTTTGACCGTGGACTTTAGACTGTTGACTGAGGGATTGGCCATGGTAAAGAAAATTGCTATTATCGGAGCGGGAAATGTGGGAAAAGTTTTGGGGTACGCTTTAATGAAGAAAGGATACCCCATAACAGGTGTTGTTTGCCGAACGGATGACTCCGGTAAAAAGGCGGCTCATTTATTGCAATGTCCCGTTTATCCTCAACCGGAGCTGGCCTCCAGGGAAGCGGAGATTGTTTTTCTAACGACACCTGATCGTCTCATTGAGGATGTTTGCAAGCTTATGGCGGTAAGGGGAGGTTTCCGGAAAGGGCAGGTTGTTTTACATACCAGCGGTGCTCATAGTTCAAACATTCTCTCTTCTGCCCGCCGGGAAGGTGCTTATGTCCTTTCGTTCCATCCGTTGCAGTCATTTCCCGCGCTTGAAGAAGGTCTCAGTTGCCTTCCGGGTACTTTTTTTGCAGTGGAAGGGGACGAGGAATCTTTTCCGCTGGCTCAAGATTTGGTTGACACGTTACAGGGAAAACTCCTTTTTATCCCCACGGAGATGAAGGAACTTTATCACGCGGCAGCCTGCATAGCCTCTAATTATCTGGTTTCCTTAACGGATATTGCTTTACAATGTTTTTCGGTTATGGATATTCCTGCTGAAAAAGCATTTGAAGCCCTTTCACCTTTAATTTTCGGCACTTTACATAATATCCGGGAGATTGGTCCGGAAAAGGCCCTGACCGGTCCTATTGCCCGGGGGGATATCCCCACAATCCAAGCTCACCTCGCCAAAATGAAGATTCTGCTCCCTGAATTGGTTTCAATTTATAAACAAATGGGACTTTACACTGCCGGACTGGCAGTGAGGAAGGGAACATTAGAAAGAGCCGAGGAAGATGAGTTAAAAACTTTGCTGCAAGGAGGTAATCATAGTGGCCGATAAACGGCTTACTACCCTGGCTTTAAAGGAAATGAAGCAAAAAAATGAAAAGATCGCCATGATAACTGCTTACGATTATCCTACTGCACAGTTGGTTGACGAAGCCGGAGCCGAGACGATTCTTGTGGGTGATTCTCTCGGGAATGTGGTACTGGGCTATAAGGATACCCTTTCCGTTACCCTGGACGATATGATTCACCATGGCAGTGCGGCCGTCAGAGGCAGTGAGAGGGCGTTAGTCATTGTTGACATGCCTTTTTTAACGTACCAAGTTAATGCCGAAGATGCCCTGCGCAATGCCGGCAGGATCATTCAGCAAACGGGCGCACAAGCTGTAAAGGTTGAGGGTGGATTGGAGATTATTGACGCGGTAAAAAGTATGACGCAAACGGGAATTCCTGTTGTGGGTCATCTTGGGCTGACACCTCAGTCGGTAGGTCAATTGGGAGGGTATAGAGTTCAGGGTAGAGATCCGACAGTGGCCAGGAAAATAATTGAAGATGCTTTCGCCCTGGAGGCAGCGGGCGCGTTTATGGTGGTTCTGGAATGCGTTCCCTGGCAGCTGGCCAAAATTGTTACGGAAAAGTTGTCCATCCCCGTTATCGGTATCGGCGCAGGAAAATTCTGTGATGGTCAGGTTTTGGTCTATCATGATGTTATGGGTCTTTATACGGGAAAGAGACCAAAATTTGTCAAGCAGTACGCTCCAGCCCGGGACGTAATGTTAAAAGGGGTCCACGAGTACATTTCGGAGGTAAAAGACAGTTCCTTTCCGGAAGAGAGACACACCTATACTATGTCTGAAGAGGCCTTGGCCGGCTTGCTGGAAGGGTAGTTCTTTTTGCGGAGGTGATAAGCTTGCAGGTTGTAAGAGAACTTGATGTCGTCAAAGAAATTATCAGGGATTTGAAGAATAAAGGGATGACCGTCGGTTTTGTCCCGACAATGGGTTTTTTGCACGAAGGGCATCTCTCCCTGGTTCGGACGGCCAAGTCGGAAAATGATTTTGTCGTGATAAGTATTTTTGTTAATCCCCTGCAATTTGGCGTCGGAGAAGATTTTGAGCGATATCCCCGCGATCTGGAAAGGGACAGGGAGTTGGCTGACTCCGCGGGTTGCGATCTGATTTTTGTGCCCGCGGCAAAGGATATGTATCCGCCGGGTTATGCCACATTTGTTGATGTTGATCGCTTGACCGAAGGTCTCTGTGGTGCATCACGGCCGGGACATTTTCGTGGAGTGACTACCGTAGTTGCCAAACTTTTTAATCTGGTTTCCCCCCATAAGGCTTATTTCGGCCAAAAAGATGCCCAGCAGGCCCTGGTTTTAAAGAAGATGGTTCAGGACTTAAATATGGACCTGGATTTGTTTATTCTTCCCACCGTCCGGGAGGCGGATGGACTGGCTATGAGTTCTCGCAATAAATATTTGAATTCCGGGGAGCGGGAAGAAGCTCCTGTCCTTTACAAAAGTTTGTTACTTGCCCGGGAACTTGTTGCCCGCGGTGAGAGAGATCCTCTCATTATCGGAAAAAATATGGAAGATTTAATTTGCTCGGCACGAGGTGCCGTAGTAGACTATTTGGAGATTGTCGATACGGAAGAACTTAAACCGCTTAAATCTATAAAAGGCCGATGCCTTGTAGCAGTTGCAGTTAAATTTGGGACGACCCGTCTAATAGATAATATTTTTGTGGAGGTGTAAGAGCTTTGTGGCGGTTTATGTGTAAATCAAAAATTCACAGGGCAACAGTAACCGATGCAAACTTGAACTATGTGGGGAGTATAACCATTGACGAGGATCTCATGGAAAAGGCGGATATCCTTCCTTATGAAAGAGTCCAGGTTGTCAACAATAATAATGGTGCCCGGCTGGAGACGTATGTTATTACCGGTGAACGGGGGAAAGGGGATATCTGCCTCAACGGTGCGGCTGCTCGCCTGGTGCAACCCGGGGATACGGTGATCATTATTAGCTATGGATGTTTTTCCCGGGAAGAGTTGCAAACTTTTAGTCCTAAAATTGTTTTTGTTGATGAAAAAAACAAAGTAACGGAAATTGCCGGCAGAGAGTAAAGCCGTTTCAACAAGCTTAAACCTGAAGAACCTGTCGGAAAATTTTCTCATTCTGATGGAAGTAGCCCGCCTGCTTTTCTAATTCTTTAATAAATTTGAATAACAGAGAAAACTACGAAAAGATTTAACCAGTATTTAGCATTTAGCAAATTACTGGTTTGTTCTTTTTTTTGAAATATGATATAATAATTTAGCTTTTACGAAAATATAAACAACTATATAATGTGTATTGAAAGAGTGATTGTGATGCCAAAAAGTAAAGAAAATATGCGAAACCATGCTTTAAAGCGGGCCGGTGAATTAAAAGACAGCATCAAAGAGTATCTGGAATACAGTAAGACAATACGGACGGGCATGAAAGAGTGGGAAGAAATACGGAAGAGGCAGGATAAAATTCGCAGTATATTCGGTGTAACGGAAAAAAAATGGAGAGATTGGAAATGGCAGATAGGGAACCGCATAGAGGATGTGGATACTTTAAGCAGGATTTTACCCTTATCTGCCGGGAAGATGGAGGAAATTTCTCTGACAGGGAGCAAATTTCGTTGGGCGGTAGTTCCTTATTATCTAAGCCTGATTGACCCTGAGAAGCTTCATGATGACCCGGTCTATCTCCAGTCTATACCGTCTATACAGGAATATGAGGATGAATCCGGGGTTTTGGACCCTATGTTCGAAGAATTTACTTCGCCTGCTCCTGCCGTTACAAGGCGTTATCCGGACCGTTTGATTATTAATGTAACAAATCAGTGTGCCGGCTACTGCCGTCACTGCCAGAGGAGAAGAAATATCGGTGAAGTGGATTATCATACTTCCCGTGACAAACTGAAAGCCGCATTACAGTATGTTGCCGAGAACGAAGAAATCAGAGATGTGCTTCTAACCGGGGGAGACGGTCTGATGCTTGCGGACAAGACTCTGGATTGGCTTTTAACAGAGCTGGATCATATTCCCCATGTGGAGATGAAAAGGCTGGGGACCAGGGTCCCGGTTACTTTACCTTATCGGATTACAACAGAGCTTTGTGAGATTTTAAGCCGTCATATGCCTCTTTATGTTAATATCCATTTTAATCATCCCCTGGAAATTACTCCTGATTCCAGAGATGCTTGTCTGGCTCTGGCCAGGTGTGGTATTAACCTCGGTAACCAGGCAGTATTGTTAAAAGGAATTAATAACCACCCCTTTGTTATGCGGAAATTAAACCAGGAATTGCTCAAGATTATGGTCAGACCTTATTATATTTTTCATGCTAAAGGAGTTAAAGGAACCCGGCATTTTCGGACCCGTGTGGAAGAAGGTATAGAAATAATGGAAAAATTGAGAGGTTTTACTTCAGGTTTGGCGATTCCCACATACATTGTTAATGCACCTCAAGGATACGGCAAAACGCCTATGCTGGCCGAATATCTCGTTTCTATGGGCGCAAATAAATTAGTAATCAGAACCTGGGAAAACCGAATTATTGAATATGATAATGTTAATTATGAAGAAAATACTTAAAAGCAAACTTGCGCGGCTTTAATTCATGAGCCGCTTCAATATTTCTTTTTTCGAAAGGAGTAAACGGTGGTTCGGGAAGAAATTAACAAGATGTATTATCACGCGCTAAAACTAATTCCTTCTTTGGGCCCCAGGAGAATAAAAAGGCTCATCGACCATTATCAAACACCTTTCAACGCATGGCAAGCCTCCAGGGAAGAACTACTTCGTCTGGAGAACTTTGGTCCTTCCGTGGTCGAAGAGTTTTTGAGAGAACGTTCAAAAATCGATCCTTACCAAACCTGGGAAGAAGTAACGAAAAAAAATATTTCCGTTGTGACCTGGGATGAACCGGGTTATCCGTATTTACTAAAGGAAATTTATGATCCGCCTCCTTTACTTTACTACGAGGGGGACCTTGGTGTTCTGGAAAATTCCTGCCTGGCGATCGTGGGCAGCAGACGCCATACTGTGTACGGAAAAGAAATTGCTTATAAATTTGCCGGTAAATTAGCAAACTATGGTTTAACGATAGTTAGCGGTATGGCCAGGGGTATTGATACCTGGGCACACAGGGGCGCTCTGGAAGGAGAAGGTAAAACAGCGGCTGTTTTAGGTTGCGGTTTGAATATTTGTTATCCTGCTGAAAACCGTAATCTCAAAGAAAGAATTTCAGAAAGGGGCGTCGTTGTCAGCGAGTTTCCACCCGGCGTTGGACCGATGCCGAAGCACTTTCCCCAAAGAAACCGTATTATTAGCGGACTTACACTTGGAACGCTGGTAGTAGAGGCAAGTGCAAGAAGCGGTTCTCTTATTACAGCAGGTTTTGCCGTTGAGCAGGGACGGGAAGTTTTTGCAGTACCCGGTGCAGTAGGAAGTCCTTTCAGTAGAGGATGTCATAAACTTGTAAAAGAAGGAGCAAAGCTTGTTGAAACGGTTGAAGATATTTTGGAAGAAATTATAATACCGCTGAGCAGGGAAAGCCTGCCGGAAGCAGTACCCTCCCAACAGAACATTGCAGGAAAAGGGAATGACTTACTTGATCTTATTCCTTATGAACCCCTTTTGCTTGAAGAGATAATTCTCCAGAGCAAAAAAAGCCCTGCCGAGGTATCTGTTTTACTCTTGGAGTTGGAGCTAAGCGGTAAAATCAGGCAGCTTCCCGGAAAATATTATCTGAGGATATAGTGGAGGTGTTCAATGGATCTGGTGATTGTGGAGTCTCCGGCCAAGGCCAGGACTATTAGCAAATTTCTCGGGAGAAACTATCTGGTGAAAGCTTCTATGGGACACCTGGTGGACTTGCCGAAAAGTCGTCTGGGGATTGAGCCGGAGAATGAATTTAAGGCTAAATATATTACAATACGAGGAAAAGGGAAAATTCTGAAGGAGTTAAAAGATGCCGGTAAAAAAGCTAAGAATATTTTTCTGGCAACAGACCCTGACCGGGAAGGAGAGGCAATAAGCTGGCATCTCAGTAATTCCCTGGGTCTTTCTTCAGAAACTCCGTGCAGGGTTGAGTTCCACGAAATAACTAAATTAGCAATTAAAAACGCATTTTCAAATCCACAACTGCTGGACTTTCATAAAATTGAGGCCCAACAGGCAAGGCGCATCCTTGATCGCCTGGTTGGATATTTGATTAGTCCGTTGCTCTGGGAGCGGGTGCGCAAAGGGCTCAGTGCAGGAAGAGTCCAATCTGTGGCTGTCCGTTTAATTTGCGACAGGGAACAAGAGATCCAAGCATTTGTTCCCGAGGAATACTGGACAATTGAAGGGATCTTTCAGGAACCGTCCGGCGGGGAGCTCTTTGAAGCCAAATTTTTCGGCAAAGATAAAAAAATAAAGCTTCCTGCCGAGGCTCAGGTAAAGGAAATATTAAAGCAGCTGGAGGGATCTTCATATTTTGTTAAAAAAATAAAGGTTCAGGAAAGAAAACGCAATCCCGCGCCGCCCTTTACAACAAGTTCCTTGCAGCAGGACGCTTCGACAAGGCTCGGTTTTACCACAAAAAGAACAATGTTTTTAGCTCAGCAACTTTATGAGGGCATAGAGGTCGGACCGAGAAAAGAAGCAACAGGATTAATTACTTATATGAGAACGGATGCAACAAAAATTTCTCCTATCGCTCGGGAGGAAGCCGGACTTTATATTAAGGAAAAATTTGGTGAGCATTTCCTGCCCCAAAAAACAAGAAACTTTGCAGCTCCTAAAGGTGCTCAGGAAGCCCATGAGGCAATCAGGCCGACCTCGGTTTTAAGAGAACCGGAGCAAATGAAAAAATTTTTAAGCAGAGATCAGTACAGATTATATAAACTAATCTGGGAACGATTTATTGCCAGCGAAATGGCGGCCGCATTGCTGGAACAGGTGAAAGTGGATATTGTTGCGGATGAATATCTTTTCAAAGCAAGCGGGTCAACGCTAAAATTTCCCGGTTTTACGATTATTTATGGAGACAAAGAAGATAAAGACAAGGAAAAACGCATTCCTCCCCTTAACGAAGGACAGCTCGTTAAGCTTTGCTCTTTAAAGCCTGAGCAGCATTTTACACAGCCTCCTGCCAGATTTTCAGAGGCATCTTTAGTTAAAACTTTGGAAAACAAAGAAATTGGCAGACCCAGCACTTATTCTCCTATTATTGAAACCATTCAGAGCAGAGGTTATGTATTGAAGGAAGAAAAGGCTTTTAAGCCGACAGAACTGGGTTTCATTATTGTTGATTTAATGAAACAATTTTTTCCGGAGATCATAGATATTGATTTTACTGCACAGTTGGAGAATAAACTGGATAAAGTGGAGTCCGGTCAGTATTCAGGTTTACGGGTTCTCCATGATTTTTACGGACCGTTTCGTGATCGTTTACAGGTTGCCGTTGAAAAAATGGAAAGTATTGAATTGGAGGATGAAGAGACCGGAGAGGTATGTCCCCTTTGCGGTAAAAATTTGGTGAAGAAATTTGGCCGCTATGGAACATTCTTGGCTTGTCCCGGTTTTCCCGAGTGCCGTTTTACGAAACAGCCCAAAGCAAGTACAGGGGTTACATGTCCACTGTGTCAAGGTGAGATTGTCGAACGGAGGACAAAAAGAAGGAAGATTTTTTATGGATGTAATAATTACCCGGAGTGTAAATTTGTCTCCTGGGATAAGCCTGTAGATAAAAAATGTCCCCAGTGCGGTTCTTTTATGGTTGAAAAAAAACTTCGCGGCGGCACTACCCTTCGCTGCAGCAATAAGGAATGCGGTTTCCAAGAGGCACAAGAGACGGGAGAAAATCAATGGAAGAAGTAATAGTTATCGGTGCCGGCCTCGCCGGATCGGAAGCTGCCTGGCAAATTGCCGCAAGAGGGAGCAAGGTAGTTCTTTATGAGATGAGACCGCAAAAGATGACTCCGGCTCATCAGAGCGAATTTTTTGCCGAACTTGTTTGCAGCAATTCGTTGCGTGCCGTTTCGCTGCATAATGCAGTAGGATTGCTGAAAGAAGAAATGCGGCAGCTTAATTCCCTTATTGTAAAATGTGCCCTTGAATCCCGGATTCCGGCGGGTGGTGCTCTTGCTGTGGATAGGGATGACTTTTCCCGCAGGGTTACCGAGTCTCTCTTAAAGCATCCCCTTGTGGAAGTCCGGTCTGAAGAAATAGTTCATCTACCTGAGGAGAGACCTGTTATTATTGCCACAGGACCTCTTACTTCAGTGAGTCTGGCTCGCTCTCTTGAATCTTTTACGGGTCTCGGCAAACTTTACTTTTATGATGCAGCGGCCCCGATCGTTACTTATGAATCCATCAATCAGGATAGAGTTTTTTTTGCTTCCAGGTATGGAAAGGGTGGAGAAGACTATTTGAACTGCCCCATGAATAGAGAAGAATATGAACTATTTTGGAGTGAACTTATCAGGGGCGAACCCGCCTTGACCAAAGACTTTGAAAAGGAGATTTATTTTGAAGGTTGTATGCCCATTGAAGTTATGGCAAAGAGAGGAAAAGATACGCTCCGTTATGGACCCTTAAAACCGGTGGGGATAACTGTTCCGGATAGTGAAAGACGTCCTTATGCCGTTGTTCAGCTGCGAAAGGACAACAGGGAGGGGACTCTTTACAATATGGTCGGATTCCAAACGCGGCTAAAGTGGCCTGAACAAAAACGTATCTTCAGTATAATCCCCGGTTTGGAAAAGGCCGAGTTTGTTCGCCTGGGAGTTATGCACCGGAATATTTTTATCAATTCTCCTCTTTTGCTGGAGGCAACTCTCCAAATGAAAGAGCATGCCGGTATCTTTTGGGCCGGCCAGATTACCGGTGTGGAAGGTTATGTGGAGTCGGCTGCCATGGGTTTGGCGGCAGGAGTAAACGCTTATTTTTATTTAAAGGGCAAAGCCCCGCTGGTTTTTCCACCCGAAACGGCACTGGGAGCATTGACCCATTATATTACAACTGCAGATCCGCAGAACTTTCAGCCGATGAATATTAACTTTGGGCTTTTTCCTCCACTTCTGTATAATATTTCCAAAAAAAGGAGAAAAGAAGTGTTGGCCAAAAGAAGTTTGGAGAAATTGTCGAGCTTTAGAAAAAAATTCAGTTTATTGCTTGCATAAAAAGCCTTACTATGCTAAGATGGGTAACAAAGCTAGGACTATGGATAATTACATCGAAAAATTTAAGCTATTTATGAATATCGAAAAAAATGCTTCTGCTTTGACTGTTCAATGCTATGAAAAGGACGTTTCGCAGTTTTTGCGTTTTCTTGATCAGCAGGGGCTATCATATCAAAGCGTAAGTTATCTTATTATACGGCGTTTCCTGGCTCTTTTAAAAGAACAACGTTATGCAAGGAGTACTGTTGCCCGAAAGATTTCCGCAATAAGAACTTTTTTGCGATATTTGAAAAGAGAAGGCAAACTTCAGGATAGTTCGTGGGAAATAGTTTCTACACCGAAAAGGAAGAAAAAATTACCTGTATTTCTCTATCCTGATGAAGTTCTGGAACTTTTAGAAGCACCTGAAAAAGGCTCTGTTCTTGGCGAGCGGGATAAGGCCATTTTAGAAATTTTATACGGTTCCGGCATCAGGGTTAGTGAAATGACCGGTTTAAATTTGGCTGATGTAGATCTTGATGATGGTTACCTTAAGGTAATGGGTAAAGGGGCTAAAGAACGAATTGTTCCTATCGGGAAGTATGCCAGGCAGGCAGTAGCCGTTTATTTAAGGAGCGGACGTCCTGTGTTGGAGGCGAATTGTCAATCGGGAGAGCGGGAACCTGCGCTTTTTTTGAACAGGTTCGGACAGCGTTTATCCGATAGAAGTGTCCGTCGTATGATGTCGAAATACAGCCTAAAAATTAATTCCGGATCCCACATAAGCCCTCATGTTTTGCGCCATTCTTTTGCCAGCCATATGTTAAATGCCGGAGCTGATCTCAGAACAGTACAGGACCTTTTAGGGCATGTTTCCATCTCAACTACCCAAATATACACACATATTACTAAGGATGAATTAAAAAGGACCTATTTAAATACACATCCACGAGCATAAAACATATAAAATTGTCGAAAGTTTTTATATGTTGGAAATATTGCGAGGTATTGCCAATGTTTAATGCTACAACAATTTTAGCCGTAAAAAAAGACAATAATGTAGCGATTGCAGGAGACGGCCAGGTTACGTTTTCGGGAAACATTATTATGAAACACCAGGCCAGAAAAGTAAGAAAGCTGTACCATGATAAAATTTTGGCCGGATTTGCCGGTTCAGTCGCTGATGCCTTTACTCTCTTTGATAAGTTTGAAAAACAGCTGGAGAGTTCTCACGGTAATTTACGTCGTGCAGCGGTAGAACTTGCCAAAGAATGGAGAGCAGATCGTTATTTAAGGCGATTGGAAGCGCTGCTGATTGTTGCCTCGGCAGATGCCTTATTAGTTTTATCGGGAACAGGAGAGGTTATTGAACCCGATGACAATATTGCGGCCATTGGTTCCGGTGGAGCCTTCGCTCTGGCTGCTGCAAGGGCCCTGCTAAGAAATACGGAACTCTCTCCTGCAGAAATTGCCTCACGCTCTTTATTAATCGCTGCGGAAATTTGTGTTTATACGAATGAAAACATTAGTATTGAAGAAATTTAAATAGTAAAGACTAGAGTTTAGTGAAAAGACCTTTCGGTAAGGTTAAAAAAAATTTTTTTTAGGAGGTTTTTGGCATATTTTATGCTACACCTGGAAGAAGAATTAACCCCAATTAAAATAGTGGAAGAGCTCGATAAATACATTATTGGACAGCAGGATGCCAAAAAAAGTGTTGCTGTCGCTTTAAGAAACCGCTATCGCCGCAGAATCCTCACGGAAAAAATAAAGAATGAAATTATCCCGAAAAACATTATTATGATTGGGCCTACGGGTGTCGGCAAAACAGAAATCGCCCGAAGGCTGGCCAGGCTGGTTAACTCTCCCTTTGTGAAGGTAGAAGCGACCAAATTTACAGAAGTAGGTTATGTGGGTCGTGATGTGGATTCTATTATTAGAGAGCTTGTTGAATCTTCCGTAAGGATTGTTAAAGAAGAAAAGACGCGGACCGTAGAAAAAAAAGCTCTCGAAATTGCCGAGGAAAGGCTTTTGGATTTACTGGTTCCTGCTGTAAAAGTGAAAAAATCCATAGCCAATCCCTTTGATCTTATCTTCCAATCAACTTCCGGGGATCGCCAAAATCAAACTGAAACGAATTGGAATGAAGGATCGGATGATTTGTCAAAGCGATCGCGAGAAGAAGAAAGAAGATTAATGAGAGAAAAATTAAAAGATGGAGAGTTAGAGAATACGATTGTTGAAGTTGAAGTAGAGGATCGCCTCCCCTCCAATTTTCCCATGATGGATTTATTTTCAGGGTTAGGCGGGGAAGAAATTGGGATAAATATGCAGGATTTATTCGGAAATCTTCTCACTCGGAAAAAAAAGAGAAAAAAACTACCGGTAAAACAAGCCCGCAAAATTCTTGTACAGGAAGATGTGGAGAAGCTTATTAATATGGATGAAGTAATTAGTGAAGCTATCGATAGGGCAGAACAGTCAGGTATTGTTTTTCTTGATGAAATTGATAAAGTTGCCGGAAGTGAAAACTCAAAGAGTGGACCTGACGTTTCCAGAGAAGGGGTTCAGAGGGATATTCTTCCTATTGTCGAGGGTTCTACCGTTATGACGAAGTATGGTCCTGTAAAAACCGATTATATGCTTTTTATAGCGGCAGGTGCTTTTCATTTTTCTAAACCGTCGGATCTTATTCCCGAACTTCAGGGGAGATTTCCTATTCGGGTAGAACTGCAGAATTTGTCTGCCGAAGATTTTAAAAAGATTTTAACAGATACAGAAAATGCTTTAATTAAACAATACACTGCTCTCTTGGCCACGGAGGGGGTGAAGATAGAATTCGATGAGGAGGGAATTGAAGAAATTGCAGAAATATCCGGTTTGTTAAACGATAATATGGAAAATATAGGTGCGAGACGTTTGCATACGGTCTTGGAAAAAATCCTTGAAGAAGTTTCTTTTTATGCACCGGAATTAAAAGGTCAAAAAATTGTCATTAATAGAGAGTATGTGAAGAATAAATTAAAAGAAATTGTTAAAAATAAAGATTTAAGTAGATATATACTGTAGTGTAAAGTTTACTGAGAAAGAATTGAAAATTGAAAAAGAGGTGAAAGAAATGGTTACTTCTCCATTATTAGAGAAGACGCGCCGCATTAATAGAATCTTGCAAAAAACTGCGGGGCAAAGAGTTGATTTTTTTGAAGTGTCGGAAGTTTTAAAGAATGTCATAAAGGCAAATGTTTATATTGCCAATCGAGAAGGAAAAATTCTTGGTTACGCTATTGTTGACGAATTTGAGTGTGAGTTAATGGTCAGCCAGGTGCTGAAAAACGGTGACTTTCCGGAAAGATATAACGACTTTCTTTTACGGGATGATGAAACAAGAGTTAATCTGACGCAAAAAACTAATGCCTGTGTTTTTCTTCATTCGGAAAATTGTCTTTTTACAAATAAGTTAACTACTGTTGTTCCTATTATCGGTGGCGGGAAAAGACTGGGAACATTGCTTTTAGCCCGTTTTGCCGAATCATTTGAAGCCGAGGATCTTATTCTGGCGGAAAATGGGGCAACTGTAGTCGGTATGGAGATCTTAAGGGCAAGAGCAGAAAAAATTGAAGAAGAGGCACGAAATAAAGCGGTAGTCCAGCTTGCCATTGGAACACTTTCGTATTCGGAATTGGAAGCAGTCGAGCATATATTTGAAGAGTTGAACGGGGAAGAGGGCCTCCTTGTGGCCAGTAAGATTGCCGACCAGTTAGGGATTACAAGGTCTGTTATCGTCAATGCTTTAAGAAAGTTTGAAAGTGCCGGTGTAATTGAATCCAGATCCCTGGGAATGAAGGGTACCTATATTAAAGTATTAAATCCGTATCTTTTGGATCAACTGGCAAAGAAGAAAAAGACATACCACAAGTAAATAAGCATAACGAAAAGCAGCCTATAAAAACGGCTGCTTTTTTGCTTTTTTATGAATACTTTTTTGAAAAAGTCTCCTCGTGTTGCTATTTTTTGCAACTTATGTTATACTATCTCCGGTTTTAAAACGCACGTCAGAGGAATTATAAAGAGGTGCTCGAACGGAGTTCTTTATAATGATGATTTTGGCGGAGGTTAAAATACCAGAGGAGGTAAAAAAATGGCTGTTGTGTCGATGAAACAATTATTGGAATCAGGAGTTCATTTTGGTCACCAAACGAGGCGCTGGAACCCTAAAATGCGACCTTTTATTTTTACGGAGCGGAACGGTATTTATATTATTGATCTCCAGAAAACCGTCCGTCTGATGGATGTCGCTTATAATTTTGTCAAGGATCTGGCTTTGCGGGGGGAAACAGTACTTTTTGTAGGTACAAAAAAACAAGCGCAGGAATCAATTCAGGAAGAAGCCCTTCGCTGTGAGATGCCGTTTGTCAATCAGCGCTGGCTGGGTGGAATGTTGACAAATTTTAATACAATTCGCAAGCGAATCGACCGTTTAATTGAATTGGAAAAAATGGAAGAGGAAGGACGTTTTGAGGTACTGCCCAAGAAAGAAGTTATTAAGCTTAACCATGAAAAAGAAAAATTATTGAAGTTTTTAGGCGGAATACGACATATGAAAGATGTTCCGTCGGCAGTGTTTATTGTCGATCCGCGGAAAGAAAAAATTGCGGTGGCCGAAGCTCGTAAGCTTGAGATTCCTATTGTTGCTATTGTTGACACAAATTGTGATCCTGATGAAATTGATTATATAATTCCTGGAAACGATGATGCAATAAGAGCCGTTCGTTTGATTACTTCAAAAATGGCTGAGGCGGTCCTGGAAGGAAAACAGGGTAAGCAGATGGCCGAAGAAGAAGAACAGAAAGAGTTATCCGGTCAAGAAGAAGAAACTGCTGAGGAACAGGAAGAATTGAGCGATGACGGAAAAAACGATAAAGACGAAAGTCAGGCAAGTTAACGTAATTTAATAATAATAATTTAATAATGTAAAGGAAGTGCTTTAAAAAATGATTACCGCTGGAATGGTTAAAGAACTTCGTGATATAACAGGTGCCGGAATGATGGAATGCAAAAAGGCTTTACAAGAGGTTGACGGGGATAAAGAGAAGGCTATTAATCTGCTCCGGGAAAAAGGTCTGGCTAAAGCGGCAAAAAGAGCGGGCAGAACAGCAAGTCAGGGTATTGTTGATTCCTACATTCACATGGGCGGAAAGGTAGGGGTTCTTGTCGAAGTGAATTGCGAGACGGATTTTGTAGCCAGAAACGAAGAATTTCGCGCTTTTGTTAAGGATATCTGTTTGCAGGTGGCGGCAACAAATCCGGCATATCTTAACAAGGATGATGTTCCACAGGAAGACCTGGAAAAGGAAAAAGAGATTTTAAGAAAGCAAGCTTTAAATGAGGGCAAACCGGAAAAAATTGTGGAGAAGATTGTAGCAGGCCGGATAGAAAAGTTTTACCAGGAGAACTGCTTAATAGAGCAGGCATTTGTAAAAGATCCGGACCTTTCAATTCAACAACTCCTAACGGAGAAGATTGCTAAAATTGGGGAAAATATTCTTATCCGTCGTTTTGCTCGTTTTGAGATGGGCGAAAGCCTGGGAACCGATCCGGAAACCGAATAATAAATATCATTATAATAACTGCGTTTGCGTGGGTACTCGGATCCGGAGTAGGAGTACCCTGTAAACGTTTTTCTTTTTCGCAAAACTGTTATGCTCACTTAGTAAGCTTACTAAAAAGAAAAAGCGTATTTTGAGGGTTTTTATAAATTTTAATAGCCTGGGAAATAGCCTGTGCTCTATTTTTAACACCCAGTTTGCGAAAAATATTTCGCAAATGTGTTTTTACCGTATCTACCGCCAGGTTGGTTGCCGCGGAAATTTCTTTATTGGTTAGGCCTTTAATCAACTGAAAAAGGATTTCCTGTTCTCTTGGGGTTAACTCGATCTCTTTTTTTTGTATCCCTTCATCTTGCTGCTCTTCCCGGTTGTCCGTAACCTTTTTACTTAATAGGATATAGTCATGAACCATGCGTTGTAAAACTAAAGGATCAATGACAGTTTCACCCTGGTAAACCCTCCTGATGGTCTCCAGCAGTTTTTCTCCGGAAACATGTTTTAATATATACCCAACAGCTCCCGATTGTAAAGCCAGGCGAATTGATTCCGTATCTTCAAATACTGTGAGAATAATAATTTTAATGGCGGGCTTTTGCTCAAGGATTAAGCGTGTTGTTTCAATCCCGTTTGTTCCTTCCATTTTAATGTCCATTAAAATAATATCAGGTTCTTCGGTGAGGGCTGTTTTTATTGCATCTTCACTGTTGCTGCAGCTTCCGGTAATATTTATTTCTTCATATGCTTTCAGCATAGTCGATAATCCTTCTCTGACCATGGGATGGTCGTCCACAATCATAAGCTTTATCGTCAATTTGAAACCCTCCTTGCTCAGGTTTAGAAGCTAAACAGTGGTATTTGCAAATATGCCTTTCAGCTTTTTATATTACCTTGAAATATTCTGAATTTCTTAAAAATATTCTGAATTTCTCATATTTATTATATAATAATTTTTTCTCTACCGTCAATATCCTTACGGTTTTGGTGTTTAATCCACAGGGCTAATCTCACCCTTTCCAGACTATTGAGTGCAAAAGATATTTTGGGGTACTCCGGCGCAAATTTATTTAAGCCTGGAACCGGGGGACATAGTTGTTCTCCATATCCTCAATTATGATTATTTACTTCGACAAAGAGAATTACCATACTTTATCGGTAAAGAGTAATGGTCGAGACCTTGTTGTCAAATTGTTTTTTGACAACGGAAAAAAATCTTCAAATTATAACGGTGGCTCATAGTCCGCGAACTTTAATGAGTCATCCATAGAGGAAAACAGGAATGAATGTAGAAATATATACATTGTAGAAATATATACATGATACTTGAGAAGTGTAAGAACAGTTTTGGAAGGAGGTGAAACAATGCGTTTAAAAGATAAGGTTATCCTTGTAACAGGGGCCAGAAAAGGGATCGGAGAAACAGTTGCTCTGGCTTTAGCTAAAGAAGGAGCAGACCTGGCTCTGGTAAGCCGGAGCATTCAGGCTGATTCTCAACTGGTGAAAGATGTTGAAGCCTTAGGACGTAAGGTGCTTGTCCGGCAAGTTGATATCGGAGATAGGGACCAAGTTTTTGCAATGGTAGATGCCGTCCTGGACAAGTTTGGAAGAATAGATGTCCTTTTTAACAATGCCGGAATAAGTAAACCAGTGATGTTGTGGAATACAACCGAGGAAAACTGGAATCAGATTATTAAAATTAATCTTTCCGGTACTTTCTACTGCATACAGGCCGTGGCAAAGCCCATGATGGAACAAAAGAGCGGTTCAATTATCAATGTTACCTCAGCGGCAGGTATAGTCGGGACTATCGGTCAAGCAAATTATACGGCAGCCAAAGGCGGTGTATATGCCCTGAGCAAGTCGGCTGCGAAAGAACTGGCTCGTTACAACATCAGGGTTAACACGATTGTTCCCCTGGCTGATACGGATATGACGGCCAAAATCGCCCATGATCCGAAATTTATGGCGAAGTATCTGGAGAGGATACCACTGGGACGTTTTGCCCAACCGGAAGAAGTATCTCCGGCCGTTATCTTTTTCGCGTCCGATGAGTCAAGCATTATTACGGGGCAGACTCTTTGTATCGACGGCGGAATGGTAATGATGTAGTGTAGTGTTAGGTTATCTTTTTAATAGACAGGGAGGTTAAGCCATGCCTAAAGATGTAGCTATCATTGGCGTAGGGCAGAGCTATTTTGTCAGAGGCTATCAAGGTTCTATCAGGGAGTTGGCGTTTGATGCTTACAGTGAAGCAATGAAAGATGCCGGGATAGGACCGGAAGACGTCGGTGCTTCAATGATCTGCACCGCGCCGGAATACGATAAGCAACGGAGTCCTTCCGGACTTATCGCCGAGTACCTGGGACTGAACCCTCAGCCAACATTTGCCATTGAAACGGTTTGTTCAGCAAGTACTAGCGGACTTAAAGTTGCTTATTCCATGATCAAGTCAGGATTACATGATATTGTTGTTGTCCTTGGTTTTCAAAAAATGTCGGAAATAACTTCGGCTGATTCCCAAGAACGAATGGGCCGCGGCGCGGATATTATGTGGGAATCGCCTTTCGGAACCATGATGCCTGCCTATTACGCCCTGCACGCGCGTGCCCATTTCAACACTTATGGAAGCAGTGAAAAAGATCTGGCGTTAATCAGGGTTAAAGCAGCCAAATATGGACAATTAAATGAAAGGGCTGTTTTTCGTAAAGGAGTAGAGTTTGATCAGGTTATAAATGCAGATGCTATTGCCAGCCCATTAAAGAAATTTGACTGCTGCGCCAATGCTGACGGATCCTCCTGTATGATTCTGGCGAGTGCCGATAAAGCCAAGGAAATTTGCAAGAAGCCTGTCTGGGTTATGGGCGTAGGTTCTGCATCGGCTCCGATGACCATGACAGGGCGGGATTCACTGGCCGGGTTGAACGCTGCTAAGGAAGCAGCCAAGACCGCTTATGAAATGGCGGGTGTATCTCCTCAAGATATTGATGTGGCCGAGGTTCATGATTGCTTCACCATCGCCGAGTTAATGGCTTATGAAAATCTTGGATTCGCCGAACCGGGTAAAGGTAATGAATTAATCCAGAATGGCGAAACTTATCTCGGTGGAAAAATTCCCGTAAATGTTGACGGCGGGTTATTGTCTAAAGGGCATCCTATTGGCGCTACCGGCGGGTCCCAGGTTCGGACTATTGTCCTGCAGTTGAGGGATGAAGCCGGAGATATTCAGGTTCCGGGAGCAGAAATCGGTTTGGTCCACAACATCGGTGGGGTTGGTATTTACGGCAATGTGGTCATACTGGGGAGGTAAAAATAATGGGATTTGAAAAATTTGGAGTGGTAAGTTTTACAGCTCAGACCAGGGCCTCGGACTTTATTGATTACCTGGAAAAAGGAGAGATTAGGGGAACAAAGTGCAACTTGTGCGGGCGTGTCTTTTTCCCTCCTCGCGCGGACTGCTCCTGGTGCATGAGCAAGGATGTTGAATGGATTGAAATTAAAGGGCAGGGTACGCTGATTAGTTTCACTAAGGTTAATTACGCTCCTACCGGCTTTGAAGGGGATGTCCCTTATATTCTGGCTTTGGTGGATTTTGACGGTATTAAAGTTTTCGGACGTTTGAGCAAAGATCTCCCTGAAGACAGTGTAAAAGTAGGAATGGCTCTCAAAGTTACTCCTCTCGCTCTTCCGGAAGATAAACTGACTTATGAATTTTTACCTGCTTAAAAAAGACAAAAAAATAAATAAATAAATTAGGAACAAAAACGGAATCAAACCATATTGCGGGAAAAATATAATTTCCCCTTTTTTTTCCGGCAAATATCATTACTCTTTTGCTTTTTCGTAATAAGGAAAATAATTGTGCTAATAAAAATAGTTTACTTATTTATTTAAAAGGAGTTTTCGCTCATGTTTACTCCTGTTATTGATTTTCATATTCATACGGTTTACTATGAACAATTCAACAGTAGTATAATTGAATGGATTAAAAGTATTCATGGAGAGGATAAATGGAATAAACTTCTTTCCCTGTATCAAGACCCCGGACTATTTTGTGAATACTTACAACAATGCGGAATCGATTACGGAGTGGTTTTAGCAGAGTTGACCCCGGCTGTTACAGGGATATGCTCCAACGAACATATTCTTAATTTTTGCAGCGGACGACCCAGTTTAATTCCTTTTGCCAGTATCAATCCGTCTCTGACTGTGGATATGAGTTCAGAATTATCTAGACTGGTTGAAATGGGTTTCCGCGGCCTGAAGATGTATCCCACGTACCAGCACTTTTATCCCAATGATAATACCTTATATCCTCTTTATGCCAGGGCAGAAAAACTGCAGATTCCTGTTATGTTCCATACGGGATCATCTGTTTTTAAAGGTACCAGATTAAAATATGGGGATCCGCTCTATTTTGACGACGTTGCGGTCGATTTTCCTGAACTAACAATTGTTCTTGTGCATGGCGGGAGGGGTTTTTGGTATGACCGTGCCTTTTTCCTGAGCCGTCTTCATGAAAATGTTTACATGGAAATAGCCGGGCTTCCTCCAAAAAAATTGATGGATTACTTTCCGGAACTTGAAAAAATATCCGGCAAAGTTCTTTTTGGATCTGATTGGCCCGGACTGCCTGATTTGGAAAAAAACATTGAGGAAATAAGGCATCTACCCCTTTCAAAGGAAGCGAAGGAAAAAATATTGGGGGGTAATGCTGCTAAATTGCTGAAAATATTCTAAGGGGAAATTAGCAGTAAAAATTTTTCTTGCGTAAGAGCTAAATATATTATAAAATATGATATGTCTTTGCAAATAAATACCTGTAAAAGCTTTGAAGGAGAAAAGTAAGCTGGGGGTACTTCCAACAGAGAGGCGGGAGACAGAGGCTGTAAGCTCCTCCGGAAGGAACCAGACGAAGTTCGCTCCGGAGCTTCCGGTTGAAACCCCGAAGGGGGCAAGTAGATCGTAGACGGGCCCTCACCCGTTATCCTTGAGAAGGAAGAAGATATTTTAGCGATCTTTATTCCTTAAAACCAAAGAGGATTTGGCGCCGACCGGTGCCGGTCAACTAGGGTGGTACCGCGGAAGATAATCCGCCCCTTGAGGGGCGGATTTTATTTTTCAGGCTTTTTAAGCCGGGGTGTTTACTGCTTTCGTCCCTATGAATGCAGTAAACATTTTTTTTGTTAAGCATACATGAGTATTTGGGAAAGGGGAATAACATTGAAGAAATTGATGACGGGGAACGAAGCAATAGCGTATGGTGCCTACTTAAATGGGGTACGGGTCGGGGCGGCTTATCCGGGGACGCCCAGCACAGAAATTATGGATAATTTTTCCGGATACCCGGGAGTATTTGCCGAGTGGGCGCCCAATGAGAAAGTCGCCATGGATGTAGGGATTGGTGCCGCGTACGCCGGGACCAGAGCCCTGGTATCCATGAAACATGTGGGTGTAAATGTGGCGGCGGATTCCCTCTTTTATGCGGTTTATACCGGGCTAAAAGGCGGCCTGGTACTGGTTACTGCAGATGATCCCGGTATGCACAGTTCCCAGAACGAACAGGACAACCGCAACTACGCCAAATTTGCCAAATTACCGATGCTCGAGCCGGCGGACAGCGAAGAAGCCAAACAATTCGTCGGAATTGCCCTGGAGATGAGTGAAACCTTTGATACGCCGGTCATGCTGCGCACCGTAACCCGCCTTTCGCACTCATCGACTTCTGTGGAAATTTCTGAAGAGGCTCCCCCCGCCGCACCGCCTGAACCTCCGCTCTATGAAAGAGACGCCGTTAAATTCGTTATGGTTCCGGCCAAT
The DNA here is from genome assembly GCA_016841605.1 of Dethiobacter alkaliphilus. GTDB lineage: Bacteria > Bacillota > Dethiobacteria > DTU022 > UBA8154 > DUNV01. The sequence continues at coordinate 126,866 of JAENYV010000002.1, read as the reverse complement.
GCACGTCGTCGCCACCCTGTCATAGAAGAGCGCATCAAGAAGCTTGCGGAATATGCGGAAAACACCCCCATCAACCGGATCGAGCCCGGCGACGACACAATAGGGATTATTGCCGCGGGTTCCGTCTACCAGTATGCGCGAGAAGTCTTTCCGGGGGCTACCTTTCTTAAACTGGGGATGGTTTATCCCCTGCCTGCAAAGCTTCTTCAGCAGTTTGCTTCCAGGGTAAAAACGGTGGTTGTTATCGAAGAGCTCGATCCTTTTCTAGAAGAACAGATCAGGCTTATGGGTATTGAAGCCAGAGGAAAAGATATTTTCCCCATCATTGGAGAATTCAGCCCGGCTCTTGTACGTGAGCGCTCAGCCTCTGCAGGTCTAATTTCAACTCCTGCGGCGGCCCGTGCGGAAGCCGCGGCGGCTGCCGCAGAGGCGGCAGAGCTCCCCATTCGCCCTCCTATCCTCTGTCCGGGGTGCGGACATCGGGGTATGTTCCATGTATTCCGCGAGTCGGGTGCCCTGGTTCTCGGTGATATCGGATGCTATACCCTGGGCTATGCTCCTCCCCTCAGCGCCATGCATACCACCGGATGTATGGGTGCCGGCATAGGGGTTGCCCACGGCATTGGCAAAGCCGGGGTCAAAGATCGCATCATCGCGGTTTTGGGCGATTCCACCTTCTTTCATTCCGGTATCCATCCCCTGATTGACGTTCTCTATAACGAAAGCACCGTAACCGTTGTTATTGCCGACAACAGTGTCACGGCCATGACGGGCCATCAGCAGCATCCCGGGACCGGGATCACCCTGCAGAAAAAAACCACGAAAGCTGTAAACCTGGAGCAGCTCGTTCGCAGCCTCGGTTTTGAAAAAGTCGATATCTGTGATCCTTATGATCTTGACGGCCTGGCGAAAACTCTGGAAGATCACCTGGAAAGCGGCAAACCCTCCGTTATCATAGCCCGGCGCCCCTGCGTTCTTTACGCCAAAGAAAAAAGAACGGCTCCCCAAATAGACCCGGAACTCTGTGTAAACTGCGGTACCTGTCTTGAGCTGGGTTGTTCGCCCCTTATGCAGGAAGAAGACTATGTAACAATAGATCCCATCTTGTGCAACGGCTGTGGTCTTTGCGTCCAGGTATGCCCTGCCGAAGCGATCATTGCCCGGTAACTGCACGGGAGTTAGAAATAATAAATAAAAGAACAAAGGAGGCCTGCAGGGTGAAAAAAATTGACATTTTAATGGCTGGAGTGGGTGGCCAGGGTACCATTCTAGCCAGCAACATATTGGCGGAAGTAGGTCTGGAACTGGGATATGACGTAAAAAAATCCGAAGTACACGGTATGGCCCAGCGAGGAGGTACAGTGGAAAGCCATGTTCGCTGGGGCGAGAAAGTCTATGCCCCGCTGGTGGAACAGGGACAAGCCGACTACCTTTTAGGCTTTGAGATGTTGGAAGCGGCTCGTTGGCCTTTGTATTTAAAAGAGGGTACCGTAGTGTTGATAAACCGCTACCGGATTCCTCCACCCGCAGTAAATCTGGGCAAAGCAAAATATCCCTCCGAACAAGAAATCGAATCCCTGTTAAAAGGTGCCGGGGGGCGTGTAATTTGGATTGAAGGGACCGGGATAGCCGGAGAACTCGGCAATCCCGCGATGGTTGGAGTCGTTTTGTTGGGTGCTGTCTCCAATTTGTTGGGCGGTGCGGAGGAGGTCTGGATGAAAGTTATTCAGCGCCTGGTGCCCGAAAAATTTTTAGAGCTGAATAAAAAAGCGTTCCTGGCCGGTCGGGCTTTAATTATATCGTAACGATCCCGGGAGCCTGGAGATGAAAACCGTATTATCAACTGAGGAGGTTAAGAGAAGAGTGAATTTTGCCCGGTTTGGAATTATCAATGCCAAGAAGTATCCTGATAAGGAATTTCTCGTAGAATTAAAGCCTTCTGAAAAAATAAGAAGGGCGCTGACCTGGAAAAAGTTCAATGAAGAGACAAATAAGGTGGCTAATTATCTGCAGGAGAAGATGGGAGTAAAAAAAGATGATTTTGTTCTGCACCTGCAGATGAACAGCCTGGAATGGGTAATAACATTCCATGCCATTTTAAGAATCGGCGCGGTAGCTGTTCCCCTTAATTTTCGCTTTGCCTCTGCAGATATTAAGTATGCTGCTGATGCCTGCAATCCCAAGGCATTTATTTTAAGTGAAGGTTTTTTACCAAAAGTCGAACCTATTAAAAAAGAAATGGAGAGTATTTGTTCTTATATCTGTCTCGGAGATAATGTTCCCGAGGGAATGACTTCTTATGATCATATTATCAAAACAGGTAATCCGGCGGATATTCTGATTGATGTAGAGAAAGATGCTCCCGCGGAACTCATGTTTACCTCCGGAACGACAGGCCCTCCGAAACCCGTTTGCCAGTCTCATGATACTCTTTACCAGATCGGTATCGGCAATGCCCTGACCTACTGCGAAGGTCAAGAGACCATATATCTGGCGCCGCATCCGTTTTATCATAGCGGAAGTTTCTTTTTATCTTTTCCCTCTTACCTTGCCGGCGGAAAGATTATTATTCTGTTGGAACTAAATAAGCCGAATTATTTACTGGATACGATCTGTGAAGAAAAAGTCAACAATGGCTGGGTTACTGTTCCAACTATGTCCGATTCTGTGAACGCAATTAAAAAAAGAGTTATTGATATTAATAATTACGATTTTTCACATGTTACCGGAAGTATTGTTATCGGTGCCCAGCCGGTCCCTTTCGCACTTTTTGAGGATATGAAAAGAATTCTCCCCTTTAAAACCGGTAATATTTACGGTATTACAGAAGGCGGAGGCGGAGGATTAATCAATCTTTACGATGGGGATGTGCTAAGCAAGCCCGGTTCTATCGGTAAGCCGACCTTTAATGTGGAAGCCGGGATTGTGGATGAAAAAGGGAAAGATGTACCTGTAGGAGAAGTCGGAGAACTTATCCTGCGCGGAGCAAGAAATATGAAGGAATACTTTAGAAATCCTGAAATGACGGCAATTACCGTTAAAGACGGCTGGCTTTATACCGGAGACCTGGTAAAAGCGGATGAAGAAGGTTACATCTACATTGTGGACAGGAAAAAAGATCTTATCATCCGCGGTGGGGAAAACATTTTTCCGGTGGAGATTGAGGATGTTCTGCGGCGCAATCCGAAAATTGCCGATGTGGCTGTAATAGGGTATCCTCATGAGCGATTGGTTGAGATAGCCATGGCTATTGTGCAGGTACATCCGGAGGAAACAATGGAAGAAAAAGAAGTGGTTGATTTTTGCGCTCAGTATGGGCTGGCGAAATATAAATGGCCGGAGAAAATTATTTTCAGCGATGTTCTTCGCAATGGGACCGGAAAAATTGATAAACCGAAGCTGCGGGAAAAATACATCGGCAAAAAAGAAATTGCTACGGCCTAATAATAAAACTACAGCGAAAAATTGCTAATAGGAAAATAAAGTAGCTCCGCTTTTTTGGGTGCAAGAAGGGGTTGTCTGATATTCAGGCAGCCCTTTTTTTGTTCCTGGTGTAAAAAGTCTGAGGATGTTTTTGTTATTTAATAAAAACATGTCAAAAATTGTTTTATCTTTATCCGAAAAAAGAAGGGATTGCAGCTTAAATTTCTAATTAATAATCAGGAGCTTTTAACCTTGGGAAAAAAATATTATTAAAGGAGCGGTCTTTAAGTGCTATTCTATAACGAACATTGGGAAACAATGCCCCAGGATCAATTAAAAGAAGTCCAGTTGGAGAAGTTCAAAAAACAGGTTAAGCGGATATATGGAAATGCGTTTTATAAAAACCGATTTGACGAAATCGGTGTGACACCGGATGATATTAAAAATTGGGAAGACATTAAAAAAGCTCCTTATACTTTTAAAAAAGATCTGCGGGAAAATTATCCTCTGGGATTGATGTCGGGAAACTGGGATGAGGTCGTTCGTATTCACATGACCTCCGGTACAACAGGTGTCCCGACTCCGATGATATATACGAAAAACGACCTGGATGTTTGGGCGGAGTGTATGGCGAGAAATTTTGTAGCGGGTGGGCTTAAAAAAAGCGATATCGTGCAACAAGCTCATGGCTATGGACTTTTTACCGGTGGTTTCGGCTTTCATTACGGACTTGAGCGTGTCGGTGCAAAGGTAATTCCTACCAGTTCCGGAGGTACCGAACGGCAATTGAGATTGATGCAGGAGTGGAGCACGACAGTTTTTACGGGAACTCCATCCTATGCTGCATATATTGCGGAGATAGCTATTGAACGGGGTATTGATCCGGTGAAAGATTTAAAATTAAGACTGGGGTTTCATGGTGGTGAGCCTTGTTCAGATGAGTTAAGACAGAGAATAGATGAGCGACTCGGTTACAAAGCCCATGGCGGGGGTATGAGAGTCTGTTACGGACTTACGGAGGTGGGCGGTCCGATAGGTATGGATTGTGAAAGTATTAATGGTATCCATCTCTGGGGAGATCATTTTTTATTAGAAGTTTTGGACCCGGAAACTTTGGAAGACGTGGAAGCAGGTAAACCGGGTGAACTGGTCATAACCAACCTCAGTTTCGAAGCAATGCCCATCTTGCGCTACCGAACGGGTGATAGGGTTATCGTTAGCTTTGATACCTGTGAATGCGGTCGAACTCACCCGCGCATAATCCGGTTTTTAGGCCGGGTTGATGATATGCTTCTTGTCAGTGGAACAAATGTTTTTCCCAGCCAGGTTGAATACGTTCTTTTGCAGCATCCTGAGTTAAGTGAAAATTGGCAGCTTGTGGTGGGTGATAATAAAGGGCTTCATACGCTGAAGGTAGAAGTTGAACCTGTTCAGGGGGTGCAGATTGATAATACCTTTGTTGCACAAGTGGAAAAAGAACTGCATAGCTATCTGGAAATTACCTGTAAAGTAGACCTTAAACCCATCGGCGCTCTCTCCAGGTTCGAGGGTAAAGCAATCAGGGTCAGAGATGAACGTGAGTGATTTGGATAGATGAGTTCAGCTGAAAGGGTTAATCCATAAATCACTCTTTTTTAACCTTGCTTCTATACTCTTAAGTGGTTTTCAAGTATATTTAATTTTAGTAAAGTTAGGATAAGCAGGACATGGGAGATAAGAAAAAATGATTACAGCGGGAGTAGATGCAGGTAATAGATTTACAAAAGTATTGATTCTCAAAGACAGTGAAATACTGTCTTACGCAATTGAAAACAGCGGCTTTGATCAGAAAAAAGCAGCGGAAGACGCTTTTAACCAGGCTCTTTCCAAAGTTGGGATAGCAAAATTCGACGTTAGAAACATTATAGCTACCGGAGCCGGCCGGGATGAAGTGGGCTTTGCCGGCGGCACCATTACCGATATCAGTGCCGCGGCCAGGGGTACCCGGAAAATTTTTCCCACAGCACGGACCATTGCCGACGTGGGGGCGGAAGGAGGAAGAGCCCTTAAAATAGACGAAGACGGTAGAGTTATCGATTTTGCCGTTAACGAGAAATGTGCGGCCGGAGCCGGTTCTTTTGTGGAATCAATAAGCCGTATTCTGGAAGTACAACTGGAAGAGATGGGCCCACTTGCTCTGTTAGCCGAAAAAGCGGTGGATATGAAGGCACAATGTGTCGTTTTTGCAGAATCCGAGGTTATCTCCCTGATTCATGCCAGGGTTCCCAAACCGGAAATTGCCAAATCTATTCACAAAGCCATGGCCGGCCGTATCTCGTCCATGGTTCGCCGCGTCGGCATGCAAAAAGAAATGGCTCTAATCGGTGGCGTAGCCAGGAATAAAGGCTTTATTGCAGCCCTGGAAGAAGACCTTGCTGTAAAATTATTAGTAGACGATGAAAAACCGGAATACCTGTGCGCTCTGGGAGCAGCTCTCGTAGCGGCTGAAAAAGCAGTCGGGTAATCAGCCCCAAAAAATACAAAAGCGGTGGAATTGTTTAATGGTTGAACAAAAGATAGAATCATCCCGAAAATGGGAAGAAATCAGGTGGAATAGTCCTGATATAGACTGGAAACAGGCTCAAGTTATTGCCCTGGGGGTAGACATAGGTTCCGTCAGCTCTCAGGCTGTGATTATGTGCGACGGCGAACTGTACGCCTACTCCAGCATGCGGACAGGGTCCGACAGTTCCAACAGTGCTCTGAACGCGGCAAACCTGGCTATGGAAGGAACCGGGATGACCCTGGATGATCTAGACTTTAAAATAGGGACCGGCTATGGACGGGTCAACGTACCCTTTGCAGATCGTGCCATTACCGAGATTGCCTGTCATGCTCGCGGCGCCAACTTCATATATGGCCCCACAGTGCGGACTATCCTGGATATGGGCGGACAGGACTGTAAAGTCATTCATTGTAACGATAAAGGTAAAGTTCTTTCCTTTCTGATGAACGATAAATGTGCTGCAGGTACCGGACGCGGCATGGAAGTTTTTTCCAATATCCTAGGGATCCCTATCAGCGAAGTTGGCCCAAGATCGCTGCAAGTCGAAGAAGAACCCGAACCGGTCAGCAGCACTTGTGTTGTCTTTGCCAAATCTGAGGCGATTGGCCTGTTACGTTCCGGCTGGAGCACGGAGAAAGTGCTGGCTGCCTATTGCTTGGCCATGGCGAACCGTGTTGTATCACTGCTGAAGCGGGCAGGAATGGAAGAAGATTTCGCCATTACCGGTGGAATCGCCAAAAACGCGGGTGTAGTCGGCCGGATCGAGAAAGTGCTGGGAATCAAAGCTCTCAGGCCCAGGTATGATACCCAAATTGCGGGTGCCCTGGGAGCAGCGCTTTTCGCCAAAGCACTGGCCGAAAAGAAGGGCAAGAATAGGCAGTATTGATATAAAGCGCACTCTTTTCTGCCGGAAAGTATGCGCACTTGAAGCAATCAAGCATTCGTGGTAAAATAAAGAGACGGTTTCCCGCAGACATCTAACTATCGGAAGCTTTTAAAACCCAGGTACACTGCCTCTAGATACCTTTAAAGAGCTTAAATTGAAGGTAAAGGGAGCATTTTATTAAAGGGGGTGGGGACAACCTAGAAACAGCTAAAATGAAAGTAAACAAGAAGGTTTCGTATTTAACGGTTTAGTAATTGTATTCTCAGGAGTTAATTTGGTAAATAATTTAAAATCGTTTTTTACTTAAGAAAAAAAAATAACAAGATGATGGAGGCGAACCGATACAACAGAATTCTTTAATGCAGTCACAGAAAGTAATCTAGTTTTCTTACCCATAATTAAAATATTTTGTGCTGAGAGTTAGCCTTAACAGTTTCGTTTGAAAAGCTAAAAATGAGGCCGGTGTTTTCCTTGATCTATGGCGGATCGTTATACCTTTTTACAGTTGACTTTCTGCGAGAGGGAGAATATCTAAATTGATACGAAGGCACCTGCTTCTTTAATTCTCTTCCGAGAGGAAGATCTTAGGGGTGATAAACCTTGGCCTTTGAATTTCTTAAAACATCAAGTGAGGAGGGTATTGTCAGAATAACATTAAACCGCCCTCCCCTTAACGTATTAACCATCACTATGATGGAAGAGATGATCGAAGCTTTTAAATGGGCAAAGGGAGAGGCCGGAGGAGTAGTGGTGGTTGATGCCGAGGGTAAGGCCTTCTCTGCCGGTGTTGATGTGGCCGACCATACGCCGGACAAAGTCGGTTCGATGATAGATGTTTTTGACCGCCTTTTTGCCGCGATGGACGATATGGATAAGCCCATTGTCGGTGTGGTAAACGGGGCAGCACTCGGTGGAGGCTACGAAGTTGTGCTTTACTGCGATATGGTTATCGCCTCGGAAAAAGCCAAATTCGGTCAGCCTGAAATAAACGTCGGTGTTTTCCCGCCTGTTGCTTGTTATGTACTTCCCCGTCTTGTTTCCTGGCCAAAAGCGATGGAGTATCTTCTCAGCGGCGATGTTTTTGATGCTGCTACGGCTGAGAAGCTTGGTCTGGTTAATAAAGTCCTTCCGGTAGATGGTCTTGCCGAAGGGGTAGATGAGTTTTTGAAGAAATTTACCAAGCAAAGCCCTGTTGTTCTTGCTATGACCAAAAAGGCAGCGCGCGCAGGGATGGGTAAGAGTTTTGAAGACGGTCTTAAAGCAATTGACAGCATTTATCTTGACGAACTGATGAAAACGGCAGATGCGGTTGAAGGGTTAAAGGCGTTTATGGAAAAACGTAAGCCTGTCTGGCAAGGGAAATAATTTTAAGATATATTTAAAATATTTATAATTTTCACAAGGAGGCATATATTATGAGTGTACCGACAAAGATTGATACCTGGCAAATGGTAGAACCCGGTAAACTGGAGCGCACATCCATCGATGTTCCTGAGTTAAAGCCCGGAGAAGTACTGGTTGAGGTGGCCGGTTGCGGCGTTTGTCATACTGACGTGGGATACTATTTTGATGGTGTTCCGACAGTCAATAAGCCCCCGCTAACCCTGGGACACGAGGTCAGCGGGACAATAGTGGCGGGTGACGCCTCTTTAATCGGCAAAGAGGTTATTATCCCCGCGGTTATGCCTTGCAACAATTGTGAGATTTGTGCTTCAGGACGGGGTAACCGCTGCCTGAAACAAAAGATGCCCGGCAACAGCATGGGTATTTACGGCGGATTTTCTTCCCATATTCCGGTTCCGTCGGAAGATCTCTGTTTTATTGAAGACCGCAAAGGGATGCCCCTGGAGTATATGTCGGTTATCGCGGATGCCATTACTTCCCCCTATCAGGCAGCAATGCGTGCCGATTTAAAAGAAGGCGACCATGTTATTATTACCGGTGGTACTGGTGGTCTCGGCGTTCATATGACTCAGATTGCAGCAGCCCTGGGTGCCAAGGAAGTAATTACTATCGCCAGGAATAAGGAAAAACTGGAGCGCTCTTTAAGTTATGGCGCAACGAAGGCAATTAGCACACTGGATAAAAGTATTAAAGACATCAGAAACGAGTACCGTGCCTACTGCAAGGAAAAAGGTCTGCCGGGTTATGGTTGGAAGATTTTTGAATGCACAGGTAGCAAGGCAGGGCAGGAAATTGGCCTGGAACTGCTTTCCTTTGTGGGGAAATTGCTTGTTGTCGGCTACGGAATGCATAAGGTAGAATACATGCTTTCCCGCCTGATGGCTTTTGATGCGGAAATAATCGGGACATGGGGATGCCTGCCCAAATATTATAAAGATGTTCTCAATATGGTTTTAGAAGGCAAAATTAAGCTGGAACCCTTTGTTGATGTCAGGCCCATGAGCCAGATTGAGAAAGCTTTTGAAGAATCCCACGCCGGTAAGCTGACGAAGCGAATTGTCCTTACCCCCGATTTTTAATTAACCCTCTGTATTAAGAATACTTTTTGTTGGGAAAAATAAGAGGGCCGCTAGAGCGGCCCTCTTATTAAACGTATGCCCGATTTGGAAACACATTTACATGCAGATAATTTAACACCAATGCCAATATATATAAGAAGAGCAGCCGCATAAAAATGGGGGAGAAAAGTTTGGGGATTACAGTAAAATTTATGTCTGCTTTGAAAGAAGTCACCGGTACGTCATCGGTAGTTCTGGATACTTCTTTTAATACTTTTGAAAAGGTAATGGAAGAACTGCTCAGGCTTTATCCGAAACTAAAAGATGAAATATTCTATCCTGACGGAACAATCGATTATATTTATCATATTAGCCTTAATGGCAGGCGCCTCTCCTGGCCGGAAGACAAAAAAACCAAGGTGAAAAATTCCGATCAGCTTCTTTTTATGGTGTACATGGCGGGGGGGTAAAATAAAAAAATAGGGATGCCTGACAATGCCGGCTCCGGGAAATCCGGAGCCGGCATTGTCTATATATAATACCGTATATAAATTTAATGAGTATAATAGGGTTAAATGAACACAGTAGGTCAGGGGAATAATAAAAAAAGAGTATAAATTAATTATTATTAATAAAGGGTTTATGAAAATAAAGAAGAATTTTAGCATTATATTTTACTGTCTTAGGAGGATTCTTATGGCCGAGATCCGTATTGTTACCGACTCAACCGCTTTTTTGCCGCAAGAGAAGCTGGACGAGTATAAGATCAAAGTTGTTCCACTTTATGTAAACTTTTCTGATGAGATTATCATCGATGGGAGTATAGAGAATAAAGTTTTTTTTGCTAAAATAAGGCAATCGTCCAAACTGCCTTTTACTTCTCAGCCGTCGCCGGGTGATTTTGTCAAGGCTTACGAGAGTATAATAAAAAATGGAGATGAGGTTATCTCTATTCATATCTCTTCAGGAATGAGCGGAACTGTTGAAAGTGCTGCATCTGCAAAAAAAATGCTTGCTTCCGATTCAATTTCTGTGGTGGATTCCTGTTCTACTTCCGCCGGATTGGCCATGCTGGTTACCGCTGCGGCAAAGGCAATAAAAGAAGGGAAAAGCAGAGATGAGATCACGACGATGTTGGAAAAGCTTAAAAAGAAAATTAAAATTTATTTTGTACCAGCAACTTTGGAATATTTAAAAAAAGGGGGCAGAATCGGGGGTGCTCAGGCACTCCTTGGTACCATATTACAAATAAAACCGGTTTTGATGGTTAAAAATGGGAAAGTTGATGTTTTTGATAAAGTAAGAACTATGAAAAAAGCTTTAAAAAGAATTGTCGATGAACTTCCGGAAAAAACGGAAGGGATACAAGAAGTGGCTATCCTGCAGGCGGAAGCGGAAGAAACCGTCGTTACTTTAAAAAATCTTATTGAAGAACGTTTGCCGGGAATAAGATCGGTAATCTTTGACCTCAGCCCGGTCATCGGGACACATGCAGGTCCCGGTGTTGTTGGGCTTGCCTTTCTGCAGGAATAGCCGTTTTCTTAAATAATTAAATAATTTCATGGAGCAGTAAAATGAGCGAAAAACGAGAAAACATTTTTACCCTTCAGGGTGAAGATTTACGGCATATGATTTTGGAAGCGTGCGACTATTTTGAGCAGCATAAAGAATCCATCAATGATCTGAATGTTTTTCCTGTTCCGGATGGTGATACGGGGACCAATATGAGTCTAACGTTAAAAGCTGCCGCAGGTGAACTTTTGTCTGTAAGCTCAAGGTCAATCGGGGAAGTTGCCGGTATTGCGGCCCGGAGTTCCTTAATGGGGGCGAGGGGGAATTCGGGGGTCATTTTTTCCCAGCTTTTCCGGGGGATAGCCCGGGGGCTTGCCGGGAAGGATGAAGCTAATCTTTATGAAGTTGGAAGGGCTTTTCAATATGGAATTGTCTACGCTTATAATGCAGTTTCCAGACCAATTGAAGGAACAATCCTTACTGTTGCCAGGGAAATTGCCAGGGGAAGCAGGGAAGCTATTCAGAGTTCTTTAAATTTTATCGGGCTTTTTCAAATTGCTTTGGAGAGCGGGAAAAGGGCACTGGACCGGACTCCGGAGCTGTTGCCCGCCCTAAAAGAAGCGGGAGTGGTTGATGCAGGCGGCCTGGGTTTGATTGTCTTTCTGGAAGGATGTCTGCAAAGTCTGCTCAAGAACGCTTCACATGAATTAGAAACAATTGAGCTTACGCAGGGTTCGTCTTTAAAAGAGCCGGAAAGAAGAACTCCGGGAGACGGAGGTATTTTCAGGGATGAAGCCGCGGCTAACCTGACGGAAGAGTTTGACGAGCGTTATCCTTATTGTACAGAATTGTTGATTAAAGGCAAGGGGCTTTCTGTCAAGAAAATTCGGAGTGAACTGGGAAAGTTGGGTGAGTCTCTCCTGGTTGCCGGAGAAAAGGAGATTGTGAAAGTCCACATTCATACTGCCGATCCGGGCCGGATCCTGCAGATATGTTTGCAAAGGGGAAGTATTCACGATATAAAAATTGACAATATGAATGATCAGTTTATAAAAACCCGTTGGGGGAGCCGTTCCGGGGAAAAGAACCTGAAAGGTGCGGAGAATACGGAAAGGACTTCGGGAGTAGCTGTTCCCCTTTTGGCTGATCAAATCGGTATTGTAGCTATTTCTTCCGGTGATGGACTAACTGATATTTTTACCGGTATGGGTGCGCATAAAATAATTGCCGGGGGGCAGAGTATGAACCCCTCTGTGGAGGATATTGTCGAAGCTATCCAAAGTCTTCCTTCCGAAATGATTATTGTTCTTCCCAATAATAATAATATCCGACTTGCTGCCGAACAGGCCGTCAAGTTGGTAGAAAAAGAAGTTGTGGTGGTAGATACCAGAAGTTTGCCGCAGGGGCTTGCCGCGTTACTGGCTTTTGACCCGGCTGTCTCCCTTTCCCAAAATCATGTCGAAATGTATCAAAGAGCCCGGCAGGTAAAAACGGGAGAGGTAACTTTTGCTGTCAGAGATGCACGAATTAACAATATCCAGGTTAAGAAAGACAATATTATCGGACTTTCCGACGGTGAATTGCTTGCTCAAGGTAAAACCGTCAACGGGACAACGGCAGATCTCATTAAAGCAATGTTCACCGGCGAAGAGGAAATACTTTCGCTTTTTTACGGCCGGGAAATAACTTCTTCTCAGGCCGATCAACTTGTAGGGAAAATAGAGACAGAGTATCCTTCTTTGGAAGTTGAACTGCATTACGGAGGCCAACCGCTTTATTATTATCTTTTTTCACTGGAATAAATTAAGTTTAATATTTTTTCGACAGCAGGATTTTGTGCTTTAACGGTGAATACAATTATTACTATTATTCGGTCTTTGCGGTAGGGGGTGCGAAAAGTGCGATTAAAAGGAAAAGTTGCCATTGTTACCGGAGCCCGTCGAGGTATTGGCAAGGCAGTTGCCCTGGCACTGGCCGGAGAGGGTGCTGATCTTGTGCTGGTAAGCAAAAACCTGCAGGAAGAGGATGTGGTAGTGCAGGAAGTCAAGGATTTGGGGCGAAAAGTGCTTGTCAAACGAGTAGACGTAGGGGAAAAGGAACAGGTTGAGGCGATGGTTGAAGAAGCTGCTGCGTTTTTTCCCAGGATTGATATTCTTTTTAATAACGCAGGGGTATGCAAAACAGCGATGCTCTGGAAATTGACACCCGAAGAATGGGATGAAGTCATTAGGGTCAATCTTTCAGGCACTTTTTTTTGCTTGCAAGCGGTCTCTAAAATAATGATGTCGCAAGAAAGTGGGTCAATTATCAATGTGACATCCTCAGAGGCTCTCCTGGGTACGATAGGTCAGGTTAATTATGCTGCGGCCAAGGGTGGTGTTCATGCCCTGACAAAATCGGCAGCCAAGGAACTGGCACGTTTTGGAATCAGGGTCAATACGATCGCTCCCATGGCTGATACGGATATGACCAAACTTATTGCCCATGATCCGCGCTTTAAAGATAAATATCTTGAGCGAATGCCTCTAGGAAGATTTGCCGGACCGGAGGAAATCGGTCCCACCATTGTTTTTCTTGCTTCTGATGAATCCGGCTTCATAACAGGACAAACCATCGGCATTGATGGTGGAATGGTCATGCTTTAGCAGTAAGAGAAATGAATTGATGTTATATAAAAGGGAAATAGTAACTAATCTAGGAGCCGGAAGTCGAAAACGAGAGAACCGGCAAATTTGCAAATTTGCCGGTATGTCTGGAGGTTAGTAATGACTTTATCCGTCTATAAACGAGTAGTATTAAAACTAAGCGGCGAAGCACTGGCCGGGACTATGGGATATGGCATCAACCATGATGTTATCAAAAATATTGCCGAGCAAATAAAAGATGTTAAAAAGTATAATGTAGAGATAGCAATAGTCGTTGGAGGCGGTAATATCTGGAGGGGAGCATCCGCCGGAGATCGAGGAATGGACAGGGCGACGGCCGATTATATGGGTATGCTGGCAACTGTCATTAATGCTCTTGCCCTACAGGATGCACTGGAAAGCCTTGATGTGGATACCCGGGTGCAGTCAGCCATTGATATGAAGCAGGTCGCGGAACCTTATATCCGCCGCAGAGCGATCAGGCATCTGGAAAAGGGAAGAGTTGTCATTTTTGCCGGCGGGACAGGAAATCCTTATTTTTCCACGGATACGGCCGCGGCATTAAGAGCGGCAGAAATCGAAGCTGAAGTTATTCTACTGGCTAAGGGGAAAGTAGATGCGGTTTATAATATGGACCCTCTCACTAATCCTCAGGCAACCAAATTTACCGAATTGGATTATATTGATGTGATAAAATGGGATTTAGGCGTGATGGATTCGACCGCTGCTTCTTTATGCCGGGATAATAAAATTACTCTGGTTGTCTTCGGCCTGAACCAGGAAGGAAATATTAAAAGGGTAATTATGGGTGAAAAAATAGGAACCATCGTAAGGAGTGAAGCTAGTAATGGATGAAATTTTAGAAAATGCCGACTTGAAAATGAATAAATGTACTGAAATTTTGAAGAAAGAGTTTGGTTCCGTCAGGGCCGGGAGGGCGCTTCCTTCGCTTCTGGATAAAATTTCTGTGGATTACTATAATACTTCAACTCCATTAAATCAACTTGCAACTATTACAGCTCCGGAAGCCAGGCTTCTGCTTATCCAGCCCTGGGATAAAAACATTATCGGTGAGATTGAAAAAGCAATTATGAAGTCGGACCTTGGGTTGACGCCAAATAGTGACGGAAGCGTGATCAGGTTGGCAATTCCCCAGCTGACGGAAGAAAGAAGAAAAGAGCTCGTCAAGGTAATCCGCAAAAAAGCCGAGGAAAGTAAAGTAGCAGTGCGCAATGTTCGCCGTGAAGCGAATGATTTGCTTAAAGCCGAGGAAAAAGGCAGCAAAATTACTGAAGATGAACTGAGGATCGCCCAGGAAGAAATTAATGATATCACCAAAAAGAACATTGAGGAAATTGATAAAGCTTTGGAAACGAAAGAAAAAGAAATTATGGAAGTTTAAGTTTAGTGTTATAAATGATACGGGGTTAAAATATGAGTGAGATTTTTCCTGATTTAACCGCTTATCGACTTGATGAAGCGATGAATATTTTAAAAAAAATGAAAGTGAATTATTCTCTACAAAAGACTGCTCCTCCTTCGGGAAGAGGAGATAGCGGCCGTCACCTTTCTCCTTCTTTTTATCGTGTTTTGAAACAGACCGAAATTGGGGACAATATCATTGAGCTTATTATTGCTGCCGATTGTTCAGTCGAAAGTCGAAGGTCGAAAGTCTAAAGTCCAGGGTTAGAAAAAGACTTCCAACTTTTGACTTTCGATATTTAACTTATGCCCGAGTGCTATCCCCCAAATGGGGGTCTATTTATACTTGAAGGTGATCACATGCAAAATAAGGAAAAACTAACAAAAGAATTCGAACTCCTTAAACAAATAAAAAGAGACAAACTTCCCTTTCATATAGCAATTATTATGGATGGAAACGGAAGGTGGGCCAGGAAACGGGGACTGCCCAGAATTGCCGGGCATAAGAAGGGGATGGATACGCTGATAGAAATGGTAACCTGTGCCCACGAACTGGGAATCCGCGCCTTATCCCTTTATGCTTTTTCTACGGAGAATTGGAAAAGACCATCTCTGGAAGTCGAATTTTTAATGCGTTTGCCGGAGGAATACCTGAAAAAAGAGTTGGCCCGATTAATGGAAAAAAATATCAAAATCCGGGCTGCGGGTGATCTCAGCCAACTTCCGCAAAGAACAAGGGATGCAATGGAAAAAGCATTGATAGAAACCGCGGGTAATACGGGGATGGTTTTAAATTTTGCCGTGAACTATGGTGCCCGGTCGGAAATTGTCAGAGCTTTTAAAAAGATTCTATCCCTGGTTCAAGAGGGCCGGTATCAGGAAGACGATATAACGGAAGAATTGCTTTCCCGGCATCTTTATACATCAAATCTTCCGGATCCGGATCTATTAATTCGTCCCAGCGGGGAAGTAAGGATTAGTAACTTTATGCTCTGGCAGCTTGCTTATACGGAGTTATGGTTTACAAAAACGTTATGGCCCGACTTTAAAAGAGAACATTTTTACCGTGCCATCGTGGATTATCAGGGAAGAGAAAGACGGTTCGGAAGTATTAAAAAGAAAGTACGTAGCAGTATTTAGTATTTACAGGGAAAGTCGATAGTTAAACGCTTAAATTTTTACCGGACGGACGGTGAGCAGCGTGTTAAAAACCAGAGCTCTAACAGCGCTGGCTGGGATACCGGTACTTCTTCTCTTCGCCTACCTGGGACAGTATTGGTATGGCCTCTTCATCCTGGCTCTTTCCCTCCTTGGTGTCAGAGAATATTTTGCCCTGGTTAAAAAAGGGGGTTGGAAGCCTTTTGAATTGGCGGGTTATCTCTTTATCCCTCTAGCTTTGCTTGCTGTTTATCAGTCCAATTTGTTGTTAATTAAAACGCTCTGGATGCTTTTTTTTGCCTCTTTAAGCCTTTTACCCGTTTTTTCTCAAGGCAAAGTTAAATATTGGGAATCTGCCGTAACCTTATGGGGTATAATATATACTGGAGGCTTGGCCGGTTTTTTACTGGCAATTCGTCTTTTACCCGATGGTTTCTTCTTAACAATTTTCTTATTTTTTGTTATTTGGGCTGCAGATGTATTTGCTTATTTAGTCGGCCGCAAAATAGGTAAAAGACCTCTGGCACCAGGAATCAGCCCCAGAAAAACTGTGGAAGGGGCTATGGCAGGATTAGCAGGAAGTACCCTGCTGGGTTCGGCGCTTATGTTTTTTTCCCCACTTCCTTATCTCAGTTGGCAGGGAGGAGCTTTGCTCGGCCTTTTTAGCGGTTTATTAGGGATATTGGGTGATTTGAGCCAGTCAGCCCTGAAAAGGAGTGTTGGGGCAAAAAACTCCGGTAACCTTCTTCCAGGACATGGAGGGATACTGGACCGTTTTGACAGCCTTCTTTTTACAGCTCCGTTTTTTTATATTTATCTCCATTATTTAATTTAATTTTTATTGTATGATATAATGGAACCAAGGAGGACATATGAAACGCGGCATAATTATTTTGGGTTCGACAGGTTCTATCGGGACACAAACACTTCAGGTTATAGAACAGTTTCCGGACAGATTTCGAGTGGTCGGACTTTCCGCCAACAATAACATTGATCTTCTGGAAAAGCAGGTCAGAATATTTAAACCGGATGTCATAGCTGTGAAGAATCCGGAAAAAGCCCGGGAAATAACAAGGAGGCTTTATGATCTGCCTGTCAAAGTCTTATCAGGAGAAAATGGAATAAATGAACTTTCCATGTGGCCTGAAGCCGGGCTTATTGTTGTCGCACTGGTAGGGTTTAGCGGCCTGAAGCCAACGCTTTCGGCCCTGGAGGAAGGGAAAACAGTTGCTCTCGCCAATAAGGAAACGCTTGTTGCCGGTGGTGAACTGGTTATGAAAAAAGCCGCGGAGAAAGGGATGGCTATTTTACCTATTGATAGTGAACATTCCGCTCTTTTTCAATGTCTTCACAGCGGCAGGGCAAGAGAAGTAAAAAAAGTGATTTTAACCGCTTCAGGCGGCCCATTCCTCGGTTTGAGCAGAGATGAACTGCAGCATGTGAATGCGGCCCAAGCCCTTAAACATCCCAACTGGACGATGGGTGCAAAGGTAACCGTTGACTCGGCTACATTAATGAATAAAGGGTTCGAAGTAATAGAAGCTCGCTGGCTTTTTGACTTGAACTTTGAGCAAATCGAAGTTGTAGTTCATCCCGAAAGTATCGTCCATTCCATGGTGCACTTTATTGACGGTTCGCTTCTGGCGCAAATGAGTCTTCCCAGTATGTTGTTTCCCATTCAATATGCGCTCAGTTACCCGGAGAGATGGGGAAACAACTTTACGCACCTTCAGTGGGAGGGTAAGTCTGCTCTTACATTTCTTCCTCCGGACAAGGAAAATTTTTCCTGTCTGGAATTGGCTTATTATGCAGGGAGAAAAGGGGGAACTTTGCCGGCTGTTCTCAATGCGGCAAATGAACTGGCTGTGGAGAGCTTTTTGCAGGGAGAAATATCTTTTTTGCAGATTCCTTTGCTTTTAGAAGAAGTTATGAACAGGCATACCGTTATACCTGTTCCGGGATTTTTTGACATACTTGATGCTGATCGCTGGGCCAGGGAAGAAACAATAAGGATATTCCCTAAGATAAAAAAAGGAGAATTGTAAATGCTGGGAACAATTATCGCTTCCATTATTATCTTCGGGTTGCTTATTTTTGTTCATGAACTTGGTCACTTTTGGGTCGCCAAATGGGCCAAAATTCGTGTTCTGGAATTTGCCCTCGGCTTTGGAAAAGAATTATTTTCCTGGGAAAAAGGGGAGACCCGCTATACGCTTCGTCTCTTTCCCCTGGGAGGTTTCTGCCGCATGCTGGGAGAAGACCCGGACGACCTGCCGCAAGAGGGAAATTTTCAGGAGAAACCGCTGGCCAAACGTTTTGGCGTCCTCGTGGCAGGCTCCGCGATGAATTTCTTACTGGCGATTGTCCTTTTCGCTCTGGTATTTTTTTTATTACTCGGAGTTCCCGTGACGGATTCCCCGAGGGTGGGTAAGGTTGTTCCGCAAAGCCGTGCCTTTGAGGCGGGGATGCAGGAAAACGATCTTATCGTGGCTATTGACGGGGTTAAGATGAACGACTGGAACAGTGTGGTTTCTAAAATCAGCTCCAGTCCGGAAAAAGAAATTACTATTCAGGTGCAAAGAGATGAGCAAGATTTTTTTCTGTCCGTTGTTCCTGAAGAAGCCGATGGGCGGGGCTTAATCGGTATTGCTCCTGTTTACGAAAAATATGATTTTTTCTCTTCGATTATGCTCGGTTTTAACTATTTCTTTTTTTGGATTAAGATGATCTTTGTGGGCTTTTACCAAATGATCATGCGCATTATACCCGCGGATGTGGCCGGACCGATTGGAATTGTCAGCGTTATCGGTGATGTTATGCAGGAAGGGATAAGCAATCTTTTTACATTGACAGCGGTTATCAGTATTAATCTGGGGATTATCAATCTGCTGCCCATACCTGCCCTGGACGGAGGAAGGTTAGTCTTTTTACTCGTTGAAGGGATTAGAGGCAGACCGGTAGATCCGAAAAAAGAGGGTTTTATTCATTTTATCGGTTTTACTGTTCTTATTCTTCTCATGATCTTTATTGCTTTTCAAGATATTACCCGGCTTAATTTGTAAGAAAACCTTGGAGGCGCTATTAAATGAAGAGAAAATCTATTTCCGTTATGGTTGGTGACGTCGCCGTGGGTGGTGATGCTCAGGTTTCCATTCAGTCCATGACCAATACGGATACGAGCGATGTGGGAGCGACGTTGGAACAGATTCACAGGCTTGTGGAAGCAGGTTGTGAACTCGTCAGGGTTGCCGTTCCTGACGAAGCTGCCGCGATGTCCCTTGGAACTATTAAAAAAAATATATCCATACCTCTTATTGCAGATATTCATTTTAATTATAAACTGGCTGTTTCGGCCATTAATCAGGGTGTGGACAAGGTCAGGATTAACCCGGGTACGCTGGGAGGAGTAAAAAACCTTGAACGTATTGTTGATGCTGCAAAAGAACGGGGTGTTCCCCTGCGTATTGGGGTAAATTCCGGTTCAGTGGAAAAAAGTTTTTTAGCCAAATATGAAGGGAGGATCTCTGAAGCCCTGGTGGAGTCCACTCTTAAAACTATTGATTATCTGGAAAATAAATCCTTTACCGCTATTGTTCTCTCTTTAAAAACAACCAGTGTTTCTTCTACAGTGGAAGCTTACGAAAAAATTGCTTCAAGAATTTCTTACCCGTTGCATGTGGGAGTGACTGAAGCCGGAAAAGGTTTAAAGGGAGTAATCAAATCTTCCATTGGCATCGGCTCACTTTTACTGAAAGGTATCGGTGATACAATACGGGTTTCCTTAACAGGCGACCCGGTGGAGGAGATTTCTGCCGCGAAAGAAATTTTGCAGGCAACAGGACAGAGGACATTTGGACCTGAAATTATCTCCTGCCCCACATGTGCCAGGTGCAAAATTGATCTCATCGGATTAGTTAATAAAGTCGAGGCGCTCTGTAAAAACGTAACAGTTCCCCTAAAAATTGCCGTAATGGGTTGTCCCGTTAACGGACCCGGGGAAGCCAGGGAAGCTCATTTGGGGGTTTCCGGGGCGGGAGAGGAGGCCATCCTTTTTAAAGAAGGTGTTTTTTTCAAGAAGGTTCCCCTGAGAAAACTGGAAGAGGTATTTTTGCATGAAATTGAAGAGCTGGCTGCTTCAAAATTTTCTTAGAACTAAGGCAGGAAAAACGGAGGACAATGTATGGATGTAATGGCCATTATCCCGGCTTACAACGAGGAAAAAACAATCGGAGAAGTTTTAGCTGTACTAAAAGAGGTTTCTCTTGTTAAAAAAATTATTGTTGTCAGCGACGGTTCAACCGATAATACGGTTCAGGTTGCCCGGAGCTATGATGTGGAAGTTGTGGAACTGCGAGAGAACCGGGGAAAAGGGGGAGCTTTAAAAGCAGGTCTTGACAGTGTGAAGGCAGATGTCGTTCTATTTCTTGATGCTGATTTACTTGGTTTGACCCCCACGCATGTTTATAATCTTCTTCAACCGGTAACCAGCAATGAAGCGGATATGACTATCGGTATTTTTGAAAAGGGGAGAATTGCCACGGACCTGGCCCAAAAAATGGCACCCTATCTTTCCGGACAAAGAGCTTTAAAGTTTTTCTTGCTGGAACAAATTTCCGATCTTGATGTGGCGCGTTTTGGTGTGGAGGTTGCTTTGAATCGTTTCATGGAATCGTCGAAAATCACTGTGAAAGAAGTTATCCTCCGGGATATGTCCCATGTAATGAAAGAAGAGAAACTTGGTGTTTGGAAAGGAATGGCGGCAAGAATGAAAATGTACTGGGAGATTATCAAGTACCTAACCAGAGTAAATGCCTTAAGTAAATTAAAGTGATGACCTTAACTTGCATACATAAGAAGGATATGATAGAATTATCCTGTTCGTTAGAATTAAAAGTAGTTCGGCGCGAAGAGTGGGTTTTTTCCCCACTCTTTATTCTTAAAGGATGCCAAGGAGATGTCGAAGGGAATATGGACAGGAAGAAAGTTATGGGTCAAGTTGAAGAGCTGGCTACACGCTCTGTCGAAGAATTGGGAATGGAACTGGTTGGAGTGGAATTAAAAACTTCCAGGGGAGGATCACATCTTATAGTTTATATCGACAAACCGGAGGGGGTTACCCTGGATGATTGTGAGCTGGTGAGCAAATCGTTAGGAGAACTTCTGGATTTGCATGATCCTGTTCCTTCCAGTTATATGTTGGAAGTGTCTTCGCCGGGGATCGAAAGACCGTTGAAGAAAAAGAAAGACTTCTTAAGATTTCAGGGTGAAGAAGCTAAAATTAAAACAGCAAATAAGATAAATGGTTCCAAAAATTTTACAGGTACCCTGGGAGAGGTTCGGGAAGACAGGCTGCTTTTAATAATGGGAAAAGAGGAAATTGAAATTTCTTTGCAGGACATTGTTAAAGCTAACCTCTGCTATAAAAAAGGGGGGAGTAAAAGGTGAATCAGGATTTTATGCTGGCGCTGGAAGCTATTGAAAAAGAAAAAGGTATTAAAAAAGAAACTTTGTTTGAGGCAATCGAAGCAGCCTTAATTTCCGCATATAAACGAAATTTCAATTCTGCTCATAATGTCAGAGTCAATATTGAAAAAGAGACGGGAGAAATTAAAGTTTATTCCTGTATGGATGTCGTGGAAAAAGTAACAAACCCGCAGCAGGAAATTCATCTGGACAAAGCACGCTTGAGCAACCCGCGCTGTGAGAATGGAGATATTCTGGAGGTGGAGGTTACCCCCAAAAATTTTGGGAGAATCGCCGCGCAGACAGCAAAACAGGTTGTCATTCAACGCATTCGCGAAGCGGAACGGGAAATGATATATGAAGAATTTATCGACCGTGAAGAGGATATTATAACTGGTGTAGTTCATCGTTTCGAGCATAAAAATGCCATTATAAATTTAGGAAAAACGGAGGCCATCCTGGCCCCGGCCGAACAAATTCCCCATGAGAATTATCAGCAGGGTGACAGGATAAAGGCGTTTATTCTTGAAGTTAAAAAAACTACCAAAGGACCGCAAATTTTTATTTCCAGGACTCATCCGGGGCTTTTAAGACGTTTGTTTGAACTGGAGGTCCCGGAAATTTATAACGGTATTATTGAGGTAAAAGGTGTTGTTCGTGAACCGGGAAACAGGTCTAAAATTGCCGTTTATTCTCATAAAAAGGATGTGGATCCGGTAGGTGCATGCGTCGGTCCCAGGGGTTCCAGGGTTCAGGCCATTGTTAATGAATTAAAAGGTGAAAAGATTGATATTATTGAGTGGAATGAGGAATCCGAGATCTTTATTGCCAGTACTCTTAGTCCGGCCAAAACAATTAAAGTAGAGACCAATCCTGAAAACAAATCTGCTTTGGTGATTGTTCCGGATTATCAGCTTTCACTGGCTATCGGCAAAGAAGGACAGAATGTTCGCCTGGCAGCCAAACTATCCGGATGGAAAATAGATATTATCAGTGAATCCAGCTACCTGGAAAAAATAGCTCGTAAAAAAAATATTCAGGAAGGAAACAGCAGTGTTCCCCCGGAAGAATCGGAAGAGGCCTTAGACGAACCGACTGACAAGGCCGGCAGCGATACAGGTGAAAATATTTTGGATAAAGAAGGGATTTAAATGCTCCGGAAACGTAAGCTGCCGCTGAGAATGTGTATGGGGTGTCGTGAATCAAGGCCAAAAAAAGAACTGATCAGAGTGGTTCGAACTCCTCAAGGGGAGATCGAGTTGGATTTTACCGGAAAAAAAGCAGGAAGAGGCGCTTATATTTGCCCTTCAGCCGATTGCCTGAAAAAAGCCATTAAAGGGAAAGGGCTGGTAAAAAGTTTGGAAAGTCCCATACCCGAACATATAATTGCTGCTTTAAAAGAACAACTGGAAAACAGGTAATTGCTGCTTATTTCTTGACAAATCAAGGAGGTTAAACAAATGGAGGTGTAGTGTATGGGAAAAGTAAGAGTTTACGAGCTGGCTAAAGAATTGGGGATTAATAGTAAAAAATTAATTACAGTTCTTCAAGAACTGCATGTTGATGTTAAAAATCATATGAGTACAATGGGGGAAGAAGAGGCCAAGCGGGTGATGGAAGTCCTGACAAAAGGCGAAAAAACACCCGCGAAAGATGAATCTGTCGATAAATTAGAAAAAAATACGCCTGAAAAGAAAAAGGATGCAAAAGCTTTACCGGCTGCTCAAGAAAAGAGAGCTGCTGAGGCGGGCAAAGGAAAAGCAGAAAAAAAACCGAAATTTATAAAAGAAAGTCGTAAAGCTAAAAAAGCTGCGAAAGCTGCTTTGGAGAAAAAAGTAAAACCTGATGAAGCGCTGCATCTCGAAGGTAGAGTAACTGTTGGTGAATTAGCGGGAAGGTTAAATGTACAGCCTTCCCAAATATTGGGTAAATTATTAGAAATGGGAATAATTTCTAATATTAATCAACCTTTGGATGAGGATACTCTGGCTATTTTAGCGGAAGAATATGGGATAAAGTTTGAATTGAAACCCGATCCCGATGAGCAGGAACTGCTGAGCCTCGAAGAGGGCGAGGAAGACAAAGAGGGCAGGCAGTTTCGGTTAAGACCTCCGGTTGTAACAGTCCTGGGGCATGTGGACCACGGAAAAACTTCACTTCTTGATTCCATACGGCAAACCAATGTTATCGCTTCGGAAGCCGGCGGGATTACACAGCATATCGGAGCCTGTACGGTGGAAATAAACGGTAAAAAAATTGTTTTTCTCGATACACCGGGACACGAAGCCTTTACAGCGATGCGTGCCAGGGGGGCTCAGGTAACAGACATTGCAGTTCTTGTTGTCGCGGCGGATGATGGCGTAATGCCGCAAACAATCGAAGCCGTCAACCATGTCAAAGCCGCGGGAGTTCAGATTATTGTCGCGATCAATAAAATTGATAAGCCGAACGCCAATTTGGACAAAGTTAAACAGCAATTAAGCGAGGTAGGTTTGATACCTGAAGAGTGGGGTGGGGATACTATTTGTGTACCCGTCAGTGCCCTGAAAGGTGAGGGTGTGGAAGATCTACTCGAGATGATCTTGTTAGTGGCGGAGATGGCTGAACTCAAAGCAGATTACTCGCGACCGGCCAGAGGGTCGGTTATTGAGGCTAAGCTTGATAAGGGAAGAGGCCCGGTAGCTACGGTTCTTATTCAAGACGGGGCAATGAAGATAGGTGATCCCATTATCTGTGGGACGATTTACGGCAAGATAAGGGCATTGCTCGACGATAAAGGCAAAAGAATGAAAAAAGCGGATCCGTCTACTCCCGTGGAAATTCTGGGTCTTACTGATGTTCCCCAGGCCGGAGATAATTTTATGATCGTAAAAGATGAAAAATTAGTTAAGCAGATCGCTGCTAAAAGGGGAGAGAAACTTCGGGAGGCAACCCTGCGCAAAGCGCAAAAAGTATCTCTAGAAGATCTTTTTAAACAGGCACAGGAAACGGAAGTTGATTTAAATATTATTATTAAAGCCGATGTTCAGGGCTCTGCAGAAGCGCTGAAGGATTCCCTTTTAAAAATTGAAAGTGAGAAAGTAAGAATTAAAATCATTCACACTGGTGTGGGGGCAATTACTGAATCAGACATAATGCTCGCTTCAACATCAAATGCCATTATCATCGGTTTTAATGTCCGGCCTGAAGTCAATGCCAGAAAGCTGGCGGATAAAGAAGAGGTTGATTTACGTCTTTACCGGGTAATTTATGAGATCATTGAAGATGTCAAAGCTGCCATTAATGGAATGCTGGAACCGGAATATGAAGAAGTAGTTCTGGGACAGGCGGAAATACGGCATATCTTTAAAGTTTCCAAATTGGGAACTGTGGCCGGTTCATATGTGCTGGACGGGACTATTAACCGCAATGCAGGTATTCGTGTAATCCGCGACGGCAAGGTTGTCCATGAAGGTAAAATAGAATCTCTCAAACGTTTTAAAGATGATGTAAAAGAGGTAGCCAGCGGATTTGAATGCGGTATTTTATTGGAGAATTTTAATGACCTGAGAGAGATCGATATCCTGGAGTCCTTTATTTTCCGGAAAGTGACTCAGTAGAAATATCTGCTTAAGGAGGGTATCCTGATGTCAAAACAAAGGACCCAAAGAGTTGCTGAAAGGATTAAAGAAGAAGTTAGCGATATTCTCCGCCTGGAAATTAAAGATCCCGGGTTGGTTAAGATGACCAGTATAACGGATGTGGAAGTGTCCAGGGATCTGAGTTTTGCCAAAATTTATGTGAGTATTTTTGGTAGTAATGACGAACAGGAAGATATTCTAAAAATATTGTCTAAGGCTTCCGGTTTTGTTCGTTTAGAGTTGGGCAAGAGAATCAGGTTGCGTCATGTACCGGAGGTGGAATTTCGTCTTGATCGTTCTCTGGAATACGGTGCCCATATCAATGACGTTTTGCGAACATTAAACCCTGGGGCAGGAGATGAAAAGAAAGAATGACCCAAGTTGATCTGGAGTCTCTTCTTAAGAGATATCAACAAATTTATATCTTAACTCATATCAGGCCTGACGGAGATGCTATCGGTTCTTCACTGGCCTGGGGGAGGGCTTTGGAGCAAAAAGGAAAAAGAGTTACGTTTTTCTGCCCCGATGCTATTCCTCCCAAATATGCATTTATACCGAATATAAGTATTTCCAGCGTTTTTATCCCGCCCGGAAATATCCCTACACTGGCTTTTATTCTTGACTGCAGCGACATGGAACGGCTGGATTACATGAAAGAGGATGTTTTAAAGCTGGACGAAATTGTTAATATTGATCACCACGGAACAAATGTCGGATTTGGAGATTATCATCTGATTGATCCGACTGCTGCTGCAACAGGGGAGATTATCTA
Organism: Dethiobacter alkaliphilus; assembly: GCA_016841605.1. Taxonomy (GTDB): domain Bacteria; phylum Bacillota; class Dethiobacteria; order DTU022; family UBA8154; genus DUNV01. The sequence continues at coordinate 100,958 of JAENYV010000002.1, read as the reverse complement.
CAGGTTAATCCAGGAGCTGCAACTTGAACTTACCGAAGAGATGAGCCTGTTTCTCTATATTGCGCTGGCCTCCGATACAGGCTCTTTTAAATATGAGAACACATCTCCTCAAACGATGTATATTGCCGGAAAACTGCTAGAAAAGGGGGTCAACCCGTCTTTTGTCAGCATGAAGATTTTTGACGAGATATCGCTCCCCTCTTTAGCACTTCTCAGGGATTGTCTGCAAACATTGAAAATGGATCAGACCGGGAAAATAGCCTGGATGAGCGTGGATGAAAAAAAGCTTGCCGGTTATGGTGTCAAACCTTCCGAACTTGAAGGTTATATCAATTATGCCAAGAATATTCGCGGCGTTGAGGCCGGAGTCTTTTTCCATCATACTTTAAGCGGAGAAACCAAGGTCGGTTTCAGATCCAAAACAGTCGACATTTCTTCCGTAGCCTTTACCCTTGGCGGTGGAGGACATCCTCGCGCTGCCGGGTGTTCTCTTACGGGAAAACCGGATCAAATAGAAACAATGGTTATCCAAAAAGTAGCGGAGTTGCTCGCTTCTAATAATAATTCTTACAAGGGGTAAAATGGACGGCTTTTTAAATATATTAAAACCTCCCGGTATGACTTCTCACGATGTTGTGCAAAAAGTCAGAGAACTGGTCCCTGCTGTAAAAACCGGTCACGGAGGGACTCTCGATCCTGACGCTGCCGGTGTGCTGCCGTTGCTCCTGGGTAAAGCGACGAAGCTTTCTTCTTATCTTCTAGAATTCTCCAAGCTCTACAGGGCAGAGTTGCAACTGGGGATTACAACCGATACGGAGGATTCTTCCGGGAGAATTATCGGGAGAAAAGAAATCCCGGATTTTTCGGTTCAGGATATTGAAAAAGTATTTAAACTTTTTCAAGGAGAAATCCGGCAGACCCCTCCCATGTATTCGTCAGTAAAACAAAAAGGAAAGAAATTATACCAGTATGCCCGTGCAGGGAAAAATGTGGAACGTACGCCAAGAAAAGTTTTTATCTACTCATTAAATTTGCTGGAATTTTATCCTCCTTCCAGAGTTCTTTTTGAGGTCAAATGTTCAAAAGGCACCTATATCCGTACACTCTGCTCCCAGATAGGGGATTTTCTGGAGTGCGGAGGACATATGTCTTTTTTATTAAGAAAACAGGTCGGTTTTTTTTCTCTGCAAGATGCATATACAATGGAACAGCTGGGGGATTCACCCCGCGATAATAAGATTAAGGAACTTCTTCTCCCACTTGATTATCTTTTTCAGGAAAGGGAAAAACTCTTTTTGGATGAGACCGAAGTCCACGAATTATGCCAGGGGCGGTTTCTTGCTTATTACGGATTATTAGAGAAATATGGACAAGTGTTGCCGAAACCCGTTGACGAAACAGTACTGCCGGTTTATACTAAACAAAGTATTTTTAGCTTGTTGGCCCGCTGGAAGAAAGGCGAAGGAAATCTATTTTATCTAAAGCCGGAAAAAGTTTTAAAGTCTTTCTAATTGTTGGTGAGATTATGGAAATAATAAATGGAGCCGAGAATTTTTCTTTAGTAAAAGATCAAGCGGGATTGGTCATTGCTCTTGGTAATTTTGACGGTTTGCATCTAGCCCACAAAAGAATTATCGACAGGGCCGGGCAGTTAGCCGCAGAAAAAAACTTGAAGAGTGCCGTTCTTCTCCTGGATCCCCATCCCGTAAATGTTCTTTTTCCCCAATCCGGCCTTTTACTTCTTTCCACGGTAACGGAAAGAGCAAAGATCCTGGAGCAATGGGGGATGGATTATCTGATTATTGAAGATTTTACACCAGTATTCTCCAATATTTCTCCTTACAACTTTGTGAAGGAATATCTCGTTGGATATTTAAATGTGGCGGAGATTATTGTCGGTTATGATTATTCATTTGGGGCTCAGGGGAGAGGTACTCCGGGTGATTTGTTAAATTGGAGCGAGGAATTAGGCTTTCATGTGGAGATTATGCCGCCGGTTATGATTGGCGATGAGGTTGTCAGCAGTTCATTAATCCGTGAACTGATCGCGAAAGGTGACGTGGCCGAAGCTTCTTTTTATCTGGGTAATTTTTTCACCAGGACAGGCAGAGTAGTTCACGGGGAAGCTCGCGGGAGGCATCTGGGGTATCCGACGGCAAACCTGGAAGTATCGTCCGGGTTACTTCTACCGGACAACGGTGTATACCTGACTTTGGCCGTATGGGGAGAGAAAAAATTTTTTTCTTTAACGAACATCGGGAAAAAGCCCACATTTACTCAAAGCGAGGAAATTGTCATTGAGGTTTACCTTCTGGATTTTAGCGGGGATATTTATGGTGAAGAATTAACTTTGAAGTTTTTGAACAAAATTAGAAGAGAAAAGAAATTTTCAGAGGCCGGGCTTTTGGTAAAACAGATCCGGGCTGACGAGAAACGGGCCAGAGAACTTATCGACACGAAATACAAAAAAATATTCATTTAAAGTCGCCTGGCTGTGGCGGTGCCTATGTTTACAAAGCACCGGGGATATGATAGAATTTGCTTGACCCAACAGGGAATTATCGTATATTAAGGGAGGTGAGCCGGATGGTATTATCAAATCAGGCCAAGAATGATATTATTCAAGAGCACAGGACCCACAACAATGATACAGGTTCTCCGGAGGTCCAAATTGCCATGTTGACAAAACGGATCAGCCAGTTGACAGAGCATCTGAAAGAACACAAAAAGGATTTTCACTCACGTCGAGGACTGTTAAAGATGGTCGGAAAAAGAAGAGGATTGTTGAATTATTTACGGAACAAAAGCCCGGAAAGGTATAGAAATATTCTTCAAAAATTAAGCTTGAGAAAATAGGTGAGGCTAATTCCAGGTTTTCTGTTTAAAAGGAGGTTTGTTATTTTTGGAGGTATTTCAAGTCGAAGTAGCCGGCAGGCTGCTTACTTTAGAAACTGGAAAAGTAGCCAAACAAGCAAGTGGTTCCGTAATGGTTCGTTATGGTGATACAACACTTTTAGTAACGGCAACCGTTGCTGATGAACCTCGGGAAGGGGCTGACTTTTTACCGTTAACTGTCGATTTTGAAGAGAGGCTTTATGCTGTTGGACGGATACCCGGCGGTTTTATTAAAAGGGAGGGACGTCCGACGGAAAAGGCTATCCTGGCAGACAGATTGACTGATAGGCCCCTCAGACCCCTTTTCCCGCAAAAGTTTAGAAATGCTATCCATATCGTTACTACTGTCTTCTCTATTGATCAAGATTGCGTCCCGGAGCCTCTGGCCATTATCGGTGCTTCTGCCGCACTTTCGATCTCAAAAATTCCTTTTGCCGGTCCGGTTGCGGCTGTTAGTGTGGGATTGGTTAACGGCTTGCCGGTCATAAATCCAACTGTTGAGCAGAGCGAGTCCAGCACTCTCAACCTGGTAGTTGCGGGGACGGAAGAGGCTATTCTGATGATTGAAGCGGGAGCCAAAGAAGTCCCGGGGGAACAGATCCTCGAGGCTATTTTAGCCGGTCACGAAGCAATCAAAGATATTATCCGTCTGCAAAAAGAAATGGTCGAGAAGGTCGGCCGGGAAAAAATGGAATTTCAGGTTGTGGAAACAGCTCCCGAGCTCAGCCGTGAAGTGCAGGATTTTTGTGGAGAAAAAATTAAAAGTGCCTTCCAAGTAGAAGAAAAGTTAGAGAGAGAGTATGCTTTAGAGCAAGCAAAAGAAGAAACGCTTGCACATTTTGCTGAGCTTTACCCGGAGCGTGAAACTGAAGTTAAAGAAATCTTAAGCAAATATATTAAAACGACCCTCCGCTCCATGATCCTAAAAGACGGGGTCCGTCCTGACGGAAGATCATGGGATGAAATAAGACCCATTACATCTGAAGTCGGGTTATTTAGAAGGACACACGGATCAGGTCTTTTTACCAGAGGGCAGACCCAGGTTCTTAATATTTGTACTTTGGGAGCTTTGCGGGATATGCAGATTTTGGACGGACTTGGTCTGGAAGAATCCAAACGCTTTATGCACCATTATAACTTTCCCCCGTACAGTGTTGGGGAGACCGGATTTATGCGGGGGCCGGGAAGAAGAGAGATAGGCCATGGTGCCCTGGCGGAAAGAGCACTTTCTGCCGTAATTCCCAATGAAGATGAATTTCCGTATACAATTCGTCTGGTATCGGAAGTCCTTGAATCCAACGGATCGACCTCCATGGGCAGTGTCTGCGCATCATCCCTCTCTCTGATGGATGCCGGTGTTCCTATTAAAACTCCGGTTGCCGGTATTGCTATGGGTCTAATTAAAGAAGAGGATGATATCGCTATTCTTTCCGATATCCAGGGAATCGAAGATTTCCTGGGAGATATGGATTTTAAAGTTGCCGGGACAATGAACGGTATTACTGCCCTGCAAATGGATATTAAAATTAAAGGTTTATCCCGTGAAATATTGAAGAAAGCCCTGGAAAAAGCCAGGGAAGGATACTTATATATCATGGGAAAGATGAGTGAAGCCATCGGCGTCCCAAGGCCTCATTTATCAGACTATGCGCCCCGTATCTTTACAATGCAGATCAGTACGGATAAAATTCGCGATGTTATAGGTCCGGGCGGTAAAGTAATTAACCGGATTATTAGTGAAACCGGTGTGGATATAAATATTGAGTCGGACGGCAAGATTTTTATCGTTGCTTTAGATGCCGGTGCGGCACAGAAAGCGCAGGAGATTATTGAGACATTGACTGCCGACGTGGAACCCGGCCGGATTTACCTGGCGAAGGTAACCAGAACGGAAAAGTATGGTGCTTTTGCCGAAATACTTCCGGGCAAAGAAGGGCTTATTCATATTTCACATCTGGATAGAACCAGAGTGAACAGGACGGAAGATGTGGTTAAAGTCGGAGACCAGGTCATGGTTAAAGTCCTCGATATCGACGAAAAAGGCAGAATTAATCTTTCCCGAAAGGATGCCCTGCCGCCGGGAAGCACGCCGGAGATTAAGGAAGAGGAAAGGGGCAGAGTCCGTGTCGAAGGGGGAACTCCCTCCAGGCACAGGCACAACAGGTTCAGCAGGAAATAAACCTGGGCATGCTGCAACACTTGAAAAATTTACTGTGTAAAGGGGAATATCTCCCCTTTAACTGTAATAATAATTAAATATAAAACTCAAAGAGAGGTTTAAACAATGAAAAAGCCTCTTTTTTTTTAAGTTTAATTGTGGCTGTTTTCGGTTTTTTTATCATTACTCTCTCTTTACCGACCAGAGCTTCCTATCCTCCTGAACCGGTCTTCCAGGTGGAAAAAGCGAAGGAAAGTGTGTATTTTACTTTTAACATCCTCTGGGAAAATGAGCCAATAGAAGATATCTTGCAAATCCTTGAAGCCAATGAGATTACAGCTGTTTTTTTTGCAACCGGAGAATGGATAAAAAAATACCCGGATGAGGCCCTGAAAATTATTCTTTCAGGTCATTATCTCGGCAACCATTCTTACTCCCACCGTAAGCTTTTGTTTCTTCCGGAGGAAGAAGTTGTAGCGGAAATTCAAGGTTTTAATCAAGTAAGCATGGAGGAATTGAACTACCGACCTGCATTTTTTCGACCACCATTTGGAGAATATAATCCCAGAATGATCAGTCTTGCCGGAGAGTATGGTTGTTTAACTCTCTTGTGGAGCATCAACACCTTAATGCTTTCTAACTATGAAGGTGAACTGATTATTTCCCGCCTCGAAGAGCGCCTGCATGATGGAGCAGTTATTCTTTTCCATACTTCTTCCCCGCATATCCGGGAAAATCTTCCGGAGATTATAAGCTATTTAAAATGGAAAGGGTATGTAATCGGCTCACCGGGTGAAATAATTAGCTTAAGGGGAAGGTGAAAGAAAAAATGTTTGTAATCTTTTTGGGTTCAAAAAGAGGGAGGAAAACAATAACCTTTTTCCTTCTTTTTCTCCTCGTGCTGGGAGGCCTTTACTTTTGGAAAAAACCCCTTTACCGGTCTCTTAACCGGGTCGAACCGGGTGTTCTTTTTATGGGAGAAGAATTGGGGGGAAATACCAGAGAGCAAATCGAAGAAATTTTTGCGGCTAAATTTGTGGAATGGCAGATTAATCCTGCTAATGCGGCCTTTAACTCCCTGGAGAACACCATTGTTCCGGAAATTTGGGGATATCGGATTAGTGAACTGGAAACGATCAATAAACTGATGTCTGCCGGGCCTGGAGAAAATGTTGAGCCTTTTTATGAGCCCATTATGCCGCAAATTAGTCTCGCCGACTATCCCTCAGCCGTGATCAGGCAAGGAAATCCGGCCAAAAAGCAAATTTCTTTCATGATTAATGTGGCGTGGGGATCGGAATACATTAAGCCTATTCTTGATATCCTCGATGCGGAGGATGTCTCCGGTACCTTTTTCGTTGTGGGAAACTGGGCGCAGAAAAATGTTGAACTTATGGAAGAAATTTTTCACAGGGGACACCTTCTGGCTAATCATGGACATACAGACAGCGTGGTTTATACGGAATTGACGGCAGCAGAGATACAAAGCGGTCTGGAGGAAGTTAATAACCTTATTCTTGATGTGACCGGAGAGGCTACCCATTACTTTACTCCCCATAAAGGTGAGTATAACCCCCTTGTTTTGGAAACCGTCTCCCGCCTGAGGATGAGAACGGTTTTATGGACGCTGGATACTGTGGATTGGATGAATCCCGGCGTGGAAAAAATGCATGAAAGGGTGACGGAGAAGATTCATGAGGGAGCCGTCGTGCTCATGCATCCTACAGGCGATACTGTTCTCTTTTTAAAGGAAGCAATCCCCCTCATTAAAAATAAAGGTCTTGCCGTTGTGACCATGCAGGAACTTTTAAGCCCTCAAAATCCTCCTTTGAATTTTGCCGGTATACTGGAAAAATGAAAAAAATAACAATACTGACAATTAAAGGAACAACCCTTCTTGTGCTTGCCTTACTTTTTGTGTCAGGCTGTCTGACGGTAAATATACGAGAAAGTTATATGAGGTTAAAATACGGTGTTCCTGCGGGCGTTTTCCTGGCGGATATCCCCATGGAGAGGAAACTTGAAGAAGAAGTCCTGTTTGTTGTTGAGTCCTTAAACCGTGATTTTATGACCAGGCCCCGTAATGCGTATCTGGATCCCCTTTCCGGAGAGATCCTGCCGGAACAATACGGAGAAATAATAGATGTCCGGGCAACCGTAGACCTGATTATGAATTCAAAACCGCAAACCATGCACCAGCCTGTTTTAGTTACTCTGGATCCCGAGATAACAGGAGATATTTTACGGAATATTTCACACAGAAGAGGCTCTTATGCAACGGGCTTCGGAAATGGCGGTAGAGGTGAGAATATCAGGCTTGCCGCCCAGTCGCTTCATAATTATCTCCTCGCACCCGGAGAGGTATTTTCCTTTAATGGGGCAACCGGGCCAAGGGAACCGGAAAGAGGATATAAGCTGGCACCTATTATTGTCGGTGGAACGGTAATTCCCGGATATGGAGGAGGAGTGTGCCAGGTTTCCACAACCCTTTATAATGCTGTCTTAAACGCAGAACTCCAGGTTGTTGAAAGATTCCCCCATAGCCGTCCGGTTGGTTATGTTCCCCGTGGTAAAGACGCCACAGTTTCCAATTATCTTGATTTTAAATTTAGGAATAATACCGATGGCTTTATACTGATCAAATCATCATCGTACGGCTACCACCTGGTTGTCGAAATATGGGATTAAATGCTGAATACTGCTCTGTTGACAAAGAAAGGCAGGAGCATTATACTTGGCTAAGCTGAAACAGCGCAAAATTTTGACAGGGTGGTGGCATAATGTCGGAAACAGTTCATATTTTAATCAAGAAACTTGACCATGCCGGAGACCTTCCCTTGCCGCGTTTTATGAGCGAGGAAGCCTCAGGGATGGATATTTTTGCTGCTGTAGAAAATGAGGTTGTCGTAAAGCCGGGTGAATTCATTCTTGTTCCGACCGGGATAAAAATGGCTATTCCGCCGGGGTTTGAAGCCCAGGTGCGTCCAAGAAGCGGCCTTGCTTTTAAACATGGGATTACGCTTTTAAATTCACCCGGGACAATCGATGCCGACTACCGGGGTGAGATAAAAGTTCTTTTAATTAACCTGGGTGCACAAAACTATCATATTAAAAGAGGAGAAAGAATCGCTCAGCTTATCATCCACGCTCTTCCCGCAGTTAAGCTGGTTCAGGTGGAAGAACTGCCGCCTTCTTCCCGTGGCGACGGAGGTTTTGGTCATACAGGCTCGTTTTGATTTTTCCCCTAACCAGAAAAACTAAAGCTGTTTTTGCCGGTGCCGTATAGAAGGAAAAGAGTAGGAAATAATACCTTTATAGTAAAATTCAACGAAGGAGGCATCGAGCTAATGGCAGCAAAAGCAGTTGTCGGTGTTTTTCGTAATGAAGAAAGAGCAAAAGAAGCAATTAACGAGCTTAAACGTCAAGGGTTTGATGAAAGAGAGATATCCCTTATTGCCAGGGATAATAAAGGCGGAAGCGGGCAGGATGAAGCCGGCGGGGGTGAAAACCAAGGTTTCACCATGAGCGAGCAAAATGTCGGCGACGGAGCGTTAACAGGCGGAACGATCGGAGGTATCGCCGGTCTGTTGGCTGGAGCAGGAGCTCTCTTAATACCCGGTGTCGGTCCGATTATCGCTGCCGGTCCTCTGGCTGCTTTTTTAACCGGAATTGTCGGTGGAGGTCTGGTGGGAGGCCTTGTTGACTTCGGCATTCCGGAAGAAAGAGGCCGCCATTATGAAGAGAGAGTAAAAAAAGGCGATATTCTTGTTACCCTTAAAGCAACCGAGGATGAAACTTCGAAAGTGTCATCTGTTTTAAAACGTTTTGGGGCTGAAGATGTAGAAACATATTAGAAAGGAAAAAGCACTATTTAACGCGCCGGCGACGGCGCGTTTTTTTATTCGTAATCCCGGTAATCCTTCACACCATTATCAAATTATTCATAACATAAGTAAGCTCAAATTCTCAAAAAGTCGGAAGTCGGGAATATAGAGTCAGGAGTCGGTGTAAAAGAAGGGTTTGGCATTTGAATTTTTAAGAATGCCTGAATAAGGGAACCAATATTGTTTTTTAAAGATCATTTCGGGAGAGGTGGAGTTAAATGCACGCTTTCTTACGAGATATGAATATTTTAATCATTGGCGGGGATAAAAGAGAAGCAGAATTGTTTTTCCACCTGAAGAAAGCGGGTGCAAAGGCGTCAATCTTTGGTTTTGAAAAGTATGAATATTTAAACGAAATAATTGTTGCCGAAAATCTGGTGGAATCAATACTTGATGCAAAAATTGTGATAACTCCCCTTGCCGGGATCGATGCGGATGGAGTAATTTATGCGCCTTATTCCTCAGATAAAATTTCTATAAATAATTTAACAATACTGCGAGCCTTTAACCCGGGGACAATATTTCTTGCCGGACATCTTCATCCTTCTTTAAAAGAGCTCTTTGCAAGTCATGGAGTTCTTATCTGTGAAACAAGTAAATTAGATGAAATTTCCACTCTTAATGCTATCCCTACAGCTGAGGGGGCCATTAAGGCAGCTATTGAATATACTGATATAACCATACACAAAAGCCAAAGCTTTGTTCTTGGCTTTGGCAGATGCGGGAAATTACTGGCTTTAACTTTAAAGGCCCTGGGCGCGGAGGTAAGCGTCGCGGCGCGCAGGCCGGAAGTCCTGGCCTGGATTGAGGCCATGAGCTTAACTCCCGTGCCTATTGGGCAGCTTGCTGAAAAGATTTCCTTTGCTGATATTATTTTTAATACAATACCTGCTCTGGTTGTGGATGCTGAAATTCTTTATCGTATCAAAAGTTCAACAGTAATTATAGATATTGCTTCGTTTCCCTATGGGGTAGATTTTGCTGTGGCAGAGAGACTCAATATAAAGACAGCTGTTCTTCCCGGCTTGCCGGGTAAAGTTGCTCCAAAAACTGCGGGAAGAATTCTGTCTCGGGTTTATCCGGAACTGATTAAAAAATATCTATGAGGAGGGAAAGAAAATTGAGTTTACAGGGAATTCAGATTGGCCTGGCTTTAACTGGTTCTCACTGCACAATCGATCAAGTGTTCCCGCAAATTCAAAGGTTAATTACAGCAGGTGCGGTTATTACTCCCATTATATCTCCTGCTGTTGATTTAAATGATACACGTTTTGGAGAGGCAAGGGTTGTTAAAAACAGATTGCAGGAGAGTACCGGCAGGACGATTATTCAGAACATTATTGATGCTGAACCGGTTGGTCCACAAAAGCTTTTTGACCTGATTATTGTTGCCCCCTGTACAGGAAATACTCTGGCCAAACTGGCCAATGGTATTACAGATACTACGGTTTTAATGGCCGTTAAATCGCACCTGAGAAACCAGAGGCCGGTCCTTTTGGCTATAGCGACAAATGACGGACTGGGTCTAAATGCAAGAAATATCGGTGTTTTGCTGGTAGCAAAAAATATTTTTATAGTTCCTTTCGGACAGGATGATCCTATACTTAAGCCAAATTCCTTAATGTCAAAAATGGACCTGCTCTTCCCAGCGGCAGAGAGTGCTTTACGGAGGGAACAACTGCAACCCCTGCTGGTTTCCCATGAATTGTAGAAATAATTATTGATTCTGTGTATTGTATGGTTTGATAAAAACAAAAAGCTTTGCTATAATGAATACATTATCCAGGTAAGGGAGGTTATAGTTTTGCGCTCGTTTTTTGGCCCTTTGGTTACTGCAATGATAACGCCTTTTAATTCTGACCTTGAGATAGATTATCAAAAGGTTGAAGAACTGGTCGAAATTTTGCTGCAGAAAGGTTCAGACAGTTTGGTAGTCGCCGGGACAACCGGGGAGTCTCCTGTTCTCTCCGAAGAGGAGAAGTTAAACCTGTTTAAGATTGTCGCCAATGTTTCCGGAGGAAGGGCTAAAGTCCTGGTCGGGACAGGGGGGAACTGTACAAGATCAGCAATTGAGTTATGCCGAAAAGCAGAAAAGACGGGTATTGATGGGTTTATGCTCGTTACACCATATTATAATAAACCTCCCCAGGAAGGGTTATACCGTCATTTTAAACAAATAGCCGGCGCAGTAAAACTTCCCATCATGCTTTATAACGTTCCCGGCAGAACAGGAGTTAATCTACAGGCAGAGACGACCTTGCGTCTTGCTGAAATTGATAATATTGTCGCCATTAAAGAGGCAAGTGGAGACTTGGAACAAATAACAGCTATCTGTGCAGATACTCCGGACGACTTTTTTGTCTACAGTGGTGATGATTCCATGACACTTCCGATTTTAAGTGCCGGCGGATGTGGAGTGGTCAGTATTGCTTCTCACCTTGCCGGTTTGGAAATTAAGGAAATGATAGAGGCCTTTTTTAACCGGGATATACAAAAAGCAGTTCAAATGCACCAAAATCTCATGCCCCTCTTTAAAGCTTTATTTATTACCACAAATCCTGTTCCGTTAAAAGCTGCCTTGAATCTTTGCGGGATGAATGTGGGAGAGCCCCGGCTACCTTTAATCTCCTTGCCGGAAAATCTGTCCGGAAGCTTAAAAAATGTCCTTGACCGTTATACATTTTAAACTCAGCGGCTCTTAAAGCTTCATCAGACAGAGAAAAGCGCCCAGGAAGAGAAGGGCGCTTTTCTCCTGTTTGCCTTTAGAAAAGGAATCAAGTATAATACAAGTAATAGAAGCTGAGCGGCGGAAAATACTTGATAAGAGAGGTGTTATTTTTTATTGCGGAAAGAAAAAGGAAAGAGTAGTCGCAACAAAATTCAAATTATTCCCCTGGGCGGTGTAGGGGAAATTGGGAAAAATATGTTTGTGATGCAATATAATCAGGAGATTATCGTTCTCGATGCAGGCTTAAAATTTCCGGAAGATGAAATGCTCGGCGTAGATATGGTTATCCCCGATATAACCTATCTCCTCGAAAATAAGAACAAAATAAAAGCAATTATTTTGACCCATGGACATGAGGATCATATCGGATCACTTCCTTATGTTCTTCCCCGTATTAATGTACCTATCTACGGTACCCGGTTAACCTTGGGCCTTTTAAAAATAAAACTGGAAGAGTGCGGTTTATTAAACCAGACTTCTCTGCAGGAAATACATGCGGGGGAAAGTATTATGATCGGTTCTGTGAACTTAAGTTTCTTTTCTACCAATCACAGTATACCGGATTCTGTGGGAGTTATTTTAAGAACGCCGGCGGGTAATGTCGTCTATACCAGCGATTTTAAATTTGATCACACTCCTGTCCTGGGAAATGTTACCCAGTTTGATCTTCTCGCGGATGTGGGGAGGGAAGGAGTTCTTGTCGCTCTCTCCGACAGTACAAATGCTGAACGACAGGGTTATACCCATTCCGAAAAGGAAGTCGGGGAAACATTAAATGAAATTTTCTTTTCAGCCAAAGGAAGAATTATCATTGTTACATTTGCCTCCAATGTTCATCGGATTCAACAAATTGTCAATGCGGCCAGTTTTGCCGATCGAAAAATTGCTGTAGACGGCTGGAGTATGGTCAATGTCGTGGAAATTGCCCGAGAACTGGGTTACCTGCATATTCCTGACGAGATATTAGTAGACGTAGAGGATGTGAAAAAGATTCCCCGGGAAAAAATTGTTGTCCTGACGACCGGGACTCAGGGGGAACCGTTATCCGCCCTTGCCAGGCTGGCGAACTCCAATCATCGCAAACTGGAAATTATGCCGGAAGATACTGTTGTCATCGCGGCAACTCCCATCCCTGGGAATGAAAAACTGGTCCACCGTACGATTGATAATCTTTTTCGTCGGGGTGCAAAGGTAATTTATGAAGGAGTAACCGGTGTCCACGTATCAGGCCACGGAAGTCAGGAAGAACTCAAGTTAATGTTGAACCTGCTTCGTCCAAAATATTTAATTCCGGTTCACGGAGAATATCGTCACCTGATTCATCATGCCGCCCTGGCGGAAAAAATAGGCATTAAAAAGGAAAATATTTTTATCGTGGAAAATGGAACAGTGATGGAGTTCTCCTCATCCCAGGGCAAAATAATATCCAATGTACAGGCCGGTGCGGTTTTTATTGACGGTCTGGGAATTGGTGATGTGGGGAACGTTGTTTTAAGGGATCGGAAGGTCTTATCCAAAGACGGTATATTTATTGTTGTTATCGCCATCGACAGCAAAGAGAAAGTATTATTATCAGGTCCCGATATTGTTTCCAGGGGGTTCGTTTATGTCAAGGAATCAGAGGAACTGCTGGATGAAGCCAGGGAGATTGTCGGTTCAGTCATTGATAGCTTGTTGAGCAAAAAGGTGAGCGATTGGCAGACTATAAAAAACAGTATTAAAGAGTCCATGGGAAAATTTCTATGGGAGAAAACCGGAAGAAAACCAATGATTTTACCTATTATCATGGAAGTGTAAAAATGATTACAAAAGGATGCCCTTTCCCTGTGGCGGAAAGGGCATCCTTTTGTACGGATGAAAAGGTTATCTGTTTGGGAAGAGGCGGCTTGTTATGTCCTCTTGCATACAGAGGAGCTAACTGGTAAAATAGGGTTAATGAAAGGATGGATTATACTGGAAGAGTTAATGCAGGTATTTATTATCTTAACAAATATCTGGTGGATGAAAATTGTCGCGGCTGTTTTTATTTTTTTGTTCTTTCTCTTCTTAAGAAGGGTTTTTACCCGCTACTTTTTTAAACTACTTCTTAAGCTTGCGCACAAATCCGCGACAGATATCGACACAAATTTTTTGCTCGCTTTTGAAGGCCCTCTTGGTATGCTCTTTATTATTCTGAGCATTTATTTTGCTTTGACGATCCTGCCCCTTACTTCTTATCAGAATTATCTCCTGCTCAAATTTTTACGAGTCGCTCTAATTGTTCTTGTTACCTGGGGTTTGTACAACCTGTCAGGAACAATTCTCCACGAAGGCACGGCCCAAAAGCTCGGTTTGCAGGTTGATCGTATTCTGATCCCTTTTTTGAGCAAAGTGTTGAAGGTGGTCATTATTGCGCTGGCTTTGAGTGTTATTGCACAGGAGTGGGGTTATGAGGTCAGCGGCCTGATCGCGGGGTTGGGGCTGGGCGGCCTGGCCGTGGCCCTGGCAGCGCAAGATGCTCTATCCAATATTTTCGGCGGAATAATAATCATTACCGACAAGCCTTTTACCATCGGAGACTGGATTTCAACTCCCAGCGTGGAGGGAACAGTGGAGGATATTACGTTTAGAAGTACGAAGATCAGAGGATTTGCACACTCTTTAGTTTCCGTGCCCAATGCAAAACTGGCTGATGAACCGATTACAAACTGGACACGTATGGGCAAACGCCGCATTAACTTTTACCTGGGGGTAACCTACACTACTCCGCCGGCAAAACTGAAAAAATGTGTGCAACTGATTCGGGAGTTGCTGGAAAATCATCCGGGGGTGCATCAAGAGACAATTTTTGTACATTTTGAACGTTTTAACGAAAGCAGTCTGGACATATTCCTTTATTTTTTTACTATCACCACAAATTGGGGGGAATTTTTAAAGATAAAGGAAGAGATTAACTTTAGTATAATGGAAATATTGGAAAGAGAGGGGGTCTCCGTTGCTTTCCCAAGCCGCAGTCTTTACCTGGAAACGCCCCTGGAATTAAATAGGACGAAAAATGGGGAAAATAGTGCTGTTCATCAGTCCGGAGATGTTCGTCAGTTGGGAGATAACATTGAAAACGGCAGGCTTTAACTACTAAAATGCAAGGAGGGGGAACAATGTATGTTGGTGTAGATGTGGGGGGTACTTTTACCGATGCGGTTCTTTTGCATAATGGGCAAATACTTACCACCGCAAAAATACCGACCAAAACGGATCTGTTGGAATCCATTCTGGAAGCACTCGATATTGTCCTGCAGGATGTTGATATCCGGGACTTAAAAAGAATTGTTTTCAGTACTACGGTGATCACTAACCTTATCGCCGGACAAAAATACGACAAAGTGGCCTTGCTGTTGATTCCCGGGCCCGGTCTGAGCCATAAGCTGTATGACTTTAAAACTGAAGTATGCATCCTTTCCGGCGCGATCGATTACCGTGGCAGGGAAATAGTATCTTTAAATGAAAAGGAGATTGAGGAAACGCTGACCCGTTTGGCAACAAAGGGATTTAAAAAGGTCGGAATCATCGGGAAATTCTCTCCCCGTAACAGCTCTCACGAGAAACAGGTCGCGGAGATTATTAAAGAAAAATATCCTGACTGGCAGGTGGAGCTGGGGTTCCAGGCCGGTCCTCAGCTTAATTTTCCCAGGCGTGTGGTGACGACCTTTCTTACCTGCGCGACAAGAGAGCCTTACAGCAATTTTGTAAATTCCGTCCGTCAGGCGCTGGCCAAGAGAGAAATAACGGCGGAAGTTTTTATTTTAAAAGCCGATACAGGGACTTTACCGTTGAAACATTCCGTAGAACTGCCGGTGGAAACCATTTTTTCCGGACCTGCGGCAAGCACTGTGGGAGTACAGTCCCTGACCTCCCCGGATCTGACGGAAGTAGCAATAGATATCGGTGGTACCACGACAGACATCTCCTTGATTTTAAACGGGCAGCCTTTACTTTCCGCCAAGGGTGCCAGGGTAGAGGGGCAACTTACGCAGGTTCGTACCCTGGCTGTTAAATCGGTCCCTGTGGGCGGTGACAGCATCCTGGAGCGTGTCGGAGATGAAATCGTTTTTCGCCCGGAAAGGCTTGGCCCTGCTTATTGTCTGGGCGGGCCGGTACCGACTCCAACCGATGCCCTGCGGGTCCTGGACCTGACCGGGTTGGGGGATGAAGGCAAAGCCAGGGAGGCGATGGAGAGCCTGGGTACTCCTCTCGGTATGAGTGCCGTTGAGACAGCCGAAAAAGTAATGAGCCTGGTGGTAAAGAGCATAACCGCGGAAGTTAAAAAAATGTTTCTGGAATGGGAACAGGAGCCTGCTTACCGTATTTGGGAACTGCTGCAGAAGAGGAAAGTTTCCCCTTCCATCGTTGTCGGAGTAGGTGGAGGATCGGAGGGTTTTATCCCGCGTATTGCCTCTGAACTGGGTTGTCAAGCGATAATACCGCCTTACGCGCCGGTAGCTAACGCTATCGGGGCCGCAGTGGCCAAACCCACGTTGCAGATAAGCTTGCGGGCCGATACCGAACAGGGTTACTATCATATCCGAGAAGACGGTTTTCAAGGAAAAATCGATAGGCGTTCATTTAACGAAGGGAAAGCGCTGGAACTGGCCAGGGAAAAACTGCTCGACAAGGCTGCAGAATACGGCCTGGAGGTAAGTCCGGAAGAAATTGAAGTTACACATCAGGAAGTATTTAATATGATCAGGGGCTGGAATACTGTCGGCCGTTTGTATGACCTGACCGTTCAGACTTCACGAGGCATAGCCGTTCCAATTAAGATGGGGGGTAAATAAATATGCGAAACTCCAGCGATAAAAAGACCGGATTAATCTTCTTTCCCGCTTTTGACTGGGCTATTTCTCCCACACATCCTGAAAGGGAGGAACGTCTTCTTTATACCCGTGACCAAATTTTTGAAGAGGGGATCATGGACCTTCCGCAAATATCGGAATACGTTTCTGTTCTGGCAAAAACGCATGACATTGCCATGACGCAATTCTGTGTGCCACGTGTGGAGGACCGGGTTACCGAGGCGCACCTGATCGCAGCGGGAGCGGCGATTCTCCTGGCAGATGAGATAGTCTCCGGACGGTTGAAAAACGGCTTTGCTCTGGTCAGGCCTCCGGGCCATCACGCTATGAGGGTGGTTCACGGTAACCGCGGTTTTTGTAATATCAACAATGAAGCAATCATGGTCGATTACTTGCGCCGGCGTCACGGCATCAAGCGCGTGGCCATTATTGATACGGATGTTCACCATGGTGACGGAACCCAGGATATTTTCTGGCACGACCCGGATGTTCTCTTCATATCTTTCCACCAGGACGGGCGTACCATTTTCCCCGGGACCGGTTTCGCAGATGAACTGGGTGGTCCCACAGCCTATGCCCGCACTCTGAATATTCCTTTACCTCTCGGAACGACCGACGAAAGCATGTTATATATCCTAGACAATCTCATCCTGCCCATCCTGAGTGATTTTAAGCCGGATTTTATTGTAAATTCCGCGGGCCAGGACAACCATTATACCGACCCGCTTGGCAGCATGAAGGTTACTGCTCAGGGATATGCCAGGCTGACGGAGAAACTGCGTCCGGACCTGGCCGTGCTGGAGGGGGGCTATGCCATTGAAACTGCTCTGCCGTATGTAAATATGGGGATTATCCTGGCATTGGCGGGACTTGACTATAGTTACGTCCGTGAACCTGACTTGCAGACTTTTAGGGAAAGCTCAGATTTGACCGGTTATATCCACCGGATGGTCAACTCCCTTCTCCAGCAATGGGAAAAGCGTGATCAGGCCTTGCCGAATCCAAAGCTCATTAAAGGCAACTATTATGAACGGGTAAAAAGGATCTTCTACGATACCGACGGATTTATTGAAGAGCAGGTGGAAAAACTCAGGATTTGCGACAACTGTCCAGGTTACCTGGCCATAGATACAGAAGTAAACCATGGTTACGGATTGAGCGACGGAAAAGCCTTATGTATTTCTGTTCCTTTTACCGCGTGTTCCTCCTGCCGAAAGGAAGCAGCGAGCTTCTATGAAGAAGCAAAAAAGAGAAAGAATTACCGGCAAGTATATTTACAAGACAAACCGTCCGATGTTTTTTTGGGCTATAATTCCGTTAATGGGCAGGAGTGGCGGTCAGAGGGATAGTTGTAAATGAGCAGAATATTTTTCCTCTAAAGAACTGGAAAAGAACTGTAAAATATAATATAAGTTGGAAAAGGTTGACCTTTGCAGTCAGTGAGATGGATGAAAGGAGCACGACATGAACATTTTACCGTTCTACTTTTCCCTGTTTTTTTTTGTTGCCTTTGCCATCTATTTCTTCTTTGGGATCTACATCCTTGTTCTTAACACCAAAGCATTGATAAATCGTGTTTTCTTTCTCCTCTGTCTGGCCTTATGTGTCTGGTCATTTGCCTTTTCCATTGCTAACTCAGCACCGGATTATGAGACGGTTTTATTCTGGCGCCGGGTGTCTGTCTTTGGTTGGGGAACCATGTACAGCATCCTGCTGCACTTTATTCTGATTTTGACAGAAAAAAACAGAATAGTAAAAAAAGTGTGGGTCTATTTAATGTTGTATTTGCCTGCCGCGTTAATCGTCTTTGCTTTTTCTCTGTACAGCGACCTGGCAACCGGTCAGTATAACCTGGTAAATACCTCTGCAGGATGGATTAATGTCTCCGTAAATAATCTATGGGATTGGTTCTTCAATATTTATTATGCAGGTTTTACCATTACAGGCGTATGGCTCATACGACAATGGGGAAGAAGTGTGTTGGAGAGAGGAAAAAAGAAACAGGCGTATCTGCTGGCAGCTTCGTTCATAACTGCTCTTTTACTGGGATCGATGACCGACATCATCTTTAGTACATACCTGCCGGCCAATGTTCCCCAGATGGGTCCCGTGATTATCCTGATACCGATAACAACAATTTTTTATGCCATCAAACGTTATGATTTAATGATTCCCGATAAAATGAGCCGGACACCGGAAACAGGCGAAATCTTAAGTGAAGCCACCCGTAAAAGGATCTATCAGTATCTGACTCTGTCCTTTATCCTGGGCAGCATGTTATATTTTATCGCAAACTATTTTATTGATCAAGCTCCATTGAGCTCCGCAGGGTTTTTCAGCATCTCCCTTTTCCTTATGGGTATTGCCGTACATTTTGTTCAGCAGTTGAAAATACAGGATGATTATAAAGATATAATTTCGATTTTCGTCTTAACCTTTTCAATTCCCTTTATTACGTTGAGCTTTCTTGAATATGCCGCTATTACCGTATGGGCGGTACCTTTTATCTTTGTGATTCTGTCGGTCGTTTTTAGCAAACGGCGAATGATCGTTATACTAACTATTGCCGTCATACTGACGCAGATCGCTGTATGGCTCAAAGCTCCCACGCTGATGGTCCAGGTTAGCGGAGCTGATCATCTTGGCAGAATTGGTATCTTGGGGATTGTTATCTGGCTGGCCTTTCATGTTAACCGTGTTTACATCGAACGGCTGAAAGAAAACGATGAGCAAATCAGGTTCCAGAAGATGATCTCTCAGATTTCAACTGCTTTTGTCACCTTGAACTCATCAAACCTTGATGAAAAAATTAAGCAAATGCTGCAGTTGAGCGGAGAACATTACCAGGTTGACCGCGCTTATCTTTTACTATTTTCCAAGGGACAGAAGAAAATGGTATATGCTCATGAATGGTGCAACGACGGTATTGAATCAGCCGTCAATATCATTGAGGATATTCCCACCGACTTTTTTTCCCGGTGGATGGAGCAAAGTCAAAACAATGGTGTGGTGCTTATTACAGACGTAGATATGCTTCCTCCTGAAGCCGGTCAGGAAAAGGAGCTGCTTAAAAAGCAGCAGATTCAGTCACTGATCTCCATTCCTGTGACAAATAAAGGGAAACTAATGGGTTTTCTCGTATTTGACTCCCTGAAATCCTTGAAAAACTGGCGGAATGATTATCTGAATATGCTCACAATATTGGCAAACCTCTCGGCAGACGCACTGGCAAAGGTGGAGGCAGAGAAAGAAATCAACTATATGGCATATTATGATCCTCTGACGGGATTGCCCAACCGTATACTGTTAAGGAATCGCCTGCATCAAGCTATCTACCTGGCCAAGCGGACAGAAAAATTTATCGGCGTTATTTTTTTAGACCTTGATTCATTTAAAGCCGTCAACGACACTATGGGCCACGAAGGGGGGGACGAGCTTTTAAAGGAAGTGGCGCAAAAACTTTCCGCGCGTGTGCGAAAATATGATACTGTCTCACGTTTCGGGGGCGATGAGTTTTTGATCATGCTTGCTCAGATCCCCCGGAGAAAAGATATCCAAAAAATTGTAAAAAATATAATGAAAGCTTTTGAACAACCCGTAATTGTTCAAGACGAAGAATTTTTTATCACTGCCAGTGCAGGTATCGCTGTCTATCCGGAGGACGGGGAAGAGGCCGAAACATTGATCAAAAATGCCGACCTGGCGATGTACTCCGCTAAGGAGCAGGGCAAGAATCGGTCTGCCTTTTGTTCTCCGGTCATGAAAGAAGACGTTTTGAAAAAAATGCAGCTCACGAACAGCCTGTACCGGGCACAGGAACGCAATGAGTTATTGCTGTACTACCAGCCGCAGGTTAGCGTTATTACAAAAAAAATTATTGGTCTGGAAGCATTGATTCGCTGGAAGCATCCGACCCAGGGTATGATTTCGCCGGGCTTGTTTATCCCCTTGGCCGAACAAGCCGGCCTGATCAATCCCATTGGCGAGTGGGTAATCCGCACAGCCTGTCATCAAAACAAGGTCTGGCAGGATATGGGACTCCCCCCTGTCCGCATGGCTGTTAATTTATCTGTTGAACAGTTTAGAAACCCAAACCTGGTCGGCGTCGTGGAAAATGCTCTCAGGTAAACAGGATTAAAGCCGGAACATCTTGAACTGGAAATAACTGAAAGCACTGTTATCAAAGAGGCTGACTTTATTGTCAGCGTGTTAAGTGAACTGAAGAAGCTTGGCGTGACCATTGCCATTGACGACTTCGGCACCGAGTATTCGTCTCTAAGCCGGTTAAAGATGCTGCCCATTGACCGGATAAAAATGGCCATGCAGTTTGTGCACGGCATCTCAGCCAACAATAAGGATGAAGCAATTTTACAGGTTATGATCCATCTGGCCAAAAGCCTGAAGCTAAAAGTTATTGCCGAAGGGGTGGAAACGGATACTCAGCTTGAATTTTTAAGCCAACGGATGTGTGACGAGATCCAGGGTTATTATTTTTATAAACCCATGAGTGCAGGAGAAATTGAAACAATCTTGAAGAATTTCGGGACACGTTAAAAATTTTTCAAGAATCTCTTGTTAATTCCGTTATTATTTAGTAAACCGGCCATCTTGAATATAACAAAAAGATATGTTATACGAGCACTATAGTATGAGAAAGCACTTCTTATTCTATATAAAACTTTTTTATAATTACACCGTCTATTTATAAAAAAGCAGCTTTTCGTATAAAGGAGGAATGGCTTCGTGCCAAAGAGAAAGAAGTTTTTTACCTGGGCTGTCTGTATACTGCTTCTTTTCACTGCTGTGGCGGGTTGCGGCGGGGACAGCGAACAATATGAACAAGGTCAGACCGGAGAAGTGGAGCAAGGTCCGGCTGGAGAGAATGTTTTTTCCCCGTTGGCCCTGGACCTGGGGTTTGCTGCTTATGCAGAGGAGCCGTTAGACTTTACTCCGGCAGTAAAGCCCTATGAGGTGGAACCCGGATTGAGCAATGTTACCAACCGGGATATGTTCAGGTTATCTCCGGAAGCGGAGCGGTTGTTGGTAGAAAATGGGTTTGTTGTGGTTCCCGGCTCAAACAGGGAGTTTTTCATGCTCTATGAAATGAACCGCTATGAGCCGGTTCCCAGTTTTATTACCACCGATTCAATGTTACATAACTACCATCTGTTTTTTGACCACCTGCTCCGGGTTACGGAAAAGGAAAAGCTGGCACCGGAGTTAAAAGAACTCACCGCCTCCATGCTCTCCGTAAGCGAAAGGCAGTACGCTGAGCTCAAGGGAACCGGCTGGGAGAACGCCGCCAAAAGAAACCTGGGCTTTTTTGCCGTGGCGGGAAGGCTTTTGGACCCGAAAATGTCCATTCCCGGACAGGTTAAGAAAGAAGTGGAAGAAGAACTTGCCCTTATTGAAAGCCGCGCCGATCTCCAGCCCTCTCCCCTCATGAATATGGGGCAAGATTTATCGTGGCAGGAGGCTTTAAAGGAGGATTACTCCCAGTACATTCCCCGGGGCCATTATGATGATGACGAACTGTTGCAGTCTTATTTTAAGACCATGATGTGGTACGGAAGAATGACTTTCCGGCTTAAGAGTGAAGATGAAACAAAATCCGCAGTTTTGATTACCCTGGCTCTTGCCGAAGGGGATAACGGACAAAAATGGGATAGAATATACCAGCCCACCTGCTTTTTTGTGGGTAAGAGCGACGACCTATCCTTTTTACAGTACCAAGAGCTGCTGGAAGAGATCTACCATGACGGCGCGGAGCTTGAGGAGATCGCCTCCGGCGGAGATAAATGGGAGGCCTTTATGGATGCCGCGGCAGATTTAGAACCTCCGCTTATAAACTCAGTCCCTATTATGGAGGAGGAGATACAACCGGACCGCCAGAGAGAAATTATGGGTTTTCGCTTGATGGGGCAGCGCTTTACCCTGGATGCCTCCATTTTTCAGCGGCTGGTTTACCGTGAAGTGAAAGAAAACAGCGCGGATGAGAGAAGAATGTTGCCCAGGGCGCTGGATATCCCCGCTGCCATGGGCTCCGAGGAAGCTTACGCCATCCTGGAGGCGGAGGGGGAAACGGACTACAAGGGCTACCCGGAGAACATGAATAAACTGCGGGAATACATCGCCGGCCTGGATAAAGAAAACTGGATTCAGAACCTGTACTGGGGCTGGCTTTATACCCTTGAATCCTTACTTGGAGAGAAGGGGGAAGGATACCCCTCCTTTATGCACGGCAAAGCCTGGACCAGAAAAAACTTAAATACATATCTGTCCAGCTGGACCGAGCTTAAGCATGATACTATTCTTTATGCCAAACAGGTTTATGCTGAAATGGGTGGCGGTATGGACAGGGTGGATGATCGTGGGTACGTGGAGCCAAATCCGCATCTCTATGCCCGCCTGGCCGCGCTGGTGAAGATGACGCGGGAGGGGCTTTCGTCCCGGAACCTTTTGGAGCAGACGGACCGGGAAAGCCTGGAGCGGCTGGAGCAGCTGGCCCTCTCTTTAAAGACAATATCAGAGAAGCAACTTTCCGATATCCCGCTTACTGACGAGGAATATGACTTGATCCGTTCATATGGAGGGCAGCTGGAGCATTTTTGGCTGGAGGCCCTGCGGGATAAAGGTGTGGACCACAGGTCAGCTATCGCCGAAAACCCGGCGGCTCTGGTGACCGATGTGGCCACAAACGTCGAGGGTTATGTCATGCAAGAGGCGACGGGGCATATTTTTGATATATACGCTGTGGTGCCTGTTGACGGCAGCCTAAGAATTGCCCGGGGCGGTGTCTACTCACACTACGAATTTCCCTGGCTCATGGAAGATCGTCTTACGGACAAAAAGTGGCAAGAGAGGCTGGACTCGGAAGAGGCGCCGTCTCCGGCTCAATGGACCGAGATCTTTATCGCCCCATGAAACTCTCCCTGCGGGTACTGACCCTCCTGCTGATCGCTGGGCTGCTGTGCTGCTTCGGTGTACTTGCTCCGCAGCAGCACAGCGGAAGCGGGGAAATTCATGACATCACAGCCTTCAGAGAGGCCCGCATGAAGCTCCCGGAAATGGAAGAGACTTCTTGTCCGGTAGCGGTGGAGGAACTTCCGGTTTGGGACAGCCAAAAAGAGGTCTTCGCAGCAGGGGAGCAGTATGTACCCCGGACCCAAAAGCCCTTGCAGGAATACCGGCTGGTACAAAGCCGGGAATTGGATCTGGACGGGGACGGCAAGCCGGAAGAATATACTTTGCGCGACGGAAAGATAACGGTATCTGCAGATTCCCGTACTATCTGGCAGTCACCGGATGAGTGGTGGGTGGATTATTTCTTTCCGGGTGACACCAATAACGACGGCAACCTCGAGCTAAACCTTTTGGTCTGGAAAGAGGGAAGCTTTGGTCACCTTAAGCCCTTTTGGGTGGAAGAGGATAATCCCGCCGTTAAAAACCATCTCTTCATCTTTAAACTGGAAAGGGGCACTTTCAGACCTGTGTGGCAGTCGTCAAACCTGGACCGTCCGAACTACCGGGCCGTCCTTATGGACCTTAACCGCGACGGCGAAAACGAATTGGTAGTTGTGGAGGGCAGTTACTCTGATCCCGGAGAGAAAAAAGTTACCTTGTGGAAATGGAACGGCTGGGGCTTTTCGCTCATTTTATAGCCGGGGTGTTTTAAGTGCTTCAATCAAAATTGTTAAGGATTATCATTATTACAGTAATAGCGATGAATATTTTTATGCCTGCAGCCCTGGCACGCTGAAGTACCACTAATGTCGATAATGGAACGTAAGCCATTGGCTATTTAAATTGTGTAAAAGGAGATTCCGTCTATGAAAAATAATGATAAGTTAAACTTATCATCAGCTATATTAAGAAAAGCAAGGGAGCTTGGAGCAGATGCAACCGGGATTGCTGACCTTAACGAAATAAAGGGATGTCCTTCCTTAAGAGCAGATTTTAAAATACCTCAAATTGAAGTGGGGCGAAGAGAAGATAGTTTTGAATCAGGAGAAAATTTGCTGCCTGAAGATGGCAGAAGTGTTATCGTGATCGCTGTTTCTCACCCTGAAGATAAGCCGGAATTGGATTGGCGGTATGAAAAGCATTCGACGCCAGGAAACCAGAGGCTTATTGCAATCAATAATAATCTTATTAAATGGCTAAAAAGCAACTATATAGGAGTGAAGACGTACAATGTACCCTATTTTATTGAAAAGGGTGGAATTTATTTAAAAGACGCAGCTGTTATGGCGGGGCTTGGCTCTATAGGTCTTAACAACCTCTTAATAACCCCTGAATACGGGCCGAGGGTCAGGCTTCGTGCGCTAATAGTCAACATCGAATTAGTTTCAACAGGCCCCCTGGTGTTTGACCCATGTTCCGGTTGTGAAGGGTACTGCATGAAGGAATGCCCTCAAGGTGCCTTTGATGAAATGATCTACTCTCTCGAAGAAATAGGTCAGGAATTTCTTCCCGGCAAAACCGGCACCTACAACCGCCTAAAATGCAACGATCAAATGGAAAGAGACAAGCAAGTTGCAAGAAAGAGGGGTGTAAGAGTCCTTCATAAACCAACCGATGAAATGGTTTGCTTGTTCAAGCACTGCAGAAACTGCGAATTATCCTGCCCAGTAGGACTATAATTTTGCAGTTATCCAGAATAAAATACTTAATCAATTGAATTATAAAATGCAGGGTTGTTAAGTTTTTTCTTAACTGTCGTATGTCGCATTTTCTAAATTAAGCTATATTCGTTTAAGTTGCCTCATACTCATATTGGTATACAAATAGACAATAGATTTTTTGAGGTAAAAAGTTCTGAACAGAGGGGGCTTATTATTAATGGAAATGTTTGAGGAGCTTGAAAAAATTAACATTCGTCCTGAGCCATTCGAGTTTTACACAGCAAGTGATTTGTGGACGGAAGAATATACATCAGAGCAGATGCTCTCGTTTCACCTAAATGAGAATATTGACGTTTCGTCCCGGAATGCAGCTTTTATTGATCGTTCGGTCGAATGGATCGCTTCTCATTTTAACGTGGAAATGGGGACGAAAATTGCCGACTTCGGGTGTGGGCCGGGCCTGTATACGAAGAGGCTGGCTCAAAGGCAGGCGGCTGTGACAGGTATAGACTTCTCGTCTAGATCAATTAAGTACGCGCAAGAA
Source organism: Dethiobacter alkaliphilus (assembly GCA_016841605.1). GTDB lineage: Bacteria > Bacillota > Dethiobacteria > DTU022 > UBA8154 > DUNV01. The sequence continues at coordinate 75,293 of JAENYV010000002.1, read as the reverse complement.
GTCGCAACCGGTGAAGGATTATCAATTAGTTATGTTACTCGGAACTACCTGGAATTTGAAACGAAAGTTCGCTTTAATCTAATTCTGATGATCATGTGCGATTTCTGTGCCCTTAGTCCTGCACAAAGAAAAATAATGCTTAATAAGTTCAACAAAATCCTGGTACCTGGAGGTTCTGTTCTTCTTGATGTGTATTCGTTGACAGCCTTTGAACAACGAGAAGAAACAGCAATATATGAAGTTAATCTATTAAATGGGTTCTGGTCTCCAATTAAGTATTACGGTTTCTTAAATACGTTCAAATACGAAAACGAGAAGGTAGTCCTTGATAAATATACAATTATTGAGAAATTACGTACACGAACGATATATAACTGGTTGCAATATTTTAGCCCCGAGGCGCTTGAGAGAGAGTTTGTGGAGTGCGGTTTTACGGTTGATACTTTTTACTCGGATGTTGCAGGCTCACTATTTGACCGGAAAGCCACTGAATTTGCTGTTATAGCGAAGAAACAATAGAAATAGAGATGAGATAGCAAGAATACTTGACAATCTAGGCTCTAGACAGGTATATCTAAAATGGGAAGCTTAAATATGTCGCCTTTATTAAATATAAATTCTCACCAGTTCAAATAATGAGATTGCTTATCAATAAATAGTCTTAAAATAATTTTCATGATTCCTTAGAAGAAAAGTTTTTTTTATTCCTAACCCAGAAAGGAGTTATATGATGTGAATGTAAAAATAAATGAATATAGCCTGCCAATTCCTGAATCAGGACCCTATGGAATAACTTTAGGGCCCGATGAGGAGATATGGTTTACAGAAAATAAAGGGAATAGGATAGGAAGAATTACAATAGATGGACAAATAAGTGAATATCCGCTTCCAACTAAAGATGCAGGAATTTCAATTATTGTAAAAGGAATTGAGGGAGACTTGTGGTTTACAGAATATAAGTCCAATAAGATCGGTAAGGTTACGATAGATGGTAAAGTTACTGAATATATTCTTCCTACTGCTAACTCCGGTCCTTATGGAATAACTTTAGGATCTGATAGAGCATTTTGGTTTACAGAAATTACAGGTAATAAAATAGGAAGAATTACTCTTAATGGAGAAGTAACGGAATATAATTTGCCTGAAGAAGCGTCCTTTCCTTCAATGATTGTTGCAGGACCTGATGGGGCACTTTGGTTTACAGAAAATCAAAGAAACAAAATAGGGAGGATAACTACTTCTGGAGAGATTACGGATTGCTCCATTCCCACCACCGCTTCTGGTCCAGTCGGAATTGCAAATGGTCCTGACGGAGCATTATGGTTTGTAGAAATAGCTGGTAACAAAATAGGTAGGATTACAACCTTGGGGGAAATTCTTGAGTTCCCATTGCCGACAATAAATGCTAAACCACATGCAATTGTATCAGGAAAAGAAAGAGAACTCTGGTTTACAGAGTGGGGAGGAAACCAAATTGGTCGCATTACACTTCGGGGAGGAATTACTGAATATGCAATCCCAACATTGAATTCTGAGCCCCATGGACTTGTGTTTGGACCAGACGGAGCGATTTGGTTTGCTGAGGAGTCAAACAAAATAGGGCAGTTAATTTATTAATCGTGACGGATACTTAGATGAGCTTTTAAATTAGGTGGTGGATATATGCCTGTAATTTTTATTTGTTTAATATTACTAGGTTTATGTATTTATTTTACTGTGATTTACTTTAAAAGAACAGGAAAAGAAATAAATCTAGAAAAAAAAGGACTCAACATAGTAATTTTTGTTTTGAGCTTAATCTCTTTAGTCATTTCTTTAAAGTTATTTTGGAATTTGGGTGTATATGCAGATGAATACGGCTCTTCTCCTGTCCTTGTATGTGGCGGATGGTTTTGGCTCTGTATGGATTGGGTTAGGTTAGGCTTGCTTCTTGTTCTCTGCATAATTTCCGGATTTAAACTAATTAAGTGTTCAAAATAATAAGCATTTAGCTGTACTATATGAGCCTCTATAAAGGTTTGAAGTTACCATCAATCAAGGTATTATCACCCCCAAGAAGATGAAAATCGTAGGCTTATAAGTAAGTTGCCATAAGGGAGGAAACTATCAATGCCTAATATGGATTATGACATATGGAAGGAAACGGAGCTTACTGAGAAATATCTTTCCGGTGTGCGCGGAGCGATTCCTTTGGCTAAGGAACAGATTGAACTAATACTAAGGATTATTGACGGGTGTAATATTAAAGTGGAAAGAATTATGGACCTTGGATGTGGGGATGGAATTCTAGCAGCTTCCATTTTACAGCAATATGCAAATACTGAGGCCGTGTTGTTGGATATTTCTGAGCCTATGATTCAGGCCGCCAGAAATAAACTTGCAAAGTACAGTGAGAACTTGGATTTTGTTCTTTTTGATTTCGGCGAAAGTCGGTGGACTGAAATGGTGAAAACCAAAGGGCTGTTCAGTATCATTATTTCCGGCTTTTCAATTCATCATCAAACTGATAAAAAGAAGATGGAAATTTATTCCGATATTTTTAAATTATTAATGCCTGGCGGATTATTTTTAAATCTGGACCAGGTATCATCATCTACTGATCGGGTAAGTTTCTTATTTGATGACTATTTTATTGATTCTTTGTATAATATGTATGATCGAAATGGTATCGGAAAAACGAGGCAAGAAGTTGCTGAGGAGTGGTATAACAGAGAAGATATTGGAGTAAATAAACTGGCGCCGGTTGAAAAACAGTGCGAATGGTTGCGCGAAATTGGGTTTGGTGATGTTGATTGTTATTTTAAGGTATTCGAAATCGCACTGTTTGGCGGGAGGAAACCTATGATAAGCGGGGACAGTTTGAAGTGACCAATAATAATGGAGAAGTTATACATCTAATACGACTGGATGAGGAGAGAGCGCAAGTAGAGGAAATAGAAGGTAAATCGGAGGTTATCCAATGGGCAAAACTGAAATTTTCTGGTTTTCCGGGACGGGTAATTCACTTGCTGCCGCCAGGGATATTGCCGATAAGATAAATGCTGTGTTAATCTCCATGGCATCCCTGAAGGATAAAGAACATATCAACAGCACAGCGGATGCGGTTGGTTTTGTTTTTCCGGTATATGACTTCAAAGCGCCGAAATTTGTTGAGGCCTTTATTGAAAAATTTGAAGGACTTGAAGACAAGTATGTGTTTGCTGTATGCACTTACGGAATTAACCCTCTTAAATGCCTGAAAAAATTCAGTCTGCTGCTGGCAAAGCGGGGAATAATACTGCATGCGGGTTTTGCCGTTATGATGCCCCATAATGCAGTAGGTAATTCCCTTTTTTCAGAAGCACATAATAAAAAAGTGCTTGCCGCCTGGAAGGAGCGGATTAGCTCGATTGCCACTATTATTGGCAATCATGAAACTCATCCTGTTGAAACCCGTTCAGTTTTAACAGGAATGCTGCTTAACGGATTGTTTCTCAGGGTGATGAAGCCTCTTATCCCTTTTCTGCTGCATGTTGCCAGATATGGTTGGAACTCATTGGCTTTTTCGGTTAATGATGCCTGCACCGGGTGCAAAACGTGCAGCCGAGTCTGCCCTGTAGGCAATGTTAGCATACAGGACAAAAAGCCTTGCTGGGGTGAAGACTGCACCGGGTGCTTTGCCTGTATACAATGGTGCCCCCGGGAAGCTGTGCAGTTAGGAACAGGCAAAATTAAGATACGGAGATATCATCATCCTGAGATTAACAGCAGTGATATCGCTGGTCCTTTCGGTAGGTAGCTGCTCACATAAAAATACTATGATGGATTCAAGGGGGGGGTGATACCCTGAACATTGGATTTGATGATTCTGATGAATTAGTTGTACTGTTTGGACTTATGGGGTTAAACTTTTTAATGTCAGCCAAAGTGATTATAAATACTTATAATTTAACCCTAAATGTAAAATAGGGTCTATCTTTCTCGAACGGCTTTTTTTTACCCTAATAATTTTTGACCGAGGGTCTGCCAGGGTTCTTTTTCGTCAGAGGGATCGCTGTTTTTTTGACTGGTAAGAAATAAAACGACGGACGGTAGTCCTCCCGTTTTTAAATATACTTGGCATTAACAGTAAGGGTTCGTGATAAATTATAAAGTGTATCTACATTCTAAGGAGAGTAAACACAATGATAAGGTTAGGAGAAATTCAGACCCTGGTTGTAGTCAAAAAGTCTTCGATAGGGGCGTATCTGGGATCAAGGGGTGATAATTTAAAGGATGAGGTGCTATTGCCCCGTAATCAGGTGCCGCCAGGGACTGAAGAGATGGATGAAATTGAGGTATTTATCTATCGGGATTCGGAAGACAGAATGATAGCTACAACCCAAATACCTAAAATAGTCCTTGGCCAGATAGCGACCCTTAAGGTAAAACAAGTTTTAAGGATCGGAGCATTTTTGGATTGGGGTTTACCAAAGGACCTGCTTTTACCCTTTAAGGAGCAAACCGCGAAAATAGTAGAAGGTCAGGAGTACATAGTGGGTTTATATATTGATAAAAGCGACCGGTTGTGCGCTACCATGCGTATCTATGATTTTTTGAGAATCGACTCTCCTTTTAAGAAGGGTGATTGGGTCCGGGGAATTATTTATGATATAAACGATAACTTGGGGGCACTAGTTGCGGTAGACCATATATTTAACGGATTAATCCCTAAGACAGAGTTCTATGGCAGCCATAAGGTGGGTGACATTATTGAAGCCAGGGTGGCCAGGATAAGAGAAGATGGAAAACTGGATTTAAGCCTAAAGGAAGAAGCGTATATTCAGATGAATACAGACGCTGAATTGATTCTGGAAAGGCTAAAGCAGGGTGGAGGGTTGCTTCTTCTTAATGATAAAAGCTCACCGGAGAAAATCAAAGAGCAATTGAAAATGAGTAAGGGTGCCTTTAAGAAGGCGGTAGGAAGGTTGTTGAAAGATAGAAAGATAAAATTTACCTCAGACGGCATAGAGCTCTCAAACAAGATCCCGCAGCCGTAGCGGATCTCCAGGAGAGGATTGACCAGGGGTTTCCTCTTTTATGCCCCCTGGCAAACAGGGGGGAGATTATTTGAGTGAATTCGATATAGAAACTTTCCATCTGGAAGAAGATGGTTGGAAATATGGCTGGTCATATTGGAATATGGGATATAGGGATAGTTCTGTAGGAACAAGTTTGTGGAGAAGATATTACCCAACTTTAATATACCCACTAGAGACAGCAAGAAATAGTTCACTTTTGTATTTAGAATTCTTGGGTTCTCACGAAAAAATGATGATAAAATATTCAGGGTTAATGAAGAGACAAATAGTAAGTGCATTCGAAAAACAAGGCAAAGAGAACGATTATTTGAAAATTAAAGGTTTTAACTATACTTTTTCCATACTTGACTGGGCTTTTGAATTTTCACTTATACACGGTAGAGCTAAAATGCCGACAAGTATGGGTAGGTTATCAAATTTATTAAGAATAGGTACTTTAATTAAAAAACCAAAAACTCTCAGGAATGAAATAAATACCTTATATTGCAAAACAGTATTTCCAATAATTTGCGCATTAAATGGTAATGTATATTTTAATGTTGGCAAGGAGACTGAAAACCATATAAATCGTAAAGGTCTTGAAGTATTGGTCAGTGCTTTGAATTTGTTGGAAGCTAAATTAATACAGTGGGTATCAGTTAAGCACAATTGAATAAATCAAAAAGATGAGCGGATAAGACTGTAAAGTCCCCCGGATTTTGAATAAAAGGGTGGCAAAAATTTGCCACCCTTGACGACTTCTTTTTAGGTATTCTTCCTGCGGAAGGCCGAGAATAATAGTTAATCTACATATTTAGTTCCCATTTTAATTTTATTTCCACTCCTGGCTGAAGGCCGGGATGCAGATAATCGGCCACATCGGAGCTGATCAGACGTATTATTTTGGCTGTGGATGCGGAAGTCGGCTCCACTTCAATTGTTCCCCTGGAAAAAGGTATCTGCACATAGTTAGGTTTCTTGTCTCCGTCCTGTTCTTGAAAAATTTCTTCCAGGGGAATAGGGGTATAAAGCACCATACCGGATTCACTCCTTTTATGGTTAATGGGTCTCCACTGTTTCTTTTTTCTCCTTAATAAGTGCTCTCAGCTTGGTTACCGCATCGGAAAGACCGCCTACCGCATCGATAAGACCGATATCAACGGCTTCCTGCCCGATCAGAACTGTTCCGATATCCCTTCCCAGCTGATTGGTATTAAACATGAGTTCCTTGAACTTATCCCTGGAAACATGCGAATGCTTGCTGACAAACTCAGTGACTCTTTCCTGCATCTTATCCAGGTATTCAAAAAACTGAAAAATGCCGATAACCTGGCCGGTGAGCCTGATAGGGTGAATGGTCATTGTGGCAGTGGGAGAAATAATACTGTAATTACAACTGATGGCGATCGGAACCCCGATGGAGTGTCCGCCACCCAATACCAGGGAGACCGACGGTTTTGAAAGAGTATTGACCATTTCCGCGATAGCCAGCCCTGCTTCTACATCGCCGCCGACAGTATTGAGAATAAGAAGTATCCCTTCTATTTGCGGATTTTGTTCTACAGCGACAAGCTGGGGGATTACGTGCTCATATTTGGTCGTTTTATTCTGGGGTGGAAGGACAAGATGTCCTTCAATTTGCCCGATAATGGTTAGAATAAAAATATCGTTATCCTGCTTAGGGAGGTTAAGCTGGCCCACTTTTTCCAGGTTATCCAGTTTTTCTTCCTGGGGCGGCTGCTCCTTCGGCTGTTCAAAGTCAGGGCTCTCCTGCGGATCCTGAAATTGGAGATGTTCTTCAGGAAAATATTTTTTCAAGTTTTTTGCCCCTTTCTTTTTTTTTATTTTTCCCCAACAAGGTTTAATTATATGAGAGAGAAGTTCTATTTAGCAGCCTTTTAGGGTAAAGATAAAAAAAGTCCTAAGAAGGGAAACGGATGTTCTTTCTTGCAGGAAAATTTATCCTGGCGCTTCTTCTCTTATTGGTTGGAATTAAAGCTTTAAGTCGTAACCTGCACCAGTTATCGGGGGGGAGATTTCATCTTCTTCTCAAAAAAGCTACATCAACTCCCGGAAGAGGTTTTTTCGTCGGTTTAATTGTAACTATTTTTTTACAGAGCAGCAGTCTGGTAACGGTTATGGTCGTCGGCTTTATTAACGGCGGTTTTTTAACGCTGACTCAAGGGCTTAGTATTATCATCGGGGCAAACCTGGGTACGACGATCACTTCGCAGCTTTTTTCCATTGAGACCGGTTTTTTAATTATTCCCCTTTTGCTTGCCGGTTTTATTTTGTTACTTACGGAGTTATTTCTAAAGAGGTCGTTTGGTGGAAAAGTATTGCTGAGTATTGCGGTACTCTTTTGTGGTATCCAATTATTGATAGTAACTTTGCACCCTTTAGCAGATACTGTTTTGTTTCGGCAGCTTTTTGCTTTCAGCCGCGGAGCTCTCTGGAAAGGGATTATTACCGGGACAACTGCTGCGGCGATCATTCAGAGCAGCAGTGTTACGATTGGAATGGTCATCCTTCTGGCGAGAGAAGGCTTCCTAACTTTTCCTCAAGCTCTGGCAATAGCTGTAGGTGCAGACCTGGGAACTTGTTTAACATCCCTGCTGGCTGCCATAGGGACGATACGTGCGGCCAAGAGGGTAGCCTGGGGGCATCTTTTTTTTAATATGTGTTCCATATTTCTTGTTATGCTGTTTTGGAATCCTTTCGTCCGGATAGCTGAAATGACCTCAGGGGATGTAGCAAGGCAGGTGGCCAATGCTCATGCCCTTTATAATTTGTTGGGTGCAGCGTTTTTTTTACCTCTAGTTGACAAATATGCAATTTTATTACAATATATAGTAGCCGGACAAAAAGATAAACTTACAAGAAGGAAAAAGCTAGGCATTTGAAGAAAAAAATAACAGTAAAGAACCTGAAGAACTAAAGCGTCGTCCCATATAAAGAGGGGGTTATTGTTAATGAGTTTGGGAGAAGCGATTTTTCTGGGATTATTGCAGGGTTTTACAGAATTTCTCCCCGTGAGCAGCTCGGGACATCTTGTTATCTTTCAACAACTTTTCGGGATCTCCCAGCAGGGGATTACATTTGAAGTTCTGGTCCATTTTGGAACAATGTTGTCAATTATAACTGTCTTCTGGGGTGATCTGGTCGCACTTTTCAAGGGTCTGGCCAAAAGCCGCGAACAAAAGAAACTCTTTTTTCTTTTACTCATCGGTACTATTGTAACGGGGGTTGTTGGAATCTTCCTCGGTTCGTTTTTAAAAGGTCTTTTTGAAGAACCTGTCGTAACAAGTTTAATGCTGCTGATTACCGGTTTTATCGTTCATATAATCGCCAAAATAAGCAAATCCCCGCAGGGAAAAAATGTGAAAGAGATGAGCCTTTGGGATGGAATAGTTGTGGGACTTTTTCAAGGGGCGGCAATTATTCCGGGGATATCTCGCTCCGGTTCAACTATTTTAGCGTCTCTTTTTCAGGGATTAAAAAGGCAGACCGCCATAAAATATTCTTTTTTACTGGCTCTGCCGGCTATTGCCGGAGCCACTTTCCTGGAAGGGATAGAAATTTTCCACATGGAGGAGCTTCCGGCATACCTTTATTTATACATTTTGGCCGCAGTTCTGGCCTTTTTATCGGGGATTTTAGCCATAAAAATATTTATTAAGTTTTTAAATGAAGGTAAATTTCATTATTTTTCGTATTATTGCTGGTTTGCCGGAGCTTTTTCCCTTTTATATTTCCTTTTTTTCTAAAAAATTTATCTTAACAATAATGAGGTTAAAATGGCAGCAAAAAAAAATAACAAAAAAAGCAGCAACAAACAAAAGAAAAAAGATACTATTAAAAACCAGGTCCAAGCCATTTTATTCATTGCGGCAGCAGTGTTTTTACTGGTTTGCCTGCAATTTACCGCACAGACAGGCTTGTTGGGTACGGTGATGAACTTAATTTTCCGGACACTTTTGGGTGAAGCGGCCCTGGCCCTTCCATTTTTTTTCATTGTTGTCTCGCTGGGATGTTGTTGGCCTTTTAAAATAGAGAATTTAAAAAATCGCCTGATCGGTCTGATTATTGTTTTTGGTATTTTGGTTATCTCCCTGCATTTGAGAATTTTTTTGCAGCAACCGGCGATTACAGCAGGGAAAAATATTTTTTACTCTATGTTGGAATTAGGCCTTTTACAACAAGGAGGGGGGCTGTTAGGGGCTTTACTGACCGCGGTTTTATTTTTTCTCTTTAGAGATCTGGGCAGTTATATTATTATTATTTCTTTAGGTCTAATCGCTCTGTTGTTAATGACGAACAGTTCTCTCCTGGAATTACTGGATGGAGTGCGGAACTTTTTAGGCTTTCTTTTTAACTCCTTAAAAAATTTAATCCGTGTAGAGGAGAAAAAAGAAACCGTTAAAGAAAACGGCTATACGATTAAGGAATACACTAATTTTAGCTTACCGGTTGAAGAAGAAAGTAAAAACTCCGGAGAAAAAGAGGATAAAGAAGAAAAAAACGGCTTGCTTCTCTTTCCCGGCAGGGAAAAATATTCAAATGTCCGGGAAGAGATTTCTGCGGAGTCGGAGATAGATGAAGATAAGGATACGAACGTTCCACATCATCACTTGACGAAAGAGAAAGAGACACCCATCTCCATAACACAGTCTATTGTGGAGAATAACGGACCTTATGAGGGGTACAAAATGCCTCCCCTGGATCTGTTGACAAAAGTAAACAGGCTGCGGGATTATCAACAGCAGAAACTTATTCATGAGCGGGCTAGGGCTCTGGAAAATACCTTTGAAAGTTTTGGTGTAAAAGTAAGAATTAAAGAAGTGCAGGCCGGCCCGGCTGTGACCCGCTATGAAATACAACCTGAAACGGGTGTCAAGGTCAGCAAAATACTCAGTCTGAGCGACGATCTGGCCTTAAATCTTGCTGCTTCCGATGTCCGTATTGAAGCCCCAATTCCGGGAAAAGCGGCAATAGGAATAGAAGTTCCCAATAAAATCATATCACTTGTTTATCTCCGGGAGGTGCTGGAAGATAGCGCTTTTCAGAATTCAACCTCTCCTCTGATAACCGGGTTGGGTAAAGATATTACCGGTGGTCCTGTTTTTGCTGATTTGCTTAAGATGCCGCATCTCCTTGTGGCCGGTTCGACAGGGTCGGGGAAGAGCGTTTGCATCAACTCTATCCTATGCAGTATTCTATTTAAAGCACCTCCATGGGCTGTAAAATTTTTATTGATTGATCCGAAAATTGTGGAACTTAGTGTTTATAACGGCATTCCTCACCTGATTTCTCCGGTTGTAACGGAAGCGAAGAAGGCTTCTTTAGCTCTGCGAGCGATGGTTAAGGAAATGGAAAGAAGATATGAATTGTTCGCCCAAAGCGGTGTCCGGGATATTGCCAAATACAATGAGTCTCATGGTTCTCTCCCCTTTATTGTTGTTGTAATCGATGAGCTTGCTGATCTGATGATGGTTGCTCCTTCAGAAGTTGAAGATTCCATTGTCAGGTTATCTCAGATGGCCAGAGCTGCCGGTATCCATCTGATTATCGCAACACAGCGTCCATCTGTGGATGTTATTACCGGCTTAATTAAGGCAAATATTACCTCAAGGATTGCCTTTGCTGTTTCTTCCCAAATTGATTCCAGGACTATCCTGGATACAGGGGGCGCGGAGAAACTTCTGGGACGAGGAGATATGCTTTATCACCCAATCGGTTTGCATAAGATGTTAAGGGTTCAGGGCGCTTTTCTGAGTGAAAGCGATATAGTCAAAGTTGTTGATTTTATCAAACAGCAGGAAAGCCCTCTCTATCAACATTCTTTTTTAACAGAGGAAGCAAATGAAGAAGTAGTGGAGGAAGATACCGACAATCTTTTACCGGAAGCAATTGACTTAATTTTGACGACCGGACACGCCTCCATTTCTCTAGTCCAAAGGCGGTTTCGCATCGGATATAACAGAGCTGCACGTATTATTGATGATATGGAGAGACTTGGTATCATCGGAAAATTTGAGGGAAGCAAGCCCAGACAGGTTCTTGTCAGGGCTGAACAGGTTCAGAGCATTCTGGACGGAAAAATCAGAACGAAAAACTAGAAAATTAACTTTGACGACAGAAAGGAGGCTTGTTTTTGCAGGAAATCGGTACTTTACTTAAAAAGGAACGTCAGGAGAAAGGAATCAGCCTGGAGGAAATTAGCCGGAAAACCAAAATCCAGGTCAGATTTTTGCAATCTCTTGAAGAAGGTGATTTTTCTTGTTTTGCCGGTAAAGTATATATTAAAGGGGCCCTGCGTAATTATGCCGATGCCATCGGGATTAATGCCGGGGAATTGCTTTCTTATTACGAACGAATTAATGAGGAAAAATCTTCTTTGCAAAAGAGCGAGAAAGAAAATGCGGAGCAGAAAAGTGAGTTGTTCCAGGGAAAAGAAAAGAGGTCTTTTCCCGCTGTTGCTCTGATCTGGATCATCCTGCTGGTTGTTATTTTTGGCGGAAGCATCTGGTATCGTTACTATGGTGATTCAAACGGAGATGAACGAATTCCCTCACAAGGAGTTCTGACCCAGGGCTCGCAGGAAGAAGGTGAAAAGGAGGAAGAAACGGAAATAACAATTCCTTCTCCCGGAAGAGAAGAAAATCCTGAAAAGCCCCAAAACTCCTCCCCCCAACTTGTTCAATTATCCTCAGATAAAAGAGAAGTTGTCTATTTGTTAAAAGGGGTGGAGAAGAAGGAGCTAATCCTGTACTTTACCGGCAAATGCTGGTATCAAGTCGAAGAAGACGGAGCCTTCATCGAACAGAATACTTATACTCAGGGTGAAGTAAGACCCCTCCCGGTGGCCGGCAGGGAGACGAAGATTCGCCTGGGTGATCCGCCGTATGCCTGGCTGGAAGTAAACGGTTTGGAACTGAATGACTGGAAAGAAGCCACAAATCCTGTTGATATTATTATTAAAAAAGAATAATTATGACGGCTAAATCCTAAATATTGACTGGAGAATATCCATATGTCGAAAAAGTTTTTTTTAGTGTCTCTCGGATGTGCAAAAAATTTTGTTGATTCCGAAGAAATAGCCGGTATCCTTATTAAGGAAGGATATCTTCTTCATTCTGTTCCTGAAGAATCACAGGTAGCAATTGTGAATACCTGCGCCTTTTTGCATGAGGCCCGTCTTGAAGCCCTGGAAACTGTTAAAGGAATGGTTCGCATCAAGAACAAGCCCGGAACAAAGCTTAAAACTATTGTCCTGACCGGTTGTTTGACAAGCTATTATACAGAGGCGGTCTTAAGGAAGATGATTCCGGAAATCGATCTCATCGTGCCGTTTAAGCATGCACCAATAATTCCTCTCTTTTTACAAAATGAAAATATTCCTCCGCTGAAGACAGGGAAACCACTATACCCCAAAAACGATCGTTTCATCACAGGCTCCCCTCACTCAGTTTACGTTAAAATAGCCGAAGGATGCAATAACAGATGTTCATATTGTCTGATTCCTTTTCTGCGGGGAAAACTGCGCAGTAAAGCGCTTGAAGATATTATCTCCGAAGTAAAAGCTTTACATAAGCTGGGAGCAAAAGAGATCAATATTATCGCTCAGGATACTACTGCGTATGGAAAGGATCGTTACGGAAAGTACATGCTGGTCCCTTTGCTGCAGAACATCAGCCGGATAAAAGGTCTAAAGTGGATTCGCTTATTGTATACGCAGCCGGCCCGCATTACGGCTGAGCTAATTAAGCTTATAGCGCAGGAAGAAAATATATGTAAATATATGGATATTCCCATTCAGCATATTGATGAAAAAATATTGTCCATGATGGGGAGAAAGACGGCACCGGAACAAATTAAAGAGCTCTATCATACTATCAGGGAACAGATACCGTCTTCTGTGCTCAGAACTACCGTCATGGTAGGTTATCCAGGGGAAGGGGAAGAGGAATTCTATAATCTTCTTACTTTCCTGGAACAATACCCTTTTGAAAGGGTGGGCACTTTTCGCTTTTCACCTGAGAGAAGAACGAAAGCTTACGATCAGGGTCCCAGGGTTGGGACGCAGGTTGCCCGGAGACGATTGCAGGAAATTATGATCAGACAAAAGGAAAGGTCCCGAAATTTTAATCGCCGATTGCAGGGCAAAAAGATGGATATACTGGTTGACTTCTCTGACCCGAAGAAAAAGATGCTCCATGGAAGGTTTTTCGGTCAGGCTCCCGAAGTAGACGGAAAAGTGTACCTTCCAAAATCCGCGGGGAGGCCCGGGGAACTCATTCCGGTAAAGATTACCGGGTCCGGAGCTTATGACTTGCTGGGGGAGAGGCTCACATGATGAAGTAAACTCCTTTGCCCGGATTAAAACTGCTGAATTATCCCGGCGAATTATTCGGCAATACCCTTCAAAAAATGAAGGGTATTTTTATTGCTTTTTTCCGGGAGTATTTGTTATAATGGTTTATGTTAAGTAATTATGTAAACCATAAGGATGATTACACTTGAAAAACATTACATTTCGCTGGCCAATTATGGTCCTGGTTATGCTTCTGACTTTTGCGGTTATTTATGTGCTCAATCAATGGCACCAGCAGAGGGTAATCAAAGAACCTCTCATGGAGAAACTTGAACAACTTGAATATGTGCAAAACGTCGAAGTAAAGACGATTGCAAATCAAAATAAAATCGGCTATATAATTACCCTGTCGAAGAGTGACAACTTGCCTGAGACGTACAGGAAAATGGATGACCTTTTACTTTCAACCTATCAAGAGGATGAGTACCTGTTAATATTAGCGGATAATAGGAACTCTTATCTGGATTCTGTTTATGAAAAGGTACAGTTTGCTTTAATGGAAGGTGAGAGGACAGGTAATTATACCGGGATGAATGAGGAAGTCTCCAGGTTGATGGAACAGGAAAAGGAGAAACCAGAATATTGTCTCTGGGTTGACCAAAAAAGAATTTACTTTTTTATTTCATCCGGTCAGTACTATCTGTATGAAATAATTCCCGTAGGGTTGGCGGAAGTGGAGTAGTTTACTATTTTTATTCGATTTGCGCGATGGAGGTTAATTTTCATGATTAAGGAAATCGGTGCGGGGTTATCTCTGGGAATCATTGCCGGGTTATTTGTAATGGGGTTTAATGTTTATCCCTTACTTCTTCTTGTCGGATTATTTTTCCTGCTTACTAGAGTCGTGGATGCCAAAGGCAGTTTGAGGCAATTTGTTCCGGTAAATAATGCTAAGGCAAATATAGGGATATCATTTGATGATATTGGGGGACAAAATACAGCCAAGCGGGAACTGCTTGAAGCGCTGGATTTTCTCAAGGTTCCGGATAAGATGAGTTCACTTGGAATCAGACCTTTAAAGGGGATTCTACTGGTTGGTCCGCCGGGGACCGGAAAAACGCTTCTCGCCAAGGCTGCGGCGTACTATACTGATTCTCTTTTTTTATCGGCAGCCGGTAGTGAATTTATTGAAATGTACGCAGGGGTTGGCGCACAAAGAATAAGGCAATTATTTAAGCAGGCCAGAGATAACGGGAAAAAAAGCAATAAAAAGAGTGCCATTATCTTTATTGATGAAATAGATATTCTCGGAGCAAAAAGAGGAAACGGCAGTTCTTCTCACCTGGAACACGAACAGACTTTAAATCAGCTCCTTGTGGAAATGGACGGGTTAAGCCTGAATGATGAGATACGGGTCCTTTTAATTGGGGCAACGAACAGGGCAGATCTCCTGGACAGTGCCCTGCTAAGGCCGGGACGTTTTGACCGCATTGTGCAGGTTGATCTGCCTGATCAGGAAGGAAGATTGCAGATACTAGAACTTCATACCAGGAATAAACCCCTGGCCGGCGACGTTCTTTTGACAAATATTGCTCAGGAGACTTTTGGTTTTTCGGGGGCACACCTGGAAAGTCTTGCCAACGAAGCTGCTATTAGTGCCCTCAGAGAGAAGAAAAAATTTTTAGAAAATAAACATTTTAGTGAAGCCATTGATAAAGTTATCATGGGGGAAAAGATGGACCGGCATCCCGACAAGGAAGAATTTCTGCGCATTGCTATTCACGAAACGGGACATGCTGTTGTCAGCGAGTGTCTTCGTTCTTGTTCAGTTTCCACGATAACCATTATCCCCCGGGGAAAGGCGATGGGCTATATGCGGCAGACTCCGGCTAAAGACAGTTATATTTCCACCCGGGAAAATATTGAGGAACAGATTGCCATTTTACTGGGAGGTGCCATCAGCGAAGAAGAGATTCTCGGAAGCCGTAGTACAGGGGCAGCAGGAGACTTTCAGCAGGCGATAGAGCTGTCCAAGAAAATTGTTTCCGCAGGGATGTCCTCCCTGGGCATTGTCAGTACTGCAGATTTACCCGGCGGAGTACTGCATGATAGTCTTAAGGATATACTCAATAGCCAGGAAGAGCGTGTTCGTAAGATAATCTTAAAATACAGGAGCATTATTGAAAATGTGGCCAAGTATTTACTGGAAAAAGAAAAAATCAGTGGAGCCTACCTGCGAAACATCCTTAACTCTAATGAACAGAAAAACAAAACTGAAATTTGCTAAATTTGCCGTAAAAATTTTTTTCAGTGTAATGTTATTGCTATTGGTTTTACATTTTTTAAGCCCTGCAGTTTTTTCCACAGAGGCTTTCGAATTTGAAACATATGTAAAAATGTTCGGAAGAGGGAATACTGTTATTCATCTGCCTCCACTGGGTAAAATAACCGCACAAACCCATTTACCTCCCATTGATCTTCACTTTACCTTGAACATTATTAATCTGCAGGAATTGACCGCTCTTTTCAACAATTCTTCTTTTGGAAATAACTGGCCCTCTTTTTTAGGAGAGCAAATAAAGGAATGTTTATTCCGTTATCTGGCTTCCCTTCTTATCCTGGCTTTTTTTCTGGGGGTAGCGGGTTCACTGTTATGGTCCCGCAAGAGTGTGAACAAAAAAGAGATGGGTATCCTGGGATTAATCAACGTTTTGGTCGTAATTGTTCTTGTGCTTTCTGTGGCCGGTTTTTATAATTTTGGGGCGTTTACCCATGTTGAGTACCAGGGAATTATTGAAGCGGCACCTCTCGTTCTCGGCGTCCTGGAAGAAGGAATCGATGTGGTCGACAATCTGGGAGTTCAGGTTGAGGGTGCAGTCGAAAATATTTCTATCTTAAAAGAAGAGATGGAGATGACGGATGATATTAAAGAAAATTCCGTGAAAGTTTTACATGTTTCCGATATTCATAACAATCCCGCTGCTTTGAAATTTATCAGGAGCATTGTCGAGACCTTTCAGGTGGATCTTATTATTGATACGGGAGACCTTGTGGATTACGGTACAGTTTTTGAAGCAGAGCTTTTTACAGATTTTTTTAGTAACTTGCATCTTCCTTATGTTTTTATCCCCGGAAATCATGATTCACCTCAGGTTGTTGCTTATTTAAAGGAACTGAAAAATGTGACTGTTCTTGAAGAGGGGACCGCCGAAGTCGCAGGATTGACCATTGCCGCGGTGGCGGATCCTTCTTCATATTCTTCGGAAATGGTCGAAGTGGAAGAGGAGATTATGCTCCAAGCAGCGGAAAAACTTGCACGCATTGTTGAGGATGGCAGCCCGGTGGATATCGTGGCTACCCATAATCCCGATGCTTTTGCCTATGTCAGGGGAAACGGGCGGCTTCTCCTCTGCGGGCATACTCATACTCCCCAAATTACCGGGAATGAAGAATATATTGAGATTAATGCCGGAACAACCGGGGCTTCGGGTCTTCGGGGGCTAAAAGACATGGATTTAACATTCAGCCTCTCCCTTCTTTCTTTTCAACGTCAAGAGGAGAGCGATGTTTTAAGTTTGTATGCCGCGGATATGATCAAGATAAATCATGCTCCTCTAAATTACAGTCTTGAACGGGTTCTTTTTGATCTTCAGCCGGAGTAGCAGGAGAGTATGAGTCAAATGTTGAATGTCTCTAAAAAATAGGTCAAAAGTCAAAGGCGAATATCAACAAAGGCGAATATCAAGAATGTTGACTTTATACTGACCATAAAGGGAGAACGCGCTAGATGAGGGCTTTTCTGGCTATAAATTTGGACCGCAAGATGAAAGAACTGGTTGCAGGGGTACAGGATGAGTTAAAAAAACGAACCAGGGGGTTCAGGTGGGTTAATCCGGAGTTGCTGCATCTTACCTTGAAGTTCCTCGGAGAAATTCGCTCCGAAGATCTGCAACTTTTTGAGCAACCCCTCAAAGAACTGGCGGAAAAGATGCCACCATTCCGTTTAACTTTTGATCGGCTCGGTGCTTTTCCCAACTTTCGCCGTCCCCGTGTCATCTGGATTGGGGCACAAGTCGGATCTGAGCAACTGGAACTTCTGGCGGAAAAGATTGAAAGCGTTTTTCGATCTTTAAGCTTCCAACCGGACCAAAGAAAGCGGGGAAAAGAAGAAAATATTTTTGTTCCCCATCTCACCATCGGGAGAAAACGAAAAGATCAGGATATTTATTTCCCCTCGGAAATTTTACATGAAGATTGGAATTGTGAGTATGCAGTCAGCGTAGATCGATTTTCCCTGATGCAGAGTATCCTGTATGCTTCCGGTCCGGTCTACAGACCGGTAAAAGAATTTTTGCTGGATGCTTAATCGGTAAGCAGGATTTACCTTTTTTTTAAAGAATAGTAATAAATCAAACAGATGTTCAGAATAACAAGGTAAACGGAATAATATTTAAACGAACCGTCACCAGGAGGTTTTCATATGGAGAAGAAAAAAGCTTTAGAAACGGCTTTGCTACAAATTGAAAAGCAGTTTGGCAAAGGTTCAATTATGAAACTCGGCTCAGGTGGAATTAGCAATATCGCTGTTATCCCTACCGGAACGCTGTCTCTGGATATTGCTCTGGGTGTTGGCGGATTGCCCAGGGGGAGGATAATTGAAATTTTTGGCCCGGAGTCTTCGGGCAAAACAACGGTTGCTCTGCATGTTATTGCCGAAGCGCAAAAAAGCGGAGGCTTTGCCGCTTTTATTGATGCCGAACATGCTTTAGATCCTGTTTATGCGCGGAACCTGGGTGTAAATATTGATGAACTCCTGGTTTCCCAGCCGGATACCGGGGAACAGGCCCTGGAGATTGCCGAAGCTCTTGTGCGCAGCGGCGCGATTGATATTGTTGTTGTGGATTCCGTGGCAGCACTTGTTCCCAGGGCGGAAATTGAGGGGGAAATGGGGGATGCCCATGTAGGTCTTCAGGCACGACTCATGTCCCAGGCGATGAGAAAGCTTTCCGGTATTATCAGTAAATCTCAAACAATAGCTATTTTTATTAACCAGATGAGGGAAAAGGTTGGAGTTATGTTCGGAAATCCGGAAACAACTCCCGGAGGAAGAGCTCTGAAGTTTTATGCCTCCGTCAGACTTGATATTAGAAGACTTGAGCCGCTCAAACAGGGAAACGAGATAGTGGGAAATCGAACCCGGGCAAAGGTTGTTAAAAATAAAGTGGCACCTCCTTTCCGTCAGGCTGAGTTTGATATTATTTATGGAAAAGGTGTATCCCGGGAAGGATGTATTTTAGATCTAGCCATTGAAAGTGAGATCGTCAAGAAAAACGGAGCATGGTATTCATACGGTGAAGAGAGATTAGGGCAGGGTAAGGAAAATGTGAGAGAATTTCTCAAAGGTAATCCGGAACTTTTTAACTCTCTGGAAAAACAGATTTTTAGCCATTATCATCTTGGACCCGAGGAGGAAGACAGCTCCCCGGAAAAAGACACAGAGAACTCCCCTGATCCGAAAATAATCCAGTAAGAAGTAAAAAACTTTCTTGCTTGACATAGCAGTGTCCGAGAGGATACAATAAAAAAAGCCTGAATGGTTTCTCGGCTTAATCTTAAAATAGAATGACCATGATTAATGCCAGCGGCATTTACTATATATTTTTAGAAAGTGAGAGCAACCCATTTCTAAAAAAGAATCCGGCCATTTCTATTTTAAGCTGTTCATTTACAGCTTTTATTTTTTGCTTTGAACAGGAAATGAAATAATATAAGGAGGTGAAAAAGATTAGTTGGATGCATTAACCATTATCATTGTAATTGTCAGTATATTATTAGGACTAGGCGCCGGTTATTTTCTTCGGAAGTATCTGGCGGAGGCAAAAATTAAATCAGCAGAGGAAGAAGCAGGGAAGATTATCCTGGAAGCCAATGAAAAAGCCAGATCTTTGAAGAAGGAAAAGATCTTGGAGGCTAAGGAAGAAGTTTTTAAATTAAAAAATGAATTTGATCGCGAGGCAAAAGAAAGACGATCCGAAGTTCAGCGGCTGGAGCGAAGGCTCTTGCAAAAAGAGGAAAATCTGGATAAAAAAACTTCTGTTTTAGAGAAAAAAGAGGATGAACTAAAAAAACAGGAACAAGAAATTTCTCAAACCCGGGAACAACTCGACGACCTGAATAAGCAACAGCTTGCCATGCTGGAAAAAATATCCGAGATGTCCACCGAGGAAGCAAAAGATATTTTACTAAAAAGAGTAAGAGATGAAATTCAACACGAAATTACACAAATGATTAAAGATGTGGAATCACAGGCTAAAGAGGAAGCTGATAAAAGAGCCAGAGAGATCGTTACACAGGCTATTCAGCGCTGTGCGGCAGACCATGTTTCCGAGTCTACCGTATCTGTCATAAACTTGCCCAATGATGAAATGAAAGGAAGAATTATCGGAAGAGAGGGCAGGAATATTCGTACCCTTGAAACACTTACCGGAATTGATCTTATTATTGATGACACTCCTGAAGCAGTAATTCTTTCAGGATTTGATCCGATTCGCCGGGAAATCGCTCGCATCGCTCTGGAAAAACTTATTGTCGATGGTCGTATCCATCCTGCTCGTATTGAGGAGATGGTGGAAAAAGCCCGGCATGAAGTAGATGTCCAGATACGTGAAGAGGGAGAACAAGCAGCTTTTGAAGTAAGTGTTCACGGTTTGCATCCTGAATTGGTCCGGATGCTTGGACGGCTCAAATTTCGTACAAGTTATGGGCAAAATGTTCTCAAACATTCAGTGGAGGTGGCTCACCTGGCGGGTATCATGGCTGCGGAACTTTCACTGGATATCAAGACCGCTAAAAGGGCAGGCCTGTTGCACGATATCGGTAAGGCTTTGGATCATGAAACGGAAGGACCTCATGTTGTCAATGGTGCCGAACTGGCGAAAAAATATCGTGAATCACCGGAGATCGTCAATGCAATTGGAGCACATCATGGTGATATCGAGCCGCAGACACTGATTGCTGTTTTAATACAGGCTGCAGATGCTATTTCTGCTGCTAGGCCGGGAGCAAGGCGTGAAACTTTGGAGGCTTATATTAAACGCCTGGAAAAATTGGAAGATATTGCGGACTCTTTTGACGGTGTGGAAAAGGCTTATGCTATCCAGGCAGGCAGGGAGATCCGCATCATGGTTAAACCGGATAAAATTGATGATTTAACGGCTGCCCAGGTAGCAAGGGAAATTGTCAAAAAAATAGAGCAGGAGCTGGAATACCCGGGGCAGATAAAAGTTACTGTTATCAGGGAGACCAGGGCCGTAGAGTATGCCAAATAAATATTTAAAATGGTAATAAGTGCCGAAAGGCACTTTTTTCTTTTTCCTGAAGGAATTCAAAAAGGCATTATGGAATATTAACAGTCATACATAAGAAGTAGGGGTAGAAGTAGGGTAAGTTTCCCGGCACGCCCACAGGAATAATAAGCTTGTAAGTGTTAATTTAAGGAGAGTGGTTTTTGTATGAAGTTGAAGCAGTTGCCCGAGGAGCTTTCGACCGTAGATCTATTAATTATGCTGTTATTACGTTTTCCGGAAATTTTTACCATTAATTGCAACTTACCTGAATCTAAGTTTAAGTTGTCTTTTATGTTAAAGAATATTCCGGAAGACGCAAGATACGGAAAGTTTCGTAAAACTTTTGCCGATGCTGTTAAAGCTTATATCGAACTGTCAAAGCTGGATGCTGTTGTTCCAACGTTAAGCCGTAAAGCGATCGACTCCTGGATTCTGCTTCAGGTAACCTGGAAGAAGGAAAATATTTCTTTTGAAGAAGTAAATTTAATCAATACAATAATCTGGAATGAATTTAAAAATGATTTGATTTTTGATACACGGGTTGAAGAATCTCTAGGGAAAGAAACGTCTTTTAAAGAAGACTTTATTGAATATTTGCTGTCCAGGAAGAATGAGAATAATGAAGAAAATTTATTTGCTTTTCGTGAAGCCGGGAAGGTTTATGTTTTTGATAAATAATTTGTAGAAAAAGATACCATAATATTAAGAAAATGCCTTAAAAATAATATTTAAAATTTTTTTAATTAAGAAGGAACTTTTTCAATCATTGCAGAATAGAATAATTATAATATTGCTTCTCTAAAAGGAGGTACTTGGACTTAATGGAAGTATTAAAGGTTTCAGCAAAATCCAACCCTAATTCTGTGGCAGGGGCTTTAGCAGGGGTTTTACGGGAGCGGGGAGGCGCAGAAATGCAGGCTATCGGAGCAGGGGCTCTAAATCAAGCTGTAAAAGCAGTCGCGATTGCAAGAGGGTTTGTCGCCCCCAGTGGAATGGATCTTATCTGTATTCCTGCTTTTACAGATATTCAAATTGACGGAGAAGAAAGAACTGCTATCAAGTTGATTGTGGAACCGCGTTAACCCCGAAACAAAGATATCTTTTACTCCTTTTATAAAAAATACTCCTCCAACCAAGGAGTGTTTTTTTGTCTCGATTTTTAAAATGATTTCTAAAATAATTTGAAATGAGGAATGAATTGTTGTATATTTCTCTAGGAGAAACCCAAAAAGTTTGTGATGAGTATGAAATTTTTGATGCTCATTGTGATACGGTGCAGTATTTTACCGGAGAGAAGGGCAGTTATGATTTTTTACGGGAAAATAAGCAGGCTCATATTGATCTTCCCCGTTTAAAAACAGGAGGGGTTAAAGCACAAATTTTTGCTCTGTTTATTGAGCCGTGCTTTAAGCCCGAAGGCGCACTAAAAAGATGTCTTTACCTTTTAGATGCATACTATCGGACGGTGAAGCGCTGCCCGGAGGATCTTATTACGGTTTATAATTACCTGGATTTGCTGAAGGTAAGTAAAACAGAAAAGATCGCTGCTTTTCTTTTTGTCGAAGGTGGGGAAGCGTTGGAAGGAGACCTGGGATTACTGCACGATCTATATCTTTTGGGTGTGAGGGGCTTGGGATTGACGTGGAACGAGGAAAACCAGCTTGCCGGCGGCGCGATGGGTGGGCCCGACAGTATTGGTTTAAAAAGTTTCGGCAGGGAAGTCGTTCGGGAAATGAATAAATTGGGAATGATGATAGATCTTGCCCATATTTCTCCCCAGGGTTTTTGGGATGTTCTGAAAATAACAAATACCCCGGTTATTGTTTCCCATGCAAATACTGCCGCGCTCTGTAATCATCCCCGTAACTTAACCGATGAACAAATGAAAGCTCTTCGTGAAAATAAAGGGGTATTGGGACTTTCTTTTTATCCTCCTTTTATTGACCATGAAAAAGCCGATTTGAACAGGCTGCTGGACCATTTCGAACATGCTGCAGGTATTATGGGAGTTGAACATATTGGGATTGGGTCCGATTTTGACGGGATAGACATTGTCCTCGAGGAATTGCCGGATGTCTCCTTTTTACCCCGATTAATCGTTGGTTTACAAGGGCGAGGTTTTAAGAAAGAAGAAATTAGAAAAATTCTCTTTGAAAACTTTTTCGGAATTGTACAAGAGAGCGGTACAGGAGGAGGAAATGAGGTTTATTGATTTCCATGTTCATACATCTGCTTCGGATGGTAGTTTAAGTCCCGGTGAGGTCGTTGCTGAGGCTGCCAAGGCCAATTTGGCTGCCATCGGTATTACTGATCATGATACGATGGAAGGGATATTCGGCGCCCGGACTGCCGGGAAAAAATTGAATGTCGAAATTATTCCCGGTATTGAATTTAGCACACATTTTAAAAGAAACGAAATTCATGTTTTGGGTTATTTTTGTCAAGAAGATAACACTTCTTTAAGAAAAACGATCGATAGGCTTAGGTCCGACCGTTATGATCGCATGAAAAAGATGGTTTATAAATTAAATAAGCTTGGAATTCGGATTACCTTTGATGAGGTCATGACAGAAGTGCAAGGCCAGGCCATTGGTCGTCCCCACCTGGCCAGAGTACTCTGTGAAAAAGGGTATTGCAAAACTTTAGGAGAGGCTTTTGCAAAATACATTGGTTTTCAATCTCCGGCTTATGTTCAAAGAAAGGAATTTAGACCTGTCGAAGCTATCGGCATTATTCGCGGGGCAGGCGGAGTTCCCGTATTGGCCCACCCGGGTACTTATGAAAAAGTTGATTTTCTTCCTTCGCTCCTCAGGGCAGGGCTCATGGGGATAGAAGTCTTTCATCCCCGCAATAATATCCGGATTAGCTACAGGTTTTTAAAGATTGCTTTAAAATGTGGGCTGTTAATTACCGGAGGGTCGGACTATCATGGAGATAAAAACGGTGAAGGTACACAGCTCGGGGCTGTTAAAATGGATCCATTTTTTCTGGAGGAAATAAAACGTCTGAGCAGGCAATTAAAAAAGCAAAAGGTAAGATCTTAATTTATTTAAAAAAAAGGATTTTATTCATTAATCAAGAATACATTTTTATGTCGAATAAAAATAAGGCAAACTTATCACAGCCGGTGAAAGTAAATGAAGCCTGGTGTAAAGGCTGCAGGATCTGTGTAGAGTATTGTCCGAAAAATGTTTTTGAAATTGTGGGTGGCGTCGCGTCCGCGGTCCGCCCAGAAGATTGTGTACGGTGCGGACTTTGTCAGTTGCGCTGTCCTGATTTTGCCATTTTGCTGGAGGGGAAAGAGGATGAGTAGAAGGCTCATGCAGGGAAATGAAGCCTGTGCCCAAGGAGCTCTTCGTGCAGGAGTTAATTTTTTTGCCGGTTATCCCATTACCCCTTCAACGGAAATTGCTGAAATTATGGCCAGGAAGCTTCCGCAAAAAGGCGGGAAATTTATTCAGATGGAAGACGAGATTGCTTCTATGGCAGCAGTTATCGGGGCGTCATTGACAGGAGCGAAAACATTAACGGCAACCAGTGGTCCCGGATTTAGTTTGAAACAGGAGAATATCGGGTTTGCCCTTATGACGGAGATTCCCTGTGTAATTGTCAATGTGCAGCGGTTAGGGCCAAGCACGGGTGCTCCAACGTTGCCTGCCCAGGGAGATGTGCTGCAGACAAGATGGGGAACCCATGGGGAGCATACGATTATTGTTCTTAGCCCTGCTTCTGTGGAGGAAGCCTATTATTTAATCGTAACGGCTTTCAATTTTTCAGAAAAGTTGAGAACACCTGTCATTTTACTGCTCGATGAAACAATTGGTCATTTGCGGGAGAGCGTTGACCTGGAAAAATACCGGGAAATAAGAATTGTTAACAGGCAGCTTCCCAGGGTTTCACCGGAGAAGTACCTTCCCTATGCAGCGGAAGAAAATGAGGCCCCGCCAATGATTCCTTTTGGAGAGGGGTATAGATATCATGTGACGGGTCTTGTTCATGATGAGACCGGTTTTCCCTGTACGGGTAACAATACGGCCATCGAAAAGCTTTTGCGGAGGCTGAATGGGAAGATTAAAGCACACCTTGAAGAGATCCTTCTTTTTAGGGAACTATTAACAGAAGATGCAGAGTATTTGATTATTGCTTATGGGGCTGTAGCACGTTCGGCTGCCGAAGCGGTGAAGTTGGCCAGAAATGAGGGAGTCAAGGCCGGGTTGCTTCAGATGCAGACACTCTGGCCTTTTGATGCGGACTTTATATATAAGAAAACCTCGCAGAAGAAAACGGTTTTTGTGCCGGAAATGAACCTGGGGCAATATGCCGGAGAGGTTCGTAAGGCAATTGGAAATACTGTTCCTGTTATACCTATTCCCCAGGTGGACGGTATGCTTATACACCCGAGGAAAATCCTTGCCTACCTCAGGGGTGAAGAAAAATATGCCCAAGTCTTTTAATGTGACAAAATATCTTCGGATGGATAAAATGCCCCATATCTGGTGTCCCGGCTGCGGCAACGGGATGGTCATGAGCGCTTTTTTAAGGGCTGTGGATACTATCAAGTTAAATCCCGATAAAACTGTTGTTGTCAGTGGAATAGGCTGTTCTTCAAGAATTACCGGTTATCTCGATTTTAACACCCTTCATACGACCCATGGCCGGCCATTGGCCTTTGCCACCGGCATAAAGCTGGCTAACCCGTCCCTTGAAGTTATTGTTATTACCGGTGACGGTGATGCCACGGCCATCGGAGGGAACCATTTTTTACATGCCTGCCGCCGGAACGTCAATATTACCACCATTGTGATCAACAATTCCATTTACGGTATGACGGGTGGGCAGTACTCTCCCCTTACCGGGAAAGGAGAAATTGCTTCGACTGCCCCATACGGGAATGTTGAGCCCAAACTCGAGATCTGCAAAGTGGCAGAGGCCGCGGGCGCGACATATGTGGCCAGAGGAGCCACGTACCAGCCCGTTTTTCTGGAGGATTTGATTATTGGTGCCCTGGAAAACAAGGGATTTTCTTTGCTGGAAGTAATTTCTCAGTGCCCCGTTTATTACGGACGTCTCAATAAGAAGGGAGATGCTGTGGAGATGTTGAAATGGCAAAAAGAGAACACGATCAGTATCAAGGCCGCAGCGAAAAGATCTCCCAGTGCTTTGAAAGGGAAAATCTTATTAGGTGTGCTTGCTTCTTCTTTCCGTCCGGAATATACGGAAGAATACGCCGGGATAATTGAAGAAGCACAGAGAATGAAATCATGAAGAAAACGAATGAAAAACGGGAGATAAGACTGAGCGGAACCGGGGGACAGGGTTTAATTTTATGTGCTCTAATTCTTGCCGAAGCGGCAAACCTGGAAAGCAAATTTGTTGTGCAGACACAGAGCTATGGCCCTGAAGCCCGGGGTGGAGCAAGCCGGGCAGAAGTGATTATCAGCGACAAACCGATAGACTTTTTAATGGTAGAAGAAGCGGATATTTTTCTCGCTCTTTCCCAAGAAGCGTATTTAAAATATTCCTCCAATGTTAAGAAAAACGGTATTATTGTTGTGGATGAAGAAATAGATCCTGCGCACTACCGGACGAAAGTGAATGCTTTTCCTATGATGCGCACAGCTCGAGATAAACTCGGTAGTGAAATTGTTGCCAATATTGTTGCTCTAGGCGTTTTAACTTCTCTGGGTCGACTGTTGCCTGCTGCTTCTCTGGAAGAAGCGCTCAGAATCAGGATCCCTCATCATTTGGAGTTAAATATAAAAGCCTTTCAAAATGGTTGGGAGTTGGGGATGGAACGTATTGCGCAAGGGGGGGTGGAAACGGTATAATAGCCCTAGTAGATACTACATAAACAAAGTAGGGAGGTCAGGTAATGAAGGAAGCTTTCATGTTTGGACTGGAAATGATGGGTATCGGTTTTTTTATTGTTTTTATTGCGCTTTTTGCCCTGGCACTGATACTAATGCTTTTCAACAAAATATTTGCCGGGGTGGATGGAAAGCACGGGAAGGGAGGACAAGCCGGAAAAGGTGTACCGGTTAAAAGTGACCTTGTCCGTGCAAAGCAGGAACTTGCTCCTGCCTTGTCCCTACCGGGGGAAAAACCGGAAATTGTTGCCGCAGCTATGGGTGCTCTTTTATTTACTATGGAAGAGGGGGTAGGCCGGCGTTTTGCTATTACCAGGGTAACCGGAACCGGTGAAATACAAAATAACTGGGCACAGATCGGAAGAAGCAGGTTATTGCAACTCAGGCAGGACTTTGTATTAAGTAAAAGGGGGAAGAGTAGATGAAAAAGTATAAAGTTTTGGTTAATGGACAGCCTTATGAAGTTGTTGTGGAAGAAGTGAAAGATACAGCAGGATCAGTCTCCCCGCCCCAGCAGGTTTCTTCGGCTCCTGCTGCTCCGAAAGCTGCTCCGTCAGAGAAAAAAGCTGCACCGCAACCTGCTGCTCCCACTGCGTCAACTCCGCAGGCTCCCGTCGGCGGAAGCGGTGCCGGTGTTTCCGTAGACGCTCCTATGCCTGGTTCAGTCCTTGATGTAAAAGTCAGTGTAGGAGATAGTGTCAGCGAAGGAGACGTTTTACTGATTTTGGAAGCGATGAAGATGGAGAACGAGGTTACTTCTCCTGCTGCGGGGGTAATCAAGTCAATTAACGTATCAGTCGGTGCAACGGTAAATACAGGAGATACAATGATAGTTATTGAATAAGGCATGGAGGGGTAAAAATGTTAATCAAGTTGTTGGAATATGCCAACTCTACGGGCTTTGCAAATTTAACCGGTCCACAAGCGATCATGATTGTCATTGCACTTATCCTCCTTTATCTGGGGATAGTCAAGAAATATGAACCCCTTTTGCTGGTGCCGATAAGTTTTGGTATGCTGCTTGTAAATTTGCCTCTGGGCGGGATTATGGATCACCCCACTGCAGACGGCAATGGAGGCTTGTTTTACTATCTGTACCAGGGTATTGAACTGGGAATTTACCCACCGTTAATTTTTCTCGGGGTAGGAGCTTTCACGGATTTTGGTCCTCTAATTGCCAACCCCATGACATTGTTATTGGGAGCGGCAGCTCAGTTTGGTATCTTCTTTACTTTTATCGGGGCTTTGCTGCTTGGTTTTACGCCACTAGAAGCAGGGTCAATCGGCATTATCGGCGGAGCAGACGGTCCTACGGCTATCTTCGTTACTTCCCAACTGGCCAGCCATCTCCTTGGTCCTATCGCTGTTGCTGCTTATTCTTATATGGCCCTTGTGCCCATCATTCAACCTCCTATTATGAAGGCCCTGACGACAAAAGAGGAAAGACAAATCGTTATGCAACAGTTGAGGCCGGTCTCCAAAACAGAGCGTATCGTATTTCCTATTGTTGTCATTATTTTAACCGGTCTTCTCTTGCCGGCAGCCGTTCCTCTTCTGGGGATGCTCATGTTCGGCAACCTTTTAAGGGAGTGCGGAGTAACTGAACGATTGAGCAAGGGAGCCCAGAACGAACTGAACAACATTGTTGTCATCTTTTTGGGACTTACCGTGGGGGCGAAAGCCAGTGCGGAGCATTTCTTAACTACAGAGACCATTAGCATTATTGTTCTTGGATTAATTGCTTTTGCAGTAGGAACGGCAGCGGGAGTTATAATGGGTAAAATAATGTGCAAATTTTCAGGGGGTAAAATTAACCCTCTGATCGGTTCTGCCGGTGTTTCCGCTGTCCCGATGGCTGCCAGGGTTTCTCAAATGGTCGGAAAGCAGTATAATCCGAATAATTATCTCTTAATGCATGCCATGGGCCCCAATGTTGCCGGAGTAATCGGATCGGCCGTTGCTGCCGGAGTCTTTCTTGCCATGCTTTAAAAATTTTGCTGAAGGATTAAAGAGAACCTGGACTCTTTATACCAGGTTCTCTTATTTTTTGGTTGGTATAGCTTAATTTAATTTATTGATAAGACGATTGTAACAAAAAGAAGCATTTCTCTTATCACCGATAAGATCATAGAGAACTCCCAGTTCAAATATTATTTTTGATTCCGATGGGTTTAAAGAAAGTGCTTTTTTTAGATTTTGCAATCCTTTGCGTGGATTGCCTGCAAGTGTATAAGCTCTTCCCAGGCAGTAATTTACTTCCCAGTCGGTAGAGAGTGCTTCTTTGGCTTTTTCGAAATACTCGATAGCTTCGTTATAACGATGCTGGTTAAAGCAGATTGCTCCTGCATTAAAATATCCATTGTAAAAACCGGGATCTTCTTCAATCGCTTTGCAAAATTCGCTGAGCGCTTCGTCATATCGTTTTTCACTTGCATAGATATTTCCCATAGAGTTAAAGACAAAAGCATTAAGCTGGGAGTCCCTGCTTAAAGCTTTAACAAGCCTTAGCTTGCTTAAAGCTTTATTGTTGAAACCTTTTTGGCTATAAGCAAGCCCAAGACAAAAATGTCCAAAAATAAAGTTCGGTTCAAATTCGACAACTTTTTCAAATTCTTGTATTGCTTCTTCAAGCATGGCCAGATCCCAAAAACCCAAGCCTTTGCGAAATGAGTTAATTCCCTGTTCACTTTCCAGCTTTAAAAAAGAATACTCTTCGGGAGCCTTATTTTCTTCGATGGTTGGCTCATCTAGATCTCTTTCGGGTTCCAGTTCAATACCCTGTAAAAAACCTTCGGGTAGAACGTCCGGAAGAGTAAAATTAAATTGTTTTTGCAGCTTATTTACTTTTTCCTCAAAAGTTAACCAGTGCTTGACATACTGATCCATGAGAATGCGAAGGTTTAGTAAATTATTAATCAGTGTTTCTCTTTCATGGTTAGCAGGTTTTTTCTGCAGATTCATTTCGATTTCGTGCAAAGTATCAAAGATCGATTCAATACTGTTATTCGGGAAAAACATCTGTGTACCTCCTTGCCACAGTTATTTCATTTCTGTTATACTCATTGTTTTTTAATTTATACGCCTATTTCTAACGGTAAATTTTTCACCGGTTAAGTGTTGACGATACGTTAAAAATAGGGTATACTAAGTATTGCACTGAGGTGCTGCCGGCGTAGCTCAAACGGCTAGAGCGGCTGATTTGTAATCAGCAGGCTGCGGGTTCGAGTCCCACCGTCGGCTCCAAAAATTCATGGAGAGGTACCCAAGTCCGGCTAAAGGGGGCAGACTGTAAATCTGTTGGCTTCGCCTTCACTGGTTCAAATCCAGTCCTCTCCACCATTTTTCCTAAAAAGGAGCATAGCTCCTAAATTTTTGGGCCATTAGCTCAGTTGGCAGAGCACCTGACTTTTAATCAGGGTGTCCCAGGTTCGAGTCCTGGATGGCTCACCATAAGCGAGAGTGGCGGAATGGCAGACGCGCTAGGTTCAGGACCTAGTGAGAGCAATCTCGTGGGGGTTCAAATCCCTTCTCTCGCACCACGTTAGCGAGAAGCTTGAAATTTTCAAGCTTCTCGCTTTTCTTTATCCTATGTAATACTCTTCTAAAGAGGGAATAATTACCGCAAATATTTTTTCCTGCTCCGGAGTTATACTATCTATAACGAAACTACTCAAAATTTTTTTAGGGGGTGATTTTTTTGCATGATATTGTCGATCTCTATCCGGAATCTCCCAGAAGGGGTGACGAAGTCTCTATTACATACAGGGGGCTTTTAGCCCAAAATGGAGCAGATTCTATCTGGTTTCATTATGGTTATGATAACTGGCAGAATATTTCCACCAGGGAAATGCAGAAACAAGGTAACAGTTTTCATTGTAAAGTCAGCGCTGAAGGTCGAAAAATGGTTAATTTTTGTTTTAAAGACAGCGCTAATCACTGGGATAATAATAATGGTTCAAACTGGAGTTGTTCGATTAGATAGCAGCTACGGCAAGGATGTTAAAGGAAGAAAGGCCTTTAAAAGGGCCTTTCTTCCTTTTTACTCAGTGTGGTTAATTAAAAAGCAGGAATCGATTGGAAGTTTCTCGAATTAATCAAGCGCAGCAATTATCAGGGAAATTAGGGAAAGGGTGATATCATTTGTCCATGCTCAGGGACAAAAATCTTGCTCCGGAAGGACTTCTAAAAATTCAGTGGGTTCGGGAACATATGCCGGTTCTCCGGGAGTTAGAAAATACGCTTGAGAAAGAAAAAATTTTTCAAGACCAAAACATTGCAATTTGTTTGCACCTGGAAGCAAAAACCGCTTATATGGCTCTGGTCTTGAAAAAAGCGGGGGCCAGGGTTGTTGTTACCGGGAGCAACCCTTTATCAACGCAGGATGATATAGCAGCCGCCCTTGACCGGGAAGGTGTCGAAGTGTACGCCTGGTATAATTCTTCAAAAGAAGAGTATGATGAACATATTTATAAAACTGCCTGCAGTAAACCACAATTAATTATTGATGACGGCGGAGATTTAGTTTCGCTTCTCCACAGGGATTTTAAAAATCATATACCTTTTGTTAGCGGAGGAGCCGAAGAAACAACAACAGGTTTAATAAGGCTCAGAGCGATGGAAAAGCAAGGCGCACTGGGTTTTCCCATGATGGCGGTGAATGATGCCCTTTGCAAATTTCTTTTTGATAACCGCTACGGTACCGGACAATCTGCCTGGGACGGTATTATGCGTTCGACGAACCTGATTATTGCCGGTAAAAGAGTTATCATCCTGGGTTACGGCTGGTGTGGTAAAGGGGTTGCCCTGAGAGCTAAAGGACTTGGGGCCCAGGTTTTTGTCTGTGAAGTTGACCCTGTTAAAGCCCTGGAGGCTCATATGGACGGTTTTCAGGTAGCACCTCTTCCGGAAATCGCGGATCAGGGAGATATTTTTATTACGGTAACAGGCTGCAGCCGGGTTATTGGGGAAGAACATTTTAAAATAATGAAAGACCAGGCTATACTTGCCAATGCCGGCCATTTTGATGTTGAAATAGACAAAGCAGCCCTTCTTAAGTTAACAGGCACTCCCAAGAGGGTGCGAAAAAACGTTGATGCCTATGTTTTTCCCGATGGACGGAGAATTTATTTACTCAGTGAAGGGCGCCTGGTTAATCTTGCTGCTGCAGATGGGCATCCTGCCGAAATTATGGATATGTCTTTTGGGCTTCAAATACTGGCCTTAAAATATCTTTGGGAAAAGCGGGGAAAACTTGAGTATAAAGTACATCCGCTTCCCTCCGAGCTGAATAGGGAAGTGGCTCAGTTGAAACTTAAAGGTCTGGGATTAAAAATAGACTCTCTTAGTACCGCGCAAAAAGAGTACCTGGAAAGCTGGGAATTGGATTAATCAAAAAGGGAGGAACCGGTTTAGGTTTATACCGGAAGAAATATAATATGAAAATTGAGAGAGCAATTATTGGAGGAACAGGTTTTTATGACCCTAAACTACTCAAAGAAGTAGGAGAGTCTACTATTGAAACTAAATATGGAAATGCTTATATTTTAAAAGGCCTGTATAAGAAGATTCCTGTAGCCTTCTTAACACGCCATGGGAAAGACCATCATATCCCTCCCCATCGGATTAACCACCGGGCAAATATTGCCGCTTTAAAAGAGTTGGGGGTAACAAGGGTTCTGGCTGGTACTGCCGTCGGCTCTTTAAGAGAGAGACTTACTTCAGGGACACTTGTTATTATTGACCAATTTATTGATTATACAAAGGGGGAAAACCAAACTTTTTATGACGGGGAAAATAGTAAAGTAGTGCATACTGATTTTTCCGAGCCGTACTGTCCACAGCTAAGGAAATATCTGGCAGATATAATGACGAAAAAAGAAATTCCTTTTGTTAACGGAGGAACCTATATTACTACAGACGGGCCCCGTTACGAAACACCGGCGGAAATCAGGGCCTTTTCTTGCTGGGGAGCCGATGTCGTGGGGATGACTAATGCCCCTGAGGCTATCCTGGCCAGGGAAGCCGGTTTATGTTATGCAAATTTATCCCTGGTTACTAATTATGCCGCGGGGATTTCCGCTCATCCTCTTACCCATCAGGAAGTTGTGGAAATGATGAGCAAAAAAATTGATCTTATCAGAGAAATTTTTTTGGAAACACTGCTGGCATTACCCGCGGAAAGGGACTGTCTTTGCAGTGTTAAGGAAGACTATGATCTGGGTCAACGGAAGGACGGATGTTGACATGGAAGAAGTTCGCCCCATTATTTGGAATGGGACCACGCTTTATCTGCTTGACCAGCGGCTGTTACCTGAAGAAGAAGTATATATCCCTTGTAAAAACCAGAAGGATGTTGCGGAAAGTATAAGAAATATGGTCGTCAGAGGAGCTCCGGCTATCGGTATTGCAGCCGCTTACGGTATGGTACTTGCCGTTCGAAAAGCTGATGATCAGGGGCAAAGAAACGTTTTAACTGATTCTATTGCTGAAAAGCTGCAGGAGGCCGCCCTTCTTCTGAAAGAAACACGCCCCACTGCCGTAAATCTGGCCTGGGCCGTGGAGCGAATATTAAAAAAAGCCGGGACCCTTGATGGTGAAAAGCCGGAGGTAATGCAAAGAGAGTTAGAAGCGGAAGCAAATAAAATGTTTCAGGAGGATATCGAAGTAAATAAACGAATCGGAACATGGGGAGCAGAGTTAATTCAGGACGGCAGCACCGTTCTGACACATTGTAACGCAGGAGCACTGGCAACAGCAGGTTATGGAACTGCTCTTGGAGTTATCAGGAGTGCTTTTGCCCAGGGAAAAGATATACGCATCTTTGCCGATGAGACAAGGCCTTTTTTGCAGGGTTCCCGGTTAACCGTCTGGGAACTGCAAAAAGAAGGAATTCCGGTAACGCTCATTGTTGACAGTGCAGCAGGCTATTATTTAAACAAAAAAATAATTAACTGTGTAGTGGTCGGAGCAGACCGGGTTGCTGCCAACGGTGACACAGCTAATAAAATCGGTACCTACTCCCTGGCTGTCCTGGCCAGAGAAAATAATATCCCTTTTTATGTGGCCGTTCCTTTCTCCACATTTGATTTTACCATTGAAACAGGTAATGATATTATTGTCGAAGAAAGAGAATCCAGGGAAATTACACACTTGAAAGATACGACACTGACAGTACCAGGGATATCCGTCGGCAACCCTGCCTTTGATCTGACCCCGGTATCTCTTATATCGGCTTTTATTACCGAACATGGGGTTATCCATGCTCCAAACCGGGAGAAAATACGAGCAATGGCTCACAGGGGAGGCAGCGAAGTTGCTGGTCATTGAAAAGAAAAAAGAAGAGGTTGTCAAAGTAGCCAAGACCATTTACAAGGAAAAACTGGTTTTCGGCACATGGGGAAATGTCAGCTGCAGGCCCGTAGAAAACCGCATTATAATTACTCCCAGCGGTATTCCTTATCCGGACCTGCAGTTTGTAGATATGGTTGTCGTAAATATGGAAGGGGATATCATTGAAGGGAGATGGAAAGCATCTACCGAATTGCCCATGCATCTGGCTATCTATCAAGCCAGAGAAGATGTCGGAGCTATAGTACATACTCACAGTCCGTATTCAGCCGCTTTTGCCGTCGTCAGAGAGGATATTCCCGTGGTTATTGAAGAACAGGCTCAAATTGTGGGAGGAATCGTTAAGGTAGCAGCTTATGCTTTGCCCGGAAGCCATGAACTGGCGGATAATGTTGTCCAAATTCTTGAAAAGGAACAAACGGCTGTTCTTTTGGCTAACCATGGACTTGTTTGTGTAGGAAAAGATCTGGAGATGGCACTGCAAAGGTGCAGGATCGTCGAAAGAACTGCACAAATTTTGCTCCACTCCAAACTCATCGGGAATGCACATATCTTAGAACCGCAAGAAGTAGAGATATTAAAAAGAAACTATTTGGCAGGTTACGGACAGAAGGAAGGAGTTTATACTCAATAGCAGTTGAAAAAACCGGGGAGGTTGACGTGTTTGATACAGAAAGTACTAGTAAAAGCCGATTATCTTCTAAAATGGGGAGAAGAGCTTGAAGTAATCTCTCAAGGTGAGTTAGTGATCGAAGAGGGTTTTGTTTCCTATTCAGGCCCGACTCTTCAGAGAAATAATGAAAATTTTACCAGGATAATTAAAGGGGAAAACAAGCTGGTCATGCCGGGTTTTATAAATACCCATACTCATGCTGCCATGTCCCTTTTCCGGGGTTATGCCGATGATATGCCCCTGCAGGAATGGCTGGAGAAAAGAATCTGGCCTGTAGAGGCAAAGCTTAAAAAAAAGGATATATACTGGGGAACACTGCTGGCTATCTGCGAAATGATCAGGGGAGGCACAACCTGTTTTGCTGATATGTATTTTCATATGGAAGAGGCAGCTAAGGCATGCCTGGAAAGCGGTATCCGCGCTTCCTTATCCCAGGGACTGGTCGGGATGGATGCATTGCAAGGCATTGCCTCTCTGGAAGAAGGGAAAAAGATTGTTCGCAACTGGCATGGAAAAGGTGATGGAAGGATAACAGCCATGTTGGGCCCTCATGCGCCATATACCTGTCCTCCTGATTATCTCCGTAAAGTGGCCGAAGTCGCTGATTCGTTACAGGTTCCTATCCATATTCACCTCGCGGAAACAAGAAGGGAGGTAGAAGAATCGGTACAAAAATATGGGAAAAGACCTGTAGAGTTGATGGAACAGATCGGTTTGCTGGATCGGAAAGTTCTGGCTGCCCACTGTGTTCATCTAACGCAGGAAGAAATACAGACAATGGCCCAAAAGAAAACGGCAATTGCCCACAATCCGGGAAGCAATCTCAAACTTGGATCCGGTCTGGCACCGCTTGCCGATTTCCTGAAAAACGGAGTCCTGGTCTCCCTGGGGACAGACAGTGCGGCCAGCAATAACAATCTTGATATGCTGGAGGAAGTAAGACTGGCAGCCCTTTTGTCCAAGGGACTATTGGAAGATCCAACATTGATTCCTGCTGTTGAAGCATTAAAATTAGCAACATTTAACGGAGCCAAGGCACTTTTCCTGGAAGAAAAAGTCGGAACCCTGAATGAGGGTTCTAGAGCCGATTTAATCATGTTTAAATTAAATTCATCCCATCTTCATCCCCTGCACGGTATTCCGGCGCAATTGGTCTATGCAGCCCTTTCCAGCGATGTGGAGATGGTCATGGTCAATGGCAATATTTTGCTGGAAAACGGCGATTTGAAAACTCTTGATGAAGAAAGGATTCTTTTTGAAACCGGAAAGATATCCTCCCGTCTGGTAAATTACTAATAGAAAGAAGGGATGAATATGCTTGTACTGCTGACCAATGATGACGGAATTTTTGCAGAAGGAATTTTAGCCCTCGGGGAAACGCTTCTCAGGGACGAAAATATTGACCTGTATATTGTTGCTCCCGACCGTGAACAGAGCGCTACAAGTCACTCTATTACCATGCATCGTCCTCTGCGGGCCGAAACAGTAAAATTCTATCATAATTCCGGTTTAAAAGGATGGTCTGTGAATGGAACTCCTGCTGATTGCGTAAAACTCGCCATAGAATCTTTATTACCTCAAAAACCTGACCTGGTTATTTCCGGAATTAACAACGGATCAAACCTGGGGACGGATATACTTTATTCAGGTACTGTTTCTGCAGCACTTGAAGCGATTATTTTGGGAGTTCCGGCACTGGCAGTTTCTCTGACGGAATCTGATAATCCTGATTTTCGTTTTGCTGCCGATTTTACTTTTCAATTGTTAAGGGTCGTTCAGGAAAACAATTTACCCTCAAATACTCTTTTAAATATCAATATTCCGGGAAAAGAGCGAAGCGGGCTTGCCGGGGTAGCTGTTACAAGGTTGGGAAACCGCCAGTATCGCAATGCCTTTCAAAAAAGGATAGACCCCAGGGGAAAGAGTTACTACTGGTTGGCAGGTGAAGTAGTGGATACCTTTCAAGATGACCAAGATACAGACGTCGCGGCTATTCATAATTCTTTTATTTCCATTACTCCCATTCATTATGATCTGACAAATTTTAAACTGCTGGAAAAGCTTAAATCTGTCAAGTGGAACTTTTAACCCCCTCTTGTTTAAACTTCCTATGGAAGGAATATAAATCAATGGAATTATACCAAAAGATGGAAAGATACCTGGAATCTACTCTTCTTCGCGCGGATGCGGAAAAACATGCTATTAGAGAACTTTGTGTAAAGGCATTGCACTTTAATTTTTTAGGAGTTTGTGTCAACCCATATTTTGTTCCTTACGCTGTTTCAGTACTGCAGGGACGCGCCCTTGTTGTTACCGTAACCGGTTTCCCCCTGGGCTGTACTTCAGGATCCGTCAAAGCCTTTGAAGCGGAAAAAGCCTTTAAGGACGGTGCCCATGAAGTTGATATGGTTATCAATCTGGCTGCGGTTAAAAGTATGGAAAGGAATATCGTTACTCAAGAAATTAAGGAAGTTGCCCGGACCGGCCCGGTTGTTAAAGTTATTATTGAGACCGGATACTTGACAACAGAAGAAATAGCTTTTGTCTGTGAGTGCGCAGTGGAAGGAGGGGCTGCTTTTATAAAAACTTCAACCGGTTTCGGATCCAGAGGTGCATCTTTGGAAGATATTCACCTCCTGCGCACCCTCTTGCCTCCGCAAACGGGAATAAAAGCTGCTGGGGGTATTGCGTCGGCCGAATTTGCCACAGAACTGCTGCTGGCAGGAGCAAACCGTATCGGGACCAGCAAGGCAGAACAAATCATTTTGGGAAAATACATAATCGATTCTAAGAGAAGAAGATAATCCTAATTATACACCCGGTATAAATTCTCCTTTACGGCATAAAAATGATGATAAAGTAATGAGAGGAGGATTTTTTTATGTTTATTAACCCTTTATGGTCTAAACCGGGGATAAAAAAAGAGTTAATCATACTGCCGGTGCTTCTCCTTATTTTCCTTTGCTCGGTCTATTATTTTTTATTCCTGGAGAAATCTCTTCCGGGAAATATGCTGGAGAAGGCTATAGTTTTCATGGAGAAAAGTGATCACTCTTTGGCCGTTGTTATCTGTGAAGAAGGTGAAGATTATAAATTGAACTTTGAAGGGAATCTTTCGGGTAACGGTGTTCTTCACGGAAAAATAACAGATTTTGATTTGGAACTTTACCGCAAAGAAGACGGGGAATTACTGGTTAAAGATTTAAAAGATGGCGTCTGGAAAGAACCTTCAGAGCTGAATCTGCAATCACTAACCGAATTTTCTTTCTTGCCCTTTGATTTTTTGGGAGCCTGTGAATCACTTTTTAAAAATGCAGTCTTTCTAGAAGACAAGCCTGGAGAAACAGATACTTTTATATCTTTGCAAATTTCCCCTGAATTTCTTCATGAAAAGGCACTGGACAAGACAGATGTATTTGGTAATGACTTATTTGTAAATTGTGTAGTCTCTATTAATAAGGCGACTTCCTTTATAAATTCGGTAAATTTATCTTTTACAGATATGGACAGTCAAAAGGAAGTAATTAAAAGGAACTTTTCCTTTCATCCTTTAGATAAAAGCGCGGATGAAAGGGATTTTAAAACCGTTTACTCTTCCACTACTAATAGTTAAACTAAAGATAAAATCAGGAGATCTTTACTTTGAAACTAATAATAAACGCAGATGACTTCGGTTATAGCCCTGGAATCAACAAGGGTATACTGATTGGCTTTCGCCGGGGGGTAATTACCAGCACCTCACTGATGATAAATCAGCCTTTTACCGCTGAAGCTGTGCAGATAATGAAAACTTATTCAGACCTTCACGCCGGGCTCCATATTAATCTAACCAGGGGGATTCCAGTCGGCAATCCCAGTGAAATTAACAGCCTGATAGATAAAAAAAACGGTCATTTTAAGAAAGCCGAGCATTTTTTTACAGGCTCTATTATGGCTGCTGAAGTCGAAAAAGAAGTACTTGCCCAGCTAGAGTCCTTCTATAATACCGGTCTTGAAGCAACGCATCTTGATGCACATCAACATGTCCATCGTCACCCCACAGTTATGAAAGCCATTATAAAAGGGGCACGGATTTATAATATTCCGGTGCGCAATATAAATAAGGAAACCAGATCTCTTTTGATTGCCGAGAAAATACCAACCCCGGATTATTTTATTTCTAATTTTTATAATGAAGGAGCTACCTTGGATAACCTGAGAAGTGTTTTATCTTTTCTGGCGGAAAAATATCCCCGTGGGGTTGTGGAACTTATGACCCATCCTGGTTTAAAAGATGGAAACCCCCAAAAAAGTTCATACTATTCTCAGCGGGTAGAAGAATTTAAGCTTCTCTGTTCTCAGGGAATGAAAGAAATACTGAAAGAATATGAGATTGAATTGGTAGATTATTTGACTTTAAAAAGTTAGCTTCAAACGAATATAATCACTATGTTTAACCCCGATGACGCTCATGCATCTACCCATTTCCTTTTTTTTAAGTATTTTTTTTTATTTTAAGAAAGAAAAGCAGGAATAAACCAATAAAGAGAGAAAAACTTAAAAAAGGTATATATTTCAAAAACGGTAGAAGGAAAGGAGGATGACAGATGAGCGGGGAGGGGAAAAAAACAAGGAAACTACCGGATATTCTCAACGGGGAGGAGCGAGAAGCCCTTTTATGTCAACCGAACCCCAAAGCTCCGACCGGACTGCGAAACCTGTGCATCCTGCGACTGATGCTTGATACGGGGATTACCCTTTCAGAACTTCTAAATTTACAACCGGCGCATATTGATCTTGAAAAAGGACAGATAGTCATCAGGAAAGAGGATAGCGAAAAAAACCGCACTGTCTGGGTGGGAGAGAAAACCCTTGAACTTCTCAGAAAATGGAGTGATATTGCCCCGCAAGGTGAATACCTTTTTAGTACTTTAAAAGGTGGACAGATAGATGGACGTTATATCAGAGAAATGGTAAAAAGGCTTTCTAAAAAAGCAGGGATTAAAAAAAATATCTATCCCCATTCTCTTCGTCATACCTTTGCCGCGGATCTTTACCGTGAAACGAAAAATATTCGTCTTGTCCAGAAAGCACTGGGGCATGCCGAAGTATCTACAACGACAATTTATACTTATTTGGTTGAAACAGAACCGGAAGAAGTTCCACTTGTTTTCGGCAATAACCGGGAAATTAAGCAAGTACCGCAAATAACTGAAAATGATCGGATTGAAAAAAAGGTTAGTAAACCGGAAAAGTCCTTTTCCCAAGCTGAGTATAAAAATAAAAAATATTTACCGAAGTATGTTTTTAAATGTAGATGTGGCGAAATTGTCGGACGACAAATGGAAAAGTGCCCCGGATGTGGCGAACCAATTGAAAGTTTGCTGGAAAAAATCAGAACAGATTTTCAGCGAGTTAATTTTGGAAGCCGGATTCCTCCCCTAAAGGAATAGTTTTCCTTTATTTAAAGACTGAATTACTGTTCATTTCCTGGAGAAAATAAAGTTCCTTGCTCATTATAAATTTTAAGGTACACGCTATTTTCTAATGGGGAAAGATCAATTTCCTCCGGACAAAGAGTCAGATATTCCAACGAATGCATCTCTGCCAGTGCAGAGACATCTCGAATTTTATTGCCGGCTAATCCAAGCTCTCTTAAATTAACTACTCCGGAAAGAGGAGAAATATCATTGATCCTGTTCTGCGAAAGATAAAGTTTGTTTAGGGAAGATAGCTTTTCAAGGGCTGAGATATCAATAATATAGTTTTTACTGAGGTCGAGCTTCCATAATCCGTTTATATTTGCCAGCGAAGAGATGTCTCGAATATCATTATTACTTAGATTAAGCTCCGCAAGCTTTTCCAGGTCCGACATTATCTTAATATCGTAAATTCGATTATTACTCAAATTAAGTTCCAACAAGTTAGTAAGACTGGCAAGGGAAGATATGTCTCTGATTAGATTCCCCTGCAGGTCCAGAACCAGAAGCTTTTTTAATTTTTTTAAAGGAGAAAGATCGCTGATTTTATTACCTGGGAGGTAAAGGTATTCAAGATTTTTTAATTTTGCCAGGGGAGTAATATCGATAATTTGATTGGCCCGCAAATCAAGTTCCCAGAGATTTTTTAATTTTGCCAGAGGGGTAATATCAGTAAGGTTATTGCCGCAGAGAAAAAGGCTTTCCAGGGCTCTCGCTTCTTCTAAGCCTGAAAGATTATGTATATTTTTATCGCTTAAATCCAGGGAAACTAATGAAGATAAATCTCCTCTGGTAAGCTTTCTTTCAAAAATATTAATTTCCTGGCGAATAATATGTTCCAATTCAGGGTCACTAAAAGATACTTCAAAAAGATCACAACCTGTGGAAAGCATAAGAGAATAAATACTTATTAACAGAGCCAAGAAAAAGCAGGCTTTAACTTTAATAAATTTTTTGATCATTCCTCAGGTTGCTCCTTTCAGAGGATACTTTTCCTTATTACAGAAATTTCGACGTTTTTTTTCAATACCCTGCAACAATTTACCAGTTTAATAATTATATGTTTAACTATTTTTCGGTTTTAACTTTTCATATTATATGGAGGGGACAAAAAATGAAAAAATTTTTTAAAGGAATTGCAGTGGAATGTTTACGGGATAACATTACAGAGCAGCATGACATTACAGCGATTGTTAATGCGGCAAACGCTCAACTTCGAAGAGGTGGCGGTGTTGCGGGAGCTATCCACAGCGCTGCAGGTCCGGGTTTGGAAAAAGAATGTCGCCCCCTGGCTCCTATTAAAACCGGTGAAGCTGTTATTAGCGGAGGCCATAACCTGCCTAATCGTTTTGTTATTCATTGCCTGGGACCAGTCTACGGTGTTGATAGACCGGAATCAAAATTGCTTGCAAACTGTTATCGTAATGCTTTAATGCTATGTGAGCAAAACAAGATCGATTCTATTGCTTTTCCGGCAATTTCTACCGGGATTTTCGGCTATCCTCCGGCTGATGCGGCAGAGGTAGCCGTAAAAACAATTATTGAAACTATTCCGGAATTAAAATATATAAATCTTATTCGTTTTGTTCTCTTTGGGCAAAAGGATCTGCAAATTTTCGAGGAAGTATTTTCCCGTTTAATCCAGGATAATGAAGATTAGATACCTATATTTTTATAAAAAGGTACTATATTAAAGATAATTCCATAATCGGAAAATCTTCATTGTTATATATCTTTCACTTCCGGGTAAACTTGTTCTGGAGGTGATATAATGCATTTAAGAAAAATGGCGACTTCTACGGAAAAATGAATATCAAGCTTACAAAGTCTTGTTAAGACTGGCAGTGAAAAGATCAATGAGGAAGTAAGAGAGAAAAGTCAGGAATTACTAACGATTATGAACGATTTTGTTGAAATGCTTAAAAACAATGTTAAGTAATAGGTTAAAGTAACGATGCTGATAAATTAATTAACGCCGTGAAAGTATCATTTTTCACGGCGTTTTTATTTCAATAAAGTACATTTATATTTCCTCAAATCAGACTATTCAAAAAATGTCTTTGAAGAAGGTTATTGAAACATTTTTGGAGAAAAATATTTTTGATGCAAAATTTAGCCCTATTTAGCCTTATATCAAGGACCGATAATTTAAATCAAACAGGAGGTGTGATCCACTTTATACAAATCCAAAAATTGTTTTGATAACCTTTTTCCTGACAATAGCAGGATGATACCAAGGAGATGTTTAAAATTACAGACAGATTTAAAAACTATTACAAAAATGTAGTAACTAATTTGCATTTGAAAATTGATTATGATGCATGGTTAATTATTGCTTTATCTCTTATTATTGGCCTTTTCGGCGGACTATTTGCTGTTCTTTTTCGCTTGATGATAGGCTGGTCTAGTCTCGGTTTTAATGGATTAGGTGAATCAATTTTCGGTTTTCTCCCCAATAACTGGTGGAAAATTTTTGTACCTGCTTTAGCCGGAATAATAGTAGGTCCGTTAACATTTTTTTTGGCCAGAGAAGCGAAAGGGCATGGAGTACCTGAAGTAATGGAAGCAGCAGCACTTAGGGGTGGACGTATGCGGATGCGGGTAATATTTGTAAAAGCAATAGCATCAGCATCATCAATAGGTGCCGGAGCTTCAGTGGGTAGAGAGGGCCCCATTATACAGATGGGTTCAGGTATTGGATCTGTTACCGCACAATGGTTAAAACTTAACGAAGATAAAATTAAAACCTGTGTTGGCTGTGGTGCAGCAGCCGGAATCGCAGCTACATTTAATGCTCCTCTTGCCGGAGTAATTTTTGCTCAAGAGGTTATTTTAAATAAATTTACTTCTACAACTTTTATACCCATTGTTGTTTCTTCTGTAACAGCTTCAGCAATTGCGCGAGTTTTTGTTGGCGATATACCTGCTTTTGTCGTAAAAGCATACCCTTTAAATCACCCTCTAGAGCTAATCTTATATATACTTTTGGGTGTTTTCGCCGCATTTATATCTGTTCTTTTTGTAAAAATGCTTTATAAAACTGAGGATATATGGAATGGATGGCATATATTTCCGGAATGGTCAAAGCCGATTTTTGGTGGATTAATTATTGGTTTGATAGGATTAAAATTTCCTCAAATATTGGGTGTTGGTTATGAAACCATTGAGGCAACTTTTAATGGTCAATTATTGATGGTTACTTTATTTCTCTTGGTTTTTGTAAAAATTATTGCTACTTCTATTACTTTAGGGTCCGGTCATTCCGGAGGAATATTTGCTCCTTCATTATTTATGGGTTCAACATTAGGAGGAGCATTTGGTATTTTTATGCAACAATTGTTTCCTAATATAGTAGGTCATCCTGCGGCGTATGCTATTGCCGGAATGGGTGCTGTAGTTGCCGGGACGACTAAAGCACCTATTGCAGCAGTTTTAATAATTTTTGAAATGACAAGGGATTATAAAATAATCTTACCTTTAATGCTTGCGGTTGTGTTTAGTTCTTTAATTTATTCGTATTTGAACAAAGGTTCTATTTATACGATAAAATTACTTCGTCGCGGTATTGATTTAGAGTCCGGACGAGATATCAATATCATGAAACGAATAAGAGTTAAAGATGTTATGGCAACTCCTGTTGAATTTGTTAGACAAAATGATAAGATCGGTAATGTTATAAAAATTATGCACAACAGCAAACATAATGGTTTTCCGGTTTTGAATGAAAAGGATGAATTAGTGGGTATTGTTACTCTTCAAGATATTAGAGGAGTTCCTGCTGAAGGAATTATGGAACTGCCTGTTCCCAAATTAATGTCAAATAAACTCGTTTATACTTTCCCTGAAAACACCCTTGATGATGTTTTCAGGTTATTAAATAAGAACGATATAGGACATTTGCCGGTAGTATCCCCTGAAAACCCAAAAGCTGTAATTGGGATGATAACCCGTAGCGACCTAGTCCAAGCTTATGATAAAGAGCTGATCGAA
The DNA here is from genome assembly GCA_016841605.1 of Dethiobacter alkaliphilus. GTDB lineage: Bacteria > Bacillota > Dethiobacteria > DTU022 > UBA8154 > DUNV01. Next base: position 31,258 of record JAENYV010000002.1, on the reverse strand, counting down.
GATAAATTATAAATAAAAATTATCGTATTTTAAGTCAAAATACAGTAATAAGTTATTTAAAGTAAATAATGTTACCTATTATCTATAATCAGTTCTGTAACAGTAACAAATATGAAAATGATAGAGTATATTATAGTACTCTTTATATAAAGGGGGAAAGAAAGAATGACCGGTCCAAATTACCCCGAAGCAACAAACGTCAGTTACCCGGATGCTGCAAAAGTTCCTGGAATAGGCCATCAAATTGAGATGTTGGAAAGAGGTATTGTAACTGCTTCTTCCACAGATATTTCTCTTCTTGGCATTGATCTTTTAGGTATACGTCAGTTCAAAATTGTAACAACGCTAGATACGTGGCTCTGTTGTGGAGGTATATTTTGGTAGAATGAAACGATCATTATCCTCATAATGGACAGATTATTTCTTTAATCTCACAGCCTGTCACCGGAAGCGGCAAATTTTGCCACAATCAGCTGTAGAATCAGATATTATCTCAACATTAGCCTAATCCCGTTAATATATATTAGCGGGATTAGGCTTTTTTTTCGAATTGCTTTTATCGGAGTAATGCCCTTGTGGCTTCCCTTAATTTTCATCATTTTTTGCATGATGTCTTTAAACTTTTTAGGTCTGACGCAAGTAAAGATTGCACACTTATTTTAAGCGCTCATATTATAAATAAGAGGAGGGAGATAAATGGCTATAAAAACTGCATTACAATCTTCCAGTTTAGCTGAGGTTCTTGACAGAGTGCTTGATAAAGGAATTGTCATAGACGCATATGTCGTTGTGTCATTGGTAGGAATAGAGCTACTTGCCGTAGAGGCTCGCGTAGTAATTGCCAGTGTTGCGACCTGGCTAGAGTATGCTGAAGCCGTAGGTTTAACGGAGAAAGATAAAGGCCATCATCGTCCCCGTCCTGCAGAAGCTTTTTAAATACTATTAAGATTGGAATTGATAGTTATTGTAGCGGAAAGGAGGGGAAAGCATGGCAGTGAAAACTGCATTACAATCTTCCAGTTTAGCTGAGGTTCTTGACAGAGTGCTTGATAAAGGAATTGTCATAGACGCATATGTCGTTGTGTCATTGGTAGGAATAGAGCTACTTGCCGTAGAGGCTCGCGTAGTAATTGCCAGTGTTGCGACCTGGCTAGAGTATGCTGAAGCAGTAGGTTTAACGGAGAAAGATAAAGGGCATCATCATCGTCCCCGTTCTGCAGAAGCAGTTTAAATACTATTGAGATAAGAATTGATAGTTATTGCTGTGGAAAGGAGGGGAAAGCATGGCAGTGAAAACTGCATTGCAATCTTCCAGCTTAGCTGAGGTTCTTGACAGGGTGCTTGATAAAGGAATTGTCATAGATGCATATGTTGTTGTGTCATTGGTAGGGATAGAACTACTTGCCGTAGAGGCTCGCGTGGTAATTGCCAGTGTTGCGACCTGGCTAGAGTATGCAGAAGCAGTAGGTTTAACGGAGAAAGATAAGGGGCATCATCATCGTCCCCGTTCTGCAGAAGCAGTCTAAATACTATGAGATAAGAATTGATAGTTATTGTAGCGGAAAGGAGGGAAAAGCATGGCTGTGAAAACTGCCTTACAATCTTCCAGCTTAGCTGAGGTTCTTGACAGGGTGCTTGATAAAGGAATTGTCATAGATGCATATGTTGTTGTGTCATTGGTAGGGATAGAACTACTTGCCGTAGAGGCTCGCGTGGTAATTGCCAGTGTTGCGACCTGGCTAGAGTATGCAGAAGCAGTAGGTTTAACGGAGAAAGATAAGGGGCATCATCATCCACGTTCTGCAGCTGCCGTTTAAGTTATTTACCTACGTTCGTATATGCCAAGGTATGCATATGTGTACCTTGGCATATATATTAATATTATAACCTAAGGAGGCATTCCTGAGTGTCTAATTTGGAAGCTGTAATATCAAAGGTTGTGGCTTTTTTCCATAATTTTTATAATCGGGAAGCACATATAATAGAAATATCTCCGGATGGCAATGGCTGGCAGATAAAAGCAGAAATCATTGAAGAAGATGAGTACATGCGAAAACGGGCCAAGAGGGACTTGCTTGGAGTTTATGATGTAATATTAAACCAGGATCTTGAAGTTATTTCTTTTGAACGTAAAGAATTAAAAGAGAGAGGGACAATATAACTTATCAGTGAACGAGAGAGGGTGAGGTTTCAGATATGGATAAGGACTACCGGGAAAACACTTTTAAATTTGGTGATCTTTTTCTTGGTATAGGAAGCTTTATCGATTTATTAAGTGAAATGGTCAAAGAGGATAAGGATTCTATTGCCCGTGAGGGGAATTTAGGACCTAGTAATGAAAAAGGTTTAAAAGGAAGCTATAATTATTCAATTAAATTGGGTCTATCTGAAACAGACAATCTGAAGCCGCTTGTTAACAACCGTATTATTACAGGCAAAAAGCCGGAACGTATTTTTGATATTTTTGATGAAGGAGCATATTTTCTTATTATTATTGAGATTCAAGGTGTAACAAAGGAAGATTTAGTCGTTTTATTAGAAAACAATAATGTATTAATAGTGCAATCGCAAAGAAGTGCCAAACCATTCTTTAAGGAAATACCCCTTCCGGAAAATGTGCAGGATGACAAAATAACCTGGAGTTTTAAAAACAATATTTTGGAGGCGCGTCTATGGAAGGTATAAAATTTTTTTTATTCGGGGGGAAAGGGGGTGTGGGAAAGACAACATGCGCAGCGGCACAGGCAATTAAATTTGCCCAAAATGGAAAAAAATCTTTACTTTTTTCCACAGATCCGGCTCATTCTTTAGCAGATAGCTTTGGAATAAGGCTTTCTCAAGGTATTAATTCATTAGGGCAAATTCCTAATCTGTTCTTATATGAAATAAAGGCAGAGGATGTTTATGATATATTTCGTGAAGAGTACTTTGCAGAAATAAAAAAGTTATTAGCAACATGTTCTTATCTTGACGAAGAGGATTTGGATGATCTTTTAAGTTTATCCATTCCTGGTCTGGATGAACTTATGGGACTAAAAACCATTATGGATTTTATCGAATCTCATGAGTTTGATGTATATATATGGGATACCGCTCCGACCGGTCATACACTGCGCCTGTTAACATTACCTGAAATACTGGATGAGTGGGTTATAGCTGCCGCAAGAATGAAATGGAAGTATTACGATGTGATCAGGGGTTTGCTGCCGCAGGATTCTTTTGAGCCCGGAGAAGATATCTTTTTTAAAATGAAAAAATTAATTAAAAATGTCTATTCTTTTCTTAAAAATCCCGGTTCCAGCCATTTTACTCTGGTAATGATCCCGGCTGCAATGGCTATTGAGGAAAGTAAACGCATGGGAAAGCAACTGTCTTCTAACGGGATAAGCGTGCAAAGAATCATCATCAATAATATGAATCCCAATAATGTTGATTGTCCTTTTTGCAAAGAAAAAAACGAGGCACAATCTCAGTATTTGAAGGAAATAACCGACTATTACCGGGGAAAGGAAATTATAGTTATTTCTGCACAACCCCAGGAGGTCAAAGGTCCGGGCATGTTATCTTGTATTACTGAATACTTTTAAAAAACTGAGGTGGCTATTTAATGCAAAATGCCGATTTTTTCTTCAGGGTCGCTGAGGCTAGAGCAACAGATGTTGGAAAAGGAATAGCGCGTCTTTCCCATTCTATCTTTGATGTTTTAGATCTTGAAGCAGGGGATGTTATAGAAATTATTGGAAAAGGACGAACTGTTGCTAAAGTATTGCCTTCGCACCCGGGTGAACGTGAGCGGCATGTTATACAAATTGATGGGATAACACGTGAAAATGCAGGGGCCGGGATTGGAGAAAAGGTCAGAGTTGTCAAGGCAAGGCTTAAAGCTGCCGTAAGAATTAGCTTGCAGCTCCTGCCCGGTCCTTTGGAGGCCGGAGAGAACAACGTAAGCTATCTTGTCCATTTTCTTGAAGGATTACCCCTGGTTAATGGGGATAAAATTCGCGTAAATCTATTTGGTACAGGGAATCAAGACTGTCTGGTTACAAACGTGGAACCGGACTATATTGTCATTGTTACTCCGCAAACAGAGATTATGGCAAGTAAATCGGGAGAAAGGAAACAGGAGCGTATAACTTATGAGGATGTAGGAGGATTATGGAAAGAACTGCAAAAAATCCGTGAAATGGTTGAATTGCCGTTAAAATATCCTCAAGTATTTTCCAGGCTTGGTATTGAAGCTCCAAAGGGGGTATTATTGTACGGCCCTCCGGGAACAGGCAAAACACTCATAGCCCGAGCTGTTGCTCATGAGACCGATGCCGCATTCTTACATATTAACGGTCCGGAAATTATGCATAAATATTATGGAGAAAGTGAAGCGCAGTTGCGGGAAATTTTCGAAAAAGCAAAATCTACTGCTCCAAGTATTATTTTCCTTGATGAATTAGACGCCATTGCTCCAAAACGAGACGAAGTAACAGGGGAAGTGGAAAAAAGAGTTGTCGCCCAACTTTTAGCATTAATGGATGGGATTGAATCTCGGGGTCAGGTTATTATTATTGGGGCAACAAATATTCCGCATGCATTGGACCCGGCACTGAGAAGGCCGGGAAGATTTGACCGGGAAATTACAATTGGCGTCCCTGATGTTGCAGCCAGATTGGAAATTCTACAAATCCATACCCGGGGGATGCCCCTTACTTCCGATGTAGATATAAACTACCTTGCGAAAATAACCCACGGATTTGTCGGTGCAGATCTTGCAGCACTCTGCCGGGAAGCGGCGCTTAAATGTCTGAGAACTTTTTTCCCAAAAATTGATTTTTCCTCGGGATCTTTACCTGAAGAAATCCTTTTTTCCTTAGAGGTAAATATGGAGCATTTTCTGCAGGCTCTAAAAGAAATAGAACCGTCAACGACAAGAGAAATTTTGGTAGAAGTTCCAGAGACAAGGTGGAGTTCTATCGGTGGTTTGGAAGAGGTAAAGCAGACCTTGCGTGAAGCCGTCGAATGGCCATTAAAATTCCAATTTTTTTTACAGGAGTATGATATTGAACCATATAAAGGAATTTTATTGCATGGTCCGCCGGGTACCGGTAAAACTATGCTGGCCAGGGCATTGGCGTGTGAGTCGCAGTTGAATTTTATTTTAGTTAATGGTCCGTCTCTTCTTTCTAAATGGGTCGGTGAATCGGAAAAAGGCTTGCGGGAAATTTTCCGTAAAGCAAAACAAGCAGCTCCGTGTATCGTCTTTTTTGATGAAATTGATGCCATGGTACCTAGAAGAGGGTCAGGTTTTGATTCGGCAGTTACCGACAGGCTTATCAGTCAATTTTTAACGGAGATAGATGGTCTTGTGCAACTTCAGGGCGTTTTTGTCCTGGCAGCTACCAACCGCCTGGATCTTGTTGATCCTGCGGTCCTAAGACCAGGCCGATTTGACCTTTTGCTGGAAATATCTATGCCGGGTCAGTCTGAGCGTCTACAGATCATAAAAATTAATATGCAAAGCAAACCAATCCATAAAGATGTATCTCTGGAAAAGATTGTTCAGTTAACAGTAAATATGACAGGATCTGAAATAAAGGCATTATGCCGGGAAGCAGCTTTTGAAGCTTTACGTGAAACAATTGGTCAAAATAAAGTGCAGCAGCCGGGCGGAAGTGCACTCTCTATCCGTTGGATTCATTTCGAAAATGCTTTTCAGAAAATTTTACGCAGTGAGGTAAAAAAATGACTAAAGAGGTGAAATATTTTTACGGTCTCATTTTATCCGGAGAGCAGCGATTTAATATTGAAGGCGTCGATAATTCGCCGGAAGTTTACACCGTTTCTTACAAGGATCTTTCTGCTGTGGTCAGCGATGCTAAACAAAAAATATTTGATCCGAATAAGAAAAATGTTCTCGCTCATCAAGCGGTAATAGCTAAAGTTATGGAAGAACACAGTATTATCCCGGCGAGTTTTGCTACTATTTTTTCATCAAAGAAAGATGTACAGATATTTCTACAAAAGATATATTCAACAGCGAAAGATGTCTTGAAAAAAATTGATAATAAGGTTGAAATGGGGCTGAAAGTTGTCTGGAAGGATGAAGCATTTCAAAAGCTGGTGGATGTTAATGAAGTAAATCAATTGAAGACAAAAATTAATAATGCAGAAGAGAAACAGGCCTATCACTTAAAAATGCAGTTGGGCGAACTGGTTCAAAAAATTATTGAGGATAATCGTTCCCATTATATTGATGCAATCTATCAAAACCTGGCAACAAAAGCCGCTGCAGCCAGATTAAATGAAATTAAAGATATAAAAATGGTCTTTAATGCAGCATATTTAGTAGAAAAAAAGAAAGTGGCGGATTTTAATCTTTATGTAGAAAAATTTTTACCTGTTTATCAGGATAGTCTCAATTTTATCTATTCAGGGCCATGGCCGCCTTATAATTTTACAACTATTAAAATTTCAGTTAATCAGAATGAGAACTGAAAACTGTGCTGGGGGGAAAAAAATGCTGACGAAATTGTTTTTTCGAATGGCCTCTTAGAGGTCTTTTGGGGATTGTCGAAAAGCTTCAAGAACATATTAATAAAGAGTTTGATGAAGAAGAGCAAATCAAAAAACAAATTGTTAAATTATACTATTTGTATGAAACAGACCAGATAAATGAGGATGAACTTGCAGAAAAAGAGGCGCAATTGATGCAACGATTACGATATATTAATGAACAAAAAGAAAATGAGGAAAATACTGATGAAGAAGAGCGTGCATATGATATTGCTCTTTGGAATGAAAATGAAGTGGAGGAATCGGATTGAACGATATAAGCCTCCGGAACAGGGATATAACGCTCCTTGAAGTCCTGGATCGCTTAATTGATAAAGGTATCGTTCTTCACGGGGATCTTGTTATTTCTCTGGCAGATGTGGATCTGATTTATGTGGGAGTTAGACTTGTTTTAACATCCGCCGTTAATCTGCACCGCACAAGGAAAGGAAGGTGAAATTAATTATGTCTAAACAATATCTTTACTGCTTAATCGATAAACCCCGGATTGATATTATTCCCTGCAGTGGAATAAACAATTGCCGGCCATATTTTGTGCGATGGAAAGAAATTGCTGCCGTAGTAAGTGAAGCCCGATTCCAAAGTATTGAATTGACAAGCGATACCGTTTTAAGTCATGAAACAGTTGTGGAATACTTCATGCGTGAACACACCGTCTTGCCGGTTAGGTTCGGAACAATTTTAACCGGTATTGATGAAGTTAAATCTCTGCTTAGCACCTACAGTGATAAGATTTATAAAAATTTTAATAAGGTGCATGGCAAGGTAGAATTAGGTCTCAAAGTTATTTTAAAAGACAGTCCCTGCGAAGAACCGCCGGTAAAGGAAAATAATGATGTAAAAGATAATGACAACATTCAGCAGGCAACACCAGGCAGGCGTTACCTTTTTGAAAGGTTCGAAAAAGAAGAAAAACAGAGAAAAATTATGGAAAAAAATACTTTACTTATTGATGAAATTTTCGATACCCTTAGCAATTATTCTGCCGAGAGCTGTATCCGCCGCTTAACAACGGATCGAATGCTGCTCAATTCTTCCTATCTCGTGCCGGTCGGAAAAATAAATGAATTTAAAACAACTGTGGAAATATTTAAAAGAAGGTATCAAATGTTATCCTTCTTATTTAGCGGTCCCTGGCCTGCTTATAACTTCGTCAATTTAGCGGAAGAAGAAAATAGCCATGCTAAATGATAAATTTAATCTTGATGACCTTTCGGAGGAAGAAATAAGAGAATTAGCTGAGGAAATAAAAAAAGCTCAGAAGCATTTTCCCAAAAGGATTAATGTAGATCCCGAGGGCGTTGAACAGGGACTGGCAAAGCTTGTTCTGACTATTATTGAATTAATACGAAGACTTATGGAAAAAGAAGCAATCAGGCACATGGAAGCAGGAACGATCAATGAAGAAGAAATAGAAAGAATTGGTGAGGCATTATTAAAATTAGAGGAAAAGATGCAAGAACTTAAGGGAATATTCGGGTTGAAGGACGAAGACCTTAATCTTGATTTAGGACCGCTGGGTGATTTAATGTAAATGCCGTTAAGGAGGAGATCGGATTGAGCGTGCAGCGCGCTTCTCAATCATCAAGTTTGGCGGATATACTGGAGAAAATTCTCGATAAAGGTGTGGTCGTAGCAGGTGATATAAAAATATCACTGGCTGATGTAGAATTACTGACAATAAAAATCAGATTGGTTGTCTGTTCGGTAGAAAAAGCAATGGAAATCGGTATTGACTGGTGGCAGAGTGATCCCAACTTAAGTTCACAGGCAAAAAAAGAAGATGATTTGGCTAATAAAAAGTTGGGTGAAAGAATTGAGGAGCTTGAAACAAAGCTGTCCAGGTTTAAAAGCCTGAGCCAGGAGGTTTAGAATGCCGGCGCAAGGACTTTATCTTTACTGTATACTGGGTAAAATTAGAAAGAATGAAACTTTTCTACTGAGTGAAGGAATTGATCCGGCCTTTCCTGTTGAGGTTATCTGTTATAGGGATATCGGTGCAGCCGTAAGCACAGTCTGGTTATCGGAATTTGGAGAAGATGGCCTGCACAGTAATATTAATAATAATATTAATTGGGTAGAGGAAAAAGCTCGCAGGCATACTCTGATTTTAGAGCAGATTAGTGAGCAATATAGTACGGCCCCTGTAAAATTTTGTACTATTTTTAACGATGGGAAACCTATCATGCAGCTGTTATCCGAAAAGTATGAAGAATTATCCCATGTAATGGAAGCAGTTGAAGGTAAAAAAGAATGGACTGTAAAAGTGTTCTGTCAAAAGGAGACATATTATAACCAGGTTGAAAACGAGAAAAGAGAAGAAATGGAATCAGCCCTGCAGGGGAGGTCTCCTGGAGCTGTCTACCTTTTAAAAAAGAAATTTAACGAAACTGTAAAAATAGCTTTTGAAAATGCTTTATCAGAAAAAATAAACAGTATTTATAAACTATTGCAAAATTATGCAGAAGATATTGTCCCGGAGGATTGTTTAAATTGCAATGACAATGAGAGTAGCCGTAAAATGGTTCTAAAATGTTCCTTATTAATTTCCGGAGAAAATGTCCAGGGTTTTCTTATGAAAATGAATGAAACAAACGAAAGATTCATTCCGGATGGATTGTTTTTAGAGATAACAGGCCCATGGCCGCCATTTAGCTTTACCGTAGTTAATTTGCAAAATGATAATTGTTGAATAATAGCAAACAGGTAAAAAACGGGTTCCCAGGTTCCCATTTATTTGTTTGGAGAATAGAATGGATTGAACGTAATCTTAAGGAGGTTTGGGCTGATGGGATCTCAGCAAGCTAAAACAGAAGAAAAATTTGTTGAAACTGACTATATTAAGAATATCCTTACCAGGATACTATTTTATCTTCATGCAGGTTTTCCCGTGCACCTTCAAGGACCTGCCGGAACCGGGAAGACTACACTGGCTTTACAGGTTGCCGATCTTTTAAAACAACCTACAGTGTTAATTTTTGGCAGTGATGAACTTGAAATTACTGATCTAATCGGAGGTGAAATAGGTTATAAAAGAAAATTAATTATTGATAAATACGTACGAAGAGTAGAAAAGCATGAGGAGCATGTTCAGCAGGAATGGTTTGACGGGAGAGTAGTAACGGCCTGTAAAAACGGCTATACGTTATTATATGATGAATATACTCGTTCCAAGCCCGAGGTTAACAATATCTTGCTCTCTGTTTTAGAAGAAAAAATAATTCAAGCCCCAGGGCAAAACGGTGAGGATTATATAAATATTCATCCTAATTTTAAGGCAATTTTTACCAGCAACCCTGTTGAATATGCGGGAGTTTACAAAAGTCAGGATGCGCTGCTGGATAGAATGATTACCATAAATCTGGAAAATTACGACCGTGAAACCGAAGTTTGTATCACAATGGCAAAAGCCGGGCTTAGTCGTGAGGAAGCCGAAAAAATAGTTGACATTGTTGCTACTGTACGTAAACTGGGCCGCAAAAAAAATCATCCGACTATTCGTGGTAGTATTATGCTAGGACGGGTAGTTAAAAAGAATACCATACCTATTGATCCGGAAGATCAGACCTTCAGGGATATTTGTTTTGATATTTTGGGCATGGAATTAGCGGATGGGGAAAACGGAAACATTCGAAAAAGTAGGCAAGACAGAAAATTCGGTTTTAAACTGGAACAACAATCGAAAAGCTGGAAGGAGTGAAGACATTATGCCGCAAACTTACAGCAAAACAAAGCACCAGGTTAATGATATTGAGCATAGTAGAAGTAGAATGAAAACTCCATCCAAGAATTTATATTTTCTTGAAATGAAACAAAAAAGATTAAAAAAGCAGCTTGAAAATCTAGATAAACATAGAGAAATGATTATAAGCCAGTTAGAGAAGGTTACAAAAGAAATAAGAGAAAAAGCTAAGTTTTATTCAAATTTTAAACTGTAGGGATCATCTTTATCTTAAATATTTTCATTCTTTCCCATTCAACTCTTTCTCATTACTTGACAAAAAAGTTTGGATAAGTTAAGATATTGTTATACAGGGGAGTAGCTCAACTGGCAGAGCAGCGGTCTCCAAAACCGCAGGTTGCGGGTTCGAAACCTGTCTCCCCTGCCAATTTTTACTATAAACAGCCGCTTCACAGGCTGTTAGTAATATAAAAATTACTAATTGCGTATCCGCGTGGCCTGCCCATACGGATGTTTTTTTTTACAGAGCACTCTACTCTGAAAATAGGTCAGAAGTCAGGAGCGCCGGCAGGCAGGCCAGAAAAAAATATCCTGAAAATACTGTTCTTGTATTTTCATCCGTCTGATGGTGGCATGGGGGGCTGCTCAGGCAACAGGTCGTTAGCTGTACTTTAAGCGTAGTTGGAACTTGCAATGCTTTTACCTTTATAATAAAATACTGGTATGAAGTTTTATATTTTCGTTTTTTCAGGAGGAGTTTAAATGCTGGGAGTTATTGGCTGTGGAATGATGGGGAGTGTGATCCTGGAAGGTATCCTGAAGAAAAAGATTGTTCCCGCGGATGATCTTCTTATTTTCGATAAAGATTTATGTAGAACCGGATTTTTACAAGAAAAGTGGAAACTCAATGTAGCTACCGATGTTAAAGAAATATGCCGGGAAGCAAATCAAATTCTCTTTGCTGTTAAACCGCAAAATATTGCCGGGTTGATGGAAGAAATTAAAGAATTATTATCTGAACAACTTATTATTTCCATTGTTGCCGGTATTCAGATAAATTTTTTACAAGAAAAAGCAGGAAAGCCCTTGCGGATTGTTCGTATCATGCCAAATACTCCCTGTCTTATTGGTGAAGGTATGAGCATTATCAGTACTGGAAAGAATGTTTCCGAAAAAGAAGAGGCATTTGTTAAAGATTTTATGCAAGCACTGGGAAAGGTTGTTTTACTGGAAGAAAAATATCTTGATGCCGCAGCGGGTCTGAGCGGCTGTGGTCCCGCTTTTTATCTTCTAATTTTGGAAGCTCTTACGGATGGTGGAGTAGAGGCGGGGCTTAACCGGGAAACTGCCTTGATGTTGGCTTCGCAAACAATGCTGGGTACTGCCAGAATGTTACAGGAAACGGGAGAACATCCGGCATCCTTAAAGAATAAAGTAACTTCACCCGGGGGATTAACAAGTGCCGGTTTGCTTGCGCTGGAGGAAGGTGCAGTCCGGGCTTCAATGATTAAGGCAGTTGTGCAAGCTGTGCAGAGGGGCAATTTGTTAGGGAACTAATGTACCTTCCGGATAAATTGTTACTTAAATTATAATATTTAAGATTATTAAATTTAAGGCAGGGGCCGCTTTGGATAGATCGGTTAATTTTGAAATGTTGCAAAAAATTGTTGTTAAAGTGGGCACCAGGCTTTTAACTTATCAAACGGGGAAGTTAAACCTGGGTATTACGGAAAAACTGGTGAGGGAAATAGCAGATCTGAAAAACCAGGGAAAAGATATGGTTTTAGTTTCGTCCGGAGCGATTGGAGCGGGAATCGGCAGGCTGGGTCTTAAAAAAAAGCCGGCAACAGTTCAGGAAAGACAGGCGCTTGCCGCCATAGGTCAGGGTTTATTAATTCAGTTTTATGAAAAGCTTTTCGCCGAATACGGACACATTGTCGCCCAGGTTTTGCTGACCAGGGAAGATATGGAGAATAGAAAGCGCTACATAAATTCCCGCAATGCCTTGCTTCACTTACTTAAATACGGGACCATTCCTATTATTAATGAAAATGATACCGTTTCCACCGAGGAAATTGAATTTGGCGACAATGATAAACTTTCAGCATTAGTGGCTACGATTATTGATGCAGATCTGCTGATTATTTTAACCAATATAGACGGTTTGTGTTCAGGGGACCCTCACATAGACCCGTCAGCAAAATGTATTCCTCTCGTTACTGAGATAACTCCTGAAATAAAAAAAATAGCCGGAAATACTGACGAAATGTTGGCTAAGGGAGGGATGATCAGTAAAATTGAAGCAGCTGAGATGGTAATGAATTCAGGGATAGATATGATCATTGCCGACGGACGCCAGGAAAATATTTTAAGACGTATTATTAGGGGAGAGGATGTAGGGACTTTTTTCTGTTCCGGACATGGGCACCTGCGCAGCAGAAAACGCTGGATTGCTTTTACCCAAAAAATTAAAGGCGTTATTTATATAGATAAAGGCGCAGCAGAAGCTATTACCGAAGAAGGAAAAAGCCTTTTACCAATCGGTATTATTAATATTGAAGGGGCTTTTTTAAGAGGAGAAACAGTTATAATTTCGACTCAGAGGGGCGAAGAACTGGCCCGGGGGCTTGTAAACTACAGTGCGGAAGAGTTAAGGCAGATTATGGGATGTAAGTCTACAGAAGTAACGGGTGTCCTCGGTTATCCTGGAAATAAGGAAGTTATTCACAGGGATAATCTTGTGCTTTGTTAACGATTGAAGGTTTAATAATCATTTCCAAATATGGAGTTTTAACTTTAGTTAAGAGTTAAGGATATTCTTTTCTTGGAAGGGAACACTGTTACTATATAAACTAGATAGATAATTTTCCTCTCCAAGAGTATATCTGTAAAAAAGAGGTGAGGATAAATGTTGGATTTTCTTATCTCCCTGGGGTGGGGTACCTTGTCCCTGAGTCGCGAAAAAGCGGAAAAAGTTGTCGATTATTTGATAAAAAAAGGGGATATCGGCAGAGAAGATGCCCGTCAAGCCATTAAAGAACTGGTAGAAAGAGGAGAAGAAGAGAGAGCTAAGTTTAAAGAATATCTAAACGGTGAAATTACGAGTTTACTCCAGAAAGGAAATCTGGTGACAAAAACAGAACTTCATGAACTGGAAGAAAAGATTAATTTTCTGGAAGAATCATTGAAAAAAGTTGAACAAAAAGTTGAACAAAAAGAGAATCAAGAAGGCTTGTGAGAGCTTCACAGGCCTTCTTGTACTTAATACGGAAAAAACGGAGTGAAAATAGAAGTTGTGGAGAAGAGGCCGCCTGAAAAGGTTTCGGAAAATTATAAATACATTGGTCAAGTATGGTTTCGGCCAGCTTATTCATGACCTGGGCATTGAAGAGTTAACCAAACATCTTCCTTATCCTTTATACCGTAAGACCGTAAAAAGAGCCGAACTGTCCAAAGCACAACGATTGAGAATGGCAATTGAAGAACTTGGACCAACATTCGTTAAATTTGGTCAGCTTTTAAGTACTCGAACCGATATCCTTCCAAACGATTATATTAAAGAATTACGCCGCCTTCAGGATCAAGTCCAGCCGTTTTCAGGCAGCCAGGCCAAAAATGTTGTTGAAAAAGAACTTAATTATTCACTGGATCTCATTTTTGATTATTTTGATGAAACACCTCTTGCCGCTGCTTCGATTGGGCAAGTTCACAAAGCTGTGCTCCCTGGTGGAAAAACAGTTGTTGTGAAAATTCAACGGCCCAATATCAAAAGGACGATTGAACAGGATCTGGGGATTTTGGAGGAAATAGCAAGCCTCCTGGACAAGTATACTACAGTAGGAAGATTTAATCACTTTAGCAATATACTGTCGGAATTTAAGCGTATCATCCTGATGGAACTAAACTACCACCAGGAAGCACGTAATGCGGAGAAGTTAAAAAAAAATTTTATAAATGACGAAAGTATTATCATTCCTTCGATCTATTGGAACTATACAACGCAAAGAGTATTGACTATGGAGTATATACAGGGAGTGATATTAAATAATTCGGATGCTCTAAGAGAGGGTAATTTTGATAAGCGGTCCATTGTAGAAAAATTAACAAGGGCATATCTGAAACAAATTTTGGAAGACGGATTTTTTCATGGAGATCCACACCCTGGCAATATAGGAGTTATACCGGGAGAAAAAATTTTTTTTCTTGATTTCGGTGTTACCGGCTCACTTAGTGATGAACAGCGGCACATATTCGTCCGGCTCTTGGTGGGTTTTATTACAGGAGATCGGGAGCAGGTTTTAGCTTCCATTGTTAATCTGGGTGTAATTACCGACAAAACTGATAAAAATGAATTAAAATGGGAATTAGGAAGGTTACAGGAATATTATTATGCTCTTCCCCTCAAAGAAATTCAAGTTGGACAGTTGTTGTATGAGCTTATGGAAATTTCCTACAGACAACAGATTCGTTTTCCTGCAGAATTTACTATCCTGGCGAAGACTTTTTTTACATTGGAAGGGCTTGTTTCCGAATTGGAACCGGACTTTAGCATCGCGGAAATTTTAGAGCCATTCGGTAAAGAATTCTTACGAGGAGAGCTTTCCAGAAATAAAATAAAAGGCCGTTTCTTAAAATACCTACTTAGTTATAATCGCTTGATTGAAATTTTTCCTGAATACTTAAGTGCTATTTTGGAAAAGGGAGCGCTTAACAATGTAAGAATAAAAATTGAAGCTGTTGATATTGATAAAGTATTGCTCAGGTTTAACAACATGGTTAACCGCCTGTCCTTTAGTATAGTCCTGGCCAGTATTATCATAGGACTTTGTTTTCTGGTAAATTCTACGGAAGTTAGACTCTTTAAAGCTTTTCCCATCGCTGAAATCGGACTTATTTTGGCCGCTGCCATGGGGTTTTGGTGGTTATGGGCAATACTACGTTCCGGAAGGCTTTAACTGTGATATTTACCTAACTTCCAGAATAAGGGAGTGATCCGGATGCCCTGGTTAATTTTTGCTGTTTTTGTCTGGATAATTCTTTTGGTAATAGTAGGTTTAAAAGAACTGGGAAGGCTCTGGAGTGCCGGTTTTTGGTCGGTTTTTGTTAGTTGTTATCTTAATAACATATTTTTAACTAAAGGTTTTTATCATTTTCAAGAAACATTCTTTACCTATCGGGGTATTCCCTTGTTATACCTTTTCGCCGTCGGGGGGATCGCTATTATCTTGATGCGCTTTCTTCCGGAACAAAAAGGTTGGCAACTTCCTTACCTTATCCTTTTCAGCGCAGTCTTAACGGCTCTGGAATCCTATGCTCTCGGTAAGGGGTTTATTATTTTTTTACAATGGTCCCTGCCGGAGAGTTTAATTTTTAGGTTAATTACTATAATAACTATTGTCTGGCTGAGCAATCTAACTATAAAACAACAACAAAAAGGGTATTTCTTTTAGCCAAACAGTGTTAGTAAGACAATGTAAGGCGTGAGTCAGGTCAAAATTCGATTTTCAACAGATAGACCGAACAGGTGGGAGGCTGTAAAATGAAAATTATCGTTCTTGGGAATTATGGGCCCTATCCCCCCGCAGGCGGAAGTTGTTCCGGATATCTTCTCGAACAGGACGATTGCTATATTCTTCTTGATTGCGGTAACGGTGTTTTAAGTAATCTTCAGCATTTTATTGAAATAAAAGATCTTTCTGCTATCATAATTTCCCATCTGCACAGTGATCATATTTCAGATCTTTTTATCCTGCGTTATGCCTGGCAGATGGAAATGGCCAAAGACCCGGCGATAAAGCCTCTGGCTATCTTTGCTCCGGGTGTTCCGAAAGCTGAATTTATGAGAATACCGTATAAAGATGTATTCATGCTGGAAGCGCTTGATAAGCAAAAGGAAGTGCAGATAGGTCCTTTTTCCTTTTCTTTCCTGCAAACTATTCACCCGGTACCCTGCTACGCTGTTTCCATTGTGGTTGGGGGTCAAAAAAAACTTGTCTATTCTGCCGATACGGAGTACTTTTCCGGGCTAAAAGATTTTTCAGCCGGTGCTTCCTTGCTGCTTTGCGAAGCAAATTATCTGGAAGAAGATTTACAACAGGGAAAGACCAATCATATGAGCGCTTTTCAGGCCGGATCACTAGCCCTGGAAGCGGGTGTTAAGGATTTGCTTTTAACACACTTACCTGCTTACCGGAATGGAACCCTTTATCTTGAAGAAGCAAGGAAAATTTTCCCGGGGGTTTCCCTCGCTGAAGAGGGACGAGTTTATATGTGCGGCAGCAGTTCAGAAAATGAGGCTTCTTTAAAAAACTGGGTTCAGCTTGACGTGGAAACAGATCCGATCATTTTATCGCTACTAGAAGGAAGACTCAAATCTGAAGGTATCCCTGTCTTGATTTCCGGAGAAGCTTTGGGAGGAATTTACGGTTTAACAACAGGTCCTCTGGCAGAGAGAAAAATTCTGGTTCCCTCCCGCTGTCTTGAAGAAGCAAAAGAAATTTTATTGGATATTGAAAGTCAAGAGCCGGAAGATTTATTATAATTATTTCCCGGGCAAGCGCATATTTCGACTTAAATACGCTAAAAAGCGGGAAGGAAGGCCTGATGTACGATTTAAGCATGGAAAAAAGCAAAGCAGAAAGAAAGTATTTAATATTAACTTACGGCTGTCAAATGAATGTCTCTGATTCAGAAGTTTTGGCCGGTTATCTGGAAGGAATGGGTTACTCAGCAGTAAAAAATGAGGAAGAAGCCGATATCCTAATTATTAATACCTGTGCTATCCGAAAAAAAGCTGAAGAAAAGGTCTACAGCCGGTTGGGTATGTTGCGAGAATTAAAAAAAAATAAACCCGGTATGATTATTGCATTATGGGGTTGTCTGGCTCAACATGAAGGGATAGCGCGTAAAATAAAAGAACGTTTTAAATTTATTGATTTGGTTTCCGGTCCAAATGCATTGGAAAGATTTCCGGAACTGCTGGAGAAGGCCGGGTCTGCAGGAAAAACAGTATTCGACCTTAACCTGTTAGGCGAAAGAGAATCCCTTCCCGTTAAAAGAAACGACGGTTTTAAAGCATGGGTTCCCATCAGTCACGGCTGTAACAATTTTTGTTCTTATTGCGTTGTCCCCTATGTTAGAGGACCGGAGATAAGCCGGCTTCCGGAAAAGATCCTTAACGAAACGAAAGAACTTATAAAAAACGGTTTTAAGGAAGTTACCCTGTTGGGACAAAATGTAAATTCCTATGGTAAAGACTTGAAGCAAAAGATAGATTTTGCCGATTTGTTGCGTACACTGGACCAACTGGACAATAATTCTTTGCGCATAAGGTTTATGACATCACATCCTAAAGACTTTTCCGAAAAAGTTATCCGGACTATTGCGGAGGGTAAAAATATTTGTGAACATATCCATCTTCCTCTGCAATCAGGAAGCGATCGCATTCTAAAAGAAATGAACCGGAGATATAACAGGGAATTTTATTGGAAAATTATTGAAAAAATAAGAACAATAATCCCCAATTCTTCTATTACGACAGATATAATTGTCGGCTTTCCCGGAGAAGATGAAGAAGACTTTGCACTGACTATGGAAATGGTGGAAAGAGTCCGTTTTGATGCTGCCTTTACCTTTATCTATTCTCCCCGCAAAGGAACTAAGGCTGCAGAGAAGAGAAATCAGGTTTTACCAGAAGTAAAGAGAGAAAGAATAATCAAGCTAAACAAGAAACAAAACCGGATTAATTTGGAAAAAAATCAGTCTCTCCTGGGAAGTATACAGGAAGTCCTGGTCGAAGGAAAAAGTAAGACAGATATTAATATGTATACGGGGAGAACGAGAACGAATAAAATTGTTCATTTTCCCTGTACAGAAAACCTTACCGGAAAATTTATCAATATTAAAATTAAAGAAATAAGAACATGGAATTTAATAGGAATAATTGATTAGAGATAATAAAACTTTTTAGAAAAGAGGCTTGACGGTAAAAGAAAATTATTATATAGTTAAAAGGTAATAGTAATATTATTTATTGTTTAACAACAATTGGGGGATAAAGATGCAAACAATTGAGGAAATCCTGCGGGCCAAAAAAATTAAGGTAACTCCACAAAGAATGGCCGTATATTCCATATTAAAGGATACTAAATCGCACCCCAGTGTAGAAAAGATTTATCAACAATTGAAACCAAATTATCCTGCTATGAGTCTGGCTACAGTGTACAAAACCGTCGACGTTCTAAAAAAAGTTGGGTTAATCCAGGAATTAAATGTCGGAGACGGGGGATTGCGTTATGATGCTGCCGTGAAACCTCATTCTCATGCTTACTGTGAAAGTTGCGGCCGGGTGGATGATCTGGAGCAGGTTCGTTTTTTAGAAGAATTTCGTGAAGAAAATTTGCTGGAAAAAATTAAAAAAGAAACGGGATTTGATGTTTCTTCTATTCAGCTTTATTTTTATGGTCTATGCCCTCAGTGTAAAAAGAGCAACTCAAAAGTTGTTTCCTAAAAGGTTGTCTTCCTAAAAAATAGTTTAATACATGAAAAGTACTTTGTCTATTTTACGTATTTTTTTGAATATCATTATTAAAAATATAGTCGGAACCTGTATTATTTAACAGGTTCTTTTTTCATTATAAGGAATTATGTTATAATAAACCCAGTTGCTACATGCAGGACAGGTATCCGGTATTCATGATATTAAATTCCATTGTTCAGAATGACTCATTTTCACCCTTCAGAAGGGAAAATGTTAAAGAATCGTTTTTGGGATTTTGTTTTATGGAGTGAGCTGGTTATGGCCAAATTAACACCAATGATGCAGCAGTTTAAAGAAATTAAAGAGGAATATCCCGATACTATTCTCTTTTTCCGGGTTGGCGATTTTTATGAAATGTTTTTTGAAGATGCCGTAACTGCCTCCAAAGAGCTTGAAATTACCCTGACAAGCAGGGACGGAAATAAGGAGAATGCGGTACCGCTGGCCGGTTTTCCACATCATGCAGCCTCGGGCTATATTGCCCGCCTGCTGGAAAAAGGTTATAAGGTGGCTATTTGTGAACAGGTTGAAGAGGCAGCTCAGGCCCAGGGACTGGTAAAAAGAGAGGTAATACGGGTAATTACCCCGGGGACCAGTATTGAAGATAACCTGTTGGAAGAAGACCGGAACAACTACCTTGCTTCGGTTTATACATTGGGAGATGAGGGAGGACATGGTCTGGCAGTTATTGATGTTTCTACCGGTGAACTTATGGTTTTTCACTTTAACGGTCCCGAAGGAGAAGGTGAATTAAGAGATGAAATTTCCCGCCTTCAGCCGGCCGAAATACTTGTTATTACCTCCGGGGGAAAAAATCGGACTGCCGGCCCGTCTCTCCTTAAAGAGATAGAGGGAAACTGGTCTGTTAATTACCGGGAACCTTTTTCCGACCGGGAGACAGCCTTGACTTTTTTAAAAGAACTGCATTGCCCATCCCTATTGGAGAGTGCCGAGTTAATTACTTCCCTGCCGGCTTTCCATGCGGCAGCTTCAGCCCTTCGTTATATTAAAGAGATGCAAAAAGCTCCCATGTCGCATTTTCAACAGATTCGCCTGATCCAAAAGGGTGAAGCCATGTTTCTGGACGCGATTACCCTTCGAAACCTTGAGATTTTTGAAACTATTCGTTCCAGGGATAAAGCGGGTTCGCTCTTTGGAATTCTCAACCGGACCAGGACTTCCATGGGCAGTAGATTGCTGCGCAAATGGTTGCAAAGACCGTTATTGGAACGAGAGCTTTTATCCCTGCGCTGGGAAGCTGTGGATGAGCTGAAAAGCAATCCTTTTTTTCATGGAGAAATAAAAAAGTTACTTAAGGATATCTGTGATTTGGAACGCTTCTGCGGACGTTTAAGCCTGGGACAAATTGGCCCTAGAGAGATGCTCTCCCTTAAAAAAACCCTGCAGATTTTGCCCGCGCTCCAAGCTGTCCTTGCAGAGATAAAGGCCGGGCTTTTTAAAAGAATGAAAGAAGAGATCCCTGATTTTAGGCCTCTGGAAACAGAATTAGAGCAAGCGATTAGCGAAAATACCCCTTTTGCCATAAAAGACGGTAATATATTTAAGTCAGGCTACTCAACTGAGGTAGATAAACTCCGCAAAATTTCCGGAGACAGCAAAACCTGGATGCTGGAACTGGAAAAACAAGAAAGAGAAAGAACAGGAATCCGCACTTTAAAAGTCGGCTTTAATAAAGTATTCGGTTATTACCTGGAGGTAACGAAGTTATACCAGGAACGTGTCCCCTCCAATTATATCCGCAAACAAACCCTGGCTAACGCGGAACGTTTTATAACCCAGGAGTTAAAAGAACAGGAAGAACTTATCCTAAATGCAGAGGAGAGTTTAGCTCAACTGGAGTCCGAGCTTTTTCAGAAATTATGCCGGAAAGTCGCGGGATTTACGGCGGAACTGCAGCTTGCAGCCCGTCAAATGGCTGATTTGGACTGTCTTTTTTCCCTGGCTGATGCAGCTTTAACCTATAATTATGTCAAACCTTCTTTTTCCGGCGATGAAAGCATCCAAATCCGTGAGTGCCGCCATCCTGTTGTAGAACAAAAGGGCGATAATCTTTTCGTTCCAAATGATATCTTCTTGGACGAAAAAAACGAGAGAATTCAAATTATAACCGGTCCGAATATGGCCGGGAAAAGTACATATTGCCGCAGTGCTGCCCTGTTGTTAATTATGGCCCAGGCCGGGAGCTTTGTCCCTGCTGAAACAATGGTTTTTACACCGTTAAAACGCATCTTTGCCAGGGTTGGCGCCAGCGACGATCTGAGCAGGGGAAGAAGCACTTTTATGGTTGAAATGGAAGAGACAGCCTCAATTTTAACCAGTGCAGCGGACGATTGCCTGGTAGTCCTGGATGAGATCGGACGGGGAACCAGTACTTATGACGGTATGAGTCTGGCCAGGGCTATCCTGGAATATTTGCATAGTGAGACAGCTTCCAGGGTTCTTTTCTCCACCCATTACCACGAATTAACCGCGCTGGAAAAACAGCTGGCCGGAGTAAAAAATTATACTGTTTCCGTCCGTGAAAAAGGAGATCAGGTCATTTTTTTAAGAAAAGTCGTCCCCGGAAAAGCGGATCGAAGCTACGGCATCAATGTTGCCCGCATGGCAGGTCTTCCGGAGGAAGTTATATTGCGGGCCCAGAAGTTATTAAAAGAACTGGAGGAAGCAAACCCTTCCGCCCACCGAATTGAGAAGATGTTTTCCAAGGAAGACTCTGCCGGAAGTGTTATATCTCAGGGCAGAAAAGGTCAGCTTTCTCTTTTCCCCGAGGTGCAGGTGGAAAAGGAAGCTCTTTCACGAAAAGAACGGAAAATTATCGAAGAAATAAAAGAGCTGAACCTTGTTAATTTTACACCGCTAAAAGCCCTGGTCAGACTTTTTTCTCTACAAAACCGGCTTGTTGGCCGGGGAACTCTTCACAAAGAAAAGGACAGGTGAGAAGGGGTGCCTATCAGAAAACTGTCCCCAGGGACAGCCAACCAAATTGCCGCGGGTGAAGTTGTTGAAAGCCCTTCATCAGTAGTTAAAGAACTGGTAGAGAATGCTCTGGATGCAGGAGCTAAACGTATTAGGGTTATCCTCAAAAAAGGAGGGCTGCAAGAAATTACCGTTATTGACGATGGAGACGGTATACCTTCCACTGAACTGCGCCTGGCTGTGGAAAGACATGCAACCAGTAAAATTCAAAACATAGAGGATCTGGACACTGTTCATACCCTTGGTTTTCGGGGGGAAGCACTTCCCAGTATTTCCTCTGTTTCAAAATTATCCATTACTTCGCGTCAATGCCGTGAAGAAGCAGGAACTTATCTTTTTCTGGAAGGCGGAACAGAAAAGTCTTTTCAGGAAGTTGGGTTTCCGGCAGGAACGAGGGTCATTGTTCAAGATCTTTTTTTTAATATTCCCGCGAGACGCAAATTTTTAAAGGGGCTTGCTGCAGAAACGGCAAAGGTTTCTCGCACGATGCAGGTCCTTGCCCTTTCCAGACCGGATGTCTCTTTTATTCTTGAAAGGGAAAAAGGTATTCTTTTTGAGACGTCCGGAGATGGGCAACTAATTAATGTAATTTTAACCCTTTTGGGTCATGATATGGAAAGAAATTTAATCCCGTTGCATTTTACTGAGGACAATTACTGCCTGGACGGGTACGTAAGCGACCCTTTATTTGCCCGGAGCAATAGAAGCTATCAATTCTTTTTTGTTAATGGTCGGGTTGTCCGGAGTAAAACGTTCAGAGAGTCTCTCGACAAAAGTTATTCCAGCCTGGTTACTTCCAAAAAATATCCCCTGGCCTTTCTTTTCCTTTCCCTTCCTCCGGCAGAAATTGATGTGAATGTTCATCCTGCAAAAACAGAAATCAGACTGTATCGTGAAGAATTTGTCCGCTCATTTCTCATTAGATCTTTAAATATTGCTTTTCAAACAGGGAAAAGAATTCCCGCATTCAGCTGGAAAGAGGAGATAAACCGCGTGAAAAAGGGAGGAAATGTCCAACCGGGCGGGGAAAAAGCACATTTTCAAGAAGAAATAATTACATATGGGGCAAGGGAAAACAGATTTTCTCCTTCAGCGGATACCCCGGTATTTACAAAAAGAACACCGGTATTTACGGAAAGAACAGATGAAGCTTTCTTATCCGAAAAATCTTACGAAAAATCCCCTTTAGAAAGCGGCGAAAACCTGACATTATTGACAAAACCGCTGCTTAAAGAACCTTTTTTTGAAGTTATTATCGGACAAGTATTTGAAACATATATCCTTTTGCAAAAGGGAGAAGAACTCTTTTTTCTGGATCAGCACGCGGCACACGAACGGATACTTTGGGAAAAATTGCAGCAAAAAAACAATGATGCTTTACTCAGTAGCCAGATTGCTTTACCGCTCCCTTTTGAGCTTCCCATGGACATGGCGGAACAGCTTTCCGCCAAAATAAAGATACTGGAAGAAATAGGGTTAGAACTGGAGCAGTTTGGCAATAATACATTTATAATCCGCAGAGTCCCTATTTTCTTGAAAGACATTTTTCATCCGGAAATGTTACAAGATCTTTTTGAAGAGTTAACATCTAAACCTTTGGAGAAAGAAGATTTTCAAAAAGAAGCTCTATTGCAATTATCCTGTAAAGCAGCCATAAAAGCGAACAAGAGCTTAACATTCAAGGAAATAAGGTCGCTTTTACAGCAACTGCAAGAATGCCGTGATCCCTTTTTTTGTCCCCACGGAAGACCCGTTTTTTTTCAAATGAAGAAAACTGAACTAGAGAAGTATTTTAAAAGACGTTAAAACGGGGGACAAAAAAGGAGGAGTTTTATGAACGAGGTAAAAGTTGAGGGAAATAACGAAATCCCCCTGATCATCATTGCCGGGCCCACAGCCACCGGTAAAACGGACCTCTCCATTCTTCTGGCCGAGAGAATAGGAGGGGAAATTGTTTCAGCAGATTCCGTGCAGGTCTATCGCTATCTGGATATCGGAAGCGCCAAACCTACCGCTGAAGAAAGGAGGGGGATTCCCCATCACATGATCGATGTTGTTACGCCTGATGTTAATTTTACAGTTTTCGATTATCAGTCAATGGCCGGAAAACATATCTCGGAGATTCATTCCAGGGGTAAACTTCCCATCCTGGTTGGAGGAACCGGTCTCTATATCAAGGCACTTATTGATGAGTATACTTTCCGTAGCGGGAAATATAATCCCAGTGTGCGAGAAAAACTGCAGAGGGAACTGGCTGACTATGGAAAAGAACATCTTTACCATAAACTGCAACAAGTCGATCCTGCGGGGGGAAAAAAACTGCACCCTAATGATACCAAACGTATTATCAGGGCTTTGGAATATTATTATTTAACAGGGGAACCTATTTCCAGGCAGCAGGAATTAACCTTGCAAAATAAGAGTCCCTATGAGTTGATCATGTTCGGACTAACCATGAAACGGGAATTGCTTTATGCGAGAATAAATCATCGAGTGGACCTGATGCTCCAAAAAGGGCTTCTCCTGGAAGTTAAAGATATTCTTAAAAAAGGTTATGGAAGTAATTCAAAAGCGCTTCAATCCCTTGGTTACAGGCATATGCTTATGTACCTGCAAAAGAATTGGGAATGGGAAAAGACCGTCTCCGTTTTTAAGCAGGATACAAGAAAATTTGCCAAGAGACAGATGACCTGGTTCCGGGCTGATAAGAGGATTACCTGGCTTGAAATTGAACCGGAAATGAAATTGGAGCCAATTCTGGATAGTATTTGTAGAAAGATTGCAGGATATTAACATTTTATACCGAATAGAATATACAAACAAAGCAGGAGGCGAAAAGAATGACGAAGGGGCCATTAAATCTTCAAGATAACTTTTTAAACCAGATTCGCAAGGAAAACACACCGGTAACTATTTTCCTCGTCAACGGCTATCAAATAAAAGGAAGCATTCGTAGTTTTGATAATTTTACCATTTTGCTGGATGTTGACGGAAAGCAGCAAATGGTTTATAAGCATGCAGTTTCTACGATCATTCCTTTCCGGAATATAGTTTTTAATCAGACTGCCGAATAAGAATCTGAGAGAATTCGAGAACAAAAAGCTTTGAAACTATCCCCCAAAAGGATTGGACGGAAGATAAAGACACTTGTTCCCAAGTGTCTTTTAATTGTTTTGGCTGCATAACAAATTTTACTAAAAATTTTGCTAAAAATAGTTAGAAGGGAAGAGTGCAGGAATATAATAGGAGAACAGATAACAAACCGGGAAAAAGCCATCCTTGTCAGCCTGGATATATCGCAAGACGCACAAAATGATGAGGATATATCTATGGAGGAACTTTGTCTGCTCACAGAGACTGCCGGCGGAGAAGTAATCGGCATGGTCCGGCAAAAAAGTGATAAGATGAATCCAACGTACTTCATCGGTAAAGGAAAAGCTGAAGAACTAAAAATTGCCAAAGAGGAAATGGAAGCCGGACTGGTTATCTTTGACCATGAACTCTCACCGACGCAAATTAGAAACCTTGAAAATCTGGTTGGCGGAAAAATAATTGACCGCACCGCTTTAATTCTGGACATTTTCGCCCAGAGAGCTCTTTCCAGAGAAGGAAGATTACAGGTAGAGCTGGCCCAACTTAGTTATCTTTTACCCCGTCTGACGGGAAGAAGAGCTTACCTGTCCCGTCTGGGCGCTGGGATCGGAACCAGGGGGCCGGGAGAAACCCAACTGGAAATAGACCGGAGAAGAATTAAGCAAAGGATTGCCGTTCTACGTAAAGAAATTAAACAGGTAAAAAAACACCGCAGGCTTCATCGGGAAAGCCGTAAGGAGAAAGGTTTTAGCATAATTCCCCTTGTGGGGTATACTAATGCCGGAAAATCGACTCTTTTAAATGTTCTCACCGGAGCGCAGGTTTTTACTGAAGATAAGCTTTTCGCTACACTGGACCCCACAGTGAGATATCTAAACAATGAAGAGGGGAAAAAGATTCTTCTGACTGATACAGTGGGCTTTATTCGCAATCTTCCCCGTCAGCTTATGGATGCTTTCAGCGCTACTTTGGAGGAAATCCGGGAGGGGGATCTTCTCCTTCATGTTGTGGATATAAGCCGCAATGATTTTAGGGAATTAATAGCCTCTGTGGAGGAGACTTTACAGAGTTTAGCAATGACGAATAAACCAAGAATATTTGTCTTTACCAAAATGGACCTCCTTCCGGTATCTGAACTGCATTCCATCAAGGAAAAAATTGAACGGGAATATACTCCTTCCATATTTGTTTCTGCGGAAACAGGGGAGAATATCAGAGACCTTCAAGAGATGATTAACAAGACTCTGGCCCCCAATACCGTCTGTTTAAAACTCTTTATTCCTTATGACAAGTGGCCTTCTTTTTCATTTCTTTATGCAAACGGAAAGGTTTTAAAGGTAGCTTTTAATGGGGAATATGCGATTGCCGATGTAGAAATCAGTGAACTTTATGTTAATAGGCTTCTCCCTTTTACCCGAGAAAAGGAGAGAGGGGTTGAAGAGGGGAGGGATGAAGAGAAAAATTGAAAGGACGATGATTATTAATGGAATGGTGGCAGTTCTTTTCTTTAAAACCGGAAATAAACAGACTTATACTTGAAGCTGAAAAAGAAGTGAAGGCGCAGCATGAAGCAATAGAAGCCATTTCTCTCTTTAACCAGGCTAAAGTTCTGAGCGCTTTTCAGCAGGAAAAAATTACTGATGACTGTTTTCATTCCAGCGAAGGTTACGGGTACCATGACAGGGGAAGAGAAAAGCTGGATGCCCTTTTTGCCCGTATTTTTCAGGGAGAGGACGCCTTGGTCCGCCCTCACCTGGTCTCGGGTACACATACATTGTTTACTTGTTTAAAGGGGCTGCTAAGTCCGGGAGAACGGCTTCTTATCGTAACGGGTCGTCCTTACGATACCCTTTGGAGAGCTATTGGAGGTAAAAAATTTGCCGAAGACGGGCAAGAATCTTCAAGTATATGGGAAGGCAATCTAAAAGACTGGGGTATTGCCTTTCACTGTGTTAATATGCAAGAGGTAGAAGATGCCAAAGATGAAAAAAAACTGAAAGAGCTATTGCAAAAACCTACTTCTGCGGTCTTGATTCAGCGTTCCAGGGGTTATAATCCTTTTCGTCCTTCTTTGACAGTTAAAGATATTGAGAACATGGTTAATAAAATCCGTTTCTACAATTCCGACATTATTATCTTCATAGACAACTGCTACGGAGAATTCGTGGAGAAGGATGAACCCCTTGAAGCCGGAGCAGATCTTATTGCCGGCTCACTGATCAAAAATCCCGGGGGAGGGCTTGCTCCAACCGGTGGTTACGTTGTCGGCAAAAAAAAGTATATTAACAGGGTCAGCAGTGCCATGACTGCACCGGGACTGGGAAAAGAACTGGGAGCCTTTGTATATAATAAAAGGCTTTTTTACCAGGGACTTTTCATGGCTCCCCATTTAACCGGAGAAGCCTTAAAAGGAGCAGTAACTCTTGCCGCAACTCTGGAGAGAGCCGGTTACGGGGTGGACCCCCGGCCTGGAGAAAAGAGGGGAGATATCGTGCAAATGATTCGTTTAAAAAAACGGGAAGAATTACAAAATTTTTGCCGGGCAGTCCAGGAATTTTCCCCGATCAACTCCCATTTTGTCCCGATAGAAGGGGAAACACCCGGTTATCAAGATCCTATTTTTATGGCTGCCGGGACTTTTGTCCAGGGATCCTCCAGTGAATTAAGCGCCGATGCGCCTCTGCGGGAACCATATGCCCTTTATGTGCAGGGCGGTCTGAGCTATCAGCACTTTATTTTGGGGATAGGCTCCATATTGAAAGCAATACTTGCAGAATGAAAGAACGGGATGAAGGTAGTTGGTCTAATCAAACGATCTAATTAAACCGATTACTTTGCCTAAAATCCGGGTATCTTCATCTGCAGGAATAATGATCGGTTCAAAATCTGGATTTTCCGGTTGGAGGATAATTGTATCATTCTGCCGGTAAAATCTTTTTACGGTAGCTTCATCGGCAAGCAGGGCAACAACAATTTCTCCGTTCTCCGCGGATGGCTGCTGCCGGACAATAACCAGGTCTTCCGGAAGAATACCCGCTTCTTTCATACTCTCCCCCCGGATGCGGAGCAAAAAAACCGTATCTTCCTTGACAATTTCACCCGGGAGGAGAAGATAGTCTTCAATATTTTCTTCAGCCAAAACAGGCACTCCGGCCGTTACCTGACCGAGTATGGGAATAAGCCTGGCTTTCTTATTCGGATGGGAGCGTGCAGCAGGGTCCAAAATTTCCAGAGCCCTCGGCTTCGTCGGATCCCGTTTAATAAAACCTTTCTTTTCCAAAGCCCGCAAGTGGGCATGGACTGTGGAGCTGGAACTGAGATTCATAACTTTACAGATTTCCCTCACAGAAGGTGGATAATTTTTCTGCATTACTTCTTCTTTAATAAAAGTTAAGATTTCCTGCTGGCGGGAAGTTAATTTTTTCACCGGAACAACCACCTTTGTAATGGTTTTCTCATTTTCATTATAGCACAGTCCAGCTCAGCGGGCAAACAATGGTTCGCAAGGGAGGAACCGCCAAACATTTTTCTTAACTTCCTTAATTTCCTTAACTTCCGCTTTTAGAGACGGAGTTTGCCTGTTTATGATTATTGTTAGATATAAGACGAATCAACTTGTTTATTCCGTCGAGATAGGCTTTCACACTTGCTTCAACTATATCTGTGCTCATCCCCCGACCGATAATATTCTTATCTTTATAGTTAATTTTCAGGGATACTTCACCCAGGGCATCCATGCCGGGGGAAACAGCCCTTAGATTATAATTTTCCATATCCGTATCGATTCCAGTAATTTTTTCCACTGCCTTATACGCTGCATCAATGGGACCTGAACCGCTGGCAACTTCTTCAAAAATTTCCCCGCCTTTACTGAGGCGTACTACAGCAGCAGGAATCGTTCTTGTTCCGCTTACCGTCTGGAGATACTCTAATTCGTACGTAGATTCTGCATAAGAGACATCAATTAACATGGCTTCCAGGTCTTCTTTGTATATTTCTTTCTTTTTATCGGCTAGCTCCACATATTTCTGATAAAATGCCTCAAATTCTCCATTTTCCAGGTGATAGTTCATTGTTTCCAGCTGATGACGCACAGCATGGCGCCCCGAACGGGCCGTTAAAACCATTTGGGCGGCCTGGCCCCCGATCAAATCGGCATTAATTATCTCATAGGTACGCTTATCTTTTAAAACCCCGTCCTGGTGGATGCCGGAGGAATGAGCAAAAGCATTTAGACCGATTACCGCTTTATTCAGAGGGATGGGAATCCCTGTCAACTTGCTGACTAAACGACTGGTGCGGTAAATTTCTTTGGTATTAATTCCCGAATAATAAGGATATTTATCGCCACGAATAACCATAGCCATGACAATCTCTTCCAAAGCAGCATTGCCGGCACGTTCCCCGATCCCGTTAACATTACATTCGATTTGCCTGGCCCCATTTTCGACGGCGACAAGTGAATTTATTACTGCCAGCCCAAGGTCATTATGGCAGTGAACGCTCAGGATGGTTTTATGAATATTGGGAACCTTAGTATTAATCAGGTGGATTAACCTGCCGTACTCCTCCGGAACAGTATAACCGACAGTATCCGGAAGATTGACGACAGTAGCTCCTGCATCAATAACCGCTTCTACCACCTTCAGGATATAATCTTCCCGCGCTCTGGTTGAATCCTCCAGAGAATATTCCACGTCATCGGTAAAGCTTTTGGCATATCTTACCGCTTCGACAGCTTCTTGCAGGCAGGTTTCCGGACTCTTTCGCAATTTTTTCTCCATGTGAATATCCGATGCCGCTAAAAAGACATGAAGACGGGGTTTTTCAGCTTCTTTGACCGAATCCCAGGCACAATCAATATCTTCTTTGACTGCTCTTGCCAGCGCTGCAATGATCGGACCTTTAACTTCTCTGGAAATTTGTTGAACAGCTTTGAGATCACCTGGGGAGGAGATAGGAAAACCTGCTTCGATAACATCTACATTTAAACGGGCAAGCTGACGGGCAATTTTTACTTTTTCTTGAGCGTTAAGCTTGGCACCCGGTGTTTGTTCTCCATCTCTTAAAGTGCTGTCAAAAATCATTACCCGATTGCTCATTAAAATCACCTCTTATAAAAATAATAAAAAGAAAAAACAAAAAACCTTTCATCTCATCTATTAGAGACGAAAGGTATACTTCCGCGGTACCACTCTTATTGACGGGAGGCATAGATAGTCCCGTCCTCTTAATTGGTTTTTCTGTAACGGGAAAGTCCCGTCCAAACTTACTCTCAGCTTCGCTGATTTCGGCCGGCGACTCGCAGGAGAGTTTCCGAAAGGGGAAGGGTTGCGCTTTCAGCAAAATGACAACTCTCTGTGCACTTCCAAAACTTTCGTACTAAACCTGCTCATTGTCTTAGCATAATTCAACTTGTGAAATATATTATCCAATTTTTTTCTCTCTGTCAACCCCAAAATTAATTTTACAATATTAGACAAAATTAAGAATTAAAAGATACAGAGAGGAGAGAGAGATAGAGAAAATTATAACGTCCGATAATATATATTATGTAAACTTAAAGAGAGGGGGCAGGTTTCTTATACCGGAAAATTGTGCATGCCCCGAAAGCGTTAAACCCGCTTTTAGTCTTTATGCACCCGGATGCATCCGGAAGATTGTGGACAGTTTATGAAGTTTGTTTCTTAGGCAATTTGTTTCCGGACTGCGTTAGCAATGACAAATGACACCTGAGGAACATCCAAGCTCGGACACCTTTAGCGAATAACCTATCTTATGCACAGTAAATTTTACGATATTGGTTTCCGAACTTGCCACAACGCCGAGTAATACTCTATACCAAATTTCATATATTATGGCGAAGATTACTTCCCCAAGACCAATCCGTTTTTACCAAAGGAAGCAATATTAAGAAGGAAAACTCCTTTTTTAGATAAAAGCAGTTTTACCGGCAATATATGCCCTAGATTTTTTGGTAAGGTATTATGTTAACTTGGCAATAAATCAGGATATCCATTTGGTTTCATTATAAACACTTTCCACCATTCTTTATCATTATATTACACAAAGGATATATATTCCAGAACAAATGGCAAGAATATTACAAAAAGGAGATATAATCCAATGCAATCTAACAAAACTTGCCGCCAGCTTTTCTGCAGGCTGTTCCGAATCGCTGACGGAACAATGGAACTTGTAAAAATCCTTAGATGTTTTAATTCCTGCATTTTCAAGCGAATTTACAGTGTCCTCTTCTAAGTCAGGAAAATCTTTGATTAAAACCGGTTTCTGCTCCATGCTACCTATTTCCCTTTTTAATATCTTTAGATCAGTGCCGTTGCATAAAGCTTTTAAGTCTTTGTAAACGCAAAATATGTTAA
>JAENYV010000018.1 GCA_016841605.1 Dethiobacter alkaliphilus | reverse complement strand
ATACTGCGATTAACAGAGTTATTAAAAGAAAATCAAAGAATATAGAGGGAGGTTTAAAAAATGCAAACAATGCAGCCGACATTAAGAATTGGACGTATTGACTGGGATAAGATAAATATGCCCAAAGCTGAATTCCA
The DNA here is from genome assembly GCA_016841605.1 of Dethiobacter alkaliphilus. GTDB lineage: Bacteria > Bacillota > Dethiobacteria > DTU022 > UBA8154 > DUNV01. The sequence goes on along the minus strand of JAENYV010000018.1, from coordinate 73,541 downwards.
AAATCGAGTAAAAGAAATACAAAATCAAATGACAAGAAAGGAAATTGATGTTTTATTTCTTTACGGTTATGCCTTTAATGACGATGGAAATCCTTGTTATATAAGTAATTATAGTATTAGATTGCCGAATGCAACACTTGTCGCAATACCTCGGGATGGGGAAATTACTTTAATGATCGAGGCAGGCACACGTACGTTACCTTTTGCTCGAACGATGACCTGGGTGGAGGAGATCAGAGCTGTAGGCGATATCTCTAAGGAATGCGTAAAGTATTTAGAGGATAAAAATTTAATTCCTTCTACGGTTGGGTTTGCCGGAGTGCGTGAATTAATGCCGTATTACCAATTGCAATTTCTTTCGGAATCAATAGCCCAGTGTAAAATAATTGATTGTAGCGATGTCATAAAAAAGATGAGAATGATAAAGTCGACTAGAGAATGTGATCAGGTTCACCGCTCTTCCCGGATCGTGCGATCTACATTCGATGCTATTTTCAGTGACCTTCTCCCAGGTATAAATGAAAAATATTTAGAGGCAATTATTTATAAAGAAGCTCGTCTGCAAGGTGCACAGGATATACGTTTGTTTTTTGCCAAGCCACAAGAAAAAAATTGGTCCCTGCGACCCTCTGAGGATTTAAACATATCACCTGGTGAGAGTATTATTATCTATCTTGCGGTGCGATTTGAAAGGTATTGGGCCGAAGGGATCAGGACATTTATCTTAAATGATGAAGCTGCTGTTTTTCCCCAAGAAGTTGAAAATGTTAAAGCTTTGTATCAGGAAATAATTAATGAGATAAAAACAGGTAAAACAGTATCTCAGTTTTATAAAGAAACCTTTGACAAGATGCAAAAGAGTAACGTTGAATATATTTCAGACTACGGTTTGGGAGACGGGATTGGAATTGGCTTACAAGAATTTCCTGCTTTAACTGCAGAGGAAACAGTTGCTTTTACAGATAGAATCTCTTTTTCGCTTCGATTGGCAGTAAAAGACAGTGAAGCAGGAGCTATTATGCTGGGAAATACAATCTTGTTGGCAGAGGAAGGACCCACTGTATTAACTGCGTAAAACAATTATTTTCAAGTTTCAAATAAATTGTCCAAAGGAAGGAGAGATTACAAAAAATAATTAACGCAATATTTTAAATTATCTAGAGGACAGGTATCTAAAAATACAAAACAGGCGGTGAGTAATAATGAGTACACAGATGAATATGGTGGAAAAAATCCTGGCCAGGGCTTCGGGACAAAGCAATGTATCTGCTAACGATTATGTAATGGCTAATATAGATATGGCCTTAGTACCTGAAGCGATATTTAAATTACGTTCGGTATTAATTAAAGCGGGAATAGATGAGAAAGAAGTAAAAGCCTGGGATCCGGAAAAAGTTGTCGTTGTAATCGACCATAGAGTTCCTCCGACATCAGTTGATAATGCTAGAACTCAGAAAGTAAGCCGTGATTATGTTCCTAATTTAAAAATAAAACATTTTTATGATGTTTTTCCGGGTGTATGTCACCAGATTATGGTTGAAAAAGGGCATGCACTGCCGGGGCAGCTTATTGTGGGTGCTGATTCCCATACTACTACTTATGGGGCTTTAAATGTTGCTTCAACAGGTATCGGTGTTTCTGAAATGGCCTACGTAATTCAGACCGGTGAATTATGGTTCAGGGTTCCTGAAACCATAAATTTTGAAATAAACGGTAAACTGGCAGATCAAGTTTATTCCAAAGATATAATTTTATATATTGCAGGCAAATATGGAACTGACATAGCACAATATAAAGCTATTGAGTGGACAGGATCCGTCATTGACGATATTAGTGTTGCAGCTAGATTGACCATGGGGAATATGTCTGTCGAGTTGGGAGCTAAGTTTGGCATATTTAAAGCCGATCAAAAAACACTCGATTACTTAAAAGATCGAACAGACAAAGAATTTCAACCGGTAGAAAGTGATCTAGGAGCAAATTATGCGGAAAAATATCTCATCAATGCCTCAGAGATCGAGCCTCAGGTTGCGATGCCTCATACCGTGGGAAACGTAAAAGGGATTTCCGAAATGGAGGATATTGAAATAAACCAGGCTGTCATAGCCTCGTGTTGCCACGGGCGCATCGAAGATATGGAAATAGCTGCTAAAATTCTCAAAGGAAAAAAGGTGCATCCCGGGGTGAGATTTTATGTTGCTCCCGCCTCATGGATGGAATACAAGGAAGCATTAGATAGAGGTATATTAAGTACTCTTGTTGATTCCGGTGTAATGATCGGTAATCCGGCCTGCGGTTTTTGCACAGGAATTCAGGGTGTTTTGGCGGCAGGTGAAAGATGTATTTCTGCTTCTCCAAGAAATTTTAAAGGTAGAATGGGAAGCAATGAGGCGGAGATCTTCCTGGCTTCTCCCGCTACAGTTGCCGTATCGGCACTCAGAGGTAAAATAAGCGATCCAAGAGAGGTGCTATAAGATGGATACGATAAAAGGTAGGGTGCGAAAATTTGGAGATAACATTGATACTGATACCATAACACCGGCAAACACATTACAATTGCCAACAGAAGAAATGATTAAACATGCCTTTTCGCCTGTTTTTCCGAATTTTTATGAAACTGTCCAGGAAGGGGATATCATTGTTGCCGGAAACAATTTTGGTTGTGGTTCAGCCAGAGAACAGGCGATTGATGTAGTAAAGCATTTCGGTATCAGTTTTATCGTTTGCGAATCAATGGCCAGAACATATTTTAGAAACTGTATTGCTTTAGGAATATACCCTTTATTAGCTGAAGGGATTAGCAGTTTTTTCAGTGAAGGCGACGAAATTGAAATAAATTTTCAAAACGAAGAGATCAAGAACGTAAAGACAGGGGAAACAGCTCCTTTTAAACCTTTATCAGGCTTACCGAAACAGATATTTGATGGGGGCGGGATTCTTCCTCTTTTAAAAGAAAAGCTGCTGAAAGATAGTTGAAAGGTTTTACGTTTAGAGATCTTATAAGAGGCGAACGTTATAGGACCGTTCGCCTCTTATAAGAAAATTTAAAATTAAATCATTATAACTTAAATCTGTTAACCCCTTTGAAAAAAGGAGAATTTTAGCTTGATTGTATTAATTGGTCTTGGGATCTGCGGGTGGATTATCTTTTCCTTAGCCCATGTTCCAGTTCCGGAAATTATGGGTCCGATAATTATTATTGGAGTATTAAGAGCGCTACAGTATGATGTACCGATGCCTCCGGCCTTTTTAAATATTTTAACTCAAATAATACTTGGCCTTTTTGTGGGGAGCAGAGTCACCCCGGAAGCATTTTCCCAATTAAAGAAAATGATCGGACCAATTTTAGTTATACTTTTGTGGGCAATGACAATACTTTTTGTTTCGGGAATATTTCTTGTGCATGTAACTTATCTAGATTTGCATACTGCTATTCTTGCTTCAAGCGTAGCCGGCCTCCCGGAAATGATTATTTTGGCTCTGGCAACAGATGCTGATCTAACAGTTGTTGTTGTTGCCCAGATGCTCCGTCTAATTATTACTATTGTAACTTTTCCTATTATTTTTAAGTACTGGATTATGCATAAAAAAAGTCCTTTAAACCCTACCGATAACAATAATAGTTGCAAGGAATCAATCCTTTGCATGTTAAAGAAAAAAGTAATCGGATATAAATATTTCCTGACAAAGTGTAAGAAAGGATTATTAAGTGACCGTATTAAACTGTTCAGATCCTCCGCTTATCGTAAAAACATTTTTGTATTTTCCCAAGGCTATGTCTTTACATTTTTTATTGCTTTAGCTGGAAGCGCACTATTTTATAGTTTGGGAATTCCTGCCGGTGCTATGATCGGCGCAATGTTCTTTACGGCAGCGGCATCTTTATTGAAATACAAAATTAGAACACCACCAGTGCTTATGTTTAGTTTAAATAAAGGATTAATCGGTATTGTTGTCTCTGCAAATTTTTCTTCCAAAACGCTAGAAGTTTTATTTTCCGGTAAAATAGTAATTCCACTGGTAATCATTACAGTAATAACGTTTTTATCTTCTTTTCTAATCGCTTTAATAATTAAAAGGTTAGCCGGATGGGATTTTGCAACCAGTTTTTTGTCTTCAGCTCCATCCGGTTTTTCAGTAATGACATCTCTGGCTATGGACTATGATAAAGATTCTTTTCGGGTATCCATCTTGCACCTTTGCCGGCTAATTGCCGTAAAAACAGTTATCCCCTTTGTATTTATGTTTTTTCTATAAACAAAAAAAGTAATTTTCTTTTATTGTAAAGAGTACATGATTTAATAGAAAGTTTTGTTTTTCTTAACTAAAAAGGTGGCGATTCACATGTTAGAGATACGATTTCATGGTAGAGGAGGTCAGGGAGCGGTTACCTCTGCCGAACTGCTGGCAGAAGCTGCCCTGACGGAAGGTAAGCATGCCCAGGCCTTTCCCAGTTTTGGCCCGGAAAGAAGAGGCGCACCGGTTACATCATACTGCCGTATCGACGAACTTCCCATAAGATTGCGCACCAATATCTCCGCTCCCGATATAGTACTTGTACTGGATCCCTCCCTGCTGAAAACTGTCAACGTAACCGACGGCTTAAAAGAAACAGGAACCCTGATCATCAATTCCCAAAAAGGGCCGGAACATTTTGTCCATAATCATAAACTACACAAAATAGCAACCGTCGATGCTACAGGCATAGCACTGCAAATCTTAGGACGGTCCATAACCAACACAATACTCCTGGGAGCATTAATCAGGACCATAGCTCCTGTCGAACTGAGCTCCATAACTGCAGCCATACAAAAACGCTTTGATCAAAAAAATGCCGCTCTAAATATCCAGGCTTTGCAGCAAGCATATCAAGAAACCAAAATTCTGAATATGCCGGACTATCCAACCCAAGAAAACCAGTTTGCAGATGCACCTGCCGCAACCGGTGAAAACGCACCAGTCCAGCCGCAAGCCCAATCCCTGTGGATAGAGCTTGAACTCGGTTGTCTTATTACCAACCCCGGAAACTCCAAAACATACTATACCGGAAGCTGGAGATCATTTTATCCCCTGTTAAACAAAGATCGTTGCATCAAATGCGGAATATGCTGGATATTATGCCCTGATGCAGCCTATACCCAAGACACAGAGGGCTTTTACCCTGTGGACCTAAACTATTGCAAAGGCTGCGGCATTTGTGCTCACGAATGTCCTACCGGTGCGATAACCATGCTGCAAGAAAAGGAGGCCGGAGTTTAATGAAAAAACGTACCGGTATGGAAGTATCATTTGCTGCCGCTGAAGCAGTAAAACAATGCAAAGTTGATCTCATAGCCGCATATCCCATCACCCCCCAGACACATATTGTGGAGCGTCTGGCCGAACATGTAGCTAACGGGGAGCTAGATGCCCAGTTTATTCCCGTCGAATCGGAACATTCCGCCTTAAGCCTCTGTATCGGCAGCCAGGCAGCAGGTGCCCGCTCCTTTACCTGTACCAGCTCCCAGGGCCTGGCCTTAATGAGCGAACTCCTTTACATAACCTCCGGCCTGAGGCTTCCCCTAGTCATGATCCTAGTCAACCGTTCCCTTTCCGCCCCCCTATCCATCTGGAACGATCACAGCGACGTCATGTCCGTAAGGGATTGCGGCTGGATCCAGCTCTTCGTCCGCAACGGCCAGGAGCTTTACGACCATGTCTTCATCGCATATAAGCTGGCAGAGAACCCCGCTGTTAATATGCCGGTAATAATCAACGTCGACGGATTCATCCTTTCGCACGTATTCGAACCCCTGGAAACGATCTCTTCCCACGAAGCGGAAAGATACCTTCCCCCCTATGCCCCCAAATTCGTTCTCCACCCCGACGACCCTGTAACCATAGGCGCATTTACCATGCCGTCGTTTTTTACCGAAGCCAAAAAAATACATGATGAATCCCTGAAAGCATCATACGGACCTATCCTTCAAGCCTTCCAATCCTGGGAACATATCAGCGGGCGCTCCTACCACCCGGTGGAAAAACAATATACACAAGATGCGGAAACACTCTTTATTATCATGGGCAGCCTTGCCGAAACAGCAGGGGAAGCCGTCAAAATAATGCGCGAGCAGGGCGTGAAAACAGGTCTTCTCACCCTGCGCGTCTGGCGGCCCTTTCCCTTTGCAGAACTGCGCAGAGCCATAACGGGTGTACAAAAATTAATCATTATAGACAGAGCCCTTTCCCCCGGCGGCCCGGGCGGCCCCCTGGCTGCAGAAATTCGCGCCGCCCTCTACAACATGGAAAACAGGCCGCAGATCTTAAACTACATCGCCGGCCTGGGCGGCCGTGACATTACCATCGCAGACTATATCCGCATGCATAATACTACCTCAGTCCAGGAAACCGGCTACGAAATATATGACCAAAAAGGAGCTGAAGCAAATGCCTAGTCTCTACGCCGTAAAAACCCTACCCTCCCAAGAATATTTTGCCTCCGGTCACCGGGCCTGCCCCGGTTGCGGCGAAGCACTGGCAGTACGCCAGGTTCAAAAAATACTTGGACGTAACGTTATCGTAGCTTCAGCCACAGGGTGCATGGAAATCGTCTCCTCCCCCTTCCCATTAAGCTCCTGGGAAGTCCCGTGGATCCATGTGGCCTTTGAAAATGCCGCAGCAGTCGCCGCCGGGATCGAAAAAGGCCTGGAAATTCTCCAACGCAAAGGCAAAATTAAAAAACAAAAAATAACCGTCCTTGCCATGGCAGGCGACGGAGGAACAGCGGATATCGGCTTACAGGCCCTCTCGGGCGCCCTGGAAAGAAGGCATAATATCCTCTTTATCTGTTACGACAACGAAGCCTATATGAACACCGGAGTCCAGAGATCCTCCTCCACCCCCTTCGGCGCCTCCACCACCACATCACCCGCGGGCACACACCAAGCAGGACAGCTTACACCCAAAAAAAACATGCCTGCCATAGCCGTAGCCCACGGCATCCCTTATGTGGCCACCGCCTCTGCGAGCTATCCTCTAGACCTAGCCGCCAAAGTCCGAAAAGCAGCAGCAACCCGCGGCCCCGCGTACCTTCATATCTTAAGCGTCTGTCCCTCAGGCTGGGGCATACCGGGAGATGCCACCATAAAACTGGGACGTCTTGCCGTCCAAAGCGGCGTTTTCCCCCTCTATGAAGTCCAAAACGGGAAATACAAAATAACAGTACCCGTCCAAGAATTATTGCCGGTCCAGGCCTATTTCCAACCACAGCGAAGATTCCGGCATCTTCATCCGGAAACGATCGAGCAAATTAGCCAGGACATCAGAGAAAAGTGGCAGGAACTAAAAAAGCGGTCAGATAAGACCAATTAAAAAGAGGGAAAAAAATGAAAGAAAAAGAACTGGAAAACATCATCAATAAATACAGGGCAGACCCCACCGAAATTATGAACATGCTCCTGGATATCCAGGAAAAAGAAAAATTTCTTCCCAAAACCGCTCTGTCTTACCTCTCCGGCAAACTCGGACTCCCGCTAACCAGGCTCTACCAAATGGCTACCTTTTACGAAGCCCTAAGCTTAACACCCTCAGGCCGTAACCAGATCCATGTCTGCACAGGAACAGCCTGTCATGTCAGAGGTGCTGACGGGATACTGAACAAACTGGAGCAAAAACTTTCCATCAAACCCGGTCAAGTAACACCTGATCAAAAATTCAGCCTTAAAACAGTAAACTGCCTGGGAGCCTGCGCCCTGGGGCCTGTTCTCCTGGTAAACGGAGAGTATTACGGCCATATGTCCGCCCTGAAAATAGACAGCATGCTCCAACGCTCTTCAGAATAGCACCCGTTTTCAAAAATACTAAAAGAGAAGGTGAGCCTCTTGCACAGGTTAACCTCCGTGGAAGAACTGGAGAAAATTAGAAAAATAACCCTTGAAGAAAAAAGCAAAAAAAGCTCCTGCCTAACCGTTTGCCTGGGGACCGGCTGCCAGGCTTATGCCGGACAAAGAGTTTACGAAACCCTAAAAAAAGAAATAACATCCCACAACCTCACAGCAGAAATTGAATTAAAAGCCACCGGCTGCCGCGGCTTTTGTGAACAGGGCCCCATCCTAGTCCTCTATCCGGGTGAGATCTGCTACTGCCGTGTCCAACCGGAGAATGTTCCCGATATTATTAAAACCACTGTCATAGAAAACAGAATAATTGAAGACCTGCTTTACCAGGACCCTGTCACAGGACAAAGATTTATAAAAGAATCGGAAATCCCCTTCTACCGGAACCAAAGCAGAATTATCTTAGGAGCAAACAGATTCATAAATCCCCAAGACCTAGGTGATTATCTTGCCCAGGGAGGTTATCGCGCCCTGGCCAAAACATTGGAAGAGATGACTCCGGAGCAGGTCATAGCCGAAATAGAAAAAGCCAACCTGCGGGGACGGGGCGGAGGCGGCTTTCCGGCAGGCCTGAAATGGGAAACAACCCGTCGTGCACCCGCAAAGAAAAAATACGTCATCGTCAATGCAGATGAAGGCGATCCCGGTGCCTATATGGACAGAAGCCTCCTGGAAGGCAACCCCCATTTAATCCTGGAGGGTTTATCCATCGGCGCCTATGCCATCGGAGCCGACGAAGGATTTATCTATCTCCGCCAGGAATATCCCCTGCCCTTAGAAAACCTCTCTATCGCCATTAAACAAGCAGAAGAGTACGGCTTGCTCGGTACAAACATCCTGGGAACAGGTTTTAATTTCAGCGTAAAAATAAAGCGCGGTGCCGGAGCCTTTGTCTCCGGAGAATCCAGCGCATTAATGTCGGCCATCGAAGGAAAAATAGGCGAACCCAGGCCCAAACATATCAACACAGCATTAAGCGGTATCAACGGTAAACCCAGCAACCTTAACAACGTCGAAACCTGGGCCAATGTCCCCATCATCATAGAAAAAGGAGCAGAGTGGTACACACACATTGGTAACGCAACCAACAAAGGAACAAAAATATTCTCCCTTGTGGGCAAAGTAAACAACACGGGATTAATAGAAGTGCCCATGGGTATACCCCTGAAAAAAATTATTTTCGATCTCGGCGGCGGTATCCCCGGCGGCAAGAAATTCAAGGCCGTGCAGACCGGCGGGCCCTCGGGTGGCTGTCTTCCCCAACACCATCTGGATACGCCGGTTGACTTTGACCATTTACATGAGTTAGGCTCCATGATGGGTTCCGGCGGAATGATCGTCATGGATGAAGAGACCTGTATGGTAGATGTAGCCAAATACTTTATGCATTTTCTAAAAGATGAGTCCTGCGGGAAATGCGTTAGCTGCCGTGAAGGTACCCGAAAAATGTATGAAATCCTGGAAGCTATTACCTTAGGACAGGGAAAGGAAGAGGACATCCCCCTGCTGGAAGAGCTGGCCTGGGTTACATCCAATACATCATTATGCGCACTTGGCCGTACAGCATCCAACCCGGTTTTAAGCACTCTTAAATATTTCCGGGATGAATACGAAGCCCATATCAGAGAAAAGAGGTGCCCCGCGAAAGTCTGCAAAGCCCTGATACAATATACAATTGATCAGGAGAAATGTAACGGCTGCGGCCGGTGCCGCAACCTGTGTCCCCAAAAAGCTATCGAAGGCGAAAAGGGCTCTCCCCTGACTATTAATGCTCAAAGCTGCATACGCTGCGGTATCTGCCGGGAAGCCTGCCGCTTTGAAGCCGTAATTGTCAGATAAGAATAACTTAAAGGATATGAGCAAAAATGATAACATTATGGATCGATGATAAACAATATGAGGCTGCCGAAGGCCGGACTATATTGCAGGTTGCCCTGGATAATGGAATCCAAATTCCCCATCTCTGTTATCACGAGAATCTTTCTTCCTTTGGCGGCTGCCGGCTTTGCCAGGTAGAGGTTACCAGGGATAACAAGACCGTCTTAACAACTTCCTGTACCTATCCTGCCATGGACGGCATTATTGTCCGGACCGATACGCCGAAGGTGAAAAAGGCCAGGCGGTTTGTGATGGAACTGCTGCTGTCTCTGGCTCCCGATGCCCCGAAAATACAAGACCTGGCTCAGGAGATGGGTATTGTTGCAACGCGTTTTACACCTGCGGGCGATAACTGTATCCGCTGCGGTCTGTGCGTCCGGGCTTGTGACGAGCTTGTCGGCGCGCACGCCATAACTTTTGCCCACAGGGGCGCCCAAAGAATGGTTGAACCGCCTTTTGCAGAAGAGGCGGAGAACTGTATCGGCTGTGGAACCTGTGTGCAGATCTGCCCCACAGGGTTTATCAGCATGGAAGAGCAGGGGATGGAAAGAAAAATAGGTAAGTGGAAGCGGACGTTAAAGATGAAAGCCTGTGCAAAATGCGGCCGCCCCTTTATCTCTTTTGCTGAAATTGCATTTATTATGGACAAGGTCAAGAATCCTCCCCCGGCAGATTGGTTTGACTATTGTTCCGATTGCCGCTAGGATGATTGTTGGCTTCTCTCCATAATACAGATACAGAGTCTCTTATGAACCCGGCTCCCTGAGAATATTCTCCGTTACATAAAAAGGCGTTCATCAATTATCTTGTTTCCTAACTTCAAAAGTTTAAACACAGGGCAACACTACCGGCTTCTAGCCGGTAGTGTTGCCTAAAGACTTAGATGTGGATGTGGACATTTTGCAAAAGAATCCGGCAAAAGAACCATCAGCGGCTGGGGCATATCGGACAAGAAAAAGCGTAGTTGGTAAGGCAACAGGTGGGATAGCTAACGCTTAAACTTCTTCAATCCGTCATAGAGGGCCCTGGACATGTTCTCCAGTTCGTCGGTGGCTGCGGCGATTTCCTCTACTGCTGCCGATTGTTCCTGGGTAGAAGCAGCTACTTCCTCACTGGAGGCGCTAAGTTCCTGCGAAGAAGCAGCCACTTCCTCAATTTTGGCTATTAAAAGTTTAATGGAAGCGACAATTTCCCCAAACGTTTCCGAAGATTTGGACATGGCTATCCTGCCCGAGTTCACAGCAGCAGCGCTGCGATCCATTCCCGAAACCGCGGCAGCCGCATCCTTCTGTGTGTCATTAATAAGATGAGCAATTTCTTCCGTGGAGGCAGAGGACCTCTCCGCGAGTTTGCGCACCTCGTCGGCTACTACGGCAAATCCCCGACCGTATTTACCGGCCCTTGCCGCTTCAATAGCAGCGTTCAAGGCCAGCAGATTGGTTTGTTCCGAAATTTCATTTATTACCTGGATGATTTCCCCTATTTCAGCTGAACGCTGCCCCAGTTTATCAATTGTTTCTTTTAATTCCCGGAAGCTTCCCTCAATGGCCTGCATCTGCTCCAGGGCCTTATCCATTTCTTCTTGACTTGATGAGGCCTTTCCTGCTGTTTTTGCGGCTTCTTTAGACATCTCCTGAGAGAGGGAACTGAGCATTCCCGTGGATGAGGCGACCTCGTTGGTGGAGCCGGCAACGTCCTGAACGGATGTGCTGATACCTTCCGCCGTCTCGGAAACCCCCCTAGAAAGATTATCTACTTTACCGGCAAGATCTCCGATTTGGGCGACAAAAACCCGCAGATTCTCTACCATTTGGGCGACGGCCCGACCCATGCTCCCGACTTCATCCCTCCCATAGTTTTTTACTGTAACCGTAAAATCTCCTTCTGCTACAGCGCTGAAAACCCTGGAGAGGTCCGCTAAGGGCCCGACGATTTTGTTGGCAAAGAGGACTGAAACTACTGCAGTAATAAGAATAGCTAGGGCCAGCAAGCCGAAAGCGATATTTCTGTTTTGACTTTGCTGGCCATCATATGGAAGTGCGGAAGTGCCGGCGAAAAGCATGCCGATAATATTATCTTCTGCATCGCGCAGTGCCGTATAAGAGCCGAAGATGTTGTTGGACCCGATGATCTGCAGACGGCCGGCCCAGCGCCCTCCCTGATTTAGGACTTGTTCCAAGATCTCAGGATGTTCAATTGTTGTCCCTATGGCGCGGTTACCTTCCTCATCGACAATGGTCGTAGCGATACGTTCATTGCCTTTAAAAACAGTAAAATCAACCCCTACTTTTTCTTTGATCTGGTCAAGGTAATCGTTGTCAATATTTCGTCCGATCTCTATGATACCCGCAAAAGAAGACTCGTAACTGGATACGGGTCCGGCCGAGTTTAGCATCAGAACGCCGTTTTTACCAATTTCAAAGCCTGAGGCCAGCCTTCCGTAACCAAGTCCTAAGGCTTGCTTCAAAAGCGGCCTATTGTTGCCGTCATTACCAAAAATGTTTTGGTTCTGATTATTGACACGGTATAAAAGACATAACTGCGGGTCATTTAACTGTATATTCGTAATACCGTAGGTTTTGTTATATAGTGAGTAAAGGGGGTTCAATACCAACGAAACATCTTTTTTCTCTCCGGATAAAACATCCATAAATTCATACTTTAGAGAATCAGATAACGATTTCAACAATACTTCCTGTTCTTCGAGCAACAATTGAAAAACGGTTAACTTAGAGTCAATTTCATGGAGTGCCTGTTCTTCTAAAAAGCGCGTGCTTCTGGAATTTAAAACCAGGGTGATGAGAATGCAAAAAACAGCAACAAGACCGATAAAACAAAAAAGCAGCTTTTTTCTCATACCGAATGAAATGGCATTTTTCTTAGTTTTTACTTTTTTCTCCTTTGGTTTAGCTTCTTTTCCCTTTTTTTTTAGAAACATTAAATGGTCCCTCCTGTTGGATGCAGTGATTTTTAAAGAAAACAGGTATCATTTCTCAGGGGATTGCTGCTATGCTGGAAAAATCTCCAGTTTTCACCCTTTTCCCTATTTTATCATATTATTAATGGCAAAAAAAGTAGAAAAGGAGTAAAAAATCAAAAAAAATGGAAATATAGTTATATTTTTAAAAGATGCATTGTTAAATTATCAAAAAATAAGTAAATATTAGTATATGAATCTGGGAGATTGAAAAAAGGGAGGCAAAACAAGTAGAGTAGGTTTAATATGGGATATTGTTAAACGAAGTTTTTAGTGAATGATAAGATTTTTTAATGTATAACTCTTTTATTTTGGGAATGGAAGGGGACTATCATTTTTTCCCCATCATAGCTCCGGCGATGGCAGCGGTAATCGGTATGGAGATGATTAGTCCGATGCTGCCGGCAATACCCATGACAAACTCGGTGGCGATCAAGTCCATGTTAATAATTCTTAGCCAATCCATCTCGTAGCCCATAAGCAGCAAAAGCAAAGGCATAGCTCCGCCGACGTAGGCCAAAACCAAAGTATTGGACATAGTTCCCATGATATCGCGCCCGACGTTCAAAGCAGCTCTTGTTAATTCATAAGGGCTTATGCGTCGGTTAACTTCCCTTATTTCAGCGGCAGCGGAGGCCACCGACATGCCCACATCCGTGACAGCTCCCAGAGAGCCGATGATAATACCGGCAAAAAGCAGACCTCTGATATTAATGGTCTGTTCCATAAAAAAGAGCATCTGTGACTCTTCACTGCTAAATCCCGTCAAACAGGAAATTTCTCCCACCCAGAGGGCCAGTACTCCCGCAATGGCAACTCCGCAGACGGTTCCCAGAATAGCTGAAACAGACTTGGCATTAAAGCCTCCAACAACTAAAAAGGTAAAGACGATTATTACTATCGCGGAAACGATTGCCACAGGAATAGGTTCATATCCTTTCAGAAGTAAAGGCAGAAGTCCCTTAAAGATTACAATACCTGTAAAAGCCAACGTAATAATAGTTTTTAAACCTTTAGTTCTACCTACGAGAAGCAGAAGAAAAATAAAAATTGCCAGAAGGTAGTAAAGGCCGCGATCGCGGGCAACATCGTTAAAAAAAACATCTTTTAAAGTTCCGTTTTCTTCTTCGGCAGCCAGGATTATCTCCATACCCTCTTTTAGGTAAATATTAAGAAAAAAGTCGTTTTTAATGTATGTATTGGTTATGGAGACTTTTTCTCCCTTAAAAGGTCCGCTTATCAACAAGACTTCAACATTTTGCTCAATGGATTCCTGTTCCGGCATCACAAACTGCTGGACAGGTTCAAAATCTTGGACGGATAGCACCTTTCCGCGATAGTAATTAAAAGTATCCTGAGCATCAGCAACGCTGCTGCTTAATATTAATGAGAAAAACAAGAATAAAAATAAAAATTTATGAAGCTTTAACATCCTTTTTACCTCCCTGCCATGCTATTCATTAAAACAATCAGTTATTTATTTCTACTATTTATTTTGTATACCTTCCAGAATTAACATTTTTTTGTTATTGTCCGGAATTAGGCTTGACAAAAATGAATAAGACAATTAAAATTTAATTAATTAATAACTTAATTAGTTTAGGTGATAGGCATGATCCAGCTATTGACCCAATTTAAAGCTTTGGCTGATGAAACACGGTTAAAGATTATTTTCATACTTTTAAATTATGACCTATGTGTCCGTGCTCTGGCAAGGCATTTAGAACTTTCCGAGGCCGCTGTTTCCCAACACCTGCAAATTTTAAGAAAAGCAGGGCTGGTCAAGGGAGAAAAACGAGGATATTGGACCCATTATTCGGTAGAGGAAAAGACTATTAAGCAAATTGCTGCCGACCTGGAAAAGATCGCAGTTCAGAAGAATCCTCGACATGCCTGTCAACGAGGATTTTTTGCAAAAAATTTTTATAGAGGGGAGGGAAAAGAAAGTGTGTAACTGTAACTGTAACTGTCAGCATCCTGAGAAACTGGAAGGCGAACCCGGAAAATGCAGCCCCGAAAGAATTAAGGAATGTCATGGGGATGCAAAAAATCATCCCTGTCAGAGCGAATAAAATTAGTAGTCTTAACGAATAACAAAGCAGGAACTTTTTTATCCTGCTTTCTTTTTTGGGAGTGATAAAGATAAATATTTTGGAAGCAAGCAGCTTAACGAAAAAATACGGCGATTTTACGGCTGTCAATGATATTGATTTTTACGTTGAGGATCGGGAAATATTTGGGTTCCTGGGCCCCAACGGAGCCGGAAAAACAACAACTATAAATATGCTGACCGGACTGGCAGGAATAACCTCCGGTTCTGTTTACTTATCAGGAGTTAATTATACCCGCGAAACTAAAAAAGCTCAGAGGTTAATGGGTATTGTCCCGGATGAAAGCAATCTCTATGATGAACTGGACGGATTTGAAAACCTAACCTTTTGTGCTGCCCTTTATGGAATGGAGAAACGCAAGCGTGAAGAAAGAGCCGGCCGGCTTCTTCAGCAATTCGGTCTTGCTGAGGCCGCAAAAAGGCCCTTCAAGTCTTATTCCAAGGGTATGAAAAGGAAGCTTACTATTGCTGCCGGCATCATTCATGAGCCCAAAATTCTTTTTTTGGACGAACCGACAACCGGTATTGATGTCGCCAGTGCAAGACAAATACGTAAGTTAATACTGGATCTAAACCAAAAAGGGACCACAATTTTTTTAACGACCCACTACATTGAAGAAGCGGAAAGGCTTTGTCATAGAGTAGCCTTTATTGTTGACGGGAAAATTGTCCGTATTGGAACTATTGCCGAGTTAATGAAAGAAGTACAGCAGGAAACCATCGTTCAGTTTACACTGGATGGGGATATTTCACAACTTATGCAGGCTGTTACGGATCAGTTTCCAAATTTTACGACAGAAATTCTGGGGGAAAATATGCTCAGAATTCATTCTACCTCTTTAATTCCTCTTATGCCGTTTATGAAGTTTTTTGAAGAAAATAACCGTGTTGTTTTTGAGGCGAAAATGATTCGCCCCTCCCTGGAAGAAGTTTTTGTAAAAGTTACGGGAATTGAGCTGGGAAAAATGAAAAAGGAAAAGGAAAAGAAAGGTGCGGGTGGGAAAAAGTGAAATCGTGGATTGCCTTTTGGAACATTTTAAGAAAAGATATGAAAAACTATTACTTGAAACCCCCGAACATAAGCTGGGGTATCATTTTCCCCTTTGCGTGGACGCTTATGTTTTTCATAAGATCTCAGAGCTCATTTGATGTTCTGAGCATATTACCTGGAGTTGTCTCCATGTCCATTCTCTTCGGCACGACCTCCATGCTGGCCGTAACGATTACTTTCGAAAGGAAAAGCCGTTCTTTTGAAAGGCTCCTGCTGGCGCCGCTTGATCTCAACCTTCTTATGCTGGCGAAAACTACAGGTGCCATCATTTTCGGTGTACTGAATGCCTTTATTCCTATTGTTTTCGCCTTATTTTTAACTGATTTATCCGTTGTCAACTGGTTCGCCGCACTGGGAAGTATTTTACTGATGGCTGTAACCTCAACTTTTCTCGGTTTGTTCATTGCGGTATCTGTCTCTGAGGCTTTCGAGGCACAAACATTTTCTAATTTTTTCCGGTTTCCCATGGTCTTTTTATGCGGGCTATTTATTCCTGTGCCGGAGTTGCCCTTTTTCCTAAGGCCGATATCTTATCTTCTTCCCCTTACTTATGGGGCCGATATTTTAAAAAGTTCCATCAACGGCAGCGGAGATATTTTGCCCTGGCTGAGCTTTTTGATCCTTTTATGCTTCAGTGTGTTTTTATTTGCTTTTAGTACAAAAAACGTGAAGAAGAAATGGATTTATTAGTATTTTTCGCTGGTTTTCGGAAGTTATTATTACATTAAAGTTCGAAACGCTTCTCTATAATGTAGAAGCGTTTTTTCCACCCTGAAAATTATATTTGACATATGTTCATTAAATCTTTAAAATTATATCTGACATATGCTCATAACCTGTGAGATAAAAAAATTTTTAAAAAACTAAAAAAAGGATGATTATCGTGCACCCAAAAGTAAAAATAACTACCATTTGTGAAAACAGGACTCCGGGCTTTGGACTGCTGCCGGAGTACGGTTTATCCATGCTGCTGGAGATGGGAGACAAAAAGATTCTTTTTGATACCGGTTCCGGTTCCAGTTTAATTGCCAATGCACAATTATTAGGTAAAGATTTGCGCGCCTTAAATGCGGTCGTTTTCAGCCACGGTCACATTGATCATACCGGCGGACTGGACAAACTGTTGGAAAAAAATAATTCGATACCTGTCTATGCCCACCCGGATATTTTTAACAAATATCTTGGCGCGCCGGAAGCACCCAGTTATGTGGGCCCTCCCTGGACGCGGGAGTTCCTGCAGGAGCGGGGGGTAAAATTTTGTCCTGTGCAGGGTCCGCTAAAACTGGATGAAGGATTGATTATTACCGGCCAAATTCCCCGCGTTGTAAAATTTGAGAAACAGGAACCGCAATTCCTAAGAAAAACTGAGCGGGGTTTTGAGCCGGATGAAATTTATGATGACCAAGCCCTGGTGGTAGAAAGTTCTGAAGGAACAATCGTCCTTCTCGGCTGTACCCATGCCGGGTTAATTAATACTCTCAGTTATGTTGCCGAGTTAACAGGAAAAGATAACATTTATGCTTTTATTGGCGGAACACATCTGATGAATGCATCTGAGAGCAGGATTGCCCGCACTTTGGAAGCTCTGGGCGAATTTGGATTAAACATAATTGCTCCCTGTCACTGTACCGGTTTTCAGGCAACCGTTGCATTACATCAAGCTTTTAATAAAGAGTTCATGTCAAACCTGGTCGGCAGTGTTTTTGAGTTTGCATAAAGCGGAGGACTCCATGGTGAGAAAACGACGGGAGGTATTATTCTTGTGGAAAAACTTATTGATCCATTCGGGAGAACAATTAACTATCTCAGGCTTTCTATAACGGAACATTGTAATTTAAACTGCTTTTATTGCCGTTCTGAACCGGAAGGATGCAGAGCAGTAACAAAGGATAAAATTTTAACAGCTGAAGAATGTCTTAACATAGCAGAGGCAGCCGTAGAACTGGGGATGACAAGAATACGCTTAACCGGCGGAGAACCTCTTGTGCACCCGGATATCACGGATATTATCTTCCGCTTATCCCGTATTGACGGACTTAAGGATCTCTCTCTGACAACAAATGGAGTTTTTCTGGAGACCATGGCTTTTAAGCTTGCCGAGGCAGGTCTGGACAGGGTCAATATTAGCCTTGATTCCCTTGATGAGGAGACCTACCGGCAGATTACCAGGGGAGGAAAACTTCTTAAAACCTTAAAAGGAATTGAAAAATCTTTGCAAGCAGGGTTAAATCCTGTGAAATTAAATGTTGTTCTCCTTAAGGGCATTAATGCTGATGAGATCCGAAGATTTATTGAGCTTACTCTGGATAAAGCGCTGGATGTCCGTTTTATAGAATATATGCCTTTCCATGGTCATAAGAATTGGCATCAGTATTTTTTACCCTTGGACAAGGTTATGGAGATAGCAGCTAGTATTGCTCCGCTTGTGCCCGTAAAGGGAGAACACGGGGGGCCGGCAAGGTACTATCGTCTAGAGGGAGCATTGGGAAAAATTGGAGTTATCTATTCGTTAAGTCGTCATATTTGCAGTGTCTGCAATCGCTTGAGAGTTACCCCTGCCGGGACGATTAAGCCCTGCCTGTTTTCCGACGATGAGATCGATCTGCAACTTAGTCTTTCGGATAAAGAAGAACTAAAGGAGAAACTACGGGAAGCTATAAAATTTAAGTCCGATCCGACAAAAGTCTATGGTGATCCCCTTGATAGAGTAAAACAGTTTCAAGTAAAACGACCCATGACACAAATAGGAGGATAATGCTGTAACCTGATTATTAACAATGATAGTTTTCAAAACATATTTATTGTCAAGGTTGTAAAGGCCGGAAATTTGTCCCGGCCTTTTTTTATGTTTCTTTTCCGCTTATATATTTTCTCTATAATAAACCGGTTAAGTATATATAAAATCTATTTCTATCATTCTTCCGGATCAATTATAATGATCTCGAAAGTATGGATCCTTACTTTTTGCTTTATTTCACATAATTTTATAATTAATTGATAAACACATTAATTCATTCTACGGAGGTTATAGTATGACTTTTTTCTCCAAAGGCAGAATGATCTTTGCCGGACTTGCTGTAGGCATTATTGCCGCGTTAATGAATGTGCTGGGCAATCCTGCCAATATGGGTGTTTGTATCGCCTGTTTTTATCGTGATATAACCGGTGCCTTAGGGTTTCACAGGGCAGCAGTTGTACAGTATTTGAGGCCGGAAATTATGGGGATAGCTCTTGGAGCATTTATCGCGGCTTTGCTTTTTGGTGATTTTCGTGCTCGTGGCGGTTCTGCATCGCTGGTACGTTTTTTGTTGGGTGCTTTTGTTATGATAGGTTCACTGGCCTTTTTAGGTTGCCCCGTCAGGGCTCTTTTACGTTTGGCAGGCGGGGATTTAAATGGTATTACAGCGCTTTTAGGTATTGTTGCCGGTGCTCTTGTCGGTATTTACTTTTTGAAAAACGGTTTTAATCTCGGTAGGGCGGAAAAGACTTATACACCGGCAGGATGGTTGATGCCGGTAATTATGTTTGGCCTGTTGTTACTGGCTATTGGAGTCCCTAAATTTATTTTTGTAAGTGAAAGCGGACCTGGTGCCGCCCACGCTCCAATCATTATTTCTCTTCTGGCAGGATTAATTATCGGTTTCTTGGCTCAGAGGACAAGAATGTGTTTCGTAGGCGGATGGAGAGATTTGTTTTTGGTAAAAGACAGCTATTTGTTTGGTGGAATAGCAGCTTTCTTGGTAGGGGCCTTTCTGATTAATGCAATCACAGGAAATATCAATTTTGGCTTTGAAGGTCAACCTGTAGCTCATGCCAATCATTTATGGAACTTCTTAGGTATGGCTTTGACCGGTCTTGCCGCTACTCTTCTTGGCGGGTGTCCTTTGAGACAAACGATTATGGCTTCTGAAGGAGATATCGATTCGGGAATTACTATTATGGGCATGATCGCAGGAGCTGCCTGTTCGCATAACTTTATGCTCGCTTCAAGTCCTGAGGGTCCTGGAGAGTTTGGCCCTGTAGCGGTAATTATCGGCTTAATATTTGCCTGTGCCGTAGGACTGTTAATGAAGGAAAATATTAACTGGACGGTAAGTAAAACATCAAAAAATATTAGTCACTAAAGTAAATCATTATCGGTTTAAATTATTGAAAGTTAGGAGTAGAACTATTGTTCTGGGATAAAGTCAAATCAAGATTAGTTGGATCAACTGATAAATCGAAAGTCCCAACAAGGACTGCCGCGGGATCAGGTTTAATACTTTTTCATGTTGTAGAAGACGCCATAAAAGCAGAAAAAGTAATTAAAGAAGCGGGTTATACCTGTAAACTGGTTGCTCCGCCGCCGTCTTTGCGTAAAGGATGTGACCTTGCACTGAGTATTAATCTTGTGGAACAAGCAATTATGGAAAGGCTGCTTGCCTCCTCGGAAGTTCCTTATGTAGGAATTTCGCCTCTCGAGGGGACCACTGAGTTGCTTCAGATTGTAAAAATAACATCCTTTGACAATTATACAATGGTTAAAGCCGGAAATATGAAAATTACTTTTGAAAACGATACAGGTCTAATTGTAAATACTTCCGGCGGTGGTTGCCCTGACATACCTTATTTAAATATTCAATTGGTAGGGAAAAAGTTAAGTGAAGCTGTGCGCCCAAAAGAATTAGGTTTTACTTTATGCTCTCTGATGTTGGACCGGGCTTTTGAAAAAGCTTTGAGTATATGGGAGGGGGAAAAATAAATGCTCCTTATTGCCGGAATTGTTCCTGCCCCCGATTTGCCTTTAATAAAAGGTGAAGTTAAAGCGGACAATAGTTCTTTAATAATTGACGGAAAGAGTATCGCTTACGCTCAGGGAACTTCAGCCATGCTTAGTTCTGCGCTGGCAGTAACCAAACATTTAAACATTGCTCCTCCCCAGGCCTTACTTGTAGGAGATATAGGTTCCGGAACAGGTAGCCATTTTCTTTATAGACATTTGATCGATAATATTAAAAAAATATCACCGGATGTTCTGGCGTTGCACTATTGGATGCCTCATTTAGAATTAATGAAAGAATTATGCTCCGTAATTAAACAATTAGATAAAAAACCAATTATGATAGCGGATGCAGCTTCAATGTATACGGCAAAAGCAGTAGGGCTGGCATCAATGTTTGATATTTTTACTCCGGATTCTTCTGAAATTGCATTTCTTGCAGATGCGGATGCAATTCACCCTGCGTATATAAATCAACATTTATTTAGCTGTGATATTTCTAAAGCTCCTGAGCTTATTCAAAAAGCGTACGAGTTGAAGGGCGCAGCCAAACTATTGCTTGTTAAAGGTGCGATTGACTATATTGCTACAGATGGAAAGATAGTTGCAACAGTTGAGGAACCGAATGTTCCTGTCTTAGAGTGTATCGGAGGAACAGGTGATACTATTACGGGAATGGTTGCAGCTTTTGTCCACGCCGAACTGGAGCCGGAGCATGCCGCCATTATAAGCGCAAAAGCAAATAGAGCAGCAGGAAAAATGATGGGCGTTACGCCCAAAACTCAAGTTAAAGAAATAATCAATTATTACCCGCAGGTTTTCCAAGAAAATTTATGCTCCTGGAGTGGAGTATGCATAAGGGAGGAAATTATAAATGATTGAAATTGATGTTCGAGGTTTCGCCTGCCCTATCCCTGTAATTAAAACTAAAAAAGCTATGGAATCCAATCCCGATAAACCTCTTACAGTTATCGTTGAGAGTTCAGTTTCGAAAGAAAATGTGACAAGGCTCGCTAAGAGTAAAGGCTATGCGGTTAAGGATCAGGGGGAATCATTACTTCTTGAACCTAATACGCCTTAAAGCTTAAGGGGTTATCTACCACTATTTAGTAATTGAGATATCTATTCAAAAAAATTTAACATCCTTCTAAATAAACACTTCCCTTGGTGAAGTGTTTATTTATTTTTTAGAAGAAAAATTAAATTATATTTGACATATGTTCATAAACTGTTTACAATTAAATTATATTTGACATATGTTCATAATTTCCACTTAAACAAGGAGAATAAGCAATGGAAAACAAGTACCTATTCGGACCGGTTCCTTCTCGTCGTCTTGGGGTTTCTCTGGGAATCGATCTGGTTCCTTACAAAACGTGCGACCTTGATTGTATTTACTGCGAGTGCGGTAAAACCACGTGTTTGACCGTTGAGCGGAAGGAGTACGTTCCCGTCCGTGATGTTCTCAAGGAATTAAAAAATTATTTGCAGGAAAAACCGGATCTTGATTATATTACTTTTTCCGGCTCAGGGGAACCAACGTTGCATAGCAGGATAAATCTTGTTATCAACTTTATAAAAGATTATTTCCCCCTCTACAAAGTTGCTGTTTTAACTAATAGCACATTTTTGACGCAAAGTAGAGTTCGTGAACAGCTAAAACGGGCTGATGTCGTTATACCATCTCTGGATGCTATTTCAGAGCAGATATTTAGAAAAATAAACCGTCCCCATGACGGCCTTGTTTGCCGGGATGTTATCTCCGGAATTAGGCAGTTCCGCCGGGAATACCGGGGTGAGCTATGGTTGGAGATAATGATTGTCCCCGGTTTAAACGATACGGAGACAGAACTTGGTCTATTGAAAGAAACAATTCAAGAGATAAAACCTGATCGAGTGCAGTTAGGCACATTGGACAGGCCGGGAACCGAGCCGTGGGTAAAGGCTGCAAGCAGAAAAGATATGGAAAGAATTGCTACTGTTTTAGGTGGTTTTAATATTATTGGAAAGTTTGCATCTTCCAGGCTTGTGACCGGTATTGGCCGGAATCGGGAAAAAGATATCATGATGCTCTTGAAACGGAGACCCTGTACTGCGGAAGATATTGCTCACATCCTGCAGCTTCGCTTGTTAGAAGTTAATAAATTCCTCAAATTACTTTTAGAAACAAAGCAAATAGACTATGAAGAGCAAGGACGAGGGAAGTTTTACAAAGTAAAAATCCCGATTTTTTAGGGATTTTTTCTGTTCTTTCGGAATTTATCTTGCTCTGAACCTTCTATTTATTTTTTAATGAAAATTATATTTGACATATGCCCGTAAAGTGTATAAAATTATAATTGACATATGTTCATAACTAAAGATGAAAGGTAAGTAAGAAAGGAGGCAGTGAAGATGCCGGGTTTTGATGGAACGGGTCCCTCGGGCACCGGTCCTTTAACTGGTAAAGGACGCGGTTTTTGCGTCTTGCCTATCCGGAGTAGTGGCGTTTCGCCTTCTTCCTCCAGGCGTCCCGGCGGCTATCGGTTCTCTAATTTTCTTCGTTTCGGCTTTGGCTTAAGGAGAGGCCGGGGCGGCCGGCAGCGCTGGTAGTAGCTGGTAGTGGCTGTTAGTGGCAAGTAAAAATGTTGAGAAAGGGGGTAGATGTGATGCCTGGAGGCGATGGTACCGGGCCAAGGGGTTTCGGCCCGGGGACTGGTTGGAAAGCAGGTTACTGCTGGAGATATTTTATGCCGGGTTATGCAAACTTCATCCCCGTCTACAGAAGAGGGAGGGAATTTGGTTATCCCCAACCAAACGAAAAGATGTTCCTTGAACAGCAGGCAGAGTTTCTCAGAGGACAACTCAGGCTGGTTGAAGCAAGGCTTGGCGATTTTAGCGGGCGTGAAGATGAGCGGTAGTTGTTTGAAGTGATTTTTACCGCTGAAGAGAGTTTTCAAATATGTTTAATACCTATCATGGCCATGAAAATATAGGACCTTAAAATGTAAAAAAGCAGGGGGACTATTTTATGCCGTCTGATCAGAGTAAACTTCCGGGACTAAAGAGGCTTATTGAAAATAAATACCGCCTTACTCCTCAACGGAAATCCGTATTACTGGCTCTGGCTAACACAAGGCGTAATGAGCATCCATCCGCTGAAGAAATTTACCTTAACGCCAAAGAACATTGTCCACAGATAGGTCTGGCCACAGTGTACCGGACTTTGGAACTTTTTATGAACCTCTCTATTGTCCAGAACATGGTTTTAGATGATGGATGTGCACGCTACGAGCTTAAACGGGATAGAACGCATTATCACCTGATCTGTCTTTCTTGCGGCAAAATATCTGAAACAGACGGCATAAACTTTGAACCCCTCTTGTCTGTTAGTCCCGGTTTTAAGGTTACTTCTACTGTTGTCCAGTTTTTTGGTTATTGTGAAAAATGCTGTGAGAGAAATTCAAAACTTTTAGAAGAAAGAAAGGAAGAGAACAATGCCCAGAGGTAGATACTGGTATGGTCCTGGCTTTTGGAAACAGGACAGGGGATGGGTCCCGGGCTCGGGAGGCTTTAGAGGTGGTGCCGGTGGTGCCGATTTTTATGACCGCGCGGGAGCATTTTGGCCAAATCGTTGCCGCTGGTTTCGTTATCCTCCCCATCCCGGCTACGGTTTCGGTTTTCATCCGGCCTGGATGGATGAGCCCGCTCCCGAAGATGAGGCTACCATTTTAAGAAATCAGGCGCAGATGATCAAGACTGAACTTGAGGAAATAGAGAAACGTTTGGCAGAACTGGGAAAGGAACAATAAAGTAGAATCTCTATCAAGCGAGGGGGGCTGAATTACAGCCCCCCTCTTATTTTCTGTTTTTCTAAGAAAGAAATTCTTGTAAAAAAGTAGTTGACAAACAAATGGCAATGGGATATTATATGCTTAAATTTGATAATGATTTTCATTATTGTATCCTAAAATGTTAGGCTGAACTAGCGTTTTACTAAAAGAATGGGAGGTGGTATTGTGACGGGTGCTATGACTATATCTTCCGCCATGCAGGATTATCTGGAAGTAATTCTGGAACTCTCCGAAAAAGTGGAATCTGTCAGGGTAACCGATATTGCCTCCAGGCTGAACATTGCCAAGGCCAGTGTAACACAGGCCGTAAGCGGTCTTAAAGGTATGGGGCTGGTTGCACAGGAGAGATATGGTTTAGTGCAATTAACCCGTACCGGCAGGGAAGAAGCCATAAAAGTACGTAACCGGCACCGAACATTAAGGAAATTTCTTGTAGAGATACTGGGAGTAGATTACAGAATTGCCGAAAAGGATGCCTGCCTTATGGAACATGTGGTGAGCCCGCAAACTATGGAGAAATTAATTCAATTTTTGGAAAAAGCCGACCGTACGGAGAACGCCGGTATTTTCCCCAGGGCGATTTCCGTTAAAAATCCGGAATTATATAATGGAGAGGAGGTAAAAAGAATGAAGTCCGTCAATACCAGGGCTCTCAGCGAGTTAAAGACCGGAGAAGGAGGCACAGTGATGCGCATTACGGCAAAAAACCCTGTGCGCCGCCGTATCCTTGAAATGGGCGTCACGCTGGGAACAGATATCAGCGTTAAGGGAAAGGCACCTTTAGGTGATCCTATCGAGTTGCTGGTCAAAGGGTATCATCTTAGTCTGAGGAAAGAAGAAGCAGCTCATGTCTTTGTGGAGGTGCAGCAATAGTGAACAATAATGCCTTACCCCTCGGATTTCTACAAGCCGGATGCAGTGCCGTAGTCAGGGAATGCCAAGGGGGGAAGAGTCTGCGTCAACGGCTAATTGAATTGGGTCTTGTGCACGGTACTAGAGTAAGAGTTGTTAAAAACGATAGGGGCGGTCCTCTGATTATCTCCGTAGGTGAAGGACGTTTAGCCATCGGCCGCGGCATGGCCTTGAAAATCATGGTGGAAGAAGCAAGCTGAGTTGTTTTTTTAGGCAAGTGTTAGGCTTACTTAACAAAATGGAGGTGAATTTGGTATGGAAGCTGCACAAGTGATAAAAAAAGAAGCGCAGGTAGTGGTGGCCCTGGCCGGAAACCCCAATTCAGGCAAAACCACTGTCTTTAATTCTTTAACGGGAGCCAGGCAGCATGTCGGTAACTGGCCCGGCGTTACAGTAGAAAAAAAAGAAGGTCAGTTATTTTCTGAAGGAAAGGCAGTCAGGGTTGTGGACCTGCCGGGAACATACAGCCTCAGCGCTTACTCGGAAGACGAAGCGGTTGCCCGCAATTATATTTTGCTGGAAAAACCCGACGTGGTAATCAATATCGTCGATGCTACCAATCTTGAACGTAACCTGTACCTGACGACACAACTTCTGGAGATGGGTGCCAATGTTGTCATAGCCCTGAACATGTCTGACGAACTCAAAGCCAGACAGATGGAAATTGACATGAAAAAATTGTCGGAGTTGCTGGATGTTCCGGTTGTGCGGACGGTAGCAACCCGTAATCAGGGGATGAAAGAACTTGTAAACAGTGTTTTACAGGCGGCTAAGACAAAAAAGAAAGAGTTTTTGAGGGTCAACTATGGTAAAGAAATGGAAAAAGAACTCACAAGTTTGGAAAAGGATATTCTTTCCAACACAAAATTAGCGGAGAAATTTTCTTCACGCTGGCTGGCGGTCAAGATACTGGAGGGTGATGAAAGTGTCCTCAATGAGCTGATAAAATATGCAGGTCCGAAGCAAATTTTTGCCGGCCGCGAGGATGCTGTGAAACGGTTGGAATCCATGTGGGGAGAGGATATTGATTCGCTTGTCGCGGACCGCCGTTACGGCTTCATCAGTGGTCTGGCCAAAGAAGTAATCAAACGGCGTAAAAGCGCGGCTGATCGTGCTTCCACCTCCGACCGGATCGACAGCATCGTCACCAATCGTTACCTGGGGATCCCCGTTTTTCTCCTGGCCATGTGGGCAATCTT
This sequence comes from Dethiobacter alkaliphilus, assembly GCA_016841605.1. Classification (GTDB taxonomy): domain Bacteria; phylum Bacillota; class Dethiobacteria; order DTU022; family UBA8154; genus DUNV01. Next base: position 46,948 of record JAENYV010000018.1, on the reverse strand, counting down.
TCAGTTTACCTTTAAAATAGGCGATCCGCTCATAGGTTTGGTTGAAAGTCTCTTTGAATGGTTTGGCGGAGCTGTTATGGCCTGGCTGGAGTCCCTGGGAGCTGCCGAGCTATTAATATCACTGGTGGGCGACGGTATCATCGGTGGTGTCGGCTCTGTTCTGGTCTTTATTCCTCCTATTTTTCTTCTGTTCTTTGCCATCTCCCTTTTGGAAGACAGCGGCTATATGGCCCGGGCAGCGTACATCGTCGACCGCTTTATGCACTCGCTGGGCCTGCACGGTAAATCTTTTATACCGCTGTTGGTCGGTTTCGGATGCAATACCCCGGCGATTATGGCGACAAGGACGCTGGAAAACAAAAATGATCGCTTAATTACTATTCTGATTAACCCGTTGATGTCCTGCGCAGCACGGTTGCCTGTGTACGTTCTATTCGCTGGAGCATTCTTCGGTGCAAGACAGGGGATGGTAATATTTTCTCTTTATCTTTTGGGAATTGTTCTTGCTATTATTATGGGAGTCGTTTTCAAACGGTTGTTGTTTAAAGGAGAGACATCCCACTTTGTGATGGAACTCCCCCCTTACCGCATACCGACGCTGAAAAGCACCTTTATCCATATGTGGGAGCGGGGCAGCGCCTTTATCCGTAAGGCCGGCACGATTATCTTTGCCGTGGTAATCCTGGTCTGGGTTCTTTCCAGTTTGCCGGCTGGAGTGGAATACGCCAGTCAGGGAAGCCTTTTGGGACGGATCGGGGGTTTTGTGGCTCCTATCTTTAGTCCTGCCGGTTTCGGGACCTGGGAGGCTGCTGCCGCTCTGATTTTCGGCGTCCTGGCCAAAGAAGTCGTCGTCGGCACACTGGGCGTGGTTTACGGGATAGGTGAGGCCGGATTGTCCGAGGCAATCGCCCTGCACTGGACCCCGCTGTCTGCCTATGCCTTTATGGTAATGACACTTATCTATGTCCCTTGTATGGCTGTGATTGGAGCGATTAAAAGGGAGACCAACTCCTGGGGCTGGACGGCTTTTAGCGTCGGCTACACCTTCGTCCTGGGCTGGTTAATGGCTGTTCTGGTCTTCCAGGTCGGCAAGCTTCTTGGACTCGGATAAGTGTAAAGGATGATTTCTGTATAACTACAGCGAAAAAATGCTTTCCTCTTGGCTTTAGTATATGCAAGGTACTTGGGTGAAACGACGGGCAAGGTGCGACTTTCCCGGCTGTGCAAAGTCCCGGTGAAGCGCAGACCGAAAGCTTGCTCTTTTAGTTAAAAGGATGCGGAGGTTGATGATATGGAAACGGTCTTGTTGATTCTGGCAGGAATACTGGCCTTGGGGTTCATTGTTTGGAAATTATTAGGGACGTCTGCAGAAAAAGGTTGTGCCTCTTGCACGGAATCATGCTGCAGCCACTGTCGAACAACCAACGATGAACAGTGGTTCTCTCCGTCCAGGTAAAAGCTTTACTCTTCGCATGGCAGAATAAAGCCCTGCCATGCGAAGAGTCTCTTTCACAGGCGGCACTACATATGATATTCAATCCAGGGTCAACCCGAAAATCAAGGTTAACCCCGAAAAAATATACAATTAAGGAGAATTAAAAGGATGAAAAAAGGTGTGATACTTATTTTAAGTGCTGTTTTGTCTTTTGTTTTATTTTTAGGCGGGTGCTCCAAAGGTAGTGTTGATAGCGTAGATAACGTTCAACCTGCCCCCAATGAAGGAGAGCCTGCAGCAGCAGTTTACAGCGGTACGGAAGGACGTATTACAGCCTATATTTCCGGTCCTGAACAGATGCTGGCGGATATTGAAAGCGCTTTTGAGCAAGAACGGGGAGATATCTTGGAAGTGCTGGCGCTGGGTAGCGGGCCACTGGCGCAAAAAGTTAATACCGAAGCAGAAGCGGGGGCTATTCAGGCTGATGTAATCTGGGGAGCCGAAATTATTGCCTATATGGAGTTGCAGGACAAAGGTCTTTTGCAGCCGTATGTCTCCCCTGAAGCTGCAGCTTTGAAACCGGAAAATCAAATGGAAAGCAGCGCCTTTTCTTTATGTAATTCCCGTTATGGCGTGATTGTGTACAATAAAGAAAAAGTTAAATCATCTGAAATACCTTCTTCCTGGCAAGATCTGACGAAAAGCGACTGGAAGAACCGTATAGCCCTCGCGGATGCCAGGCAGTCCGCTATGGCGCTGGCCCTGGTGGCAGGGCTTGTTCAGATTAACAGAGACAATTGGGATATTATTCAAGCTTTGAAGGATAATCAGGTGCTCTTAACACAACAAAATGAACAAGCAATTGAAAGAGTAGCCACAGGTGAGGCGGATGTGGCCGTTGCTCCTCACGACGGAGTATTCCGCTTAATTCAAAAGGCTAAAAAGTCGGGTACCGAAAGTCCCCTGGCCATCGCCTGGCCTGAAGAAGGCGCCGTTAGCATACAAAGGGCCATTGCTATTACCGCCAACCAGGCACGGCCGGACATTAATGCCACACTATCCCAAGAGTTTATTGACTTTGTCCTTTCCTCCGAAGGGCAGCAGATCGCCTCCAAATATGGTTTTGTTTCCGTGCGGGAAGATCAGAGTGCTGCTTCCGGAGTTCCTGAGAATATAAAATCAGTAAGTATTGACTGGGAGAAGGCGGTTTCCCAGGCTGAAGAGCTGCGAAATAATTTTGATAAAATTATGACCAGCAGATAGGGAATGGTAAAAAGGTCGAAAAACCGTCTGTCAAAAAATGGTCTGCTGCTGATGGGCGGCCTGACATTGCTCGTTGTTGTCCTTGTCGGTTATCCTCTGATCTCCCTGTTGACATACAGCCTGGGAATTAAGGGCCAAAGTCTTGAATTGACGGATATGTATTATCTACGTGCTTTTCAGGATATGAATACCCTGGTAGCCCTGAAAAATACCTTTTATGTGTCCACCGGGGTCACGATTTTCGCTCTTTTGCTGGGAGGAGGATTGGCCTGGCTGTTGATGCGAACGGATCTGCCCTTTAAACGAGCTTTTAATCTGTTAATTTTTATTACGTTTACCATTCCCTCCTATATCCTGGCAGTCGCCTGGATAGAATTGTTGGGCAGAAACGGTTTTATCAACCGCATTCTTTGCAATGAATGGCAACTTATCAGCCAACCGTTGAATATTTACTCTCTGGAAGGCATTATTTTTATTCTGGTTTTGCATTCCTTTCCCATGGTATTCATGGCTTTGGCAGGTACTTTGAAGTTGAACGACAGAACTTTGGAAATGGCGGCCCGGTTGGCAGGTGCCCGTTGTCTTCAGACTTTGTTGTCCATCACTTTGCCGTTGATATTGCCCGCTATTTTGTCGGTCAGCTTGATGATTTTTCAACAAACAATGGCGAATTTCGGTGTGCCGGCGATTATTGGACTGCCGAACGGCCATTATGTTATGACAACGCGAATATACAGTTCGTTAAGCCAAATGGATTTATCTATGGTGACCGCACTTTCCATAATTCTACTGCTTTGTTCCGGAGGGGTGTTTTATCTCTATCATCTCAGTTTACGCAGAAAGCGATACATTCATCTCAGTTCAACCAGCCAGGCAGCAGAATTGATCCCCCTGGGCAGAGGGAAAATTCCTGCAGTCATCGGGATCGCATTCCTTTTCCTTGTGACAACCATCCTGCCGTTGGGGACATTGCTTGTCTCCTCTTTCTTAAAAAGCTGGGGTCTTGCTTTGCATTTAGAAAATCTGACCTTGCATAATTATGCTGCCATATTTTGGGAAAATACAATTGCATTGCGGGCTATAGGCAATAGTATGGGTTTTGGGATTCTTGCAGCTTCAGTAACAGTAGTGCTGGGGACGGCTGTTGCTTATATTTCGACCAAAACAGTGACTAGAGGAAGGAAAGTTTTGGAATTATTGGCTACCTGCCCTTTGGCTGTCCCCGGAACGGTCATGGCTGTTGCGGCCACGCTGGCCTGGATCAATGAGCCCTTGAAACTGTACGGCACCCCTTGGATTATTATCATCACATACTTTGCCGCGTGTCTCCCTTTCGGAGTGAGAAACATCAACGGGCTTTTGCAGGGGATGGACCCCATTTTGGATGATGCTGCCAGGGTTGCGGGGGCTTCTGGACTAAAGACGTTTCGCGATATCACCCTGCCGGCCATTATTCCAGGAATGCGAATTGGATGGATTACTTCTTTCCTGATGGTTTTAAGGGAAATCCCTATTTCCATTATGCTATATTCGGTGGGGAGTGAAACAATCGGCGTCCTTTTTTATCGGATGCGTTCCGATACCGGCGGCTTGGAGACCGTTTCAGCAATTGCCGTAATCGTTATTGTGCTGACAATCTTGGGAAATTTATTGATAGGAAAATTTGGAAAATCCCCCATGGAGGTTCTCGATGGTTCACGCCGAAATACGCAGTATTTCTAAGAGATATGAGGATAAGTGGGTTCTTCAGCAGGTAAACCTGGATGTTAACCGCAAAGAAATTCTGGCGATTGTGGGACCGAGCGGTTGCGGGAAGACCACTCTCTTGCAAATTGTTGCCGGCTTGATTCAAGCGGACGAGGGGAGTGTTTTGCTGGGAGGAGAAATTTTGTCTTCCCGGGAGAAGAATATCTTTGTTCCCCCGGAAAAGAGAGGAATCGGCATGGTTTTTCAGAGCTATGCTCTTTGGCCGCATTATACTGTTTTCCAGAATATTGCTTATCCTCTGAGGATTAAAGGCTTAAAGAAAAAACAGTATGAAAAAGATGTTAAAGAAGCGATGGAAATGGTGCGCTTAATCGGCAAGGAAAAATGTTATCCCCATGAACTCAGCGGAGGAGAACAGCAGCGCGTGGCTCTGGCGCGGGCCCTGACCATGAATCCGAGGTTGCTTCTTCTGGATGAATCTTTATCAAACCTTGATGCCAAGTTAAAGGAAGAAATGCTCACAGAGATAAAAAAAATTCAGAAAACCCTCGGATTGACAATTATGCATGTGACGCATGACCAGCAGGAAGCTTTGGGCATCGCGGACCGCATTGCCGTGATGAACCAGGGGAATTTGGAACAAATCGGTCCTGTCCGGGAAGTCTATTGCTCTCCGTCTTCTGTTTTTGTTGCCCGTTTTATTCGTAAAAGCAACATCATTTATCAAAACGCCGAAAGCCTTCAGGAAAAAGAGCTGTGGAAAATGGCTGCTAAAGCAGCTCAACACAGCTATTACAACCAATACAATGCTTTCAACGACCGGTGGGATGTTCTGTCTGTTCATCCGGAGGAAATTCGTCTGAATCGTGCTGACGGCGCGGTCAGAGGGAGAATTATCACGAGCATTTACCGGGGGAATTTAATCGAATATAAAATATTGTTCGGAAATCGGGAATTAACGGTTAAAGCCATGCCTGCAGAAGTTTACGAACCGGGTGAGGAAGTATTTTTCCATTTTGAGCGGGCATCATTGATCGGTCCTGTGCCGGCAGGGCATTTGCACGATAATAAATATCATTATCAGTAAATTATTTTTTTTCACCAGAATGATAATAATTATTAATACCATATCTTTAAGTATCGGACGCTTCCCTGCTTTACAGGGAGGATAATACGACTTGCATATTTGTTGCATTAACAGTGTTGTGCTTTTTACGGAAACGAGGTATAATAATTAACAACATTAAATAACAATAAATTAAAAATTTAATATTTGTTGGGGGTGCTTCCGAGTGGAGGCTGAGAGAGGAGCGCTATGAAGTTCCTAAACCCTTTGAACCTGTTTGACGGGAATAGTATTTCCGTTCTGGGTAATACCAGCGTAGGGATAATGTGTTGCCGTGTTAATTTTTGGATTAGAGCGGGCCTGCGTTTTGGCCCGTTTTTTTGTTTTTGTCTTGACGGTACATATAAAGATAGCAGATAGCCGGATACACTGTTTTCGGTTGAGGTGAAACTAAAAAAACAATAAATATTTAAGGAGGGCTAAAAATGTTGCGGGATGCTCACATATCCAAGATTATTATCCGCAGGTACCTGGAAGAATTGGAATCATACTTAAAGTCCGATGTCGCCATTGTTGGTGCGGGTCCGGCAGGTTTAGCGGCTGCTTATTACCTGGCAAAAAGCGGCTATAAGGTGGCTGTCTTTGAAAAGAGACTTAGCATCGGCGGAGGTATGTGGGGCGGCGGTATCATGTTCAACACCATTGTCTTCCAGGAAGAAGCAAAGGAAATATTTGAAGAATTTGAGATTGAGCACCGCAGCCACGGGGAGGGTTATTACTCGGCGGACTCGGTGCTGTCGGTCGCCGCCATGGGAGCAAAAACGATCCGGGCCGGGGCTAAAATATTTAACCTCCTCTCCGCGGAAGATGTCCTGGCTGCAGGCGGTAACAGGGTAACCGGTCTGGTTTTAAACTGGTCTCCCGTCCAGATGGCAGGGCTGCACGTTGATCCCGTTTCTGTGGAAGCTTCGTACGTTATTGATACCACCGGGCACGATTGCCAGGTCGTGGGTTTTGTGCAGAATAAATTAAAAGGAAAATTATTTACGGATACAGGAAAAATTTTAGGAGAACGTTCCATGTGGGCAGAGTCGGGAGAAAGTTTTCTGCTGGAATATACCGGGGAAGTATATCCCGGGCTCTATGTGGCGGGGATGTCTGCCGCGGCAGTACACAGCGGTCATCGTATGGGTCCTATTTTCGGCGGTATGCTCCTTTCCGGAAGAAAAGCAGCCCTTGAAATTGCTGCTTCTTTGCAAAAAGGAATTTAGGCCGGTCCCACATTGTTAATTTTTCCGGAGTTTAAATAATAAAGACTTCCCATAAGCGAGGTGGTTTACCGATTATGACAAAAGATATTAAACAGGTTGTCAGGGCGCGGCAGGGAGAGGTGACTTCCCAGGTGGAAATGGTGGCTTCACAGGAGAACCTTGCAGTAGAGACGGTCATGAAAGGGGTGGTCGGGGGGACTATTGTTATCCCTGCCAATATCAACCGCGTGAATCTGCAGCCCCGCGGCATCGGTGAGGGATTGCGCATAAAAGTTAATGCCAACATCGGCACTTCAGAGGCGTACCCTGAGAAAGAAAACGAAAAGGCCAAGCTGTCAGCTGCCCTGCGGGCAGGAGCGGATGCAGTTATGGACTTAAGTACAGGCGGCGATTTGAAAGGGATACGTTCCATGGTGCTAAATCTTTGTCCTGTTCCTATCGGAACTGTTCCCATTTATGAAGCAGCCGCCAAAGCACGTTCATCTTACGGGGCGGTTCTTAAAATGAAAGAAGAGGATCTTTTTACCGTAATCGAGGAGCATGCGGCAGAAGGTGTCGATTTTATGACCGTGCACTGTGGTTTGACCATGTCGGCACTGGATTGTCTGCGTTCGGAGGGACGGATAATGGGATTGGTCAGCCGCGGCGGCGCAATTCTGGCCGGCTGGATGCTGGAAAACGAAAGGGAGAATCCCCTCTACGAAAACTTTGACCGGCTTCTGGAGATCGCCGGAAGATACGATGTAACCCTGAGCCTTGGAGATGGGATGAGGCCGGGATGCCTGGAAGATGCCACTGATCGTGCCCAGATACAGGAGTTGTTGACCCTGGGGGAACTGGTGCAGAGAGCCAGAGCAGCCGATGTGCAGGTTATGGTAGAAGGTCCGGGTCATGTTCCTTTTGATCAGATCGAAACGAATATGAAAGCAGCCAAATCAATCTGTAGAGGTGCTCCCTTTTATGTATTAGGTCCCCTGGTTACCGATGTGGCTCCCGGTTACGATCACATCACGGCCGCGATCGGCGGAACGATAGCGGCCGTTGCCGGAGCGGATTTTCTCTGCTATGTAACTCCCACCGAACACCTGGGTCTACCCGGTCCGGAAGAAGTTCACCGGGGGGTAATGGCCTCCCGTATCGCCGCCCATGCCGCGGATGTGGCCAGGGGTGTTAAGGGAGCGAAGGAGTGGGACAGGGAAATGTCGTTGGCCCGCAGGAGACTGGATTGGAAAAAACAGTTGGAGCTCTCCCTTGATCCGGAACTGGCGGAAAGTTTGTATAAGCGTCTCAATCCCCAGGAAAAAGAAGAATGTACCATGTGCGGCTCCTATTGTGCCCTCAAGATGGTTAAAGATTATTTATCCTGAGGAGGAGGATCCAGAGGGACGGTTCTTGCGGTTGCCCAAAATAGCAAAGAGTGTTATATTAAATAATGGGTGATTACAACTATGCCAAGAGCAGCCAGGGAGAGGAGCAAGACAGGGATTTATCATATTATTTTACGAGGTATTAACAAACAAGCGATATTTGAAGATAAGGAAGACTCTGCCAAATTATTGCGTACTTTAAAAGAAAAGAAGAAGGATTATCTACAAGGCAAATAGCGAGACTAACGGGTATTAGCAGAGGTATTATAATAAAAGTGTGATCCCGCCAGGATAATATAACATATTATCGATAGGTTTTCTTCGGGAGTATAAATATTTTCTTCTTTCTGTTTACTATTCTTAAATTTGCATACAAACATATTGAACCGCAAGAACCGTCCCCCTGGTCTGCCCCTGGTCTGATGAATAAAGAGAATCCCGTGCTTATGTGGGGAGAAATCTGTCCCAACATAAGCATGGGATATATTTTTTCAGCTATGTTTACTGAACGACTTGCCCCTGATCATTCAGGAGGGGTACTGATCCGCCAACCTGGATATCACCCGGAAGGTTAATAACCTGAAGATTGAAGAGACCTACGTAGCTCCAGTTAATCGGTTTAAGGGCGCTTGCGAACATGCTTCCATCGAGATCGGGAACTTTGGCATTAACAATGGCCTGAATGATAAGCAGAACGATAATGCCGATGAGGCCTCCGAGGCAGCCAAGGAGCCACACCCACCATTCAAGCCAGGTTGAGTGGCCTGAATTAAAGCTTTTTTGTTGATAACTGATTGTCTGTTTGCCATCCTTTGTTTCGATAACAAAAGTATATTCTCCTGTTGCCCAAAAATCGACGTTAATACCCGGTGATACACTGGTGGTGCCTTTCAGGGCAATTTTTAAAGCGGAATCCGCCACCTGAATTTCTAAACTTGTTATTTTTGCCGTGTACCCCTTTACTTTCTCATAATAATCAAAAGATTTGGTGTTCCGAACAACCACAGGGTTTCCTGAAGCGGTAATGTATGATGAATCAACCTTCAGGGCTTCTACAATTTTCGGCATAACGACTTTTTGCATGAGAAGAGGGTTGGAAATGATTGCTGCGGCACGGCTGCCTTCGGGGATGGTGCCGTTCAGAATTTGTCCGGCCCCCGGTTTTTCGCCGGTAGTTAAGATAAGGGCTCCAAGAGTATTGTCATCTTCGCATTTGCTGTCATTGAGAAAGGCGTACTGAACCAGTTTCGGTATTAAGTAGGGATAATCCTCATCAATACCTTCCAGAGTAACTTCAAAAACAGTAAACGGCTGTGATGGGACGTGGTTGCGGAGCAACTCCAGCAAAGTCGTTTCCAAGGCAGCTTTTTGTTTAATGAGGGAGGGGGGGAGGTTCTCAAGGTCTATCCCCACAAATGCTTTCTCGTTCTTTATGTCAAGCTGAAAGGCATATTTGTGACCCTTCTCCGGTTGAACCGGAGAAAGAACGTAAACAAGGTTTACCGTCATAATTACCTTTATGCCGCCGATATCAAACGCTGGAGTGCCGGAAAACGATATGGTGCCTTTGTCCACGGGAATGGCAAGGTCAATATTGGAGCCGGTCCCGCATTTAATCTGAGTTGCCCCAAAAGTACCTTTGGCTTCGACCGGTATTTTAATAGGACCGAATTCCACGTCGAATTTAACGTCAAAGTCCTGGGGCATCAGGCCAAGCCCGTAAGCGAGAGATAATCCATGGTTTATTTCCTTTTGCCTTAAGGCTGCAACGACATCCCAACCCTGTGTATAGTCCTGCAGCGGTGCCGCAGCAGACAAAAATTCATGGTTTACGTACTCATCAGGCCCGGACTCAGTCATTTGCGGCCATTTTTTTTGTATTTCTCCAATCTCTTTAATTAGGTCTTCCGGTGCGTTTGTTACTTTTGAGAAAACCTCAAGAGGATTGTGATAAAATTCCTGTGCATTTTCCGGACTGGTGCGCATCCAACTGAGTATTTGAGCCTGGTATGGGTGCAGTTTTTCCAGCAACAAAGATGTCTTTTCACCAAGTTCACGATCGATCCTCGCAACTTGCGCAAGAACCGGATGCCCGGCTGTGGAAAAGTTGCCTTCCGCAGCGGTGAAGTTAACATGACAAAGATCGCTGCCGTCCGGGATAGGTGTGTTGAGGTGTTCTGACGGTAATGAAACGGTTGTGCTGACTGGTGAGGGGGTTTTCTTCATACAAATGTCTCCTTTCGAAAATGAAAAATTTAACATACATTACAGGTTTATTCGATAAAAGGAAAGCATTTCCTTTGTTGTAAAATGTAAGTTTGTGTCGAATAGAAAAAAAGAAAGACTCCGGAAAAATTAGTTTGGAAAAAAAAGTCTTGACAAGAACAGGAAAATCTTTTACAATAATGATAATGAAATTCATTATCATTATATGCCGGTCGTGCGGATTGCTATACTGTTTTTAATAAAAGGAGGCAATTAATTATGGAAACAGTAGCATTGATTTTGGATAAACACAAAGATAGACAGAAAATTCGTGAAGGAGGGGGATTATGTCGGTGTTAGTTGTGGGAGGAGACAGATTGGGAAACATAACATCAAAGTTGAAAGTGCTTGGGTTTACGGAGATAAAGCATGTCAGCGGCCGTAAAAAGGGCCATTTAACCGTTGATATCTCTAAAAAGGTGGATGTTGTTCTTGTGCTTATTGATTATGTAAACCACGCGCTTGCCGAAAGGATTAAGGAAGAGGCCCGGGGAAACGGAGTGAAAACGGTTTTTGCACGCAGAGCCTGGTCTCACATTTTCCAATCGTTGACTCCGGAAACAGAGCGGTAATTTTTATCAAGTAAGGGCGTAAAGAAACCCGCGAAAAAAGCCTTCGATTCAGTAGATGATATCAAGAGTATCTGAAACCGCAGCCGAAGGGGAGCCTGAGAGCGTGTTTTTATGTTTTTGTTTAGCTTGAGCAGCTACCTTCCTGGTAATTCTTTCAGAATAGATCCAATTTAGGTCAATTTTCCATCCCTATTTATGTAAGTTCCCAGCATAAAATATATTATAACGTAATAAAAATGAAATAGACTTTTCGTAATTATTATCAGAATTGCAGCACAAGTAATTTTCGTTGTTCTGTTAAAGGTTCGGAATTTAAAGTTCTAAAATAGGGCTGTCATATGCAAACCAATCCATTCTTTCCAAGAAAAAAGATCATTTTTATACGGGAAAGCACATGTAAGCTGGTGTGTCTTGGGATTCTCCTTATAGCTTCTCTTTGGCCGTTAAAAAGCTTCCAAAAAGAAGTCGTCCGCACATATATCAGGATAGAAGGGCTTCAGGACATACGGATATCTTCCACTGAATATCCATATTTCTCCTATCTTGCCGAAAAGCCATACTCTCCTATCTTCAAAGAAAAGGCGCTGTTTTATAAAACCGCCTCACCCATAACCGATATACCTCCCTATGATCATTATACCTTTACTTTTTTATATGAAGGCCAACAGCAGATTCAATTACATTACAGCCCAACCTTAAATGAGGCATATAACAACGACCATTTGCTTGAGCCTTCATCTAATTTAAAAGAAGTGCTGCTGGACCTTACCGCGTCATACAGGCAGGAAATTCACAAAACCTACGGTGCCTTGCTGGTGTGGGAGGAAGTGGACAAAATATTTCCGATGTATGCCACCGCCAAAATAACAGACATATATACAGGCAATTCCTTTAACGTGCAGCGTAGAGAAGGAAGCACCCATGTAGATGCCCAACCTCTGACGGCAGAAGATACGGCCATCATGAAAAAAATATATGGCGGTCAGTGGAGTTGGGAGCGGAAAGGGATCATTGTTGAGGTCCGAGGTTACCGGATATCTGCATCTATGAACGGTATGCCGCATGGGAGCGGCAAAATTCAAGACAATAATTTTCCCGGACATTTCTGTATACATTTTTTGGGTAGTACAATCCACTCCGGTGGTATGGATATCCAACATCACCGGGAAATCCTGAAAGCCGCGGGAAAGCTGCCTTTAGATTATTTCTAGTATCTCAAGAATTCTGCCATCAAAAAATGTCGTGCTTAAACGCTCCTTCTATTGCAGCAAGCCAATATATAAAGGAATCATGCCGTTATTAAAATCCGGCTCTTTCCACATAATAAAAATAGTGTAACCTTTGCTTAAGGAGAGAAGCCGTTGGCACGACTGCTTGTTACGACCATCGTCTTGTTATGCACCCTGTTTTTATGGTTCTCCCCCATATCCGCTCCGGAACCGTTTGAATTCAACTTTCCGAGGACTTTCAAAAAGCCGCCGCAAGAGCGCATCGTTACAGAAGATTTGGAAACCTTTCTGGACGAATTTTTTGCCCGAGAAATGGAGAGGCTGAATATTCCCGGGGCGGTTTTTTCCATGGTAGAAAATGGAAAGATTATTTTTTCCAAGGGTTACGGTTATGCAGATTTGGCTGGACAGCTCCCTGCAGACCCGGAGATTAGCCTTTTTCGCACAGCGTCCATCTCCAAACTGTTTACCGCCACCGCGGCTATGCAGTTGTTTGAGCAGGGACGGCTGGACTTAATGGAGGATGTCAATGTTTATCTGGATGAGTTTAAATTGGAGGAGAAGTTTGACGCACCTGTAACCATGTTTCACCTGCTGACCCACACCGGGGGTTTCGATGACCGTTCAGTAAACCTGGCCTTTGCCCGCGAAGAGCAGGTTCCTTCACTGGAAGACTACCTGGCCGCAAATATGCCGCCCCGGATCAGGCCACCCGGAGAGGTGATCAGTTACTCCAATCACGGGTTGGCCCTGGCCGGTTTGGTGGTTGAAAAAATCTCCGGTCTGTCTTTTGTGGATTATGTCAATCAGAATATACTGGAACCCCTCGGGATGAATCGCAGCAGCTTTCTTTTGCCCCCTGAACTGGCCCCTGATTTGGCTACCGGGTATTTCTTGTCCGGTGGTGTTAACCAGCCTCGTAGTTTTGATTACCTCTACAATATTGCTCCCGCTGCCTCCCTGAACGCTACCGCCAATGATATGGCCAGGTTCATGATTGCCCATCTGCAAAAGGGTAAGTTTGAAAACCACCGCGTGCTGCGGGAAGAAACGGCGCAGAAAATGCAGGCCCAGCAGTTTGCCCATCACCAGCAGAAGGATGGAGTCTGCTTCGGTTTTTTTGAAGATTATTTCAACAACCGCCGCTTTATTCGCCACAGCGGTTTATGGGGCGGGTTTGCCAGCCTGCTCTTCCTCTATCCCGAGGGTAACATGGGCTTTTTTGTATCCATGAATAGTAACGCCGGCACCGAAGTCCACAGGAACCTGGCCGCCGAATTTACAGATACGTTTTTACCGGCTGAAGAAGATGAACCGGAAGAAGCCGCTTCGGCCTTGCAGAACCTTTTGAGAGCCAGGTGAGCGCCTGTATAGGCAAATACCACCTGGTTCGCTGATCGCGCCACAGCCTCGATAAAATTGGATCCATTCTTGTGTTTGCTTGACTATAGTTGTTATTGGTTGTATAATTGTGGCGGGAGGTGTCATCAATGAAAAAATTGCTGACGGCTCAAGAATTAGCAGATATCTTGAGTTTATCGGTTGAAACTGTCTGGCGGTACACACGTCAAAAAAAGATACCTGTCGTCGAATTGGGAGAGAAGCAATACCGCTATATGAAAGAAGCAGTGCTGGCTGCCTTGTCGGCAGGAGCGCCTGCTGTTAAAGAAGAGCAGGCTGTTTATTCTCAGCAAGGCGGATATACTTATGAGGATTACTTGAAGATTCCGGAAGAACCGGGCTACAGGTTTGAGATCCTGGAAGGTATTCTGGTAAAGGAACCGTCGCCTTCAATGCACCACCAGCGAATATCTCGAGAGTTGGGATACCGGTTAATCACTTTCTTTAATGGTTTTGATCCTGAGGGAGAACTTTTTTATGCCCCTCTTGACGTTACTTTGACAACTGTCAATGTGCTGCAGCCCGATTTATTATTTATCTCCGGCGCCAATCGAGAAATACTGCGTGAGGAGCGCATTGACGGTGCTTGTGATTTGGTAGTGGAAATTATGTCGCCGACAAACCGCCGCAAAGATCGCCTGCAGAAAATGGAAATCTACCGCAAGGCTGGAATTCCTCACTACTGGCTCGTCGATCCTGAGGAAAATACGTTGGAAGCTTTTCTGCTCAAGGATGGAAATTATACCCTGGTATTCGTAGGAGGCCCGGGCGATAAATTTAACCATCCGTCCTTTCCGGGGTTGGATTTGGATCTGGATAAAATATTTGACCGGCCTAAATTTTAGTTTCAATGCTAACATAAATTTCTTTACAAACAAAGGAAATATCTTTATAATTAATAAAAAAGAATTGGTGGTCGCTAATGCAGGTGCTGAAAGACGAAGTCAGAGCAAAAATACTGAAAGAGGCGAAGGATTTATTTGTTAAACACGGATTTGAGAAAGCCTCCATGAATATGATTGCTAGAAGGGCGGAAGTGAGCAAAAGCAATTTATACAACTATTTTTGCTCCAAAGAAGAAATTTTTTATCGGTTAACCGGCAAGGCGTATGATCAGATCGATACGATGTTTAAAAATTTATTGAAGCATGATGAGCTCTTCAACCTGGATGAATTTACTTCTTCGGTCTCTCAGGAACTGATGAGATTATTAACGGAATACAGAGAAGAGATCCTCTTAATTGTGGATTGCTCGAAAGGGACCAGGTTTGAAAACGTCAAAGATGAGTTTATTAATCGTTTGCAGGAACATTCTCTCTTTGAATTCAAGAAGTTTAACATCACCATGGGAAAAGACGATTATTTTTTTGCCCATTATGTTGCCGCCAGCCTGGTGGAAGGTTTGTTGGAGATTATCCGACACAAGAAAAGCGATGACTGGATTAAAGATAACATTAAAATGCTGGTTGGTTATTATATTAGTGGTTATTCTTTTTTCTTTAAAGAAGTTTTCCGCTAAAAAAAATTTTGTTCAATAACGACCCTCCTGGTAGTTATTGAAAAGGGGAGTAGATGTGTATGAAAAGATGCCGGATCTTCTTGATAATGGCAGCACTTCTTTTCGGTGTATCGGCGGGGTGCGGGAGTAATGAGGCGAAGACTACGGAAAATGCCGCTGTAAAGCCCGTTTCCGTCCTGGAAGTGCAGGATGAAATTCGTCCCGTTTCTTTGCATTATACCGGGACCATAGAGCCGGAAGAAACGAAAAGGTATTCTTTTAAAACAGCGGGTAAAATAGCGGAGATATTTGTGGAAGAAGGACAAAAAGTAAGGAAAGGGGATAAACTGGCCCTCCTGGAACAGAACTCTCTTTCCCTGACGGAACTGGATGTGGATAAAGCACAGGCAAATTATGATTTTGCCAGGGATTATTATGAGAAAATTGCCGTATTACACCAGGAGGGTGCGGCTTCAGCACAAAATCTGGACGAGGCTGAATTAAAAATGACACAGGCAGCATACAGCCTGGAACAGGCCCAAAAAGTCCTGGAATTAAGCAATGACGAGGCCTTGTTCACCGCTGATAGTGACGGTTATGTGCTCAGTGTGATCAGTAGAAAAAATGAGACGGTCGCGGCGGGTTCTCCCGTTGTGGCTCTCTGCAGCAGCGCATTTAAAGGGCGAATCGGCCTTACCCAGGAGGATGTTTCCCAAATTGCTGCGGGGGATGAAGTTGACGTATTTCTTAATGATGAACCGACGAAGGGAAAAATCACAATCATTAATAAAATACCCGATGAAGAGAGCAGAACATATCCGGTTGATCTATCCATAGATACTGAACAGGATGTAAGTATCGGGTCCATAATCCGGGTGGTTATCCGGACAGGAACGGAAAAGGGGATTTGGATTCCGCTTAATTATCTCTTGAATGATGGTGAGGATTATGTTTTTGTCGCGGAAAACGGCAGGGCTAAGAGGAGAAACGTGAAATTAAAGAGCATCCTGGAAGATGAGGTTTGTGTAGAGGGGTTACAGGAAGGAGAACTGCTCATCACAGAGGGAATGAAGAGCGTGAAAGACGGTTACGAGGTGACAGTGGAAGGAAAGAAGGTTGAATCAGTCGAGCAATAACAAGGAGTTGAGAATGTGAAGGAGCTGATCAAGGGCGCTGTTCAGCAGAGAAAAATCGTGTTTTTTATCTTCCTGCTGGTTTTACTTCTAGGGGCATACAGTTATGATGTGCTTCCCAAGCAGGAAAATCCCCATATCAAGGTAACCGGTGCCATCATAACAACAGTCTATCCCGGAGCTTCTCCCGAAGATGTTGAACAATTGGTTACAAAAAAAATCGAAGATGCCGTCTCAGAGATAAAGGACTACAAAGATGTATCGTCAGAATCTGGAAAAAATGTTTCCGTCGTTGTAGTGGGGTATAATGACGATGCCGATATAGAAAAGGCAAACCGGGAATTGAGGGAAAAGATCGATGAAGTAAAAGGCCGGCTGCCTGCCGGCTGCCTGCAGCCGGAAATAAATACGGATCCCGCGGAAGCGGCCGGTCTGCTGATAAGCTTGTCGGGTAACAATTATACATATGAACAGTTATCCCCCTATGCTGAAGAAATTGAGGATAGTATCGGACGGATAGAAGGCATCTACAAGACGGAATTGGTGGGAAACGTTGAGAAACAGGTTACGGTTAACGTAGATACGGACCGCTTAAATCAGTATGATCTCTCGTTGCGTGAAGTCGGCAACATGTTATCCGCTCAGAATCTGGAACTTCCGGGCGGAGCTTTGGAGAATGAACAGGGAAAATTATTTGTCGGAACAAGAGCATTTTACCAATCAATTGATGATATTAGAAATACTATTGTCGGGGTCTCGACACAAACCGGAGCGGCCGTCAGATTAAAAGACATTGCCTCTGTGGATTTGGAGCTGAAGGATGACGCGGAAAAATGCCGGCAGGGGGAGAATAACGCGGTAATCATTGCCGGTTATTTCCAAGAAGAAAGAAACATTATCCCCATCGGAAAAGAAGTTCGGGAAGCTCTGGAAAAGATCAAAAGGAACCTTCCCCCGGATCTGCTTCTCACAGAGGTAACTTTTCAACCGGAGGATGTTGCCGGCAGTATTAGCGATTTTGCGGCAAATTTAGTCATGGGATTCGTTTTGGTTGTTGCCACCGTCTTTTTAGGGATGGGATTCAGAAATGCTGTTGTTGTCTCCCTGGCAATCCCTTTTACGGTGATGGCAACATTTATCTTGATGAATGTTACCGACGTAACCATCCAAAGTGTTTCACTGACAGGGCTAATCGTCGCGCTGGGCATGATCGTTGATAACGCGGTTGTGGTCAGTGATGCCGTGGAAGTCGAATATGCCGCGGGCGAAAGTAAAGGGGAGGCAGCCGTTAAAGCAACAAGTTCCACGGCCATGCCGGTTTTTATGTCCACATTAACGACAGTGGCGGCCTTTGTGCCCCTGTTGTTTATTCCGGGCAAAGTAGGCAGTTTCCTGGACAGCCTGCCGAAAGCAGTCATCTATACCCTGTCGGCTTCCTTTCTATCGGCAGTTTTTGTTACTCCTGCCTTGCTTTCCATGGTCATAAAAAGAAAGGAAGATCAGAAAATAGAAGCAGGAAAAATAAAAAAGGCTTATCTGGGTTTGCTGCAATGGGCCTTAAAACGAAGGAAAACCATCGCTGCTCTGGCCCTCGTATTTTTTCTTCTCACAGCTTTTTTTGTCCTGCCCCAACTCAAAGTGTCCTTTTTCCCCAAAGCAGATAAAGATATCATGTATATTGATACATACACAGAAAAAATAGGAGATTTAGAGTACACGGAAAAGATCGCCTCCCGGATCAACCGTTTGGTGTCGCAAGAACCGGAGGTCTTGAATGTCACGACCGGAATCGGTACTTCCCTGCCGAAATTTTATCAGATCATGATTCCTCTGCCTGATAAAGAAAATTTTACAAGGGCCTTAGTAAAGTTTGATTTGAGGGATTCGGCTAGATTTAAAACAAAAAGCGAACTTGCCTTTTATCTGCAGGAAAAGCTTGATGCCCACATTGCCGGGGCTGTCTCCACCGTTAAGATGCTGGAGATTACTGATCCCGCCAGTGCATCCGTTGAAATAAGAGTGTCGGGAAAAGATTTACAGAGATTAAAGGAAGTATCCGGTCAACTGGAAGATGCCCTCAAAGATACTCCGGGTACGGTAAATGTCAACAGCAATGCCGTGGAAAATACCTATGAATATTTTGTGGATGTTGATACGGATAAAGCGTCCATGATGGGCCTGTTGAATGCGGATATACAACAGGAGCTGCAAATAGCCCTTTTGGGCAGCAACAACGCCGTATTTCGAAAAGCAGGCCAGGAATATAATATTAAGGTGACAAGTAATATCCGCAATCTGCATGAACTGGAAAATCTGGCCATTAAATCGAGCATTAAGGATAAAAAAGTTCTTTTAAAGCAGGTAGCGCAAATCAAAGCAGATCCTCAATTAGAGAGCATAAAAAGATATAACAAAGAAAGAAGCGTGTTCGTTACTTCCGATGTCAGGCCGGGTTACAGCCCCCTTGATATTGCCGGTTACATTGAGCATGAGAAATTGCCGGAGATGAACCTGGAGGAGGTGGAGGTAGTTTTTGAAGGCGAGAGAGAACAGATAAGCGAAAATTTTTCAATTTTGGGTGTTTTGGGCGTCTTTATACTGTTAATTGTTTACAGTATCCTGTTGCTGGAATTCAAAGCATTGACGGAACCGCTTATTATCCTGCTGACAATTCCTCTGTCATTAATAGGCTCCATATTGGCCTTGCGGATCTTCGGCAAACCTTTATCTTTTACCGCACTTTTAGGTGTGATCAGTTTAATGGGAATTGTCGTGAATAACGGGATACTTTTAATCGATTATATCAAACATGCCAGAGAGCAGGGATTTTCAAGTGAGGATGCCTGCCTCAAGGCAGTGGGTTTGCGTTTCCGGCCGATCATGCTTACAGCTACAACTACCTTGATGGGCCTTCTCCCTTTGGCCGCCTCAAGCAGCGAATTATTCAGTCCTATGGCAGTCGCTTTAATGGGCGGTTTGCTGATAGCCACGCTGTTCACAATGATTGTAATTCCGGTCATCTATCTGTCGCTTGATAACCTTAAACAGAATTTGGGCCGCCGTAAAAAAAGTTATTCGACAGAAGGTTACAAATATTTGCAAGGGTTTTGAGCGGTAAATCTCGGATCATTCTTTTCCCTCCGGATTTCCTCCCCTGACCCTGTTTCTTCCTTCTTTTTTAGCGTCATAGAGGGCTTTATCAGCAGCAGAGATGAGGGATTCATACGATACCTCACCCGTGGGAAGGGTCGCGGCCACTCCCAAGCTCACAGTAACAAAGTCCGAGACAGGGGATTTTGCATGAGCGATACCGGCTGCTTCAACCTTTCTGCACATTTTTTCTGCCAGCATCAGGGCATTTTTATAGGCTGTTTCAGGCAAGACGGCAATAAATTCTTCCCCACCGTAGCGGAAGACTGTATCACCGGAGCGCCGGGTCACTTTCTGCAAAAGTCCGGCTACCGTTTTTAAGCAGTCATCCCCGCTTTGGTGACCGTAAGTGTCATTATAGACTTTGAAGAAGTCAATATCGATAAAAATAACGGAGAGAGGTTTGATGTTGCGCCTGCACCGGTTCCATTCTTTTTGGATAATCTGATCAAAATAGCGTCGGTTGGGGATCCCTGTTAATCCATCCAGAGAAGAGAGCTGGTTTAGCTTGGCTACAGCCTCCTTGAGCTGCCGGGTAACGATAAGCAAGTGTTGTTCCCGCTTTTTACTCCGGTCCATTTCAAATTTCAGCTTCAGTGCAGAGCGGATTCTGACTAACAATTCAATATTGTTTATGGGTTTGGTGATATAATCCATTGCTCCCGCATTAAAAGCTTTCTCCAGATCCTCGATGTTTGATAAAGCTGTAACCATAATTATGGGCACGTCCTTAAACCTGTTCATCCCTTTGATCAGGCGGCATAGCTCTCTGCCGTCCATGTCGGGCAAAATAATGTCCAGCAAAATTAAATCTATCTCCGGTACCTCTGTCTGCTGCTCTTGAGGCTGATTCATACCCAGTATATTAAGAACGGATTGTGCCGATTCGGCAAAGAGCAGATTTGTATAACCCGCTTCATTCAAACAGTTTTCTATGATATCACAGACAACAGGTGAATCATCGACAATCAGAATATACATTTTGGTTTATTCTCCTACTTATGCTTTAAATTGCTTACTCATAGCCTCCAACTTCCCAAAGAGATCGATCAGGTTGCCGGTAGAGCTGCTCGCCTCTTCAGCGACAGCTACCCTTTCACTGGAGGCCTGGTCTATTTCCTGGATACTGCCGGCGATTTCTGAGGCGCCTCGGGAGATCTCTGCTGCTTCCTGGGCGACCTGGGTAACCATGGATGATGCTTTTACAGCATTTTCGGCTACCTCATTGGCTGCCAGGGCCAGTTCATTTGTTGAACGGGCAATTTCATGCACGCCTTCGGAAACCTCAGCGACACTATTGGCGGCCTGCCGGGAATTGGCAGCTACCTCGCCGATTTCCGTGCTGATCAAGTTTACTTTTTCAGCGGCCTGGATAACAGATCTGGAGATCTCTCCGGTGGTAGCGGATTGTTCAGCCACTGCGGAGGCTATGGTGCCTGTTATAATATTGATTTCCTCATTTACCTGGGTAATGGTCTCCATTGCTTTGACAGCGTTTGACATGTTGGATTGCATGGTTTCAATCTGCCGGCTGATCTCTTCGGTTGCTTCTGCCGTTTGCTTGGCCAGTTCCTTCACCTCGTTGGCCACCACGGCAAACCCTCTGCCTGCTTCCCCGGCACCGGCTGCTTCAATTGCTGCATTCAAGGCCAGCATATTAGTCTGGTCAGCAATGCTATTAATTACGCCGACAATCCGTCCTATTTGCTGTGAAGATTGTTTGAGGGCTCCGATAATTATTTTTGTTTCCCGGGTTTTGTTTTCCGCATCGCCGGTAATCTGTGTGGAACGTTCACAATTAACGCTTATTTCACTTAAGGAGCTGTTTATTTCCTTCACAGCGGTAGCAACACTGTTGACAGATGCAGACATATCCTGGGCCGAGAGGGAGATATTACTTATGCTTGCGGAGATCTGCCCCGCTCCTTGCGAAACATGTTCGATACTGCTATAAATTTCTTCTGCGGCAGAAGCCTGGCGCTGGATGGTGCTATGCATTTCTTCCATTGCCGAGGCAATTAAATTAATACTGTCACTGGTGGCTGAGGATGCGGCAGCTGTTTCCCCGATACTGGCCGTAATCTGCCTGACTGCCTGGTTAACGGCATTTGTCTTGTCATTCATTTCCTCACTTTTGTGGATCATGCCGCGGGCAATGGCAAACATATTATCAAGGGACCGGTTAAAGGCGGCTGTGTTCTCGTTTATATTGTTGATCATGGCCTGGATTTTGTCCATAAAATTATTAAAATCAGCAGTTAATTGCCCTATTTCGTCCTGGGAAGCAAGCGTGCCCCTGGCAGTCAGATCGCCCTGAGAAGCTTCTCCGATTATTTTCTGAATATTTTTAACTGGGTTTGATATTAGCCTGGCCAGAAAAATATTGGAAACGACGGCTGCCAGGAAAGCGATGGCAATAGCCATGATAAATATGGGCAGAGGAATGGAGGCAAGCTGTTCGTGCAGCTCGTCAACGGGAACGGTAATAACCGCACCCCATGATACACCCGGTATGGGAGCATAAGAGACATACTTGTCCACTCCTTCAAAGACTAAGCGGCTAACACGGCTGCTGCCCTGCATAATATCCAGCATAGCCTTTTTCGATTTGCTGTCCAGGGTATCGTCTGTGATGGCATTCATTTTCATGGTCAGTTCCTTGTTGGGGTGGGCAATAACAAGCCCGTCCCCCTGGATCAGGTAGGGATAACCGGTTTTCCCGATCTTGGTGGTAACAATCCTGTCGGAAAGTTCATCCAGGGAAACCGTCAATCCCAGTAATCCCACAACCTTATCATTCTCTTTTACGGGTGCGGCGGCTACAATGACGTTTCTTCCGGTGGCCCGGGAAGTAACGGGGTCGGAGATCACGGTTTGTCCGGCCATAACCTTTTGAAAATATTCCCTGTCTTTTACATTCCCGTTTTCACCCATAGTAATAAAATAATCTCCCTTTTCGTCGGCAAAAAACATCGTCTCGTAAAAGGCACCGTTTTCCACTATTTTTTGCATAAAGGCAAGTTTCTCCGCCCGGGTGGCATAAGCGGAAAAAGCAAGGGCAGCACTGTTGACCTCCGTTTTACGACCATCTAGCCAGAGGCTTACTTCGTTTCCAATAGAAGTAGCCAGAGAAGTGATCGTTAATTCCATATAATTCTCCAAATTTCTCCGGCTCTGATAGTAATTGAAGACAGAGCTGATTGCCAGAGCAATAACCAGAGTAATAATGCTGATCAGGATAATTTTAAATCTGATACTTTTAAAATAAGTTTGCAAAGATTCGATCCCTCCTGGAAATAGACATAATATTATTAAATTTTACTTAAAATCTTACCATAAAAATGCACAAAAGAGAATAAGCTAAAAATATTTATGAGCTTTGGCAGAAAAATAGCGAAAATAGCGAAAACATAGATCCTTGATCCCGGCGGCATTCTCAAAAGACAATACGTGTGTTATAATTATTTTATTATTTCATAAAAGTGCCAAATCAGGTTATTCTGCTCATTTCTTAAATTATGCAGGATTTTGGAGAGGTGCTGGGTTTTGCAAAACGAGGAAATGATTAATGAGTTTGTGGCAGAAGCAGAAGCACACGTCAATACTGTTGAAAACGGTCTTTTAAGCCTGGAAAACGGAGAAGCGGACGGGGAGACAATAAATGAAATTTTCCGCTCTCTGCACAGCATCAAAGGCACAGCAGGCTTTTTTTCTCTGACCCGTATAGTAGATTTAGCCCATTCCATGGAAAATCTTTTTAGCGAAATCAGAAAGGGAAATTTTATTATTAATGATAGGGCTATTGATACCCTTCTGGAAGCTAACGACTGCCTTAAAAAAATGATTGCCCATGTGGAACAAAGCAACGAAGTAGAGATCAGGCCGCATCTGGATAAAATAAAGGGTTTGTTCACAGAGGATGATTTTGTAGAGGTTGATAAACAAGAAACACACCCTGCCTTAAGCCCGTATGAGCAGCTTTACTACACTGAAAACTACGATAACACCGAAGCCGACGGTTTTTTTTCTGCTGCAACAAAGCATGGCCAAAAATTATACCGGTTAAACCTGGAAATTGACCGGAATTCCACCCCGAGTGTGGATAAACCACCGGAAGAATTTGTTAACGGTATTAACAGTATCGGACAATTATTGCAGGCATTTAATGATGAGCAGAACTGGATTTTGGTTTTTAACAGCGTTCTGGAGACAAGCTTGGCCGCGATGGCCTTAAATATAGCGGAAGAAAAAATTATTGAGATACAAAGTCCTTCCCAACTTGCTGCTTTTTTAACGATAACCTCCATCAAACCGGAGAAGACGAATGATCAGGCAAACCATCCGTCGCCTGACGTAAAACGGGAACCTGTAGAAAAGAAACCGATAAAAGAAAAACAAGAAGTAAGAGAAGAAGAAATGGAAGCGGCAGACAGCAATCAGGACCTATCCTTTCTATCGGCAGATAATAACCGGGAACCGTCCACACAGGTCGAAAGCAAAGTCCAGCCGGCTACGGAAGAAAGTATCCGCGTTAGTGTTTCCCTCTTGAATGATTTGCTCAATTTAGCCAGTGAAATGGTGCTGGGTAGAAATCAATTGCTTCGTATGACCGCGTCATCACGTAAAGAAATACCTGGTTTGAATACTGTCTTGCAAAACATTGATAATCTTACTACTGAGCTGCAGGAAAAAATTATGCTGACCCGTATGCAGCCTATGTCCCGGGTTTTTAATAGATTCCCCAGAATAGTCAGGGAGTTGTCCAAAAAAACCGGAAAAAATGTGGAGTTATCCATCAGAGGACAGGATGTGGAACTGGACAAATCCATCGTGGAAGGTCTGGGCGATCCTCTTACTCACCTGGTGCGCAATTCAATTGATCACGGTATTGAAGTGTCATCCATCAGGGAAAAGGCCGGCAAGCCGGCGACAGGCATTATCACTTTGCATGCCTACCATGAAGGCGGGCAGGTAGTAATAGAGATCAAGGATGATGGAGCGGGAATAAATTTAGAAAAAATTAAGGAGAAGGCATTGGAAAGTAATCTGCTTACTCCGGCAGAGATCGCGGCCATGGGAATTCAGGAGCTATATGCGCTGTTGTTCCGGGCCGGTTTTTCCACAGCTACTAAAGTAAGCGATCTCTCCGGCAGGGGAGTTGGACTGGATGTTGTCAAGACCAACATCGAAAAATTGGGCGGTGTTATGGAGATTATGTCCGTATTGGGAATGGGAACGACCTTTAGGTTAACCATGCCTCTTACATTAGCCATTATCCCGACAATCATACTGGAAGTTTCCGGACACAAATTTGCCCTGCCACAGGTGAATCTGCAAGAAATGGTCCGCGTTAAGGCCAGTGATCCCACAAAAAGAATTGAACAACTGGGAGACGCCCAGGTTTTAAGATTGAGGGAAAAACTTCTTCCTATCGTTCACTTGGCGGATGTGCTCGGATTGGAACGGACCACCGGCAACACACACGTTGCTCAACCGGATCAGCTGTTGCGGGTCCTGATTATCAAGAGCGGCTCCAAGCGTTTCGGATTAATCGTAGACTTGATTCATGACGGAGAGGAAATATTGGTAAAACAACTTCCCAGTTATTTAAAGGATTCTCCCTGTTACTCGGGAGTGACGATTTTAGGGGACGGCATGGTTGCCATGATTTTAGACCCCGAAGGGATATCAAATAAGGCCGGGCTCAGATTTTACAACGATAACACGGAGCAGTTGCTGCACAGCCAGGATAGCTCAGAGCACATGAAAGAACAACAAAGTCTTTTACTGTTTCAGTGTTCAGGTCCGGAAACTTTTTGCGTGGATATTTCCATGGTCGCCAGAGTGGAAAAAATTCGCTACAGCCAATTAGAAACTATCGGTGCCAGGGAATTTATCCAGTTCCGGGGTGAATCTTTAAGAGTGATTCGTCCTGAAGATTATTTGCCGGTAAATCGCTCTTCAGTCAATCCCGACAATTATTTTGTTATTATCCCCAAACTGGTGAAATACCCTATGGGTATTCTTATGCATAAAATTATCGCCAATTATGATGCAAATATTCAATTTAACTGGGATGAAGTCAAGGTCAAAGGCTTAATGGGGACAGCCATCCTTTCCAACCAGATCACATTGGTCATTAATATCTATGAGCTTTTTGAAATGGCTGCTCCTGAGCTTTTTTTGCAGGAACAAAAAGATATTTCAGAATCAGGCAATATACGGGTACTGCTGGCAGAAGATACGCCCTTTTTTCTCAAGCTGGAAAAACAATACCTGGAATGGGCGGGTTACGAGGTGGTGACCGCCATAAATGGGAAAGAAGCCTGGGATATTTTACAAGAGGAAAAAATTGATCTGGTCATCAGCGATATTGAGATGCCCAAAATGAATGGCTTTGATTTGGTGAAAAAAATAAGGTCCGATCAAAATCTTTTTGCTCTGCCTGTTATTGCCGTTACCTCCAGATCCGATCGGCGAAGCCGGGAAAAAGGTTTGGAGGCGGGCTTTGATTTCTATGAAGTAAAACTAAACAAGGACAAGCTTCTGGAAAAGGTCCGGAGGGCTTTGAAAAAGAATGAAAGTTAATTTATGCAAGACTAAGACTTGCCTGAGTTGGTAAAAGAGCTGTATAAAAACATGGAGAGAGAAGGCAGAAAAATGCCCTTAAAAATACTTACCTTTTACCTGGATGGTTACCTGCTGGGCATTGATATTACTGTGGTTAAAGAGATTAACCGCAATATTGCTTATACTCCTGTCCCCGATGCCCCTCCCCATATTGTGGGCTTATTAAACGTCCGCGGGCAGGTGGTAACCCTTTTTGACCTGGCGAGGTTATTGGGCTTTGCCCGGACAGATATCGGGCAGCGTAATTCATGTATTATCCTGAAAACTATCCCCGGAAATTCGTGCTATGCCGGCTTTTTATTCGATCAGCCCGGTTCGGTAATTGATGTTACCGATGAGATGAGCGAACTTCCACCGGCCAACTTGAACCATCCGGAAAACGTCTATATTGAAAGGATTGTAAAAATGAATGCGGAGGTTATTATGGTCATTGACCGTAAGCGTGTAATCCAGTGAAAAAGCTCAATGTGCTTATCGCCCAGGAATCTCTCACTTATCGCAAGATACTCCAGGAAGCAGTGGCAGCCAATGATTTTGCCCAGGTCGGGTTTACGGCTTCCACCGGCCAGATCACCCTGGAAAGGTTGAAGCAGAGCCCTATTGATGTTGTCTTGCTCAGCATGCATATTCCGGAGGAAGGAAAACTGGCAACACTATTCACAATTAAAAAAGAGTATCCGAATATACATGTGATTATGGTCGGCGACGCGGATAAAGTCAATACTGCTGCCACCATCCGGGCTTTGCAAATGGGAGCACTCGATGTTATCCTGATTCAACCGGAGACAAGCTTGATTAATAATGTAACAAAAAATAAAGGCAAGCTACAGGGACTTTTTACACAAATAATGACGAACAATTATACTGCGGCCTCCACTCCCCTGCCCAGGAAGGCAGCCGGCTCAAACAGCGTGCACAATGCTCCTCCGTTGAGGCAAGAGATTAAAAAAACAGTTATGATGGAAGCCGACCTGATTGTTATTGCTGCTTCTACCGGAGGGCCTGCAGCACTGAAATACATTTTGCAAAATATTTCCGGAAAGATTAATATCCCCATTTTAATCGTACAGCACATGCCGGCAGAGTTTACCGGCAAGTTGGCCCAGTCATTGAACAAAAAATCTCCCCTTATTGTCAGAGAATCGGTTGATGGCTCCTTGATCGAACCGGGACAGGCCATACTGGCTCCAGGTGGAGTTCATTTAACTATAGCGAAAAATAAATGTAAATATTATGCAAAATTAGAGGACAGCCCCCCTGTTAATGGTGTAAAACCCTCTGCCGATGTCCTGTTTAATTCACTGGCCCATATTTATCCGGGGAAAAAGGTTCTTGCCGTGATTCTCACCGGAATGGGGAGTGACGGACTGGCAGGAGTAAGAAAATTGAAAGAAGCATGCGACTGCTTCTGCCTGGTGCAAAGTGAGCAGACATGCGTTGTTTACGGTATGCCGGGAAGTATTGTCCGGGCAGGACTTGCCGATGAAATTCAGGATTTGCACCTGCTCCCGGAATTTATCAATAAAATAGCATTAGGCAGGTGCTCGAAATGGTGAGTGCCCAAATTTCCCCTCAGGAGTTTCTCTTGCTGCAAAAATTTATTAAGAATTATTGCGGTATTCATTTTCCGGAAAGTAAAACCTATCTTCTTCACAGCAGGTTATCAAAGCTGCTCAAAGAGCAGGGCATCAAAAGTTATCTTTCTTTATACTCCAAGCTCAAGGAGCAGGGTAATAATCAGGAATTAGCGGAAAAAGTTATAGATGCCGTCACCATTAAAGAAACCTACTGGTTTAGGGATAAGAGCCCCTGGCTACTTCTGGACGAAGTGCTTCTGCCGCAATATATAACTGAACTGCGCCAGGGCAAAAGAACCCGGGTGCGGATCTGGAGTGCGGCTTGTTCCACAGGGCAGGAGCCTTATTCCACTGTCATGTGCATAGATCAGCACCTCAGGCAGCATAACATTAAAGATATCGGTTTGACTGATTTTGAGATATTAGCAACAGACATTTCCCCCTCAGTTTTAAGAATTGCCCAAAAAGGCAGTTATGATAGCATTACTGTGGGCAGGGGGTTGAATGATTTTTTCAGAAATAACCATTTTAAGCAAGAAGGCCGTTTCTGGACAGTGGAGCAAAGGATAAAAGACCGGATCAACTTCCAGCAGTTTAATTTAGGTCAATCATTTATCCTGCTGGGCAATTTTGATCTGATTATGTGCCGTTATGTAACCATCTATTTTGTGGATAATTTCGGCAGGGAAGTTTTAAATAAAACGGCAGCGGCATTGAACCCGGAGGGGGTGTTATTGCTTGGTAATTCAGAAATATTTTCCGATCACAGGGAACGCTTTTTGCTGAAAAACTATAAAGGTGGAGTTTACTACTTAAAACGTAATTCAAGCAGTTAAGAAGGTGGGAAAAGATGAATATACTCTCTGTTGATGATATTGTAGTTGTCAGAAAGATGGTGGCCAGGGCGGCCAAATCTCTGGACGCTGATTTTTTTGAGGCGGCAAACGGGGAGGAAGCCCTGCAGGTTTTAAGAGAAACCGGGGGCAAAATCGATTTAATCTTTCTGGATTGGAATATGCCCAAAATGAGCGGGCTGGAATTTTTAAACTATATCAAAAAACAACCGGAGTATAAAGATATTCCGGTTGTTATGACGACTGCCATAAATGAACGGGAAAATATTATCAAGGCCGTTCAGGCCGGGGCTTCTCAATACCTGGTTAAACCTTTCACACAGGAAGATATTACTAAAAAAATCCTGGAACGCATTGATGTCAGCGCATCTTTAAGATACATGTTTTTAATCAACACAAAAAATCTTATCGCCGAAATAACAGGTTCGGATGTTGAAGAAAATGATACCGCCGGTCCGGACGCAGATGACGGTTGTGACTTCTTTGGCCAGATGCTGGTGTCAGGCCAACATCGGATTCTGCTTATTTATAGCATGACCAGGGAGGCCCTTGGCAGTCTGGTCGGCTGGAAATCCGGGAAAAAGGCAGACCACTTCACCGACAAAATACTCCTATCCGAATTTAATAAATTCATGCGGCAGGTATCAAAAAAATGTCTCTCACATACCCAGGGATACGGTTATACCGTCCCGTTTCTTTTCAGCAGTTTTGTGACCGAAAAACAACCTGCTCTGGCAAAAAGCGGACTTTCTATCATCGCTAAAAGATATACCGTTGAAGATGTAAAAATGTCTTTAACCTCTTGCCTTGTGTAAATCTCCGGGAAGGGTGTTTGCTGCTTTCAATGTCAAGCAGGGTCTATAAATTGCCGGCTACATTGGCATGAGAAAGTGCCGGAGATGAACCTGAGGGGGTAGAGAGGTCGTTTTTAAAGGTGAAAGAGAAAAGGTAAGTAGAAATTTTTAATCTAGCCGGACTGTCCCTGAACTCCATCTCCTTTAATGATTTTGCCCAGAAAAGTCCGGGTTCTCTTATGGCGCGGATTTGAAAAAATGTTAGCCGGGGTATCTTCCTCAACTATTACCCCCTGGTCGATAAAGATTACCCTGTCGGCCACTTCACGGGCAAATCCCATCTCATGTGTCACAACCATCATGGTCATCCCTTCGCGTGCCAGATCCTGCATAACAGCAAGAACCTCTCCGACCAGTTCAGGGTCAAGGGCGGAAGTCGGCTCATCAAACAGCATTATCTTGGGGTTCATTGCCAGAGCACGGGCAATGGCGACACGCTGCATCTGCCCCCCGGAAAGCTTGCTGGGGTAGACGTCCGCCTTATCCCCTAACCCTACCTTGTCCAATAGCTGCAGAGCTTTTTCAGCAGCTTTACGTTTGGGGGTTCCCAGAACTTTTATCGGAGCCATGGTAACGTTTTGTAAAACGGTCATATGGGGAAAAAGATTGAACTGCTGAAACACCATACCCAGTTCAGCTCTAACCTTGTTAATATCTGTTTTAGGGTCGGCAAGGTCATGTCCGTTTACAATCACTTTGCCGGACGTAATACTTTCCAATAAGTTCAGGCATCGAAGAAATGTACTTTTACCCGAACCGGAAGGGCCGATCATGCAAACTACTTCACGTTCTTTAACCTTGCAGCTTATGCCGCGTAAAACTTCAAGTGAGCCAAATTTTTTATGTAAATTTTCTACTGTGATAATCAATTGACATCCAACCTCCTTTCAATATGCCTCAGAACAATGGAAATAGGTAAAGTCATGAGCAGATACAAAGCGGCAATCACAGTATATATCTCAAAAGCGGCAAAGGTGACTGCGATTGCGATCTGTCCCTGCCTCACAAGCTCACCGACAGCGATAAAGGCAAAAAGGGAAGTATCCTTGAGGCTGATAATAAATTGATTACCAAGGGAAGGAATCATTCGTTTAAAAGCTTGCGGCCAGACAATATAGTAAAAAGTTTTAAAGCTACTGAGTCCCAATGAACGGCCGGCTTCCACCTGTCCTTTCTCAATAGACTGAATAGCCCCCCGGACGATTTCTGAAATATAAGCTCCTGAATTAATGGCGATAGCAAGGATTCCTGCCGGGACACTCTCTATTTTCCAGCCCAGGGCATATATTAACACCTGATTTACACCAAAATAAAGATACAGGGCCTGCACTAGAATGGGGGTGCCGCGTATTGCTTCCACGTATATTGTTGCGATGCCGGAGAGTATCTTATTCTTGCTTGTCCTGGCAAGGCCCGCTGCTGCCCCCAGGAAAAAGCCGAAAAACAAACCGACAACAGCAATGATAATTGTCAACTTCATTCCTTCAAGCAATAGGGGTAAAGCGTTAATGGCCAAACCCCAATTTAGATCCAAACCCAAAATAACACCTCATTATTCGCTTAATTTGTTAGGGAAAGAAGAGAGCGTAACTGATCTTGTTACGCTCTCCTTATAGTAATTACTATTATGATGCGGCAGGTCTGCTTTTCGGTTTTTGACCGAACCACTTTTCGTAGATTTCATCATATTTTCCATTTTCAAAAAATGTTTCCATTACCTGGTTTACATCTTCCACAAGCGAGCTTCCCTTGGGGAAAGCAATGCCGTACTGCTGCCCTTCCAGGAGGTCACCGACAGGTTTTACTTTTCCCTTTCCGGCATTGGCAAAGTAATAAAGCACGCTTGGTGAATCAAAAATTACCGCATCCGCACTGCCGCTAAGTAGCTCGAGATAAGCACCGTCAATATTGGGGAAAGGTTTAACTTCCTTGACACCCTCTACTGTAACCGAATAATCATAGCTTGTTGTCCCTGTTTTCGTAGCAACGATTTTTCCTTCCAGGTCGTCCACACCATTGATTTCCGAATTGTCCTCCCGTACAAGCACCAACAGACCGGCGTCATAGTAGGGAACAGCAAAATCAACCTTTTCCTTGCGCTCTTCCTTGATTGTCATGCCTGCCAGGGCTAAATCAATGGATTTCGCTTGCAGTGCGGGTATTAGACCATTAAAGTCCATGGGTTTTATCTCATATTTAAGACCGAGTTCTTCTGCAATAGCTGCCCATAAATCAATGTCAAAGCCATCATATTCTCCGGTTTCCGGGTTAAGGAATTCGAATGGCACAAAACTTGTGTCTGTTCCTACCACAAGTGTTTTTTCAGTAGTGCCATCGTTACTTCCCTCTGCTGATTGTTCATCCGTTTCCGGAGAACTGCAAGCGGTGAGGCTGACAGCCAGCAGTAAGACCATCAGCAACAAACCAGTTTTTTTTAAAAAATTCACTACAAAACCCCCTTCTAGATTATAAAAACTTTATTTATAGATTTTCTATTTTTTTTAAGAAAATCCTTCAATTTAATGTTCTTTTTAACAAGTTTTTAATTCGCTTAGCTTTGGTGGCTTCGCACTTTGCTTTTTTTTAAATTTTAATTAACTATGTAGGAGAAATTCCACCATACATAGAATCCTGTAAGTAATGACATTTGTAATAAACATTATTCACATCAAAACATTAACCGGCCGGGAGGAATTTGAGAAATGGAAGAATGGCAATATCAGATGCAAAACCATGTCGACAATCTTGAAAAGCTCAAGGAATTTATCAACATTACACCCGAGGAAAAAGAAGCCATTGAAACCTTGCATACCAGGTGGGGAACAACCCCTTATTTCGCTTCACTCATGGACCGCGATGACCCAGCCTGCCCTATTCGTAAACAAGTCATCCCATCCTTAAAGGAGAAAGAAAACCGGTACGGTATTGAAAACTACCTTGTTTATAAAGAAAACAGGTCCAATGAGGAAAAAAGACCCGACACTATAGCCCGGCAGTATTACGACCGGATTGCTTTTACCGTAATGAATACCTGCGCCAATTATTGCAGACATTGTTTTCGCAAAGAGCTTGTGGTTGACAAATCGTTGCAACTGCACTTTGATATTGATCAGGGGCTGGAGTGGATTAGGGAGCACTCCGAAATAAGGGACGTGCTGGTTACCGGTGGTGATCCACTGCTGCTTTCGGACGAAAAAATCGAATACATTGTAAGAAAACTCCGTGAAATACCTCACATTCAAATGATCCGTTTCGGCAGCCGTCTACCCGTTGTTTTACCTCAGAGAATCACGGCAAAACTGCAGAAAGTGCTGGGCGGTTTCCACAAGGTGCCTATTTGGTTAAATACGCAGTGTAACCATGCCAAGGAAATTACTGAACAGACTGCCAGGGCGGTTTATGATCTGCTCTCATGTGGTGTTAATGTCGGCAACCAGGCTGTTTTATTAAAAGGAATTAATGATGACTTAAAGTCTTTCAAGGATTTGCATCAAAAACTGTTAACAATAAGGATCAGGCCCTATTATGTATTTTACAACGAACCCGCGCCGGGAATAGACCATTTCAGAACTCCCATTGAAAAAGGCGCGGAGCTTATCAGGGATAGCCTTAGGGGGCACACGACAGGGCTGGCCCAGCCGATGTATGTCGTGGCTACCAATATCGGTAAAATACCATTGATGCCTGACTATTACATCATAAACAGAGGTGAAAAGGAATACACCCTTAAGAACTACAAAGGACAGCTAACCACTTTACCCAATATCCCCGAATAGAGGCGCTTTGAGCAACATGAACCAAACTAAAGCAGCCCGTAGATAATGCAATTTTTGCCGTAAAACAATGTTGGCAGCAGGGATACGGACCATACCATTAAAGGAAAGATGAAAACTTACTGATGTTGAATATATCAGCTTGGCGAAATACGATCCGGAATATTTGGTACTTTGGGCCTGAAGGATTGAAGCCTTAATAGTCTGTCACAAATTGTACGTTTTTGGGAACACCACCTTTAAGCTGAAATATTTGCCACAGAGGTGAAACTATGCATTTTCCCGAGGAAGTAAATAAGATTATAGAGATGATAAAAAATAAGATAATACCAGATTCTTACCCAGAGTCGCTGTTAAGCAGATTTGATCCGGATATAGACAATTATGGGTTAAGGGATATAGTGATCGATAACATGGGATATGCCCTAATAGCGAATGATTGGATAGTTCCATTAAGTGTATGGATAGGTGATAGAAATTGTCTTGAAGTAATGTCAGGTTCCGGAGCATTAGCTTATGCCTTAATGAAGCAAAATACAAGAATTATACCAACAGATAATTTTTCCGGTGATGATAATTTCAGTTATTTTTGGAAAGAAGACAATATGATGTGGATAGAAGTAGAAAAAATCGATGCTATCAGTGCAGTAAAAAAGTATGGAAGAGAAACAGATATAGTTATCTTATCTTGGCCGTTTATGGACAACACAGCAACGGAAATATTAAAAACAATGAGAATTATCAATACTGATTGTATTATGATATATATAGGGGAAGGAAGGGGAGGATGTACAGCTAACAGCAAATTTTTTAATTTAGCTGAACCGATAGAAGACGATGGATTTGAGAAGTCGGTAAAGAGATTTAAACAATGGAATGGAATTTATGATTTCCCGAGACTTTTTAAATAA
This sequence comes from Dethiobacter alkaliphilus, assembly GCA_016841605.1. Lineage (GTDB taxonomy): Bacteria > Bacillota > Dethiobacteria > DTU022 > UBA8154 > DUNV01. The sequence continues at coordinate 12,992 of JAENYV010000018.1, read as the reverse complement.
ATGACGCAGGATCTTTTTTATTACCTCTATATCTTGAATTCCACCTATGACTTGAAATGCCGGAAATGTGGCAAAACACCGGGCTGTAATTTTGTGTATTTTTACACAAAGATAAGGTTATCAAAAGTATGGGTATGTTAGGGGTTTAGTCTTATTCCCATACATGTAAACTCAGCCTTCGAGACAAATATGCGAAGGCTGAGTTTATTATTGTATAAAAGCGGCAAGGGGTGATATGCTGTTATACGGGTTAATAGAGGGAGGATGCTAATTGGCCAAACAATTTGCTGATGATATCCCTCAGAAGCTTTCTGACAAAAAAAAGCAATTTCCTATAATATAGCATTATTATCGAATCCGTACATATTAAAAGAGGGTCTGAGGCTACTTTTTAAGCCAATTTTGTGATAGAGTATTCCTATTAATCAAGCATTTTAGTGTTCTACTAAACTGGGGGATGAGATGATGGAAGCTTCAACAACAACTTTAGTTATCTTAGCTGTCGCTGCAATATTGTTTATTTTAGAAATAATCCCTCTGGCAGTTACAGCCATGAGTGTACCCGTAGCACTAACGTTAACAGGTATTTTAACACCTCAGCAGGCTTTTAGCGGGCTTTCCAACTCAAATGTCGTGCTGTTCGCCGGCATGTTCGTGGTTGGTGCATCATTATTTGAAACAGGTGTAGCAAAACAAATAGGTAATAAAGTCGTTAAAGCAGCATCAGGCAGTGCTACAAAGTTAACTCTGGGAATAATGATTATTTGCGCTGTTCTGTCAGCAGTATTAAGTAATACAGGTACTACTGCAGTGTTGTTGCCCGTTGCTATTGGAATCGCTAACTCTGCCGGCTGGAATCGAGCAAGAATTTTAATGCCTTTAGCTTTAGCGGCAGGTCTTGGCGGCATGATAACCTTAGTCGGCACACCGCCAAACCTTGTTGTCAATAGCGTTCTGGAAACATCCGGCTTAAAACAGTTTGGTTTTTTTGAATTTGCACTTATTGGTGTACCTCTGACTATTGCCGGTTTTCTTTATTTGCTAACAATTGGGCGCAAACTCCTGCCTGAACAATCAATGCCGCCAAGAGAATCGACACCTGCCGTTTTAGAGCAGAAAATAGAGGTAAGCCCACTTAAACAATGGTTTTCCATGGCTATAATAATAGGCTTAGTTGTTACTATGGCTCTTAATTTAATTGCCCTGCATGTAGCTGCTACACTTGGAGCACTCCTATGTGTATTAACGGGAACAATTGATGAAAAAAAAGCATATAAAGCTATCGACTGGAGAACAATTTTTCTTTTTGCAGGCATGCTTCCGCTGGCATTGGCCATGGTTCAGACAGGTGCAGGACAGGTTGTGGCCGATGCCGTACTAAACTTAATGGGCAATAATACCGGCCCATATTTAGTTATGACTGTGCTGTTCTTTCTAACTGCCGGCTTAAGCCAGTTCATGTCCAATACTGCCAGCGCTACTCTTTTAGCACCGATTGGTTATGCTATCGCTAACGGTCTCGGAGCCAGTCCGCAGGCAATTTTAATGACGATTGCAGTAGGCGCATCCTGTGCCTTTGCCACACCGATAGGCACACCGCCAAATACCTTAGTGTTGGGGCCGGGCGGCTTTAAATTTATGGATTATGTTAAAGTTGGGGTGCCGCTAATCATTGTTTGTTATATCGTATCGATTATTATTATCCCACTGGTATGGCCGTTTTTCTAACATCAGAGGCACTGCTTTAAGAAGCGGTTTTGTTAAACCTTTGATACACCCTGAACTGGAGGAAGTTATAAGCTGATGCAGGAGAAATTGATAGAATTGCAGAAAATATGTGAAAAAAGTGGAGGTGCCGCTGATGAATCTTCAGAAAATGACCGATCTAATCAGAACAGCTTCAGGTAGCGAGAAGGCCGATTTGGCCATTGTTAACGGAATATTGGTCAATGTTTATACGGGAGAATTGCTTGAAGGGTATGGGGTGGCAGTTAAGGGAGAACGGATCGCTTATGTTGGTAAGGATATTCAACCAACAGTGGGGCCTGATACGAAGGTAATTGATGCGGCAGGGAAAATTGTCGTTCCCGGATTTATCGATACTCATGCCCACCTGGCCTTTTATTGCTCTGTAAATGAGTTTCTCAGATACGGCATGAGGGGAGGCACAACCACTATTGTTACTGAGCTGATAGAAGTAGCTTTCCCCCTGGGATGCCAGGGAATTATTGAATACCTGGAGTCATGTAAAGACCAGCCGGTCAAGGTTTTCGGAGTTATACCGCCCATGCTTACCCTCAGCCCCGGGACCAGGGAGAAAGTCATCAATAAAGAGCAGCTTAAAGAGCTTTTCCAAAGAGACGATGTTTTAGGACTGGGGGAAACATATTGGTTTCCAGTGGTTGAGCAGGATAAAAGGCTGTTGGAGTTTTTTGAAGAGGCCTTACAGGCAAGGAAAATTGTTGCCGGCCATTCTGCCGGGGCAAAAGGGAATAAGCTTGTTGCTTATGCTGCCAGTGGAGTTGCTTCATGTCACGAACCCATTACGGCGGAAGAAGCGATCGAAAGGCTGCGTTTGGGACTGTATGTCCTGGCAAGAGAAGGGGAAATCCGCCAGGATCTGAAAGCTATTGCAAAGATAAAAGATAAGAACTTGGATCTGCGTGGGCTGGCCCTGGTTTCAGATGGTGTGTCTCTCAGGCAGTTGGTGGATGAAGGATATATGGATGTCATCCTGCAAAAAGCTATTGATCTGGGTTTTGATCCCGTTGAAGCTATACAAATGGTCACAATTAACGCCGCCAGATACCTGAAAATAGATGACCTTGTTGGAGGGATTGCTCCGGGTAAATATGCCGATATTGTTATTATCCCCGACCTGAAAAATATTGCTGCGGAGTATGTAATCAGCAATGGACGGGTTGTCGCCCATCAGGGAGAACTCCTTGTGCAGCCGAGGAGACATGTTTTCCCCGCTTGGACACGCCAAGCTATCCGTTTAACAAAAAAATTAACGCCTGAGGATTTTGTAATTACTGTTTCTGATAATGTTGATTCCGTAGAAGTTCGCGTAATCAATCAAATTACGGAACTCGTAACGCAGGAAAGTAACTTTGTCGTCCCGCTGTCCAGTGGAAAGATTAACGTTGATTTGGAAAGGGACCTCCTTAAAGTTGCTTGTATTGATTTTAAGGCTAATCCCGGAAAGTCATTTGTGGGCTTAATCAAAGGATTTAAAATAAAAAGGGGGGCGATAGCCACCAGTATGGCCTGGGATCTGACAAATATTATTGCTGTCGGCGCGGATGACTCGGATTTGGCGCTAGCTGTCAACAGAGTTGCAGAGCTGCAGGGCGGCGTGGTAGTTTGCGCCGACGGCCAGGTCCTTGCCGAACTGCCTCTACCAATTGGAGGCTACTTAAGCGATGCTCCCATTGAAGACATTCTGCAGAAAAGTGAAGAAATACAGCAGGCCGCTGCTGATCTTGGCTCTCCTTTTGCCAATACCAATCTGCCGATGATGACCCTCACTTCTCCGGCTATTCCCTTTTTCCGTATTTGTGAAGATGGACTTTACGATGTTAAGACAAATAACAGGCTTGATCTTCTGGCATAATAATTTGGGGACACAATGAAAATTTTTAATATCATTCTTTCATTATTGCTAAATAATTTTTAATGTGTCCCGAAATTTCCGGCAGGCTGTCGATTTTGTGTTTGCAGAGGCTCAGGATATTCTCCCACTTATCAGGGGCGAGAGGTGAAATTTTGATTTCGATTTTATAAGGCTTGCTTCCGCTGCCCTGGACCAGTGCCCGGGCAAGACCCTTTTCCAGCTTCAAATCCAGTACGGCACCATGCCTCACATAGCTCCGTCCACGCCCGATCCGGTTGGAGTAGGCGGCATACATCTCCAGGTTTTTGTTCCAGGCTTTGCCCCACAGGTCTTGGCGATGGCCCTGCCCTTGATGATCACCGGTGTCAAATCGGGGTTTTTCTTTTTTAATAGAATATTTTGAGAATATTTTGGGGACACAATAAGAATTAACATTATCCTTTCATAACTGCTGAATAATTTCTAATGTGTCCCCAAATTTTTTGATTGCTGAATAATTTTCAATGTGTCCCGAAATTTTTTCAATGTGTCCCGAAATTTTTTCCATGTGTCCCGAAATTTTTTCCGCGTATTAGCAAAAACGGCTTGACAAAAACTAAGATGCGGTATAGCATAGAGCCAATAAGTCACCCCCCAGGGGGGGGGTGGAGTGGAGGTCCGGCCATGATTAAGAAAAAGTTTGATGTAACGGGTATGAATTGTTCCGCATGCTCAGCGCATGTTGAAAAGAGCGTGGCAAAATTAAACGGCATCGCCAATGTAAATGTCAATCTTTTAAGCAACAGTATGACCGTCCAATATGATGAAGACGGTTTGGATGAGGAAGCAATCATCAAAGCGGTGCAGAATGCCGGTTATAACGCTTTCGTGCAGACAGGCAAAAGGGAAGCTGCCGCCCAGAATTCAAAGCCGGCAGATGATACGGCAAATGAGATTGCACAGATGAAATGCCGTCTCATTATTTCCTTTGTTTTCACTATCCCCCTTTTATATATATCCATGGGGCATATGTTCGGATTGCCCTTGCCCGGCTTTTTTAAGGGATATGAAAATGCTTTGACTTTTGCCTTTACCCAGTTACTTCTGGTTTTGCCTGTGGCCTTTGTAAACAGCAAATATTATACGGTGGGCTTTAAAACCCTGCTGAAGGGTTCGCCCAATATGGATTCCCTCATTGCAATCGGTTCTGCTGCCGCGTTGATTTACGGTATCTATGCCATCTACAAGATTGGCTACGGCCTGGGGCATCTGGATATGGCCCTGGTTCAAGGGTACTCCGGTAATTTGTATTTTGAATCCGCGGCCATGATCCTTACCTTAATCACCCTGGGAAAATATTTTGAGACGAGGGCCAAAGGGAGGACCTCTGAAGCTATCAACAAGCTTGTTAAACTGGCGCCCAAAACGGCTCTGGTTGTGAGAGACAACGAAGAAATTGAAATTGATGTAGAAGATGTTGTCAAGGGAGATATTCTTGTTGTCAAGCCCGGACAGAGCATACCCGTTGACGGTATTATCGTAGAGGGCAATTCCTCTGTGGATGAGTCTGCCTTGACCGGGGAAAGCATCCCGGTAGAAAAGAAAAAGGGAGACCAGGTCATCGGCGCCAGTATTAATAAATCAGGATACTTTAAATTCAGAGCCGTCAAGGTCGGCGATGATACCACGCTTGCCCGGATTATACAACTGGTTGATGAAGCAAGCTCCTCCAGGGCGCCGATCGCCAGACTGGCGGACAAAATCAGCAGCGTGTTTGTGCCGGTTGTCATTGCTATCGCGCTTTTTGCCTCAACGGTCTGGCTGCTCCTCGGTTATCCCTTTGAATTTGCCTTTTCTATCGGGATATCGGTACTGGTCATATCCTGCCCATGTGCTTTGGGGCTGGCGACACCAACAGCTATTATGGTCGGTATCGGAAAAGGCGCGGAAAACGGAATATTGATAAAATCGGCCGAATCATTGGAAATTGCCCATAAAATAGATACGGTTGTTTTGGATAAAACAGGGACGATTACCGAAGGAAAGCCGAAGGTTACCGATATTATTACAAATAATGAGATCACGGAGATGGAGCTCCTGCAAATAGCGGCATCAATAGAGAAGTCTTCTGAGCATCCCGTGGCAGAGGCAATTATAGAAGAAGCAAAACAACGAAATATAGATCTCCTGCCCGTGGAAAGCTTTTTGGCTGTCCCCGGGCGGGGGGTTGAAGCTGCGGTTGAGAAAAAACGTATTTTTGCCGGGAACTTACAGATTCTTTTCGATAAAAATGTTAATGCCAATGATTTCGACAGTCCGGGTAGTAAATTGGCGGAGGAAGGTAAAACCCCCCTCTATTTTGCCGACGAGGAAAAGGTCCTGGGTATTATTGCCGTGGCGGACGTTGTTAAGCCTACCAGTAAAGCGGCAATAAAAGAGTTTGAGGCAATGGGGATTGACGTTGTTATGCTGACGGGCGATAATCGTAAAACAGCCGAAGCAATCGGAAAGGAGCTTGGTATTAAGCGGGCCATATCCGAGGTTTTGCCACAGGATAAGGAACGGGAAATACGCAATATCAGGAGCATCGCCAAAAAAGTTGCCATGATCGGCGATGGGATTAATGATGCGCCTGCCCTGGTCAGGGCTGATGTGGGTATTGCCATTGGGGCAGGAACAGATGTGGCTATAGAATCCGCTGATATCGTCCTGGTAAAGAGCGATCTTTTTGATGCGGTTGCCGCGATCCAGCTCAGCAAGTCTGTAGTCCGAAATATCAGGCAAAACCTGTTCTGGGCATTATTCTATAACAGTTTAGGCATACCATTGGCAGCCGGTGTATTCTATACCCTCCTTGGCTGGAAGCTCAGCCCCATGTTTGCGGCGGCGGCTATGAGCTTAAGCTCGGTATGTGTCGTCTCCAATGCACTTAGATTAAAGCTCTTTAAACCCCGCCGCACCTATGCGGGTGGCTCTGATACTCGTTTAGACGGTGTTTTAAACAGCACCCCTATGATAAATGATAATGAAAGAGAGGATAATATTTTGACAAAGACAATGATTATTGAAGGTATGAGTTGCGCCCATTGTTCCGGTAGAGTTGAAAAGGCCCTTAATGCTCTGGAAGGTGTAGATGCCGTGGTGGATCTTGAGCAAAAGAAGGCAATAATCACATTATCCGAGGAAGTTGGCGATGAGTTGCTGAAAAATGCGGTAATTGATGCCGGCTATACGGTTGTTGATCTTAGGTAACAGCCGGGCACGGGAGAGGAGGCATTATGAGAGCTGATAAACAAAAGATAACATCTCTTCTAAAAACGGCCAAAGGTCAAATAGAGGGTATTTTGAAAATGGTTGAGGATGACCGCTACTGTATCGATATATCCAACCAGCTTTTGGCGACGGAATCTATCCTTCGAAAAACTAATAAGGAAATCATTCATGCACATATGAAAAATTGTGTGCGGGAGGCCTTTCAGTCGGGAAATGAAGATGAGAAAATAGAAGAACTTATGGCCATTATGGATAAGATCGCCAGGTAATTAGCACTACAGAACAGCGAAAAGAGGTCGGGGAGCTCAGGTGAAGCGCCGGATCGGTGCTCCGGTTTTCCTGCCTGTAAGTCCTGCGGCTCTTCTATCCCTTTGCTTCCCTACTGCTTTTTTGTTGTATATTTGACAGATGTTCTTTCCCCCGGTATAATTATAAACAGAAGTGCCTTACAATCTGCGGATAGGGCTTGTTAGCCGTATCCAAGGATCATAATTAATTAATCCTGTGCCAAAGGGGTTACCTGATGGGAAGGGGATGATTATCATAATGACTAGTTGGTAAACTGCCTTTTGGCGTGTTATTGCACGTTGAGGCAGTTTTTTATTTTTTTAGGCATTGGGAAAGCGGAGAAAGCACGATAGAAAAACGGGGCGATGATTTGAAACGCGATATTAAACAGATATTACACAGTGTCATGCTGGAAAACAAATTGTCTAAAGAAGAAATTATTTTCCTTTTGTCGGATGGGTTTTCAGACAAAAGGGAGCTATTAACCGCGGCTGATCGTGTCCGTAAACAATTCATGGGTAATGCCGTTCACCTGCGGGGTATCATTGAGTTTTCAAACTATTGTGAACGTAATTGCCGTTACTGTGGATTGCGTGCCGCCAATCGTCAACTTAAACGCTATCGCATTGAGGAAGATGAAATTATTTCAACCGCGTCGGAGTCGGTTGCCCTCGGCTACAGGACGGTAGTTTTGCAGTCCGGGGAAGACAGTTTTTATGAGGCGGACAAAATTGCCTTTATTGTTAAACGGTTAAAAGCGCTGCCGGGACTGGCGGTCACTCTCAGTTGTGGAGAAAGATCTGCGGAAGAATATCGCCTTTGGCGAAAAGCCGGGGCCGACCGTTATCTTCTGAAGCATGAAACGGCCGACCCTGCCTTATACAAGCAGCTTCACCCGGATATGACCTTTGATAATCGGCGCCGTTGCCTTTACCGCTTGCGGGAAGCGGATTTTCAGGTGGGTTCAGGGTGTATGGTCGGTTTGCCCGGACAAACGCTCGAGGCTTTGGCTGATGATCTGTTATTGCTAAAAGAGTTGGACGTTGAAATGGCGGGGATTGGACCCTTTATCCCCCATCCCCGCACGCCGCTGGGTTCGGCTCCTGCCGGGACGGTAGAAATGACCTTAAAAATGCTTGCCTTAGCACGCCTGCTGCTGCCGCAAGCGCATCTGCCCGCAACGACCGCTTTGGGTACAATCGATCCTTCGGCGCACCGCAAAGCCCTGCAGGCCGGCGGGAATGTGGTGATGCCCGTTATTACCCCGCAACGTTACAGAAACCTGTATGAAATTTATCCCCATAGTACAACCTGCCAGGACGACAACCCGGATTACGGCCGTCGCTGCATGGGCAAAGTTATTGCTTCCCTGGGGAGAACTGTCGCCGAGGGCCCGGGGCATAGTCCCAAGCCCCCCTTTGGCCGGATGCGGGTGGTGCGGGTTAAGATGGAGGGTTAAGGAGGAGCAAAGATGAAGCACCGTAAAGAACATGACTTGCTTGGTGAAATGGCTATACCTGTTGATGCTTACTATGGTATTCATGCTGCGCGGGCAGCAGAAAATTTTCATGTTTCCAACATCCCCATTCATAAAGAACTGATTGTGGCCCTGGCTTTGGTCAAACAGGCGGCAGCGCGGACGAATATGCAGATAGGGCGCTTGCCGCAAGATGTGGGCGATGCTGTCTGCCGGGCGGCTATGGAGGTTGCGAACGGATATTATCATGATCAGTTTATTGTAGGCGCATTTCAGGGCGGTGCAGGGACGTCTACAAATATGAATATGAACGAAGTTCTCGCCAACCGGGCCATTGAACTGCTGGGAGGCTGGCCCGGGGATTACGGCCTTGTTCATCCGCTGGAGCATGTTAACCTCAGTCAGTCCACCAATGATGTTTACCCGACGGCCCTGCGGGTTGCCGCTATTCGTCTTTTGTTGCCCCTGTCCGAAGCCTGTGCTGTCTTGCAAGGTGCGTTGCAGGAAAAAGAAGCAGAGTTTGCCGGTATTGTAAAAGTTGGGCGCACGCAACTGCAGGAGGCAATACCGATAACACTAGGTCAGGAGTTCGCTGCTTACGCCGAAGCGGTAGCGCGCGACCGCTGGCGTCTGTATAAAGTGGAAGAGCGGCTGCGGCAAATCAACCTGGGAGGAACGGCTGTGGGGACCGGTCTGGGCGCGGATAAACGTTTTATTTATCGTGTTGTGGAACAATTGCGGGTCTTAACCGGCATAGGCCTGGCCCGAAATGAAAACCTCATCGACGGGACGCAAAACGCCGATGTTTTTGTGGAAGTATCGGGGCTTGTCAAAGCGGCTGCTGTTACCTTATTAAAAATATCCGGCGACCTCATTTTGTTATCTTCCGGCCCCAGGGCAGGGTTTGGAGAGATTACGCTGCCTCAATTGCAGGCAGGTTCGAGCATCATGCCGGGCAAAATTAATCCTGTTCTTCCGGAGATGGTAACACAGGTTGCCTATCAGGTTATGGCCCAGGACCTGGCTGTGAGCATGGCCGCACAGGCAGGTCAATTGGAACTCAACGCCTTCCTGCCTCTTGTGGCGGCAAACCTTTTGCCGGCTATGGAGACTCTGGCCAAAGCCATACGTCTTCTAGTCGAAAAATGTATTCGGGGTATCCGGGCCAATGCGGAGAAATGCCGGGAATACTTGCAAAACAGCACCGGTATCTTTACTTTGCTTGCAACCCGTATCGGATATGAACGCGCCTCAGAGCTGGCTCGTCAAACTCTTCTAACGGAACGCTCTGCCCGGGATATTATCCTGGAAGCGGGTATTTTGACCGAGGAAGAGCTGGAAAAGCTGTTAACCATGGAGAAAGCAACAAAAACCGGCTATACGGGAGAATGAATGAGGTGAAAGTTTATGAATAAAACACCAAGAGGAAACCGCCTGCATATTGCCATATTCGGCCGGCGTAACGCAGGCAAATCCAGTCTGATTAATGCTCTGACCAACCAGAGTATTGCTCTGGTCTCGTCTGTCCCCGGTACTACGACGGATCCGGTTTTTAAGACAATGGAGATTTTACCGGTCGGGCCGGTAGTGCTGATTGATACAGCGGGTCTTGACGATGTGGGTGATCTGGGAGAATTACGGGTTAAACGTTCGCGCTCTGTCCTCGATCAGACTGATCTGGCCCTTTTAGTCCTCGATGCCGGCAAAAGCATCTCTTCGTTTGAGAGAGATATTTTGAGTCAATGCCGGGAAAAATTAATTCCTGTTGTCTGTGTCTTGAATAAAACAGATCTAAACCCGCCTGACGAGGGGACATTGGCTTTATTACGCGATGAACTGCATCTCGATGACGTAATAGCGGTTTGCGCCGCGGATGGAATGGGAATGAGTGATTTGAAGATGGCCATAATCCGTAAAACACCGGAAAAATGGGATGACCGTCCTCTAGTGGGAGATCTGCTCAGCCCCGGGGATATCGCGGTACTGGTCATCCCCATCGACCTGGCCGCACCAAAAGGACGGCTCATCTTGCCGCAAGTCCAGACACTGCGGGATATATTGGATCATGATGCCATTGCGCTGGTCTCAAAAGAACGGGAATTAAAGGCAACGATCTCACAATTAAAGGAAAAACCGAAAATTGTTATTACGGATTCACAGGCGTTTTTAAAAGCAGAAGCATATACGCCCCCAGATGTTCTTTTAACGTCTTTCTCTATATTGTTTGCCCGTCAAAAGGGTGATCTGGAACTACTGGCGGAAGGAGCCAAGGCTATTGATGACCTGCTCCCCGGGGATAAAGTCCTGATGGCGGAAGCCTGCACCCACCACCGGGTGGAAGATGATATAGGGCGGGTAAAAATACCCCGTTGGCTGCGTCAGTCTGTCGGCGGGGAGCTTCATTTCGACTGGGTCAGCGGCACAACTTTCCCTCCTCACCTGCATGAATATAAACTGGTGGTCCATTGCGGCGGCTGCATGATTAACAGACGGGAGATGCTGGCCCGTCTGGCCGGGGTAAAAGAGGCGGGAGTTCCCATTGTCAACTATGGCGTGGCGATTGCACATTTGATGGGGATTTTGCCGCGTGCTCTTTCCCCGTTTCCAGATGTTCGGCAACATATATATGGAGATATGGAAGAAGAAAGGTGGATGATGTACAGTGAATAAAAATAAAACAGGTCAGGTAAGGCACCCGGAATGGGAGCCCGCTGATTTTATCCTTGAAGATGAAATAAAACATTTTTTGCAGAAGGCAAAAGGGGCCTCACGGGAGAGAGTCCTCTCCTTGGTAGCCAAAGCCCGGGAGGCCAAGGGCCTTACTTTGGAAGAAACGGCAGTTTTGTTAGAGGTTTCGGACGATGATTTGCTGAGGGAGGTTTTTGCAGCCGCCAAAACGGTGAAACAAAATATTTATGGTAAGAGAGTCGTCTTGTTTGCTCCGTTATATATCAGCAATTATTGTGTCAACAATTGCTTTTATTGCGGCTACAAAAAAGATAATCCCTTTCAACGGCGGAAGCTTGCACAGGATGAATTGGCGGAAGAAGTAAAAATTCTGGAAAATCTCGGGCATAAACGCCTGGCACTGGAAGCCGGGGAGCATGCCGCGGAGTGTCCGCTGGATTACGTGCTGGAATGTATTCGCACCATCTATGGCCTTAAATTCGATAATGGTAGTATCCGCCGTATTAATGTCAATATTGCGGCGACAACGGTGGAAGAGTACCGGCGTCTCAAGGCTGCTGAGATCGGTACTTACATCCTGTTTCAGGAGACATATCACCGGCAAACGTATAAAAAAATGCACCCCAGCGGTCCCAAAGCGGACTACGACTGGCATGCGACAGCTCACGGCAGGGCGATGAGGGGCGGGATCGATGATGTCGGCTTTGGAGTACTTTTCGGATTGTATGATTACAAGTTTGAAGTGCTGGCATTGCTTCAACATGCCCAGCATCTTGAAGAACGTTTCGGCGTCGGTCCGCATACAATTTCAGTGCCTCGCCTGCGTTCTGCCCAGGGAATGAATTTAGAGGAATTTCCGTATCTTGTCAACGATAAGAACTTTGCAAAAATCGTTTCAGTTATCCGTTTGGCGGTGCCCTATACCGGAATGATACTTTCAACGCGTGAGTGCCCGGAACTTCGAGATAAATTATTGGATTACGGTATTTCCCAGATTTCGGCAGGAAGCTGCACTGGAGTGGGAGGCTACAGGGAGGAAGAAAACAACGCAAGTACGCCTGGCCAGGATCAAGTGGAGCAATTTAGGCTGGATGATCATCGCAGTGTGGATGAAGTCCTTTGCAGTATATGCAACTCCGGCTATTTGCCGAGTTATTGCACGGCCTGTTACCGTAAGGGTCGTACAGGAGATCGTTTTATGGCACTGGCTAAGGACGGACAGATACAGAACGTCTGTCAGCCCAATGCTCTTCTTACTTTTAAGGAATATTTGCTGGATTATGCTTCTGTCTTTACCGGTAAAGTTGGTGAGGATGTCATTAACCATCATTTGGCACAAATAAAAAATGATAAAATACGCAATATTACAAGAGAAAGAATAAAACGTCTTGAAAATGGTGAACGTGACCTTTATTTTTAACGATTAATATTTAACGAATAATATTCTCAAAATCATTTTTTAAATAATTTTTGCTAACTGCTTGTAAATCTATTTAATCCATGCTATAATTCAAAGCCGTGAGACACATTGAAATGAATCCGACAACAAATTTGGCAGCAGTTAAAAAAAACGACAAAAAACAACAAGAAGCTATTGACACAGCAGAATAAAAGTGATAAGATAATCAATGTTCTCCGAAAAAAGTTCTTTGATAACTGAACGAGGAAAGA
>JAENYV010000017.1 GCA_016841605.1 Dethiobacter alkaliphilus | reverse complement strand
TATAACCTGACTTTTACAGTTAGCATAGCAAATTGGCTAAGAACAACTAAATAAACTCCTTAAAAAACGCAGAATCCTGCGTTTTTTTGCACTTTTACTTGATGTTGTGCTAATGATATGCTAATATATATGTAGGGTGATGCGCTATGATTAAAATAGACAAAAGAACGAATAAGGATGGAACCCCCAGAACGCAGGTGCGCGTGGTCGAAGGCTATCGCCCCGGCCCGGGAATGCCAACCAAACAACGAACGATCCGAGATTTCGGGTATCTCGAAGACCAAGAAGACCCCGAAGCTTTCATGACGAAGGTTAAGGAATTCAACGCCAATTACAGAGCAGAAAATGTTCCGCTCCGAATAGAGGCAGCTGGAACCGCAAGGATGTACTGCGAGGAAAATCGGCGGCAGAACTACGGATACAAATTTCTTGAGGCCGTCTATGAACTGCTCGAAATCAATTCATTCATCAAGGGCTATGAAAAGGCGCATAGGTTCCGGGGGGAGTATTCTCTCGGCGACATTTTCAAATTTTTGGTGCTTGCAAGGATCCTCCGCCCGGATTCCAAGCGCGCCTCCTGCCAGATGAAGGATAGCTTCTACGGGATGCACACGGACTTCACGCTACCGGATGTCTACAGGTCACTTGACCGCTTCGCGGGTTTCGAGGTGAAAATGCAGCGGCATTTGAATGAGCATGTCAAGGAGACGATCGGCCGCGACCTTTCCCATGCATTTTATGATGTGACCAACTATTTCTTCGAGATAGACTTCCCCGATGGCGAGGACGACCTGCGGAAAAGGGGTGTGTCGAAGGAGCACCGCACCGACCCGATCACCGCAATGGGTCTTTTCATGGATTCAAACGGACTACCGGTCAGCATGTCAATTTTCCCCGGCAACACGAGCGATTCCCTCACGCTTCAGCCGACCATGAAGGATGTCAAGGAGTCATACGGGCTGGGTAGGCTAGTCGTGGTTGCCGACAAGGGACTCAATTCGTCAAAGAATATCAACACGATCGTGAACAATGGCGACGGCTTCGTCTTCTCCCAGATACTAAAAGGGAAAAAAGGGCAGCGCTACAATAAAAAGTTGTTTGATAAAAGCGGGTGGATATCGAACGAGGGTGCTACATATAGTTACAAGCTGTTCACGGAAGAATACGAGGGGAAGGACAAGGACGGAAAAAAAGAAATACGGACAAGGAAAGTGCTTCTGTATTGGAACAAGGCCGAAGCGGACATGGCGAGGCGCAAGCGGGAAGAAAAACTTGAAAAGGCCGCGCGCGCCGTCAAGAACAATGCCTATGGCATCAAAAAAGGAGTCGATGAATACACAAAAGAAAAAATCGTTGACAAGGAGACCGGCGAGATTCTGGAAAACACGAAAAAGCTGCGCAGTGTAGATTTGGAAAAGGCGGAGAAAGACGCGATGTATGACGGCTTTTTTTGCATCATTACCAGCGAACTTGACTATGATGAGCGAAAAATACGCCAGGTGTACGGCGGCCTTTGGCGGATAGAGCAGTCGTTTAGGATTATGAAAACGGACCTTTATGCCAGACCCGTGTTCGTCAGTAAGAATGAGCATATCCGTGCGCATTTCCTGATCTGCTTCGTCGCGCTCCTCATCATCCGAATCATTCAGCATCGTATGGGAGAAAAAGCGCTGTCAGCCGAACGGATCGCAAGAGCGCTGGGTGTTGCGACATGTCAGGTTTTGAAGGGCGGCATCATTCACCTCGACGATGTCGGCGGTGCGATCGCATTCCAAAAGGTGCGAAACAAAAAAGGCGAGATAGTGGACACGCTGGCATATTCGGATGAAGACGAGATCGCGCTGGACTACAAGGCAATACAGGATATGTTCGGCACGGATTTCTACAATATTTATTCAAGGCAGGAGGTGTTCAACAAATTCCTGAAGAAGATATCACTGTAGCATAACACAATTCATATACGATCCAAACGCCAAAAAGCCCATAGTTTCAACGACTACGGGCTTCTCGCCTTTTTAAACTGTAAAAGTCAGGACTGAAAAAAGTTGAAAAGATGTTTCGCGGCGTTTTACTGTGCTATAATAATGTGATAGAAAGTGATAGAAAGATTATGGGGAAAAGAAAGGTGGAGAAGGGAAAACACTTTTCTTTTTCCGTTGAATGTTTTTCATTTAATCTGGGTGAACAGGAGGAATAGCCTTGTCTGATATTGTCAGAAGAATATACGTGGAAAAACGCAGAGGTTTTGATGTTGAAGCCCGGGACCTGTTTCAGGATCTGAAAGATAACCTGCAGATCAATGCGTTAAAAGAGTTGCGCATTGTGAACCGCTATGATATCTCCGGAATTACTGGAGAAGAATATGACCTCTCCAGGAATTTGATTTTTTCCGAACCGCCGGTGGACCTCGTTTATGATGAGGAACTACCGGTTGGCCCAGAGGAAAAAGCTTTTGCCGTGGAGTATCTTCCCGGGCAGTTTGATCAGCGGGCGGACTCGGCCGCCCAGTGCGTGCAAATCCTTACCCAGAAGGAACAACCTCTCGTACAGACGGCCAGAGTTATTGTTCTGCGGGGGGAGATTTCACCGGAGGATCTGACAAAAATAAAAAGTTACTGCATTAACCCGGTTGAGTCCAGGGAAGCTTCCCTGGAGAAACCGGAAACACTGGAGATGGAAACCGTTGTCCCGGAAGATGTAGCCATCCTGGCCGGTTTTAACTCCATGGAGAGGGAAGAGCTCCAGTCCCTGCTGGAGGATCTGGGGCTGGCCATGAGCCTGGAAGACCTGCTTTTCTGCCGGCAGTACTTCCGGGATACGGAAAAGAGAGATCCCACGATCACGGAGATCCGCGTCCTGGACACCTACTGGTCCGATCACTGCCGGCATACGACTTTTATGGCCGCTATCAAAGAAGTGGAGATCGAGAAAGGCCCCTTTGCGGCTCCTGTTAAGGCGGCCTTTGAGGAATATCTCGTTTCCAGGGAGTACCTCTACCAAGAGGAAGAAGGGCAGCGGGAAATTTGCCTCATGGATATCGCGCTCATGGGGATGAAAGAACTGAAGAAAAAAGGAAAACTTAAGGACCTGGACGAGTCCGACGAAATAAACGCCTGCAGTATCGTTGTGGAAGCCGAAGTGGACGGCCGCCGGGAGGAATGGCTGGTCATGTTTAAGAATGAAACGCACAATCATCCCACGGAAATTGAGCCGTTCGGAGGTGCGGCAACCTGTCTCGGGGGGGCGATCAGGGACCCTCTTTCCGGGAGGGTTTATGTATACCAGGCCATGCGCGTCACCGGCAGCGGAGATCCCCGCACGAGAGTTGAAGATACCCTGCAGGGGAAACTTCCCCAGAGGAAGATTACTGCCGGCGCGGCAGCGGGTTTCAGCTCTTATGGAAACCAAATCGGGCTGGCTACCGGGCAGGTAACCGAAGTGTACGATCCGGGATTTATTGCCAAGCGCATGGAGATCGGTGCTGTCATCGGGGCAGCCCCGAGAAAAAACGTTGTCCGTAAAAAGCCTGCCGAGGGGGATGTAGTGCTCCTGGTCGGCGGGAGAACCGGGCGGGACGGCTGCGGCGGAGCAACCGGCTCCTCCAAGGAACACACCGTCGAATCCCTGACCACCTGCGGTGCGGAGGTCCAGAAGGGAAATCCGCCCACAGAGAGAAAGATCCAGAGATTATTCAGGGACCCCCGGGCCGCCACTTTAATTAAAAAATGCAATGATTTCGGCGCAGGCGGCGTTTCCGTGGCTATCGGGGAGCTGACCGACAGTTTGGAGATCGACCTGGATGCCGTTCCCCGGAAATATGAGGGGCTGGACGGCACCGAACTGGCTATCTCCGAATCCCAGGAAAGGATGGCCGTGCTGGTGGCGTCGGAGGATGTGGGAACTTTTTGCTCCCTGGCCCGTGAGGAGAACCTGGAGGCTACTGTAGTCGCCAGAGTGACCTCCAGCGGAAGGCTGCACATGAACTGGCGGGGAAAAACCATCGTGGACCTCAGCAGGGCTTTTCTGAACACCAGCGGTGTGCGTCAGCAGGCCAGCGTGCACGTCGTTCCCCCCGCTGAGGAGAGCTGTTATTTTCAGGCCCTGCCCGGGGACGTGGCGGCAGAGCTCCCCGATTTGCGGGGAGCGTGGCTGGCTAATTTGCGTGATCTCAATGTCTGCAGCCAAAAAGGGCTGGCGGAGCGTTTTGACAGCACCATCGGGGCAGGGACTATCCTGATGCCTTTCGGAGGAAAATATCAGGAAACACCTGCCGAGGGGATGGCGGCCAGGCTGCCTGTTCCGGATGGGGAAACGTCGACAGCGACCATTATGTCCTTTGGCTATAATCCTGCCCTGGCCGGCTGGAGCCCCTTCCACGGGGCATTGTATGCCGTGGTGGAAGCGGTAAGCAGGATCGTGGCCCTGGGGGGAGACTACAGCAAAGTCCGCCTTACTTTGCAGGAATATTTTGAGAAACTGGGAAAAGATCCTGTTCGGTGGGGGAAACCTTTTAGTGCGCTGCTCGGCGCTTTTTACGCTCAGAAAGAGCTGGAGATCCCGGCTATCGGCGGGAAAGACAGCATGTCCGGGACCTTTATGGACCTGCACGTTCCCCCGACCCTGGTCGCCTTTGCCGTGGCTGCCGTGGATGCAGGAAAAGACGGGAGCAAAATTATCTCACAGGAATTTAAAAAAGCGGGGAGCAAAGTGGTCCTGGTGCCGGTTCCGGTGGACGAAGCGACCCGTATCCCCAGTTTTCCCGTTATGAAGAAAAATTTTGCTCATATTAACAGGCTCATATCCCGCAGGCTGGTTCTGGCTTCCCATACAGTGGGGCAGGGGGGGCTTGCGGCCGCGGTCAGCAAGATGGCTTTCGGCAACAGGGTGGGGATGGTTTTCAGTCAAACCCCTGACCCGCAGACCCTTTTTATCCCGGCCTACGGATCGCTTCTTTTGGAGATGGCTGAAGAGACTGATCTCGAGCAAGAATTTGCCGGTGTCCCCTATCTTCTCCTGGGCCGGACCTCCGCGGAAGAGCGGATTGTCATCAGCAGCGGCATGGAAATTTCTCTTCAGGAAGCCTGTGCAGAGTGGCACAAACCCCTGGAGAAAGTCTTCCCCAACAGCACGGGAGATTCCCCGGGAACATTTCCGAAGTTCTCTTTTCAGGGGAGAAACATGGGCCGGCCGCGGTTTCAAACAGCCCGTCCCAGGGTTTTAATCCCCGTATTCCCGGGGACCAACTGCGAGTACGACTCGGCCCGGGCTTTTGCCAAAGCGGGAGGCCTGGTGGAGACGCTGGTAATCAACAACCTTACTCCCGCGGGTGTTGAGGCTTCCATTAAGGAGATGGAAAAGAAAATAAAAGAAGCCCAGATCATTATGATCCCCGGAGGGTTCAGCGCGGGTGATGAACCGGAAGGCTCCGGAAAATTCATCGCCGCCATGTTCCGCAACCCCCGGATCAAGGAGGCTGTAACGGAACTAATGGAGAAACGGGATGGACTGATCCTGGGGATCTGCAACGGTTTTCAGGCCCTCATCAAACTGGGACTGCTGCCTTACGGAGAGATCAGGGAGATTACCGAGACTTCCCCAACCCTGACCTTTAATACCATCGGCCGCCATGTTTCCCGCCTGATCCGCACCAAGATAACCTCGAACCTTTCTCCGTGGTTCCGCAATGTGCAGGTCGGGGACACTCATACGATCGCCGTCTCCCACGGGGAGGGAAGATTTGTGGCCGAAGATATGCTTCTCCAGGAGCTGGCGCAAAACGGACAGATCGCCACCCAGTACGTGGATCTGCGCGACCGGGCCGGTTACGATTTTAACTTTAATCCCAATGGGTCATACTGGGCTGTGGAAGGGATTACCAGCCCCGATGGGCGCATACTGGGGAAGATGGGCCATTCCGAGCGGGTCGGCCCCCTTGTGGCAGTCAATGTCCCCGGGGAGAAAGACCAGCGCATCTTTGCCGCGGGGGTCGAATACTTCAAGTAAAATATTAAACGGGTGAGATAAAAGAGGAGTAAGGTGAAATAATTGTTTAACTTGTATTTATGGGTTTTGAGTATCGGCCATCTTATTGTTGATTTGACTCAGGGTGTTCTCCCGATCATATCACCCCTGCTGGCGCAAAGCTTAAATCTTAATTATTTTCAAATCGGTACCATTGCGCTGGCATTTACATGCAGTTCGGCCATTATCCAGCCGATTTTTGGAGTGCTGAGCGACCGTTACAGCATGCTCTGGTTAATGCCTCTGGGTCTTTTCCTTTCCGGTTTTGGTTTGGCAATGACCGGAATGGTTGACTCTTACGGATTACTGTTACTTGTGGTGCTGTTGAGCGGTATCGGGGTGGCGGGATACCACCCGGAAGGGTCAAAATTGGCCCATTTTGTTAGCGAGAAGGGCAAGGCCGGGTCCTCGATGGCAATTTTCTCAGTGGGAGGAAATCTCGGTTTTGGTCTTGGCCCTTTGCTCGCCGTGTTTGTCCTGAGCTTTTCCGGCATGGGCTCAATTCAAGGTGTAATGATTCCGGGAGTATTGGCTGCTCTGGTTTTTATGTTTTTATTGCCCAGATTTAAGAAAATACTGGCGGAACACTTGCCCAAGGAACAAAAAGAGCAAGAACAGACTGTTAGATGCACCAATAGGGTAGTATCCTTGATACTTTTGTTGTTGTATGTAGCCGTAAGATCATGGATACACTCAGGAATAGTTTATTTCATTCCCTTTTATTTTCCTGATTTTAGAGGTATCGCTGAGCCGGAATATTTAGTCAGTACGTTTTTAATTGCCGGAGCAGTAGGTACTTTATTGGGCGGGCCTTTTGCCGACCGTTTCGGCGGGCGAAAGGGTCTATTGGCTTCCATGGTTATATCCTTAATTGCGATTTACCCGTTTTTGCATTTAAGCGGCAACTGGGTTTCCGTTTTAGCTTTTATTGTCGGTATGTCGCTGATCTCGACTTTTTCCACGACAGTTGTTTTCGGGCAAAGGCTTTTACCGCAAAATATCGGGCTGGCCTCAGGGCTGTTACTAGGTTTCGGAGTAGGTATGGGCTCCATCGGGGTAACATTACTTGGCGCTATCGCTGATTACGCAGGCCTACCCTTTACCATGAACATTGTCAGCCTGCTGCCGGTTCTGGGTATTGTACTTGCCTTTACCCTGCCGGATGTTAGAGACGGGCAATCTCCTGCCGGGCCGGAAAAAGAATTGCCGCAACAAGCTTAAAATCCCTTCAATAAAGTTGCAATGATTCGGCACAGCATAATATTGAAACCTTAAAGTATTTCCCCTTTCATAACAAGTGAAAGAAAAATTTGGGAGAGCAATGCTGCAAAATTGCTAAAAATAGGGTAATATAAGTAAATGAAGAAAAAAACGCCGAAAAATAAACCCCCGGTATCACCTGGACAGACTATTGAACTGGAAATTACCGATCTGAACCATGCCGGCGAGGGAGTCGGAAGAGTTGGAGATTTTGCAGTCTTTGTCCCTTTAACTGCCCCCGGCGACAAGGTCAGGGCGAAAGTTATCTCCATGCAGAAAAGCTACGCCAGGGCACTTCTGGAAAGTATCCTTGCACCTTCACCCGGGCGGGTGGAGGTCCCTTGCAGTCACTTTGAACACTGCGGGGGCTGCCGGCTCCAGCACCTGGAGTATGGGGAACAGCTTCGCCTGAAAAGGGAACTTGTCGCTCAAAACCTGCGCAGGCTCGGCGGCCTGGAGATAAACGTTCTTCCTGTCCTGGGGATGGCAGAACCCTGGCATTACCGCAATAAGGCCCAGTTTCCCCTTGGGATGAAAGGCAAAGAGCTCCAGGTCGGCTTTTTCCGGCGGGGAACCCATCAGATCGTCAATCTGCAAAACTGCCCCATCCAGCATCATCTCATTGATGAAACTTTCAAGATTGCCCGGGACCTTTTGGGAGAGTTGGGGGTCTCCATCTATGACGAAAAAACTCATCGCGGTCTTCTCCGTCATCTGGTCATCAGGGCCTCTCACTCTGCTGAGCAAGCGTTAGTAATCCTGGTAACCAACGGTAGCGATTTTCCCCAGGGCAGAATTTTTGCCGAGGCCCTTTCATCAAGAGTTGCCGCTCTGGCAGGTGTTGTGCAAAATATTAACACCCGCCGGGGAAACGTTGTTTTCGGAATAGAAAATAAAACACTCTGGGGTAATCCTTACCTGATAGAAAAGCTGGACGGGATCTCCTACCTTGTCTCTCCCGGTTCATTTTTCCAGATCAACTCCCCCCAGGCGGAAGTCCTCTTCCGGCAGGTCGAAAAATATGCTGCCCTGACGGGATCCGAGACTGTTTTCGATCTCTATTGCGGAACAGGAACTATTGCCCTTTACCTCAGCCGCAAAGCAGAAAAAGTCGTGGGGATCGAATCCTTCTCCCCTGCAGTAGATGATGCCCGTAAGAATGCCCGGCTTAACGAGATAACAAATGCCGAATTCTTCGCCGGCCCGGCTGAAGAACTTTTTCCCCGCTTTCTAGAGCAGGGTTACAGCCCTGATGTTGTCATCGTAGACCCGCCCCGTAAAGGTTGCACTGAGAAACTCCTTTCCGCCATTACCGGAGCAAAACCCCGCCGCTTCATCTATGTCTCCTGCAACCCCTCCACCCTGGCCCGTGACCTCCGCTACCTTCAGGAGAAGGGCTATACCGCCTCCGAAGCCCAGCCCGTCGACATGTTCCCGCATACGAACCATGTGGAAACTATTTGCCTGTTAACCCCGTAAAATCGGGAATTTTGAAGGCTAATTTTTAATTATTCGCTGTAATTGTCTACGCATTGCCAACGGTGGAATTTTCCCGTTGGCACGAGGAAGATAATGCCAATAATAGCCTGACGCTGTATCCCTATCTTTTTGAAGGCATAAACATATTGCTTGATTTGAAATTCCAGTTAATCTTTCAGCTTCACGTATGCTTTTGAATTTTAATAGTTCATTTCCGTCGACGCTGATCGCCATTACTGGACTTTGATCTATCAAATTATTTATTACAGCATGCGCAATGTTTTCTTTAGGTGTAGCCCATTCCAAGTTATCAACGTTATTATTTCCTTTGTCACCGTCTTTATGGTTGATTTGAGTTGAGCCTTTATTGTTAGCAATGAAAGCTTCAGCAACAAGCCGATGGCCGAAAAACCCTTTAGCTTTCCCATTTTTACATAATCGATAACGGGTATAACCTTTTATGCAATCAGGTTTTAAAATTTTTCCGGTAGTTAAATTTTTTACTTTACCTTCTGAACTAATCGAATAATTTTCGTAGTTTTTGATTTTTTTCCACATAATATATATCACAGCCTTTTATTTACATCTTATCATAATTGCCAACGTAATTTTTATTTGGTTGGCAAGTTATTATTTGTAGCTTTTTCAAATATGTTAACTGACTGTTCAGCCATTTTTTCAGTCGCATGGGTGTAAGTCCCAAGAGTCGTTTCAATATTAGCGTGACCAAGCCTTGCTTGAACATCCCTTGTGTTTGCACCGTTTTCAATTAGAATCGTTGCATGAGTATGGCGCAGTGAATGGAAGTTGAAAAGGATCCCTAAGCTGTAATGGATTACCCTGGCAGCATATTTAAAAGTGTCGGGAGTTACCACGTCTCCGTTTTCTTTAGTGCATACCATATTAATTGGTTTCATTACACCGGCATCAACAGAAACGGGAAGAGAGTGGATCCTTCTTAATATATCGTTTCCGTCCAGTTCCTCAACCTCATACTGCTGAGTAAAATGTTGGCCATACTTTAAACGGTTTTCTGTTTGCCATTTCTTCTGCTTTTTTAACGCATCAATTAACGTTTTTCCTATTTTAATTATTCTTACTGATGACTCTGTTTTAGTTGAACCAAAGTACCAGTTTGGCTTTCTTTTGTATATAATTTTATTAACGTCAATTGTCCCTTTTTCCAGATCAACATCTTCCCAGGTCAAAGCCATTACTTCACCAATTCTGCATCCAGTATAATAACCGATCATGATAGGGATATAAAAGGTTGTTCCAGCCGGAAATCTTTTAATTATTTTTTCAAACTCATCAATACTAATTAGTTTGTGATCAATTTCAAGCTTTGAGTGTTCATATTTGGGATATTTTACATATTGCATAGGGTTGTCTTTAATGAATTTACATGGATGTACAGCATATTTTATTGAACCGCTCAAAACTGTCATCATATTAGTTAAATGGTTTTTGCTGAAGCCGCTTAAGTATTTCTTGTTAATGAATTCTTGGAGAATAACCGGCGTTAGTGATTTAAGCTTATAAATACCAAGAGCAGGTTTAATGTGATTTTTAATGATTGTTTCATAATTGTTTTGGGTGTTATATTTACAGTTAAGCTGAACATAATTTTTAAACCAGTAGTCCATATAATCATAGACGGATATTTCAGTTGGCTCAAAGTGTAGGCCAGCGTTGTTGTATTCTTCAAGTGCTTTCCTTAATGCTGCTTCAGCTTCTTTCTTGGTCCTTCCCCCGACACGTTCGATTCTTTTTCTTTTTCCGTCCACAATGGATGCCTCAAAAGAATAATACCATTTGTTTCCTCTTTTTCTAACGTGACCTTCCATAATTATCACCTCTTTTATTTAAGACTTTTATCTTTATATATTTATTAAAAATCGAAATGTGCGATTGCGGTGCATCTGCATCCTGGGTGGAATGGAGGCAAACTTTTTATATCATCAATTGCTACTATTTTTCCATTAAGAGGACTACATATTGGACAAGGGTCTTCTTTTACTCCTAATATTTCAAACTCTTGCAAGCCGGACTTTTTAAATTGTTCAATATCCTTTATTCGATAAAATGAAAGCTGAACAGTATGAACCAATAATCTAATCTTTTCTATTTCCCATTCAACGTTATTTCTTGCCCTTAAAGGAAGAGAAAAACCTATTTTTGCAACATCTCTTTGCGCTTCACTCGGTAATAAGCTTTTTAATTCCTCTTCAGGTATACTTTGGCTTATCCTTTCGATGATTTCTGATTTCTTTCCTGTTTTAGGTAGCTTATACTCCTCGCAAATATCTTTTAAATCATTCACCTTTAATATAACTAAATTTTCGTTAATATCAAGCGGGAATTTTGCTATATCGTATTTCTGAAGTTCTTTGATAACTTCCAAAGTTTTGCTCTTGGTCATACCTACCACACGGCCTATATCCTCAACCGCTCTGGTAGTTTGCTTTCCTTTAACTATAGCATAGTTACCGACTAAAAGACGCCTGGCGTCAAGGGACAAGGTTGAAAAAATTTCAAGCGTTTGTACCGCTTCAGGCGTTACTTCGGAGGGGAGATATTGTACTGCTGACCACATATAAGGGAAATAATCAAGCTCTGTAAATTTTTGATGCCATAATTTGAATTCTGGCCATTCCCATTTTCCGCCCAGTAAAAGAGCAATAAATTCTTTTTCCAAAGTGCGTGGATCGGAAAAATAATTATCAAGTATGTACACAATTCTATCTTTTTGTTCTTTTGTTAGTCCTGAAACAGAAAGTATGGATGGAAGTGATATTTGAAAATTTATATCGGACTTATTATCATAAGGGCTTATATCTTTGCTTATTATAACCTCAGGGGATGCGCTTTCTGACCTAATACCCTTTTTTCTTTTATTTTTAATAATAGCAACTCCGGCAAACAAGAGAAATAAACCAATCCCAAGGAGTACAATTCCCCATATTACATCATTGGAAACAAATGGCGCTAAAGAAATAAAAGTAAAAAAGGTTCCCGATAGAATTAGCAATACAGCCTTAAATATTTCCATTTTTCCAAATCTCCCAAATAATTTTTACCATATATTGAGAAACACATTTTCTGTCTGCATATTGCTCTATGCCTTCCCCATATTCTGGAGGCTCGTCCACCAAGAGCATGGCGGCAAAAAGGTCCGCTTCATGCTCATATTTGCCTGGGACAAAGTAGGTTTGTTCCTTGATGAAAAAGTAACCTACATTTGCCGGATGCAGCCTTTCATGGCCGATTTCGTGAGCGATGATTGCTCGCTTTTCCTGCTCTGGTAGCTCCGTTTTTACTCCAATTATTTTTCTTTCCCCAATAGAAAGAATAAGTCCACGAATTTTCCTGAAAGTATATTCGAATATCTCTATTCCCAGGTAGTCTGCAAGTTCATACGGACACCTGGTTTTATACTTTTGAATTAAGCCGCTTACAGAGTTTTTAATGTGGCGCATAAGATCACCATCGATATTTGTCTTTTTTTGTCGAAAACCTTGTAAAGTAGAATAACTACCTTGCGGTAGTTATTTCTTCTTCCTCTTCCAGACCATCTTTAGGAATCCTAATATGTCCTCTTTATCTTCTTCGTCCAGGGGAGCACCGTCAAATTTTACGTTGCTTTTTCGGAGGAAATCTTCGAGTTCGGCGTCGGTGGGGTCGTTTGGGATGGATTCGGTGCGGTTGTTGGTGCGGCAGAGAATAAAATCGACCGATACATTAAAGAGATTGGCGAACTCTTCTAGTTTTGAAGAATCTGGCATCCTTATTCCGTTTTCATAATGAGAAATGGTCGATTCTGCTAAATTTACTTTTTCTCCTAGTTCTTTTTGTGTTAAGCTTTGTTCTTTTCTTAACTTCTTTAACCTGTCCTTAAATTCCATCCCCACACCCCAATCTTCTATACACTATGTATAGATTTTAATATAAGAAAGAAAAAAAATCCATAAAACTATACAAAAAGTATTGCAACTATCCAAAATGTATGGTATTATAACTATACACAGCGGACAGTTGCTTGGAGGTGACAATGTTATGCAAGATTTAAAGCTTTTAAGAAAAGTGAAAGGTTTTACCCAGGCAGATATGGCCGATAAACTTGGAATAACTCCTGCTTATTACGCTCATATAGAGAACGGCAGGAGAAGGGTTAATCTCGATCTGGCTCATAAAATTAGCCTTATATTTAATTTGTCTATAGAAGATATTTTTTTTCCTCAAAAACTGTCCGAAACGTATAGTCAGCAAAAACAGAAAACAAAATCCACCGCCTAAAGCGAGAGGAGGCCTGCCATCCATGGAAGACGTGCTCTATACAGTTCCCGAAACAGCCAAATTGATTAAAACTAATCCGGCTTATGTGTATAAGCTCGTAAAAGTTGGACTTTTACCGGCACTTAAAATAGGACACCTAAAAATCAGACGGGCAGCACTTCTTGAATTCCTCGAAAAATATGAAGGCAAAGACTTAACAAACCCAAGCAAGATTGCTGAGTTACCAAGTTATACCGAAAGGAGGTCCGCATCGTGAACCTGAACCGGCGTATCACGAACCCTTATAACAATAAGCTCCAGGACCAGCTCGCTTACGAAACAGCCCAACGAATATGCTTCAGCACCAACAACATGGTCGTCCGGCGTATCATGAAAAACGCCATGGCCCATTTACTCAGAAAAGAAAAGGGGGTGCAACCGTGTCGCAGCAAATAGGAGGTAGCATCGGCTTCAAAGGTCACTCCTACCCAGACCATTGCTGCTATTGCCTGCTGCCCATCGAAAACACTGCCGTAATTTTACTTAATACGAACCTAATTTTTTGCAATACCGAATGCCTTATCGGCTTCGTTGATTCAAGATCGGCCAGCATTACCATCGGGGAAGAGGGAGAGCTTCAGTGCATGGTAAGCTGATCCGCTTAAATCATAGCACTTATACCAGGGTTTTCCAGATAGTAAATACGCTATATTTCGTCAAGAAAGGAGGTGCAATATGCAAGCAATAATTCAGCAAGCTCGTAAGAAGGCAGATAAAACTCAAGAGCAGGTATCCCGGGAGATGCATTTAGGCAGCGTGCGCCAGTACCAGCGCCTTGAATACGGGGAGCAGGAGATGACCCCAGAGCAAGCCGTCCACTTGGCCAAAATCCTGGACTGCCATGCGCTGACTATGGTTTACTGCCGGAAGCACTGTGCCGTCGGTCAAAGGTATTGCTACGACATCCTTAATAACGTGGATCTGTCACCCATTGCGATTCTGGCTAAGTATCGACAGGAAGAGAGGGAAGCCCATGAGGCCTTGGAGCAGCTGGCCGAAATCATGCTCAATAAGCATGGTGTCCAGGACTGCACAGAAGAAGAGCTAAAAGATCTCTGGCGGTGGGCGCTGGAGATGCTGGACCTGGAGCATGTCATAGGGACTTTAAAGCTTAGGTTGTGGGATTTCCTGGATGTTGCAGCTTTGATACGTGACCACAATTTAAAGTGTTTGGAGAAGCGATATGTGGATGAGAAGAAACCCGACCTGCCGCTGGCGGGATAGAAAAAGGAAAAGAAAAGGGGATGAAAAAATGTTAGACCCAAAAAACCTAGCTAACGGCCAAGAGCATTATGAAAAATTCAGGAGCAGGATCACTAAAAAGCCCGCAGTACAGTATGACTACCGCGACATAAACGGAGAGCTCTTCTCCTGCGTTAAGTCATCATTAGAAAAATGCCGGGCTGCGCGAGACAAATGGTTAGAGCAAAGGAGGAAAGAGCAGGCATGAAAACTGTAACCACTGTAACCGGCGCCACTGCAACATCTGCAACCAACGCCACCGCTGCAACCGCTTCCGTAAACGCCCTCGAAGCCGAAACTTGGTGCAATGACTGCGGAATGCCGCTGCATGAAGGCCAGGAGTGTCCGGCATACGGGAGGCTGTATCAACTGAGAGACGGACTTAGGGAGATTCTGGAAACGGTGGGGGTTGAGCTGAAGACGCGGGACGGGGTGAACGTGATAATCGTGGATGCGGACGGCCACGAGGTGGGACTGTAGGTGAATTTGTCATAGGGAAATTTGCAAGGAAAAGGGAAGGAGCTGGCGCAAGAATGGAAATGCGCAAAATTGCCGAGCTGTGCAGGGGGCTGGCGAAACATCATCGCCAAAAGGCCGAACAGGAAGATCCAGACAGCCATATTTGCGGATATAACTTTGGAAATGCCGCTGCATTTGAAATGGCGGTCACATGGCTTGAAAAAGCTCTGAACGCCGAAAAAGGGCATATTTTCGAGAACGATAATGGAAAACGGTATTTTGTGGTGGCAGGTGACGATCAGGAAGCGTTATTGCGGGACATGGATAGGGGCGGGTATGTAATCGCCAGAGGACTAGACTGGACGAATATGTGTTGGAGAGGTGGAAGCTATTTCAGCTCAGATGAGTTCGAGGTTGCAGTAAAAGCTTTTCTGGAAGAAAGGAGGGACGAGGATGATGCGAGCAGCAGTAGGAATAGCAAGCTTCAAGGGCTCGAACCGTGACTTCAGGACCTGGCTCCGGAACCAAAGGACCAGGATGACGAGGAGCTTGGTGAAGGAGTTGGCGGCGGGAGTGGAGAGCGGGAAAGTCGTCAGTCTGGCGGAGTGGCGCATAAAAAGAAAAGCCGACTCGAAAAGAGCGGCCTACAAAATATCTACTAACCCTAGTATAGCATGATTTTTAGTGTGAAGCAACATGAAAACCCTGGAAGGGAGAAACGGATGGATGTCTTTAAAACCCGGCGATAGTGTTAAAATGGTCAACTGCTACGAAGCGAAGCTGGAGAAAAACAAAGATAAGGTCTGGACGGTCCGGTCAGAGCCATGGGACCTGTGCGGGAGTGAGGTAGTGCTGTTGGAAGGGAAATCGGGCGGGTTTGCAACGTGTTACTTGGAGAAAGTGGGTTAAAAGCTTTGGCGGGGTGACGGAATAGGTAGACGCTAAAGAAGGTTAAGGAACGGCTGGGCGACGAGGTGAGCACAAAACAAGCCGGGTAAACAGCTGTAAACTCACACAGCCGATAAACAGCAATAAGTTAAAAGCCTTTGTCCCGCTTTGGCGGTGCCGGCTGACTGCTGATAGTTCCATGCAGGGTGCAAATCCCTGCCCCCGCCATTGAATCAGAACCCCATAGATAAGACCCGGAGAAGCCCCACACTGTCCAGCCGAAGAGGCTGTGATAAGGGAGAGCGAAGAACCGGGGCGCTGCCGAGAGCGCTGGATACATGCTCAGGATGCTCGGCAACCCTGAGCCGGCACCGCCGGGGGTGCAATGATCAGCCAGGTCGCCCGGCAGGCCTGGCTACAATACAAAAATCGGAGGATAAAAAAATGGATAAAAAAACGATAATCCAGCGTTTGATAGGGTTGCCCGGAGAAATAGAGGCCGCCGAAACCGCAGTAATAAAAATGTCTCAAAATCTTATGGAAGCTAAGGACGCCCTGGCCGAAAGAGAGAGCTTCTTGCTCCTTAGCGGGAAAATCGATGGCAAGAATGCGGAAATCCGGTCTGCTCAATTGAGAGAGTTGACTTCGGCGGAAAGACAGTTCGTTGTCGATGCTGAAAACGCTCTGGCCGGAGTAAAGGCCTTTTTAAACAAGCTGCGAAACACTTTCGAGGCACTGCAGTCCATTGCTCAGATGCTTGGGCGGGAGGTGGCATAAGTGAAGCTGCTACAGTTGAAGCTTAAGAACTTCAAAGGTATAAAGTCCTTCACCCTGGATGCCAAAGGGCAAAACATCAGCGTTTTCGGTGACAACGGTTCGGGTAAAACTAGTCTCGAGGACGCTTATCAGTGGCTACTCTTCGACAAGGACAGTGCCGGTCGCAAAGACTTCGATATAAAAACCCTTGACGAAAACGGGGAGCCTCTCCACGGTATTGAACACGGGGTAGAAGGGGTATTTGATATCGAAGGTAGGAAGCGCACCTTCCGCAAGATCTATGCTGAGAAATGGACCAAGAAGAGAGGAAGCGCAACGTCTGCCTTCACCGGTCATACGGTAGACCACTTTATCGACGGAGTGCCGGTCAAAAAGGGAGAGTATGATAAATATATCACCGATATTGTCAATGAGAATGTTTTCAAGCTCCTTACAAGTCCTGCGTTCTTCAACCAACTGCACTGGCAGGAACGCAGGGAGATCCTTCTTGAGCTCTGCGGAGATGTATCCGATGCTGAAGTTATTGCCAGTAACCGTTCCCTGACTAAACTACCAGAAATCCTGGGAAACCACACTCTTGAAAACTTTCGCAAGGTTATAGCTGCCAGTCGTTCCGAGATTAACAAAGAACTGAATAAGATCCCCGTCCGCATCGACGAGGTAACGCAAAGTCTTCCTAATTCTGCTATCAACGGCACAAGTGTTGACAAGGAAGCCCTTATCAAGGATATCGCAGACCTCAAAAACATTATCCGAAACAAAGAACAGCAGATATCTCGCATCGAAAGCGGGGGAGAGATTGCCGAAAAGACCCGGCAGCTTCGGGAAATTGAGGGAGAGCTAATCGAAATTCGGAACAAACTGCAGGAAAAGCATAACTCCTCTATCCAGGAAAAGCAGGTAGCGCTTAGCCGTTCTAAAGAGGTGTATATGGATCTAAAAGGCGATATATATGGCCTGGAGAGCGCTATTAATCGCCATAATGAAAACATTACAGCTTTGCAGAAACAAATAGAAAACCTTCGGGAACAATGGTATGCGGAAGAGAAAAAAAACTTCGAGTTTGAGCAAGACGATACTTGCCCAACATGCGGCCAACTTTTACCGGCAGAAAAGCTAACAGCAGCCAGAGAAAAAGCGCTGCAAACTTTCAACCGGCAAAAGGCCGAGAGGCTTGAAAGCATTACTGCCGGGGGAATGAAGCTAAAGGCCAGGCTCGATGAAGAGGTTGCTGCAAAGCCCGAAGCCGAAAAGAAGCTTCGGGACGCCCAGATGCAAATTACTAAGAGCGAGGATGCTGTTTCCGATGCCCAAAAAGAAATTGATTCCCTTCGGCTTGAGGCTGAAAGCTATACTGAAGATCTGTTTTTTATCCGGAAGCTGCAAGCGAAAAAGGCCATAGAAGGAGCTATCCAAGCCCTGAAAACAGGTAATAGCAATGAGGTTGCAAAATTACGCCAGGAAATATTAAGTCTCGAAGAATCCGTCCAAAAGGCTGAAAAGTCCCTGACAGATGCAGACCGCTACGCCCAGGGGCAAAAACGTATCCAGGAGCTCAAGGACCGGGAACGCCAACTGGCAGCCGAATATGAAGAGCTTGAAGAGCAATTATACCTTACTGAGGAATTTATTCGCTCTAAGGTGCAGATGCTTGAAGAAAAAATGAACTCCTGCTTCAAGCTTGCCCGTTTCAAGCTCTTCGAGACACAAATAAACGGTGGACTTGCAGAAT
Organism: Dethiobacter alkaliphilus; assembly: GCA_016841605.1. Lineage (GTDB taxonomy): Bacteria > Bacillota > Dethiobacteria > DTU022 > UBA8154 > DUNV01. The sequence continues at coordinate 56,036 of JAENYV010000017.1, read as the reverse complement.
GCTGCGAAACCATGTATTTAGGCGTCCCTTATACCACAGCATTGAACAACAGCGCCAGAATTAATGTCGGCCTTGACATCATTAACACCCTGAGCGAGCGGTATGGCTTTGATGCACCCATTTTTGTTGATAATGCCGAGGCAGTTACGCGGCTAATCGAAACGCGGGCCCAGGTCATAAAATTGGTAGTCAGTGAACAGGACAAAGCGCTCCGGGTGGAGCTTAAAAATAAAAAAGCGGAGGTTGCATAAAGCAATGACAACTACAACTACTAGCCTTACTCCGGTTCAAAAGTTAAAAAATATTATAAGCGTAGATAGCGTTCAGGAACAGTTTCGCAACGCACTGCAGGATGGGGCACCCCTCTTTATTGCCTCTTTAATCGATATATACGGAAACGACACATATCTTCAAAACTGCAAGCCCCAGGCAGTGATTATGGAAGCCCTTAAAGCGGCCACTCTTAAGCTCCCTATCAATAAAAGTCTCGGTTTTGCTTATATCGTCCCTTACAAAAACAAAGGGGTAAGCGAACCACAATTTCAGATTGGCTACAAGGGATATATCCAGCTGGCCATGCGGACTGGCCAGTATAGATACATCAATGCTGATGTTGTCTATGAGGGTGAGCTGAAGAGCCATAACAAAATTACCGGGGAGCTTGATCTAAGCGGAGAAGCAACGAGCTTTGAAGTGATTGGCTATTTCGCATATATAGAGACAGTAAATGGATTTAAAAAGTCTATTTACTGGACTAAAGAAAAGGTGGAAGCGCACGCAAAAAGGTATAGCAAATCCTACAACAGCTCTAATTCGGCATGGAAAACAAATTTCGAAGAGATGGCGCTTAAAACCTTGCTACGTCATCTGCTTAGCAAATATGGGGTAATGTCGGTCGATATGGTTAATGCCTTTACTTCGGACGCAGACGAAAGAACAGTCGAGGCACGCGTTGCTGATGAAATTAGCGAAAACGCAAACAATGAAGTTATTGATATTGAATCTGAACCTGAACCGGTGCCGGAGCCGGAGCCGGAACAGGACGATCAACCCGAAATGGGTAGGCAGGAGGGCCCGGGGTTTTGATTCTAATTACTCCTCTTGCATCCGGGAGCAGGGGTAATTGCTATCACGTTACCGATGGTGTTACTCCGATCCTTCTGGAGTGCGGGATACATTTCTCTGATATTCAGCGGAAAACAGGGTTTAATATGTCCAGTATTGCCGGGTGCCTGGTTACTCACGAGCATTTTGACCACAGCAGAGCGGCAAAAATAATCGCAAGGGCTGGAATTGACGTTTACGCCTCAGGTGGCACTTTTAATGCGCTCAGCCTTGAAGGGCACAGATTCCGCCATGTAATACCACTGAAGCAATTTCACATTGACACCTGGACTGTTCTCCCCTTCCCGACGGAGCACGACGCGGCAGAACCGCTCGGCTTCCTGCTGGTCAACCAGGCGGGCGAAAAACTGCTTTATGCCACTGATACCTATTATATACGCTATAAATTTAACGGCCTTACTCACATTATGATCGAAGCAAACCACAGCTATGGGATCCTTAATCGCAATGTTGAGAGCGGTGTTTTACCTGAAGCGATGAAAAATAGACTTATTCAAAGTCATTTTAGCCTGGAAAATGTAAAAGAATTTTTGAAAGTGAACGACCTTTCCCGTGTGCAAGAAATTTGGTTAGTCCATTTGAGTAATGAGAATTCGGATGAGAATTTGTTTAAAAGGGAGATACAGGAGCTTACCGGTAAAGAAGTATATATCGCCGGAGAACGGTAAGTGTTCCGAACAAACGAACACATAAAGAAAATTTGAGCTTATAACTTATTCTAATTGTCGTTATTATGGCTACTTAGCCCGTACGGAACTGTTCACTATTTGGAGGTGGTCGCGTGAACGTAATCAACGACCTGAAGGTTTGTAGAGAGATGAAAAACCTATACCGCAGCCTCGGCATCGATCTTACCGACCTCTCCCCAGACCGGCCATGGACACCGGATGGGGACCGTCATCTTATCGAAATGTATGAGCACGGATGGACTATAGACGCGATGGCTGCAGAAGTTAAGCGTGACGAAGCGAATATTGCCGGCCGAATCCTCTACCTCGGGGAGCGAGACAGAATCAGGCCGGAGATGTGGGGGGTGCCGGGCGAAGAGTCCGGTGCCCCGGGGACCGCTGGATGTGGAAGAGGAGGCGACGGGTTGATGAAAGCAATAACTTTATGGCAGCCATGGGCCTCTTTAATGGCTACAGGAGCCAAGAGATTTGAAACCAGATCATGGAGCACCTCATTCCGTGGCCTTGTAGCAATTCATGCGGCGAAAAAATCGTTTGATACGAATCCCTATCTTGACAGAGAACTTCATCCGTTTGCAAGCGCATTGGACTTGCCTGATATATACAGCTTTGATAGCTTGCCAACCGGCTGCATCATAGCCACAGCGGAGCTTGTTAACTGCTGGCGCATCGTATACCACCCAGGAACCAACGTGGATATTGCAAGGCACATCCCGATCGGAGCGGAAAGCATGACAACCGACAAGCACGCTCCAGATTTTGCGGACTACTTCGTACCGACTGAACTTGAAATGCTTTTTGGCGACTGGACGCCGGGACGATATGCGTGGGAGTTTACCAACATGACCATACTACCTCAACCGATACCGGCTAAAGGGGCGCAGGGACTCTGGAACTGGCAGCCTCCGGATGGGTGGGAAGAAAGGTGAAAAAAATTACTTTTTCAATTCTTCATCTCTTTTCAGGACTGGGTGGAGCAGCTCTCGGGTTCCAGCAGGCTGCAGAGCGTTTTTGGGACCTGGAAGGCAGCTTTTATACACTTGCCGGCATAGATTGTGACCCGGAGGCCTGCGCTGATTTCGAAGCTCTAACCGGGGCTCCGGCTGTGCGGCTGGACTTATTTTCCCGGGAGGACTATATTGCTTACCACGGCCAGGAGCCTCCGGATGACTGGAGAGAGTCCGGGCCGGAAGACATCAGGAAAGCCTGCGGGGGTATCGTTCCGGATGTAATATTCAGTTCGCCGCCTTGCAAGGGTTTTTCCGGGCTTCTTCCAAAAGCGGCAGCACAAAGCGCAAAATACCAAGCACTTAATAATTTAACAGTTCGAGGCCTGTGGCTGGTGCTGGAGGCCTTCAGGAATGACCTGCCCGGAATTATCATGCTGGAGAACGTTCCCCGGATTACTTCCCGGGGGAAGACTCTTTTGCACACGATTAAAGGACTTCTTCAGTCCTACGGTTACGCAGTGAACGACGGTTTTCATTGCTGCGGAGAAATCGGGGGCCTTGGCCAAAAACGTAGACGATACCTGCTTATCGCCAGGAACCCGGAGAAAGTTCCTGCTTTCGTCTATCAGCCACCAAAAAAGAAGCTTAAAACTATTGGAGATATCATCGGGCCGATGCCACTTCCAGACGACGAAAGTGCCGGACCCATGCACCGGTTACCCCGTCTGCAGTGGAAGACCTGGGTAAGGATAGCCCTTATTCCTGCCGGAGGCGACTGGCGGGACCTGGAAGATTTGAATTATTCACCCCGGGGAGGAGCTTTTAAGATAGTCCCGTGGGAAGAGCCGGGGACTGCTGTAATAGCTTCTGCCCGGACTGGTGGAAGTAACGGAATGGCAGCTATAGCAGATCCGCGTATTGATAATGTTCAGGGTTATGGCAATAAATATAAGGTCGTTAAGTGGGATGAGCCTTGCTTTACAGTGACGGGGAGCAGGTTGGGGAGTGGAGCGCCGGCGGTATCAGATCCCAGGAAGCCGCCGCAATTTAATCATATTTACCGTGTCACACCATGGAATGAGACGGCCGGAGTGGTAACCGGAGCGGGAAAACCTTCTTCCGGAGCGCTGACTGTTGCAGATCCCCGTCTGAGATGCTCTCCACGGGCAGGCATGTATGGTGTCCAGGATTGGAATGAGCCAGCTAATACGGTCACCGGTGCCCGGAATTTACACTCGGGAACAGCTGCCGTGGCAGATCCCCGGATACCTGCTGAAACGGACAGGCCTGATACGCCGCCGGTTATTATCTCGTTGGACGGCACCTGGCACCGGCCGCTTACAACGCTGGAGCTGGCCGCACTGCAGGGCTTTCCGCTTTACATGCCGAACGGGAGCCCGCTCAAACTTGCCGGGGGAAGTCATGCAAGATGGCGGGAAAGGATAGGGAATGCAGTTCCGGTGGGCGCAGCGAAGGCTATCGGGGAGACGATTCTGCGAGCGCTTCTGCCGGCGGCCAAGGGAATGTTCTTGACGTATCAGGTATCAGAGAAGGTTTGGGTAAGTAATTTGAAGCATTACGCAGAACAGTAAACAAAAGCGGGGAGAATTACTATAGTTGAGTCCGTTTGCAATTGTTCAATTTTCCCTTAGAAAGGATGAGGAACAGTGAAACCTCTTGGCATTATAAGAAAAATAGACGACCTGGGAAGGTTAGTTATACCGAAAGAGCTTCGGAAAAGTATAGGCTGGGAAGATAATTCACCGATAGAAATGTTCTGTGGTAACAAGCAAGAGGTTATTCTCCGGAAATACGAACCTGGATGTATATTCTGCGGGGAAAGTAAAAATTTGATGACTTATTCTGATAAGAATGTGTGCAAACAATGCATTGAAACTATGTTCTTTCACATGAAGCAATCAGAAAGTTGGAGCAATAAAAGGTAAATTTTTTTACCCTGGAATTTTTCCATATTCATGAAAGTGAGGTAAGCCCTACCATGGGAGAATGGGAAAAAGTTCCGATATCGCAAAGAATAACCCATCTTCGGGATATAAATACGAGGCTTCGCTGGAAACTTGAGGCAGAGAAGAAAGAGAATGAACGGCTGCGGATAGCTCTGCAAAAAGCCTGCACCCGTCTTGCTACAAATAGCGATTACTGCCCTATGGATGCAATAGATATTGAGACTTGCCGGATAGAGGTAGGGGGAAAGTGCGAAAACAACGGGGCACGTTGCTGGGAGAGATATTTCTTGAGAAATGAAGGGAGCGGGGAATGATGGGAACCGACGAAGCAAGAGAATATTTCAAAAGCAAAGGGCTATCCTATTCCGACATAACAGAAGGCGATATATGCACTCTGACAATGCTGTTGAATAAGCACATTAAGCGGGCCTGCAAAAACGGCGATATGTCTGTAAATTCGATGAGGATGAGCCAAAAAATAAAGAGCAAATTCACGTCAAGGGGCGGTCTTGTTGAGTGCTACCTGTTCATTAATAGCCACTATTTCACCCAGCGGGAGTGTATAAGCTTTAACAAGGATGGATTTATAGGTTTTTGCGGGTGGGCTGGTGGTAAAAATCCAGCTCCGATTATTGCCGCATTTATAGAGTGGTGTGATTCCTTAGAGAGGAGCGGGGCTGATGGCTAAGTACCGCGGCAAATATCAGAAATGTCGAACATGCAGGCAGGCATACAAAGTTGGGATGATGCTGGTGTTTGTACAACCTGAATGCCCAAATGCTTTATTGCTCCCTCGTTCCGGATTTTTTGCAGTTGGTAAAGGTACATGCGAAGACTGCAACTATTGGGAGAAAAGAGAGAAAGCCCTGGAAGGGAGCGGGGAATAGATGAAAGCTAAGATTTTATCCGATGAAGACAAGAAAAAATTTAAGTCTGGGATAAGAAACTGCAACCCCGTCGAGATTTTGGCTGTTTCTAAGATTATTCAAAATTCATCTTTATCCCCAAATGACAAAAAATTTTGCTTCACCCATATTGGCATAAGGTGCGAAAGGCTGCTTCGAAATGTTGCGAAATATCAATCCTGGGAAGGATGCGGTGAGCAATATGACAGAGCTGAAGAGAATAGCTAAGGGCTTATACTGGGACCGGGCCTGGTCCCTCATCGGCGGCTGCACTCCGGTCTCAGAGGGATGCGATCATTGTTGGTCAGCTAGGGAAACGCATATGCGGCAGAACCAGCAAAATGAAAAGATTCGGGCAAGATATACCGGCCTGACCACACCGGACGGAAAATGGAACGGTGCTATCCGACACATGAGAAGCAATCTTAAACTGCCGCTACGGGTGAAGAAGCCTATGGTATGGGCAGTATGGAACGACTTATTTCATAAGTTAGTGTCGGAAATGTTTATTTTACAGGCTTTTGCCGTGATGGCTGAGTCTCCACAGCATACCTTTATCGTTCTTACTAAAAGGCCTGAACGGATGTATGAAATATTAACAAGCCCAACAGTTGCTAATGACGTTTGGCTTATGACAACCAGGGGATGCACCGCTGAGCCTTCGCCATGGCCTCTACCTAATGTAATTGGCATGGTTACAGCCGAAAACCAGGAGATGGCTGGCTACAGAATATCATTGCTTTTAAAGACGCCATTTGCGTATCGTGGTGTTTCTGTGGAACCGATGCTGGGGCCGGTGGATTTGACAGATGTTCAGGTTGACAGATGGACACGAATGAACGTATTGGAAGGATGCGGTATAACAAGTCGACTCGGAGCAATGGGACAGTCATTGCCGAACTGTTTCTGTCAACCGCTGGACTGGGTTGTTTGCGGCGGAGAAAGCGGACCAGGAGCAAGGCCGATTCACCCAGATTGGGCACGGAGTTTGCGCGACCAGTGCATAGCGGCAGGGACACCTTTTTTCTTTAAACAGTGGGGAATGTGGATAACATCTTATGACGCCGGTTTCAAAAGCGAAGAGAAAAGTAACCGTTACGGAAGAACTTTCGGAGAGCGTTGGGTTAAGCATGATTATCGATTTCCTGATAGTCAAGTTATGGTTAGCGTTGGCAAAAAAGCCGCTGGTCGCTTACTCGATGGCCACGAGTGGAACGAATTCCCGGGGGTGAAGCCATGAGAGAAAATTTCTTTCCCTACCCATTACCGGAGACCCTCGGGATCGGGGATATAGATCCTCGGGATTACCGGCGGGTTAATGGGGAGCTGGTGTATGAGCCGGAATGGTGGCGGAATATCAAGCCCAAAGGAGCTGCAAACGATGAGCGGACAGATAACTCTGAGAAGAAGAGAAACTCCAATAGTAAAAAGAGATGGCAAAGAAGAAGGAAACGGTAGGGTTAGAGGTCCCAAGGTTTTCAAGCCATTTCTGACAGTCAAAAGGAACGGCGAGATAACTCTCGACCGCAGGGCAGAAGTGTGGCGGGACGGGATGCTAAGCGGCAGCATGGTGCGGTTCCCGTGGACGAGCCATCGGGACGGGAGGAGCGTAGGGCCGGGGGATAGGAGAGAGGATGTGATTTGATATGAGTAAAGGCAAACGGCAAAGCCTTTCCCAAAAAACACGATTTGAAGTATTTAAAAGGGATTCTTTCAGGTGCCAGTATTGCGGTAGAAGCGCTCCTGATGTGGTTTTAGAAGTAGATCATATAAAGCCTCGAAAAGAAGGCGGCAACAACCATAATACCAATCTGATTACATCATGCAGAGAATGTAACCAGGGGAAGGGTGCAAGGCTACTTGACGACCAGTACGTTTTGCAAAAACAGAAAGAGCAACTGGAAGAATTAAACGAGCGCCGGAATCAACTGGAAATGATGATGATGTGGCGGGAAGAATTGGTTAACTTATCAGAACGTGAATTGGAAATTGCTGAAGATTATTTTGCAAAGCTTACTGGGTATCAGGTGACAGACAAAGGCTCAAATGATTTTAGAAAATGCCTTAAACGTTACGGCCTAAATACTTTGCTTGATTCTATAGAAAAATCTGTTAATCAATACAGCGAAACGGACAAGAGAGGCCTTATTTCCGAAGAATCGGTTGCAAAAATATATAAGTACATTTTTAGAATTTGTAAATTTGAAAACATCGACAAGGAAAAACCTTATTTAAAAGATTTGTTTTATATCCGCGGTATTTTACGAAACAGGCTTAATTACTGCGATCTCGGGAAAGCATTGATTTCATTAGAAAGAGCATACTTGCAAGGCGCTTCTATTGAAAGCCTTAAGGATTTAGCTCTTAGCGTAAAAAACTGGACTAAGTTTATGGAGGAAATTTCGGAATTCTTGGAGCGTGATTAGATGGCCCGTTCAAGGAATATCAAGCCAGGTTTTTTTAAAAATGAAGACCTTATCGAGCTGCCCTTTGAAACAAGGCTTCTCTTTATAGGCCTGTGGACATTGGCCGACCGCGAAGGACGCCTTGAGGACAGACCCAAAAGGATTAAGATTGAGCTTTTTCCTGGTGACAATTGCGACGTTGACGACCTTTTACAGCAGCTCGCAGATAAGGATTTTATCATCCGTTATGAAGTGAACGGGAAAAAATATATTGCCATACCTAAGTTTAAAAAACACCAACAGCCACACGTAAAGGAAAAGGCAAGCGAGATACCTGCACCGGGCAAGCACCGGGCAAGCACCGGGCAACAACCGGAAAGCAGCAATATAAGCAAAAGCGAACACAAAAGTTATGAAACTGAAAATAGCGATAGTATCGGGCTTCAAGACCTGCACAGGATGAGCACCGGGCAAGCACCGGGCAACAACCATGCAAGCCCGTCTGATTCCTTTAACCTGATTCCTGAATCCTTTAACCTGATTCCTGAATCCTTTAACCCTACTACTACTGAATCCTTTAAACCGAGTACGTACCCAATCACAGGCCAGGAAGAAGGTCGTAGTAGTAGCCGTATTATTAATTTTTACGAGCAAAACATAGGACTGCTTTCTCCGCTCATCTTCGAAAAGCTCGTTGCTTGGGAAGAAGAAACGGAAGAGGATCTGGTTCTAATAGCGCTTGAAAAGGCGGTCCTGGCCGGGAAGAGAAACTTCAGCTATGCCGAAGGGATACTCAAGAACTGGCGAAATGCGGGGATAAAAACCCGTAGGGCTGCAGAGATAGCGGAACGGGAATTTCAGCAACAACGCAGGACGACTGGTCAGGCCAGGACGCCGCCGGGCGCAGTGAAGCATTCCGATGACCGGCCTCTGACCGCCGAGGAGAAGAAGAGGCTTAGGGAGCTTGATATCGAGATCGAAAAAATTGCGAAGGAGATACCGCCATGACCGAATTGCTAAGACATAGATACCGGTATCAGCTGGACGGATTTGGAAATTCCTTCACAGAAGAGCAGCTGACATTAAGCTTGGGGCCTTTGGAGAATTGTCGCCGTGACATGGAAAGCTGTCAGAAGTGTAACGGCAGCAGTTGCAGAACGACCGTCGGTCACAAGGATGGACGCTATTATTACGCATTGCAGCCGGAATCAACTGCTTCGTATGGCTATCCGTGCTTCGCGATCTACAAGTGCCCCGGGGTCTTAGTGCGGAAAGAGGAAATATTTGCTATATATCGCCGGGTAAATAGTCAGGGCAACTCGAAGGTTATTCAAATGCCTCCGAGGTGAACGCACAGATCCGAACGCTTTAAAAAAACAGAAAAAAAGCGCAGAAGGAGCGAGTTGAGCTATGCCATACTGCCGCTACTGTAATACATTCATTGAGAAGCCGACCAAAGAACAGAAAGTGGGGCCGAAGATGGTATTTTGCAACCGGGAATGCGAGGTGGCCGACTGTTTGACAAGATTCCCGGGGACCAGCCTGGCGGCGATGGCTGAGAGGATGTATCCGGAGATAGTGGAGCGGCTGAAAGCAAAAGGGGTAATAGGGCTGAAAAATTGTTAAGGTGGTGATTTACAAGTGAAAAATCAAGGTGTTGCAAGAGTCGTCTTTATTGCCGAGGGAAAAGATGGAAAATATGCGATATCCGAAGAGGCTCACAAGGTCGCTGCCAAGCTTATAGATAAACAGCATTCCGGCCTAGCAGAGTGTAGAATTGCTTATTTATTTAAAGACGTGAAAGAGTGGGAAAGCAAAGGGAAAGTCGTTCTAGCTAAAACAAGTAAAGCGCCGGAGCAATGGCAGTATTTGACTGATTTCGATTTCGTTGTCATCGTCAATAAGAAAATATGGGATATTGCTCCGGATAAGTTTCGCGAGGCGCTTATGGACCACGAGCTAAGTCACATCATAAAAGAAGTAGATGCGAAAGGTAATCCCAAATGGAGCATAGCCAACCATGATGTAGAGGAATTTTCCGGCGTGGTTCTGCGTCATGGGCTGTGGAAAAACGACCTGAAACAATTTATGGCAGCAGCTAAAAAGCAGGGGCAGCAGATGTCTCTGGATGATATGGACTCCGGTGATCAAGATGAGAAGGTGTAATCAAATGAACTCTAAAAGCGGATTGTTCATGTTTTTACTGTGCTTGTGCTTAATGCTGGCACTTTATGGCCTTTCGGTCCAGGAAGAGCAGCTGAAGGATGAGGTGGCTCAACTCCAGAGTAAAATCATCCAGCTGGAGCAGGAGAATGAGCAGCTTCGGCAGTATGCCCAGGAGCTCCAGGACAACGAGGAAGCGCAAGAGCAGCTATACCAGCAGATGCAAGAGTGGCTGGAAGCGTGGAACGTGAGCATGGCCGAGGTTACCGCATATGCTCCTCTGGATCCCGGGGCCATTGAGGGCATGTGCTACGAGGGAAATCCTGGAGTGACGGCTTCCGAAAAAAAAAGTGGTTCCCGGAGTAACGGTGGCAGCCGGTCCGGATGTAAAGTTTGGGACGAAGGTTTATATCGTCTACTCAGGGAAGCATTGACCTGGCCGTCGGGACCAGGGAAGAAGCCCTGGAATGGGGTAGACAAAAGGCGGTGATTGTCTATGAAGCCGAGAAACCCTAACCATAAACCATGGACCCAGCATGATGACGACTTCATGCGGGATAACTACAAGAGAATGAAAAGAGCAGAGATAGCTGAAAAGCTGGGACGAAGTATCCCGTCCATTTCCAACCGGGCGGTGATTCTGGGGCTGCGCGTATCGAAGCCAGCACGCTGGACACCAGAGGAAGAAGAATTCCTTCGCAAAAACTGGCGTAGCATGACTATCACTAAAATAGCGAAGAAACTGGGCAGAACCTGGGATGCGGTGGAAGTAAAAGCCGGTCCTGGCAGGCTGAACTTGGGGCCGCAGGTAGACCCCAGGAAATGGACAGGTCAGGAAATCGGCAGCCTGCTCGATATAGACAGGCACGTAGTTTTGCGCTGGATAGAAAAAGGTTTACTCAAGGCAAGGTTGGCACCGCTCGAAGGGCGCAAAATATACCAGGTTACAACCCGGGAGCTGCTGAGGTTTCTGAAAGAAAACCCTGACCGGTGGGACGCTAGACGCTGTCCGAACCTGGTATATGACATTGAGGAGAAGCAGGACAAGGCTGTTTTCGAAGAGCGTGAAATCAGTCTTGAGGAACGCAAAATACCGGAAGAGTTAAAAGAAAATTTTAACAAATTTATCGCTGAAGTAGCTGTTTCGATAGCTGTTTCGCAGAAATCTTTAGAGCGTGATAACTGGTTTGAAAAGAAACTTGCTCAAGATAGAAAACTTGCAGAGCGGCGTTTCCGGAAATGGACACCGGAGGAGGATATGAGATTGGCAATGCTCTTTAAGCGTGGGAAAACATACGGCGAGATAGGGGCGATAATGGGCCGCTCTGCAGAAGCCGTCGGGAATAGGCTTAAAAGAATCAATGTCTGGGAGATATTAGAGCGGGAGGTTATTGCGATATGACAGCACCGGTTAAGGAATCTGATATCCGCAAACAAATCCAGGACTTCCTCCGCTGGTCCGGGTGGACCGTCCTCTACCACCTCCAAGGCCTGGGCTGCTACAAGGGCATGTCAGACCTGCAGGCGCTCAAGGACGGCCGCTCCGTCTTCGTCGAGGTGAAGCGGCCGGGCGGCCGGCAGAGCGAGTATCAGAAGAAATTCCAGGAGGCGGTCGAGGCTGCGGGGTTTGAGTATGTGCTTGCGAAGAGTGTGGATGACGTGGAGCATTTGGGTAACGGAAGTAAGCAGATGCGGATTGCGGAGACAGAGAAGAAAAGGGGCAGGAGGTGACCCCGTTATGAAAATTTTAGACGCTACATGTGGAGCAAAAATGATGTGGCATGTATAACAGGGCTCAATACTATATATTTTTCGAGTGAAGATGCTGTTAATTCATGCTTGAACGTATTTTATGGAGACCTTTGGAAATATTACGATTTATTTATAGATGGTAAATTATAAATGTGTGGGTCAATAAGCCACTGCCCGCTGTTTGTCCCCAAATCCGGGGCAGTGAAGAATAACTGCGGCGAGTGCGGCCGCTGGGACGCAGAGCGGGAGCGGTGCCGGGAAGAAGGAAAACTAAAATATTTGTAAAACAAGGGAGGAAAAGGGCCTTGGTAGATAGAAATACAGGTAATAATGGAAATATACGACAGGACATGAACGAGGTCCTCAATAAAGTTGCCAAGGCCCTAGAAGGCCTGGAATATGGCGAAGTGGTGATCAAGGTCCAGGGAGGCAAGGTTGTTTTCGTAGATCGGTACGAGAGGGAGAGGGTGGGGTGAAATTTGTTTAAAACATTGGCTACAAATGAAATATGTATGGCTATAAGTATGTTAGCCAGTATTTTAGGGTTCATTTTATCCGTAGCAATATTATTCATTACTAGAAATCTTAAAAAGAAGCTAATATATTATAACGATATTAAAAATTTTAATAAAAACAGGCTCAACTTTTCAAGAGATTTAACGGCCTACCGAGATCTGATTATAAAAAATAATCTGCTTGATAATAAGCTTATTTCTGATATAGCAAAAGTAATTAATGAATATGATAATCATAAAGCCGTACTCAATACAAGAGACAAAATTGAAATATTTTTAATTAATAGGCTTTTAAATATGCCTAAAGAAAAAATTAATAGGCAAAAGCTTTGTCTTAAATTAGCGTATTTTATTAGTAGGTGTGAAAAAGAAAGAATGGAGTTGTTATAATATGGATCAAAAAATAAATAAGTTTATTGAGAAAATTATAAGCACCACTCAGTCAAGAAAACTACTTTGGAAGAAGAAAAAAGAAGAAATGATTTGGGATAATGAGAAATCATCCCTTTTTCTTGAAAAAAGAGCATATACAGCCGAATATAAAGACGGAACCATTATTTTAATAAATTATTCAGATAAAAAAGCATTACCTTTTAATAAAGGGGAATTAGATTATTATATTCTTGCTGTTCAAAAAGACGAAAGATCAGAAGTAATGGAATTAAATTCGAAAGATGAATTACAGCCAGATTTGTTCCGGTTATACAACATAATTAATAGGCAGGTATTGCAAGTTGATGAGTTTATAGATAGCTTTTTAGACGAAAATTAATAAACTGGCTACGCAAAAAAGCGATGCCGACCCTACCCGGAAATCCGGGCGGTCGGCCTTTTCATTTTACGGGGGTGATTCCTTGAAAAAGGCAATATTCCGTTACATCGAAGCAGAACTCTACGATTACCCATATACGAAAGAAGACATAGAATCCCTTCGAGACAATATCATCGAGGCCGTTCCACTCTTTGATTCGGCCGATGGTATGTCCAGGAAACCTAACTACAAAATCAGCGATCCTACTTCCAGTAAAGTCGGCCAGCTGCTTACTAATCGCAGGCTTCGCCGCATGGAGGAGACAGTTATCACTATTGACAAAGTTCTAACCAGGCTGCCGAAAGAGAAAATGGATCTGGTAAAGCTAAAATACTGGGAGTGCCGCTTGTCTAACCACGGGGTGGCCGAAGCTCTACATGTGAGCGATGCAACTTATTACCGCTGGCGGAATGAAGTAGTTACGGCCGTGGCCATTGAGATGGGGCTAGTCAATGCAGTGAAGGTAAGTTGAAATAAACATGAGAGTTTTGAGGGGGTAAAGTGTGGTAATATGATAAGCGAAAGCCGTCCGCGAGGGCGGTTTTTCTGTGTTAGAATGTATAATAAGGCAAATATCAAAAAGACTATTAATAAAAAACCCGACAAGTGCCGGGCAAAAGGTGGAAGATAAATGACTAAAGATGCAATGGAACATGTTTCAACAAAAGAAATTGTTGAGACATTATTCGGAAGGAAAGGCGTAGAACAATTAGTTGTCAATCCTCATGAAGAGTTTAAAGTGAGCATTGGAGATAACGAAAAAGCAGATACTGGTCCAGTTAAAATAATTATCGTTTACGATTAATATATCCTACTATAAGGGTAGTTGTTCTTGATGTATTGATGGTGATACTGACCTTTAGAAGGAGCCGACATTAAACCCTGATGTATTGACGGAGGAACACCGAAATAATCATATAATCCACTGTTAAATTCAATCCGCAATGTTTGAGTTGATGGCTCATAACCGACAGAAACTAAATTGCTTGAAGAAACGGGTCTCATTTGCATAGATAGCCCTCCTTTCCTGATTTGATATAATCTTATCACTCTATTCTGAATTAACAACAGTTTCGACAGAACCTTACAAAAGGTTACAAGTTTCACCGAAGGGAAGCCCTTTTAAACATAAAATTGACAGTAATTAAACCTACTGTATAGTGTATACTGTGTATATAGTTGGTTAAGGTGTCAGTCTGGAAATCAAGAAAAAAAGTGTTGACAAAATTAGTAATAAATAGTAAAGTTACATTATCTATCCGTCTTTAATTATGATGGGTATGATATTTAGAACAAACGTAGACAAGGAAGATGTCCATGACTTGGCTTATCAACGATTTCTCCGATTCTGATATAGTTGATTCAATATGTAAACCAATTAATGAAATTTTATTAAGCAATGAAGAAAAAGAAAGTGTAATTTTTTGGTTGAGCGAAATTGATCGTGAAAGAGTAATTACTTTTTACTTACAAAGGAAAAATATAATAGGGGACAACATAAAGGATAAGATTATATTAGTGCTTAATTCACCTGGCGGAGATATTGATTCCGCTTATTTATTATGTCAACTTTTAAGATCTCATTGTAAGAAATTTGAAATAGTTGTTCCTTTGTGGGCAAAAAGCGCTGCAACTTTGTTGTGTTTATCCGCAGATAAAACATTAATGACTCCCATTGCCGAATTAGGTCCTCTAGACGTACAGGTAAGAGAGCCAGGTGAAGTGTATTTTAAAGGTGCGTTAGATGACTATCAAGCTATAATGCATGTAAGGCGGGAAGCCTTTAGTGCATTTGATCACGCTGTGCAATTAATTTTGCACGGAAGCGGTGGTATGGCTATACGTGATATATTAAAACCAGCGGCCGATTTTGTTTCAAGTTTAGTCAGTCCTTTGTATAGCCAAATTGATCCTGTAAAACTTGGGAAAAGGGCTAGGGAGTTAGATATTGGTTACCAGTACGCAATTAGTGTATTGCGTAAGTATTGTAAATTGGAAGAAGACTTATGCTGCCAAGTAGCTAATAGAATAGTTTATGACTACCCTTCTCATTCATTTACGATAGACTTTGATGAGCTTAAGTCACTTCACATCAATGTAGAGTTGATTGAACACTATTATTTTGACATGTTAATTGCTATTTTGTTTAAATTGCCGGATTTCAATTTGATTGGAAGTTTTTTAGAACAAGAAGAATATACTACTTCTGAAGAGGATACTGCTCCTGAAGAGGATGCTACTCCTAAAGATTGTATAACGGCTGATAATACTGAAAGCGCTATTGCACAAGCTCAGGTCGCTGCTACATATTTAGATGATGATGAAATCAAAGATGCGAATAAGGAGGAAGAGGAAGATGGCGGGAACTTGTAAAGATTTAGAGAAAAGTAAAAACATCAACCAACTTTTGCACAGTCAGAAATTTGATCATAAAAGACAAATTAAGAAGTCACGTCATTTAGTAAGAACCATACTTTCAAATAAAAATCAGAGAATCAATTTATCCAGCCCTATAAAAAATCTATAAAGAGCCTCCGGGCTCTTTTTTATTTCCGGAAAACTTCGGGTATAAACTAAAAAAATCGCTTCTCTTAGCGACTGTTTTCATGTCAATATTTATTTTATTAATTTATTATTTTATTATTTTGTTTGGAGGTTCCAGTGAGTTTCCCCACTGGAATATTTCGAATAACTTTATCGTATTAGCGTAAAAACATTACTAATACGATAATTATGGTGATGAGATATAAATATTTCTCGTTCACCATAATCCCCTCCTTCTTTTTTCATTTCTAAAATATTATATAGCGGAAGTGCAATTTTTAAACGTTGTAATTTTTTCCAGGAGAAGGTGATTCCTATGCCCCGTGGTAAACCGAAGAAAATATACTCCGACGAAATAAAAGAAACCGCCCGGGCGCGCTACGAACTGGGTGAATCTCTATCGAAAATAGCCCGGGACCTCGGCGTGGCGAAGAGTACCCTTTCCGGCTGGCTCAACGGCAACGGCAGCAGTGAGATTAACCAAAAGCACCTAGAAGCCAGGGAAAACCGAAAACTGCAGTTCATCAACAAAGCCTGGGATGTCATAGACCAGGCTTTAACTTTATCCAGCCAAAAGATCCGCCTGGCCACGGTGAGCACGGAGCGCTTTGAACCACTCCTGAATGAGTTAATCTCTCTACTCAAGGAAAATGATGGCGTAACCGCTGAGCAAGTTCGCGACATTATCAAGTCCGTTTCACGGGTGATGGACATTGGTCTGACTGAGATATCTACCTTTGCCGGAACCATCTATGACAAGCAGTCCAAGGCCAGCGGCGAAGAGGATGCCAAGTTTGTGTTTGAAATACGGGGAGAAGGTGACTACCAGGTTGTAGCAAAAGCCCTGGAGGGGCTGAGTGATAATGCTAAGCAAGAAGTCGTTGACGCTATTAGACGAGTTAGAAACGAAGCTAACGGAGTCCAGCACTGAGAAAAGCTCAAGGCAATGGATCGAAGATAATCTCTGGATTAAGACAAAAGACCGCAGGGTTATTCCTCTGCGGTTTAATGATATCCAGGAAGAATATTGGACGAACAAAACAGACTGGGACATCATATTGAAGTACCGCCAGGGTGGGGTATCAACGCTTATCCTGGCAGAATTCTTCGAGGACACGGCCAGGAACGAGAACACGACCAGCGTTGTCGTTGCCCACGACCGGGACAGCACGGAGAAGCTGTTCAACATCGTTAAGATGTATTTTGACCGGCTGCCCCTGGAGGAAAAGGCCAGGCTCTGCGCTAACCCGGAAAAGCCTCAGTATAAGAACCGGCGGGAACTTTATTTCGATAAAATAAATTCCTGGTTCGTAGTAGGAACTGCAGGAAATATTGAATTCGGCCGTGGCCAGACCATTAACAACCTCCACTGCTCCGAAGTGGCTTTCTGGCCGAAGCCGGAGGACCTCATGGCCGGGCTCCTGGAAGCGGTCCCATCCAGGAGCGGTCGCGTCAGACTGGAGAGCACTCCGAACGGGTTTAATTATTTTTATAACGAGTGCCAGGACGCCAAAATTGGAGAAGCAGTTTACCGGTTTCATTTCTTCCCCTGGTGGGTACAGAAAGATTATACCGAGGAGCTGGACCAAGGGGAAGACAAGCAGATCCAGGGCAGTCTGACCGAAGAAGAGCGGAAGCTCATCGAAAGGGAAGGGTTGACTCTTGGCCAAATAAAGTGGCGCCGGCTGAAAAAGAAAAAGCTAAAGAAGAAGTTTCCGCAGGAATACCCGGAAGATGATATTTCATGCTTCCTGGGGAGCGGCAACTGCGTTTTCGATACGGAGCTCCTGGCCGATTATCTTCAGGGCTGCATTAATCCTATTCGAACAGAGGAGAACGGCTGCCTTAAGGTTTGGTTAGAGCCGGAGAAGGATAAAAGATATGCTATCGGTGCTGACGTAGCCGAAGGCTTAGAGCATGGGGACTATTCTACTGCATATGTAATTGACGAAGAGACGGCCGAGGATGTGGCTCAACTGAAAGGTCACTGGCCGACTGAAGTGTTTGCTAAGAAACTGGCCGAAATGGGGCATTATTACGCTAAACATTATCCGAAAGGGCAGCTGCCTCCGGTCATCGGCGTGGAGCGCAATAACCACGGCCATAGCGTTCTAAACAGCCTGGTTAATGCAGAAAAATACGAGAACATCTATCGCCATGAGGATTATGATCCCCGGACCAGGCAGAAGAGGAAGCGCCTGGGCTGGCCAACGGACCAGGTAACAAAACCTATTATGATAGACGACATGGATGCAGTTCTCCGGGCCGGGGTGCCGGTTAACTCGAAAGATTTCATTGGAGAAGCGATGACATTCATTCGCAAGAGAGACGGGAGCATGGAAGCTGAGGAAGGCTGCTATGATGACTTAGTGGTGGCCAGAGCCATAGCAGTACAGATGCGGAAAGCTAAAGTAAGCAAAAAAGCCGGTGCATGGGGAAGGTAAGGTGAAAAAATGACAGAAAAAGAAAAAGTCAAAGCTGTAACAGAGGAGACAAAAGAACTCAATACCAACCAGCAGCTGGTCGCCTTGTCCGCGCTCATCCAGCGCGCCAACCTCGCATCTCGGCTCGGTCAGCAATTCGGGGGAAAGCGTGACATATACAATGCACTAGGCTACAAAAAAGATCTCACATACGACGATTATTATAACTGCTACGACCGCCAGGATATCGCCGGTCGCGTAGTAGATATGCCTGCATCGGCTACCTGGCGTAACGTCCCGAAAATAAAAGAAGATGACGATGAAGAAAAAGATACCGCCTTCGAAGAAGCCTGGAAGGGGCTATCAAAAAGGCTTAAGGTTTGGCACTACATGGAGAGAGCGGATCGCCTGGCCGGTATCGGGCGCTATGCTGTGCTGGTTATTGGCGTTCGAGGCAGCGGCACCCTAAGCGATCCACTGGAAAAGAGCAGCCTTAAAAAACCTGAAGATATTATATATTTATCTCCTTTTTCCGAGAGAAGTGCTGAAATTGCTACATGGGAAACAGACCCGGGCAGTCCTCGGTTCGGACGACCGTTGACATACAAAATTGATTTTGCCGGTGATCTTAAAGGCTCCGTCAGATTCACTGCCGGTCAACAGATAGTCCACCATACCAGAGTGATCCATGTTGCTGACGGGCTGCTGGAAGATGAAGTATTCGGCCGGCCCAGGCTCAGAAGGGTTATAAATTTATTTTACGACATGGCCAAAGTTGCCGGTGGTTCGGCGGAAATGTTCTGGCAGGGAGCATTCCGGGGGCTTCATGCTGATTTAAGGGATGAACATGAACTTGGTCCTGACGATGAGAAAAATATGACTACTGAGATAGATGAGTACATCCATGGCTTGCGACGCTATATTCGCACCCAAGGGATAGATTTAAAAACCCTCGGTGGCGAAACCCCTGATCCCCGGGGTGTGTTCGAAGTTTTAATATCGCTTATTTCCGGAGCCACGGGGATACCTAAGAGAATTCTTATCGGCTCCGAACGAGGTGAGCTGTCCAGCTCCCAGGACGAAACGAACTTTAACTCCTATATCCATGAGCGGCAAATACATTTTGCAGAACCGATGGTTTTGCGGCCCTTTATCGATAAGCTAATAGAATTTGGGGCTTTACCGGAACCTAAGGAGCCGTATAAGGTGGAGTGGCCGAATCTGTTTGAGTTGGATGACAAAGATAAGGCCGAAATAGCGGACAAAAAGGCAGCGACTATCCAGAAATACGCTTCGACCATTACTGCCGAGGAAGTTGTACCGATCCCCGAGTTTCGAGAGAAGATTCTTGGTCTTGACCGGGAGCCGTCGGAAGAAGATATAGCATATTTGCAAAAAAGGCTGGCTGACGACTTAGACGGTGATGATGCCGTAGACGATGAATTCCGGCAGCGTGTCAGGGGAAACAGAGAAAGAAAAGGGGATGGCAGATAATGCCTGAAGCTGTAAAGCCAGAAAACATAAAAACCAATTGCCTTGTAACCCACCAGGCCACGGCTACCTTTAACCGCCGGGAGATGTTTGAAGGCCGTGAGCACCTAGTAGCGCCGGTTATTGCCGTGCTGGAAGGCGTTCTTAACGGCGAACTTTGCCCCGCTGATGAGATAGGCCGATATGTCGATACCTGGAACGGTATACCTCTACCTATAGACCATCCCCAAGATCGGGGTGTGAACATTTCTGCGAATCGGCCTGATCTTGTTGAATCCCGAAGTATAGGACGTTTTTGGAATGCGATTTTTGATGGTACTAGGTTACGAGGCGAATTATGGATAGATATACAGAAAGCACACAGCCTTGGGGGGGATGCGTTAACAGTATTGCAAAGGTTAGAGAATGGTCAACCGCTGGAGGTCTCGACTGCTTATTTTCGCGACGTTGAACCTGTCAGCGGTAATTTTAATGGTCGGCAGTATAATGGTATCCAGCGTAACCTGCGGCCGGATCATTTGGCTCTTTTACCTCACGGTATTGGAGCTTGCTCCTGGGCCGATGGGGCCGGTGCGCCGCGGGTAAACAAAAAAGGAGGTGACGGAATTGGTATGTTGGGTTATTTAAAAGCAATGCTGTCAAAATTGCCCTGGGTCAACCAGGAAAGCGATGTCAGCCATGATGAAATTCGAGAGTTACTGGAATCGGCAATGACCCGGGAGACTGGCGATGCAATGCGGTTTATGATTAGGGAGCGCTTTGACGATTATTTTATTTGGCAGGAGGCGGCACCGGGAGGCGGGTTTACTGGCCGCATATTTAAGCGTGAGTACAGTATTGACGATGACCGTAATGTTACACTGGGCAATCAGGAAGAAGTAAGGAAAGTCGTAACATATGAACCGGTCAATGCCCCGGCGGGTAATGCCGTTGGGAATAACGGCAACAAAAACAATACGAACGTCCCGCCTGTCAACAATGACAGCGGACAGAAAGGAAGTGGAAACAACATGGATAAAAATGAGTTTATCAATGGCTTGATCGCAAACGAAGCCACGCAATTTACCGATGCGGACCGTTCCTTCCTGGAAGGTCTCACGGAAGAGCAATTGAAGAAAATGGAGCCTGTAGAGCAACCGGCGCAGAACCAGCAAGAACCGCCCGCACAGGATCAAGGTTCCCAGGCTACTGGTGAACAAAAAACAGATCCGCCGCAGGCTTCACCGCAGGACCCACCTAGAACCAATGTGAACCAGCAGGAGGGCCCTAAACCTAAAACCATGGAAGACTGGCTCAAAGAAATTCCCGACGAAGGTGTCCGGGAATTTATTATTAACAGCCAGGCGAAGGAGAAGGCACACCGGGAGAAGCTGATCACCGATCTGGCAGCAAACGATCGCTGTGCGTTCGATAAAGACGAACTGTCCACAATGAAGACGACACAATTGGAAAAACTGGCCCAGTCTATGCAGATCGAAGATTATTCCGGTGTTGGCGGCCCCAGGACCAACATACAAGCTAACGACAACGAGGTCCCCCCGCCCCCGCCGGTGATTCTGGCTAAAAATAACAAGGAGGCGAAATAAGGATGCCCAGCAGCACTTATCCGAAAAAGATTATTTTAAAAGGTGATCCCATCCGCAAGGAAGACGAGGCCGGCGGCGTTATTACCCCCGGGCACCTGCTAAACTATGATGCTTCAGGAGACCTGGTGGCTCACGCTACTGCCGGCGGCAACGCTGCTCCGGCCTTTGCCGTTGAGCAGGATTTTCTCGGCAAGACCATCAACGATAACTATGCTTCTGAGGATCGTGTGCAGTATGTGGTTGCAAGACCCGGTGACGAGATTTACGCTTTTTTGGCAGCCCTGCAGAGCGTTTTGAAAGGGGCGTTCCTCGAATCGGCGGGGAATGGTTCGCTTCGCGAACACAGTCCGTCTGCAGCTTCAGTAGCAGAGCAGGCAATAGCCGCTGCCCTGGTTACGGGCGTTGAGGGCGATAATAACGCTATCCTCTGGACCGCACGCGATACGGGCAGTGCGGGCAACGGTATCTCTATAACCATGCTGAACACTGCAGTGGGAGCGGCGCTATCCGTGGATGTGATTGATAACAATATCACCGTGACCCTGGCTGAGACTGCTGCAGCAGCCGCAGGTGCAACCGGCGTTGAGGGCGATAATAACGGCCTTACCTGGACAGCGCAGGAAATCGGGACAGAAGGGGACAACATCGTCATCGTGCTTCAAGACCCGGGTGCAAACGATCAAGACCTGGCTATCACCGTAGCTCAGAATACTATCATAATCAGTCTTGCAACGGACGGTGGCGGGGCGATCACGACAACGGGAGCCCAGCTTATTGCTGCCATTACCGAAGACACCGATCCGGCTTACAACGCAGACGCAGCGGCGCTTGTAACCGTTGACGATACCGGTGCTTCCACCGGTGCCGTGGCTGTAACGGATGAAACCGTTCAGCTGTCCGGCGGGGCGGATGCTGTTATTACGAGCACTGCTGCGCAGGTTATTGCGGCCATCCAGGCCAGCTCCGCAGCAAATGCGCTTGTTACGGTAGATAACGAGGGTGACTCTACCGGAGCGGGGGCCGTGGAAGCAGTTGCCACAGTAAACCTTTCCGGCGGAATAGACGAGGGAGAAATTACGTCTACCGGCGGCACTATCTATCAGAGAGCAATTGTAGCCCGGGCGCTTGAGGACGTAGATAACAGCACCGTTAATCCTGTAAGAATAAAAGTTGAGGTGATATAAGCCATGTCGAAAACACAAGGTCAAACAAGTCAAGGTCCAGCAAGTATTGTTTCCGCTAAAACTTTTGTTGCGCAGCTTTTGGCTAACGGCTTGAATGTTAACAGCCTGCGCAGCAACGCACTGCTGCGGAAAGAGGAGTGGGTAGAGCTTGACACCACGGTTGTTGAGATCGCCCGGCAGCGCCTGGTCGGTATTGCCGACCTGCAGTCACGCGGCTTGACTTTGCCGCTCGGCGGACTGGGCACCCTGGTCAGCCAGTACGAGGCCCAGAGCGATATGACTCCGGCGCAAGTTGATATGTCCGGAGTAACTCCCGGGGAAGAAGACAATGTAACGTTCGATCTTCGTTCTGTCCCCATCCCGATTATCCACAAGGATTTTCGGATTAATATCCGCAGGCTAGAAGCGTCCCGGCGACTCGGCGATAGCATCGACACCACCCAGGCTGCCGTAGCGACCCGCCGGGTAGTTGACGGTAACGAAAATATGCTCTTTAAGGGCGTGGGGGTTACTGTGGACGGTAACAAAATCTATGGATACACTACCCATCCGAACCGTAACCTGGGCGACCTGCAGGTTTGGAACTTTGCCAACATCGGCAACATTTATGACGATATCCTGGGCATGGTAGCGAAAGCCCACGCCGCACATTATTACGGACCGTATATTCTTTATGTGTCTTCCAACCGGTGGCCGGCTTTGATGCTGGTTCATGACGACGGCAGCGGTCAGACTGCTCTGGCCCGGGCAAAGAACATCCCCGGTATCGAGGATATCAAGGTTTCCGACGCTTTGGTAGACGATAATGCGGTTTTGGTGCAGATGACCAAGGACGTCGTTGACCTGGCTGTGGCGCAGGATATCACTACGGTCCAATGGGACAGCCTCGGCGGCATGATGGTGCACTTTAAGGTTATGAACGCTTTGGCGCCGCGGATTAAGAGCGACCATGATGGCCGCTGTGGTATCGTGCATTATTCGTATAGCGAACCTGAAGAACCTGAAGAGTAATGAAGAGTAAAAGGGGACGGTGATCTCTCATGGCTATACCAAGGACCAGGCTTCCCCGGCGCGCTGCACAGGAATATTTCCGGAACATACGCCGCCTAATTGAAGAAGACCGACAGCGCGTCTGGAAAGCCTGGCAGGATGAAATACGGCCGAGGATTCACGGGCATCGGAGGATAATGAGAGGTCCCGCTATAAATGCAGCCGGAACCGAAACCGGTGGATTCAGGGCAAATGATGACATGGACGATATCAACCGTATACTTAATCGTTTGCGCGATATGGCTATGACATCTAATTTTAACGAAGCCTCTTTACAGTTTATTGCCAGAAGTTTTGTAAATACGATAAATATCCGAACAAGGCTAAATTTTCATCAGCAAGTAATGCGCGTTGTCGGTTTCGATCCGACGATTAGCGAACCATGGCTTTCCTCATTCCTGGAGACAGCGGTACAGGAAAATGTGAGCTGGATCAAGTCTATTGGAACTGAATATCATGATAAAATTAAAAGCATCGTTACTCAGGGAGTGCGTCGGGGTAAATCTATCAATGACATGGCTTCTGCGGTTGCTGAAGCGGGGAATGTAAGTATCCGCCGGGGGAGATTCATAGCTCGGGACCAGCTAGGCAGTATTCATGGTGACCTGGTCAAAGCGAGACAGACGAAATTGGGGCTAAATCGGTTCAGATGGCGGACTAGCCAGGATGAAAGAGTTCGGGATTCGCACGAGGACTTGGATGGTCAAATTTTCACCTGGAAGGACGGAGCCCGGAATGAACGCGGAGAACGGATCTGGCCCGGTACTGATTACGCCTGCCGTTGCGTTGCCGAGCCTTTGGAAGAGGAATTGCTGGGAATTGCGGACTAAGTGGAGTAAGGGGGGAGGTGGCTTTAAGGTGGCGGATACTACGGTAGCAAAGGTTAAGGGAATCGCTAAGCATCTGAGCAAACTTGATCCGGAAATAGTCCAGATGTATATTGATGACGCCAAAGCGGAGCTTTCTGATTATGCAATTCCGGCGAAATACCAGGAACGGCTGCAGCGTTACCTTGCTGTTCACCTGGCCACGCTCGATATTGCGCGTCCAACAAATAAAAAAGTCAGTGACTTGTCGGCCAGTTATAACAGGGTTCAAGGGAAGAACCTGGACGGTACCGAATACGGTCAAGAATACAGGCGGCTTCTGCGCAAGGCCAGGGGCGGCCAGCTGCTGCAGGTGATGTAATGGCGGTAAAAATTCGAGACAAAAACAAAATACCGGATATTACAAAAATCCTGGGGAAATTGACGGGATTGTCTGTTGAAATAGGAATTTTTGGAGATGATGATTCTCATATTCTTATGATCGCTCGGGTGCATGAATTTGGTTGCAGAATTGAAGTCACAGAGAAAATGCGCGGTTGGTTTCGCTGGCAGGGGTACCCCTTAAGCCCTGATACCAAAGAAATTAATATTCCGGAACGGTCGTTTATGCGCTCAGGCTTCGATGAGAATGAGAGGGATCTAATCAGTGCCATTGAGAGGCTTCTGCAGCATGTAATCAATTTGAAGCTAAGCCCGAATGATTTTTATGAACGTATCGGGACCTGGTTGGTTTCCCGGATACAGAACAAGCTGAGGAGTCTCAGCGATCCGCCCTTGAGCTCAATGACCATAGAACGGAAAGGGTCATCTTCGCCTTTAATCGATACGGGGAGACTTATTTCCTCAATTACCTATCGGGTGGTAGGACGATAAAATTTCTTATAAACCGGGAGGATAGAACTATGGAGAAAGCACTTAAAGAGATAGCAAAAATTCTAAAATCAATTGATGGTAGGTTAAAAAGCATGGAGAGACATTTTAAAAGTCTATCTAGAGAAACAATAGAAATAACCCAAGTAATATCTGACGAACAGGCAGAAGATGACGGTTGATGATGTTTAGCCTTAGCAATAAATAAATGCCTGAAGGATGTGAGGCCGGATGCTTAACGGTTTGGACTTCCAGGATGTGCTTGAAGAGCTGGAGCATAACATAACCATCATAGAGCATCCCGGGGAATGGAGCACGGAAAGCAACGAATACGTTTATCAGAGCGATCCTCAAAGCGTCTCCGCCCGTGCTGTGATTTTACCTCTCACTAACGATGACATCCAGTATGGCGAAGGCGGCACCTATACCCGCCACGACCGGAAAATTTACATTCACCGGGAGCTGGAGCATGGTCAGAAGATTATTGACGAGCGGGACAGCAAGCATTACACCGTGCAGCAGGAAAAGGATTATTCCCTGGTGGCTAGTGGACTGCGAATATATTTCATAGTCAGGGTAGGTGGTGCTGGAGGTGAAGCTGGATGATCGACTTTGCTCAGATAAGGGATGATGTTATTAACGGCCTGCACGGGTTTATGGAGCTGATTATCTGTGAGATGGAACACATCAAAAAGAAACCACCTTATCCATTTCTGGCTTATAAGTTTATAGTTCCGTTCAATCCTCAAGGGGGGCAACCTATTGAGACAGGTTCCTTAGTAGAAAGCAAAGATCCGGCATGGGAACATGATTACGAATATACCCGAATAAGCCATGATACGATGACCCTTTCCATAACTACCTACAGCAAAAACAGCGACGAATCTCACCAGCTGGCCCTGAAGGCGCACAGTTGGTTTTCTTTTTATGGCTATGAATATCTTGCTGAAAAGGGGATTATCGTATCCAGGCTCATGTCGGTTCAGCCCCGGGATACTTTGATAATCAACGATTACGAGCGGCGGCAGGGGTTCGACGTAGTGTTGCGTGTAGTGAGCGAATTGAAGCGAACCGTGGAGACAATAGAATCGGTAGAGATAGACATTGAAAGGACGTGAAGATAAACATGAGCGATGTTGAGATCGTTATCACCCGTGAGACGGCAGCGCTTACCCAGACGGGGTTCGGGCTGCCGCTTATTGTAGATACCGGCGGCGCGGTAGATTATGCCGAGTGCGCTTCTTTGACCGAGGTGGCGAACGCCGGGTTTGCTTCGGGGACGGACGTGTATGCTATGGCGTCGGCAATATTTGCGCAAAGTCCCAGTCCGGCAAAAGTTGCAGTAGTAGGGCTAGTTAAAACGCTGGCCCAGGCAACCGCCACGCTGACGGCAGAAAGCACGGCGGCTTTTTCCGTGACCGCTACTGCAGAAGGAGCCTATGACGGCCTGGCCGGAAACGGATGGGAAGTGTTGCTGACGGATAGCGAGAGCGGTGGTCTATCTGCTACGCTGAACGCTGCCGCAAAACGAATCACTGTTGACTTCGGCGGCGCAGACAGCACCGCGGCGGACATTGCCGCAGCTATCGGAGATATAACTGGTTTTGATTCTGCTGTTGTGGAGTCAGGAGCCATTACTATTGCTGATGATTTGGGCAAGTCTGCTGTCCTTGCAGGCGGTACCGGCGGCTTAAGTGCGGCGTTGGATCAGCTAATTGAAACTAATAACGACTGGTATTTCTTGTTAACAGTTGAACAGGATACAGCAGAAATTACAGAGTTGTCTACGTGGGCAGCCGCAAACAAAAAGCTTTATTTTGCGTGCCCGAATGATACAGTAGCGAATACCATTATACTTGCGGTGTCTTTGCTAAGCGACCGGACAGCGATAATCTATCATGACGATCCCAGTAGCTATCCCGATGCCGCATGGGTTGGCCGCGGCGCTCCGGAAGACCCGGGCAGCATCACCTGGAAATTTAAGACTCTGGACGGTATTGTTCCCGCAGACGTGACAACTACAGAAGTAAACGATCTGCACGATGCTTATGTCAATACCTATGTGCAGAAATACGGAGTTAATCAAACGTCCGAGGGCAAGGTAACGAGCGGCGAATATATCGATGTGATTCGCTCTCAGGATTGGGTTGAAGCACGGATCGCGGAAGGAATTAGCAGGTTATTGTTTACTACTTCGAAACTGCCTTATGACCACCGGGGAATTGCTATGGTAGTAGCTGAAGTGGAATCGGTTCTGAAACTGGCCACTGACCAGGGAATCATTGCGCTTGATGACGACGGAAACGGTATCTATGAGGTTACGGCGCCGAGCAGGGCTGATATACCAGCTGTGCAGCGGGCGCAGAGGGTTTTGCCGGATGTTGATTTTAGCTTCACAATCGGCGGTGCTGTGCATAGCGTTGAAGTTCACGGAGTGATCCAGGTTTAGTGATCCGGGTTTGAAGTAGATCGGATTTAGTGATCCGGGTTTGAAGTAGATCAGATTTAGTGGTCCGGGTTTGGCTTAGCAGTTCGAGTTAGGACACTGGACATTAGGGAGACATTAGGAGGGAGATATTAATGTCTGTAGAAAATTATGATCCCCGGTTAGTCACCGTTATCATTGACGGTATTTTTATTACCGGTTTTGCTGAAGGATCCTTTGTCGAATGCGAAAAAGACGAGGAAAACTATTCGACTTATGTAGGAGCTCAGGGTGAGGTCAGCCGGGCGCGTAATGCAAATCCGATAGGGACAATTACGTTAACGACCAAAAGTACAAGTCCGAGCAATGGATATCTGAGCGGGAAGGCTCGATCCAAGGATATGTTTCCGGTGCAAGTCATCGACGGGAATGGCAATTTTAAGGCCGGGGGCAATGAATGCTGGATCGAAAAACCGGCCAGCTGGGAAGGTTCTGACGAAATAAGCGAGCGAGAATGGGTTATTAAGGTAGCCGATTATGACCAGACGGAAGGGTAAAAGCGTAAAAAGTATAAAAGCATTTTGAGAAACATTAGAACAGGACATTAAAATATTTTAATTATAATTCAAGGTAAAGCCGCCTTGACAAGGAGGATTTAATTCTCATGGCCAAACAAAAAAAAGTAAAGATTGGCGATACTGAGTATACTTTGCAACATCCGGGTATTAGGGCCAGATTGCAAATACTTGACGACTGCACCAACAGTAACGGCAGTTTAAATAAGCTGCAATATTCCGAAGCGCTGTTTGAGCATATCGTTGTGCAACCAAAGGTTAAAATAGAAGATTTCGATGAAAAACCGGAGGAGTTCGATAAGTTACTTCGGGAAGCAGACTTTTTTCTTAACCCCTCGCGAAAACAAAGGTAGAGAATTTTACAAGAGAAGAGCCCGGCGTAACCTGCTATTTTGGAAGGTTGCGCTGTATTTAGGCTATGAAGCAGCGAGGGAAATAGAAAAAGACTACGATGAGTTAACGGAAGCTAATGCGGCAATAGATTTACTTACTTCCAAACCGCTCAAAAAGCCTAAAGGAGGTGGCAAGGTTGGCTGATGCTGAAAGAAATTTGCTTATAGAAATAGATTTTGATATCGAAAACGATCCGCTTTTCGAAGCTAACGAAGCGACCGATGAGCTTGTTGACCGCATGGATGATCTGGATGCCCAGGTTATGGATGTCGGAGAGAACGGGGCTGCAGCATTTGAGGACATGGGCGGAGCCGCAGACAACACAAGTGGAAGTGTCCGTGGGCTCGGCGATGAGTCGCTCCGAAGCGGGGATGAGGCGAGGCAAAGCTTTGATGCTGCCGGTGGAGCTCTGGAGCGCATGGGCGAGCTTGGCAGCCAGGCTATGAGTGCTATAAGTGCCGGTATGGCGGCTATCGCTTCTTTTGAGTTTACCCGTGTTTTTTATGACGCCGCATCAGCACTTGAGACTGCTCAGTTTAGGGCTAAATGGTTTGCCGATGAAGCCGAAGGCGGTTTCGAAGGGCTTAACGATGTTGTGCAACGCACAAAAGAACTTTCTCACGGCTTGCACGCTGAAGGGGAACTCTATGCTGCCGCTAATCAAGCTTTTGTTGTAGGCGCTGGTGTAAAGTTTATTACAGATAATATGGAAGCAGCTGCGGTTGTTTCCGCAAAAACGGGTTATAGCATTGGTCAGGTAATGCGTGAACTAGGCCGGGCAATGGAATATGGTGCAATTCGGCAGCTTATGGATATGGATGTTATTACAGAAGAGACATTTAACAAATTAGGTTTTGAAATGACTCGAAGTATTATGGATTGGGATCGGTATGATAAGGAATTGTTAATTGCCACCGGTTTACAGGATTTTATGAACAAAAGCGTAGAAAACTATGGCGACTATCTCGAAACTTCAGGCGCTCAGATGGGCATTTTCCGTAGTGAGCTCGGCAACATCGAAGAGGTTATGGGGGGGCCTTTACTTGAACCAGCCAATGCAATGTTAGGTTTATTTTCAGACCTATTTAAAGAAATGCAAAAAGACCCCCTCGGCCAGCGGGTATTAGAGTTCCTGGGCTGGGCTGTCGCCATTGGTAGCGTTGTCACCGGGGGACTCGGCCTCGTCAAAGTTTTAGGTTTACTAAAACCTCTATTTTTACCGGTTTTGAAATTTGCTGCGATCGGAGCGGCCGCTGTTTTAATCATTGATGACCTGATCGTGGCCTTCGGGGGGCTGGGCGACAGTATAACAGAAAGTCTTTTTGACGCAACTATGGATTTTTTAGGCTTCGATTATTCTTTCCAGGAATTCAGGGAAGATATAATATCAGGTCTTCAATTAATAGGCGATTTCTTTGTCGGTATCTGGAACTGGATTAAGGGTGCATGGGGTGAAGGTGAAGGATGGTTGGCTAATTTAGTAAATGGAATGGGAATAATGTTCGGAGGCTGGCTGTCTTACTTGGCAAACCTTTTTAAAGCGGGCTTTGGTCTCATCTGGGGCATTTTTACCGGTGATTGGACAATGCTTGAGGAAGGTTTCCAGGGCTTAGTTGATTCTACAGGCCAGATATGGGATGGTATAAAGTTAATGATTTCCCAGCCTCTTGACTGGGCTATCGGTAAGTTTGAAGAATGGAAAGAGTGGGGACTGCAAAAGATTGACGATCTAGTCGAAGGTTTTTTTGCTCTCCCCGATCGGATTATGGAGGGCATTGGAGATATCGGCGATAGGTTGAAAACTATATTTGCCGAAGGGCTGCAGAGCGTAAGAGATATGCTGCCTTTCAGTCCTCCTAAAATGGGACCGCTGACTGACATCATGGAGGCGGGCGGAAATATTGTCAACACTATTCAGGATGGTATTGACCAGGCAGGGGGCTTGAGCCTCGGTAGGAAATTAAAACAGATGATGCCTGAAGTAGACGTAAGTCCTGGAAACGGTAGGTCAGCCATAACGACTACTGCTACGGGAGGAGCGGAAAGCATAACTATCATTAACGAAATCCATTTGGGGCATAGTGCTGTAAGTACCAGTGAAGGCCGGGAATTAGCCGTCATGTTTAAAAAGATGCTTCAAATTTATGGCCCCGAATGGATCGATGATTTTTTCAGACAAAAAGGGAAGGCCAGACCGGCGTTGGTTGAAAGATAATATTTATATTCCCATAACAGATATTAAAACAGCGTCAGAATAGTCAAAAAAAGTAACAGATACTTGTTTATTGTTATGTTCTATGGTTACAGGTCTATACGACTTATTGTTAAATATATCAGTTAATTTTTTTGAAATCCAACTTTCACCTTCTTCCCAATTTGGATTTGTTAGGCTAACAAACGTTAAAAGTAAATCCAATTTATTTGCTAATTCTTGATCTGTTTCGCTAGGCATCGGCAAAGCGAGGCTAACTTCTTTTATTTTACCTTTTTCCATAATTAATTCTATAATGCCACCGGTACTATTTTGGCCAATGATTTTATTTTGAATATGTATTTCGTTAAAATTGTAACCTTGGTATTCAAAAAATTTGACTATTTCTTCATAATTTATATTAGTAGTAGATCTTGATTTAGTAATTAATTTATTGAATTGTAGATCATTATTACTTACCAATACTTCATATTTAAGGTTAATTTCTTTATGTTTTTGTGAATCTAAAGGCACAATTTCCAAGACATCTTCTCCGGTAAGGTTCATAAAGTTCTGCCCATAAATATTTTTTACTTTTAAAGACTGAGTATCAGAATAGGGATGTAAGTTTATTTCAAAATCAATTATAAAAGGTGTTGAAATAGTTAGTAATCCATAAGTACAGGTAAAGTTATTATCTTTAACAATAAATTCTTTTTCAAAATCTTCTATCTTAATAATCTGATCGTTGTATGTACCGTTCGGATTATATACATTTATATTTATATATCCTATCGCCCCATCAAGTAAATTAGTATCACCAATAGCTTTTAAAGTATTGCCGTCAATTTTGTAACTCATATTTATGTATACTTCACAGATTTTCCTATTTTCTTCGTCTTTACCATTTAAGATCGAATATAGTATTGAATCCCGGTCTCCTTTTGCAATACTTTGTTCACCTGATTTTTCAGTTTTTGGAATCAACGCTATCGAAAAAATAAACATAAGAAATGACAAAGCAAGCGCAATAAGGCTTGTTTTCCTATTTTCTATCTTTAAAAACTTTACCTTTCCTGCTATAAAAGCAAGGGCAAAAAATATCGTTAGGACCATAAATAAAGCTGCAAAAACAGCGGTTATTGAGAAGTAAAGCCATATTAGAAAAAAACCTACAACTAAAATAATTATCTTTTTAGCCATGCTTTGTTTATGCCAATAGGATATAAATTTTTCCAACATAACTTAATCACCTCCATTTACCCTAATTTTAACAGGAGTTGGTAAAAATGCCAAGAGTTTTGCTGGAAGATATTGAAATTGATGTTGTAGAAGAGGAATCTCCTGAATTTAATAACCTCATAACCGAAAAGCCGGTCGAGCGCGGCCAGGATGTCGCTGATCATGCCCGGAATCTGCCTATTTCATTTACTTTCTCCGGAGTAGTTACCGGTCCTGACGCCGCCCAAAAGCTCGAACAGCTTCGTAATTACCGCAATGATCGACAGTTACTTAAGTATATAGGAAGAAATGTTCTTAACAACATGATGATAGAGTCATTTTCTACCAAGCATGTGAAAACCAACCTGCAGGGTTTCGGGTTCAGCATTACACTAAAACAAATTAGGATAGCAACTCTCCAGGTAATTGATATAGTTGCCCCAGCTTCTGTCTCCACCTCTGTTTCGGGCAAGGCCGGAACGGCCAGTCAAGTAAAGCCGGTCGAAGACCGTGGCACACAGCAGCCGCAGGAACAAGTTGTTGATGATGGCCGCAGGAATTCAATGCTTTATAATTTGTTTGATTCTGCCGGTAGTTATTTTAAGAAAACTTCTGGTGCGGATATAGATGCTGTAACCGGTGCGGCTCCCAGAGCGAATTAAGTTAAATCATGCAAAAAAGTTTTGGAAAGTTTTTGGAATCCCCCTTGACATGATGCCTTATGATGGGTTAAGATAGATAAAGAAATGAAAAGGGGGTGGATTATGGGAGAATACTTAACCGAAGAAGAATTGTGTAAGTGGCTCAAAATCAGCCCCATTACGGCTTATCGGTGGCGAAAAGCAGGAATGCCTTTTATAAAGATGGGCAGATTGGTTCGCTACGATAAGGGCAAAATCGAAGCTTGGATCAACAAAAAGAATAACAAAAAATAAAAGGAAGCCCGTCATTCCCGCTAAAGTTTGAACGGACTTCCCCGCAAACACCCTCCGAAGAGGTATGTCTTAGCTATCATTATAACATACGTATAGCATACGTTACAAGACGTCCTTTGTGACGTTATACGATACGTCTTAACAGCTATCCTCCTTCGGAAGGGTGTAAACCAAAGGAGGATTTTTTATGCTCAGAAATACCGATACCGACAACGACGAATACATCTTTCACAAGGCCGTAGACCTGCTGCCGCAGGAGAGCGATCCCGTTTACATCAAGTTAGTCCGTCTGGCCCAGAGCCGTGGCATCAAAGCATACATAGTCAACAAAATTGCGGAGGGTGTAGAAGGGATTTGGTTTACCAGAAAGGGAATGTCGATAATCCTGATCGACGCCAGCCTCGAAGGCGCTGATCGCCGGTTTGTTATGGCACATGAGCTCGGCCATGCAGTGTTACATTCTAATGCCAATAAAATGCTCTATTTTCGAGACAAAGCCTACCGGGGACGTATTGAATATGAAGCGGACCAGTTCGCAAAGAGGCTACTTAACTTGTTGGAGAGGAAAAGGAAACAGGAGAGGACAGGGCGGTCCAAATTTCAACCCAAACCTGAGCCGGAACCCGATCCCCCTACCGGCGCAGGGGTTGTTCGGGAGTATATCGTTACTGCAGCCGTTAGCGAGATGGCGGCCTAAATATTTATACCGGGAGGAGATAAGTATTGATAAATGAAG
This sequence comes from Dethiobacter alkaliphilus, assembly GCA_016841605.1. GTDB lineage: Bacteria > Bacillota > Dethiobacteria > DTU022 > UBA8154 > DUNV01. The sequence goes on along the minus strand of JAENYV010000017.1, from coordinate 22,303 downwards.
TGCCTATTAACCTACTAAAACCACACCCAAAGAACCAGGAGTATTACGACGATCTTACTGGCGAAAAGTACGAAGAAGTAAGGCGGAGCATTGTAGTTAACGGTATTAGGGACCCCCTAAAAGTATTGCCGGATTATACAGTGGTTGCCGGACACCAGCGGCTTAGAGCAGCGAAAGAGTTGGAAATGGAAAAGGTCCCTGTAGTTATTTTGAACCTTTCTCTGGAAGAGGCGGAGTATTTGCTTATTGCCGACAATGAGGAGCGGCGGCAGGGTGACGATGATCCGATGAAAAAGGCAAGGAGGGCAAAGTTTTTAAAGGAGTATTGGGGGGTAAAGCGTGGCGGAGACCAAAAATCAAAACGACAAAATGTCGCTTTGAAAACTGCTGCCGATGTTGCAAAGGCCATCGATGAAGATGAGCGCACAACTCAACGTCTCCTTAAACTAACCGATCTTATCCCCGAATTCCAGGCCCTTGTCTCTCAAAAGAAGCTGGGCACTACGGCGGCAAATCTTATTGCCGGAATGACTCATGAGGAACAAAAAACTCTGTGGAAAACCTTGGGTGAAGCCGTAACAAACCTGAAAGTACCGGAGATAAAGGAATTAAAAGAAGAAGCCCAGCAATATCGCAAGCGGGTGAATGAACTTGAAACGCAATTAGAGCGGGCAAGGAAACAGGTGGAACAAAACGGTAACAGCGAAGAAGCACAGGCGGCAATCAGGTTTGCTCAAGAACAAATCGATCAACTTAAAACGCAATTAGGCTCAAAAGAAAAATCTCTTAAAAAAGCCTGGGAAGAAAAACGAAGGGCAATCCAGGAAAAAGACGATGCGGAGCGCCGGGCCAGGGAAGCGGAACTCGAATTGCAAAGGGTCAAACAAACCTACGAAACGGTTGGTGTTTCAAAAGAACAATGTAATATTGCCGATCAAATTGAGGAACTTCTAATAAGTACAAGGAAAGAGCTTGTCGGCTTTATTGAGCTTATCGACCTAAAATCATTACCAAAAGAAAGATGCCTGCATCTCTGCACCGGCATAACCAAGCTAAATATTGTTACCTCAACATTCCGGGAAGAAATTGAAAAGGCGGAGAAGGGCAATAGTAACATAGCTATCTTCAAAAAAAATTAGGAGGTGGCCCAGGTGGCCAGTAAAGATGAAATCAGGAAATTCCATCTTGAAGAATCGAATCACGAGCGCAGGGTAGCCATGAGGCTCCATATCGACACTTTTAGGGACCTTATTAAAGAAAGCAGTGTTCCTACCGGCATTAAGAATCAGTTGTGTCGTATTTCCCTAAATGTCATAAAAGAGAAGGATGAAACTCCTTACCTGGAGGACATTACGGATATTCTTCTGCCCGAAGTTATCACAGAAATAGACAGCATGAAGAAAAGAGCGAAGACAAAGGAATATTTCACCCTACACACTGAAGTTACTAAGCAGGTTTTATACGAGCTAATGGAAAGATATATTTTGCTACGTAAAGCTGCTAACGGTGAAATGCTGACCGATGGAGCAAGAAAGGCAACAGAAAATTTTGTTCTTAAACATAAACTAGAAAATATTATCTTTAAGCTGTTTAGCAAAGAAGAGAAAGAAAGGATCGGCCAGGAGAACCTAGATAAACTGGCAGCGGAATTTGCCAGACGGGTAATTGATGCGCTGGAAGCCGGAGAGGTCAAGGAGGTTATGGGGTTCTAAAAAAGTAGAGGGATCGCTTAAGTATGCAATCCCTCTTTCAGTCTCCTTAATAAAGCGGGGTTTTTATTGGAAATAAAGGTGCAGGTGAGCAATATGCCGTTAAGCTATTTACCCATTAACAAAGAGGCGCTGCCATACGAATTTAACATCAAACTTGCCGAGGAAACATTTATATTTACTATTAATTATAACCTGGAACATGATTTTTTTACCGTTGATTTGGCAAAAGGCGATGAAACGTTGGCTCTCGGTGAAAAAATTGTATACGGAAGGCCGTTATTTTCTGCCTATGCCGACGACCGGTTTCCCAAGGTTGCTATTATAGCATATGACATTGCTGGGCAAGAAAGTATTGCAAGCACCGTAAATTGGGAGAACCTGATGATATCGGTGTTTTTGTACATTTTAACGCCGGAGGAGTTTGCAGATGTCGAGACTGTTTGACCGCAAAACGGAAGTCCTAGTGGCCGGTAATAAGTTTGTTTATCCTGGTTTTGAAATAGACTTTCGGATTGAGTTTGACGACGATCCGGAGCCAAATATGGGCGAAGTTTTTTTATATAACCTTTCAGACCAAACGACCAAGGGCATTAAAAAGGGGCAAAATATTATTCTTAACGCTGGTTATGGAAATGATACCGGGACGATTTTCGCCGGTAGAGTAGAAGAAGTTAATGGTTACTGGGAAGACGTTGATAGAGTGCTCCGGCTCAACGTGGCTGACAGTGCAGACCGCTGGATATCTACATCGGTTAACAAGACGTACAAGCCAGGGATTAAGGCGTCGCAGATTATAAGAGATATGTTGGGTATATTCGGTTTGGAGATCGGAGTTTTTAGTTTATCTGAAGATATCGTTTACGCAAACGGTAGAATAATAAGCGGCAGTATTCAGTCTGCGTTGAGGCAAATCGTTATTAAAGACTGTAAAAGCAAACTGCACATTAGAAACGGTGCTATAATCATAAGACCTCCTGGTGAGGGAGACCGGATTGCTTTTGTGCTTAATGCTGATACGGGGCTTATTGATAGTCCGCAACGCTTTGAGAGAGAAGAAGATGGTGAAACCATAGAAGGATACAACGTATTTAGCTTGCTTAATCATCGTATTAGGACAGATAGCATTCTTCAGATTCAGAGCCGTACAGCAAACGGGTTGTATCGCGCGATAAAAGGTCAGCATTTAAAAAATGAAATGGACTTTATGACCAAGATGGAGGTTGTCGGGCTGTGAGTGGAACAATTGAATTTTTAGATGGTTTGCTTGAGGAGCGTCTTTCCAACCTCCATACCGCGCTCCTTGGAAAAATAACAAGCATCGAAGTCGAAGAAAACAGAGCCCACGTCCAACCGCTGCAGGGCGGGTTGCCTCTTTTGGTCAACCTGCCTCTGGTCAAACAAACATACAAGGTTACTATCCCAGGTGGTAGTTCGGCCGGAGAATACATTTGCACAGGGCCGCACTATGAAGTTGGAGATACGGTCCTGGTTGTGTTTTTAGAACGTGCCAGGGACGGGATAGGCGATCGTAAACATGATTTGAGCGACGGCGTGATAATTGGAATTCTGGCGTAATAATTGGAATCCTGGAGTGATAATCGGAGTGTTGGGGTGATAGCATGAAAACCTTATTTCTAAACGCCCAGGGCGATCTGGAGTTTGACGGTCAGAACTCTCTCCGCATGGTGGAGGGCCCGGACGAAAAACAGCAGTCCGTCCGCCTGCTCCTGCAGACCAATACCGGAGAATGGTTCCTGAACTTGCTTCACGGCCTGGCATACGACCAGCTGCAAGTGAAAAATCCAAACGAGACGGCTATCCGTGCCGCTTTCCTGGAGGCTTTTCAGCAAGAGTCACGCATCCAGGAAGTGATCAGCTTAGAAATATCTTTTGACCGCAGCGCCCGTCATCTGACGGTAAATTTCAAGGTGCGCATGGACGAAGAAGATATTGTTGAGGGAGAGGAGGTGCTCTGATGTCTGATTTCGGTCTGCTTTCAACCGGCTTTCAACGCAAACGCTATGCGGATATCATCACTGAAAAAGAGGCCCGCGCTCGGGCGTTTTTCGGTGAAAACGTGAATTTATCGGAATCCTCTCCGCTCGGTCTGTTTATCCGGCTCAATGCCTGGGAAGAAGCGACGATCTGGCAGCTTGCGGAATCTGTTTATAACTCCGCTTACATGGATACTGCTGATGGGCATTCTCTGGATAAAGTGTCACTCGGGATCGGAATAACCCGCCGAGCAGCAGAACCGTCAACAGGTGAGGTAACTTTTAATGGGGATAATGACACTGTTATACCTGCAGGGTTCTTGGTAAGCACCCCAGCCCCGGACGACATTATATTTGAGACCACGGAAGAAGTAACAATTGCCGCCGGGACGGCCACAGCCTCAATTCAAGCAGTTGATTCCGGAACAAGCGGCAACGTTCCTGCAGCAACAATAACGGATATCGTTAATCCCACGGCGGGGGTTGACACTGCTACCAATACTGAGCCCACGACCGGCGGCAGAAACAGCGAAACCGACGCAGAGCTGCGTGCCCGATATGCTCTCTCCGTTGCCAAGGGCGGGGCCTCTACGATAGACAGTATTCGGGCATCACTCCTGGAAGTTTCCGGAGTGCGTGCAGCTCTCGTAATAGAAAACAAGTCAGACACCACAGACCTAGACGGCAGACCGCCTAAAAGTATCGAAGCTTACGTCCTTGGCGGGGAGGTGGCAGATATTGCCGCAGCTATCCTCCAAACTAAAGCGGCCGGTATCCAGGCATACGGTGAAGATACAGAGACGGTGCAGGACGATGCAGGGCAGGACCACGATATTAGCTTTACTTATGCGGATGAAATCGAAATCGAAGTTGACGTGGAAGTCGAAAAAAGCGACGAATACCCAACCGATGGCGATGAATTAATAAGGACCGCTATTATTCAGTATATCGGCGGCGAAGATGAAGATGGCTCGGTTTACGCCGGTTTAACCATGGGGCAGGACGTTATTTATAACAAAACAATTCAAACGTCCATGCAAATACCGGGAGTGGATAATGTAAGCATAACTATTAACAAGGTTGGCGATTCGCCCGGTACAGCAGATATTGAAATAGAATTAACCGAGGTTGCTGAGACGGACTGGGAAAAAGTGACGGTGAGCAGCGCATGAGCATATTAACTGACATGTTGCAAAGGCTCACTGACAACTATGCTAAAGACCCGGAAAGCAATATCGGAAAACTGCTTGGCATTGTGGCCGGGGAACTGGAGGAACTAAGGGACACCATAGAGCGGATCGACCTCTGGCGGGACATTGACGAGGCTGAAGGTTCCACCCTGGACCGCATTGGAAAAAACGTGCAGCAACTCCGGGGACAGGCCACGGACCCGGTCTACCGGATACTGCTCAAAACCAAAATAGCACGAAATATGAGTGACGGTGCGATAAATACTATTATCCGGGTGTTGTCCATTGCTCTCCAGGCCGAGCCGGAAGAAATTGTCATCGAAGAACTTTGGGAAACAGAACCGGCAACAATTCATATCAGCGTACCGACAGAAGTTTTAAACGCTTCCGGTTTCTCGTTAAGTCAGTTCGGCCGCTTAGTGAACCGCATCGTAGCGGCTGGCGTGAAGGCTTATGTGCTGCTGGAAGGGACGTTTGCCTTTTCTTCTATCGTCGATGAATCGGAGAACGACCCGGATGCAGGTTATGCGGATTTAGCGCAGACTACCGGCGGTTATTTCGGGGCTATTTACGATCCTGGAGATGAGACGGATTTGCCATTATAAGATGCTTTATGAGAGACTTTATTATATAAGATAATTTTTTATAATAGGCTTTATTTATTGCAAGAAGCTCTACCAATTATTTTAAAACATTATAGTAGGCGGTGATGTTGAATGCCGGTTGTGCAGAGGGGAAAGGAGTCCTGGTTGGCTTCACAGGGATTACCCGAAGACGAAGGCCCGGCCGAAGACTTCGGGGTATCGGAAGATGAAAGCATTACCAGTATTTTCCAATGTTGGCTTGGCCAACCGCTTTCAACGCTACTGAATAGCAGCGGGCCTGTAGTAGCCATAGCAAGGAGGAGGGTTACCAGGTGAGCTTTGAGGTATATCAAAGGAATGATCTGCTGATTCCGATCACAATAAAAGATGAAGAAGGCAACGTCCTGAATATCGCAGGATGTTCTTTATTTTTTGTTGTCAGAAACGGCGACGGCGAGGAGCCGGTAATACAAAAAAGCATAGGGAACGGAATTACGGTAATCGACGCGGGGCAAGGAGAAATCGAAGTAAAGATACTCAATCAGGATACTGATATTCCGCTACGGTATTACAAGTGCGAGCTGCTGATTATAGACCTTGATGGCAACCGATATACGGGATTAAAAGAAGGGTTTAACGTAAAAGAGAGTTTGACAGCTAAAATTGATATCTAAAATTAACGGTTAAGCTTGACAACTAAAATCAGTTGATAAGGCGAGAAAGGGCGGTGTTTGATAATGTCGGATGATCCCGTCATTGTACCGGCAGGTCAAATTAGAGATTTATTACAGGGAATAAATGATAGCACTGAGGGTGCTGTAACTCAACTGGATATCACCCTGTCACAGCTTAGAGACGCAATACAGACCGCTTTAGCGACGATTTTAGCAAAAATTATTGCTGAACCGGCGACCGAAGCGAAGCAGGATACGATAAGTTCTTCTATTGGTACCCTATCTGCAGCGGCAGTAACTGACCCGACAGCATCAGCAAGTATAATAGCACTGTTTAAAGGTCTGCTTTTGCAGCTCCAGGGTGGCGGGAACGGGGTTACTCCCGTACAGTTCCCAGATACCGCTCATCGACAGGTGGGCAACAACAGTGAAAATAACAACGCTGAAAATAATTACAAGGGAGGCAATACGGAACAAGACAATTCCGTTATTGATAACACGATCTTTCAAAACGATATTACTGATAATAGTGTTAATAGTAATAGCGTTAACAATAACAACGTAAACAGCAACGAGATTAACTCAAACAACGTAAACGGCAACAGCTTTCAGGGAAATCAGCTGCTTGGCATCAATTTGAATGAATTCATAGACGAGGTTGCAAAACGTATTAAAGTTGACGCCCGGGTAGCTGGCAGCACAGTAGAAGAAATATTAACTCAGGCCGATGCTGTTTCCAACGTCCTCATATTTTCCGCTAACATATTAAGTATCGAGATATGGCATGACGAAGATACCCCACAGGAGTTCGAGGTAAATGGTCTTACACTTGTTATTGCTCCCGGTGGATGGCGCTCACTTGTCGGCGGCACTCCCGGCGCAGAGGTAAGCATACCTGCCGATGTGGACTGCATAGTTTCAAGGTTGGTGTAGATTATGTTTTTTGGATATAGGCAGGCATTTGGTTACAGAAGAATAAGAAAAAAGAAACCACAGGGAGACCCTTATATCTGGTTGCAGGGTGTGGTAGCTACAATAGAGATGGACACAAAAGTTGCGGCATTGTCTACTGTAACGACAGGCGAGGAATATAAGGGGGTAATTGCTACGACGGAGATGGATACAACAGTAGCAAATTTGTCTACTGAGGCTGTGGATAAAAATCTCAATGGCATAATAGCAACAATAAGCATAAATGCCGAATTGGAGGAGATATAAAATGCAAATATTGAGAAGTATTAATCAGCAAGAGGAAAAAGAAATCCGGGAGATGCAAAAGAGGCAGAGGAATTTACACCTTATCCCGACGCCTGTTTGTTATCTTGGAATTGATGTGATGGACAAAAGCGGTGATGTTGTAGCGAAGTATGAAGACAGAAGTAAAAGCTGGGTGAGGAACTTCTATAATTGGATGGTTACCCAACAAATGACTTGCAACTTAAATATTTTAGGGGATTCATTCGGAGCAGGCACACTCACCCTAAAAGAAAAATCAGCTGGGGTAATTCGTTCCGCTGCATATCCAGCTTATCATTCACTTGCTACTCATGGCGTCAACTATAATGGATATCGTGCTGCAGCATCATCAACATCTTATGGTATTTTGATTGGTACAAGTGATGCGGCAGAGAGTTTTGAAAGCTATACATTGGGTGAACTAATCACCGAGGGGACCGATGCGGGGCAAATGCAGTACCAAGGAATGAGCACCCCCACTCCTGTCTGGGCGGGCAGTCCTGATTTTACAATGACCTATGCCTGTGAGCGAATCATCATAAACAACAGTGGAGAAGCAATCATTGTAAAAGAAGCAGGGTTAGTGGCAAGTATAACCGCGCAGGCCGGTAGTAGTATGATTCTTATGGCCCGTGACGTTCTCGCCGTCCCTGTTTCCGTCCCGCATGAGTCGCAAATTAAGGTAACTTATACGATACAGATAACTTACCCGGAATAATGGAGATAAAAGGAAAAGAGCATGGGAGGTAGAAAATTATGTCCTTCGAAGAACAGTTGCCTGAATGGAACGCTGAGGGCACTGAACCCCCAACACAGAAAAAGAATGACGGCTGGCAGCCCGAAGAAAAGCCACCGGCCGGCTGGTGGAACTGGTTGCTGAACCGGACATTTGCGGCATTCCAGGAAATCAGGAGCGTCATAACAGCGCATTTGTCAGATTATACGTTACAGATTCCTTATGAATTGACCGCAGGGGCTGTGAATACTTATGCTGTGACACTTACTCCAGCGCCTGAATCTTATGTGGAAGGCATGGCTCTGGCAATAAAGATTCATGTAGATAATACCGGAGCATCCGTTATAAATATCAATGCACTCGGTGCAAAAACCATCAAGAAGCCGAATGGTAACGATGTTTCGGCCGGAAACTTGAAAGCAGGGAGTATTTACACGCTGAGGTATAACGGCGTAAATTTTATCTTACAGGGTAGTGACGCTGCCGGAGATGCTACACCTGGTAATGTATTAGCCGGCAAGACATTTTCTAATGATGAAGGCGAACAGACAGGCACTATGACGAACCGGGGAGCGCATAATATAACGCCGGGCGTTTCGTCCACTACAATTCCAGTTGGGTATCACAACGGTAGTGGGCAAGTAGCTTCGCTTGGTGGCGATGCTGCTGCAGCTAATGTCCTTTCTGGTAAATCTTTTAGTAGTGACATTGCCGGTAGGGCTGCAGCAGGTTCTATGCCGAACAGAACAGGGCATGTGACGGCGCAGGGCAGTAGTTATATTGACACTACATTAAGGTTTATTCCACAACCTGGATATTATCCTGGTGATGCTGAGAATAGTGTGCAAATATCTGACGCTAGTTGGGTTGCTGAAAATATTAAACCTGGAGTAATGATATTTGGTAAAATGGGAAGTTTCTCACCGATTAAAAGTATTCAACGTGGTGAAGCAACCATTACAACAAGTGATGCTATCGTAGTACCTATTAATTCAGTTGATTCGTCTAAGTCAATAATACTAGTGGATGTTAGAGGGGATGTTTTAAATTCAGCTTTATTAGTTGTTTCAGCATTTTCTGCTGTTCACCCTAATACGGAAATTGTTTTATCTTGGAGGGGTACCCATAATCCTGCCCCTATTATAGTGTGGCAAGTGATCGAATTTGAAGATGTTGTTTCTGTGCAATATGGGTGGAATGCTTGGTCAAGTAGTGATTACCAATGGGATAGAACAATTAGTTCTGTAAACCTTGCTAAAACATTTGTTATAGTTCAAAACAAAGTAGACTCACTTCCTACTCTTTTAGAAGATATGAAAAATTATGCTGTCACTGGATTACTTATAAACTCAACTACATTAAGATTACGGAGAGAAGTGGCAGGTGTAGGTACTTACCCTGAAACACATTATTATGTTGTTGAATTTCCATAAAATATAGGAGGTTAAAATGGAAACTTTTTATTACGCACAGTTAAACGAAAATAAAGTTTGCATCGGCATCTCTTCACTGAAAGGAGAAGTTCAAGCGGACAACATGGTCCGGATACCGGAATACAGCGATGGTTACATCTGGAAGAAATATGAGAATGGCAAGTGGTCAGAGGAAAAATATGTACCGGATTATAAACAAATAGAGCTTGATAGAATGGAAGCCGTGGAGCAAGCTATTGCAGATCTGTCAATTATCTTAGCTTCTGGAGGTGGACAGTAGTGTTTGATGAAAATAGCGGACTTGTAAAGATTTGGGTAAGATTAATCAAGAAAGGCAAGAGAACAATTCAGGAAGTCCCGGATTTAAGTAACCTGAAAACAGTGGTGGAGAGTCTTATTTCGTAGTAGCGCAGTAGGAAAATTAGCGGCAGGAATAACGAAGTAACTGAGGATAGGGAGCCAAAGGGCTCTTTTTTATTTCTCCAGGGGGTGAACAGCTTGGAAAATTGCACGGAACACTGCAGACAAGAAGGGGCTATAGCAAGCTTACAGACAAGCGTTGCTAATCTTGAAGGCTGGCAGCGGACCCAGAACGGATCTATAGTCCGCGTCGAGGGGAAAATCGACAAACTCATATTCTGGTTCATGACTTTCGCTGCGGCCACAGGAGTGGGGTTGGTCGTAAATATCGTTTTATTTGCGGCAGGGGGCAACTAACCATGAAGCTCAATGGTGAAGTTAAAGAGTTTTTCAGCATCCAGGAGAAGAAAATTTCAACGCTCATCGTAGCGTTTTTATTTTTCTGCGCTCTGGGGGCCTATCTTGCAGTTACCGGAGAGCCGCAAGACCTGCCGCCAAACCTGGTCAGCGTTATTATTACGCTTATTACAGCCATCGCCGGAGTGAATGCGGTGGAAAGCTGGGCACAAAAAGGAGGAGATGGCGAAGAATGAAGAAAGTTACAATTGATCCCGGTCATGCGCCGGGGAATGCGAATAGCGGCCCTACCGGTTATTACGAACATGCTGGAATGTGGAAACTCTCGAACTTTCTCAAAAACGCGCTTTGGCGGTGCGGCATTAACGCAGCTCTAACACGTACACAAAACGAAGACCTCGCACTTGCAGATCGTGGTGCAAGGGGATGGGACAGCGACGTATTTATCAGCGAGCACTCCAATGCCGCAAGTGGCCAGACTCGGGGTACAGAATGCTTTTATTCGGTCCGTAGTCCAGGGGACAAAGTATGGGCCGGAAAGCTGTCCGCAGCCGTGGCCAAGGCCATGGGTAACAATGACCGGGGGGCAAAGAAAAGAGAGTCTGAGACTACTAAAGGTTACGACTACTACGGCGTCATTCGTTCTACTGTAGCTGTCGGGGTACCCCATGTATTTTTAATTGAAAACGGATTCCACGATAATGCTGCAGACGAGGCATTCCTAAAAAATGATGAAAATTTATGCCTTATAGCTGAAGCACAGGCAAAAGTTCTCTGTGAGCTGCTCGGAGTGAAGTATATAGAGCCCAATAAGGGGGTCCAGCCAATGACAAAAACTAAAATCTTATATAATGGCAACCTGGATTCCCGCCAACTCATAACGAGGGAGGCGGCTCAACCCCCAGCGCGTGATAGATCTCCTTTTGCTTCTCCATCAGTTCACCTACACGCAGCTGTTGACCGGGGGTTTCAAAACATTCAATGACATCAAGCTTATCCAGGGCTCCCTGGATGGTGTACTTTTTGAACAAATCAGACACCTGCATCTGCTTTTTGATGTAAGACAGGTAAATTAGCGCCACAAACTCAATGAAGAGTTTGCCATCCAGGCTTTGCTCAGAGGATACCAGGGTGCGACGCAGGTTTAACCGTTCTTTCAGGTTGCCAAAGGCCTTTTCCACCAAATCCTTGTTCCGGTATGTTTCGAGGGCGGTTACCGCGTCCATGGTTTCATTAGTGAGTAGCGCAAAGAACCCGAAATATTTCTTGGCCAGTAAAACCGTTTCTTCCTTTACCGTGGCCCTTGTGCCCCTTTTGGGCCTGGTTTTCACATCAAAATACTTTTTATACTGGTTTTCATGTTCCGGGATCCGCTTGCCGGATTCCAGTTCGCGGCGCAGGATCATCAGGTTTCTGTCAAAGGCTTTTTCCTCTTCCGCGGCTTTTTCAATGTTGTAGTAATAATGAACATAGATCCGGCGGGGTTCTTTCAGGGTTTCTTTCTTGTATGGCCGGTACTGAGTATACTGCCACTGGGTTTCAACGGTGCGGCAATAGAGTTCATAGCTCTCGTTGTAGTGTTCAAAGCTGCGAAATTTATCGTATATGCCTTCCAGATTGGACTTCATGAAGTTCAGTGACATTTTGCCGGCGATGAGAAACTTTATATGGTCTTTGAAAAGGGCATTCAGGTTTTCTTCACTGTAAAAACCCCGGTCCATGACCAGCTTCACTTTGGCAAACCCCAAGGTGTCTAAATCCGCCAATAAGTGCTTCAGGGTTTTGGAATCGGGGATGTTGCCTGCCAGCTTCCGATAGTAAAAGGGCAGGTTGGATGTTTCACCAAAGACTAGGGCCAGGTTTAGCTGTGGAAGCCTGTCATCCTCCTTGTTTTTACCATACTGCACTTGTCGCAGGGATTCCGAATAGCTGGAGATAGAGGTAATGTCATAGGCCCAGTATTCTTTTTCACTCCTGCGTTTCCCCTGAAGCTTAAAGAAATGCTGTTTGTCTTCTTCTGTAATGGATCCGAATAATTCACTGCTCCGCTGGGATGTGATGTTCTTGCCGTAGGGATGTTTATGGAGGCTTCCCCATTTTTCAAAGCGGTACAGCGGGTTATGATCTTCCAGCACCAGGTAATAGGCCGTAGACAGGATTTGCCGATAGGTCTCCGGGAAACAGATTTTTATGTCCTGGGTGATGCCCAGCTTTTCACCAATGGCATCCAGCAGATAGGTGGCACCATAGAAAGAGCGGGCAGTTCTCTCCACAGGGACTGGGCCTCTTTGGGTAGGAATGGATTCATCTTTCTTTTTCCGCCCCCGGCCGTCTGTAGGAAGGATTTCACCGGTCTTGTCATCCACCCGCCCAATGAGGGTTCTTTTAGAACGGGACTGCTGCTTCTCCTTGTCCCAGTAGGACACGGATTGGTATGCGTATGTAATTCCGGATCGCTTATCTTTCTGGTGAATAATGGCTGCCATCAGAACACATCCTCGTTATGTAAAATATATCACATAACGAGGATTAAAGCAACTACAAATGTGCCATAAAACAAGTAATTTCAAGGGTTATCAGCCCTTTTCTTCGCTGACTCGTTATGTGTCAGCGGGAGGGCAGGTGGCAAGGAGCTGGAAGGTTACATTGAGGATGGTAAGACGTATGCTGAAATTCGTGCGCTTGCTGAGACGCTCGGGTTTAAGGTGAATTGGAACAAAGAAAAACAACGGGTGGAGGTGAGTAAGTAATGAATGAAGTGGTTGCCCCTTTACTGCAGGATGCCTTATTGCTTTTAGTAACGGTGCTGGCCGGTTTCATGGTTGCCTGGCTGAAAAAACGCCTGGGCGTCGAGGGTATGAAGAAAATTGAAACGGAGCTGGCGCTCAAGCAGGAGCTGGCTTTCTTAGCAGTTCGTTTCGTGGAGCAAGCTTTTAAAGATTTGAAAGGAGAAGAGAAGTATACTCAGGCGGCGAAGTGGCTATCGGAGCGGGCCGGAGAAATAGGGTTAAACATAACGACCAGGGAAATAAAGGGGCTTATTGAAGCGGCTTTAAGGACATTTAAAGATGAATTCGGGGAAGAGTGGGCTGAGGCGAAGAAGGAAGAGGCTGGGTAGGGTAGACGGGCGAAATCTTACTATACGATACTAAGCGGGGAGAAATCCCCGCTTTTTTTTGTTTTTTAGGCTCTCCAATTCCTAACGAAACTAAATTCCTAACTACCCTAAAAATAACATTCTTGTATTTTCATCCATCTGATGGTGCCCCGTTTTGCGTGGGATCGGGGCTATTATGAAATATAATCTGTTAAAATAATCCATTCCTGTAAACTAATAAAATCTTTATTAAAATATATTTTAAACTGACTTGGTTTAAGGTTAATATTATCAAGTTCGAAAGTTGGCGCTATAATCCTAAGATTTATTTGTAATATTTTAATAGGGTTATTTATAATAAAGCCGGTAGCCTTTGTTATTTTTTCGTCCTTTACATCAACTTTAATAAAAAATAGATTGTATTTATCTTGCATATAGGTAGCAACTTTTAATTCATTGTAAGAAATATGAAAAAAATTTTTTGACTTCGAGGTTTTAACTTCAAAGGCAAGCTTATCATTTACTTTAATATCATAACCAAGCTTAGTAGTTTTTGATACATCAACTACTTCTTTATATTTGTTCTCAAGGTATTTTTTTGCAATAAGCTCTCCTGATCTACCTTGCTCTTCTTTATCCCATGGACTATAATCATCTTCTTCTTTATCTAAAATATCTTTAATAATTATAGGACTGTAAGAACTAATTATTATTTCTTTTGATTCCTGTAAAAGTACTCCCATATTATTATAAAGCGGCATCAATTCTAATTCGAAAACTTTTATCTTATCCATTAACTAACCCCCTAGTCCCACAATTTCGACAAACAATCCATTTCTTATCGTCGTTTGGAAACTGTACCAACACCCAATTTTTAGATGTGTTTTCAAAAATTTTATTACAAAAAAAGCATTTTAAAAAATATTCCTTTCTAGTAGCAATGATGTCATAGTATGAAAAATTTATTTCTAATTTTTTACTATAATAGGTAAGTATACCTTGGAAACTTTTCCTTTTTAATATCTTTGGATTAGCTATAATTAATTCATGTATATCCTGTTCCACCACAATATTTAAGGATTTAAAGGTTTTTGTTTCAATATCGTAGTTGTCTTCATTCAAATCCGGCCATTGCTTAAAAGTTACACCGTAACGTAGAGTCATTTCAAAAAAGAATAGCCCCGCAGGATAAACCTTTAGAGCCTCTCTAATTTTTGAAATTTCTTTAAATTGTAACGGTTTCGCTGTATCTGTTTGGGATTTAATCTCTTTGGCGTTATATTTTTTAAGAAGCTTATCTATTCCTTCAATTGGAAATTGCAATTCCAATTGCTCTGATTCTTTTAAAAAAATAAAAAACTTTTTAGTAAAGTTTACTTTTTTATTGTAGGTATTTGGTTTCTCGTTATCTGAAAGGAAAAAAATAATTTGTTCCAAGGTTAAGTTATTTACATCTGACTCAGGTAATAACTCCATTATATTGATTGCCGTAGAACGGTATTCTTCTATACTATTTTTAGTAGTAACCCCATTTTGTGGTAACCAATTTAAATAATTCTTAAACCACTTTTGGTTATCTTCGGATAGTTTTAACAATCTATTCGATATTTTACCTTTATTTTTCAAAAAATTTCCTCCTTACCATTCTTCCAAATAATCTTAGCGTTCCTGACAATTACCCAATTTCTCTTTATGTCCATTAACTCCTCTGGTATAATCTTTCCGCACTAAAGATATTTTCCTTTATGATTTTTTATTGATTATTTCTTGACTTATTTGGTAAATTCCTTTTCTTGTCATGAAGAAATCGTTCTGCAATGCAGGAATTTATTGTTTATTTAAAGAATTGAACAGCATTCTGAAATGCAATATTTGCGAACTCTGTAAAATCATCACCACAGCTCGGTTGGCCGAAATGCTAGACGTCAGTCCTAGGACAGCCCATCGGTATATGAAAAAGCTCGGACTGCCAGTTACGAGTTCAAGACGAAAACCGGGCTGAAAAGAAATACCGAATATGTAGATATGAAAGAACCGGAGACCGCCAAGATTTTATGTTTAATAAAATAAGGAGAGGGAGGCACGCTAACATGCCAAAACACGATAACCCGAAACACAACGACCACCAGCCCCCGGACGACCATCGCCCCAACGACCAACAGATAGAAGCATGGGAGCGGCTTATACAGTTCTCCCGTCACAAAAACCTTAAATTACGCATAAAACTCCCTTCAAATAAAAAAGTCAGCGAATTCTCCGGGGTTGTGGTTGGATTTGGGGTAGGGAATATCAGGGTAAAAAGAGATGACGGTTTCATAAAAACCATAGATATAAAAGAAATCGTTAATTTGGAAAAATACGATCCGGAAGAGAATGTTGATTTTGATGATGGGGATTCTGAGTACTGGGATGGGGAGTATTCGGATAGAGATGGCCGGGAAGAAGATAGTCGAGAGGAAGGGGCCAAGGAAGAAGGTTACCGGGAAGAAGGGGGCAGGGGAGAAGATTCCCTAAGAGCAGAAAAAAGAGAAATAGACAGAAAAAAAGAAAGCTACCCGGATGACAGCTACCAGGATGGATTCTATCCGGACGTCTATCCCGATGATGCCTATCCCGATCAAAGCCAAGAAGTATTCTATGACGACCGGGAGCCTGTTATAGACCCTCAGATACATACACTGAATAAAGCAAGATCACGGGGGAATAGGAGAAAACTGAAAAAGCGGTTCAAGTAAGGCAGTGAAAACTTGCATATCCTCATGGTTGGCATTGCCTACTGGTTGCCAACGATGAGGATATTTTTATATTACATAGTAGGTAACAACAAGTAAGGTTAAGTAAAATAGTTTCTTTCAAAATCATTGTTTTTTCGTATTACAAGTAATTCTAAATAAAGCGAAGTTCTTTCAAATAAAAACCTTTCACTTTACGAACCATATCGAGTGCGTAATAGGAATGCAAAGGAAAGATACGTAGAAATCCTTAGTTTTCAGCACTTTGCGCGATATATGACTTTCACCACGGACGGCGATGATTTCAGAAATAAAGTTTTAAAAATAAAAATGATGTTTCAGCAGTGTTGGACATGGAGCGTGTAGACATGTTTACGCAGTGCTTTAATTAGAGTGTTTAGGCATGTCTATATTACACAGTGTGGGGCAATTTTGAGATTGGGGCAATGATAAGAGAATGTCGGTTTTTATTCCGGTGTTCTCCTTTTTATATATAGGCTCTTGATATTAATGTAGATAATTTGGAGGAAATACAAGAAACACGTGGAATTCTTAAATGAAAATGAGATAGGACTCATGAGGTATAATATGAATCCAAAACTTGCAATTCCTGATGCTGCACCACTTGTATTGTCTCTGCGCTCAGTAGGCTATACGCTAGAAATCGCGCTTGCTGATATCATTGACAACAGCATCACCGCTAAAGCAACAGAAATAAAGCTTAAAGGGCTGATAGAACAGCAAAAGCACCGCGTGCTCGTTATGTGGGCTCTGGATTGCGCTAAGGCTCCACTTGCTCAATTTGAAGAAAAATATCCGAACGAGTCAAGACCAAGAGTGGCACTTGAGCTTTGCGAAGCCTGGTCAAGAGGTACAGTAAAGATGCCTGCCGCAAAACGTGCAATTTTGGATGCCCACGCAGTCGCGAAAGAAATTGATGACAGAGTATACGGCGCATTGTGCCATGCTATTGGTCATGCGGGCGCGACCGTGCATGTTGAAACTCACGCTTTAGGGCTTCCTTTTTATGAGTTGACAGCGCTTATCCTCAAGTTCGGAAAAGGTGATTATCAGAGGCCGGTTTGTGAGAAGATTGAGTATTACTGTTATCGTCTTATCTATTGGCAAGAAAACACTGATAAGTTTGATATCGAATGGGCGCGTTTTTTAATGGATGACAATCGGCCCAATAAGGAAAAATTGCTAAACGAAAAAAAGGGTATGAACTTAACGGGAGTTTACAAATTCTAATTTGAGGTAAAATATTATGGATAAATATGCAAGCGAAGAATTAAAAGAATCTCTAAAAATTGTTTCTTTAGTTATCAGTAGATGTGAAAAAACACAACCGAAATTTGTGGAAGGGACCTCTCAGCACACACTCCTTAAGAACAGAATAAAAGCATTGTATATTTCAAAATCATTGATAACAGATGAAAATATTATGGACAAATATACAAAAGAAGAATTGATAGAAGCACTACGCCCCGTATCTTCAATTATCAGCAAATGTGAAAAAGCACAGTTGAAATTTCCGGAGGGGACCTCTCATCATACCCGCTTCAAGAACATGATAAAAGCAATGTATGTTTCAAAATCGTTGATAACAGATGAAATTAGTAAAAGAGGTTAAATTCTAGTTCGTCGGTAAGATTATGAGCATATTGAGAATTAACTTGGGCACTGAGGGAACAGCGCCTTTTTCTTTTGCCCAAAATCAGGAAGGAGTCTTACTCTAATGAAAATTTATCAGGTGGAAATCAAAGAAACGCTTTGTATGACTGTCGAGATTGAAGCAGAAAACGCTCAGCAAGCAGAAGCAAAGTGCAGGAAGCCTACAACAATGAAGAATACATTCTCGATGGGGAACACTTTGCCGGTGTGAAGTTTGCCGTACGGGATAAAGAAATTGAAGCACAAAGCAGGAGACAAAAACATCGCGAATATGAACGATAGCCCATCCTGCTCTTTTTTCGGCCAGTAATATTTGAAAATAACTGTTGCCCACTTACAACACAAGGCTACTGTCTTGTGTTGCAGCTCCTGAATATTCGGCATGGTCACGGAGCCCTCGTAGTAGTCCGGGGACGGGAAAGCCGTCCACATGGCGAAGGAGGGCAGTTTACTTTCCACTACAACAAAGGAAAGGTGCGTGATGCACTATGAGAAGTCCCCAAATTGTTTTGGAAAATCTACAAAAGCACAGCCTTAATGAAGATTATCGCTTCGAAAGGCTGTACCGGAATTTCTACAATCCCGATTTCTACCTGTTGGCTTATCAGAATATCTATGCCGACAAAGGAGCGATGACACCGGGAATAGACGGTCTGACATTGGATGGTTATGGTATAGAGCGTGTGAACAGGATTATTGAATCCCTGAAAAATCATACCTACCAGCCGTCACCCGCCCGCCGGAGCTATATCCCAAAGAGAAATGGGAAACTGCGTCCGCTGGGTATTCCGTCAGCCGATGACAAACTGGTGCAAGAAGTCGTCAGAATGATGCTGGAAAGCATCTATGAGCCGACATTCTCCAACTTCTCTCATGGGTTCAGACCAAAAAGGAGCTGTCACACCGCGCTATTGCAAATTCAACATAACTTCACGGCGGTGAAATGGTTTGTGGAGGGAGATATAGAATCATACTTTGACACCAGTGCTGATAGTTATTGCGGCTGCACTTACCTGGTTAGGATTTATTGGGATCAAACGACGCAGCATTGGCTGAAGCATACTCTATATTAGAAAAATGAGTTATTGCCGCTAAGGGCAAACCTGCCGAAAGGCAGGGACACAAAGCCATAGGGTCTAAAGTGCTTGCAGTACTACCGGTTGCTCTAGAGTAAGTCTGGAAGCGTTACAACGCCGTAAAAAAGAGCCGATAACCACAAGATAGACTCTTAGAGATTATCGGCTTGTCTCTTTTACGCAGCTAGCCATGCTGGTCTTCATGTTTTAGTTTTTACTTCCCCCGAACAGGGATCCAAACTTCACTATACGCGTAATCTTTTTTATGCTGGTCCATTTTCGTAAAAGAAAAAGAAGGGGCATTGATTACCTCGTAATTGGAAGAGGGAAGCCATTCTGAATATACGCCGGCCATTGTTTGCTGTAAGGTAGCAGGAAACGGTCCTTCATTGGGAAATATCGCCCAGGTACAGGCTTTAACCGGCACTTTGTCCAAGAGATCGCTTACTTGATTTTTGGTAGTTAAAACACCTATCAGGTGAGTTAAATCTCCTTCTTCTTTTAAGAAATCAGCGTCGGCATCATAAGAAGCATTGACAACTTCATAAGGCTCAATATTTTGCAGAGCATGCATTTCTTTTTTTTGTTCCTCCGTTATGCTTAAAGCAAGCTTTACAATCCCGTTATTGACTCCTTCAAACTGCATAGGAACACTTTTGCTTACACCGGCTAAATTAAACGCCGGTTTGTCTTCAATTCTAAATTCCATAGAAATTCCTCCCTTGACGGTTATTATAAATGAAAGCTTGGGAAACGATTTACTTTGGCCTTTTTTGATGGCATCCGAGGGTAAAAACCCGCTCCATTTTTTAAAGGCTCGCGTAAAGTCGTCCATGGACTGATAGCCATATTTAAAGGCAACTTCC
Organism: Dethiobacter alkaliphilus; assembly: GCA_016841605.1. GTDB lineage: Bacteria > Bacillota > Dethiobacteria > DTU022 > UBA8154 > DUNV01. The sequence goes on along the minus strand of JAENYV010000017.1, from coordinate 2,582 downwards.
GTTACTTTTTCTCCCTGTAATAAATCCTTATTTGCTTCTGCCAATCTTCTGTTTTTGATATATTCACTAAGCGTCATTCCTGAAAGATAAAAAAATATCTTTCTAAAGTGGTAGTCGGAAACCCCGGCATATTCAGAAATTATATCAGGAGCCAGATCATCGGTTAAATGATCTTCAATATAGTCAATCACCTGATTTAATTCGTGTAACATTACCTCACCTCCTTAGTATCTACATAATACTAAAGCTATTTTAACAATACTCGACTTTTTTAACCTAAATAATATCGTATGGTTAAGCTTTTTTTATTTCAAGTGAATCGATTTTTTGTCATTTCGGTGATTACGTCATAAACATGCTGTAAACATCGTCATTAAGAACAGAAGGATCAATCGACGGAATTAACGTAAGCTGGAGGTAAAAATGATGAAGAAAAAAATAATGCAAACTTGTGTCTTGGGCCTTTCTGTTCTGGTTCTTTCCTCCGATACTCGGGATTGACAAATTTTCTATTCTGTATTACTATATACCGGTAGTAAGTTATACTGAATACAAGTGATACAGAATAGTAAGGGGTGATTGTACTGGAAAACCTAACAGAAATGCTCAAAGGCGTGCTGGAAGGCTGCGTCCTGGAAAATATAAACCGCGGAGAAACCTACGGCTACGAAATTACACGGCGGCTGAACGCCCTCGGCTTCACAGATGTTGTGGACGGAACGGTGTACACCATCCTGGTCCGGCTGGAAAGAAGCAAGCTGGTAGAGATCATCAAAAAGCCCTCCGACATGGGGCCACCGCGCAAGTTTTTCACGCTTAACGACGCGGGGCGCGAGGAACTGCGGAAGTTCTGGGAAAAATGGGAGTTCGTATCATCGAAAATTAACGAGTTGAAGGAGAAATAATAATGAATTTTTGGGATAGAATCACAGGCAGCGATATGACGAAAGAAATGAAAGCTTTTGCAGCGCGAGCCCAAAAGCTGCCGCCTGATTATCAAGCGGCGTGGGAAAAAATTAATGCTTATCTTTGGCCGTACTCAGATTTCACCGGTCGCAACCTCATGCCAATTCTCGACGGGGTGCTTGGCCTGCTTGAAGAAGCCGCGGCGGACGGTCAGAGTGCCCGGGAGGTTTTGGGCGACAATATTAAAGGTTTCTGTGCGGCGCTGGCCGGTGAAGAAGGGGCAACGTCTTTTCGCGACAAGTGGCGCGAGCAACTCAACAACACTATCGCGAAAAAATTAGGCAAATAGGAGGAAAAAATGAGAATACAAGATATCATCGAAGGCAAAAAAGAGTGGCGGGCGCACATGGCGCGGGTCAAAGCGCTCCCGCAGGATTATCAGATTGTTTATAAAGAGATGCAAAAATATCTCTTCAAGGTCGGCCCTGTCCAGCTAACCGAAGGGACGGGTTTGCTCTCGGGGATTGTCGATCTTTTGGAAGAAGGCGCTGCCTTGGGGAAAGGCGTGCTCGAAGTGACGGGCCGTGACGTGGCGGCTTTCTGCGACGATCTAATCAAAGATTCAAAAACTTATGCTGACATCTACCAAGAATCTGTTGGCCAAGAAGTTAACAAGGCCGTGAAAAAGGTTACGGATAAAACAAAGTAAAAGGGGATAGCGGGATGGAAAAAACAATTGAAGTGAAAGGTCTGCGCAAGTCTTTCAAGGACACGGCAGTCCTCAAGGGCGTTGACTTTGAAGTGAAGCGAGGCGAGATTTTCGCCCTGCTCGGCTCCAACGGCGCTGGTAAGACGACGATTGTCAAAATTCTCACCACGCTGCTTAAGCAGGACGGAGGCACTGCCGTCGTAAACGGCTTTGACGTCGCGTCAAAGCCCGACCATGTACGGCAGTCGATCAGCCTGACCGGGCAATTCACCGCCGTGGACGAGATCTTGACCGGGCGGGAAAATTTAATCATGATCGTCAAGCTGCGGCACCTTCAAAATTCGCGTCTGGTCGCGGACGATTTGCTAAAACGCTTCGGCCTGACCGAGGCCGCCAACCGCAGGGTATCCACTTATTCAGGCGCTATGCGCCGCAGGCTTGACATCGCCATGAGCCTGATCGGAAAACCGCAGCTTATTTTCCTTGATGAGCCGACCACCGGGCTTGACCCCGAGGCGCGCATTGAGGTTTGGAAAATGGTCAAGGAGCTTGCCGGCAGAGGCACGACAGTAAAGTGCAATTATCAAGCGGAACAGCCTTTGACCATTATTACATTTCACGAAATATTTATATGTGTCGAGTATACAAAGCTGTTTCTAAAGAGCTGCGAGATTGAATTGACACGAAAGGAATTTGACCTGCTTCATTTGTTGTTTTCAAATATTGGCCGGGTATATACCCATGAACAGATTTACAGGCACGTTTGGGCTGAAGAAATGGATAGCAGGTCTGAAAATTATGCCGGATGGTGCTTGGTGGCAAGAATTAGAAAGAAGCTCCGGTCAGTCTCGTATACATCGGAGTACATTAAAACCGTGCGGGACGTAGCGGCTTGACCCCCTATTTCCGGAGAAATCCTTTTAGAAACTCAAGCAGATGTCTAATCAAACAATTTCTCTATCAAATT
>JAENYV010000033.1 GCA_016841605.1 Dethiobacter alkaliphilus | reverse complement strand
TTTACCCGATTCTATTGTTTGACATATGAAAATCTGCTTTATGCAACTATAGTGTCTTTAGATATTTAGTTGCTATTTGCGACTGTTTTGAAAATGAATTGATCTTTGTTGTAGTAGATAAGGCCCTTTTCAAATCAAAAACAGTCTTTATTCCCGCATTAATGATCGAATCAAAATTGGCATGAAGCTCTTGATGCAGAATCCTTCGCCCTGGCAGTAGATCTTGATTTTTCAACTGCTCTCTGTAATCTTCTATAGTAATCTTGCTTAAATCCCATAATTATCCCCCTTGAGGTTCTCGTAATATACAATATATTGCAATTGTATGGATTAAGCGTCATTTGCAGTTAAGCGGGTTGAATTTATGAAGTTACCTTCTTAATCATGATTGTAACTTGTCCAGATTTTATTAGATGCATATTTGTGTATATACAGTGCCTTAAGGGTTATAAAACGGCTTGGTTTATGTTTTTCCTCTAGGTCGAAATGTACATTGCCCTTGTATATATTTTCAAGATGCCAGCACCCAGTAACTTTTCGTTTATACCAGAGCCATTCAAGAGCAGGTTCCATGCGTTTGTCATAAGGGGTTTTTTCTGCTGCAAAATACTCTAGAACACGCAAAATATCATAGCGGTAGCGATAAGGATAAGACAGTTTAAGGTATCGCCCGTCTTCAGACATAAATAAGCTATTTGACAGCAGATACTCAACTGCTCTTTTCTCAGATAAACGGATATCCGTTAAAAGACTGGTAAATCCAGCTTTTTTATATTCGTAAAAACCTTCAAGAACACAAATCGTTGTATGGGGGTCACTTTTTAATGCGGCTTTATCCCATGAATAGCCTCCGTTTGGTTTAGATTGTGACAGGATATACTCAGCTAGCCGCTGGATACGTTTTTCATCCGGGCAAAAGTGGGAAGCGTAATTCAGTATCATACCATCCACAGCCACATCACTTTGCACCATTGTCTTGGCAAAATTGATTCCCCCGTTTTCAAGCATGCATTCATCGAATGCACGAAAAACCATTTCCCGGCAATCTTTTGAATAGCCAGGCATTCCAATACTTTTTAGATCCGTTAATACATAATGGGTGCAGGTCCACTTTGGCTGGTAGAACCAGCGCCCCCAGTGGCCATTTTTATTACGGTGGGATAAGAATTTTGCTCCATAGCCTTCTGTTTCAATTCTTGCCTGAAGCGGTTGCAGGACGTTCGGGCCGCTTCCCAACAAAAGGCTGTGCGTAAAATACTTTAACGAAACATCGCTTTCCAGCAACCATTTGATTTGTGTGTCCCAAATAATCATCCCTTTATCTGGAGAACTCGGGTTTATTATGGCGATATACTGTTGAACGCAATCAGGACAGCTCCACTTTCCCTATTGTTTGTTCAAAAACCCATCTTACTTGGCTTTAAATATATAATTTCGCCAGCCATATTCCTCTAACTTTGAATCTAAGTGCCAGAAAATCTTTTTTATACAAGTAAACAGTTCTATTCAGCTTTCTGCCATAAACTTCAAGATTACTTATTTTTTCACTTATTCCTTCTCCATCTACTATCAATATGGCTATTCTCCTACCCGGTACTAAAACATTTTTAATGTTTCTTAATACGACGGCAAACTCAACAGCATTAACATGAATTAGTAAACCGCAGGCAAATACTCCATCAAACACCTAATAAACATAATGAGCACTCGCGTGTTCCTCTGAATTGCCCAGTTTGCTAATTATAAAAAGCGACTTGCTCGCAAAATTGAAATTTGGCGGTCTTGTACTGTTACATGATTACTTCGCCTAAGATTTTATCATGCGGAACAATCAAGCACTTTTCTATCGCTTTCCAATGAGTTTCATACAACTGTTTTTGAGCTTTACCATAATTTTTATCTGTATTGAATTCCCAATAGAGTGCATAGCGAACGCATTTTACGATACGAGTAAGTTTGTCGGGTTGAAGCCCCTCTTTAATCGTTTCCATATCCTTTATATAGTGTGTGCGCTGTATGAGTCGAAGAGATTGACAACCGTCTATTACTTTCATCATTTGAACAGCGTCTTTCATAATAGCTTCAAACTCATTCGTCTTATCTGGTTTTACCTGATAAATACTAATTTCCGAAAATGACATCCATCTACCCCCTCTAAATTTCTGTTTATCTTCGTGTTGCATAAATAATCCGAACTCGTCTGAACTGTCGGCTAAGTCGGAGGGATTGCTCCCTCCTTCTCGCCTAAGAACTGTACGTGTCCCTTTCAAGACATACAGCTCAAGCTCTCATTTATCCGTCTGTCTTTATGATATTTCCGCTAATTTCAGCTGTCTTATGGTTTTACAGCCTTCCTGTATTTGTTTCTTTTCGGGAGGCTCACTATTTAACGGAAACATTTTATTATATTGTCTATTGCAATATCCATGTACCAATTGCAAATTATTGTATTTCCTTGTCCCGCCGTGTATTACTGGCACCTTTTCTTTTACTACCAGTTTTTCACTGAAATCTGTAATACTCATTCTGCATATAGGGCATTTATACTTCTGCATTTTGGCTAATTTCTGTTTGCTTTTAATACTGTTTCTGTCAAATTCCTTTTCATCCCTACGCTCAAAGTATTCTTTAAGGCTGGCATCAAATGACGTTGCTTTGAATTTAATGAGTGTATGCCTGACTACCGGTATCCATGTCATTTTTGTGAGTTGCTTATGCTCTTTCGGGTCGGTCAGTATCCATCTATCTTTGCTTTGCCCAGTTATGTCTGGTTTATAGTATCTATTTATTATCCAAGTCTTACTTTTATTTGGATGCAGATATTTTAGGAACTTAAATGTGCACTTCCAGACGTGGTGGTCAATATGTGAATACGTCCGTTTTGCAACCGATGGTGACCAGTAGTTACCTATACCTCTAATAATGGGATTAAGTTTGTTTATTACTGCATTAACGTTGTTGCCTTTCAGTTTCTGTATTTCCTTTGAGATGGTTTCCTTACTTTTCTTGATAGATTCCTTTGATGGTTTTATCAGCAGTTTTTCGCCCTGGCATGTTGGGTACAGTCTGGCATTAAAACCCAGAAAATTGAAGCCTTCTTCTATAGTAATTACTCTTGTCTTTTCTTCTGATAATTCCAGGCTTCTTTTCTCCAGGTATGGTTCTAATAGTCTGTAGACGTCTTCTGCATCTTTTTGTGTATTACACAATATCACAAAATCATCCGCATAAAAAACCAGCGTGTATTTGGTTTTATTTGCATAACTAACTATTTTGCCATTGCTTTTTACAGGGGTGTATTTTATTCCAAGTATATCTTCCATACCCATTAGAGCAATATTGGCAAGTAGCGGTGATACAATATTACCTTGTCCAGAACCGGATTCTGTTTCGTTGAATACACTGTTGTCAACGTATCCTGCTTTTAGCCATTTTCTTATCAAATTAGCGTAAGGGAATTCTTTTATCTGCTCAATGATGTAGTCGTGATTCAGATTGTCAAAACAACCCTTAAAATCCCCTTCAAAAATCCATCTCTTATTGCCTCTACGGCAGGAGAGAAATATCCTGGCAATGGCGTCATGACATCCTCTTTTAGGTCTGAAACCGTATGATATCGGCTCAAACCTTGCTTCCCATTGTGGCTCCAGTGCTCCTTTAATAATATTTTGATATATTCTGTCTCGCACTGTTGGTATACTAAGCGGTCTTAGTTTCCCGTTTTTCTTTGTGATGTAAGTTCTGTGTGACGGCTTGGGTTTGTGTTTTTCAATATCCAATTTGGCTAAATCGTGAAAGAGTTTTATCCTGTCGTTGTTGGATATTACTATCTCTCCGTCCACACCTGCTGTCTTTTTGCCTTTGTTAATTTGCGTAACCCTTTTTATGGATACCAGCAGCATTGCCTTACTTCTTACTAAAAGTCTTTGCAGATTTCTTACTTTGCGGCTATCACCAAGACATTCGGCACGGAATATCCGCTGTTGCATTTTTTCTACATACCTGTTAACACGGAACCATTCAATATGTTTCCATTGGGTATCAAGGAGTAATGTGGACTTCCTGTAATTTGAAGTATTTCGCATCTGTTACCCCTCTTTTGAAATCTCGCTTTTCGTTTTATTCCGTGTTGATTACCAGTTGGAAGTCAGCACCCTTTCAGGCATGTTATCTAACACTATTCGTCCAGTTATTTCTCATTCCTGTGGGTTTGCACCCTGACGACCTTTGCTTTCTCCAACGCTCCTTTATCCTCTGGAGATTGTATCTTCCTTGCGGTTGACCTACCATGTAAAATGGACTCCATAGGACTTACCAAGTTCAGCTTCTATTAGATACGGATGGGTTAGGTCTATTCAATACACCGGCAGATATGTAGGTAGTAACATACGCACATGCGAAGCCGCGTTTTCTTATCTGCGATACAATGGCAAGCATATCCCATCCACTGCTAGCAATTACGATGCTTAATCGTAAACCATACCATCCTTTCCCTTACCCCTGTTTGCCATGGATACTAGGCAACCAATTAGGCTTTTCCTCATGCAACCCACCCCCAGGTTACCCCAGACGCAGTTTCGGATGGGAATATCCCTACTACTGGGACATCAGACGTAAGTCTGCACTAATCTTTCGAGAAGAAGCCGCTTCTCGTCGCACTCCCATTATTGCTATAATACGTATAATTCGAAACTGCACAGTATTAGCCAAACCAGAACCTGACAACTTAGCCAGGAGGCGTTACAAGCCAGGAACCTTCTTTTTTTAACTTGTTTATCATACGGGCGGGGATGCCTGAAATATAAACTTCAACTCCACCTTTACCCGGGGGGGCAGGCCAGATCACTACCTAGTCCGAGAGGTCATGGGGAATGACAAATTGAGGTTTACCGGAACCGAAGTCAAGATCATAGATAGGAAGTTTTGAAAAATTGTTGATGTAGGCCACGGTTGGCCTTTTTGCATGCATAGCCGGAACGTCAAAGGGGGCGTAAGGTAGCCTGTGCTTCATGACATTAAGGTTTATCGCAAATAACTCTTGAAGTCTCGCTGAGGGTTTTTGGCTCACCGGGTCCAGGGTTTGATCAATCATTACAGCAATTTCAGCCATACTTGCGCCGGCCTTGAAAGCCGTTGTGGTGATAGTAGTGGAAGCGTTACCGACAAATGTTGACGGAACACCGGGCAGGCGTTCACGGCAATTTATCACTGTTACCTGGCTACAGGTGGTATCTTCAGCGTGGTTGTAAAGGTTGAAGCATTCTTTTGTAATTAAAGCAGATAGGGCTACATTGGCACTGCAGCGAATCCCTGTTTCTCCTGCTATTTCTTGCTTGAGGCGCTCGATCAGATCGGAGGGAATATGAAATCCACGCGAGCGCATCTTTAAGGTTCCAAATATGTAATGAGGCAACAGTTTAGCAAAGGATAATAAAGACACATTTACCCATCCGGATTCTCTAGCTGCTTTTTCTGCCTCTTCCTTCGCGAGTTCACCAGGAACGGGAAATCGCGACTGATCCAGGACGGGCTTCCCAATCTCTTGGTTTCTGCAGATTTGTCCCCATTTATAGGCCATGGTATAAAAGCTGTCCCCATCCATGCAGGCATGGGTACACTGCATTCCCAAAACAGAACCGTCTTTTAACCTTGTAAGCTTAACCGTGAGGGGAGAATCTAAGCCCTTTATTAACCTGGCCGGTTTAATGCCAGTGGTCATTTCATTTATGTTTGTAACGTCATCCCTTTGATGCAGATCTTTCAATTGCCAGCCAGGTTTATCTACAACAGTGAAAGGGACGCCTTCATTGGTAAGGGTAATACCGGAAGCTTCTTTCATCCTTCGGTCAGGTGTGGGTAATAGGTAAGCAACTTTTTTAAACCTTTTTTGAGGTCATCCACATCCAGCTGCCCGGCAAAAAGCCAGGTTCCCCGGAGCACCATGCGTAAACAAACTTGATCCAGCGGGGAATACTGCCAGACCGCCCGTGATGGCTTGCTTCCTTCTGCCTGGATAAACTCGGTAGTGCTGTTCTTATTAATCATGGTAGGCCTAGTAAATAATTACTTTCGTCGCTCGAAAAACAGATTAGGCCGGCCCTAAAGCAAGCAGGCAGGGCCAAGGAGAACAGGCTTTATCTTTTCGGGTTTCTATTTCTTAGATCTATATTAAGGACATCTTAATATGGATAATGCGACGGTGCAAACATCCTTATGCCTTCTTGCGGTGATATCCCGCGGAAAATACAATGAGCATCAACAATAGCCCTATGGCCTGGGATGCATTGAGTGTGGTTTGGGTCACCGTATCCGGCGCAGCTTCAAACAACCTGCCTATCCTGACAGTGATCATGATTAACGGTGAAGTGAATTGCTGGGAGAAGGCCGCCAGCACAAATGTGCGCGCCTGATTCGTCAATAAAACAAACTGCCAGTAATAGACGCCAACAGATATAATGCCAAAAATGTTGCCCAGCAAGATTGCCATGAAAGGAGTCTGATGAAAAGCGGCAAACTTCCGGCCAACCCAGAACCAGTAAACTATCATGGCAATAGGCATCAAATAGGATAACATAATAAAAAACCCTGGGATCAGCGCTGTAAGATTGAAGAGATACCCGATTAACACAGGTGAAAATGCCAACAACCACAAATGAATTCGTCTCATTTCCCGCCACCCCCCGGTAAGCGCTAAAAAAATATGAATTTGCTTTTCCCTGGAGCAATTATAGCGATATTCCCCTTGCAGGAGTAAGGAGTTATTGCAACTTCCACGGATAGACAATATCTGCCGGTTGTTATTCTCATATCACGATACGAAGTCGTTCGTTAATAAAACCCGATAGCGGTCACCATCCAGTGACCGCTATCAGCATTAAGAACATTATATTTCGTTTCTTTCCACCCAATAATTTGGCTTTTGATGCTGATGGGCTACAGCAATTACAAAAATGTGATCATCTTCAACCGAATACAGAATCTTATAGGGAAACTTGTATAGGAGGCATTTTCTTACATCACCTCGTTCAATCGACCATGCATGGGGATACTCAACGATTTGCAGAACGGCTTTTTTGACCTCATCCTTGAACTTTATGCCAAGCCCCAATAACTTAAGATCATAATAGCGGATTGCGTCCTGCAACTCTTGATTTGCGTACTTTGAAAATATAACCTGGCTCATTTTTCGTTAAAAATTTCTTCCATTGGAATGCTCTCCAATCTTCCTTCTCTATACGCCATAAGTCTATGCTCCGCTTCTTCGGCCCAGATCTCGTCCAGTTTTTTATCCGGTTCATCAAGACTTTTGATTATAGCTTCTATGAGCACGAATTTTTCATCAGGCTTAAGTTTGAGTGCCTGCTTGAGGATTTCTTTAGTACTCACATCTTATCACCTCGTCTTTTTAAAATGAAGCACAGGTTCACTTTCAGGGTTAAATATATCTATTATCTATAGCAATTATAGCAATTTTCTGTTATGAAGGTCAATCATTTTGGCTCTTTTCAAAAAAGAATCGGCTAATTTTAAAACATCAGGATGTTCCCAATCAATATATTTGCTCGATTTCAAATAATCTTCAATCGAATCGGAAATCAGTTTCACAGTCTTCACCTGTTCTCGTAATATAAATAATCGGCCGTTAATTATATTGTATGGTTTAAAGGTCATATATTTTGGGGATGTCATGTTCATTTATGGCTGAAATATAAGCTAATGCAGCTTCTCTTGTCATATATTCACTTCCTTATCCTTGGCGATAATATGGATAACCTTACCGCTTTCGTCATAATGCCTTTTCCCCAATATTCTTCAGCAAGGACAAAATCCAAGCTCGCGCTTCGCCTAAAATTGCGCTTATACCTCCAACGGCTGTTCTGTCTACAAGGATAGCACGGCATAACTGTTTAGTATCACCGTTGGAGATACTAAAACCAATAAAACTTTCGGCATCGGATTGTGTAGGGGTAAGGGAATTTGTCTCTCAAATTGTCAGAAATTTTTTTGTTGTTTACATATTTTGCGATGTCGCCCGCATAATCCAACGCACATTCCTTTAATTCCTATACTTCCTCCCTCTATATTCTTTGATTTTCTTTTAATAACTCTGTTAATCGCAGTATT
>JAENYV010000016.1 GCA_016841605.1 Dethiobacter alkaliphilus | reverse complement strand
GATAAAGATTCTGTTGTAAAATCACCTGATTCAACTGCAAGATTTCTACCTGTTACTTCCATACTGAGCGTCCCGCTGAGTAGCGACACTATTCCTTTTAGAAAAGCCATCGCTGAAGCTGTCTCGAGAGGATCTGTCTGCGCCGCATCCACCCTTGCTCCCAAACGAGTGATAAGGTTTTCTCCGGCTCCAATATCACCAAGAGATTTTAACAAACCTTTCAACGTGTCATCGTTTAATGACTGCAGTATTGTTGACCAGTCTACTCCCGCCTGAGAAGCTCCGCCTATTTTTTTTAGATCAATAGGCACCGGGCTGGCAGCCTGGTTGTTTATTTTTACCCCAGTTCCCTCTACCCCCATGGTTGCTAAAATTTTCTTTATCTCCGCAAGCGTAAGTTGCTCGATACTAAGTGATCTACTCATCAGCTGTCATCCCCTTCCTGTTCGTCGGGTATTCCCTGGCATATTCCCTGCCTGGGTGTTTCTCTGGACAGGTTTTTAAAATGTCTCTCCGTATTCTTCAGCCTACCGTCAATTGATTTCAGAACTTTTAATATTTCTTTAAGGGTTTTCTCCATGTTTTCACTTCCTCTCCTTGCAGGCAAATTAAAACCCCTGGCGAATATTACCACCAGAGGTGTTTTTTGATGGAGTGGTATATGCCCCAAGATAAACTCTCCGTCCATATGGGGATAAACGTTCGCATAGGGCGAATTTATAAAAATAAAATGCTCCCCACCTTGATTCGTTTAGGTAAAGAGCATACCAGGCTATTCTGGAAAGAAAGCGGATTTTCTTATTATAACCCGAGACCAGGCACCAAAATTAAATTTGGAAATGCTGTCTGGGTGCCGGGAAAGCAGTGCTACTGCTACAAGAGCCGCACACTAATCCCTATGAAATTTAGCGACCCTTGCATCCATGGAATAGCTGTGGAATGCATGCCGAAGCCGAAACAGGAAAAGCTCAAAAAGAAAAGCACCTGATTATTATTTAACGGGTGCTCCTCACTTCTTACTTTTTTCTGGTTCAGGTGGATATTCTCCGTAAGCTTTGAAATGCCGCTCGCGATACTCTTTCCAATACTTATCCCAAGGCTGGCTATAAGACGGCGTAAGGTCTACCAGATCAAGTCCTAACCGCTTTTTTTCATTGCTCATTTGGCATCACTCTCCTGTAATCCCAGTCAAGTTCTTTGGCCAGGTCGCTAACGGCCCGGTGCGAGTGCTCTTTCCATGCTTCGTTCGGGGTCATTTTCCCCGATTGAACTAAATTGTTGTAATGATCATAGTATTTCCTAACCATTGTGTTTAATTTATCTCTAATGGTAGACAGGTCAGGCTTTTGTCCACTTCCGCTGCTCATTACATATCTCGTTCCGTCATGGCCTATCACGGCCATAGTCCTTATTGAATCGAACTTAGCTAAAATAGATAAGTCCTCTGCCGAAAAACTGCTACTACTGGGATGATTATGGACCGAGACTATACTATTCGATTGCGCTTGCTGAAGAAGTCGTATAAGCTCCGGAGGGAATTCCACAAAATCTTTTCCACCCTCTACCAATGAGTATACTTCACGCCCGGTTTTGGTGTCAATAGTCAACAGACATTCACGTTTGTTTTGTAACCCGAAATTAATCGCCTTTTCAAAAGCATCTCCCAATCCCTTTTTACCAGCTTCATCAAGCCCCTGAATCTCGATGTTATGCTCAGGCCTCTCTTCTGCCAGTTCATTCTCCAGTTCTTCTATTTCCTTATCGAGGTCGATGTGCAAAGAGTACGCGTGCCTACAATTTGGATGAAAGAGTCCAGCTTCCTTTGCCTCCTGCAGCGTTGGATAGCCTGGCGTCTTGCCTGTAAGACTAAGGATCTTCCCTTCCCACGGCTTGCATAATTCACAGGCTCCTCTATGCTTACTCACTCTCACCAGGTCTTGGCCATACTCCAGCAGCCGATTTGCGGTGCCCTGAAGATGAGCTTCCATGGTAGAGGTTCGGGCTACCATCTCCGCATAGGTCCGCATGTTCCAGTTGCGCCCCTTGGCGTCCTGGAAACCGGTAACACCTTTTTTCGCTAAGTTTTCTCGAAAATTCCGAGCTGTCTGCTGCCAGGTATCGTAACCAATCACGCTACCGCGAATATTCTCCAACGCCAAAGTCCGGTAAATATCTTGTGTCCTGCGGCCAATTCTCTCTGCTATATTATTAAAGCTTTGATACGTATTCTCCGCCAGGACCTGGGCCGCCTGCTGGTGGATGGCACCAAAGCCGCCGATAACGCTCTGTCCTTGAGCTCCCCGAGCTTTAATCATCATATCGGCTGTCGTAGCACCTTTAACATAGACCCGGGGAATCGCTTCCTCTGTCCAAGTCCGAGAGCCGGTCCGCAGGTCCGCGAGAATAGCCTCAACATTCTTTTTCATCTGGGCCAGGTATTCGGTCTTGTTGCCCCGCAGCAGTGCCCTATTGAGACGGTCCAGGATTTCCCGTTCAGCTTCGGCGTAAAACTTAGTCAGCCTCTCAACCTCGGCGTCACTGAAACGGACCAACTTCTTTTCGATGTCCTGGGCCATTATTCTTCACCTTCTCCGGTGGAAGAAGGTAGTGTTATTTGCGGCCCATTCCCCTCGTCAGCTCCGGCCCCGGCGCCTTCGTCTCCCTGAATCTCCTCCAGCTCCTCATCTAACTGCGTCCCGTCGATACCGTCTAGTCTCCTGACAGCGCTACGGACACTTGTGGTCGCTTTACTGCCAGTTCTAATCTCTTCCACCTGGGCATTTTCGAGTTCGTCTGCCGGTAGACCATCTTTCCACTCAGTTCTGATATCTACCGGCTCTGGACCACGGCCCCAAACATTTTCAAGGTACATGGCAGCGTAAAGGACGTTTTTCAAGGCTTGGTCGAAGTAGAGCTTCTTGCGATTGATTTTAGCCAGGAGCCTGAGTAGTCTGAATTTCAGGGCCCTCCCCGATTCTGCCCTTCCTCTTTCTCCAAGTCCGAAAGCATCGGGACTGGTTTCAGAAACCATGAAGGCGAACTCAAGGAGCTTCTCAATTTGCTTAAAAGCCGCCTCCAGCTGCGCATCCCAGGTCAGATACCGGGGAAGATTCCCGACCGTTTCTTCCTGAGGATTAACTTCGATAGATTCCAGGTCCTCTTTCTCTATATACCACCTCTGATACTGGTCGTCCCACTTCATTATCCCGGGTGGTAGAATTAATTTCGGCGATTCGTGCTTATCGAGGACCCTGGAAATCCGGCTTACACGGTTGTTCATCTCATCAAAAATACTCTCTAAATCATAGTAGTCGCTGATGCCCCAGAATTCGTCATCCAAACGCCAATTAGGAACAAATTCAAACAGCAACCCCGGGTACTGGGTTTCCTGAACGTCCTCAAGCTCCGCATATTCCGGAAACGTCTTCAGCGGCGCCCTGGATTGTATCTTCCTGCCGTCTAGTTGCCAGAGTTCGTTCTCAATGCGTCCCGGCAGCTGCCGCTCGATGCGAAGATATTTTTTATCATTGCTTCCCGAGCTGTTGCCCGGGGCCTGTTTAACCCAGCCGAAGACACCGCCCTGAAGGGCTCGGACGTTATCATCGTCAAGGATGGGCCAGAAGACACCCGGGGAAGCAGATTCTATGATGGCGTGCTCCTCATCCGCCCAGTCACCGAACTTCCCAAAGCGAACTTTGTATATTGTCTCTCCCCGCCAGCTGGCCGACAATGCCATCTCATAGTTGAGCGTGGCCAAGGTGTTATTATTCACTATTTCGTTTAAGCCAACCTGTTCCGGACTGTCCTCTTGCCCTTCGCCAGCTATAAACCTGGGAATCTCCCCGAAGAGCATATCCGCCGCCACCTTAGACAACAGCCCGGCAAAGTTGCAGACAACGTAAGTAATCGCCTTGTCCTGTTCACGCTCGAGCCAGCGCTGGATCCGCTCGAAGACATCCTGGTGCTTACCTTTGAAAAGCAAACGCGCCCGGTAGTAGTTCTCCAGGCGCTGCTTGGTCTGTTCATCGTTTGGCGGCCAGCAGTCATATTCGTTCCGGCCAATTGTGATATATGGCAAAGGGATCACTCCTTCGACGTTACCGATGGTTACCATCCTCTGGGCTTGCTACCAAGGGCTCGGGCAGCAGGCCTGTAACCTATTACAACGATACCGGCATATGCGGCATTATCAACCTGGTCATCTTTCTGGCCATTTGGAAACGTAACCAGCTCGTCTTCCCACTCTGTCAACCAGGGCGCATTCTGCCTGTGATAAACGGTCCCAACCTCATATCGTGCCGCTACCGGCCTGGCCCGTGCAACCTTGTCTACATCTGCGTCAAGAGCCTTGACCGGCAGACCTTCTCCCTTGCATTCCTGGATAATATTCAAGCCAAATGTCCTGTTTTCAACGCCCTGGAATTTCGGCTGCCATCGATCAAACTGGCTTTTCAGGATTTTCTTATGCTTAACCGTCTCAGCTTTTTCACGGAATACATCAAGGAGCAACAAATCTTTGTCCGGTGTTACGGCCCAGGTCGCAAGGACAAAAAAGTCGCTCTTTTCCTTCTCGGTAGCAGCCGGATCACAAGTTTGAAATATCCAGCACCTGGACTTTTCTACTCTCTTAGGGCTGGAATCGCTGCGAAGCAAAACATAATACTGGCCTTCCTCGCGAAAGTACTGAAACCAGCTGCGCTTAAAAATTGTGCCCCCTTGAGGAGCCGGCTCCTGGTCATACAGTGCCGACCACCAGTAACTCCCCAAAGTATCTTTTGTGTCCAGGAGAGATGACCTATCATGCAGCTCAGGACAAAGCGGTTCTCCTTCCTTCCTGCCCAGGAGATCGTTCTCTTTGGCCAACGCCGGTAATTTTAAAACGGTCCATTGTTCACCGCCGTCTTTGGCTGCCTGAAGCAGTTTTCCCGCCAAGTCATTCTCGTTCCAGCGGGTCATTACCAAAATAATAGCTCCGTCTTTACGGAGCCTTGTACGTGCAACGGAGCGAAACCAATCATAGTTCCGCTCCTGAAATGTTTTGCTTTCCGCTTCTTGGTCGCTTTTAACCGGATCGTCTATAACAAAAACGTGAGCACCTTTCCCGGTAATTGGTCCCCGGGCGCCAGCTGTATTCATCCCGCCCTTGTGCTCTTCTATGTCCCAGCGCTTGGCCGCTGAGGACCGAGAATTAACGCGGACACTAAAAAGCTCTTGCCCCCACTCTTCGAGCACATTCCGGGCCTTCATTCCCCAGCTGGCGGCAAAGTCAGCTTCGTAACTTGTGTATATAACACGGTGGTCAGGGTTCAGTCCCAGATACCAGGCTGGAAAATATTCTCCGATGAGCATTGACTTACCGTGTTGTGGTGGCATAAATACCATTAACCGTTTTATTCGTCTGGCAGCTATGGCGGCCAGATAATCAGAAAGCAGGAGAACATGCCTATACGGAATCCAGGTCTGATGGCTCGCTGTCCATGCGAACCATGCCGGGGTCGAAACCGGCAGCGCGCTGTAAGAGTTGGTTGGCGATTTGGACGGATTCGGGGTCTTTGATGATGCGCTGTGTAACATCGTAGACATATTTTTGCGTCACCTCACCCCGCTGCTCACTCCTTTGTGTAGGCTCTCCACTAGCCAGGGCAATTTTATCATATACAGTGCCGATGTAAACAGCCAGGTCTCTCAGCGGCACATTAGCCAGGGAAGCGAGAACTTTGAGGACATTGGTCTTGTCAGTATTGCTGAGATCGGAGCTTGTTACGGCCTTTACGGCCTGGTCGAGAGTGTCCGCATTTTCGAGAACGAATCCCAGCTTTTTATCGCCCACAGCCACGGCCTTGAACACCGACTCCCAGGCCTGACGGATGAAGCGCTGCTTCTGATTTTCCCGCGCTTCCTGGTGCCCGTCTCGGTCCCCCTGGGTCATCCACCCGGAAAGCGTACTCTTGGCCACGCCCAGTTCCCGGGCTATTTTAGAAAGAGATTCACCCAGCTCATAGCGAGCCCGGGCTTGTTCTTTTATTTCGTCGCTGTATTGTTTGCGGGGCATTGTTATTATCACTCCCAAGCAAAAAACCTATCTTTTTAAATGAATTGGTAATAATAAATAATATTCTTAAAGCACCATTATTCAACAAGGGGGCATGGCGTTTGAAATATGATAAACCGCTAGTAGTAATGCTAATAGGTGCAGTATCTACAATACCTTTTGAAATAATTACAAGAGTGTTGGTATATTTTGGTATTGCCAAATATAGTGTATTTGAGTTGAATAGTCTTATGGTAACATTAAGTAGGCCAAATGCAATTTTAGGAACATTTTCAACCATGATAGTAAGTTCAGGTATAGCTCTCTTTTTTTACTATTCACTTAAGATATTAGGTTGGGACTATTTAGTGATTAAAAGCATTACAATTAGCTTCTTCAGTTGGTTGATTTTAGAAGTCTTTTTTATGTGGCTCATTGAAGGACGTAATCTTGTCCCATATAGACCTATAAATGACTATTACTCTGAACTGTTGGGGGCTGTTGTGTTTGGAATTACACTTGGTTTACTTTTTCGAAAGTATTTGCTAAAAGAGCATATGAACGAAAAGTAATTATTTTATATTTTAAGCCCCCGGCGGGCTTTTTTTTATTTCGCCGGAATATGCTTTGCGGTTTTTGTTGTTGCCACGGGGCATGGGGATCACCTTCTCCTGGAAAAAATTACAACGTGCAAAAATTGCACTTTAGCTATATAATATTTTTGTCCCCCACCCCACCCCCAACCCGAAAGGGGGTGAAAAAAATGGACAAATACATTTTTATAATTGTTTTGATAGTAATTTTAGCAATGTTCTTAATGGCGAATAATTAAATATTTTACCTCTCCCTGTGATAACCCAAAAATTTAAAAGGGGGACTCCGACAAATAGTAAATATAATAATTTTTCAACGAAAACGGATCGCTAAAGAAGCGATTTTTTTAGTTTATACCCAAAGTTTTCCGGAAACAAAAAAGAGCCTGAAGGCTCTCAATCATCTTTTTTGTCCATTGAATATCTCTTTTTCAATGCTTCCTCTTTGTCAGGTTCTATCTTTTTGCTTTTCGGCCTTTTTGAAGTTGCTTGAGGATCTTTAAATACTATACACATTACAATATCAATTATTCTATATGACGACAAGAAAAAATAAGACATCAAATAAATCCATAAAAGAAATAAGACTTTATCTAAAGTAAATAAATTAAATAAATTTATACCTTTAAACTTTTTTAAAAAAAACATACTAATAGACATTATTACTAAAAGTAAACCGCTTATTACTGCACTACGAAAATATTTCAATAGAACATTCTTTTGGGTATGCGCAAAAATATAAGTAATTATTTCTGTATTTCTAATACTCAACAATATAGCTAATAAAACTCCTAAAAATCCGATAATTATAGAGCTAAATGTTATTATTCCGTCTATTACTTTGTCCAAATTGCCCAGTGATGTATTTAAGCAATTTAATACTATTCCTGTTACTATAGCCAAACATGTTGAAATAAAAAAAGGATATCTACTTTCAAACTGAACACCCCTATTACTACCCATTTGTTATTCATCCCTATTAATCAATTCAAATATCTCTGACCTTCTGTCAAGATATCTTTCAGCCATTTTTATATACACGTAATCACAATCTAATGATTGCCTTTCCTCTAAAACAAAAGTTAAATAATCATGAACTTTATGTTCAAACAAATCAATAATTTCGACATTACTGTCTTCGGTATCCCTCTTTGTTAATTCTGCTTTTGTTACTAAATCTCTATTAAGAAATATTTCATTAATACTATCATGAACTGTTTCTTTATATAATGAATTTCCCTTAGCCCTACCTACTGTAATAATTATTTCTGCATTTACAGCTTCATATTGACCAAAAGCTTCAATTATTTTATTAAGAGGTGAGTTTGTTTTCATGTTCATTTCTTTTGTAGGTAAATCGGCAAATCTAACAACCATTTTTCTGTAATATTTTGCATTTTTTAATTTCTCTATAGGATTAATTAATATTATAGGTCTTAAATAAATATCCTCGTTTTCGTTCGCCCAAGCTAAATTGATGTACTTTTCTATTCCGGTAGGACCTAAACTATGAATGTTTCTTTGCAACATAATAATATTTAACTTTGGATCATATAACGCAGTTACATCTTCACCTATAAATTCGTCATCTTCCAGCTCAATAGGTTCTGCTAATTCACTAATTTTTCCTTTTAAGGGTATATTAGTAACTCGTAACCTAACAAAGTTCAAAAACCATAAATCGATTGCATTATCATACCCTATTCGTTCTAACCTAGCTTGCTCTTGATAGTAATCATATGTTCTTCCATCTAATGATTTATTACCTATTCTATCTATCCATTGTTGAAGATCAAAAAGATGATCTTGGATGTTTCCCTGCTCATTTTTTTCTTTACACGCTACTTCATAATATTCAAATTTAACTTTACGCACTACCATTAAAATCCCTCCCTCTGCCGTTTTCCCACTCTTTTCGGTAAAAGAAGAGGACTTTCCTTCGATGAATCCTGTAACCTTTTGTAAGGTTTTGTCGAAAAGAATTTATAAAAGAAAAAAATAATAAACCCAGCCGCCCATAACTACAATAACTAAAACCATAAAAAAGCCCCGAACTACAGCTTCTATTATTCTTCCAATTAAATTGTTAGGTAATTTAATAACAATTATTACAAAAGCAAATAGAATTAAAACTAATAATATAAAAGCCACTATTAAAGGTTTGTATAATTGATGCATCATCGGAGACAAATCAAATTTTAAAGCATCCATAATTTCTTTTCCCTTCCACTTACTACATTTCGGCAAAAGGAAAGGATTTCCTGCAAATATTTCATGGAAAACAAAAAACCGCCCTCCCGGACGGCTTGCTTACCGCTACCTGCTATCTACAACCTTACCAACTAAACCTATTATACAATAACGTATGGTCTAATTACTATCAACTTTTTTCTTTTTTTTTATTTTTTAGCCTCAGCCCTCTCTCTTCAGCAAACATTCTCCTGGCCCTTGCTAACCACCTATAAATTGTCGCTTGGCTTGCCGGAATATGAATCTCCGCATAGTGCACCCGCTGCTTAATTTCCCCCCACTCCAGTTCCTCATAAGGCTTTGCCAAGTAGACCATTTCCACCGCCTGACGAACGTCATGACCGCAGATTCTTAAAACATTCTCAACCGCTTCAAGGTCGGCGATTTCGGCCATATGTTCCCGCATGACCTGCTCTTTGTGAATCAGCGCTGATTCCGTGGGAGAGCAAATACCGGAGCCCTTATGCTGCTGCAGGTCGGAAAGCAGACTTTTGACATAGCTATCTCTCCCACCCCACCGGGCATAAAAGCGAAAGGCTTCAGTGGCATAGTCTCGAATATGGTCCTTGCTCAAATCGCCGTCACCTCTTTCTTGGTTCGTGGTTATGAATCTTGATATGAATCTTGAGGAGAAGCATCTAGCTGAGCTATCCGACCCAGCCCCTCCAGTCCCCTCAGCCCCTCCTCATCCCGACATTTCTGCCGCTCTGCGTCCCAGCGGCCGCATTCGCCGCAGTTAGGTTTCTCCGCTTTCCCCGTCCCAGCCGCAGGGACAAACAGCGGGCAGGTACTCATAATGCAATTACATCTGCTTCCATTTTTACAGCAGCTGCCATGGCAGGAGGAAATCGATCACCGGACAGCCTTAACCTTTGTAGCTTTCTTGATTTACTGTAGCCGTCGTTACGAAAACCAGCTGCATGAAAGCAACCGCCATGCAGGTGCTTCCCAATGTATGTTATCATTCCGTCTACTGGCGGTTCGCCCCATTCCATCCTAGTTACCGCCAAGGCTAAAACAATCAAATGACTGGAAAGAAATATCCCTTCGTTACGAAACATCGTGCATTCCCACACATTAAGACCATCCATTCTCTCCCCTCTGGCTGGCATCCAGGTTGTCCATACGGCCCTTCCATCCATTGATAACAGCACCAGATTTCTTCCCGGCCTTGTAAATTGCGGAGTACCGGGCTTTTGTCTTGTATAGTGGCGGTCTGCCAATTCTAACGCTCTTTTGTCCGTTTTTTTTACAACAGCCCATATCATCCTTTTTTTACACCCCCGGACTCCTCTGCTCCTTCGACATTCTCTTTGGATGCAGCACTAAACACATCCCGGAGCTTCTCGCATACTTCTGTTATTTTTACTACTACTTCTGGGAGCCACCTTGAAGTATACTGTGCAATTTTCCTGAAACTTTTCCTAGCAAATTTGATACAAGTTTTCCACTCTTTTTGAGTCAAAGGGCGTCCTTCCTGCAATTTTCGGAAAGCTTTTTTCGTTCTACGCCGGTTCACTGGTTTTTCCTCCTGCTTGCTTTCTGCATCTTCCATTTACTTAGCTCTTTAGCTTCATCGCTGGAAATATATACGCTATGAATACGGTCCGGCAATATCATATTGGGAAGATGTTCTTGACAGGCAAAATCTGAATTTTCTTTGGCATCAGTAATATAAAATAAAGCCAATTTATTACAACCCGGATAACAACATTTTTCCCTGCTTCTGTATTCCGCTCTTTCTTCCATGTCTTCAGCCCACCCTTCACGAATTACTGTCTTTATTTCCCAGCCACCCATGAACGAGGGATAACACACCGCCCACACCCCCGTCCCCGATATAACCTCTATCTTCAACGCTCCCCGCTCATCGACCATAGCGCCCTTCCTCAGCTCCGCCGCTATCCTTCGCCGTAGCCGGCCGCGCAATTGTTCTTTTCTCATTCCCGGCAACCGCTGTGGCAGCCTGTCTATTGCGTGAGGATGGAATTGTATATTTAGCTGTCGGCGGCTCACGTCATGTCACCTCTTCTTCCGGGATGCCGATGAAGCCGCCTTCGACTTTCTTTAGGCTGTATAAACCAAACCTTAGCCCTTTGCCCTGCAGCCATTCGGGCAACTTTTTTGCTCCAACCCTGTATGAATTCTTGTTTGATTTTGTTATCTTCAAGCCATTATTTGTAAGTTTAAGCAGCAATACTATTCTGCCTTTGTATTTTGCAGTCCCGACTTTCACTTTAAAATTTTCGTTAACTCCCATTTCTAAAATTGCCTGGCTACCGATAGTAATGCAAGTTTTTTGCACGCTAATTTTATCTTTAAGCCCAATTTTGTTCCTTCTCCGGAAGTCTGGATCATACCACTCTGGCTCCTGGAGAGCAGGCTTCACTACTTCGACGCCCAGGTCTTGCATCTGCTCCTCGAAGCTGCGATCATCATCGTCTACTATGGCATGGTCAAATATGCTGCCTCTCGGCATGGGAGTTCACCTCCTGAAAAATGGTTTGCTGCCTTCGTCCTCCCCGGTCCTGCAGCTCCTGGGCATGCTGCCGAAGCTGCTCATTCTCCTGCTCCAACTGAATGATTTTACTCTGGAGTTGAGCCACCTCATCCTTCAGCTGCTCTTCCTGAACCGAAAGGCCATAAAGTGCCAGCATTAAGCACAAGCACAGCAAAAATATGAACACTCCATTTTTAGAGTTCATGTGATTACACCTTCCTTCCTCAGCCGCTCCACAACTTCCGGATACTGCTTTTCAACCATCACGGCCAGACTCGTCCCCGGGAATCTATTCATACAGTCGGCCACCTCGCATTCCCGGTTGCAAAACACCATCTTCGGCCCGACTCTTTGTTCCTTGCTCGGCTTCTCAATGAATTTGCCACATTTTTCGTAGCTGCAGTATGGCATAGCTCAACTCGCTCCTCCTGCGCTTTTTTCTCCGCTTTTTTTTATTGCGTTCGAAAGTGTACGGGATTCCAACCCGGAAATTCCGAAAAGTTATTTTCGACAGGCTTATGCTGACCTTTAAAATCCCGTATACATCGGCATTTACACCGTTTAACCCGCCATTTTTGCTGACCTTTTGCTGACCTTGCTTCAAAGGTCAGCACCCAGCAAATCCCGCAAGCATCGGCATTTACAGCTTCGTTGCTGACTTTGCTGACCTTACACGCTATCCTAGTATATATACGCGTGTATAATTTATTTTTTTATTTTACAAATTTCGATTTTCTCACGCGTAGTAAAGAAAAAGGTCAGCAAGGTCAGCAGTGCATCTGCAAAGCCCCATCATTTCGTCATTTAGGTCATGCTGACCTTTGTGCTGACCTCGCGCTGACCTTCGCGAAGGTCAGCAACATTTATTTCCATTACTTCCAACGCCTAACATTTAACAATTTTTGTATACGTTTTAAGGTCAGCAAGGTCAGCAATAATTACCTAAAATATGTCAGTATAATTCTGGCAATTTTTTTAACTTCATTTAAGGTCAGCAAGTCAGCAGTTTTTTTCTAAATTCTACATCCTAAATTTTGTCAGTATGGAGCATTATTATCATCGCCATAAAATTGGCCATAAGCTTGATTACTAAAAATTTTTCTACCATCATCTGCCCCATCTAGTCTATCTGCTCTATTTGCTCTGCCTGCTCCGTCCACTCTATCTACTCCATCTGCCCCATTTTTCTGTAGCACAAGAGCATACCTCTTCGTTCTTTGGCGTTTATCCGGCGAAGCTTCCCGGACCTCATACCCGCCGATCTTTCTTCCTGCCATCTTGCCCAGCGCGCTTCCCAGGATTGTCTTCTGCGACCGTTCGCTGCCGCTTCCCAATATCGGCAATAATAAATCATTTTCTATCGCCATACCGTGCAGCATGCCCGTGGTAACGACTGTACTCCCGAATTTTTCCCACCATCCGTTCAAAAACTCCTGCCAGGCTTCGGTTTCCTCGTCACTTTGCCGGTGCATTTCGCGCAGGTTGCTTAAAAAACCCGGTATTCCTGCTACATCAAGAATACCGCCCATAACTTCTGCCCAGGATTCAAACATACCCAGCACCTGGTCGCCGGAGGGCTTCCCTTCTGCAATCCACGCTTGTATCAGTGTTAGAGCGGCCCAGATAAGCTGACCGCGGTTCTCTCCGGCCCATTCACGGATAGATTTATGCTTAAAGTTAGTCCGTGACCAGGGATCTTCCACCTTGGCGTCAAGATTAATCCTGATCATGCGCCGCGCTATTTCCCGTGAAGTTTTGACCGAGTTACCTGTCACCAGCCAGACGCATTCTACCGGCAAGATAATGGTCCTGCTTTCTCCAAGAAGCCTGTCTTCCCATCGGGCCAGAGTTACGGCCGCCGCAAGCTCACCGCTGTCCAGTTTCTGATTTACATTATCGATTAAGAAAAACTGGCTGCCGGCTACAAGCTTTGCCGTTATTCTTTTGCGCCATTCGTCGGAATTTTGACCTTCAGCCATCCCGGGAGAAGGGTGTCCCGTAGCCGGAATAGAAATCAAATCGGCCAGTAGTGATTTACCGGTCCCCGAGCCGCTTTTAGCGTCAACAAGATGCAGGGGAGTGGCGCCGTCTATTAGCTGCCGGCAAAAAGGCAGTATTGCGGCATTGACGGCATATACTCCGCTAAGTTCGTCCGTAAACGGAAAATCAACAAACAAATCATTAAAAAACAGCTCTTTAGCCTTCTGTATTTCATCTTTGGACGGCTTCATGGATACTTCCGGTATGTCGCAAGTTTGGTCATACCATGTCTGCGATTTTTCATTATAGCCGGGAGTAGTAATTAGCGTGCCGTCAGCTGAAAACACAGGGGCCTGAACAATGCGCCGAAGCCTTGGCACCGGCGGCGATGATTCGGACAGCAAGCCTTTGATGGTATCCAGCACAGGGAAAACCGATCGTTCGTTTCCATTCTTATCTGCCCTATACCACCGGGTAATGTCCGCAATAATATTGCGGAGTGAATCGGTATGAAGAACGTCAATAACATAACCTTCCTCAACCGTGTGCTTAATGCGGACAAGGGAGCCGCTGCGTGAAAATACCAGTGGTGCGGATTGTTTAGATCGTTGTTCCAACGCTTCCCAGCAAGCTCTTTTCTGATAAACCAGATCTTGATAATCCGCATTTATTGCGCTTCGGTTATCATTGTTGCCTGTTTTTTTGTCCTTCGCGGCCTGCTGCTTTTTTTGCTGCTCCACAAGTGCTCCGGCGGCAATTTTATTGACTTCTGCAGAAACCTGCTCTCTGCCGGAAATAATTTTCGGGGTGAAGCCGCTGGCCAGGACATCGTCTATGCCCTTACCCCATTTCTCCGGCCAGGTTTCGAGCTCTACGTTAAAACCTTCTGCTTGCAAAGCGATCGCTGTATTTTGCAATGCCCGCGCTACGTTATAGTTTTGATGTGCGTCCACATCAAAAGCTAATAAAATTTTTCCCGGGGCCAACTCCCTAAGAACTGGCAGCGCGGGTCGCCATGCTGAAACCCCGGGGATAGAGATCGTCAGGTCGCCGCTTAACACTGTTGCGATGTCTGCTTTGAGCTCTCCTTCGGTCAGCCTGACTCTGAGGTTGTGGTTATTAGAATTGCTATGAATGGCGGGTCCTCGAACATCGAAGTGGCAGGCGCTCTTTTCAACATCGGGCTCGGATAACCCCCCTGCACTCCCTCCACTGTTGTCTTGCTCCGATTTAATTGGTTCTTCTTTCTTCGTGATGTCGATGTGGGAACTGCAACTATCAACAGGCAGGTGCACTGTTGGCATGGCGCTCGGACCGTCCTGCACTGCTCCCACTCTTCCCGAGCTGGTGATATAAGAGTATTTCGGACCGCTGCCAGGTTTGTCCGCACGGACTTTTAGGCAAACAATCTTGCCCTGGGCGTTACGAAGCGGCACGATTATACCTGGGGAGCCAGCCAGCGTCCAATAGGGCGCTCTCTCCCCTTGCTTCATGAAAAAGCCAGGGACTTTTATGCAAATATCAGCCCCAAACTGATTGACCAGCTTTTTGGCTGTTTTTGCCCGGCCGGGTCCGAGAGTTTTGTACTCACGGACATTAATTTCATTATCATTCAGTCCCCGTTTGCGCAGGGCTTCCCTATGTTCAGGGAAAAGGATAAGTTCCTGCAGTAGCGCTCGGTAGACCTTGTTTAGTGTATCAGGATCAGCGAGCATAGGAGCTTGGTTTTGTTGTGGCAGTATGTCCGGGTAGTCATCTTTTTGGGTGCCATCGTTTGCTTCGTTTTCATTGTCGGTATTGATCAGACGGTACAGCCAGTAGTCTACACCGTTTTTGTCTACCTTGTGCAGACCTTCTCCGGTATCGAAGCGCCGGCAGACCGTCCAGACACCGTCAGAGCTGGCACTACACCAGTCAGGATGTCCGCATATTTTGCATGGATTAAAGCGAGTTACTTCGTTCCATTCTGACATAGTTGCCACAACACTTTATTCCTCCTTGCTTACTTTTCCGTTTGCGAAATTAGTCTTCTTCTATCTCATCTATTAGTTCATTAATTAAATCGCTGACTTCTTCAAAACTCCAATTTTCAATATCTTCAATATCTATTATTTCATCACTATCTGCTTCGTCGTTCCATTTTTTTACAAGATACTTAGCGTAATTTATCATCTTTTGCGTAGGATGGCCGCCAGCAGTGTTAGTTTTATTACGAAAATTACTTTGATGCTTTCGAGAATCATCAAATACATAAAATATTGCTTTTTTGCAAGCAGTAGCAAGTTTTTGAGAAGTATGTCCGTTTGGTAATTTTTGTTCGGTATATTCTGTAATAGTAAAACATGTTGATTCTAAATTAATTTCTGGGTTACAGAAATCGGGCATTTCACAAGCATTAGCACTAACGCCAATCTTCCCGCACCTTAAACATTCACAAAATGCATAATCTCTATGAAGAATTGGGACAGGATCTTTTACGTATCCGTATGGAACTGCAAGAAACCAACCGATAGGTTTGTTAATATTTCCAAAAAGAATTATGATATCTTCAACATCCCGTGCCCAACCTGCAGCTTTGCTTAATTCTGTTTCATTTGGTTGTTGCCCCTTAATTTCTACGTATAAATCTAAATCTGGTAAGAAGAAATCAGGGATATAGTTATACACTTGAATTTTACCTACTTCTTGCATTTCCGGTTCGTATTCATATCTGATGCCCAGTGCATCAAAGAATACTGCCCAACGTGCTTCAAGCCTGGAACGAAAAAGATAGTTATTATAAGCTGTTCTGATCGGCTTAATATTTCTCACCTTATCATCTCTTTCCCAGCTTCAAGAATTGTTCCGTTGAAAACCTTTTTTATCTCGTGTATCTTTTTTAGTTCATTCTCGTTAGGCGGTGGATTGGCCAGTAATAGGCGCAGCTCGTCAAGCGTATATACTACCGCGCTCTTCGGCGCTCCGGCGGCAATTTGTTGATCCTGGGCAAAATAGACGTTTTCGTTAAGAACCTCGCTGAATATGGCGCATATTCCGTGCTCACTTAAAGCGTGCTGGACTTTTTCCCACTCAGGCATACTGTTTATTTCAGATGTTATGGCGGCCGTGAATTCTTTCAGCAGCTCCACCAGCTGCTCGTGATGAGGCTTAAGCAGCTCCGCTGCCATTTGCCTGTATGCTGCAGCGTCTTTCCAGCAACCCTGTCCTTTCTGACTTTTGCCGCCTTTGCTTTTTCTGATTTGCGGCCTTAGCCCGTAGTCCCCGGAATCAAGTTTTTTCAGCCGCGTGCCGTTTTGCCGCATGATAAGCAGCGATTTCGTGAGCTCAGGGAGTTCCAGGCAATTATGCTCCGGGTAACGCTGTTCCGGGCAACAGCGCTGCGGCTGCGCAGAGAGTGAAAGCAACCTTGTCCAGAGCTCGGAGTCGGCAGACAGATCCGGCCGCGGGTCAGTGATGGTGACGTTGATGGAATTCGTACTGGTTAGCGATGCAGATGCAGTGTGAGCCAATTTCATCACCCCTTCTTTAATTAAAATTAAAATATGGGAAATATAGGTTTTGTTTGAACATGTCCGAACGGGACGGATAACGATAATATCAAGATTAACAGCGTTTTTAGGTTGCTTAAATCGGTCTTTGTTCGGACACTTTCCGAACGGTTTTATTGATAATACTGCTGTTATACAGAAAAAATATATTAGGGGGGTGAATGCTATGTTTGAAAGAAAAATGGAATCTACTACCAGTATGGCTATCGTAGGCTTAGGCAACATTGTCCACCGCTTCGGAAAGCTTGTTGGCGGTAAGATCGGTGCCGGTATAATGGGTTACGGTCTGGCTCATATAGTTCTGGGCAAACTGGCTAAAGTTAAATCAGCCATGAAAGTCAGGTAACCTTCTTACCTGGGCCACTTTACCTGGGCTGCTTTTGGCCCAGGTTACCTATAACGGCATTCACCCTCCCTTTGCTATTTCTTACTTTTTCTAAATAGTTATTTTCGCATTGTTTTCCTCTGTTTCGTAAATATGGCAAAATAGCAGGGTAAAAAAAATTAAGTTTCTACTTTTTCCTTTCCCGCCCGATACATTGCAAGATAAAAAAGCATCCCCACTACCTCAGGGCTCCGTAAATCGATCTTCCGGTACATGGCCCGGCGCTTCGTGTAGAGCGTGTCGTGCTCTGGGGAGTAATATATAAGCCCAATGTCGCCGTGCTTGCCCTCCGGCCCCGCTAAATCCTCCAGCGTAACCACTCCCGGCGGGCACACAAAATAGAATTCATGGCAGTATTTTGTATATTGCTTTAACGCCGTTTCCTTACCCCGCAAGAAGTCGGATCTGCTGACCTTGATCTCGTAGCCCGTTATGCAAGGCTTTGACCATGATCTCTTTATAGCCACGGCGTCAAGGATAAGCAGCTTGCTGCCTTTTTGTCCCCAGCTTGGGCCGTTTTTGACCTCGCTGTAGAAAGCATCCTGGAGCGCCGGGTGGTGGATATCGGAACACGGCTTTTGCGTATGTTTTTTTTCGAGTTGCGCAAGGATCTGGGCGGCTGTGATCTTATTAATTTTAATCTCAGATAGTAGCTTTTTGGCGTGTTTGTCCATGTTGCACTCCTAACTGTCTGATAAAATCTGCTATATCATCCAAGCACCCGGCGTTATACACTGCTTGCACCATAGGAAAATAGCAATACTGTCGCCATGCTCCGTACCATTTCACATGTCCTAAAACCGTCTGACTTTTTTTGTTCCGGCATTCCCATACCGATGTTTTGCGGCCAGGATTGGGCGCTTGGACGAAAATAAGATATTTGTAGTCGGTTTTTATTGTTTTCACGCCTCCCCCGCCACCCTTTCCTTAAGCCTGCTCAGCCGCTCCTCGATCTTTGAATTTTTTATCGCCATGGCCACGCTCTTCTTATTTCCAACCAAAATCAGCTTGTTTTTCGCCCGGGTCATCCCGGTATAAAGAAGGTTCCGCTGCAGCATCATATAGTGCTGGCTACACAACCCCATGATCACCAGCTTGAATTCTGACCCTTGAGATTTATGAATCGTCGAAGCATAGGCCAGGGTAAGCAGTTCTAACTGTTCCACTGCAAAGTCAACTTTCTTGTCACCGAAATCCACGGTCAGCCTTCCTTTTTCAATGTTTGTAACGATTCCGATATCGCCGTTAAAAACCTCAAGGTTATAGTTATTTTTTATGACCATTACCTTATCGTTGACGCGGAAACTTCCTAATGTCGGGGTGCCGGAAGATGACGGATTTACGATTTCCCGGAGAGATTTATTTAGCTCCTTGACGCCGCAGGAACCGCGGCGCATGGGGACCAGGACTTGCCAGTCAAGGGGGGATAAGCCCTGGAAATGAATATAATTCTGCACAAGGGAAGTAATTATGCTGGCTGCTTCATCCCCGCTTTCCGCAGAACTAAATTCAAAATCACCGGCAGATTTAAGCTGCAGCATCTCCCCGCGACAAACTCTATGGGCGAATTCGGCAATTTTTGAGCCGCCGGCCTGGCGGTAATTGTATTCAAGGTGAGTCGTGGGCACACAGGAAGAGGAGATCAGGTCTCGCAGTACGCTCCCCGGCCCTACGCTTGGCAGCTGGTCCACATCGCCCACTAAGACAACCTGGTGCAGTTTTCGGGGATCAGAAACATTTACTGCTGCAAAGAAATGGGATGCCAGTTCAACGTCGGTCATGGACATTTCGTCTACAATAATTAGCCCTGGTCCAGGAAGGGGGTTTCTGAGGTTATATCCAAACCCGCCATCTGAACCTGCTGACATATTCGGGTTGTAGGCAAGGAGCCTGTGAATCGTCATAGCTTCATGCCCTGTAGCCTCCGACATGCGTTTAGCAGCCCGACCGGTGGGGGCGGCGAGGTAGACAGGAAGTATAGAATTAAGGCGGTTGTAAATCTCGCAAATAGCGTTTATAACGGTCGTCTTGCCGGTACCGGGACCGCCGGTGATAATGCTTAGGGGTTGAATCAAAGCCTTTAAAACAGCCTCTTTCTGCTCCGGAGCATATTCAACGCCGGCCCGGGATTCAATGTCCTGAATATGTGATTCCAGATTTTCAATTTTGCTTGGTTCTTGGCCGATTAAGGCCTTAACCCTTTTCGCCACTAAAGTTTCAGCTATCCACAGGTTTTTAGCGTACACTGCGTCACCTTCCCGGACACACTTGCCCGTGTCGATGAGCCTCTGGTTCGCTGCTGCAATTTCCTGTACTCCAACGCCCGAATAAGCTATAATGCCTTCCTTCTTCTTCTCTCTTTTCCCCCGCAATTTTTGCCCTGTCAACTTTTCGGTTTCTACAGTTCCAAGCAGCGCTTCAACGTTGAGCGTCGGAGTCAAATAGCAATGTCCTTCGCCCGCGGCTTCCTTGAGAATGAAATTTAGTGCCGATTCTACACGAAATGGGGAGTCTTTTGGTATGCTAATTTTTAGTGCTATCTGGTCCGCCAATTTGAAGCCGATGCCGAATACTTCGTCGCAAAGCATGTAGGGGTTTTGCTTCACGGTTTGGAGAGTTTCCTGGCCGCTGCCCAGGGTGTTCAAGATTTTATGAACGGTCCCGATGCCGATTCCGGGACCGCAGATCAAGGATGCTAATTCCGCCTGGACGGAATTTTTTGTCAGGTCAGCTATGATCTCGGATTTTTGTTGGTCGGTCAGGAAAGATAGATCGGGATGCTCCAGAGCTTCCGGATTTTCCCGGATCTGCCCCAGAGCATCTTCGCCCAGGACCGCCGTAATTTTTTCTGCTTTGACGATACCGACGCCATGGGTTATGTGCGATAAGTACCGGGCAATGCCGGACTTACCGACAGGGAGCAGAAGCTCTGCGTCGGTGAAATTTAGCTGTCGGCCAAAACGGGGATGGGTCTTCCAGGTCCCGGTGAAGCGGTATTCGTCGCCGATTCTGGGGGCTGCAAGATGGCCGGTCATTTTGATAGCAGGATCGCCAAAGCCAAATTCATCCTCGCTTTTTATGGTCACCGACAGCACGCAGTATCCGTTCTCCGGGTTGTGGAAAACGATTCGCTGAATTGTGCCCTGAAGGGTAATATAATTGGGTATCGGTGCTATGGTACCCTGTTCATCTATTCTCATTTGAGTTTGGGGGATCATGATTTTAAGCCTCCTTCCTTTTGTCGCAGCATAGTATAATTGCCGCTAACCCACAAATCCGTAATTTTCTTCGATATCTTCCCAATTTTCGGCGACGACCTTTAGCAGCTTCCTCGAATCCAGTTCACGTTGCTTCACTTCTTCAAACAAGGATAAATCGCAGTATTCTTCAACGGTTTCCCGGATAAGGCCCTCAATGACCTCCGGACGCAGCGCATCCAACTCCCAACACTCATGCCCGAATTTCGCTATATAGCCGTGGCACCGGCTGTCGCTTAGCTTCGTAGGGTTGGGAGGCGGGTTGTAAAGCTGCACTTGATCAATATTCAGAGCAATTCGCTTAAAATTAATGTCAACTCCGAATATACGTAGTCTGTCAACGATATCACGGCTCATATCTTTGCCACTGGGGTCATGGTCACCCAGGTGAATAACGACAATATTTTTTTCTTTTGAACGGTATTCCAATCTCTGCGCCGCAGCCCACATTTCCGACTGGCTAACATAGCCCCGGCAGGAGAAAAACGGCACATCAAGCCTGCCGCATATCTGGCCGACGATTCCTACCAGCGCGTCTTTCTCCACCCAGACTTCAACGTAATTTTGCTGACCTTCCCACTTGTTGTAGGAGAACTGGCGGGCGCAAGCATTTATAATCTCTGCAGGAGAATCCCAGTGGCTGTTAGCACGCAAATTCCTGGTGCGGTCAATAATAGCACGCCAGCTTATCAGTCCTGCCATACGCCCGTCTGATATCAAGTTGCCCAGGTTTTTATAGCTGCGCTCATTGTTTAGAATGACGTCACGGGCAACAAGCTGATAATAAACCTGCCGCAATGTTAGCTCGTAACCCATCTTCTGATACTCGTTAATAATGTCATTGACCTTATCTATGAGCTCCAGACTTTTGGGTTTGAAGTTAATATACTGATATTGTATTTTCATGCTTATGCCACCCCCGTCCTACGTTCTACGACCCCCAGCTCTTCCCGGGCCCTCCCGATCCGTCGCAGCGCTTCAGCTTTCACTTCGCCCGGCAATGCTTCCCGGGCCGCGATGTCTTCAATGATTTCCCGGACTTCGAGGAATTTTGATTCGCCTTCAGAGGCAAGCAGCTCCAGGAATTTCTCCAGCCTGCTTTCCCTTTCGGCTTCATTCTCCAGGTGTTGCCTGCTTAACACTTCATGCCCGGGAAGGGCCGATTTCAAGGGGATGAGCTCTGCTTCAACTTCCCGGTTTCCATGCACCGTCAGCAGTGCCACCTGAACCCTTCGTTCCATCTCTGCGGCATGAGCTGACAGCCTGCACAGCGCTCCCGGGTTAATGAAAAGTACCCCGTCGTCACGGCGTTTGAGTCCGAATCCAATATGCTCATGACCGCTGATAATGACCTGCGCCGTGGTTTCGACTTGCGATACAAGCGTATGCCGCATATCGAAACCTGGGGAACGTTCCATGAGCATGGAGTGGACGACGTGAATGGAGAAATCATCTACATCAATAATTTCCCTTGCCGTCTGCATGGCACGCCTGGGCGGCATAAACTGTCCTTTACCCAGCTCGGTATCAGTCTCAATGTTAAAGCCGTGGCCTGATATAACGATTTCATTTTCGCATTCAAATGGTTCGTCACTAATATCTCTGATTATCTCCAGTCGTGCCAGAAAACCGTATGGTGTTCTGTGCTTGCTGCCGGCGTTTCCGGACCAAATATCATGGTTGCCATGAATACACAGGAATGGACATGGAGTCTGTTGTAAGACAGAAGCTAATTCTGCCATTGTTCCCCACATTGCACTTGGGCTATCCGTAAGATCTCCTGGGCAGATTATGGCTTCTACTTTATATTTCCGGGCCAGTTCGTAAACCTCAAATATCTTGTTTATGATTGCCTCCATGTAGTTATCGAGCCTTGCGCGGGGATTCATGCCTCGAAAATGAACGTCGCCAATTATTAGAAATTTCATAACCTGCTCACCTCACTTATCCCATTAACCTGCGTTACCCGGTAACTTACGTCAGCCACATCGGCCAAGGGATCCGCATGGGTAATCATGATGATTTGCCTTCCGGTTTTCCGGGCGTACTGCTTCAAAAACTCCGCCATATTTGGTAGATACTCACGACTTACATGCTTGCCGGGTTCATCCAAGAAGATCGGTCCCTTCGGCTTCGGCCTGGCCAACTCCAGTAGAGCTAACCTTAACGCCAGACTTACAATATCTGCGACACCTCCACCGCGCCCGTCCTCCGGGTTAGCTGCTACAATAAGATCGCCGTATTTACTCACTACGGACCAATCTGCAGCGGGGCTACCGCTGAGCATACGTATATCAATTTGAAATTCGATGCTGTCAGTGGCCAGTATTGCCTGTAATGCTGCTGTCACTGTCTCTTCAATTCGTTTTTTAAGTTGAGTTCGGGCAAATTCCGATGCTTTGGTAAATAGGAGTTGCACTTGCTGCCACGTTTCAATATCTTTTTTGGCGGAAGACAACTGTTCGATTTTCTCTGCTTTTTGTCTCTCCAGTAGAGCCAGCTGGCCAGCGGCCTGCTGGTACCGTGACCGCAGGTCCGCTAGACCAATTTCGATTTTTGCAAGAGTAAAAGTCATGGTCCCTACCCCCTGAGGAGCTCTTCCGCCCGACGTAAATTTTCGTCAATCTCCACGTCCAGCTTCTGAATTTCCGCTTCTAAATTTTCTGGAGTTACGCCAAGCTCGGCTAATTGGGCAACAATTTCGTCGCGCTGCTTAGTATAAGTTTCCAGGTTTGCCTCTGCTTTGGCCTTTTCGGCTTTGCCTCTTTCAATTTGATCTTTCAGGTTATTAAGGCGGAGCGTTACGTCCGCTGAATTATTTGCGACCTGTGCGCTTAAAACTGTCATCGTTAACATACCTCCCTAAGGTTTTCAAGATTTACAATGCTTCCACACGTTGGGCACTTACCAAGGGTAACCAGCTCATCACGGTACGCCCCTTCCAATTCGGCCACACGGTTCTCGTGAAGCATAACGGCTTCTCTGGAATGCCTGGTGTTTTCTTCAAGCGATCTTAATCTTCGGGAAAGGTCAATAACTTTACGCTGCAGTTCAAGGTTTGCTACGCTGCTGGATAGTACGGCCTCAACATCATTAAGCCCGGCCAGTTTAAGCAAGGTTTTTTCAGTATTAGTTACCCAAATATCTGCTTGGGTGTATAATGACTTAAGTTTGGCTATCTTGCCACGTGACTCTATAACTGCAGTAGCCCTGTCTGCTGATACGGAGGCATCGGCCAAGGCTTGGTGACATTTGATAGTCTCCTGAGCGCTGCAGATAGATGTAATAGACTTGTCATAAGCCTTGCTCAGGTTTGATAATCGCTGGTTTAATTGCAGATTTTCGGCGGCTTTATATGCTGCTTTCTGTGCTCCCTGCAGACCATTCCAGGTCTTGAGCGTATCTTCGGACTGCCTAATGCCGGAGCTAAGAACTTGCAACTTTTGGAATTTTTCCCGGATGTCCTTGCTTCTTACTTTCTTGAACTCGGCTTCTTCTACGTTGTAGAACGCCAGGTCAATGCTCTGCCAGCGAACAATTACACATTGAGATTCAAGAATCAGATAATCCTTATTTCCCAGCGTGGTTTTCAGTGCTTCAACGGCCTTTTTGCGTGCATTCTTTTTTTCTGCATCAACGACAATTTGAGCAATTAGCTCCACGTTTCTATGCCGGTAGATAACTGCTTCAGAATTTGCAATACAAATAGCAACCTGTTGCCTGGATTCTTTCAGTTTGATAAGCTTTTCCCGACGTTCCTGGTCTCTTTTTACTGCATCTACCAGCTGTTCCAAAACAGAAATCTTTTCTTTAGCTGCCGGTAGCCATTCGTATACCTTAATTTGTCTTTCAAGGTTATCGAGATCGTCGTCCAGGTGCTTTATGTCTTGGTTCCTGCGGTGCAAATCTGTATTTAATGACTTTCCGGCATGATCTATCTCTTCGGTACCGGCAAGCTTACCTAAAACCTTAGCTCTTCCTGGTGCGCTTACGGAACTGCCGAGAAACGGACTATCCAACTGCTCAGCGAGGTTTAGATTAAATTTTGTATCGCCAATGGTCACTGGCCGAACACCTATTATTTCCTGAACTTCAAGCGGCACAGCCGCCCGTCCAAAACCTTCAAAAGTTTGGCGTTCTCCATCTGGTGATACGACAATATACCGGTTTATACCGCCTGCTGTCCTGTGACGAATTACTGCATGACCGCTTTCAAGCTCTTCTGTTACCCGGGAAAAATTTGCACCGGCACGTATGAATCCTGTTCCATCCGGCTCGTTATTGCTAACCCAGCGCTTACTGCGAAAAATAACTGTTTTGCCTGAATCAGACGGACCAACTATGACCGTAAGCTGTCCTGCCGATGCGGGTTCAATAATGGTTTTTACGTGGCTTTGAAAATTTTCTATGATGAGCTTTTTAATTGGATTCAAGCTTTTTTGCGCCTCCTTCCTTTCAAGGATATTTCAGTATCAGAGATTCAAACAAACTTCCTGGCCGGGAGCCGGGAGAGCAGAGCCCCCGGCCAGGAGAGGGATTTGTATAGTTTTTTTGCTATTCTGGTTTTAGCAAAGTTTTTAATAGAGTTGCTAGTAAAGCTGCTCTCCGCTACTGGCCGCACCTTCACTGTTGCCAACATAATCAATAACATCCGCTTCGTCCGATGCAATGCTTTCCGGAGAAATGCGCTCCATGATCGACTCAATTGTGCCTATATACTGCTTAATGGCGACTTTTTCTTCCTTGCTCAGATTAGCGGCCTTGGCGAATGTGGTTTTGGAATACTCAATTCCCTTGTCCGACTTATCCGATTCAAGGCCTGTTGTTGTCACTACGCCGTAAAAGGGGTTAAGCTTGTTGGCCAGCCGCTTTACGTAATCCTTGAAATTGCCTGTAGATGTCGGCGGCAGATCGATAAACTTCGGGAAAGCGTTGCCTTCCATAAGAATATGGATGCGTATTTTTTCCGCGCAATCTTTCCCTTTGCCGCCACGCCTATCGCTGCCCCACTGATTTTTAGGGCATGTTTTGCAAAGCTGCCCTTCCGGTATACCTGCTTCCTTGCACCCGCTGCCATGGATATTGTCCTCGCTGAAGCAGTCAGGGATGCCGATATCGTCCTCGTCCTTTTCGTCATAGGATTTGATATACCAAGCCTTGAAAGGTTTTTTATGCAAAAGCACTCCTGTCAGTTCTGTTAAAGGAATTTTTTTACCGTCTTCGTCTACGATGGTAAAAGATATCCCGCCGCCGGAAGGCATATTAATTTTGTCGAATTTCATATCTCCCAGACCGTCCAAGTTTTCCTGGATGGTCAGTTTTGCTTCTTCCGGGTCGGAAAGCATGGGCAGGTTTATCGTGGGTTCCATTATCTGAACAGATGTTTGGCCCTGTGTTTGGACTGCTGCTTGTTCAGTCATCTTGAAAATCACACTCCTTAAAGTATTTTGGGAAACGATGATCTTAGTAAAGCTGTTTATGGCTGCTTGTAAAAACGGCATGATCCTCTACAGCTTCGGCCTCTTCGCTGGCAAGCAGAGCCAGTTCCTCCGCCGTCAACTTGGTTACGTATCGGTAAGCTTTAAACTTGTCAGCCATGGCATCCAGCTCGTCTTGAGCTTCACTGAGGCGGTGGCCGGCATAACGTGCTGCCAAGGCCGCTTCTATATACATAGGGTCGGTTGATTTGCGTTTCTGAAGCTCCGCCTGACGGGCTTTGTCGTTAGAAAACTTCGCTTTTCCGGTATTCTGGTCGCTTTCGGCCGACAGCTGGGTCATTAAATCAGCCTCCAGCATAGCACGCTCCTGCTCCTTTTCGGCATATTCATCCTTCAAAGTCCGGATGGCTGCCTTTTGATCCAGGATCATCGATGGGAACTCAAGCAACTTTGCTTTTAAAACATTGGTCTCCAGGCGAGATAAAATCTCCTCAGCAATCTTTGCCATTTAGCATTCCTCCTTGGTTTTGTTTTTCACTACGCGTCTGCAAATTCAAACGCCATCGTGCAATTCTCTTTTCTGTTCACATCGTGCGGTTTATCCGGGTCATATATCACCGTCACCGGACCAGAGAACAATCCATAAGCAGACCAATTGCAATTCGGGCTTGTGCATTCTGCGTATATTGATAGATTAAGTGGGAGCCCCTTATCATCTGCTTGAAAA
Organism: Dethiobacter alkaliphilus; assembly: GCA_016841605.1. GTDB lineage: Bacteria > Bacillota > Dethiobacteria > DTU022 > UBA8154 > DUNV01. The sequence continues at coordinate 59,602 of JAENYV010000016.1, read as the reverse complement.
TTCCGCTTTGGCTTAAACGTCCCATTTTCAACCTCTTTCCGAACAATATCGTAGCTTTGAATTCTGCCGCATTGAGGACATTGAAATTTCCAGGCATTCGTATTATCACCGAAACGTTTTCTTCCTTCTGCCATCCAATCGGCTTTGCTAATTTCCAATTTTTCTCTGCCTCCTCATGTTGCTTGAAATAAAAAGCTATGCTATACTGGGATTAGTGAATTTTCTCATAGCCGCTCTCTTCGCGGCTTTTTTCTTTGCTATTTTTGCTCTGTACTCCGCTAACGCCACCACTTTCCCGCTCTCCACCGCCGCCACCAGCTCACCGACCAGGCTCCTCGTCATCCCGGCTCTCTGCTCCCGGAGCCAGGCCCTGAAGTCACGGTTGCTGCCCTTGAAGCTTGCTATTCCTACTGCTACTCGTCTTACCGCTACTCGCATTGCTCCTCGTCCCTCCTTTCTTCCAGAAAAGCTTTTACTGCAACCTCAAACTCGTTTGCTCCAAAATAGCTTCCGCCTCTCCAACACATATTCGTCCAGTCTAGTCCTCTGGCGATCACGTACCCGCCCCTGTCCATATCCCGCAATAACGCTTCTTGATCGTCACCTGTCACCACAAAATACCGCTTTCCATTGTCGTTCTCGAAAATATGCCCTTTTTCGGCGCTCAGAGCTTTTTCAAGCCATGCGACCGCCATTTCAAATGCAGCGGCATTTCCAAAGTTATATCCGCAAATATGGCTGTCTGGATCTGCCTGCTCGGCCTTTTGGCGATGATGTTTCGCCAGCCCCCTGCACAGCTCGGCAATTTTGTGCATTTCCATTCTTGCGCCAGCTCCTTCCCTTTTTCTCGCAAATTCCCCTATAACAAATTCATCTACAGCCCCACTTCGTGGCCGTCCTTATCCACGATTATCACATTCACCCCATCCCGCGTCTTCAGCTCAACCCCCACCGTTTCCAGAATCTCCCTAAGTCCGTCTCTCAGTTGATACAGCCTCTTATATGCCGGGCACTCCTGGCTTTCTTCAAGCGGTATTCCGCAGTCGTTGCACCAGGTTTCGGCGTCGAGGGCGTTTACGGATGCGGTTGCAGCGGTGGCGTTGGTTACGGTGGTTGCAGATGTTGCGGCGGTGACGTTTTTCATTGTCGGTCTCCATCCCCCTTCCCTTTTCTCTTTCTAAGCTGCCTTTCTTTTAAGCAATTTGCAGTGCCGGCTGCTTCGGGTCATAATAACCGCAGTCAATGCATTTTTGATTATGTTCGTTAATTAGTTCTGCTACGTCCAAAAAATCGTATAGCCTGATTTTCAATGTTTCAATGACGTGCTCAACGTCAAGTGCCTCAAGAAATGCCTTTTTTAGAAACCCGATTTCCTCTTCCGTGCAATCATCCTTTCCCCGCTTGTTCAGTAAGATCTCAGTCATCCGTTCCAACATCTCGTTAAATTCCCGCTTCTCATGTCGGTACTTCGTTAAGATGGCTACCGGGGATACATCAATATTGTTAAGGACATCAAAGCAGTAGCGGCGACCAATGGCGCATTCATGTCGGCAATACAGCATGGTCAGTACTGGCGTCTTGTAAGCCAGTCCCATAGATAGAACTGTTTCCGGTCTTGGCCGCGGGTCTCGCGGATCATCGGACTCATATTTACAAAGCGTTCTGGGGGCGATATGTAACTGAAAAGCCGCCTCTTCTATGCTCAGTCCGGTCTTTTTTCTGGCTTGTTTATACATGGTGATCACCTCCTTTCAGTGGTTTAATGAATGTGGTGTTATACGGCGGACCTCCTTTCTCTTTCCTTTATTTCATGCCTGGCGAAAATCCGGGCCAGAGCAAGCAGATTTGGATATAATGCATTCTCCAGATCTTTTTGAGTCATGCCCTCAGGGAGCTCTGATACCTTAGGAACAATTTTGGGGATATTGGGGACGATTTTAGAAATCACGGGAGCCTCCTTAGGCGGTTTGGGTTTACATTTCGTGATAGCCTTTTGTTTCGCCGGTCAACTTGAACAGCTCGTTACGATACCACTCTGGCGGCATGCCGCCAATTGGAACAAGACCGTTATTGCAGTCCCAGATAGCATTTTTTAGATCGTTTACTGTTAGTTTTGTTCCCAATATTAGTTCCGCTGTTTGCATCCCTTTGTTTTGGTTCACGATGCGTCCCTCCTTTCTTGCTTTTCTCTCCCCAGGTCTGCCTCCAGCGCCCTTATCAAGGCATCGAACTGCTCCGGGCTTAGCGACCGATAGAGGGCCAGCGCCAGGGCTTTAGCGGACCTTTGCTGGAACGCCTTCTGCTCTTTCGGGGTCGCCGGAGGGTTGAGGATAATGCAGCTTTTGATTTTGGATTTTTTTTTCGGCATGTGGATCACCTCGCTAGGCGGTTTTTGTATCCTTTGGTTGTTCTATTAGCTCTGCAACGGAAACACCTAGAGCAGCAGCAAGCTTAACGGCCTCATTGATATTGGGAAGGTATTTGTTGTTTTCCCAGTCAGAAATTGTGGTTTGAGGAATGTTTATCTCCTCTCCCAGTTTCTGCTGTGACAGTTTTATTTTTTTTCGCAGGTAACGCATTTTTGTTCCAAACATAAGATACTTGCCTCCGCTCAAATTAACGATGTATCGTTAATTTCATATTAAACCAATATTTTTCATTTGTCAACGACATATCGTTAATTTTTTAAATATTTTCTGTTAAACTAAAAATAACGATATTTCGGTAAAGCAGGTAGGACATGCATATTTCTAAAGCTATTGCCAAAAGAATAGAAGTTCTTTGCAAGGAAAAGGGCGTCAGCATTAACCGTCTTGCTACTCTGTCCGGCGTTACTCAGTCCACTATCGACAGCATACTGAAGGGTAAGAGTCGTAACCCTCAGCTTGTAACGCTTATGAAAATTTCTAACGGTCTGGGTATTTCTATAGTTGATTTTTTTGACTTCCCTCCCCTCATTAATGCTGAGTATGATGAGTAAATCTGAAAGGTGGCGATTTTAAATGCAAATTGATGGTGCTGTTATTAAAGAACAGGGTGTTACCTTTGCTGTCGTTGTAGTAAAATCCCATGTAATCAGCAATACTGCTGCAGCTAGCAATATGAGACGTTCTCTTTCTTCCGTTTTTCCGGGTATGCCAATTATTTTAATGGCACAAGATTCACGCGGTATTCCAACTTATCAGGGCAAAAACGATATTGTTAAATTTCTTGCGAACATACATCCCGGTCGTATACCTTGGAAACGATACACAATCAGCTAAGCAGGTTTTAGCTCATCTGGCACGAGGTTTTCTGCGAGATTTGACCCTTCCGGAATAGGCTCGCTTAGTGCTTCCTATTAGGGTTGTTAGGGCAACTGCGGCATATATCCATCTGGGCACCTCTTTAGGCGGTGGATTTGGTTTTTAACTCATATTGTGAGTTAAAAATATCAAAAAAAAGTTCTTCCTTAGGAACGCCTAATATTTTTTCTATCAGCAACATTTTCTCTATAGACGGCTTTGAACGTCCTCTTTCCCAATGAGAATACGTTTGTTGTTCAACGCCACAGAGGTTAGCTATTTCAGATTGCGTCCTTTTGCCTCTTGCTTTAATCAAGTTGTTTCTAATTACGGGCACTGTTTTTCACCACCTCTAACTAACAATATGAGTAATTTCGTATTAATTATATACTCAGCATATGAGTAAGTCAACCCTTTTTACTGATTTTTTGAGTAATTTCTTTTCAAATACTCATAGAAATAGTATTATTAAGTGCAGAAGGGGTGCGATATGCTTCCAAAAAGATTAAAAAAGCTAAGAAATGAAAAAAATATAACTCAAAAACAATTAGGTAAGATTATTGGTTTATCTCAACAAACAATAGGCCATTATGAGGTAGGAAGAGCACACCCTGATCATGAAACTCTTCAAAAAATTGCAGATTATTTTAACTGCAGCACAGATTATTTATTAGGCCGTACCAACAATCGCAACGAATCCATCCCAGACGAACCCACCGACGCTGAACTTGAAGAATTCCTTCGAAATAGTAACGTGAAATTTGACGGTGCCCCCCTGGACGATGAAGATAAAGAAGATATATTAGGCTTCCTAAAGATGGTATGGAAGAGGAAGAAAAAATAGGAGCGATATTGGTGTTAGGTAGGTTGTTTGGGAAAAAGCCAAAAGACCCGAAGAAGAAATACGGCGGCATAATTGCTTTCCTTAAGTTAGAAAAATTTTGGGAATCTTTGTTGCCTGAAGAGCGAGAATTTATTAAGGAATGCTACGCTTCTTCTCTGGGTGGCCTTAACTCAAAGCATTTAGATAATCCAAAGGTTGAGGCTTCGACAACCCAATCAGATTCTGGATTTTTAAGCAATTATGCGGTTTGGGCCATTAGTAAAAAGAAATATGAGCTTGCTGACAAATTGTTAGAAGAAGCCTTGAGAACAAATAAAAATCAAGTTGATTTGCATTTTACATATAATAGTTTAATTGATTTGTGCTATAAACGAAGAAACGAAGGCCCAGAATGGATTGAAAGATGTATAAAATATTGTATGGAAGATATTATAAAATTTCCTGAATTTAAAGAAGAATACCTCAAAGAGGAAAAAGATAGATTTATAAAACAAGCTAACAACCCACTATATAATAAATCTGAACGAAAAAGAATATTAAAAAAGGCTGAATCCGTTACCTTTAATCTGTTTGTTCCTTCTTTTCAAAGGCTTGTGATTATTTATGAAAATCAAGGTCGATATAAAGAAGCAATAGAAATCTGCAACCTGGCCTTAAGCTACGGTTTAATAGACAAAACAAAAAACGGATTTAAGGGTAGAATTGAAAAGCTAAAGAAAAAAGCTTCAAAGATAAAGAGCGGGGAATGATCGGAAAGAAACAGAACGGAGTTGTCATGATACTGCAAAAATTTAATCATTAAAATTATAAATAACTACCGCAAGGTAGTTTTTCTACTTTATAAAGTTTTCGACAAAAAAATACAAATACCGACAGGTGATTTTATGAGCCATATTAAAAATTCTGTAAGCCGCCTAATTCGAAAATATAAAACCAGGTGCCCGCATGAATTGGCGGACTACCTGGGTATTGAGGTATTTGAATATGCTTTTAAAAAAATTCGGGGACTTATCTTCTATTTGAATGGGAGAAAAATTATCGGAGTTAAAGCTAATCTGCCGGAACCGGAAAAGCGAGCCATCATCGCTCACGAAATCGGCCACAAGGAGCTTCACCCTGCGAATGTCGGTTATTTCTTTATTAAAGAAAACACTTATTTTGTCCCAGGGCGATATGAACGCGAAGCAGACCTTTTTGCGGCAATGCTTCTAATGGACAAGCCTCCGGAATATGGAGAAACGGTTGAAAATTATGCAGCCAGAAGCAGGGTGCCTGCCAAGCTTGTAAAAGTATATTGGGGAGAGTAGAGAAAGGATGGATAGGTAATGGATGATGAGACATATGCAGAACAATTGCGTTTAATGGAGTATATTAAGAATTTTAATGTTCACTTTGCACTTTTGCTCAGGAGGTATAAGAGATTTCGAGAAATTAACACATTTGGTAATAAAGATATTGATGTTATTACATATTTGGATATTATTGTCGTACAGCTTCGGGCAATGTGCATTGAAAGCGAAAGGAACAAAAATAATTATACAGTACAAATATTACTACGAAAGGTTGGAGAAGAATTGTTAGCAAAAAAGATTGATGACATGTTAAACGAGGAATTCTACGAAGAATCTGACTTAACAATTAGAAAAGCAATAAAAATTTTAGCAGATGAATTTATCTGCCATTATGATAATTTTGACGGTAAAAATATGCATAGATTATCCTTGGCCGAAATCCTTATGAAACAATTGGGAAATCCATATCAACGAAAAAATCTGGATTATATTATGAAAGTGCTGATTGAATGTATTGGTGAGGGATTAACTATTAAATTATAAACGTCCCCGGCAGCTCCTCCCCCCCCCCTGAGGCCCGCGAGGGTAGTTGGTTGGATGTGAACTTTGAGTTGGATCCGGAGGGCGAAATGAAGCAGCAGGAAAAGATCGGGGAGTTGCTGGAGAAGTTGAAGAAGAAGGGCAAAAAAGCTTAGGGGGACATGCTTAATATGATTACCATGGATGACCTGAGTAACATGATAATTGAAGCTTTAAGATATTATGGGGGAAGAGCATCATTAGTAGAAATTTGTAAATATGTTTGGAATAATTACGAAAGCGAATTGCGTAAGTCTGGAGACTTGTTTTTTACCTGGCAGTACCGTATCAGATGGCAGGCAACTCAGTTAAGGAAAAAAGGTATTTTAAAACCAGCCGATAGTACTCCTAAAGGAATATGGGAAATAAATTAAAGTTATTGATTACATATTCGTTTTTCTTCAACGGTTGTAAATTTATTTAAGTGGGTTAAGTGTTTCCTCTCCAGCCCGGTCTCCATCTTACTCTCCAGGGCCTTCATGGCAGCTATTTTTTTGGAAGCCGAGGATCCTTTTGTGATTAACCTGGCTTCTAATGAGAAGGAATCTGCAACTGATGGAAAAGCTGGTATTTTAATCTTAAAGTACAATTCCCAAAAAAGTTGCAATGCTAGCTAATGAAGCTGTAGTCGTGAGAATTCCCGAAAGCCATTTTAATCCCTTTTTAGCTTTATCAAAATTTCTTTCAGATGCGGCTTTTTGAATTTCTTCTGCAAAATGCTTTGCTAATTCCTTTTTTTCTTCATCTTTTATTTTTCCTATATCTTGCATTAATTGCTGAAACAATTCCGTTGGAATTCCTTCATTATAGTCTAATTGAACATTATCTCCCTGCACATTCGTTCCTTTAATGTTTGCTTGATTAAAACTATTTTCTATCTTTCTATCTCCCATATTAATCCCTCCATTAACCATCCCATTTACCATTTGCACAAAAATTATAACATCTTTATTTTTGATAATGTTTTCTAAACCTGGAGAAAAACCGAAACCCAAAGAGCTAACAGGGATAGGGGGGCCAACCAAGTCAATAAAACTACCCTCAACCTTAAGAGATTTTTTTTTTTACTTTCTTCTCTTATATAATCACGAAACTCCTCTGCTACCTCAAAAGCTGGGAAAATATTACTGTTATCAATTTCTATATTCTCGCCGCATGTAGAACAAAAATACTCCACTGGAGGGTTTTCTTTGGTTGTAAATGTTACTAAGGTTCGAGCACAATTGTAGCCTGGACATCTTACTTCCCAGACTAGTTTAAGTTGTCCAGATTCGCACATCTCTAATAATAGCTGAAACACTTCATCAACAGGTATACCTGTGTGCTTTGCAACAGCTGTTGGATAAAATCTTTTAATGGCGCTGAATGCGATGGTTTCAATAAACTTTTCGATTTTTCTTTTTTCTTTCCATCGCATAGAAAGAACCTCCTATGGATTTTATACAAAAAGCTGTTCTCTCACAAATCGAAGTATCTCTTCATTCGCTGGTGTGCTAAAATATATACTGTTTGTAGTTAATCCTACTCTAATAGTATATGCACTTTCTATTCCAGCATGTGTAAAGGGAAATGCGATATATCCTCCCTGATGCTGTAAGAAAGGTTTAAAGCAATCATATAAAGGCATTCCTCTTAATTCTCTGAGGCTTCCCATGCCTACCTTTTCCATACCAGTCAATATCAACGCTCTAAACGGTACAGTAGCAATATGTGCGCCGAACTTATTATTTGCATCTTGTAGACAAATTTGCAATTGTTCTATATCATCTTCTTCAAAATAATTTTCAAGAGCAATCAAAATGTCTACAACCGCTTGACCTTGCTCTTCTGTAAAATTTTCTAATAATAACTCTGGCTTTGAGGTAGCATCAATTAATTCACCCTTAAGTGCGTCAGCAAAATTTTCTACATTATTGCCAAAAGGGGCAAGCAAAGTACTGTGATTTAATGATATTGTTTGACCTATAGCTCGTACAAAAGACTCTGCTACTTTGTTTGCTTTCTTTGAGTCTGTACGAACTTCTATAATTCCATTATTAATATCAATGTATGCTGTAATAATTTCAGGTTGCACAACAGCTTCAGAATTTGAACCATAATAATCTCTTCTTATACCATTTTTTACAATAAATCTTAAGAAACAATCGTTTTGTTGGCCAACTATCCCGCTAATAATTTGCGGCTGTGTTGACAGTTCCTCTTTTGGCGGTAGTTTAATATCCTCAAATGGGTTAAAACCTAAATTTTTTGTAATTACGCTTTGTAAACTGTCTAGATTACCTAAACTATCTTGATCGAATTTATACCATGTAGCAGCAGTCTTTCCGCAAAAAATTTTGTCAGCACACATTTCTATTACTGTACTATAATTATCTTCTAATTCGTTATAGACTTTTTCTCCAAGATCGAATAGGGAGCCATTGCTTTCCATATTTAGCTCAGTGCAAATATCTTTTAGAAGATTTTTAGGTAAACGTGTAAAATCGCTTAAATACAATATGTCTTGTAATCTTAACATATTTTCCCTCGCATTGCATTACATATATTTTTGGTATTTACTTCTATATAAATCTAATATATCCTTCTATGTATTAGGGAAGAATTTATAAAAGTTACAAATTAAATGCTAATTACTTTTCTTAAAACTTCATTTACTATAATTGTTAAACCAACTTGACCATACTTGCTTTCATTCTGTATAAACGAGGTGTTCGTATGAAAATAGCTATCTACAGCCGTAAATCAAAATTCACCGGTAAAGGTGAATCCATCGAAAATCAAATAGAAATGTGCCGGGACTATGCCGAAAAACACTGCGGCCCTTCGGATTTAGAATATACAATTTACGAAGACGAAGGATTTTCCGGTGGCAACGTGGACAGGCCCCGCTTCCAGCAAATGCTCCAGGATGCAAAAAGCAAGAAATTTGACGTCCTAATTTGCTACCGGCTGGACAGGGTTAGCAGAAATATTGCCGACTTCTCCTCCCTCATTGAAGAGCTTCAGAGCCATGGCATTTCCTTCGTTTCCATTAGAGAGCAATTTGATACCTCTACTCCCCTCGGGAGAGCCATGATGTTCATTGCCTCCGTCTTCGCTCAGCTGGAGCGAGAAACCATAGCGGAACGCGTCCGGGACAATATGTTGGAACTTGCCAAGACGGGCCGTTGGCTGGGAGGCCCTGCCCCTTTCGGCTTTGAGTCTGAACGAGTCAATTACCTCGACGAAGAATACAAAGAGCGTTCCCTGGTAAAGTTGAACCCTATCGCGGACGAAATGCAACAAATCGAATTCATTTACGATAAATACCTGGAGTTGGGCTCAATTCATCAGGTCCAGAAATTTCTTATCCAAAATAATATTACAACCAAGACTGGTACTTTCTATTCTAAACACGTTATTTCCGATATTCTTCGTAACCCTGTCTATGCGAAGGCCGATAACGCAGTTTTTAAATATCTTCAGGGAAAAGGCATCGCAATGGCAGGCCAGGACAGGATTAACAGTAAACGGGCCATTTTACTATACAACAAAGTAGACAAAAAAAGTGGAAAGAATGACTTCAACGAATGGATCGGAGCCGTTGCTAAGCACGAAGGCTATATATCTTCTGAAAAATGGCTGAAAGTACAGTATCAGATGGATAAAAATAGTATGAAATTGCCGAGGTCAGGAACTTCCGAGATTGCTCTACTTAGCGGTCTTATCCGGTGCGCAAAATGCGGAGCTCCAATGAATGTTACATATGGTCCAAAAAAGAAAGACGGAACTGTCAAACACTATTACACTTGCAATTTGAAATTTATATCTAAAGAAAAATGCCAGAATACGAATGCTAATGGGGCCAATACTGACAATGCTGTTGTCGGCAAGCTAATTAAGCTATCCGAATCTAAAGACGCCCTCCTAGCCGAACTGCACGCCCTTAAAAGTGAGAAAAAACTGCCAGACAAGGCAAATGTATTGGACGAACTAAAAAGTAAGAAAGAACGGCTTATAGCTGAAATAAACAATCTTGTCGGTGAGGTCTCCAAAAGTGCTGCTGCATCTAAATACATTCTACCGCAGATTGAAGCCAGGGACCAGGAAGTGAAAAAGCTGGATGAGGAGATCACCAAGTTGGAAAAAGAAAAAGAGGAAAAAGAAAAAGAGACCGAGGGTTTTGAGCTTGTCGTAAATAATATCCTAAACTTTGCCGGCATAATTGATAACCTATCTAACAGAGAAAAGAAGACCTATCTCCGAACGATAATCGACAAAGTATTCTGGGATGGAGATTCTGAGGAATTGGCCATAAAGTTGCTAAACAATATTGATGTGTCGCAGTTTCGTTCCGGGAGCAGTCGGTCCGGTAACAAGAACCATACCGCCACAGGCCTGCTTTAAGATAGATAAATAGTTCAGGAGGTTTTCTTCGTTAAAGCCAAGTGAATTCAAAGGCATGATTAATCCTGCCGGATCGAGAATGCGTAAAACCATTTTTTCTCCGTATATTACGGGAAGGATAGAAACGCGAATGTTGATTTTCCGGTTGTTTTCACTAAGATAAATATTGCCGTCCTGGGGAAGCCGTTTTTCCGCAATATCCATACCGGCCATAATCTTCAGACGGGAGATAATCATGGGCATCATCTCCCTGGCAAAAGTGTGGTGGGGATAGAGCATTCCGTCAATACGCAGGCGTACGGCAAGGCCGTCTTCCGTCGGTTCCAGGTGGATATCGCTGGCACCGCGGACTGTTCCTTCCTGCAGTATTTTATTAACCTCTTCAATTACGCTGTCATCAGTCGCAGGACGGCTGGAAGCGTTTTTTTTCCCATCATTAATATCCTCTCTATTACTCATCAGCCTTCTGCTCCTTTAAACATTTTTTAAAGGTATAACGTGTACCAGTACCAGATCTGCCAACCCCAAAAAACGGAGATAAAAAAGGCCAGTGCAAGGAAGGGAGCAAAAGGTAAGGGGTCATGCCGCATTTTATTTCGATAGATTAACAAAGCGACACCTACAGCCGCACCAAGGATAAAAGCGAGGAGAAAAACTACGAAGACCAGGGGACAGCCGACTGCAAAGCCCAGGACAGCCATCAGCTTGATATCGCCTCCTCCCATACCACCCTTACTCAGGACCGCGATGAGAAAAAATAGACCTCCGCCGGCCAGCAAACCGAGAGTTGCACCTGTCAACGGAACTTCAGGGTAGAGGAACTGCCAGGCAATGCTCCACAACAGCAGAAGCAGGACAAGGCGATTGGGAATAATGCTTTCGTCCAGGTCAATAAAAGATATAACTAAAAGAATACTAAAAAAGACGGCATACTTAAAGAAAAAGGGGGAAAATCCATAAGAAACGTGACAAAAAATAAAGATTAAGGCAGACAGCAGTTCAACCAGCGGATAGCGCCGGGAGATCCGGGCTCCGCAGTAGCGGCAACGCCCTCTTAAAGCGATAAAGCTGAAGAGAGGAAAAAGGTCGGAAACTTGCAGGGCTGTTTTACAATGGATACAGGAGGAGCGAGGCCTGATGAGTGATTCCCGGCGCGGGAAGCGATGAATCACTACATTAAGAAAACTGCCTATTACGAGTCCTAGAACAAATAGGAAAATATGTGTTAATACCTGTATCCACATCAAAGCAGTCATTTTTTTGCTTCACCCCCTTTTCTTTCTTGTTGATTCCTACTTGTTGTATCCTGCCAAAGCATCAGAGCATAATACTTCTATATTCGGCAAAATATAACATAAAACCTTTTTTAAAAACAAATAAATAAATAAATAAATAAAAAACCTTCTTCCCAAAAAGAAAGAAGGCAAAATAGTTTTATTTTTATACCCAAACCTGCCAAATTTGGTCACTTCAGGTTGTTGGAGCGGTTCAGCATAAAGAGAACTAATTTTTCCAATTTACGTACCAGCCTGGTCCCGACAAATTCTCGTCCATTGAGGGGACGTACCAGGATGGTATACACGCCAAGACGATTTCCGCCCAGGACATCTGTAAAGACCTGATCCCCAACCACGGCAACCTCCGGAGGTTTCAGGTCCATAATTTCCAGAGCTCGGCGAAATGCTCCCCTCCTGGGTTTTACGGCTCTCCAAATAGCAGGAACATCCAGAGTTTTGGCTAAATTTTCTCCTCGTTCGGGATGATTATTGGAGACGATACAGACTTTAAACCCTTTTTCTTTTACTTCCTTGACCCACTCCAGAACCTCCGGAAAAAGTGTATTATCATTCCAGGGCACTAAGGTGTTATCCAGGTCCGCGATAATACCCCGAATCCCTTTTTCTATTAAATGTTGCAGGTTAATCTGTTGGATATCTTCAACATACTGGTGGGGACATAAATGTTTCCACATTATTTGCATTATTTCCCTTTTCATTGATCAATATGCTTCTTAATACGAATTCTTTTCGACATCATTTCAATAAAAGCCTTGGCCAGCTGGGGTTCAAATTGTGTTCCGGAACAGTGCCTAATTTCCTGTATCGCCTGTTCCGGACTAATTCCTTTCCGGTAAGGACGCGTACTGGTCATGGCATCATAAGCGTCGACCAGGGCCAGGATTCGGCATTCCACGGGTATTTCCTTTCCTCTCAAACCGCCGGGATAACCGCTTCCGTCCCATCTTTCATGGTGATAGAGAATTAAATCGGCGATATGTTGCAAATCGGGAGATGCGCTGGCAATCCGGTGCCCTATTTCCGGATGGCGCCGCATTTCAACCCACTCGTTCTCGTCTAATCTTCCCGGTTTAAAAAGAATGCGATCCGGAATACCCACTTTGCCAAGGTCGTGGACGCTGGAGAGAAGATTTAAATCGCTGATCTGCCGTGGGGAAAGCCCCAGTAATTCACCGAGATCATGGGCAAGGATGCGCAATCTCTCTGCATGGCCGCCGGTGATAAAATCCCGCTCGGCAAGGGTGCTGAGAAGTGCCTTGACGATAGTTCGCCTGGAACTGGAACTACGAGATATCTTGTTTCTATACATATTATTATCTGCTTCTTTAAAAATTTCCACAATGGGATGAGACGGGTCTCCTGATGTGGAGATCCCAAGAGATAGATTAAGGGGAATTTCCGGATTTTTCTCGCGGTATAATTCAATATTTTTGCTAATTCGTCTTCCGATCGTAATAGCCGTTTCTTCTCCGGTCCGGGGCAGGATCAAGGCAAATTCATCCCCTCCGATACGGCTGATAATATCATTTGCCCGTACGGAATTATTTAAAATCTCCGCGGTAGTTCTTAAAAGTAAATCGCCTTTTTCATGTCCCAGAGAATCGTTAACAATTTTTAAACCATCCAGATCAACCACAATAATGCTGATGGGATATTCACGGCTGTTTGTCAGGCGAAGCATTTCTTCCTCAAAATAGCCCCGATTGTAGACAGAAGTCAGCGCATCATGAAAACTGAGGAATTGCAATTTTTCTTCATAACGTTTTCGTTCGGTAATATCTCTTATCAGACCTCGAAAACCTTTACACGTCCCTTCGGAATCCCGAACAGGAGAAATGGACAGTTCTACAACCATTTTGCCCCCATCTTTTTTTCTCATCAAAAAAGTAAATCCTTCCTCTGCAACTCCCGTCTGATAAACTTTGTTAAAAAAGCTGTATACTTTTTCTCCGGGGGCTTGCAAAAGATAAAAACCCGCACCCAGAAGTTCTTCCCGGGAATATCCCGTTATCCGGCAAAAGGAATCGTTAAAAAAAATATAACGCCCCTGCAAATTTGTTTCATAATAACCCTCGGAAATGGAGGAAAGGATCTCTCTATACCTTTCTTCGGATTCACGCAGTTTTTTCTCCATTTTAAATTTATATAAAGCAATTTCTATGCTGGTATGTAGTTCCTTTTCGTTAAAAGGTTTGATGAGAAAACCAAACGGTTCTGTAATTTTGGCCCGTTCCAATATTTTTACATCGGGAAATGCTGTTAAGTAAATAACCGGAATATCTACGTCGCGCCGAATATTGGCTGCCGCTTCAATTCCGTCAATTTCTCCCTGAAGCACAATATCCATAAGAACCAGGTCCGGATTTAGCTCCTTAGCTTTGCTGATGGCTTCTTCACCGGTTGGGACAACCGCGGAAACATTGTAACCGAATTTTTGAAGCGCATCATTAATTAATCTGGCATAAAAAACAGTATCTTCCACAACAAGTATTTGTTTCTCTTCCATAACTCCCCCTGTATTTCTTAATCCTTAACCGCAATTGTATTTGTTAATGCATTTGGAGAAAGGTCATTTTCTTCAAATACCTTATTTACAACAATATCTATTTTTTCCTTCAGATCTATTTCAAAAGGTTGTACTTTTTCAAATTCATTGGTCCAGAAAATTCTGACTCTGGGACGCGTGGGAAACCCTACCGTATTATTTGTTACTATACCTATTAAACCATTGCTTAATCCCACAATTGTGCCAATTGGATAAGCTGCAATATGCTGGTAAAAGTTTTGTAAAACAGCCAGATCAAATTCCTCGCCGCCGTTTTCGATAATTTCCAGAGCTTTGTGGGGAGGCAATGCAGGGCGGTAAGGCCGATCAGCGACAAGGGCATCGTAAACGTCTACTACTGCGCAAATTTTAGCAAAGTAATTAATCTGTTCACCTTTCAACTTTTGGGGGTACCCCCTACCGTTTTCCCGTTCATGATGTTGAAATATTACTGCCGAGGAAGATGAATCAATTAAGTTTTGAGATTTAACAAGATCATACCCATAACGGGGGTGCTTTTTAATTTCGGCAAACTCTTCCGGAAGGAGACGATCCTTTTTATTAAGAATTTTTAGTGATATTTTTATTTTACCTAAATCATGCAGGAATGCGCCGATACCAAGCTTTTGAAGATCGCTTCGCGGCAGCCCCAGTGAAATGGCGGTAGTAACAGCTAAGACAGCGACATTAACAGAGTGGGAGAAAGTATAGTTGTCTGCCAGGCGTATATCTGATAAATTAATAATTAAGTTTGGGTTATGCAGCAATTGCGAGATAATATCATCAAGAACATTATTTAATTTCTTTTTGGCGATAAGCAAAGAATTAAAGGCTTTTTTCTGTTCTTTACCAAAATCAGTAAGAATATTTTTTACTAGACCCGCGGCTTCTTGTCTTGTCTCATCCAGGATTATATCTTCAATTTCAACATCAGGGATCCTCTTGTCCTGGATATAAATAGAAGAAATGGATAGTTGATGCAGCTTTTTAATATATTCTTGCTTTAAGATAACGCCGCTGTTTAAGAGTAAAAAACCCATGGAATCATAAACAGGTCGGCCTACCTTCATTCCTGGCTTTAGTAACGTGATGGGAACCTTTCGCATTTTAGACCACCTCTTATGGAAGAACTCGTAGTGATTACCTTTATTTATACAGTAAAATAGCATAATTTTCAATATAAAAAACGATTGAAGATCTTCCTCCTGCTTGCTGTATCCATTTTATCCTCAGGAGAACGGCTTTGGTTGGAGCTCTCCTTTTCATTTTCCTTTTCCTTTTCTCTTTTGTCTCCGTTTTTCTTTTCGTTTTCCTTTTCATTCACAGACTTTATCTCTTCAAGCTGTTTTGCTTCCGGTTCTTTACCAGCTTCCTTTTCTTTATAATTCGTCAATTTTTTTTGAGAAGATTTTTCTTTTATTTTCTCTTTTAACGGTTTATTTTGTTTGTTTGTTTCTTGATCCAATTTCTGGGGGGAATTATTTGCCGAATTATTTTCCATTTCTTCGGATTCTTCAGGAAGTGTTGTTTCCTGTTTTTCAGCCGTAAAGTCAGAAACTCCATTTTCTTTTTTCCCGGCGATAAACTCTTTCTTCTCAAAAAGAGCGTCCGGTCTGACGTTTTTAAGCAGGGTGCCTATGCTCAGATCAGAAGTTATATCCGGACTTGAAGACTCTTCCTCCAAAAAGCCTTTTTCCTCCATCTCTTCAATTAAAAGCAGAGTATTGACGGAAATGTTTTTTTCTTTTGCGCTGAGAAATTTTCTCCGGTCAACGTTTTTAACTTTCAGATAAGCATCTAAACCGAGAGCAACTATTTCACGGCAGGCAGACAATTTCAATGCATCCTCATGCAAAGGATAACCCTCAGGTGAAGCCAGGGAGATATAAATGAGATTGTCTTTATTAGAAGTCAAATAATCTTCGGCATAGCATTTTTGAATGATTATGCCCATTGCTTCCTCAATATTTTTTCCTCTCAAGTCAAGGTTGCCGATAAATAACTCTCCGTCCGGATTGACCCCTTCAACTTTAATAATTTCAGCACACCTGTTTAATGAAAGCAGAAGGCTTGGATTGATATCCACAGCAACGTAAGCTGCAGGTATATAAAAATTATAAAAAGCAAGCAATGTGGCAAATACAAATATTATTGAAGCCGCAGCGATGGAGGCAATAAAATACTTATTTCTTACCGGGGGATATTCTACTTCTATTTCCATACCTGGCAAGTAAAAGTTTTTATTTAAACATTTAATAAATTGGCCTTCTCCGGTCAGTAATGTGGCCCATTTATCGCCGGTTTCCAAAATAATCCCCTTAACCCTTTTCATTTCGGAGTAAAAACCTCCTTTCCCCAGATATAAATAGATAAGGATTCTAATTCATTATGGGTTGAAATCAGAATCATCGCGAGAAGATAAGGCCTCCATTTTTCCAGCAACTTCTTTTTTGCTCCGGTAAGTATTTGCATTTCTTTTAAAGGAAGCCGTTTCTGTCGATAAATACGCGCGATTAATTCTTCCTCGCAACAAATTTTCCGCACTATTTCTTTTAATTTAGCCCGGGTATCGAAATGTCGGGGCGACCTGTGGAGCAAATCTTGCAGGGAGAGGCCGAATTGTTCTAAAACTTCTTTAAAACGCTGAACTTCATAAGCTCTTTCCCTATTTTCTTCTTCAAGAAAAAAAGCTTCATTTGACACTTTATCTTCCACAAGGGAGGAGTTTTCCCTATTACTCGGAGAGAATTGTACAAACTGTTCTTTACGCTGTTTTCGAAAATAGTCAATGAGGCTGTTTTTAATTAATACTCTGGAAAAGGTAATAAAACTGTTTCCCAGAGACGGGTTAAAATTGTCTATCGCTTTATTAAATGCCATTAAAGCAATGCTCAGTTCATCATCGTTCTGCCAGTCTAGTTTTCTCTTGCACAAAAACGAGGAATACCTTGAAATAAAATCTTTTTGGGATGACAGCAGTTCCTCACGTAATTTTTCATTCCCCTGCTGAATTTCCTGAATTAGAGCTGCAAAATTCTGCAAAATTAAGTCTCCTCCTACAGCTTTTTACGCAATTGATTCTTTTTTTAGGAGGGTCATTTAGAATAAACTTTTAATGAGGTTTCGTTAAATATTTTACATAATCCTGCACGTAAAAAAGAACAACAAAGCGATTGTCTAAACAAAAATCGCTTTGTTGTTCTTTCCCTTAAGTTGTTTGGGGAGAACAGCTTAGTGACGGGTTTGGTCCAGATGAAATTCTTCAGAAATTTTAAAAAGTATCTTTTTTTCTATCCTGGAGACATATGAGCGTGATATACCCAATTCACGGGCAACTTCCCGCTGAGTATACCTTTTTTTCCCTTCCAACCCATAACGCATGATGAGGACTTTTCTTTCCCTCATATTTAATTTATTAATAATTCTTTTTAATTTTTCGTCTAAAAGGACCATTTCGACGCGGTTCAATACTTCATCAGGTGCGCTTCCCAGCACGTCAATCCAGCATACTTCATTACCGTCTTTATCTACACCTATAGCCTCGTGGAGAGAAACCTCCTGCTTGTTCTTTCTCCTGGCCCTGATATGCATGAGAATTTCGTTCTCAACACATTTTGCCGCATAAGTAGCCAGACGTGCTCCTTTGGAGATATTAAAGGTGTTAATCGCTTTGATAAGTCCAATCGTGCCGATGGAGATGAGATCTTCTCTGTCATCACCAGTATTTTCAAATTTTTTTACGACGTGGGCTACCAGCCTTAAGTTATGTTCTATCAAAATCTGCCTGGCAAATTCATTGCCCTGTTCCAACATCTGCAAATAATACCTCTCCTCCTGGCGGGTAAGAGGCTGAGGAAAAGAATCCGTTGTAATGTAGGAGACCAGGAGCATAATACCCCGTAAAACCAGGGCAACAGTTGCCAAGACAGTAAACATTCCTTTTACCACCTTCTCATTATTTGGAAAGCTATTTAACTGTCCTATAATTATATGGCGGTAAAAGGAATTTAGTGCGTGTCTCATCTTGAATTATTTTTAGAAGACTTGCGAATTTAGAGACCTCGCAAATATTCAGGTCTGAGCTTCCGTGTGTCCCCGCTGCGCAGCAACGTATTCAGGGTATGAAGCAATTTTTGCTTATCACCGGGAAGCGTTCCCTTTAGAGGAAGGTAATTGGATGCATGGTTGGCGCGAAAGATGCAATCGCTTAGTTCCAGACCTTCCACCATCATTTTTATCTCAGCAAGGATTTGCAGAGGTGTGGGGACCTGAAATTCATTCCGTTGTACTTTTCTGGCTATTGTTGTCCCGTTGCAGACCATAAGTGTCAACAAGCCCAGATAATGGGGATCAATTTCATTAATGAGCGTGGCCGTTTCCGCTGCATGCTCAGCCATTTTTTCCATTCCCCCCAGACCGTTGATTACCGTTGCGGAAAGAATGAGCCCTGCTTCTCTGGCTTTGATACCTGCTGCGGCGATCTCCGTGCGGGTTGCTCCTTTGTGGATCCAGGAGAGGAGATTATCATTTCCCGTCTCTACCCCCAGATATACAATGACCAAACCTGCTTCCTGCAGTTCAACCAGCTCCTCCCGGCTCTTGTGGAGCAAGTCTTGAGGAGTGGCATAAAGTCCCACTCTCTGGAGTTCAGGAAACGATCTGTACAGCTTATCCAGTATTGCCAGCAATTTATTTGTATTCATGACCATGGCATTGCCGTCCGCCAGGAATACTCTATCAACACCCCGAATTTTTGCCGCTACCTCTTCAATATCGGTAAAAATATCTTTCAGCTCTCTCTCCCGAAATTTTTTGTCCTTAAAAGAAACGCAAAATGTACAGCGGTTATGAGAGCAGCCGATGGTTACCTGGAGAATAAAACTTCCTGCTTCACTTGGAGGGCGGTAAATTGCCCCTTCGTATTCCATTTTTGGACCCGGTCCTAAAACAAACCAGAGGCTCTTTCCCCACATGAGAAAAACCTCCTGCAGCTTTGAACCGGGTGACACCTCCTTCGGTAAAATGTAGCGTTATTACTGATACTTTCGTCGGTTCCCCTCTGACTCTTCATGCCTGACTTTTGAGTATTATATCATAATATGATCTTTAAGACGAGGCTGAAAGCTGCTACTCGTTAACTCTACTTGTTTTTGGCAACGGCTGTGATCCAGTTTCTTTCAGCCTTTTCATCTATCTCTATTAGCATATATCCTGCCTCAGCAAGAAAATTACGGTATTCATCAGGAGTATGAATCCTCATATCAAGCAATTGTGCCCATTTTGAATTCCGTTTCTCAAATTTCTCATGCTTATATACCTCATTAGCTATCAATAAAATACCCGTCGGTTTTAGAACTCGCTTAATCTCTTTTAAGTTATCAATTAGGTTTGGCCAAAAGTAATAACTTTCAAATGCCGTTACGAGGTCAAAGACATTATCATCAAAAGGTAAAGATGAAACATTTCCATTTTGTATTTCAACCAAGCACTTTAGTATAAGTTTTCTGTTTACCTTTTTTGACAATTTAACCATGTCTTCAGAATAATCTATTCCATAAACTTTTCCATTAGGAGTAAGCATGGCCAACTTTTGAACGGTTTTTCCTCCACCACAACCAATATCAAGGATGTTAGCCTGAGGGCTAATTGTAACGTGACTAATCCCCCAGTCTCGAATTCCACGATGACCAAAATTCATTAATTTCCCAACAAATTTGCCAAAAAATCCGGAAGGTTTTCTGCATTGTTTAACGAATTTCTCAATAAATCCCATAACACTCTCCCTATTATAGCACTACAGCGAAAAATTGCTTCCTCTTAGGCTTCGTATACGCCAGGTGCTCGGGTGAAACGCCGGGCAAGGTGCGACTTTTTCCTGCCGTGCAAAGTCCCGGCGAAATCTGGTTTATTTTTATAATTCCAGCAGATCCCCTCCGTCCAAGAAATAGAGGTACTTCTCCCGGACCTTTTTCTCCCAGATTCTTTCAATGGCCAGGGCATAATAGGAGAGCTGCCGGAAGTAATGCTGCCTTCGCCCTTCTTTTTCCGGTCCCGCAATATTACCGGTTTTGAAATCGATCAAAATCAACTCGTTATTTTCTTGAAAAAGACAGTCAATCACACCCTGGATCAGGACGAAGTCCTCCCGGCTAGGGTTATCCCGGGCAGGATTTTCTGCCGGTTGATTTATTTTATTCTCAAAATGATAAATTTCCTCTGCAGGAAGAGCCAGTGTAAAAGGAAGTTCTCTCCACAGGTCGGAGGGGAAGGCCCGGACAATTCTTTCCCCCAGGGGAGTTGTAAAAAAGCCGGCCAGTAAAGCAGGATCAACCGCATCATATTCTTTGGGAGCCAGAAATTCTTTTGAGAGCAGTTTTTCAAGTTGTTGCCGGATCGTTTCCGTATTCAGCGGAGGAATCAGCTCCAGATGCTGCAGGGCAGTATGATAGGCTGTTCCCCTCTCTGCACCGCTTAACTCTTTTTCCTCCAGGAAACGGGGACGGCGTTTTAGATACACAGGGAAACTTTTTTCCCCTGTATCCAGGGGAAAAATATTTCCTTCACTTCCCGTTAGCCCGGCCAGGATTAACTTCGGCAATTCGGACACGGACACCTTGGCATAGCGCGTGGTGGACCACTGCCGGGGGTAGCGCCAGGAGAGGCATTGAAACACTTCCGCTGTTTTCTTTTTTTCTCTGTCCAAAGAAAGGGGTTCCATGCGGAAAATTTTGCCGAGATACTTTTCCCGTTCCTTTTCTTGCTCCTCGTACGGTTCCTCTGTTGTTTTTTCAGCTGCTCCGGCGATGATTTCGGATGAGGCATAAAAAGAGATATTCCAAGAAGATATTGCACATGTTTCATCCCCTGCTTCTCGGGAAAGACTCCCCCGCGGTTCTTCGGCCGTTTTCCGCCTGGCAAGGTCCGGATGGCGGAAGAGGGCCGGGCCGACCCAGTCCAGGTAACTTTTGGCCCTGGCGCGAAAATAGGTGGAAAGAAACTGTGAGTCGGACCGGAAAGCTATCTCCCAGTGAAGAAACTCTTTTTCCAGGTTATTTACTGTCCCGATGAGAATTAACTTTTCTTCCGCCCTGGTCATGGCCACGTAGAGAATGCGCATTTCTTCCGCCAGAAGCTCTGCATGCAAACGTTTCTTGAGGGCAAACCATGGAATGGTCGGATAAATGAGGCGGTTTTCCGTATCAATATATTTTGGGCCAAACCCCAGTTCCTTATGTAAAAGAAAATGATGGTTCAGGTCTTTTTTATTAAAGGACCTGTTTAATCCGGCCAGAAAAACTACGGGAAATTCCAGTCCCTTGCTTTTATGGACCGTCAGGATGCGGACAACATTTTCCTGCTCACCCAGAATGCGGGCTGCTTCTAGGTCTTCACCCCTGTCTTTCAACTTCTCCACGAATTTTAAGAAACGGAAAAGACCTCGTGATGAGGATGCCTCGTACAGCCCGGCCCTGTCGTATAGGGCCCGCAAGTTGGCCTGGCGCTGTTTCCCCCCGGGCATTCCCCCAACCAGGTCATAATAGCCTGTCTCCCGGTATATTTGCCGGATTAAATCGGCAAGAGATCCCCGCACAGCAGACTTTTGCCAACATTCCAGATAATGCAGGAATCGCTGCACTTCTTCCCGGCGGGGTCGGGAAAGCGCTTCCAGAGCTGAGCCCGACAGAAGTGCATCGTAAAAGCGTCCTGAAGGAGCGGCGGTGCGGATGAGCGCCAGTTCTTCCGCGGTTAGATCCAGGATCGGGGAACGCAAAACAGCAACAAGGGGCAGATCCTGAAAAGGGTTGTCCACAACTGCCAGCAAGGAAAGCATCACTTGTACCTCCACAGCATCAAAAAACCCCCCGCCCAGTTCCGCATAGGCGGGAATTCCTGCCCGCCGAAGCTCTTCCAAAATTGCCGGAGCATAATTTCTTGCCGATCGGAGCAGGATGACGATATCACGATACGTAACCTTTTTCCGACAGTTTGTTTTTCGATCATAGAGCATGAGGGGATGGCTGTTTTCTTCTCCCAATAATTTTTTAATTTTCCGGACAATAAGTTGTCCTTCCAGGGAAGCAGTTTCCCACTCTTCATCTTGCTTATCCTGTCGGTCCGTTTCGTTTTCCCCTTCGCTTTCCCCTTCTTCTTCCTCATTTAATTCAGCAAACTCTCTTTTCCCCTGTCCGTCAGACGAACCCGAACGATGAATAAGTAAAAAATCAATGGATCGGTCGGAGGGCGCAGCAGCTTCAGGAAGAGAATAAAGCCCTCCGTAACGCAGCCGGGCAGCTCCGTCATAGCTGATTTCCCCGACAGTTTCATCCATGATGCGGCTGAAAAGAAAATTAACTCCGGCCAGAATTTCTTTTCGGCTGCGAAAATTTTTATTCAGATGTATGCAGCGTCCTCCGGAATGATCCCCGCTATAACGTCGCTGTTTTTGCAGAAAAAGGTCCGGGTCGGCCAGCCGAAAACGATAGATGCTCTGTTTAACATCCCCGACCATAAAACGATTGCCATATGGCTCCGGGGAAGCGATTAATCCCAGAATTGCCTCCTGAACCTGGTTAATATCCTGATATTCATCCACCATAATCTCAGAAAAATAATTTTGATATTCCAGGGCAGCCCGGGAGGGAGAGAGCGTTTCCGTTAAGTTGTCCGCCTGATTTAAAATTTGCAAGGCAAAATGTTCCAGGTCGGAAAAGTCGGCAACCCCTTTCTCCTTTTTAGCCTGCAGGTAGCGTGAGGAAAAATCTTCTATCAGTTCCACAAGGGAGCTGAGAAGAGGCGTAAAGCTTTCCAATTCCGCCAGCTGGTCAGCCAGAGAGCGTTGGAAATAATTCTCCCGCATTTTAGACAGGTCTTTCCTGGCTTTCTCCCTGATGCGGGAGGCCTGTTCCTTAAGTTCCATGTCGAAAGTATCTCCCCTGCAGGGTTTCAGCCTCCCAAAGGGATTTTTATGCATGGCAACAAACAGTTCGTCCCAGTTCCGGTGGGATGCCTCCCACATTTTCCGGAGCACTTTTAATTCCGCGCTGAGAGTCTCCAGGTATGGAGTAGGGCCTCCCGGCAGGGAAGCAATGCGCATGCTCTCCTCCAGAAATTCTACAATCATCTGCAGTTCTTCCCGGCATTCATTAAGAAGAACTCCCACCCAGGGGGTATCTGCTCCGTGAGCAGTAAAGCCGGGACGAAAAATATCCCGTTTTTGCTGCAGCCACAACCCGGGGAAGGGATGACTTCGCGCAAAGGAATAGAGACGCATTACAAGGAGCTGCAGAGCCTGATCCCCGCGATCATTGCTAAAGGCTTCCACCAGGCGGTAAAAAGAAGAACCCGGTTTATGGTTATCATAATATTCATCCAAAATTTCTTCCAATATTTCCTGCCGGAGCAGTTCTGCCGCAGTTTCGTCCAGGATGCGGAAAGAAGGATCCAGGTTCTCCAGGTAATAGTAACGGCGGATGACGTCGAAGCAAAAGGAGTGTACTGTGGTGATGGTGGCGCGGTTGAGCAACAGCAGCTGGCGATGTAAATTTTTCGAACGGGGATTATCCTGAAGTGCTTTTTCCAGAGCAATGCCGATTCGCTGCTTCATCTCAGAGGCAGCGGCTTTCGTAAAAGTAACGACAAGCAGCCTATCTAAATCTACAGGATTTTGCGGATCAGTAATGCGCCGAAGAAGGCGTTCGACCAGAACCCGTGTTTTACCCGAACCTGCTCCTGCCGTCACCAGGATCTCCTTGCCTCGGAGTGAAATTGCCTCTTGCTGCTCCTCAGTCCATTTTTCTGCGGAGTGTTCAAAATCAGGATTATTTTTCATGGGCATATCCCCTTTTCAGTAGCTGCCAGATATCCTTTTCTTGCAAATTCGGAAGAAGGTGAAAAGCATTATCGTCAGAGCAGGAGTCGAATTGGCAGACTGCTTTGTAGCGGCAATATGTACAGGCTCTTTTCTTTCCGAATTTAAAGGGCCGGATCTCCACTTTGCCTCTGAAGATTTCTTCCGCTGTCTCCCGGAGCATGAAGCGCACATGCTCACGGAGAGCGTCAAATTGTTCTGCGGAGAGAACCGCGGAATTTTTATAAAGGCTTCCTTCTTTGCTTAACCCCACGGGTAGGACGGGGGAGTAACCTTTTGTCAGACAATTATCCATCAGGCGGACTACTGCGGGCTCAGCCAGGCAGTGCCCTTGCATTCTGTAGCATTTCAGCAGCTCTCCGGCCAATTCATCCCCGGTCAGTTTTCCCTGAGCATTGATGAAAGGAGCATAAATACGAAAATAAAAGATACCGGCCGGGAAGGCTTCTTCTTGCAGCCACTGCGGAGAAGTTGTCAGCAGAATATCCAGATAGGTGAGAAGTTGAAGGGAAAGGCCGTAAAAAATTTCCGGGATGCTCAAGTTTACGAGACCGGATTTATAGTCGATAACCCGCAGATAAGCTTTCCCCTCTTCATCCCGGGCCAGATCCACCCGGTCAATACGACCGACCATTTCCACGCGGCCCCCGTTCTCCAGGCTGAATTCAAGTGTTGGAATGTCGCTTCTTTCCGCTCCAAAGGAGAGTTCTACGCCCAGGGGCCTGAACCGGCTTCTCCTGTAATGCTCAACCATTTTAAGCACGGCCAGTCCCACTGTTTTTTTAAGCCTGGAGGCCAAATAGAGGTAACGGTTGGAACTAAGTAGAATTTCTTTCTGCAGCTTGGGCACCAGTTGGTTAACTTCTTCTTCCACAAGGTCAAGACAGGTTCTTTCGTCAAGATCTTCAAATTCAATCTGTTTTTCCTGGAATGAAACGGTTACATTGCGCAGGGCCATGTGAAAAAAACGCCCGATATCCAGGGATTCCAAGCGGTACAATTTCCTTTCGGACAATCTCAGGCCGTAAGAGAGAAACTGGGAAAAAGGACAGGTACGGTACTTTTCCAGGCGTGAAACACTGGCTTTCCACTGTTCTCCGTAAAGCCGGCGGCTTACATCTTGCGCCAGAGGGGCCTCCTTATTACGGTAAAAGATGCCCTTCAAAAGCCGCAGTCCCTCTTCGCGCCATTTTTCCTCCAAGGCGTACCAGTTATAAATATCCCACCAGACGGGGTGAATATCTCGCCCCTCTTTCCAGCGGCTGAGCTGCACGGTAAGGAGTGAAAGAGTCTGCCGGGGATGGGCCAGCAAAGATAATATTTCCCCCTCTTCGGTTTCCTTCTCCCCTTGTCGGGGTTCCGGATTTTCCTCCGGCTCGATCTGCAGAAATTGTTCTTTTAAAGAAGGAAAAAGATCTTTCAGACGGGCAATTAGCAGGGCGGGCATTAAAGCCCTCCCTTCTTCATCGGACCGCGGGTAACTGATCCACAGGAGAGAGGAAGCGCGCGTTAAGGCCATATAAAGAAGAAACTGCTGTTCCAAAAGGCGCCTTCCCACCCCGGGAGCCAGCTCTATGCCGACATTTTCCAGGTTTTGACGTTCTTCTTCCGTGAAAATACCTTCATCCTGAAGACGGGAAGGCAGCATGCCGTCATTCGCTCCAAGAATAAAGGCACAGCGTATGTTTCCCGGTCTGGTTCTGGAAATATCTCCCACCATAACCTGGTCTAGTGAAGGGGGAACCAGGCTCAGAGAGAGATTATCAAGTCCTGTTTCAAAAATCCTGGCAAACTGGGCGGAGGAAATTTCCATCTCCCCCATCAATTCGACCAATTGCTCCATCAGATTGATAATCCCGTTATAAACCTGGATATGCTCACGGGATTTCTCCAGGTCTCCTTTTTCTAGGTCTTCTTTACTCCAGGACTCCAGGCGCTCTACAACTGAAACGCTTTCCAGAAAGTAAAATAAGGCCGAAGCTTTCTCCTTAACTTCGGCAGCTTTTTTAAATTCCGCCTGGAACACGGCCAGGGGAGCTGCCAAAAAACGCCTGGTTTCATCTATCTCACGAAGAGCTTTCTCTTCTACGCGGGTAATTTTCTTTTGATCCGTGAAATCTTCTTCCAGTGTATCTCGGAAAGAATAGCTCCAGGGCCTTTCATCCAGCCAGCGATTACCTTGTATGCCTAAAGCAAGGACATAGTTTTCCAGACGGGCAGCTTTCTTTCTCCACTCCTGCTCCACATTCCCCTTTTGGGTTCGGGGAAAAAGAAAACCTGTTTTAATACAACGAAAAATTCCATCATAACGCCACCCCCGGATAATAACTTCCATGGATGAGCGAATAAATTCCAAAAGAGGGTGAAAGGAGGCAGAACGTTCCTGATCCAGAAAATAAGGTATATCGTAATCATGTAATACAGTTGTTAAAAGACTGCCGTACTCCTCCAGGTTGCTGACCAGGAGAACCATCTCCCGCCACCGATAACCGCATTCCCTGGTCAGGTGAATAATCTTGCGTGCCGCGGCCTCAACCTCGCCGCGGCGGTTTTGTGCCGTTGCCAGAATCAGTGGAAAATCTTTGTCTGCCCTCTTGCGAGCGGAAAAAGGGTTTGTGGGAAAGCGGTGGATGTTTTTCTCCAGGTGTTGTAAAACAACATTATCGGTAAAACGGGTCGCCTTTTTTCCGGGGAGAAATATTTTTTCGACAGAAAGGCCGTATCTGCAAGCTTCTTCCGTCAGCCTCCGGCAGGCCAGGGCCGCGGAGTAAAAAGGACTCGTCAGCGGCAACTTTTCTTCCGGAGGATAATCCCTTTCCAGGCAGAAGGTTATTGTTACTCCTTTGCTTTCCTGGATTAACTTGCTGAGAACCTGTTCTTCGAGGCGGGTAAAATTATAGAAGCCGTCCACCCAAATTTCTGCCTGGCGCAAATATTCCGAATCCGCTATTTTTCTGCTCAGCACACCTAGTGTCCCTTCTCCATCCAGGTAGTGCCCCTCCATCTCCTGTTCCATTTCCTCCATGATCAAGGAGAGATCCGTCAGCTTGTCCCGCAGGAGAAGAGGCATTCCCGCCTCTCTTTGATGAAGAATATGCCGAAGATGGGAGGAAGTAAGGCAATATCTTTTCATTTCGTTATAAAGCCGGACAAGACTTACCACGGTTCCGGGTTGCTCCCCGGCATGTTTAAAAAGCTGCAGTTTTCGTTTCTTCTTCTCCAGTATCCGCAACATCATCATACTTTTTCCCGTATCATCAATAAAAAGGTGCTGTTTTTCCCCTGTTTCCTGCATAACTTTCCAGGCCAGGCGTTTGAAACTAAATACCTGAGCGCGAATGGACCCTCCAGGCGGGGAAGCTGTCGCCAGGGCATATTCCGCCTGGAATGATGCCTGTTCTGGGATTAGATAAATTAGCGGAAAAGAAGAAGAGGTTTCTTTCAGTTTATTACTAATATCTTCGAGACAGAGTCTGCTTTTGCCACTCCCGGCTCTCCCGAAAATCAGTCTCAGCATCTATCTCCACTCACTTTGTTAGAAAATAGTCCATTAGCTTCCAGGCAGGATTAAAGGAGAGGCCTCCTACGGCTGCTTTTTCACTGAAAACCCGCTTAGAATGGCGTACCGGCTCTCCTTTCCGGTAAATACAAAAAGGAACTGCTTCCCGGGTGTGTGTCCGGAGAGAGAGGGGAGTCGGATGATCGGAGAGGGCCAGCAGTTTGTAATCTAAAAAGTCGTCCAGGCCCCGAAGCATCTCTCCAACAATCTTGGCATCGATCTCTTCAATGGCTTTTATTTTTGTCTCCGGTTCTCCGCGGTGTCCTGCTTCGTCAGGGGCTTCAATATGTATAAAGACAAAATCCAGCCCTTCTTGCAGCGATTCGAGGGCAGCGGATACTTTGCCCGCGTAATTGGTTTGCACTGTTCCCGTTGCTCCCGGGACCTCCATAACTTGTAAGGATGCGCAGCGGCCCAGGCCTTTGATAAGATCTACCGCTGAGATGACTGCTCCTTCAAGTCCATATTTATCCCTGAAACTATCCATCAGCGGCTTTTTACCCTGGCCCCACAACCAGAGAGAGTTGGCCGGTTTAAGGCCTCTTGCCCGGCGTTGATTGTTTATGGGATGACCTGCTAAGATAGTGCTGCTTTTCTCCATTAACGATAGAATGAATCTTCCTTTTTCTCCCCCGGGAAGAAAGGGGGCGATTTCCCGTCCGGAGATATCATGGGGAGGCGTCAAACGGAACAGTTCCGGCAAAGGTCCGTTTTCCCAGACCAGCAGGTGCCGGTAACTGATTCCGGGATAAAATTTCAGCGTTTCATTTCCCAACTGCCGGGCGGCTTCGTCGATTAAAACAGCAGCTTCTTCAGAACCGATCTCATCGGCACTATAATCCAACATTGTCTTCCCTGCATAGGGTTCATGCTCCGAGAGCGTTACCAGATTGCAGCGGAATGTGAGGTCCTCGGCACCCAGTTCGACGCCCATACCCGCGGCCTCAAGGGGCGACCGGCCTGTATAATACCTGGAAGGGTCATAACCCAGAACAGAAAGATTGGCCACATCGCTTCCGGGTGAAAGTTCATCCGGAACGGTCTTTGCCAACCCCATTTCTCCGCATTTGGCCAGCATGTCAAGCCTGGGGGTATGCGCATATTCCAAAGGTGTTTTCCCTCCCAGTTCCTCCAGGGGATAATCAGGCATCCCATCACCCAGGATAACTATATATTTCATGGTAAATTTCTCCCTTCAAATACTGGAATAATACTTTAAAGTTAAAAATTAAAAAAAATTAGAAAAATAGGCATCTCCTTTTTCTTATTTTAGCAGGATTTTTTTCTTCTGGCTATTACTACAGCATTTCTTCTTAAAATTTTCAAATTTAGGGGGCAATCTCTGCGGCAATAGCACCGAAAAGTTCCACAGCATTTCCCTGGCGGGCTTCTTCAATAAAAACCGTAATGACTGTATTATTATCCTTCCCGCTCAGAAATCCGGAAAACCAGGAATATTGCTGCGGTTTACCGTTTAACAGGCGTTCCGTTTCTGCTGTCCCGCTTTTTCCTCCCAGGATAATTTTATCGCTGTATGCCGCTTTCCCGGTTCCGTATTCTACGACCCCGAGCATCATAAAACGAATCTGGGCTGCGGTAAGGGGATTTAAAACCCGCTTTCTTTCCCCCGCGGTAAAACGTTTCGTCACAATTCCCTCCGGGGTTTGCAGGGCACTTACCAGCCGCGGTTCCGTCAAATAACCCCCATTAACAATCGCGGCTGTTAAGCGGGCTATCTGCAGAGGAGTTGTTTCCACACTTCCCTGGCCAATTGCCGTTAAAGCCAGATCACCCAGAAAAGGCATTTCCTGCGGTGAAGGAATATATCCCGCAGCTTCTCCTCCCTGAGCACTGCTTCCCAGGGGAAGTCCCGTTACCTGCCCTAACCCAAGCTTTTGGGCATAGTCATATATTGTTTCCCGACCCAATTTTATACCCAGATCGATGAAGGTGCTATTGCAGGAATAGGCAAAAGCCTGAGCCAGTGTAATTTGACCGTGAGCTGTGCTCTGGTGGCAGCGGAAAAGTTGTTCGCCAATTTGCACGGAACCGGAACAGGTAAATTTACTTCCCAAAGAATAATTACCGGATTCCAGGGCTGCCGCAGCAACGACAATTTTAAAAACAGAGCCGGGAGGATAACTTAAGATAGAGCGATTAATAAACGGTTGAGTCTCTAAAAAAGCTGTGTATTCATCCATACTTTTTAAATAACCTGAGAGATCGGCCTGGAGATAATTGGGCCTGCTGGCCATGGCTAGGATATCACCGTTCTGAGGATCCATAACAATAACAGCGCCTCGTTTGACCCGTTCATCCATAAATTTCTCCACTTTTCTCTGCATATGACCGTCTATGGTTAGAATCAGGTCATACGGGCGTGAAGGAACCGGTTCTCCCCACAGTCGAAACCCCAGTCCCTCTACCAGATTGTTTTTACCATCCACGACAGCAGCAAGGGCATTCGGTACGCTTCCCCGGAGCTCTTTGTTAAAGACAAGCTCCAGCCCTACTTTTCCTTCTCCGTCTTCAGGTCCCACATGCCCCACGACATGAGTTGCCAGGGAATCCAAGCCGTAGCGTTTTTGTGCTTCAGCAACAACCAGCCCCCTGCACTGGAGCTCTTTAAAAAGTACTTCTTCCTGCTCATTTAACTTTCTTAAGACGATTGCAGGCTGGTCGCATGCGGAGGAAGCAGGAACCAGAGTCGAGACATATTCCAGTGTCGCGGGATCTTCTCTTGCTAATAAACTGGGGAAAAGGACCAGGACTTTTTCTTTTTCTCCGCCCAAAAGTGAAACGCCGTTTCTGTCCAGTATCTCTCCGCGGTTATAATCCAGCGTAACTACCTGCGCTCTCTGCCTGACAGCGTCGCGGGCGAAAGAATTACCCCGAATAAGTTGAAGATAAAGAAGCCTGAAAGAGAAAAAGGAGAAAATTATGATGCAGGAAGTTAGAAGCGTTAAAATTCTTTGCCGTCGCCTGAAATTCAATAAACCGCCCCCCTTGTGCCCTTTGTAAGCTATTTTTTACCAATGGTTTTAAGCCTATGCAGCAGGCTCATCGGTAAAATTGAACAAAGGGAATCACAAAAAGGACATAAATTGAGGGGTGGGAGCAGGAATGAAAAAATATAAATTTTAGTGACGGTTTTGCTGGGCGAGCTTTTTATATTTGTTGTGTTCCGGGAGAGTTCTGCTGAAATAGTGGCTACCGCTCCCGTCTTCCTTGGAGACAAAGTAGAGATAATCTACATCAGCCGGATAGAGGGCTGCTCTCAAAGCTTGCAGGCCGGGAGAGGCGATGGGCCCGGGAGGCAGGTCCGGGTAAAGGTAGGTATTAAAGGGGGAATCAATTTCCAGGTCTTGATATGTAAGAACCGGTTTGGTTTCACCCAGGATATATTGAACGGTCGCACAGGATTGGAGATAAGGCAGTGCTTTGGAGTTAAGCCGGTTATGAAATACAGCGGCTATCAGTGGTCTTTCCTCGGGGAGAACCGCTTCCTTTTCGATGAGCGATGCAATGGTAACAATCTGATGAATTTCGAAACCCATTTCTTCCGCGCGCAAGCGGTACTCATCATTAAAAACTTCCAGAAATCGGGAAAACATTAAGTCGACAATTTTTTCCGTGGAGACGTCTTTGCATACTTCATATGTATCAGGAAACAGATACCCTTCCAGACAGTAATAAACCTGGGAGGAATTATTACCTAAAATTTGCGAGAGCGGATTTACCCCTTCCTTTTCATAAACCCGGCAAACCTCTAAAAAATCCTCTTTTTGCACCAGTCCCAGCTCTTCCAGACGTTCTCCTATTTGCTCAATGGTAAAACCTTCGGGAATGGTAAAGCGGATTCCTTCTGCCGGCAGAACCCCTTTTTGCAGTTCCAACAGAATTTCATCCATGGACATGTTACTGCAAAGCTGGTAAAGGCCTGCTTGTAATTGTCCGTCATATCCTTTATATTTAGATATTAGACGGAAAAGAAAGGAATTTTTAATAAGCCCTTCTTCTTGTAGAATCGAGGCGATGCGCTCGGTGGAAGAACCGAGGGGAATTTTAATTTCTTTCGTTGTAAAATTTGTATCCGAAGCCATCGGTGAAAAGAAAAACTGGATCCTCAAAAAAGCAAAAAAAGAAAGAGCAAAAAAGAGGACCAGGACTGTACTCAAAAAGAGACGTGCAGGTTTAATTCTGGGCATAAACCAAACCTTTCCTCCCTAAAATAACCTATTCTTCCTCTTGATTAAATTTTTCATCCTGGTCATAAATCCTTTCCAAAGCAATATCTGCAACTTTTTGCCATTCATCTTCGTCTTCAATGACCTCGAGAGTCGTTTCCCCGTTATTTTTGTTAACTACCCGTAAAATAATTGCTTCACCATTTTCCTCTTCTTCATCTTCCAAGCCTTCTTCAGCATCGAATATTACAGCTTCCTGTTGCGAAGAACTATCAGTAATCATTTTTTCGGGATCTTCATCAGGACCGGAATGATCACTGTGTAAAGGGAGTAAAACCGCATACTCCAGCTCATTAACCCAAAAATAGTCCACTACTTCAAATTCAAATTTATCGCCTTCTTCATCGATCAATGTAACGATATCCAATTTGTTATCCATTCCTATCATTCCCCCATTTTTTTAAAAGAAAGGTTTATTTGTTTTTTAAAGGGCTGATCTTGCTTTGTAGTTTAGGTAATTTTCTAAAATAAAAACTGCTGCCAGTTTATCAATGACTTTTTTTCTGCCGCTTCTGGTAACATTTCCATCCAGCAGGACCCTTTGGGCAGCAACTGTTGTCAACCTTTCGTCCCATGTTTTAACAGGGACCGGTAATCTTTCAGCCAGAAAAGACTGCAGGCGAAGTATCTCTTCTGCTTTTTCCCCTTTTGTTCCGTCCATGTTCAACGGTAAACCGAGAATTAGCTCCTCAGCCTGGTAATTATCAATGAAACGGCGAATTTGCAGCAGATCTTTTTTTATTCCCTTTCTATGGATAACATCCAAACCCTGGGCGGTTATACCAAGGGGGTCGCTTACTGCAACCCCAATTCTCTTTTCCCCAATATCCAGGCACATTATACGCATTATATCACCTGTAATAAAATCTTTATAAAAATTCCGTGATAATACCCCTCAAAAGCCGTTAACCCTCCAATTTTAAGGAAAAAATTAAGGGACGCTTTGTTGTGTCCCTCCAAAGGGGGCTTTCTGTCCTTTACTTGTCTTTTTCCAATTCTTTCTTCAGGTAAACACTCACTATTTCCTCCAGAAGGTCATCTCTTTCCAGTTTCCGGATATTGCTGCGAGCATTTTTGTGGCTGGTAATATAGGCCGGATCTCCGGAGAGCAGATATCCCACAAGCTGGTTTATAGGATTATAGCCTTTTTCTTTTAAAGCTTCGTACACTTCCATTAAAACCTGTCGGGCTTCATTTACTTCCTCTTCCGTTTTTACGTTAAACATCATTGTGTGGTCAAAATTGCCCTTTTTCATCATACACCTCCGGGCGGTCGAAAATAGTAAACGCTCTTCGCTTGTTTAATAATAACAACGAAGTTAGATTCCTTTACTTACCTTTTGTTTCTCAACAAGGGAGAGTACCTGAGATAGGGCGTGAGATAATTTACCCGGATCTTTTCCACCTGCCTGTGCCATATCAGGGCGGCCACCGCCACCTCCACCGGTAAGCTTGGCAACTTCTCCTACCAATTTGCCTGCGTGAAAACCCTTTTCCAGTAAATCTTTCGTTACGGCGGCAACCAAAAGTGCTTTTCCGTTGTTGGCTGTGCCTAAAAGGATAATTCCACTCCCCAGTTTGTCCCTCAGGCGATCAAGATAATCCCGTAATGTTTCCATATCTTCCGCTTCTACTTGGGTACTTAAAACAGGAACGCCCAGAGACCTGTCGACTTTTTCCAGTAAGTTGTCAATATTAGTTCCGGCCAAAGCCTGCTGCATCTGTTTTATCTTCTTCTGCAACTGCTTGTGAGATTCCAGCAAGTCTTTCAACCGTTCCCCGGTTTTTTCCGGTGGTACTTTCATTAAATCTGCTATTTCTTGGAAAAAAGTATCCCGTTCTGTAAGATAATTATATGCTCCCCAACCGGTCAAGGCCTCAATGCGGCGTATTCCGGAACCCACACCGCCCTCGGAAAGAACTTTAAAAAAGCCGATTTCCCCGGTCCGTGCGACGTGTGTTCCTCCACACAGTTCTCTGGAATAATTTTCAATTTGAACAACCCTGACTGTGTCACCGTATTTTTCATCGAAAAGTGCAATAGCGCCCATCTCCAGAGCTTGGCCCATATCTGTGGATATTGTCTCTACTTTCATGTTTTCCAAGATGGCTATGTTTACGCTTTTTTCAATTTCCCGAATTTCATCGTCAGTAAGTCCGCTATAATGAGTAAAATCAAAGCGCAAACGATCCGGGGAAACGAGAGAACCTGCCTGACTGACATGATCTCCCAGTAAATCCTTTAATGCCCGCTGAAGAAGGTGGGTTGCCGTATGGTTTCGGGCAATATCCGCTCTTCGCTTCCCGTCAACGGCCGCGCGAACTCTTTCTTCCGTCGCAATACTGCCTTTTGTTATCTCCACAACATGCAGAACCTGCCCTTCGGACGGTCCGGTCAGCGTATTAATAATGGCAGCTTCACCATGGGATGATTGGATGAGTCCCGTATCTCCCAACTGTCCTCCCCTCTCAGCATAAAAGGGTGTTTTATCTAAAAGAAGACAAACTTTTTCCGAACTTTCTCCCGCGGTTAGTTCCTTAAAAAATTTTCCTTCAGGCAGAGTTACCAGGGCAAGTACTCTCCCTTCCGTCTGCAATTGATCATAACCGACAAAGTCAGTCTTAAAACCCTTCAGGAGTGCTGCCGGGACAGATGATTCTTTTTCTTGTTCTCCCCGGGTATTCAGGGCAGCCCGCGCTCTTTCTCTTTGCTTCTCCATGGCTGTATTAAAAGCGGTCTCGTCTACACAAAAATCATGTTCCCGTAAAATCTCCCGTGTTAGATCGAAGGGAAAACCAAAAGTATCATAAAGCTTAAAAGCCGTCTCTCCACTTAAAATATTTTCTCCTTTTTTCTTTAAGAAGGAAACCTCTTCTTCCAGGATATCCATCCCCTGCCCTAACGTTTCCGTAAAGCGTTCCTCTTCAATTTTTACAATACGGGTGATATAGTCCATATTTTTAACAAGTTCAGGGTAAGCTTTTCCCATTATTTCCGCCAGAAGGGGTACTGCACGGTAAAGAAAAGGGGTTTCCATGTCGAGAAGCCTTCCGTAACGAACCGCCCGACGTAAAAGTCTCCTCAGCACATAGCCGCGTCCTTCGTTGGAAGGTAAGACACGGTCAGCCACTAAAAAGGTAAGACCACGCATATGCTCGGTAATTACCCGCAGGGCAATGTCGACTTTTTCGTCAAGACCGTATTTGACTCCTCCCTGTTCGACAAAATAATCCAGCAAGGGCTTCACGTTATCTGTTTCAAAGAGGTTGGAAACACCCTGCAGGACTACGGCCAACCGTTCCAGTCCCATACCGGTATCAATATTTTTTTGTTCCAGAAGTTTATAGCTACCGTCAGCTTCTTTACTGAACTGGGTAAAAACCAAATTCCATACTTCCATAAAACGATTACAATCACAACCAACCCGGCAGTTGGGGTCTCCACAACCAAACTGTGGCCCCAGGTCATAATAAATCTCCGAACAGGGACCGCAAGGCCCAAGACCTATTTCCCAAAAATTGTCATCTTTGCCCAGTTTGTAAATTTTTGACTCCGGAATGCCGACTTTATCTCTCCAGATGGTCAGAGCTTCCTCATCCTCTTCATAAACGCTGATAAAAAGTTTTTCTTCCGGAATACGATAATGTTCGGTGAGAAGTTCCCAGGCCCATTGAATTGCTTCTTCTTTAAAATAATCACCAAAGGAAAAATTGCCCAGCATTTCAAAAAAAGTAGCGTGTCTCGGTGTAAAGCCGACTTTTTCTATATCAGGTGTCCGGACACATTTCTGGCAAGTAGCGATTCGGGTATGAGGAGGTTTTTTTTCACCGGTAAAATACGGTTTTAACGGGGCCATTCCCGCACCGATAAGTAACAGAGTAGGATCGTTTTGGGGGACAAGAGAAAAGCTGGGAAGGACAAGATGTTCTTTCTCTTTAAAAAAATTTAAAAAAATATCACGTATTGTATCGCTTTTCATTTTCTGCTAAGCCTCCCATTTCAGTAATTATATCGGCTATTCTCTTGCCTGTCAATGTTGATGAAAATTTCTGGTAATAGTTATTTTTTGCAGCAGCGTATTTCTCGCCAAGCTTCCTTAATAACCGGGGAAAAATAAAGCAAAATAACTCGGATAATAGCTAAGAAAGGAATAATAAAAACAAGGCCGAAAAATCCCAGGAACTTGCCTGCCAGTAAAAGGACAAGGATGACCGTTAAAGGGTGAAAACCGAGATTTCGGCCCAGAATCTGCGGTGCAATAAACTGGCTCTCCACCTGTTGAATAATAAAGATTAACGCGATAACTTTCCAAACAAGGACCGGAGATTGCAGGTAAGCAATGATCACGACGGGAAATGCACCGATAAGTGGACCAAAATAAGGGATGACATTGGTCAACGCATTAATAATGGCGAGAAAAAGAGCGAATTTTACGCCCAGGGCTATGAGTCCGCCGTAAAGTAAGCCACCGACAAAGAGGCTGATAATGACAACTCCTCTTAAATAAGCCCCCAGTGTTTTTCCGATTTCTCCAACGGTAATTTCCATTCTAAGGCGATATTTTTCCGGAAGTACTCCCAAAAATTTTTCTTTGATAACAGTACAATCGCGTAACAGGTAATATAAAATAACGGGAATTAACAACAGTCCGAAAGCCTGACTCAGCAGCATGATTAAAAACTGCGAAAACTTTTCCAGATTAATGACCAGTGCTTGTTGCATCTGCCGGATGTTTTCATCCATTGCTGAACGAATCCCCCCGGGAAGGTCATATCTCCGGTAATCTGTTTCTATTTCTTCCATAAAACACAATAATCTATCCGTATATTCGGGCAAAACTGTCGCGAGTTCCTGGAGTTCGTTAAATAATGACGGAAGTAAATTCATACAGAAGAGCAGACAGAGCGCGGTAAAAAAAAGATAAACAGCTACTATTCCTATACTCCTTGAGAGCCCCTGTTTTTCCAGATAGTTTACCAGGGGAAAAAACATGATCGCGAGCAATACGGCCAAAAGAAAAGGAGTTAAAATAACTCCTGTCACACTACCCAATATTTTTCCTCTCTCCTTACCCCATTTTCCCACATTACCTTGCGAACCCGCTTCGCTCGCAATTTGGTAAATGTTTTATTTAAGATGGAGCGTCCCTGTCCCGGCTAAATCTTCCGGGCCTTTCTCTGCAGTTTGAATCAAAGCTGCCATTTTCTTGGCAGCAGTTTTATTTTTTAATAAAACAGCCGTTCCTTCTTCGTTGATATAATAATACTGCATTTTTCCACCATACTTCGAAAATTCCAGCAAGCAGTTAGCGCAGTAATATTCATCACTGCCGATTTTTCCTGTATTGTTGCTCCCACAGACGGGGCAGTTCATAACCCTCTACTCTCCTTTTTAATCAGTTCCTTCTTTTTTCAAGTATTATTGCCGGATTGTTAAAAAAAAATTCTTTTAATGCATACTGCCCAGGCTACTTTGCCTGGGCAGTATAGGGTGAGTTAAAGCCTGCTCCGAAAAGCCGGCTTATGGGGGGCTACTCTCATTACTAACAAATAAAAAGTCTGTTCCGTTTACCTCTCGGAACAGACTTTACTATAAAAACTGTCTGCTTTCCTTTCGGTAACCGGCTATCATGCTCCTGATTAAGGAGTTTAGATCCGTGGCTTTGCGTCCTTCGTTTTCACGAAGTTTGCCGTTTCGAGGAATTATGCACTTTTCTAAAATAATATTCTCTATTTTTATGAAAACTCCTTTTTTTTCATACGATTTTCCAACTTTTTTATAAAGAAAGAAGATGGTTTTAGCCTCCCTTTTTTCCCTCCGTTAGCTTATTTTTTCGTACTTCTAACGGAGGGAGCTTTTAATCGTTCCTCCGCCTAAAATTTCTTCATCCCGGTAAAAAACAACAGCCTGTCCGGGTGTTACGGCCTTCTGCTCTTTATCAAAAATAACTTTGGCTTCCCCTTTCTCCGGAGGGTAAAGGATTGCGGGAACAGAAGGTGCCCGGTAACGTATTTTGACCTGAACCGGCAGCTTCTTCTCCGGAACTTCTCCCGAGACAAAATTAAGTTCCCCGGTGCTGAGCCCGCGATGATAAATTTCCTCTTCTTTTCCCACGATCAGGACATTTTGCCTCGAATCCATATCCACTACATAAAGGGGAGAGGATGATGTTAAACCCAGCCCTTTTCGTTGCCCAATCGTATAGAAGGGCAGGCCGCGATGCTCTCCCAATTTCTCGCCGTCGGTAGAGAGAATATTCCCCTTGAAAATTGATTGGGGGTTAACTCTTTGCAAGAAGCTCCGGTAGTCATTGTCAGGGAGAAAACAGATTTCCTGGCTGTCTTTTTTCTCAGCAACCCGGAGTCCGGCATCCCTGTTCATTTTACGAATATCTTTCTTGGTAAAGTCTCCCAGGGGAAAGAGCACAGCGGAGAGCTGCTTCTGAGTAAGCATGTACAGCATATAACTCTGGTCTTTTGCCGTATCTTTTCCGCGAAAAAGTTTATATTTTCCTGAGATAGGTTCATAAATATTGCGCGCATAATGTCCGGTTGCCAAGAAATTAATGTCTAAAGAACGGACTTTTTGCAGGAGAAGAGTAAACTTCAGGTAACGATTGCAGGGTATACAAGGATTTGGAGTCCTACCTTCCTCGTATTCCCGTAGAAAATAATTGACGACTTTTTCATAAAAGTCCTCTTGCATATCTAATATATAATGGGGAATATCAAGATCGTCCGCTACTTTGCGGGCATCGTTTATATCTCTCTGGGAAGAACAGCCCCTCCCCTCTCGCTGCGCCTGCTTTTTAGCCTGGGGGTCAACCCAAAAGCGCAGGGTTACGCCTATGGGCAGGAAACCTGCATTTTTAAGAAGAAGAGCTGCTGCCGAGCTGTCTACGCCTCCGCTCATTGCCACCGCAATTTTTGTTCCCTTTTGTAACCCGGGTCTTTCCACTTTGATGTTCATCCTCTCACTCCGCGGTATTTTCATCAGTTTCAATCACTGCAGACCCCCGGCTTGCTTCCCTCACCTGTCTGAAGAGTATCTCCTTCTCTCTCAGAGGGAAGCTTCCTCGAATCCGGACATCCTGACGGTACTGTAAGTCGAGAACTTTCCCTTCTCTTGCTTCAATCTCTTTTAAAACTCCCCCCAGGTAATCATAAGGAACCTGAATTTGAACTTTTATCTGCAATTCCTTTTCAAGAATTTCAGCTTCTTTCACACCGGCCTGGGCACAAGAACGGTAGGCTCTAACAAGTCCTCCAATCCCCAGTTTAACCCCCCCAAAATAACGGGTGCCGACCAGGACAACATTGGTCAGCTCTTCTTTCTCCAATACTCCCAGCATAGGCGGACCGGCTGTTAATGCAGGTTCACCGTCATCGCTGAAGCGGGTGAGCAGCTTTTCCCCCAGACCCAACCGATAGGCGTAAGCATGGTGGGTTGCACCCGGAAGCTCTTCTTTTACCCGGTTAATAAAAGCACGAGCTTCCTCTTCCGTTTCACAGGGTGAGAGGGAAGAAATAAAGCGGCATGCACCAACAGCAATTTTACATCTTGACGGGCCGGAAACAGAACGGTACTTAAACATATTATTCCCCTTTTTCCCCATCTTCTTTACCCATGAGTATTCTCCAGAGCCTGAGACGTTCGGCGACCTCTTTTTCTTTTCCCTGGTCGGTCGGTTTATAATAAATTTCCCTTTCCATCCCTGCGGGAAGATAAGATTGTACGACAAAATGATCTGGAAAATCATGGGGATAAAGATATCCCTCTCCATGCCCCATCTTAGCCGCTCCCCTGTACCCGGTACCCCTCAGATAAGGCGGCACCCGTTTTCCCGGAGCATTTTTAACGGAAGCCAAAGCCTGCTCCCCGGCAAGATAAGCAGCATTACTTTTGGGGGCTGCAGCCAGGTATGCCGTTGCCTGGAACAGACAGATGCGGCCTTCCGGCATGCCTATCTGTTGAAGAGCCTGTGCTGCGGCTACAGCCAGTGGAAGGGCGGCAGGATCGGCATTGCCGATATCTTCACTCGCGCTGATTATTAAACGGCGGACAATAAAAAGGGGGTCTTCTCCCCCCTCCAGCATACGCGCCAGCCAGTAGAGTGCGGCATCCGGATCCGAACCGCGAATGGATTTAATAAACGCGGAAATGATATCATAATGATAATCTCCGTCCTGATCATACTTCAAATATCTTTTTTGCAGCACTTCTTTGATATCTCCGAGCTTAATAAGGACCCCTTCTTTTTGTTCCACAGCTGAAGTCCGGTTTACTGCGACCATTTCCAGAACGTTCAGGGCATTCCGGGCATCTCCTTCGGCTGTCTCAGCCAAAAATTGCAGGGCTTCATCTGTAAGGGTTATTCCCAATTTCCCCAGACCTCTTTCTGTATCGGAGAGGGCTTTTAACAGAATTTTTTTGAGAGCATCTGTGGAAAGGCTTTCAAAAGTAAATAAGAGCGAGCGAGACATTAAGGGGGGAATAATGGAGAAAAACGGATTTTCTGTTGTTACGCCGATCAGGTAAACGAGTCCTTCCTCTACTGCCGGAAGCAGGGCATCTTGCTGCGCTTTATTGAAACGGTGGATCTCATCAATGAAAAGGATGGTGTTTTTTCCCCAACCCGTTTGCAGTTCTTTGGCTTCTTCTACTACGGCACGTACGTCCTTTACTCCTGCAGAAACGGCATTTAAACGGCTAAAACGTGCTTTAGTGGTTGCGGCAATAATCCTGGCCAGGGCTGTTTTACCTGTTCCCGGCGGACCAAAAAAAATCAGCGAGGAGAAAACATCTCCCTCCACAACTTTTTGCAGAGGCTTGTTTTCCCCTACCAGATGTTCCTGTCCGTAAAACTCCGCCAGGGAACGGGGTGCCATGCGCCTGGCCAGCGGGCCGCCTTTTTTAAGATGTTCCTCCCAGCGATAAGAAAAAATGTCCAATAATAAGACTCCCTTGTTTTATTCAGGCACTCAAGCTTCAGCAGAAGCAGCCTGGATGAAGAGTGCTCTTTCCAGACGCATTTTTTGCAGAATGCAAGCCATCCGGTTGTTTTTTTTCAGGCTGCCTGTCATAAAGAAGGAGTTCGCGGAGCAACCGCCCCCGCAAAGATAACGGGCCCAACATAAATTGCATTCCGTTCTTTCTCTTGCTGCCCGGGAAACCGTCTCTCCCACATCATTATGCAATTTAAACGGTTCTTCCAGTAGATTTCCCATTAAAAAGTCTTTTTCTCCAACAAAGTGATGACAGGGAAAAAGATCGCCCCCCGGAGAAACCGCCAGATACTCTGTTCCCGCCCCGCAACCGCTCAGACGCTTATACAGACAGGGGCCTTTCTCCAAGTCCATCTCAAAATGATAGAAAACAAAAGGCCGGCCGCTTAATTTACGTTCCAGATATAAATCAACAACCCGGTCATATTCTTCTTCAATGCGGGGAAGATCTTCTTCCTGCAGAGCATAAGTTTCTTTTGCGTCGGTAGCAACAGGCTCAAGGGAGAGAGATGTAAAACCGAGGTCTAAAAAATGCTGCAAATCCTGACAGAAATCAAGGTTCTCCCTGGTATAGGTTCCACGAATATAGTAATTGTCAAACTTTCTTTTGATGAGAAAATTTTTAGCATTATGCACAGTCGTTTCGTAACTGCCTTTTCCGTTAGGCCTTATGCGCATTAAATCATGGACCTGCGGCCTACCGTCAATACTGATGATGACGTTGATATTTTCCCTGGCGAGAAAATCCGCGACCTTATCGTCCAGAAGCAGTGCATTGGTCGTTACGGTAAAAGTGACCTCTCTTCCCAGAGAAAGGGCACGATCCTTAGCATATTCTACAGTTTCCTTAATCAAAGGAAATTGAAGCAAGGGCTCACCGCCAAAAAAGTCAATCTCTCGGAAACGCGGCCCGTCAACACCTAAAAGAAAATCCACCGCTTTTTGGGCCACATCGGAAGCCATATGCAATGGGCGAAAATTTCCTTCCTTACGGGCAAAACAATATCTGCAGCTTAAGTTACACCCGTGAGTAACAAAAAGGCAGAGTGATTTAACCCCGCGAGAGGAAAAAACGTTATCCCGGAGAGTATGTTGCGGGGAAAACAACAGCTTATTTTTTTGTAATTCCGCTACCTGCAATAAGGCCGACTCAATATCTTGAGGTGTATAACTGTTCTTTAAACGGCTCACAATTTCCTGCTTCTCCAGACCTTTCAACAGCAAGGTAATCAGTTCCCATCCCAGATCGTCGACCTGATGCAATGAACCGCTGTTTACATCATATACAAGCTTCATATTCTTATATTTAAATAAATGAATGTCTTTACTTTGCTCCGTCAATTACTAACCCTCCTATTAAAAAGTAGTCCCGAAGGACTACTCAGCGAGCAATTTATAGGGACTTCTTTATCTTTTTTCCTGCTGCCGACATGGTTGGTTACCGACGGTGCAAGAAGTTTTGCAGGCTGACTGGCATGATGCCTGACATTCCCGACAGTTGCCAAACTCCAGTTCCTGTAAGTTCCCCTTTTTGATTAACCGGATATGTTGTTTCAAAATAATTCCCTCCCCCATCTTTTTCAATTCCCGTGTTTATTCTATAATGAAGATTCTCGCCCGTCAAGGCACTTTTTGGCATAGGCCTGCACTTTTGATTAATAGTTGCAAACTTAAAGTCATAAGCTATAATATTTAATACCTGAATACTTATACAACGGAGGTAAAGAAATGACTTTCTGGCAAACGTTTATATCTACTTTTACTCTGGTTCTTCTCGCTGAATTGGGGGATAAAACGCAGCTTTCGGTGATGCTTCTGGCCGCCCAGGATCGGCCCATCTGGGGAGTTTTCCTCGGCGCAGTAGGGGCACTAATTATTGCCTCACTGCTGGCAGTAATAGTGGGGGCGTCTCTGGCTCGTTACCTTCCGACTCTTTACATACAAAAAGGAGCAGGTTTGGCCTTTGTTGTCATCGGCTTCCTGCTCCTCCTCGGGAAAATTTAAGAGTTGATACCAAGCACGCCACCTATCGTTCCAAATGAAAAGCCAATAAAAAGCTTCGTTAAAGTGTTCAAACCTAAACCAAGATCCGGTAGCAAAGAGATACCCAGAATAATCAGGATAAGCACGTAGGTAAATCCAATCATCCCGCCTTTGAGCCATCCTTTTTTCTGGACTCTCTTTCCGATGTAAACTGAGCCCACCAGGATACTGACCAGAGTAAAACCAAAAATAAAATAGGGGACAAAAATTTCCGA
Source organism: Dethiobacter alkaliphilus (assembly GCA_016841605.1). Taxonomy (GTDB): domain Bacteria; phylum Bacillota; class Dethiobacteria; order DTU022; family UBA8154; genus DUNV01. The sequence goes on along the minus strand of JAENYV010000016.1, from coordinate 16,436 downwards.
TAAAGGAAAGAAAAAAAACAGCATTGTATTGAACAACAGTAAAAGGAAGGATAAGAACAAAGTTACGAGCAGACCTTTACAAAGGACCAAAGGTTCCGAACTTGTAAGCAGCATCCCGTTTTGAACCGAGGAGCGACCTTTTTTATTCACTCCGCTAACCTCCTCAAGTTTATTAATAGGATGGGGCCTGAAACAACCTGCGCAAGCCCCTTTTACTGCTTATATATGTATCTTCTTTTGGAAATATACTTCCTATTCACTATCTTGAACAACACGGTCAATGCCGGTACGTGCTATCCTTATGTTGACATTATCGGCAATCCGCAATATTACGATATCTTCCTTGATCTCCTTAATCATGCCGTAGATGCCGCCAATTGAGATAACACGATCCCCTTTTTGGAGAGCAGAGAGCATCTCTTTCCTCTTTTTTTGCTGTTGCTGCTGCGGTCTGATCAGCAAAAAATAAAAAACGACAAACAGTAGAATAATCGGCAGAAAACTAACAAGGGTATTTGTGTCCATTTTCTTTATTCACTCCTTTCCATATTATTTCCATTTTTGTTAAAGCGAGTCCAAAAATCCCGGTAAAAAAGATCAAATGTTTTTTCCCTGATGGCCCTCTGTATTGCGGCGACAAAATGGGCCAGAAAAAAAAGATTATGGTAAGTTGTCAGGCGTAAACCGAGAATTTCGTTTGACTTAAGGAGATGCCTGATATAGGCACGGCTGTAATTCCGGCAACAATAACAGCTGCATTCCGGATCAATGGGGCGCATGTCCCGGGCAAACTCAGCATTGCGGAGTGTCAGATATCCTTCCGGGACCATGACTCTCCCGTTGCGGGCAATACGTGTGGGCAAGACACAGTCAAAAAGATCTATCCCCCTGGCAATGCCTTCCAACAGAGCATCGGCCGAGCCCACCCCCATCAGGTATCGCGGTTTCTCTGTGGGAAGGAGGGGAAGGGAAATGTCGAGTATTTCATTCATCATCTCCAGGGGTTCCCCTACGCTGAGCCCGCCAAGGGCATACCCGGGGAAATCCATTTCCGTGAGGGCTGAACAGCATTTTTTCCGCAGTTCCGGATAAAAGCCTCCCTGCACGATGCCGAATAAAGCTTGCTTTTCCCCTCCATGATGGGCATTTTTACTGCGTTCCGCCCAGCGGAGGGTCCTCTCCATCGCATCGCGCGTTTCCTCGAAGTTCGACGGATAAGCAACAACATGATCCAGAGGCATCATAATATCCGATCCCAGAATGTTTTGGACCTGAACAGCTTTTTCCGGAGTAAAAAAGTGAGTGGAACCGTCTATATGGGAGCGAAATGTCACTCCCTCTTCGGAAACTTTGCGCAATGAATTTAGGCTGAAAACCTGAAAGCCCCCGCTGTCTGTCAAGATAGGAAGATCCCAGTGCATGAATCTGTGTAATCCTCCTGCCTGATCAATAATCTCTGTCCCCGGCCGGAGGTATAAATGGTACGTATTGCTGAGAATTATTTCGGCACCGGTTTCTTTGATCTCTTCGGGTGTCATTGCCTTGACAGTTCCTTGCGTGCCCACAGGCATAAAAGCAGGAGTTTCAATCACCCCCCTTTTTGTCATTAACAATCCGGTTCGAGCTTCTTTGTATCTATTCGTTTCAATCCAGTTGATTGTCATAACCACACCTTATCCCCCAGTATAAAGGAGAAGAACCCCTATGTCAAATCCAACCTCTTTTCGCATTAATTTCCTGCTTTTTGCTTTAAAGTAAGAGCATACAGTCCCCAAAACTATAAAATCGGTATTTTAATTGCACTGCTTCCTGATAAGCCCGCAATGTGTTCTCTCTTCCGGCAAAAGCTGAAACAAGCATCAGAAGAGTAGAGCGGGGAAGGTGAAAGTTTGTCAGCAGGGCATCTGTGGCTTTAATTGTATAACCCGGATAGATGAAAATGTCGGTTTCGCCCTGACCTTCCCTCAGCAGGCCTTGTTCGTCACTCTGTGTTTCCAGGACCCGGCAGCAAGTTGTTCCCACCGCGATTACTCTGCGGCCTGCTTTTTGGGTTTGATTAATTTTTTCCACCGCGGCAGCGGAAATTTCATAATATTCGCTGTGCATCCGATGATCCTGAAGAAACTGTGTTTTGACCGGACGAAAAGTTCCCAGTCCGATATGCAAGGTCAGGAATACCCAGTCAACTCCCCGCGCTCTCAGGTTCTCGAAGGCAGAAGGAGTAAAATGGAGCCCTGCAGTAGGAGCGGCAGAGGAACCTTTTTTTCTGGAGTACACGGTCTGATAACGTTCCCCGTCCGGCAATTTTTTTTTGATATAAGGGGGAAGAGGAACTTCTCCCAGGTCGTTAAGAAGCGGATAAAGGGCCTCACCAAAGGTACTAAATAAGATAATTCTGTTTCCGGAAGGCAGCACCTCCAAAATTTCCCCTTCAAGTCGTCCTTCTCCAAAGAGAAGCCTGGTTCCGGGACGGGCTCTTTTCCCCGGAGAACAGAGGACTTCCCAGGAAAACTCGTCCATGGGCCGTAGAAGAAGTATTTCCACGCGCCCTGTGCCGCCGCCTTTTTTCCGGCCAAAAAGACGAGCCGGCAACACTCTGGTATCATTTAGTACGAGGAGATCCCCAGGATCCAGCAAAGAAGGCAAATCATAAAAACAATGATGGGACGTGACACCGGTTTTACGGTGAAGAAGTAAAAGCCTGGAATGGTCCCTTTGGGGGAGGGGTTCCTGGGCAATCAGTTCCGGGGGAAGGTGGTAGATAAAATCATCGGTTTTAAGCATCTGCTTGTGCATTATCCTCTCAATATCCGGAAGTAATTTCTGTTCCGGGGTAATAAAAGGAAAGGATATCCCTGTAATTTTGCCCTTCCCTGGAACGGTTGTAAGCCCCGTTCTGACTCATGCCGATTCCGTGCCCCAGTCCTTGCCCCTCAAAAATAAAGGAAAGATAGGGAACTGTTGAATTTCCTTCGGAACCGAGAACCGGAAAAATCTCCCCCAGAAGCATTCTTTTTGTGCCTGTCCTGCCGATAACCCATTTGCCCTCCAATTCGGAATATTTTTCCTTCCTTTCAGTTCCGTTAACGCTGGAGGCAATCCATACCCTGGGTTCAGGTTCTTCCCTAACGGTAAAGAGCTGACTATTCAAACCCAGCACGGTTCTGATCTTTTCCTTAAAGAGAGATACAATCCTGTCTCCGCTTCCCTGAATGACCAGTTCATTGACTCTCCTGCTGGGAAAAGAAGAGGCGATTATAATGCGTTCTACCACGCCGGGATCCGTATATCCCCCGGAAACTAGATGATCCGCGACTTTTTCACAGGGAATGTCCGCTTCCCAGGTAGCATAAGTATGGATGACCATATTACCGATCTCGAGGGGGTTATCAGGGTCGTCATAGGGGTCCGGTTCCGAGCGGAAATACGAAACAGGGTTGCTCCAGACATTTTGAGCTTCTTCGGTATAACCGCCGTTTGTGGCATGATAAACAGGTTCTATCGCCTTCCCGTCATAGGTTAATATTTCTCCCCGCGTTTCGGCAATTGCCAGGTCCGTATTGGAAGATTCGGTTCCCTTACCTCCGTAAACCTGACAATGCCGGGTATCACAGAGATGGTAACCGCTATGCCGTTGCAAACCCTGTTGATAAAGGGCATAAGTCCTGGCGGCAACTGCTTGGGCTTTTAAAGCCTCCATTCCCCCGTAATTTCCCCAGGACGGAGGTATTTCCCTGGCGACAATTCCCCGCAGATATGTTTCCAGGTCAATAATATTGACCGCGTTAATTTTTTGGCCGCTGCCGTCAAACACTATCTCCAGTTCACCTCTGTATTCTTTCCCATAACAGGCATTTAATATCTCAAAGACAGAGTCAACAGGAGAAGTAAGAGACTCCAGGTACAGGGAAGCCCCAAAAGTTCCGTAACTTTTCCCTAATTGGTCTTGTATTTCCATACCGTTTCCGGAAACAAAAAAACTGTATTCCCCGGCAGGTATCCCCACAAATGAACCGCTACTCCGGTCAACCAACCTGTATCCACTATCAAAAGAGAGCTGCAGGAAACTGTCCGGTAAAGTGATTCCCACTTTTATCTGGGGAGGCGCTGCAGTGGAAGTACATGCGGAATGAAAAGGGGGTAAAGAAAAAAGCAAGCCCGTTAAAAGTATGCAGAGAAGAAGCATGCGGAAAGAGTGCAAAAATTGCCCCATAGTTAAAATCTCCTAAAAAAATTAAAAAGTATAGTTAAGAGGATGCTGATAATAATCATGGTCGTGATCGGAAAAAAGATGGTCAGATTTTCCCTCCTGATAATAATATCACCGGGGAGACGTCCCAGTCCGACCCGCCCCAGGAGAAGGAAAAGAATACCTGTAAAGGCAATAATTCCTCCAATCACAAGCAGTGTTTTACCAATGCTGTCGAAACCAAACAAAATGAATCACCCCGGGAGGAAGAAAATATAGAGGTTTTCTTACTTTTGATTTTGAACTTTTACTTTCGGCTTATAGTATCGTTCTTTTTCACTGAAGATACAGCCGCAGTAGCCCTGAAGATAGAGACCTCTCTCCCTGGCCTGGCGTAAACTTTCCCTGAAGACCGGACGAAGGTCCAGATAGACAAATTGCACACCGTATTTATCAGCCATCTCTTCGCCAATTTCTTTAATGCTCTCGTGTTTCTGGTACGGACTGATGAGAAGTGTTGTGGAAAAACGCTCCATTCCTTTTTCCCTGGCGTAGCGGGCCGCGGTCTCCAGGCGCAGACGATAACAGTGCGGACAACGCTGTTTTTCCTTGTGAACCACCATCCGTAGAAAATCTTCCAGAAGATAATCCTCTTCAATAACAAGAGGGACTTTTTCTTCCTCTAAATACTGGCGCAACGTTTCCTTCCGCCGGGAAAATTCCTTGTAAGGATGAATATTCGGATTAAAAAAGTATCCCAGCGGCTCAAAGCCGTTTTCTTTCAAAACTTTCAGGGTGGCGATGCTGCACGGTGCACAGCAAATATGCAGGAGAACAGGTTTACCCATTTTTAACCTCTCCCCTTTCTTAATAATTTGCTAGAGGCTCTGTTGTTTATAGCCGTCATGATAAATCTTCAGATGGGAATATAGTTTTTCCGTCACAACTCTCCCTCTGGGAGTTCGTTTGAGAAAACCGATTTTCATTAAATACGGCTCATAAAGTTCCTCAATTGTCCCCGCCTCCTCGTTAAGTGAAGCGGCAATTGTCTCCACTCCAACAGGTCCACCATTAAATTTATCAATAATAGTATGAAGAAGAAGATAATCGGTTTTATCCAATCCGAGAGCATCAATTTCCAGTATCTGTAGGGCCTCGTCCGCAACCCGCGATGTGACAACGCTGTCAGCCCTGATCTGGGCATAGTCCCTGACCCTTTTAAGCAGCCTGTTAGCAATACGGGGAGTTCCTCTGGAGGCCAGAGCAATCTTATCCATCCCATTACTATCCATCTTAATTCCGAGAAGAGCTGCAGAACGTTCGATAATCATGCTAAGGGACTGCGGGTTATAAAATTCTACCCTTTCCATAATACCAAATCGGTCTCTTAAAGGTGAAGAGAGCAGTCCGGCCCTTGTCGTAGCGCCGATTAGCGTAAAATGAGCCAGGTCCAGCCGTAAAGAACGGGCTCCCGGCCCTTTTCCAATAATAATATCCAGGGCGAAATCTTCCATGGCCGGATAAAGAATTTCCTCCACACTACGGTGGAGCCGATGAATTTCATCAATAAAGAGAATATCTTTGGGAGCAAGGTTGGTTAAAAGGGCGGCAAGGTCTCCGGGCCTTTCTATGGCCGGACCGGAGGTGATCCTGATATTTACTCCCATTTCCCTGGCGATAATATTAGCCAGGGTCGTTTTACCCAAGCCCGGAGGACCGTGAAGCAAAACATGATCCAGCGGCTCACCGCGCTCCCTGGCTGCCTGAATATAGATATCCAGTTTTTCTTTCAGGTTTTCCTGGCCGATAAAATCACCTAGCTTCTCTGGCCTGAGATTGGTCTCATAGGAAATTTCTTCACCTTTTAAACGGGAAGAAATAATTCTGTCCTTCATGTATCATTATCCCCCTGCCCGTGAGTAAAGCTAATATTTTCCCAGCAAAACCAGGGCCTTTCTAAAGAGCTCATCCATTTGCAGTTCCATTTTTCCTTCCAGCTCTTTTCTGACTTTTGTAACCTCTGCTACTGAATAACCCAGGGAAAGTAGAGCCGCTTCAACATCATTCCATGCTTTAAGCTCATCCTTGCTTAAGGAAAACGTTTCTTCTCCACTTAATTTCAGTTTGTCTTTAAGCTCGTAAATCAGGCGGCCGGCAGTTTTTTGTCCAATACCGGGCACATTGGTCAGAACCTGTATCTCTTCCCGAGAAATTGCGCTATACAACTGAGATAGAGTCAAATGACCCATTAATGATAAAGCTGCCTTTGGACCGATACCGCTTACTCCCAGAAGAGTTTTAAAAAAATTCCTTTCTTCCCCGCTTAAGAAACCATAAAGGTTCATTCCATCCTCTTTTACCTGTAAATATGTAAAAACCGTCATTTTTTCTCCAATCCCTGGTGTTTTAAAATACAGAGAAGCCGGGATCTGTACCTGTATACCCAGTCCCATCCATTGTAGAATAAGATATTGGGGATGACTCTCCTCCAGTGTCCCCCTCAGATAATCCAGCATCTCTTCTACCGCACCTTTCCGGGGCAGACCCCCATGGAAGCTTCGCTTCACCATCAGATGGATGAAAATACAAGAAAAACGTGTTTACTCCTGTTTTTCTAAAAGCTGATGCCACCTCGCTGTTTGAATATGACTGACGGCTATGGCTAAAGCGTCCGCAACATCATCGGGTTTCGGGATTTCTTTTAAATTGAGAACCATACGAACCATCTGTTGAACCTGTTTTTTATCTGCTTTTCCATAACCTGTAATCGTTTGTTTGATCTGGAGTGGTGTATATTCGTAAACCGGACGGCCCATATGGGCTGCTGCGGTAAGGATAGCGCCCCTCGCCTGTCCAACTTGTAGAGCTGTCCGGATATTTTTACAGAAAAACAACTGTTCGACAGCCAGGGCATCGGGTAAATATTTTTGTATTAAGGCTTTTAGATCTTGAAAGATTATGAAGAGACGCTCAGGCAACGGTAAATTAGCCGGGGTGCCGATATATCCATAATCAACCCCCTGGAGTTGTTCCCCCGTTTTTCGGACAAGGCCATAACCCGTTGTAGCCAAGCCCGGATCGACTCCCAGAATTAACATTAATTTTCTCCAACTTTCTCTCCCCAAAACATTAGGGTATCAACACTTATTGCACTACTTAATTACACTATTATACCTCAATTAGTATATTCTACAAAAAAACACCTTTTCCCTGCCCCGCAGCAATAAAGAAAAGATGTTTTATGAAGTTAAATTTTCCAAAAGCAAGAGTTTTTCTTCCGAGGAATAAAATGGAATTCCTCTGGTTAATTCATCATAATAAACACTTTTCACCAAATAGGGCAATACTTCCTCCAGAGTGGCCTCCCCGGAGGAATGCCTGGAATAAACAGCAATTCGCTCACCATATATACCTAAAAAATATTCTTTGTCTTCGCTTTCCTGTCCGGAGTCTGTTTCAGCCGTCATATTCTTTGATGTATCATTTTCCGGAGAAACTTTTATTTCATTTGCTTCATATGGGAGTTCACTATCCTCTTCTATTTCTCCCTTATTTTCTTCCTGCCTTTTATCAATTTGTACCGTATTGACAAAAAGAACAGATAAGAAAAAAATGGACAAACAAAAGAGGATAAAAACCCTTTTTTGCCGGAATGGCATTTTCTTACCCGCCAACTTCATCACCTCTGAGAAAGATTTTTTTATCTTTCCCTGAAAATGGCGATATTACTCCCGACGTTACATTTTACGTCTCCAAAGACTGCATAATCTCCTCAGGAATATCAAAATTTGCATATACATTCTGGACATCATCATGTTCTTCAAGTGCTTCCAACAAACGAAGCACCTTCGCAGCTTCTTCCGGATCGTTAACCTGGATCGTATTTTCGGGCACCATTGTTACTTCTGCAGATGTAAACTCAAATTTTTTCTCCAGAAAGGTTTCTTTCAAGTTTTCAAAATCTTCCGGAGGTGTAATGATAACATAATTACCGTCTTCTTCTTTAAAGTCCTCTGCTCCGTTTTCAAGGGCCAACATCATCAAGTCATCTTCCGACGGTAAGGACGCTTGCTTTTCCAGTGTAAAATAACCCTTGCGCTTAAACATCCAGGATACACAACCGGATTCCCCCATATTGCCTCCACGTCGTGAGAAAATGTGCCGGATTTCCGGAGCGGTCCTGTTTCGATTATCGGTCAGAATATCAATTAAAACGGCAATACCGCCGGGGCCGTAACCTTCATAAGTTACCTGTTCCAGTTCTACCCCTTCAATTTCTCCCAAGCCTTTCTGGATCGCCCTGTTAATATTCTCACCGGGCAAATTAGCTTCCCGGGCCTTCTGGACCGCCAGCCTTAAGCGAAAGTTTAACTCAATATCTCCCCCACTTTCCCTGGCGGCAACCGTAATTTCCCGGGCCAGTTTGGTAAAGACCTTACCTTTTTGCGCATCGACACGAGCTTTCCGGTGTTTAACATTTGCCCATTTTGAATGTCCTGCCATAACTGTTTCACCCCCCGATAAAACAAAATCACTCCAATAGCATCTCCAAAGATAATTTATCCTCCGATATTTATCATCGGACGCTTCCCTTCAAACTGCTTCATTCTCGCCAGGGAATTAGAAGCGCTCTTCCCGGGATCGGGCTTACGTTTTATTGCTTCCAGTAAAACATTTTTCAACTGTTCAGGATGATCAAGATGCGGTCGCAAATCCAGTTCTTGATCAGAAAAAAGGCAGGGTTTAACTTTGCCGTCAGAGGTAACCCTCAGCCGGTTACAGCGGTCACAAAAATGACGGCTTAAAGGAGAAATCAACCCCAGTTTCCCAATGGCCCCCTCCAGGCGACAATATCTGGCCGGGCCACCACCGTGGTTTCCTTCAACTATCGACAGAGGAGCGATAGTATGTGCGATTTCAAGAACCCTGTCCAGAGGTAAAAAATAGCGTGACCAGTTGCCGTGCTGCCCCCCGACAGGCATGTACTCGATAAAACGAACATCCAGTTCACGGCTCAAAGTTAACCGCACAAAATTTTCAATTTCGTGTTCATTAATACCCTTTAAAAGGACAACATTTATCTTGACAGGTTTTAAGCCCTCATCCAGCGAACGATCGATCCCCTTCAATGTACTCGCCAGCTTCCCCCCATTGGTAATCTGGCGGAAATTAGACTCATCCAGGGAATCAAGGCTAATATTTACCCTGTTTAATCCGGCTTTTGCCAACTGTGAGGCCATCTTTTCCAGAAGAATACCATTTGTCGTTAAGGAAAGGTCATTAATTCCGTCCAGATTTGCTAAACCGCTTACTATTTCCAGAATGTCAGGGTGGACAAGCGGTTCACCTCCAGTCAACCTGATTCTGTTAATTCCCAATCCTGCGGCAATCCGGCCTATCTTCAAGTAATCCTTTACTTCCAGAGATCCTTCGACCGGTTCAATACCGCACTTTCCAGGATCTGAACGACAATAAAAGCAACTCAGGTTACATTTTTCCGTTACGGAAAGCCGTAGATAGGTTATCTCTCTTCCATACTGGTCTGTTAATTTCCGCATGTACAACAGCCCCCTGGTGGTAAGAATTAAAATTAAAAAAATAGCTTTAAACTGAAGAACCGTTTTCTTTCTTTATCTCCCAGTACTCTTGTATTTTCCGGTAATCTTCCGGGCTGTTAATGTTAGAAAAGGATAATAATAAAGGATCGTGCTGCCTTACTATTTCCTCGGTAATCGCTTTTAAATGGAAATGCGGATAAAGGTCAACGATTTTATACCGTTTTTCTTCTAACCTCTGTTGGATCAAATTGAGGGCTTTCTTATTATAAAAAGCAAAAAGCGGCTGATAATATCCATCAAGGAGTGGGACAACAACATCATAACCAAGTGCGAATTGTGACATATGTTTTATTAAGGAGAGGGATAGAAAGGGCATGTCACAGGCAACAACAAAACAAGCAGGATTTGATGCAACAGACAGTCCCGCGTGAATACCTCTCAGGGCATTTTTTTCGCCGTTCTGAATTAAATCGGTGGTTATCCTAGCCTTTAGATAGGAAAAATCCTGAGGTAAATCTGTGACGACAATAATTTCCGAAAAAAGTTCGTCCATTTTTCGGTAGATAATATCAATAAAAGTATTACCGCCAACTTTTAAAAAAGCTTTTTTTATTCCCATGCGCTTGTTTTCCCCACCGGCTAGAAGAATGGCGGAAAGTGAAAATTTTTTCTTCAATACGACAAATCCTTTCTTTAAAATACGTTTTTAATATGGTCTGCGTTAATCATCCTCGCTTTCAAAATATAGTATTATTAATCTTATCCGATAAACCGGAAGAAGACAAGCCCCAGGCAAGAAAGAGTAACGAAATATATCAATTTTAGCAATTCTATTAGGTTTCTGTTTTTTTTGTACTTTTTTCTTTATCACTGTTTTTTCCGGACAGACTGTCTGTTAAATTTCGTATAGCCTGTCCAATAGACTTGCTTAATTCTGGAAATTTATCGGGACCAAAGATAACCAGCACAATCCCGATAATTAAGGCGGCCTCCAGCCAACCGATCTTTCCGAAAAAAGGCGTTATCCTCACCCCCTATAAACTTTCGTCTTTCGTGAGTTTTCGACTTTCTTCAGCGGGTGTTGTTTTTTCTTTCCCTTTTATAATAATTTCTTAATCCATTATCCCTTTTTATACGCATTTCGTCAACAGTTAAAGATTTGAAGGGATCAGAACGATTATAATATTTATTTGTAGGGTGCGGTTTACCAGGCTTCCTAATACCGCAAGAGAAGACCTCCAAATCAGGATACCCCACCAGTAAGCATCCGTCAAGCTTTTGCGGCTTGCCTTTTCCGGCCATCTGTAAAGACAAAAACCGCACCCTTCATTATTTACGAAACTATTATAATATTATAAAGTTAGCTACCCTTATGCAGTTAGCTTGACGAGACGGCAGGCATGGCCTCTCATTGTAATGTAACCGGACACATCGTCCCGCAGCTTGGCATCCAGCAGTATGTTGCAGTTGGCAGCCGCCCAACCGTGGGGAACGGAGACCACACCGTGCCTGATATCATCGGTGACGTTTGCTTTTAGCTTGATCATGCCGCGCGGAGTTTCCACTCCGATCATCTCGCCGTTAATAATATTATATTTCTTGGCTGTGAGAGGATTTATTTCCGCTTCCGCTTCCGGTATCCTGGCGCGCAAACCTGGTACATCACGCATCTGGGCACCGATGTATTCCTGACGTCTGGCGCCGGTAAGCAGGATTTCAGGGTATTGCAGAGCTAGTTCGGGATTCGCCGCCGGGCTCTGTTGCGGTTCAACGTGCGTAGGAATACCGGGGAAACCCAATTGTTCCATTCTTGCGGAATATAGTTCAATTTTTTTGCTGTCAGTCGAAAAACCTATTTTGTCATAAATTTCATATTCCTTTTTACCGAAATAGACTCCTTCTGGATTTTCTTTCAGCTGCTGCATTGTAACCCCGGAGGTGGAAAAAAAGTGTTCTGCTACTTCTTCGTCTGTTTTCCAGGGGAAGTATTCCCCCAAGCCAATCTTGTGTCCCAGATCACTCCAAATTTTCCAGATGGGCTTGCTCTCATAAAGGGGTTCGATAACCTTTTTACGCAGTAATATATAGGGGACGCAGAAGGAAATGGCATAGGGGAAGCCGCCTATACCGGTTTCTTCCAGGGATGTGCAGGAGGGGAGAACATAATCAGCTAGTTCCGCGGTTTCGGTCATATACGGGTCTATACAGACAAATAGCTCGAGATTTTCCAACGCTTCTAAAAATTTCTTGGTATCGGGGAAAGTCACGGCCGGGTTGCTGCCTGAGCTGAAAAAGGCCTTTATGGGGTAGGGCTTTTCGGTAATCATGGTCTCCGTCATCATTGAGGCTGAACCGTACGGAGGAGTGCGCTTGCCGAACTGGTGAAAGACGGGATATTCTTCGTATCCGAGGTTCTTTTCTTCTACCGGCACACGCAGGTCTGCCAGACGAATTTGGGGGCAGGTGACCCATCCGCCCGGTCTATCAATGTTGCCGGTGATGGCCATTAATATGGCAAAGGCCCTTTCCATCTGGAGACCGTTGGTGTACTGGTGCAGATGCCCCACCCCTTCCAAGATGCAGGAACTGTCGGTAGTGGCAAAAATTCGCGCTATACGTTTTATCTCCGATGCCGCTACACCGCTGATGGCTTCGGCTTTCTCCGGTGTATATTCTTTGACGAGTTCTACCAGCCGGTCAAAGCCCGTTGTCCATTTGTCGACAAATTCTTTATCCCATAACTTTTCTGCAATTATAACGTTCATCATGGCCAGGGCTATAGCGCCGTCGGTGCCCGGACGGGGCTGTAGATAGATCCCCTCTTTCGCTATCGGAATACGCCGCACGTCAATGATGATCAGCTTAGCCCCTTCTCTGACCCTCTGACGGACTATTCTGGCCTGGGGAAAATAACTTTCATCAGGATTATGCCCCCAGAGGATGATACAATTGGCATTCCTCGGTTCTTCCACAGGATAGCGGCCAAAGGTAATCTGGCGGGCCAGAATACGGGTGCGAAAACAGATGCCTTCCGGATTAAAAAAGTTCGGAGTACCGAAAGCCTTGGCCAAACGCTGGTTAAAAGCCGCCATCTCAAAGTGTTCCGTTCCCACTGAACCGGTCCAGGTGGCCAGGGTGCGGGCACCGTATTTTTCCTTCAGCTCCAGCAGTTTAGCAGCAATTTCACTCAGGGCCTGGTCCCAGGATATTCTTTGAAAATGCCCGTCTACTTTTTTGATGGGGTATTTTACGCGAGTGGGAGAATAGATTCCTTCCACCAGGTGCTTGCCTTTTTCACATAATTCACCCTTGTTCAGCCAGTTTTCTTTTGTGCCCTCTACCTTAACCAGTTTTCCGTTTTCCACATAGGCGTCTATACCGCAGGAATTAATGCATAAACCACAATCTGTTTTAATTACTTCCATATTGCTCAACCTCCCAAGTTATTCAATTTACAGCCCTCGAGAATTTGGTTTTACTCTAAACTTTCTGCTTTAACAAATTACTTTTCTTACTTTTAATAACATGAAAAATAAATGTTCACCTCTTTTCCTATTGATATAGTTTGCCGGGGTAAAAAGGTAATACATTATATCTTTCATGCAATAATCATGCCATTAATGTAAATATGGGCTTTAAGCGATAATTTTTTCTTGCTTCGCTTCTCGCACCGTTCATTATCTTTACAATAAAAAGAGAGAATAATTGGGGTTGAAGAAAAAACGTAGAGGTAGGAAAAGCACAAAACCTTTAACAGGGAGAATAGCTAAAATGAGGACAGCGAAGATTGTTTGTTCAATAACAATATTCCGTCCATTATGTTTACGTACATATTCAGGACGTACATATTACTTACGTATTTAAAATGGAGTAATGGCCTTTCGGTTATTTCTTTCGGGTATTTAATGATACTGTTTTAGTTTTTTATATAATGTCGTACGTGAAATCCCTAAGATTTGGGCAACTTTTGTTTTGTTTCCGTTATTTTCTTTTAACAAAGAGGTAATTAATTGTTTTTCGTACACATTTAAAGGCGAAATATTTTTCAGCTCCTTTTTACAGCCGGCAATATTGTCAGGTATGCTAGAAATATGAATGTTTTCGGTAGTACTCAGGTTTAAGGCCCTCTCCAAAACATTTTGCAATTCTCTGATATTACCCGGCCAGTTATAATTTTTCAATGTTTCAATTACTTCGTGGTCTATCTTTTTTACATTTTTGTTGAGGCCTTTCTTCAGCTTATCAAATAAATACTCTGTTAAAAGGGGAATATCATCAGGTCTTTCCCTGAGAGGAGGTATATTTATTGTTAAAACATTTAGCCTGTAATAAAGATCTTCTCTAAAATTGCCGGATTTTACTTCTTCTTTGAGATTTTTATTTGTTGCCGCAATAATTCGTACATCTATAGGAATAAGTTTTTTCCCTCCGATTCTCATAATCGTTCTTTCCTGTAATACCCGCAGCAAGAGCACTTGAAACTCAAGAGGCATTTCGCCGATTTCATCTAAAAATAATGTACCTCCGTCAGCTAACTCAAATTTTCCCGGATTGCCGCCTTTTTGCGCGCCTGTAAATGCACCTTCTGCATAACCGAATAATTCGCTTTCAACCAGGTTCCGAGGAAGACCGCCGCAATTGATCGCTAAAAAAGGACCCTCTTTACGTTTACTAAAATTATGAATTGCTTGAGCGAAAATTTCTTTACCTGTACCACTTTCTCCTGTAAGTAAGATATTTGAGACACTCTGGCCGGCAAACTTCGCCATGTTAACTGCTGACAAAAAGGATTCATTATTTCCGATTAATTCGTTAAATGTATACATAGCCCTTGCCCCAACAAATCTATTAACAATTTTTTTCATTTTTTCAGTTTCTTTTAATACTAAAATTAAACCGATAGGAGATTTATCCCGGGGGTTAATTAATTTAAAAGTGACCGTATAATCTTCTTCTAAAAAAATATTCTCATAGTTAACTTTCTTAAAACAATTGTCTATCTCAGCAATAAGAGGATGTTCAACTCCTAATAATTCACTGATTTTTCGATAAAGTATTTTTTCTTTTAGTTCGGTTATCTTAAGAATTTTTTTCGCACGATCGTTAATATGAGTAATACTTCTATCTTGGTTTAAAACAACTAATCCTTCGTCAATTGATTCCATAATAGCAGTTTTTAAAGTATTTGAAACGACGACTTCATTATAAGATTTTTGCATAAGAAGGGAATTTTCGATAGCATTGGCACCTCCCACAACCATTCCCAGGGTGTGTAAATGGACTTTTTCGTAATCGCCATTCATATTTAAAATGCCCAGGAGATTTTTATTTTCGTCAAAGATAGGTGCTGAAGAACACGTCCATTCATGAAAAGACTTACGAAAATGTTCGGCGGCAAAAACTTGGACGGGTTTTTTGTTGATAAGACAAAGGCCGATTGAATTAGTGCCGACAGAATTTTCGGTCAGAATATTGCTTCGGCATAATTTGGATTTTCTTAATAATTCAGCATCTCCTTGTATTTCTATTACTATGCCTTTTTCCGTTGCCAGGGAAATTAAAAAACCGGAACCCTGGACAAAATCATATAAATTCTTTATAATCGGAAGGGATACTTCCAATAAATTCCTGTGTTTTTCAATTTCGTCTTGCAGTTTCGTTTGGTTTACTTTTTCTTCTACTTTTAAATATGGGTCAATTGCTGTTTTTCGGCAACGTTCCCATGATTTTGCAATAATTGGTCTGATATCTGAAGAAATAGCACCGGTAGAAATAAATAATTCCCATGCTTTTGTTAAACTTTCTTTCTTTTTTGTAAGAGAAAACATATTATTCCATCTCCATTTCTCTTTACTTTTATTTTAACGGTTTGAAGACAATATCTTTAGGAGAGGGTGTATATGTATATACATATATTAGATTAAATTTTTACCCTTTGTCTAACTTTTAGAAATCACTTTTTAGCCACTGCGACAAACTTTGCAGGTCTTTCAGAAGAGTTTTTAATCTCTCTTCTCCCATTTCCCTGGCTAAACTTTCTTGTACACCCTCCCAAAGGGGCAACGCTCTCCGCAAAACAGATGTTCCTTTTTCTGTTAGCTTTATACTTTGACGACGCCGGTCTTCACCCTCTTCTATTGTTAATAATCCTTTTTTTTCTAGAATTTTGGCATTCCGACTCAAAGTAGAACGGTCCATACCCAAAGGTTGGGCAAGCTTACCAATTGATGTATTATCCTGGCCGGCAACCGCCATCAAAAGAGAAAACTGAGTTCCCTTCAATTCAGCCGGCTTAAGCGCCTGATCGTAGATTTGGCTCAACAGACGGGCCGTCTTACGCAGGTTGAAGCATACACATGCCTTACCGGTTTTTCTAGATATTTCCTTAAAGTTTTCTTTCGGTGAATAAACGTGTTCCATTAAAGTAGCACCTTAATATTTTATTTAGACCTCTAATATAAGTATATACACATTTTAGCTCGCGTCAATGACAACAATAATATTGACAAAAATGTTGACGTCGACACTATATGACGGAGTTGACACTTTTTAATTAAGCCCAAATGTGGGAAGGTAAGCATAAAAAATAGAAGACCTTATTACCACACGCAGTGGGATAATAAGGCCTTCTGTAAAATTAAATCCGGCAGGGACCTACTCTTCCGGGGGCTTGCGCCCCAAGTACCATC
>JAENYV010000015.1 GCA_016841605.1 Dethiobacter alkaliphilus | reverse complement strand
CTATGTAAATTTTTTAATGAGTTAATTGAAACGACAAAATATTTACGCAACTATAAATTAAGAATCAGAAGCTAAATAAGTTATCATTGCTTAAACCCCAATCGTAACTATATTTAAGATAGTTCTTAATTACCTTAACTTTATATTTAATTTAAAAATTCGGCAGGCCACGGAATTTATCCTTTGGGCAATCTGCCGAATTTAAACTAATTTACCTATTAATTTCTGTGCATATTTACGATTAATCCTCTTCATCATATTGCCGGCAAAAAAGAGCCAACTTAAATTTAATGGCATCAGCTAAAGAATTATTAAGATCAAGTCCTGTTTTTTCCTTAATCATGTTTAAACGATAAAACAAAGTATTCCTGTGAATAAACAGTTTTTTTATAGTTTCACCTGCTTTTAAATTACTTTCTAAAAAAACTTTAGCTGTTATCAGCAGTTGATTGAATTTTTTTTCATCCTTTGTTCGAAGCCCCTCCAAAACTTCTTGAGAAAAGTTTTGACGAAATTCTTTTCCCACTTTATCAACAAATTTCTCTAATCCGAGTTTTTTTGTATCATAAATTTTCCCAGTCCCCAAAAGCCTGCTCCCAACCTCAAGAGCCTGCAAAGCCTGCTCAAAAGAATCAGGAATTTGATTTATTGAAAAACATACTTTTCCAATACCCACTGTCAGTTTCAGGTTAAATTCTTTAAAACTTTCCATTGCTCTTTCAATCTCATTTATCCCTTTATCCTTTTCTTTCACAATTTTTTTTAATAGCACATATTTATCTCCTATTCCAGAAGCAAAAAGATCCTGGGATGTTAAAGATAGGAATTCTAACACCTTTTTTTGCTCCCAGGAAGCAGCAACATTCTCAGGCAGAATAGCATCTTTACTAACTTTGAATACCATAGCCACCCTTGGTATATCCAAATCGTAACCCAAAATGTCGGCCCTTGTGCGTAAAGCAATAAGATCTTTTCCCGGATCTCGATGGATTAAATCGTTAATTAGAGAGAATCTCGCCTGTTCTTTTAAACTAACCTGTTCCCAATAAAATGCTTCCTCCAGCATTAATTCAGCCATAGCCTGAACCATAGCGCCATAGATACGAACTTCTTCCGGGTCTCCTGTAATGCCCACAACACCAACAATTTTACCGTTTAAACAGATGTGAAAATTTACCCCTTCCTTAGAACCTAAAAGCAACTCTGAATTTCCTTTCGTAATTTCTATTGCCTTTTTTTCCCTTAGAACGCTGTCGGCCCCTTGATGATAGGTGTTTAATCGCGACGAATCACCGCTAGCGATAATTATTCCATTCTCGTCCATAATATTTATATTGTAATTTATCAGGTTCATGGTTCTGTTAACTATAGATTGAGCTATATTGGGTGTTAACATTATCCAGTCAACTCCTTAGTAGTATGAAATTATTATTTCACATGGCAAATAATCTCTTCCCCCTGCATGAAACCATAAGCTAGACCTTTTTCTTCATATTTAATACTGATCAGGTAATCTATCTTGTTAACTGAAGTAATGGCTACGTGAAGAGCATCATTATATATTCTTTTTGCGGTGTTACGCCATGGTTAATACCCTCTTCAACGAGTTGTTCAGATTCATTTTCAATTTTCGCACGAGAAAAATGCTCTTAATACCTTGAAAAATCTGAAACTTAACAATAAAACACCCCCGATTTGGTAAAATAGAAGTGATTAATCACATTATACCAATGAAAGGAGGGTGTTCTTATGACTTCTATATTACCAGCTTTTTTCTTGACATTTGTATGCCGGTTAAAACGGATGGATACAACTTATCGCACAATGATCATTTAAATTTTCAAGCGCTTGTATCCCTTCCCACTGTAGTGCATAAAGCGATACAGTTCTATTTCGCAGATTCTCCAGCCTTCTTTACGGTTTTCGGAGCGTGTGCCTTTAAGTCTGTCTTGCCCGTAGCCAGCGTCTCAACATTTGCCCACTGCAGCCTATATGATGATCATCAAGAATCCCACAGGCATCTTTAATTGCTAGCATTATTACAATTATATCATAAAAAGTAACATTAGAAAGGGTGTTTATATCATAAAAAGTAACATTAGAAAGGGTGACTGTCAGTCGTTTGTATGGCGGAGTTAGTTCTCCATCTGCTTTCGGGGGACGGCCAAGCTTGGATGGTTGGGGAATTCTCTTCTAAGCGATCAGGGGTAGGTGATTCTAATAAAAATGGACAGATATTTTTTTATTTTAATTTCTATTCTCATAGTTTTCTCTGTAAGTTCTTGGATGCGGATTAGCCAAAATAGTAAAGCAGAGGAACTTATCGAAAAAAATATACTAAAATCTCAAAATTTTGAAGAATTTAAGCAAATCCTGGAAAATAATGAATTTACGAAAGAAGACTTATTAATCAGTTATCTCGGACCACAAACAAAGCTTGCCAAATATAAAAATGGGGATTCTTACTATGTTACCCTCGAGTTTTTAAATGAAGGGTATAATACAGCAGGACTAATTAAAATTGACTTAGACACTATGGAAACAACAAAACCGCAAATTATTTATTCGAAAGATTTACGTTATCTGTCGGAATGCCATTCTGAATATACCAGTAGTTTTGAGTTTAGAGGATCTGAAGAAATGAATGAACAGTGGATAGCTTTTTATGTTGAAGCCAACAAGAAAGACAGTGAAACTGTACATGGAGAAATATTACTGACTATTGATGATATGCACTGGAGCAGCTCATACTAAATTGCCGGGTACAGACTTTAAGTAAATTTCCTTGGCCATGTTCCTTTTTTATTTTAAAATCTGCGGCGTCTTGCGTTAGCCGTAAAAGTGGTATATAATGGTAGTATTATATAAAAAGGATGTTTTTATGATGAAGGAAAAGACTGATCTGATAGAAAGCATATGCCGGAAATTCAACATTGCACTTCTTTATTTGTTTGGTTCTCAAAAAGCAAGGGCAATACAATTGTTAAAGGGAAAAAACGAAATTATTAATGATCCGCTTACGGATATTGATATTGGTGTCGTATTTAAGCATTCACTACCTGCCGGTCGCCTGAGATTATTGTTATACAGTAAGCTATATAATGAACTCGAAGACGTATTTTTACCTTACAAGCTGGACCTGATATTTTTAGAAGAAAATCATTCTGTTTTCCAGGCTGAGGCTGTGAAAGGATACTGCCTTTATTCCAGTAACGCAGAGATTAAAGATGCGTATGAGGAAGAAATACTTCGCAGGGCTTGTGATTTTAAACCGTTTCTTGAGAAATATTATGAAGAAATCCTGGAGGCCAAGTAAACCATGAACAGGCTGTTAATTCAAAACCGGCTTGCCTTAATTAGCGATTACCTTGTTCAGATGGAAAGGTTATCGAAAAAGCCCAAGGACTCCTTTTTAAGAAATAAAGACTCTATTGCTGCCGCCGAAAGCTATTTACGGCGGTCTTTGGAGGCAATATTTGATATAGGACGTCACATTATTGCAAAACAAGGAGGCATAGAACTATCAACCGAATATAAATCCATCGCCAGAGGACTTGGAGATAAAAAAATAATATCAAGAAAACTGCAAAATATGCTGACACAGATGGCTGGATATAGAAATCGTTTAGTTCATTTATATCATATGATTAATGACGAAGAGTTATATGAAATATTGCAACATGACTTGCCTGACATAGGGCTTTTTATCACTGAAATCAATAATTTTATTAATAAATAAGAGAAATAAATTTCTGCTCATTTACGTCTATTCTCATTCCGCATAGTGCGCAGTTCTTTGGTTGAAATAGTTCCCTTTGACGGAATTACGAATCCGGTCCATTTTAAAAGAAGACTCTTTTCTGTTCGGAGCATAAAGAGTACGTAAGGCTGCTTCGACCATGAATTGCGAAAGAGACTTGCCCCGCAAACTCGCTTCAGCTTTAAAGGCACGGTGCAGTTCTTTATCTACATAAACACTGATTTTTTCCACCATTATATCACTTCCTTTACTCCTTTCATTATAACTCTTTAGCGTTATAGAATCAATGACAGCAGCGTAATATTGTGTGCTCATTGAGCAACTTGATGCAGCATATAATATGCAGAAAGTTAGCTAACTTGTTCGTGCTTCAAAGAGCAATTAGACCTCTGAAAAGCGAAGGTCAGCAGGGCAAGGGGAATCGGGAATTCTCCCTGCCCTGCTGACCTTCGCTCTCTCCTTTACCCTCTGTGCAACTCACATTACATGGGTTTTACCCCGATGCAGATATCAACGATACTTTTTCCTTCCGGGTGGGTCTGCGGATCATTGTGACACAACTCGAAGCAGGGGCGGTCATCGGGCAGATAGCCGCTCTCCGGCAACCAGGTGCTGTAGACCCAGTCCCAGGCTTGCTGGAACTCATCCACTCCCAGTTCAAACCGGGCCAGGGCATACTTACCCGCGGGGATGACCATCTTGCCGATTTCCCCATCTACAGGGGTTTCCGAGGGCACCGTCAGGCAAACGCTGACGCGCAGTTTTTCCTCTTCAGTGATCTCCGGGTTGTCGTGGTAAATAATAAGCGTCTTTACATCAGGAGAGTTAAACAAGTTCCTGGGCGCGGCCCAGCGAAATAATTGGCCGAACAGCCGCTCAAACAATTGCCCATCCCCTTTGTAAGGACCCACATACCTCACGTAAGCCACACTCATTTCCGGCAGATCTTTTACATCTACAGTTCTCGTCTCTTTCCCTTGATCCATAATAAACCTCCATTTTTGAATATTGTTGACATATTCAATATAAACGGAGGCAGGAGATAATTCTTGTCCCCCGTTGCTTTCCATTTGTCTCTGCTTGCTTTTCGTTTGTCCCGGAGTGCCGGAGGGCAAACCCTCCCTCTGCCGCCATTCCGTGGCTGATACGCCAAAGTGTTTTCTGAAACTTTTAGCGAAAGAAGAAGAACCGGCAAAGCCGCATTCCAGGGCAATATCCGTTACCGGTCTACCGGGTTCATTAAGCAGCAAGGCAGCGCCTTTTTCCAAACGCAGCCGTTGAATAAAATGGAAAATGGTCTCCCCGACAAAAGAGAAAAAAATCCGGTGAAAATGGAATTTGGAGAAACCGGCTGTTGCGGCCAGTTCTTCAAGGGTTAACGCCCTGCCCATGTTCGCCTCAATATAATCAATTACCCTGTTAATACGTGAGATGTACTCTCCTACCATGTAGCGCCGCCGTCCCTCGTCCGCTTTCATCCGCTATACACCTCTTTTCAGCACGTAAAAGCCCTTTACTGCCCAAAAGAATTCTGCAAGTGCCGTCATAATTCATCCATACCTACAAAAGACAATTTAGTGGCAACTTGCGACCAGAAGATGCAGGATTTGACAAACTTTCCGGAGAATCTTTCCTTAGAATAAGTAATAGGATCTTTAGCCATCGGTCATGGCACCTTTGCCATCGCCATCTTAAGCCACCTTAAAAATAACATATTTTACTAAAAGGAGACATTAATTAATGAACCGCCTTTATTTCGCCATATTAATAATTATCATCTTCGCCGTCTGCATCGCTCAACCGGTACTGGCACAGGAAGAAAGCATCCAGGTCTTTATCGACAGCCTCCCAATATCTTTTGATGTGCCTCCTGTTAACCAGAATGGACGTATTTTGGTGCCTTTCCGCTCTATTGCCGAAGCATTGAATGTGGAGGTTAACTGGAATAGCGATACACAGACGATAAACGCTGCAGCCGGTAAAACACAAATTGAACTGCAAATTGGCCGCAAAACCGCCTATCACAACCAAACACCCCTCACCCTGGACGTTGGCCCTCAAATTATCGGCGGAAGGACGCTGATCCCTCTCCGTTTCTTCAGCGCGGCTTGCAGCTGCACGGTGCAATGGATTGAATCCAGCCGTGAAGTGCAAATCGCCTCACCACCCAAGAAAATGGCTGTAATCGGTTTTTATGCCCTGGGAGACAGCAGGACAAGCAGTTGGACAAATCTTTTTGCATTACCCTACCCGGAGGCTTCAAAGGGCAATACGGATGTTGTCGGAACACTGTCATTGGGCTGGTACAGCCTGGACAGAGACGGATCTTTATTAACCAAAAGCAGAACCGGCTGGCAACGGCCGGATGGCTGGGAAAATGTGCTTAAGACTGCCGGGAAGTATGCTTTGGAAACAGATATGGTTATCCATGTTACCGACGAAGACGGCACCATTTCGTCCCTGTTGGCAAATAAGGAAGCAATGAATAAGGCAAGCGGAGAGATCATAAAAGAAGTAGCCAAGTACGAAGGTGTTAATCTTAACTTTGAAGGACTGGGACTTTCGCAAAAAGAAGAGGAACTGACAACGGTACAAGAAGAATTTACCGCATTTGCCACACTGCTCTCCCGGCAATTGCGTAAACTTAACAAGGACCTTACTCTCACCATCCATCCTCCCAACAGTGCCTATCAGGGATATGACTATGGCGCACTGGCCGAAGCAGCAGACCGCATTATCATGATGGCTTACGATTACGGGCCAAAACCCGAACCTATAAGCCTTGTGCTGCAAGCTGTGGAGATGGCTACAAGGAATGTTCCCCTTGAAAAATTAGTCCTGGGCATCTCCGTCCCGTATGAAACACCGCAAAGCATCGTTGCTAAAATAGGTCTGGCCAAGCGTTACAACCTGGACGGCATCGCGCTCTGGCGTCTGGGCGTAATTTCCGGCGAAACATGGGAAGTGTTGCGGGACATGACCCGAAAAAATTGATTCCGGAGCGGTGTCGGTGTCTATTGGTACATAGTCAGTTTCTAGTCAGTTTCTGTCTAGTTTGTTGAAAGAAATCATCAGTAAGTTTATCATCCAAACCATATTTCCGGTAAACCCAATCAGCATAATGATAATTCATCCGATCAATCAACAAATAATCAATCTTTCCCTTAAGCGGTTCCGCAAGCCCCTCGGCCCCCGGAAGCATAGGCGCAATCATCGCGTAAGTCTTTAGACCGGCTTTATGCAGTGTCTCCAATGCATTTATCCTTTCACTTATTCGCGGTGCATTAGGCTCAAATAATTTTCTTATGGCGTCATCTGCCGTAGTGATTGAAAGGCCGACTTCCAAATCCTGCATTTCTCTGAAAATATCAATATCCCTGAGCACCAACGGAGAACGTGTTTGGATGATTACGGGCCATTTGTTTTGTGCCAGTATCTCCAGGCATTGCCTGGTCATTTTATATTTTGCCTCTAAAGGTTGGTACGGATCACACACACCACTTACCCACACTTGCCCCCGCTTTTTTTTCGTTATCTCCACACGAAGCAGATCCACTGCGTTTATCTTAACATCAATAAATTCTCCCCAGCGCTCTTTATGTCCGGTAAACCTTTTCATGAAACGGGCATAGCAATATGAGCAGGCATGCTGACAACCCACATACGGATTAATAACCCAATCATATACCTTGGATGTAGAAAGAATAGTTTTTGCCTTGATCTCTTTAATAAGCATAGTCTTATAGGAAAACAAAGCTCCCATCCGGAATATTGTTTGCACCGGAATAAGTATAAAGGCGAAGCTGCTTAGCCCAGGATTACTCTGGCATCCAGGGCGGCCACCCGGTCGCGGTTGGCAATTAAAGGGTTGAGATCCATCTCAGTGATGGCCGGATTCGCCAGCATAAGCTCTGATAAGTTGACCAGGCAATTGATAAGCAATTCCATATCCACGGCCTTGGTCCCCCTGGCCCCTGCCAGTATTTTGCTCACTCTTGTTTCTTCAATCATAGCTTTAATTTCTTCCCTGCTCAAAGGCGGAATTCGCAAGGAAACATCATTTAGTATTTCCGTGAAGACTCCTCCCGCGCCAAAAACCAGGACCGGTCCAAAGGCGGGATCTCTTTTACAGCCCAGGAGAAGTTCAATTCCCTCGGGCAGGTACTCCTGAATAATTACTCCATCCAGGCGCGCACCGGGTTGCTTATGCTCTATTTCCGTATGCATGGCGGCAAAAGCCTTTTCAAGCTGACGGGTGTTTTCAATATTAAGCCTCACTCCGCCCACATCCGTCTTATGAATAATGTCCGGGCTCAAAATCTTCAT
Organism: Dethiobacter alkaliphilus; assembly: GCA_016841605.1. Classification (GTDB taxonomy): domain Bacteria; phylum Bacillota; class Dethiobacteria; order DTU022; family UBA8154; genus DUNV01. The sequence goes on along the minus strand of JAENYV010000015.1, from coordinate 81,950 downwards.
TGTAACAGGGTAGCCGATCCCGGCAGCCAATGCTGCGGCCTCATCAATGTTTTTCGCCCGGCCCCAGCGCGCGACAGGAATGCCGTATGCTTTCAGGAGGGTCAGGGCATCGGCTTGAGACAAGTTGCCCGTTTTACCGGCGAGAAGTCTGACGGCCGCCTCCCTTTGCCCGGGATGCAGAGAAAGTGCTGCCGACCAGTCCTTTTTATTCTTAATCAGGTGATGGTATTTATACAGCGCAGCGAGCGCTCTGGCAGCGCGTTCAAGGGAAAAGTAATAGACTACTGTGTTGTCTTTTTCCAATTCTTCTTCATAATAGGGATAATTATTGCCGCAGGATGAAACAACCACCGGCTTGTCCGGATACTTGCCCGCGATTTCCCTAATAAGGTCTGTGACGTCTAAAAAGTCCTCATCAGTCGTTAAGAATGAACCTGTCATGCAAATGACCGCGTCTATCTGCGGGTCTTGCAGGTACGCTTCCAGAAAGCGGCGGAGACAATTCTGATATCCGTGGAAAATAGCGACCGGCCATATATCCATCGGGTTATCGCAATGCGCCCACTTCGGAAACAAAGGACTTAGCTGCTCAAGGGTAGCCCTGGTGGGGTCGGCGATTTCCAGGCCGAAACGGACGCAGGCATCCACGGCCATTACTCCGGCGCCGCCGGAAATTGATATTATTCCAATCCGGTTTCCCCTAATCCCGCTAAAGGTACAGAACGCCTTATTCAGGTCGGCCATCTCCTCAATATCAGCCACTCGGAGCAAACCGCACTGTTGAAAAGCGGCAGCAAAAACTCTATCATCACCGGATAGGGAGCCGGTATGAGAACTCGCGGCCAGTGAGCCGGCCGGGCTGGAGCCTGTTTTATAGATAATTACCGGCTTTAACGGTACCGCGTCTTTAGCTGCCTCCATAAACTTGATCCCATCGTGCAGGCTCTCCAAGTGGATATCGATTACTTTGAGACGGGGGTCCCGCGCCAGGTGACCGATTACGTCCGAAACACTGATATCGGTGGTATTACCGGAATCGACTAGAATCCCGGTGCCGGTGCATAGCTGGGAGGCACCCACATAGAAAGTGCCTGTTTGGCAAGTAATCCCGATGGGTTTAATAGGGTTGATATAATCTATAAACGAGGTGCAGAAATTATAATAGTTATTAACAATGCCCAGGGTGTTGGGTCCGAGGATCCTAATGCTATTTTTCGCAGCAAGGTTAAGGAGCTCTTGCTGCATTAAGATGCCCTCCTCATCTCCGTCAAAAAAGCCCTGAGCAGTGATGATTACGATTTTGACTCCTTTGTCCGCGCACTGGCCGAAAAGTTCAACCACCGCGTCCCGGGGAGCACAAATAACAGCTAAGTCCGGTACTTCCGGCACATCCGACAGGGAGGGGTAGACACGGTGCCCTAAAATTTCTCCCCCTTTTGGATTGACCGGGTAAATCCGCCCCTGGTAGCCCCGTTTAATCAATACTTCCAGCGGGCTATTACTACCCCGGCCGGTTCGGCTGGTAACTCCGACCAGCGCAATCGACTCCGGAGCGGTTAACTTTTTATAATCACTATCCGGCAGCATTAAAAGAACCTCCTAAAACGTAATTATTTAACCAGTAACCCTGTTCATTTCAGCCCTTGTCCTTCTTTGATCATTCAGCCGGCCGACCTGGGGATACATCGTCATCATACTATGAACTGGGGAGCATTTCAAGATACCCTTGGTGTATTATGAAATACCTTGCCGATTAAAATAGACTGCTATACGCGGGGCGATAATCGTATCTCTCAAGGATAAAAAATTGTATAAAATTTTAATACAAAAACTGGATATAATGATTAATTTCTATTATAATGGAATCAAATGGATAATGTACAAGGAAAACATGAATGAAGCGGTATAAACAGTCGCGGCTGCCGGAAAGAGGTATTTCCAATCTATTACGGGCAGATAATTAAACAGCAACAAAGCTTTTTCCCCGGATGATATATTTGAAATTTTGAGAGGGAGTATGTTTATGATACATAAGATTTTAATGTGGATTTCTATTGTGGCAGGTATCGCGGGAATTGCTGTTTTAATAGTTGAGAAATTGGGAGTCAATCTTAAAAAAATTATCCCTTTAAATATTACTTATATAATTATTTTTCTTGGTATAATCTTTTCCATTGTTCTGGCAGTAACAGAAAACAATACCAAGACTAATGATGCAGGTGAAATAAACGCAATTAACTATGAAGGCAAACAAAACATTATTACAAACCCCCAAAATAAAGGAGATATAATTTTTGGCGATGACACTACCTCCGCAGAAAAGAGATATCAGAGCGCATACAATTTGGTTAAAGATGAATTAATTTTAAATTTTATAAGTTTAGCTGTTCTTATCGAAGGAATAGAAAGCAGTAAACCTGAAAAATTCTGGGATATACGAAAACCGAATGAATCGGAAGATACTTACCAAGAAAGGGCGGAACGTAGTCACAGTGATTATCAAAGTTTCATTTTTCAGATAGTTCAGAGTTTCTCATTAAAAGAGGATGTATATAATTCCCACCAACTATATTTATCCCACAATAGTACTATTGCCAATAAAATTAAAAAGGTATATCAATATCAGAAACAGTTAATAGATGATTTTAACGCTTACTCTCAGGGTTTGCTTCACAATTTATCGCTAAGTTATAGTGATACAGAACTAACAGCGAAAAATCTATCCTTACATGCGGAAAAAATCATAAATGCACGAATTTCCTTTCTAAATGCTCTATTATATTTTGTTCAAGTAGATCCGACTCAAATAAGCAATCTCAAGGAAACACTTCAAATCATCAATATAGAGTTCCAAGCCGCTTCGTCTGAGGAAATTATTAAAGAGATACTCGTTACTATTTCAGCGTTAAGCGATGAAAAAGCTAAGATTTTCGCTGAAAGAATAAAAATGCCCGAACGAGATGAAGAAATTAATCGGCTTATTACTGACCCCTATTTATTAATGCTTAGAAAAACAGTAGGCCTTTCAGATACACTGTCGGAGTCGGAGGCATGGGCCTTAAAGCATAAGAAAATACAGACGGATATAACAGAATCGACAAAATTGCTTTCAGCAGCAGCTTATTCTTATCTGGAATCAGATGGCAACGCAGCCAAGTATTATTTTGAAAAAGCACTTAGCAACGATGATTATTCACCAACAATGAGGCTCTTTATTGAGAAGTCATTAGATAGGCTTAATTCTCCCGATATGTTTGATGGAAGCATTGGGTTGATTATTTTAGAGTTAGATAGTGAAAGCTTATTAAAAGATAAAAATATGCAAATAGGTGATATTCTTTATAAATTTAATAACGAAATTGTCAATGAACCTTCGGAAGTATCATCTGCCATAGCAAAAACAAATAAAGATGATAATTGCCTCCTTGAGTTTTACACATTAAATGGTGAAATAAGGAGAGTTGCTGTTCCCGGCAGTACCCCGTTACATTGTAAGCTAAGCCAATTAATTTGTCTTAATCTCTATCAAGCATAAAGAATGAAATGACTTTTTTCCGGATTGCACCAGGATATATGAACAACATGTGTCAAAGGTGTCCACATAAAATTTCTTTATTTACATATCATATTAAAACACTGCCGTTAGGAAAGATCATACCACGCTTTGACGGCGACAAAAAATTAATTAGAGGTGAAAAGATGATTACCGCTGAAGTATCGATCTATCCGCTTAAAACATCTGATGCGAGCAATGTAATTACCAACTCTATTAACTCTTTAAATAATAAAAGTGTAGAATATTCGGTCGGTTCAATAAGCACCCGCCTGAGCGGCAGCGAGGAACAGGTGTGGAAAGGTTTAAAAAATATGTTTGAAAAGGCGCAAAGTTCCGGTGAAGTGAGCATGGTGATAACCATGACAAACGCTGCGGGCTAAAGTGGCGAATCGTTTCGGCAAGCCAGGCTGAAACCTCGGGGAGTAAGGTGGAGAATCTTCTCCACCTTACTCTTACTTAAAGGAACCACCCTGGCTCCCGGTTTATTCTTGTGAAATATTTTCTATGGCCTTAACCATATTTTCCATAACAACAGCAGCGTTGAGAACAACAAGATTAAGATTTTGTTTCTGCAGCACTCTTTGCAGATTATCCAGGGATGTTTCCAGCGCCTTGAATTCTTCTTTATCTAATTGATTTGCCAGAGCAGGGGTTTGCTCTTTTAAATAATCCAGGCTTTCCTGTGCTCCTGTATAGTCATCGATTGCTGCTTGAAGAACTATATTTCGCACATGGAATTTCAGCTCATAGGCTGATGAGATAGTTTTTTCGGCAAAGGGAGCCATAAACTTTGCCAAGGGACTGGAAAGTTGATTTGCCGCAGCCATCGTGCCGAAATAGTTTTGTTCTGTACCGGAAACTGTTAAGCTGTCCAGCCCTTCTTCGAAATAGTTAATTTGTGCCGGAGGAATATCTTCCTCCGTAAGGAGAGGCTCCAGCTCATTCCACCGCATATGCAGTTCAGTTATGGTTTCTTTTATGTTATCCCAGATTGCTTCTGTGCTTTCCGGAGGTTCTTGCATTCCGTTTTCATTACCTTCCCCTTCCGATTCTCTTTGTAACAATTCTCCCAGAAGGGTTTCTTCGAAAGTCAACGTCTTTTCCTGAGTTGAACTTTCTTTCTTCTTATCTTCCCCTGCCCCATTAGCTGCCTTTGATTGGGCTTGACCCGAAAGCCTGTTTGTTACCGGAATTAAGTCGGCTTGCTGCATAATACTTAATAAGCCCTTCTCTATTTCCGTAATTGCCCGGGGCATTTCTTTTTGTTCCTGCCGGTTTTCTTCAGATTTTTTTTCTCCTCCGCAGCCGGCAGAAAAAAGCATTAGGACCAGCAGTAGAAGGACTATGACATTATTTCTTATTTTCACGGTATCACCTTCTACGTTAGTATATCCCAAAATCCGAATAGATACAGGCAGCCGCAGGAAACTTCACAGATTTATCCCCTGCTTGAAACATAACATGGTGATAACGCCGGGCAACACCCGGATCGTTTATTGCGAACAACTCCGGGACCGCTTTTCTACTCTTTCTCTTGTCTTTTTTCCGCTTCTTCCTTTTCCCGGTTGATTTCCATTGCCGGATATCACTTTTCTTCACTCTTTCTTACGATAGTTCTTTCTCCTTCAGGAACAGGAGGCGGAACAGGCTCGCCGTAAATTTTCGTCACCGCTCCGAATCGAGGAGGGCAGGCTTCAAGGCAGGTTCCGCATTTTATACATTTCTCCTGATCAATTACATGGATCTGATTCCTGGCACTTATAATCGCCTCTGCCGGACATCTCATGGCGCAACTCATGCAGGCCCGGCACTTACCGGGATCGATATAGTATGAAGGTACTTCACGCAAAAACTTATCTATCTCGTCAAGAGTATAAAGTTCGTTATACGCCTCGTGGTTGTCACGAAGATGTAGCGCCAGTTTATCCCTTTCCACCAGCTTGATGTACGGAATTAGTTTCGCAACATCTTCCAGCCTGGACTTTAATGCAATTTCCTCTATCCCTTCACTCTTACCGAGAGGGCCTAACTTCTCTATTTCCTTGCCGAATTCCTTCATAATATTGGCAAAACGAATTCCTTCACCGGCAGATATCCATTCAATCCTTAATCTTTTGGGATTTATTCCGATATGCTCCAATAATTTTCTACATAGCTGAATCATGCTTATTGCTTCATAATTTCCATGAGTAATATAATGGCAGTCGTCAAGATGGCAACCGCCAATAAACACTGCGTCTGCTCCATTTAAGAAAGCGTGAAAAATATGTTTCAAGTCAACTCTGGCTGAGCACATTACCCTTATAAGCCTTATATAGGGGGGGTATTGAAAACGAGAAACCCCGCAAAGATCCGCCCCTCCGTAGCAGCACCAATTGCATATTATGCCTACCATCTTTGGCGTAAATTTAGATTCAGCAATATTATCATCTGTAAAACGCGCCTCAATTTGGTTTAAAAGCTCTTCATCGGTATAGTGTTTTAGTTGAATAGCTCCTGTTGGACACTTCGCATTACAAAGGCCGTCTCCTTTACAGAGAACAGGATTGACTGACGCCTTTTTGCCCTGTCGTGTCTCCAGATACTCTATGGCACCATACGTACAGGCTGAGATACATGCCCCGCACCCCATACATTTCTTCTCATCTACCTCACAAACAGAACCGGAGGCGATGACCGTATCATGTGAGAGAAGCGTTAAGGCCCGGCCGGCAGCCCCATAAGCCTGACTAACCGTTTCCGATATGAACTTGGGATAGTGAGCTATCCCGCACAGGTAAACGCCCTCCGCGCCAAAGTCGACAGGTCTTAATTTAACATGTGCTTCCTGAAAGAAACCGTCTGTTCCCAGAGATACCTTGAATAATTGTGATACCTCCTTGCTTCCTGCGGAGGGAATAACAGCGGCAGCCAGGACAATTATATCGGCATCAATTTCCAGCTTCTTACCTAAAATATAATCCGGCAAGGTAACCTTCAAAACAGGCCGTCCATCTTCAGTAGCAGCTTCCACCTCAGGTTTAGCATCCGGCTCAAAACGGATAAACCTGATATCTTTACTTGCCGCTTCTCGGTAATAATCCTCTTTAAAGCCATATGTTCTCATATCCCGGAAGAGAATGTAAATATCCATCTCTGGATTAATCTCTTTTAGTTTCAGGGCGTTCTTGACAGACTCGCTGCAGCAGATGCGGCTGCAGTAATTTCTATCTTCATTTCTGCAGCCTACGCACTGGATCATAACAAGACTTTCCGCGCCTGTAATCTTTTCGTTCCCTTTCGCAATTTGTTCCTCCAGCTCCAGGTGGGTCATGACCCTGTCATCTTCTCCGTAAAGATATTCGGTGGTTTTGTACACCTCAGCACCAGTGGCGATGACGGATACTCCATGCTTTATCTCTGTAACCCTTCCTTCGGATTGTACTTTGGTTGCAAAATTCCCCACATATCCTGCCGCCTCCGTGATAGTCGCAGCGGTATAAATATGTACCAGGGGATGCTTGTATACCTTTCTGATAAGATCACGCAAATAGGCCTGAACATCCAGCCCTTCCAGGGTATAATGAACTCTTCGTGCCATCCCCCCCAGGTCCGTATCCTTTTCCACCAGGTAAACCTCTTGTCCTTGGTTGGCTATGGAGAGGGCACTTGTCATCCCGGCCACACCTCCTCCGACCACCAGTACTCTCTTATCGACAGGCAGATCAAATTCCTGTAGCGGCTCCAAACGGCAAGCCCTGGCGACCGACATGCGGATAATGTCCTTTGCCTTTTCTGTGGCGGCTTCCTTTTCTTTGGAGTGGACCCAGGAGCAATGTTCCCTGATATTTGCCATGTCGAAGTAATACTGGTTAATTCCCGCCTCCCGCAGGGTATCCCGGAACAGAGGCTCATGGGTCCTGGGGGTACAGGCCGCGACAACCACCCGGTTAAGCCCTCTCTCTTGTATATCCTTAGCCAGCATGGCAGCGGCTTCTGTAGAACAGATAAAGAGATTTTCTTCAGCGTGAACAACATGGGGTAAGGTTAAGGCATATTTAACTGTAGAGGGAACATCTACCACTCTTCCGATATTCGCTCCACAGTGGCACACATAGACACCCACTCTGGGTTCCTCCCCTGAGACGTCCCTTTCCGGCGGATATATCCTTTCTTTGGAGAGATTCCCTCGCCGATAGGAAAGAAGTTCACCGCACTGAGAACCGGCCCCGCTAGCGGTCACAACCGACTCGGGGATATCCATAGGACCCTGGAAAGCTCCGCTGACAAAAATTCCCGGGCGAGTTGTCTCCATGGGATTAATGGGGTTGGTTTTACAGAATCCGTGCCCGGTGAGCTCAATGCCGCACTTATCTGCCAGCACCTTAAAATCGGCAGGAGGATTCAAGCCAACGGATAAAACCACCATATTAAATTCTTCCTCTTTCACTCCCTCATCGTATGTAGAATACCGTACAGTGACATTTTTCGTTTCCGGATTCTCTTTTATTATTGATGTGTAGCTTCTGATAAAGCGAATCCCAGGAAGGTTTTCCGCTCTTTGGTAGAACCTTTCAAAATCCTTCCCATAAGAACGAATGTCATTATGGAAGATGGTACACTGGACTTCCACATCATGGTCTTTTGTCAAAATCACTTGTTTCTGCGTATAGGTGCAGCAGACGGCTGAACAATAGCTATTGCCGCCCGGTGTAACCTGCCTGGACCCGACGCAGTGAATCCAGGCTATTTTATGGGGATGCTTCAGGTCGGAAGAGCGCAGTATCTCACCCTGGTACGGCCCGGTGGGGCATAAGAGCCGTTCATAATCCATACTGGTTACCACGTTCACAAACTCTCCGTAGCGATATTCATCCCGCAATATAGGATCAAAAGGCTCAAAACCAGGGGCGATAATTACGGCCCCCACTTTAATTTCTACCTTCTCCGCCGTCTGAGTAAAATCTATAGCCTTAGACTTACAGACCGCTTTGCAAAGCTTACATTTCTTCTCTTTAAGGTAAAGGCAACTTTCATCAATATAAGGATTAAGGGGAATTGCTTGCGCGAAGTAGATATGGATGGCTTTGTTATTCGATATTTCTTGATTAAACTTATCAGGGTATTGGACCGGGCAGTATTCCACACAGACGGTACAACCCGTACATTTGCTCTCTATGACATATCTGGGCTTTTTTATCAGGATTACTTTGAAGTCTCCGGCTTCCCCTTTGATACTGTCAACTTCTGTATAAGTCATGATCTCTATATTGGGGTGTCTGTTGCATTCCACGAATTTAGGAGATTCAATACACATGGAGCAGTCATTGGTAGGGAAGGTCTTGTCAAGTTGGGCCATATGCCCTCCGATGGTTGGTGCGCTGTCAACCAGGTAAACCTTAAAACCGGCAGTGGCAAGATCAAGGGAGGCTTGAATACCGCTGATCCCGCCACCGACAACCATAACATCTCCGAAATTACTATCCGCAAGACTTTTCATTGATGTTTCCCCCTTTTTTCGTTTTCCCTTCTGCTTTTTTTCAGCTTACTTCATCCGTTCGCCTCGTAAACCGCCCGGTCAAAGCGCTGGCTGCCAATCCACAGCTATCGCTGTTTTGACCGGCCTCATGGCCACTTTCCCAAAATAAGCACTCACGGAAACTATGGGATTAACAGGAAAGGAATATTTTCGGGAGCTATTTCTACGATGTGTATAAATCCCCTGTTATGGCTATTGACACTCACTATTTATTATAAAGTAAGGGAGGTGATGAAAAAATATAAAATATAGATAAAGGAGAATATTATCCATAGATAGAATAAATAGTTGAGAAATGAGAGAAAGTTAGAAGGAAAAAACAGCGGGGAAAGGATGGAACGCTCTTGGATTTCCACCAACTTCTGGTCTTTACCAAAGTCGCAGAAAAGCAGAGCTTTTCCAGGGCTGCGGAAGACCTGTTTTTAAGCCAGTCCACCGTAAGCACCCATATCGGCAGCCTTGAAAAACATTTCGGGCAGAAACTCTTTGACCGTCTGGGCAGGGAAGTAGCGCTGACCCCTTTTGGAGAGAAGCTGCATTACTGGGCCCAGGAAATTTTAAAGCTGCAGGATATGGCTATCTGGGATTTAAAAGAATGGACGGGAAAAGCCGAAGGAAATATCTCAATTGGAGCAGGAACAGTGCCGGCACAGTTTATTGCGCCTTTCCTTATGTCCCGCTATCTGTTGAAGTACCCGGGGATCACTTTTACTCTCACCCAGAACAGCTCCGAGGCTGTGGCTGATAGTTTGTTAAAAAGCGAAACCGACCTGGGCATGCTGGGAGAAAAATATTACAGCGATCGCATCGACTACATTCCCCTCCTGGATGAAAACCTCGTTTTGATTACACCACCAAAGGTAATACTACGCTCACCTGTATCTATTTACTACCTTCTGGAGCACAACTTTATTTTTCGCAAACCCGGTTCAGGCACACAGGCTGTTCTGGAAAAAATTCTTCGGAAACAAAATATGTCCCTTAACAAACTAAAGGTTATCGCCTATTTTGACAATGTCCAGTCCATCAAGCAGGCCGTAAAAGAAAATATGGGACTTTCCATAGTTTCTGAGATCGCAGCCCTGGATTACAAAGAAAGCGGTTTTCTCAATGTGTATAAACTGGTAGAGCTTAAAGAAAAACGAACTTTCTATTTCGGATATCACAAAAAAAAATCACTGCCCCCCTATATCAGCGAGTTTATCACTTTTGGGAAAAACATGGTCCCATTTCTCCCCTGGAAGAGAACATAGAATCCCTGCACTGCAATCACTGATTCGAACCGGCGCTTACTTCTCTAAACCTGCTGCCCGCTTTAGCTTTCCTGTTGCCTCTTCAAGATCCAGTCCACAATTCCGACTTGCCTGTTCCAAGGTGGAAAAAAGGTGGTTACAGAGGATACAATAGCCGGTTTTTGCTTCATAAGCATTGAATACTTCCAGAGTGGCAGGGTATTTTTCTACTATGTCCAGAATGGTCATCTCTTTGTTAAACATCTCATATTCCTCCCAAAATTATGTTTTTAACATACCTACCGGGCATACAGCCAGGCAACGTCCTTCGCAGAAAACTTCTTCCCGGCTTTTTACGCAAAGGGTATGATCAGTTTTGCTGACAGGATCAAGCCAGACAGCATTTTCGTCGGGCCTTGGGGAATTTTGCAGATTGTGTCCTGCGTCAATGATGGCATCACCCGGACATTCTTCAAGACATTTGCCGCAAGATTTCCCGAGACAGACTTTCTCCTTCAGCAGAGGTGTCGCAGGAAGTTCTGCTGCCGTGATAATGCTGTTGTAGCGTGCCCGGGGTCCATATTTAGAATTAACAACCAGGTTGTTTAACCCGAATTCACCCAGGCCGGCGCGGACCGCAGCATGTCGATGGGAAAAAGGAGCAAAGCGATACTTTTGATAATAATTATTGTACTGCTTGCCGAAAGTCGGCGTAAAAAACAGCGTTCGATAGCCCTCTTCCTGCAACAAAAGAGCCAAACGCAAAGTAATCTGTTCCAGTCGGGTATTAATAACCTCAAACCCTGAAGTATAGTAAAAGTAGTTTTGAAGCAGTTCAAGGCGTTCTTCTTCCGGTACAAACTGTGATCCTTTCATCATCTCCTCGCGGCGAAGCACCCCTTCCGGAATCGGAACCCCGATAACCACTACGTTTCTAGCCTTCGCCAGAAAGTCTCCGGGATGATGACCGAAAGGGGCACCATTAAAGCGCTCTACCGGGGCAACGCCAAGGAGCGTTGCCCCTTCTGAAAAAGCAACCCTTTCTAATGCCCCCTTAATATCCATCAACTATTCTTTTATTCCCATCCTTCAAATTCGGCAACATTTTCTTTACTCACCAGAGCCAGCGGGGAAAAGACTTCTTCGGGGATATCATGTCCCTGCACGGTCTTCAGGGCTAAAATCAGGGCTGCTTTCGAGTAAATATTTATAGAATAGGCGATGCTGCCGTCCAGTTTTCCTTCCTTAATGGCCTCATGGGCTTCGGAAATGAAATCGACACCGAAAATGATTACACCTTCGCGCTTGCCGGCGGCTTCCAGGGCGTCCGCCGCGGCAAGGGCCATTACGTCGTTGCAGGAAAAGATCGCTTTAATATCCGGGTGGGCTTGCAGTATGTTGGAGGCAATATTATACGCGGTATTCCGGTCCCAGTTGCCGGGCTGGATACTGACGATCTCCACGTTTTCGGCCGCCTCGAAGACCCTTTTGGCACCCGCGGTCCTTCCCTCGCTCTGTCCGGCACCAGGGATACCCTGAATAATGGCTGCCTTGCCTCCTCCCGATCCCATTTTTTCTACGATATATTCTGCAGCCAGGGCACCCTGCTCCTCGTAATTAACGGTTATCCTGCCGTCCAACCAACCGCCTGCTTCCTCCACTGCTTCCTTGCTGATAGGCGGCCCTAAATTAACGACCTTGATACCCTTGTTATTCGCTTTGACTACTCCCGGTACCAGGTTAAAAGGTTCAATGGGTGAAGCAACGATGGCATTGTAATCCCGCGCCACCATAGCATCCAGGGTTTCCAGCTGCGACTTGGTATCTCCTTCGGTAGGAGCGGCCATGACTGTAACCTCTACACCAAGCTCTTCCCCGGCCTGCTCATAGCCCTCTTTCATGGACACCCAAAAAGGATTGGCCAGGGTAATAATCAATGCCCCGATTTTTTCGCCGTTATTAAACTCGGGCAGTGGGGCAAGTTGCTCCATTAAGGCCTGTTCTATCTCCTGTGCTTTGGAACTCACAGCAGAACCGGCAGGTGCCTCTCCAACTTCATTATTTTCCTGTCCTTCTTTTGCCGCGCCAATGCCGGTTTCGTCTCCAGCGGCCGGCGGAGATGCCGGAGAAGTGCACCCGGCGGCAAAGGCAAACAGGGAAAACAGCAACATAACGGCAACCATCTTTTTCATTGTTCCTTTCATACGGTTCTACCCCTTCTTTCTTTTTTTCTGTTTATACTGCCGAGGCCTTTTCCCCATCCGGCCTCGGCAAAAATTACTGCCGAAAGAATAATAACACCGATAAGCAAATACTGGTAATAGGAAGGAATACTGAGTATGACCAACCCATTGCGCAGTATTCCCAACAGCAGACACGCAATGGCCGTACCGGCAATACTCCCCTTTCCGCCTTTCATACTGGTCCCACCCAGCACCACCGCGGCGATGGAGTCCATTTCCAGCATCCAGCCGGCCAGAGGTTCCGCCGTATTCAGCCTGGCGGTAACAACCAGGCCTCCCAGAGCTGCCGTTGCCCCGCAGAGGAGATAGACCATAATTTTGTACAGATTTATCGAAACCCCGCTGCGGCGCAACGCCTCCTCATTTCCACCCAGAGCCAGGGTATAGTAACCAAACCTGCTCATGTTCAGAACCAGTGCGGCAAGGACAGTCAGAAGAGCCGCCAAAAGCATGGGTGGATTTAACGGCCCGATATGGCCGCTTCCCCACCAGGTAAAGGACCTTGGAAAACCGTAGATAGGAATACCGCCGGTAATAACCAGAGCCAGTCCTCTGACCAGGGACATAAAAGCCAACGTGACAATAAAAGGATTTATTTTGAAAAGGGAGATGATGCAGCCGTTTGCCGCGCCCACCAGCGCTCCCGCGGCCACACCGCTAAGTATGGATATACCCACTCCCAGACCGCTCTGCATGGCAACTGCCATACAGACACCGCTTAAAGCCGTCACTGCGCCCACGGAGAGGTCTATGCCGCCGGATGAAATCACAAAAGTCATCCCCAGTGCCAGAATAATGTACAGTGCACTGTGGTCAAAAATATTCCGGAGGTTATCCCAGGTAAGAAAAAAAGGAGAAGTGATACTCAGGAAAAAAGCCATGATCAGTATCAGCAGGATAAGGAGTAGTTGAGGTAAAATATTGCCGGGCAACAGCCTAATTTTCATCCTGCTTATTCCCGTGTTTCTCGGCATTGTCAAGTTGTTATGCTTCCTTCCTTTATATTCACAATATCTGCTGTATCTGCGATATCACGGTTCGTACCGGTGATAAAGCCAACCACCTGGTCCGGGGTGGCGCTTTTTGTGCGAAGATCCTTTACGAGACGCCCGTTTCTGATAACGCAGATCCGGTCCGCGATGGTAAAAACGTGATGAAGGTTGTGACTAATGACAAACACGGCAAACCCCTCATCCCCCAGATCGCGAATCAACTCCAGAACTCCGGCCGATTCCCTTACACCCATGGCTGCAGTGGGTTCATCAAAAATAAGCATCCTTCCCTTTTGTTTGATACTCCTGGCTACGGCAACCCCCTGTCTCTGGCCGCCCGATAAAAGTTCCACAGGCGTGGTGACAGAAGGAACAGAGACCTTCAGCTTTTTTAACAGCTCTTCACTTTCCCTGTTCATTCTTTTCTTATCCACGAAAAAACAGGCTTTCAGAGGCTCTTTGCCCAGAAAAATGTTACTGGCCACATCGCGGCAATCCACCAGCGCCAGGTCCTGATAGACGGCAGATATCCCCAGCTCAATAGCCCTGGACGGCGTCAGGTGCTGAAAATGCCTCCCGTTCAAAGACAGTTCTCCCTCATCCGGATTTAATACTCCGGCAATGATTTTGATCAGAGTGGATTTTCCGGCCCCATTATCGCCAACCAGTGCCGTCACTTCGCCGGGGTATACATCCAGGTTAATGCCGTCCAGGGCAACAACATGCCCGAAAGTTTTTTTAATGTTTCTCAGTCTAATAAAGGGAATTTTCTTTCCTTCTCCGGCCCTGTCCCACATCGTCTTCCACCTCAATAAACGGGGAGCAGGGCAGGTTTGCAAATTAAAATCCCAAATGCAAAACAGAATAACCCCGTGGCCCCCACATTCTCAACCGGCAGCCAGCAGCGCCGCGCCCAGCGCACCGGTAAACTGACATTCCTCGGGGACAACAATCCTGTGCTTGAGTTCCTCTTCAAGGGCTCTGCAAACTCCGGCATTTTGGGCTACTCCACCGGTAAAAACTATTTTTTCCTTAACCCCCAGACGGCGTGTCATCGCAGCCACTCGTTTCCCGACGGACTGGTGAAGACCCGCTATAATGCCTCCTTTGGAACTGCCCCGGGCGAGCAGGCCTATAATTTCCGATTCTGCAAAGACAGTACACATACTGTTAATTTTGACCATAGCAGACGGATCTTCAAATGCTGCCAGTTCCCCCACATCCATCCCGAGGGTATTGGCCATGACCTGCAGGAACCGTCCGGTTCCCGCGGCGCATTTATCATTCATGGCAAAATCCAGGACTTTACCGTTCCCGTTGATGCTGATGACCTTACTGTCCTGGCCCCCGATGTCTATGATGGTCCCTGTCTCCGGACAGAGGGCTGCCACCCCCCGGGCATGACAGCTGATTTCCGTAACGGTACGGGCGGCAGCCCTGTCAAATGATACTCGTCCATAACCGGTTACAAGAATAGAATCTACTTCTTCCAGCTCTACCCTTGATTCAGCAAGAAGATTTGCAAGAATCTGTTCCCCTACATCACGGGGACTCCAACCGGTGGGCAGGACCAGAGAGAACTTTTTATCGCCGCTCAGCAACACTCCTTTGGAGGCGACGGAGCCGATATCCATACCAACCGTGATCACTTACCCATCATCTCCAGCATAGCCTCGATTCTTACTTTCAAGCTTTCTTCGTCAGAAGAGGAGTAGTCGCTTTCCAGATGCAAAAAGGGCAGCCCCTTCCCTTTAACCAGCTTTTTTACCTCATGGGATTCGATATTATAGGTATGGCAGGCTTGCCAGGTAAGGTCAATAACAGCAGCAGCATTAAAATCATCAATCATGCGGTCCAGCAATTCCATCCGGTAGGGATTGGGACTCATGCAGGAACATGGTATATTAAGATACTTGTGAGCCAGGGCAACCACAGGATCATTACCGTTCTTATCGGTGAGAAGCTCCAGCGTTTTGTAACCGGAACAGTTTTCCATGGCCACAACTGCAGCTCCCAACTCATCCACCAGGCGAACGACCTTTTCCGACCCCAAGCCAACCGGACAACCGGTCAGCAGGATTCGAGGCTTGTGGGCAGCATCCGGCTCGATCTCCCTGGATTCCAGTTTGTCTTTGAACTCTTCCAGCATCTCTACTACTACTTCCTTATCATGGCTAAATCCGCTGGACCAGGTCACGGTCAATAACTCCATTCCGCTCATGCGTGGCGGAGACAACCGGTTCAGATCGCAGATATCCTTTAATAATTTTTTCTCCCGGTTTACTAAATCAATGGCTTTCCAGATATCTTCGTCTTTGATTTCAACATTAAATTCTTCTTCCATACGGGAGCGAAGTCTTCTGATCTCCTCCACCCAGAGAGCAAAAGAGTGGGGGGATTTATGTTGATGGGGAAGCTGCATGACATGGACGGGTTTTATATCCTGCATAATTTCAAACATCTTTTTTTTCCCGTCACAGGTGGTTTCTCCGACAATCAGGTCGGAAAAGGCAAAAAACGGGCAAGTATCAGTTAAGGCAAACCCATATGAGGATTTAATTAAGGGACACAAATTGCGGGGCAAAACTTCCTCTGCTGCAGGGATGGGATCTTCCCGGGTCCCGCACAGACCCACCGGGACTGCTCCGGCAGCCAAAACCAGTTCCTGGGGACAAAAAGTACAATAAATACCCACAACTTTCAACCCCTGTCCCTTTTCATCCAATATTTTGGCAAGGGCCACCGAGCGAATGTCCATAAATTTCTCCACATTATCAGAGGTATTAGCGGTATTAGCGGTCATTTTTCTCTCCTTTTCACATTCTGAAAATGGCGTAAGAAAAAAGCGGGCTGAACTTAACATAACCCGCTTTCATGCTATCAAAAAACGTCCTTCATTCCCAATATATAATTTCTATGGAAGCACATCCCGGTATTTGCCCAATCTAGATCACCCGGAAGGCAGCAAAAAACAACGGCGCTCTTTTTATCCTGCCTTAGTACCTCCTTACCGGCCTTTCCACTTTTCACTTACGGTTTTTGCTTATTGTTCCGCCTGTTTAATCTCCTCTTCCAGGCTTTCATCCAGATCGATCAGCGCGAAATGTTCATTCTGAGGCAAAAGCATCTGAAATTCCGTCTTAATATCCACCGAAACGCTTCCTTCCGTCAGCGCGCATTCCAGCAAATGGCCTCCGGCTGTGTGGTCTTCCGTCAGGAAATGAAGATGATAGCCGGGCATATTTATCCCCTCCACAAAAGAAGGACACCAAAAACCCACCAGGGTTCCCTGCACATCCTGGAATTCAAAGGTTGGCTGTAGATCCGTCACCTCTACGAGGGGCGGATAGGGTTTGTTTTGTCTGGGCACACTGCGCGTTTTAACATAATCAAAGGAGCCGTCAATCCTGAAGGCATAGAACATATTGGGGCTGGGGAGTAATTTGTCAAGCTCAGCCTGTAATCCGGCATAATCTTCTAGACCGGTCAATTGAACCTGCTGCTCCGGATCAAAGAAGGTCACAACGGCAAAGGGAGTTTTTACTTCATCTTCTACCTCAACCGCTTTTCCATCTGCCCGCACCTGATAAACCCGCCCATCCAGAACCACCATCTCTCCGTCCAGGCCGTCAAAAGTGCCGATGCCCAGATCGCCTTCTTGCGTCAGCTGACCAATGGGAATCTCCCCGTCATAGACCCCCTGCATAAGGGCATTGAGCGTTGAAACCTGATAAACTGTTTCCGTGAAATCGGAATCCGGGGCCGGATCCGGCTGAACGGCCGGTGCTGCTGTGCAGCCGGAAAATGCGGCGCACAACAGCGCAGCCAAAATAATCGATAAATACGGGAAATACGAGGCCGTCTTCAGATACATGGATTGCTTTTTCATTTTTTCTTCTTCCTCCTTTTTTTACTTTAACTTAACTTTATTCCAATATAATAAAGGCGAGGAGCGACAGCAAGAATAGAACGCCGGCAATACTCATCGGCAAAAAGCCCGACATGGAAAAGCCCATCATAATCATAGCCAGCACAGCAAGCTGTGCGGCAATAAACAGCCCAAGAGCCGCTTTTCTCCCTTTCCCGTATCTTTCTCTGTTCCGGGGCATATGGGGTTCAATATTATGGTCATCGCAGGTCGCGACAATAAGGACGGGCAAGCCCAAGAATAAAGGAAAACCAAAGTCATTAAATAAAATAATATAGAAAATCTCCGGCGACCAGAATTGCTGGAAGACATCCAGCCCACAGGCAATGAAAACGGCAACCGCCAGGGAGGTAATTGCCGAGAGCAGCATATAAAGGGTAATATTCCCGTAGCTTTTTACATTGGGTTTTTCGCCTTTTTTCCATGTATGCCAGAGTTTGTAGGGAAGATACGCGGCAAAAAAATTGCCAAAGAACCCTAAAAGGGATGCCTGGGAAAAAGTTCCGAAAAGATCGGCGATAAGATTGCCCACAGCGCAACCCCATGCACCGGCAGGCCCGAATAGCAGCCCCACCACCACCGGCACCGCATTGACCGGACGCACCTCTGTAAACCCCTCCACAAGGACCATCACTTTAAATGGCACTGCCATACCGATAAAGATAAGGGCACACAAACCTATTTGTAGTAGTGTTCTTTTTTGCTTAAAGGGCAAGAGAATTTCATTCATGGAAAGCTGCCTCATTTCCTCTGTTCTCCAAAAACTTGAGTTTTTTGGGAGATCCCGGCTGATCCAAAAAGTTTGTCCCTGCACAAACGGCACCCGCAACAATAAATCCTGCACCAATAAGCTTGATCAGGGTAAAGGTTTCGGTAAGCCCATAAGTATTCGGTATTAAAAGGGCAAGAACCATCGTCACTACAGGTTCGGTGGAGGCGATGACGGTAACGCTGATGGGATTGGCATATTTTTGCGAATACATCAGCATAATGTAGGCATATGCCCTGGCGAAGAAAGCGAGCAAGAAGATATTGGCAAGCATTTCGTTGGTATAGGTGAGTGTTAAAAAGGTTTTCGGCTCTTCCAGACACCAGAGCCCAAAAGCAATAACAGCCGTAAAAAACATTTGCCCGACGCCTAAAAGCAGCGGGTCATATTTCTTCGTGAAGTTATCCACAATGATAATGTATACTGCCATAAAAAAGCAGGCTGTCATCATATACCAAACTCCGGCATCTAAAGAATGGCCGAGGTGGACCCCGCTCGTGAGAATGAGCCCGATGAGAATAAGCACGATCCCCAGCAGATGGTTTTTTGTCGGTTTCTTCTTGAGCAGCAACAGGAGAAGAGGAACAAAAACAATGGTTAATGAAGCCACAAAGCTTCCCATTGAGGCAGTAATGCTTGCCATACCCAACCGCTCAAAGATTAAATTACCGCAGATAACCGCCGCTAAAATACCGCTGCGCACTAGCAGTTCTCCCTTCAGCCCGCGCAGCTTTTTAAAAAAGACAATGAGAAGAATAATGCCGGCAAGTCCGGCTGTCATGGTCATATAGGCAAAAGATGAGAGTGCAGCCGGTAAATTTTTTATGAAGATGTAAGATGAAGCCCAGCAGAATGTAATGGAGAACAAGACGATATTAGACTCGGTGCGTGTCATGGTGTCGCTCCCTCATAAAACTCACATTCAACTCGTTGTTTTTCCACAAGAATGGAATTTTGATTCAGTGCCTGCAATACCTCGTCCATAATGACCGTTATCTGCTCTTCACTGCAAAAGTAAAACTCAAAAATGAGGCTGTTTTCATAGGTTACCACCCCCTGTTCATCCTTGTAAGCACCCTTGCCGGAGAGCTTTGTGAAGCCGTCAACATATTTCAGGGCGATATCAGTTACAATTTTTTCCGCCTCCTCCGTGGAGAGGAGCTGTGTATAGGTATCCTTATCGTTCAAGCCGATATACAGGGTATATTTGACCTCCTCACCTGCCTGGGGCTCACCTGTCCGGAACTCATCAGCCTGGGGCCCGTCCGTCCGAAGCTCACCTGCCTGGAGCGCCGTTTGTGCAGCACAGCCGGAAATGGTCAGGCATATGACAATGACAAGAATTATCGTATAGAAATGTTTTCTCATACTAACCTCCGATTTTTAACTTTCAGCCTTGGATATTCGGCTGCAAGCTCCCGACTCTGAACTCTCTTTATTCAAACCTGCCGACCCGGCATGTTAACATGGGCAGCCTGCTGATATCTACTACCATTGCACCACCTTTTTTAAAGGTAATAAGCCGTCCGACGCCCCGGTAACCCTTTTCATCATGCAAAGCAGCGGCCAGCTCGGCCGGGTTAATTGTCTTCAGCGCAGCCCCGTTATCCGCCACCAGCCGCAGCATATCATAGCCCTGCACTGCCCATATATCGGCCTCCAGACCATATTTCTCTCTGTAGCGCTCTTTGAATACCGTTAACTCTTCGCTCTCTTCAATTACCAGGGTCGAAGGCACCGCCATCCCCTCGGCGATTGCCTTATTTTCCATAAGTGCATTGGCCCGGTTGAATATAGGCTCACCAATGACCGCGATCTCCTTATCTTTGGTCCTAAGCATTTTCAACACCTCAAAGGCACGCTCCAGTCCGTACTGGGCAATGACCACGCAGTCAACGTCAAGAGCCTGCCACCGGCTGTAAATACCGTCAAATTCACTACTTGAGGCGATGGATGAGACATAATCCACTATTTTTGTCTCACTGTTCAGCAGAGCAAGCTCAATGGCGGTAACGAACTCATCCTGTGATTGCTTGCCATTGTAATAAACAGCAAGACGCTTGTAACCATTTTCCCTCACATAAGCAGCCACCGCTTCCCCCAAGTCGGAAAAGGCGGGAACACCACAAAAAAGATAAGGGTTATCTTTTTCAAAAAGGCTGTCGTAAGCACCGTAAGGGAAGAGTACCGGCTTGCCGCTAGCTGCCAGTATATCGGCAGTTGTTTTGGAAACATCAAAATTTTGCAGATTTAAGACCGCGGTAACTGTCTGATCCCGTGCCAGCTCGGTTGCTTTTTCCACTCCGGTTTCATACAGGGCCTGATCGTCTATCACTGCCGTTTTAATCACAAGACCCCGGCCCGCGTATGCTGTGTTCAGTTCATCCAGGGCCAGATTTACACCGTTTAGAAAGGCGCCGTCAGCCAAAAGCCAGGTTGCATCGGCAAGGACCGGAACATAAATTTCAGTACCGTTTGTCTCCCCGGTTGTCCTGCACCCCGGAAGGGAAAAGGCCACAAGGGAAAACATTAAACATAATAATAACAATAAGGCGGCAACAGCTTTGCGCATCTCCTTTACCCCCATCCTCTTACTTTTTCACCGGCCTAACCGATTTGTCTTGCCGCAAATTCATAAAAATAACCTTTTTTTGCCATAAGTTCGTCATACTTGCCCTCTTCGACGATTGCTCCCTTATCCATAACAATAATCCTATCGCATTCTTTAACGGTGGAAAGGCGGTGTGCGATGACTACTCTTGTGCATCCGAGTGCGGCAAGGCTGCTTGCCACATGCTTTTGCGTAATATTGTCGAGAGCTGATGTGGCCTCATCAAAAAGGAGGATTTTTGGCTTGGAGACAAGTGCCCTGGCGATGAGGATTCTCTGCTTTTGACCGCCCGATATGCCGCCGCTGCCCTCACTGATTACGGTATGCATACCCATGGGCATCGCCCTGATCTCCTCTTCCATTCCCGCCAGACGGGCTGCTTCCCACGCATCATCCAGGGTGCTCCACGGTGCTGTAATAATGATATTGGAAAAGATATCTCCCGAAAACAGCTTGCCGTTTTGCAAATCCACACCGATACACTGCCGCACACTGCGCACATCAAGGGTCTCCAGATCGTAACCGTCAAAATAAACTGCGCCGGTTTCCGCTTTTTCAAAGCCCAGCAGCAGACGCATGAGCGTCGATTTGCCGCAGCCGGATTTCCCTACAATACCGACATATTCGCCCTTTTTTACTTTGAGGCTGATATTGTTCAGGATGGTGGGTCCCTCCCCGCTGTAGCGGAAGGTAATATTTGAGAGCTCAAGATTGCCGGAAAGAAAAGTTACCTGTTTTTTCCCCTCGTCAATCTCGGGAACAGCATCAAAAATGGGACGGCTCATCTCCAGAAGAGGCTTCACATGCGCCATAGCCATCACCACAACACCGCCGAGAGACATAATCGCCCCGCTGACCGCGCCATAGGCCACGGTAAAAGCGATATAATCGGAGGGCGCTATTTTATGCGTCCCGGCAAAGTAAAAAAGAATCAACGTGCCGCCCAGAGTTAGTGCTCCCGATATGGCGCTATTCAAGCGTAAAAACAGGGGCGGGGTATATGTAAGTTTACCGATTTCCTTGTACTCTGCCGCCCATTTGGCAAAGGCGCGCCTCTCTGCACCGGCAAGCTTAACTTTCTGCACGCCGCCCAGCAGCCCAAAAACAAGACCATCCATCTTTGCCGACAGCTTCATCTGCTTTTTGGTTAGCTTTTGCTGTAAAGACCCTGTTAAAATGGTAAAAGTAAGCATACAGATAATGATAAGCAACCCCGGCCAAACAAGCACAGGGGCGAAACTAATCATCTGAAAAATATAAACAACGGAAAATAGAGCCGTTAGTCCGCTGGTAAGAACCGTATCCGACAGCATAGTGCAAAGATAGTTTATGCTCATAGCCCGGTTGGCAATTTCACCGGCGGAAAAATCTTTAAAAAAAGTAACCGGCAAAGTAAAGAGTCTCGACATGGCTGCACTTTGTACAGAAATATTAATCTTGTCACGCAGGCGCATGAGGACCATACTTCGTGTTATGCCGAAAAGTGCCGAGCCTGCCGCCGCGCCGATCAGTAAACCCGCGACAGGAAACACATCGCTTTTCGTCCCGCTCGGTATGATACCATCAAAGATTTGTTTATTCATATATGGAGTAAACATGCCCAGAAGGCTGACGAGAAGGCTTGCGCAGAGAACAAAGGCAATATCCGCGGTTGTGATGGAGCGCATGCTAAAAAGCAGCAAATCCCGCAAAGCCGCCTTTTTGGCCGGCAGGGCGCGATAGAAGCAAAATGCGTCGGTATTGAGCTTTTTTACCGTCTCGGCATTAACCTTAACTCTTTTTCCTTTTTCCGCATCAAAGAAGGTGTATCCTGATAGAATCGTGGGAAGAATGGCCACAACATCTCCCGCTTTTGTGCTACCGAGTAAAGGACCGGTCGTATCCTTCCACCATTGCCCCACAAGTTCGACACGCCGCCGCATGACACCAGAGGGACGCAGCATATACTCAAGACGGGCATTTAAGTCGTCTATTTGATCGGGTACCTGCGGCACACGGACCTCAAGAGCAGATAAAACTTCTTCAATTGCTCCTTTGACCATGGTCTCATGCTCTTTGGCCGCAGTTTTGTGCTTTTCAACTCCCACAATGGAAACAAGGTCGGAAAAAGCATCTTCCATCGCCTTTTTATCATTATCCAGGCGTTTTTGAAGTTGTGCGTTAAAAGACAACCGCTTACACCCCCAAGAAGACAGTCTAAAGCAAAAGTACGAATTTGATCTTTTCAGTTTCTTATCAGCGCGGCATATTTTCCGTCCATTTGTATGAGCTGCTCATGTCTTCCCCGTTCGGCAACCCGGCCCTTGTCCAGCACAATAATCTCGTCGCAATCGCGGATCGTGGAAAGACGGTGGGCAACGATAATCAGCGTTATACCTCTTGCTTTGATCGCCTCCATGATCAGCAGTTCGGTTTTCGTATCCAGAGCACTTGTTGCCTCGTCCAGGATGAGAACCGTCGGCTCCTGGGCAAGGGCCCTGGCAATTTCAAAGCGCTGCCTTTGACCGCCGGAAAAGTTCTTGCCGCCCTCTTTGATAACATGGGCATATCCGCCCTCACGCCCCATGATATCCTCGTGAATCTGAGCATCTTTGCAGGCCTCTATGACAATAGCCTCATCAATGGTTTTATCCCACATGGTGATATTCTGGAAAACAGTATCTTCAAAAAGCACAATATCCTGATCAACAACAGCCAAAGAACTTGTAAAGATACCGCGGGCAATTTCCTTTTTCGATACACCGTCAAAGCAAACCTTTCCGGACCACGGCTGATACAGGCCGGAGATCAGCTTGGCCAGGGTTGATTTACCGCTCCCGGAGCCGCCCACAAGAGCAACGCTCCCGCCTGCTTTAATTTTCAGGGAAAAATCCCCAATTAAAGAGGGAGCAAGCTTGTTATAGCCAAAGGTAAGATCCGTTATCTCGATTTCTCCGGTAATCTTCTCCGGAAGTCCATCATGAACAGCCGTCGGCAATGGATCCATATCCTCCTCCACGTCCGCTTTGTAGTTGAACACATCCTCCACACGTTCCATCTGGGAACGCATTTCAATCAAGGATTGGGTCACACCCACAAGCTGATTGACAGGGGAAAGGAAGGAGGACAAAAAACCCTGAAATGCCAGCAGCATCCCGATGGTGAAGACACCGTCCAAGATCAGATAAACACCAATCATTAAAACGCAAATATTTGCCGTTTGTTGCAGCAGCGACGGAATAACATTATAAAACTGATTTGCTTTATTAAAGGTAATCTGGGCGTTGCTCTGGGTGGCAAAATAGCCTGTCCAGCGCTCAAAGAAGCTGTTTTCCGCTCCTGATGCCTTAATGGTCTCAATCATCTCAAAGCCTGACATGGTAACCCCGGAAAGTTTGCCGCCGTCACGGAGCATAACCCGGCTCATATTCACACGTTTTTGGGAGACCAGACGCATGACGAACAGATTGAGAAGGGCTGCCGTAATGCCCACAACCGACAAGATGACATTGTAATTGACCATCACCGCAAGGTAAAGGAGGAGCAAAAGCAGATTCAGAAAGATGGGAGCAAGCTGGCCGATCAGGGTGGAAGCAATACTCTCGTTGCTGGATTGCCGGGAGGCAATATCGCCGGCAAAGCGCTGCGCGAAAAATTCCACCGGCAGGCGCAGAACATGCCACATAAAAGAAGCATTAGCCTCAATGGCAAGCTTACCCTCAATTTTCAGCCAATAAATACCCTGAACGGCATTGACCACAAACTGTAAAAGAAGGGAAATTGCCATCGCGGCAAGAAACGGCATCAACCATTCGGGGTTTTTGCCGGAGAGGATATTATCCATAAAAATCCTGGAAAAAACCGGCGTGATCATACCGATCCCTGCTATGATTATACCGGTGAGGATGACAAAGGCAAAGGCAGTGGCAGTGCCTTTGAGCCGCTTTTTGGCAAATTCCATAACACTTTTGGGTTTCCCTTCGGGAACAAAGCTTTCGGTCTTTTCAAAGCAGAGAACGATACCCGTAAAAGCCTTGTCAAACTCGTCAAGGGCAACCTCAACCGTCCCCCGGGCAGGATCGTTCAACACTGCTTTCTCCTTTTTAAAACCGTTCAGCACCACAAAGTGATTAAAATTCCAATGAATAATTGCCGGAAAAACAATATTGCGCAGCGCGGAGGGTTCCATACGGTAACCCTGAGCTTTCAGTCCGTATGCCCTTGCCGCTATCAGTAGATTTTTGGCATTGCTGCCGTCGCGGGAGACACCGCAGTCGGCGCGCACCTGTTCCAGCGGCAGCCATTTTCCGTAATAGGCCAGGACCATACAGAGGGACGCCGCCCCGCACTCAAGGGCTTCCATCTGCATAACTACCGGCACTTTCGCTATTTTGGCCATACGCCTCCTCCATTTTCAGTCAAAGACCCGGTTAGAAAATTTTTGACCCTGTGACCTTAGACTTACGGCATTGGACTTTTAACTGCTTGCTTTTACTGTTAATTAGAACACCAGTTCATACGGCTTATAATTTCTTGTCACAATAAGCAGACGGCAAAAAGTACCGATGGAGAGGGGTATGCTCTCCCCTTTTTTATTGGACCATTTTATTTTGCTCTGTGAATCCGGATCAACTGTCAGGGTTACCCGAACCTCAACACTGTTTTCCCGCGGCAGCAGACCCTGGGCGTATTGCATATTGCCGACTGCCGCAATAACATCATCCTCCGACACAGGATAGGTGCCGATGCTGGTGATATGTCCATACATATAACCGTATTCTTCACGGGGTGCAAAATCGGGGGATACCTGCACTTCCATACCCTCCTGAAGCTTTTTGGCCGTTGAAGTTGGAATATAGCAGATTATTTGTTTATCATCAGCATACTTTTCCTGTTTGACAATAGTAGCGATAATTTCAGTTGATGAAACAGTTTCGTCCATCGCCCTTGCGGAAAGGACAATTCCCGACACCGGGGATACAATGATGGAGCGGCTTTCATATTCATTAACCAAAGCCCATATGGCTCTTGCTTCGGAGCCGGCATTATTTTTCATTTCATTTATCTGCCTGATGATCTCCTCCTGCGGTATAACGGCGATGATTTGTCCGGCCTGAACGAAGTCGCCCACCTTGACACGCATATCACTGATACGTCCGCTTGCTGTCGGGATGATAGCAGCCACGCCGTTTTGCGGAAAGATCACTCCGGCAGCGTTTACGGTATCGGGAATACTTCCGTAAAACCCCCAAAACCCCACAGCTATTAAAAGAGCCAGACAACCTAAAAGCACACTCCAAAGCCCCGGGTGTGTTATTTTTATGTATTCATTCAGCCGCTCCGGAGAGGATATACGTTCAAGGGACGATTTTCGGAATAAACCGGTTTCCAGCTTGAACACCTCCTGTTATTCTTCTAATACATTTTTCTGTCTTTCTTTTTCATCCATTTATTAAACAGCTCCAGGCAAGCAGCACGGTCCAAAACCTGAACAGAAGTCTTTTTTTCTTCCGCGGTTCCACTGATAAACTTATAAATGTAGTTGTCTGCAAAGCCGACTCCCTCGGCGTCCTTCCTGTCAGCGCCAAAATAAACCTCGGGTATTCCGGCCCAGATAATGGCAGCCATACACATGGGACAGGGTTCGCAGGTCGCATAGATTGCGCAGTCTTCCAGCCTCGAGCGGCCGAGTTTTTCCGTTGCCCGCCGGATAGCGGCGATTTCGGCATGCATGGTCGGATCATTACTGGCGAGTACAAGGTTATGTGCCGCGGCTATAATCTCACCGTCTTTAACAATAACAGCGCCAAAGGGTCCTCCATCACTGCCGTTAATATTCTTCAAAGCCTCCTTATAGGCGGCCTCCATATATTTGTTCATCTCTACCATAGCCCGTCTTCCCAGACAGCTCCTCCTTGTTTTGAACAGTACAGCCTGGTAACAGCTCCCTTTTCCGCGACTTGAAGAAAATCGCACTTTCTGCACCTGTCGTCTACAATGCCGAATTGGGAAACGCGAAAGAGGACGGCGTCCCAATAAGCAACCCGCTTTGTATGCCCGTTCGGGCAGCCTGAAATGGGGTAATACCACCCGCCGCCCGCTATTGCGTCCAGATCCTCATCGGAGAGTTTAGTTATCTGCGCCTTGGACAGAAAGGCATACAGCTTGGCAGTTTCATCTTTGCTCAGGGAGATCTTGTGCTTAAGCAATACCCCTTTAAGTTCCTCGGCAGATTGACATTTGGATGCCTCTGCAAGAACTTCCATGTCTTGCTTTTCCATAAACTCTTTCAAAGTCAATTTCTACCTGCTCCTTTCTTAACTGTTATACGTTATGGTCATATTTTTATTACACATTTTTCACCAAATTTTTCTTTGCCTTTTCATTGTTTTATTTTTAACTTTTCCTGTAATGGTTTTTTTCTTAAAACGTATTATATCATGAAAGGAATAACAGTGGAAAAAAAGTGGAAGGAGTAGAGTGCTTAGACAATGGATAAGCTTGAAAAAATTAAGAAAAAAGTCGAACAGTTGGACGGGATGGTATTGGATGATATAGTTAAAGAGATGGATACTTTTTCTGCCGCAAATTTAATTGAGATACTTAAAAAACGGGGCCTGGAGTTATCTGCGGAGGATGAGGGGGAATTAATTGATTTGCTTAAATTTAACAATGATGATAAGGAATCTGTCGTCCTGAATGATGATATGCTTGAGCAAATCGTCGGAGGCACTTCCAATGAATCATTTTGTCCGGCGTGTGCCGTCTGCAGTGTTCTTCCTTTTCTTGCCGGATGCCCGGAACATGTTAGAAACTGTCAACGTGTTCTCAAACTATAATTTGACGGAGCGGGCACCCAGGGCGCGCCCGCTCAAAGCGTCCGTCTCCCCATGGCACCGCTAATTTAAACTAAAAAAAAAGCCTGGTCAAGATCGACCAGGCTCTACTCTCATCTACTCATCATCTATTCCTCTATTTCTTTGTTCTCTTATGCTTTGTTGGTGTATGTTTGTTTTCCTGGACTATAAAGCCAGATAATTCTTTCTACAGCCTTATAAACGGAAAAAGTTATTACTGAGTTGGCAACAGCTTTAATAAGATTAAAGGGGATGATGATGGGGATCAGCATTGATAGAACCAACTCACGGGATGCACCTAAAAAATAAACGGTAAAAATTAAATTCAGAGGAATCATCATCAGCGTCATAGCCAAAGATCCGCAGGCAAACCCCAGGATCGCACTAAAGCGGTTATACTTCATCCGAAAGATTGTTCCGGCCACAATAACAAAGGTTCCTGTAGCAATAATATGCATGATAATTCCTACCCAACCGCTTCCCGCGGATACTGTAAGGCCTTGAATAACAGAGACAACAACCGTCAGCAGCAAGCCGTTCCAAGGACCGAAAAGAAAAGTTCCGAGAAGGATAGGGATATCGGCCATATCATATTCCAAAAAGGGTGCGGCAGGGAAAATGGGAAAATGGACCAGATAGACCAGGACAATTGATACAGCGGCCAGCATTGCCAACATGACCATTTCTTTTACTACATTCTTTTTCACTTTTTACCCCCCATTAAAAATATTTATGCCCAGGACGCAAAAAACCCCCAAACTCGGGGGTATAAGGAAAGCAACAATAAAACACATAACCGCCAGTGTTTGCTTCTCCCATCCGGACTGTACCGTCGGCGCCGGGATCTAACCGGCTCAGCTTATCAGCTAGCGGGCTCGTCGGCACAATGGCCGCTTTACCGCCGGTGGGGAATTACACCCCGCCCCGAAGCATTTATTATATTATAAATAGTAAGTATTTTCTTGTCAATAACCAAATTATTGCTTCCCGGAACAGTTGCATTAAATTTCACCTGTTTCTTCGTATTTCTTATTTAAAAGATGCAATACATAAGCTGTTGTTAGACCCCAAATAACTGCGCCGAGATGATTTGAGATAACGCTTTCAATGGGTGTTGCATAGAGAGGACCTGTTTGAAATAATTTAGGAATAGTATATAAAAGAAAACCGATAATAAAGCCGATGATCACACCTTTTGCCAGTAAACCTTGCTCACCGATTCCTTTAACTATAAATGCAAAAATTATACCCAAAAAGCCCGCCCACACCAAATGAGTGAACAGGGCATAAACCGCTTCAATGATAGTGGACGGCCTATCCCCCAAAAGCATGACCGCACACCAATCCAGATATCGATGTTCTGTAAAGTCAAGTAAATGAAAAGAAATTAAATCCCAAATGGTCATGAGAATACCGCCGCTTATTCCCGCGACAAATCCTCTATAAAATCTGTCCATTATATCACCTGTATCAACTATTTTTCTTTAGTCTTTCCTTTAAATCGTTTTCAAATACAAAGGTTATTTTCCCTCCGTCGATTTTTAATGCCGCTGCAAATTTTGTTCCTTTTTTGCTTGTAAATCCCTTAATAATCCCGGTTTCTCCCTGCTCCAGCAAGCTTTTTACCTGCCTTTCGCTCAATTTTTTCCCGGCTATTTTCCCCAGAAAAAATTTGCAGCCCGAAGTTCTCCAGGCATTGCAGCCATAACCCTTCTTGTTTTCCGTGACGTTATCTCCACAGAGAGGACACTTTCCGACTATTTTTCTGCCTTTCCCGGCAATGGTGTTGCTTTTGCTGTTCCCGGCCAAATGTACGATTTCTTTTGTATAGCTTTTTATTTCATCAAGATATTGCTTTGGTTCTAGTTTTCCTCTCTCGATATCGTAAAGCTTTTTCTCCCATTCGCCGGTAAGTTCCGGGCTTTTCAACTTAACCGGCATTATATCCAGTAAAGCCATACCCTTCGCTGTGGGAACAAGGCTTTTTCCTTTTCGCTCAATATAGCCGACTGTTAACAAACGCTCAATAATAGCTGCTCTTGTTGCCGGCGTCCCCAGTCCGTTTTCTTTCATACGCTCACGCAATTCTTCATCTTCAACCATTTTACCGGCGTTCTCCATGGCTGAAAGGATGCCGGCTTCCGTGTATCTTGCCGGTGGTTTTGTTCGCTTTTTCTTCAGCTTTACGTCCTTGACAGTTAGCTGAGCTTCCCTAGCCATATCCGGTAAAGCCTGCTCTTCCTCTTCTTTTTCTTCTTCCTGCTTCTTGCTTTGCCCCTTCTTTTTCTTATCTTCGGCAGTTGCAGGAAGAAAAGTAGTATAAAGTTCCTTCCAGCCCTGCTGCTTAACAACTTTTCCCTTACTGATGAATATCTCCCCTTCAATTTCTGCAGTTATCGTCGTTACCATATAAAGATGGTCCGGGAAAAAACCGGCAAGAAAACGCCTAACAACAAGGTCAAACACTTTCGCTTCGTCTCCGGCCGTCATCCTGCTTTCTCCGGTCGGAATAACGGCATGGTGATCCGTTACTTTGCTGTCGTTAATATTTCTGGCCTGAATGGTCCATGCTTCTTTCTTGATCAGGCCGGTATATCTGTCATAACCATGGAGTTTTGCAACAATTTCCAGGGTGTCGATATCGCTGCTTAAAAACCGGCTGTTTGTCCTGGGATAGGTAATCAGTTTTTTTTCATATAATTTTTGCGCCAGATCAAGGACATACTGCGCGGAAAAATTAAATATTTTGTTGCCGTCCCTTTGCAGTTCGGTAAGGTCGTAAAGTAAAGGGGGACGCTCTTTTTTCTCTTCCTGCTTTAAATCCTTGACAACACCGGTTTTCCCTTTAACCTTTTTTTGCACTTCTTCCGCCCTGGCTTGGTCATAAGTCCTCCCGGCGCCTTCACCCTGCCATTTTCCCCAAAACCCTTCCCGGTATTCCGCCCAAACTTCCCAGAAGTCCTTCGGCACAAAGTTTTGAATCTCTTTCTCCCGGCAGACAAGAATGGCCAGTGTCGGCGTCTGCACCCTGCCCACACTAAGCATGGTCCCGTGCTGCACGGAAAAAGCTCGCGTAGCATTCAGCCCTACCAGCCAGTCGGCTTCACTTCTGCAACGGGCAGCATAATAAAGATTGTCGTAACTTTGGCCTGGTTTCAGTTTGGCAAATCCGGTGCGCAGGGCGGAATCGGTTAATGAATTTATCCAGAGCCGTTTAACCGGCTTTAGACAGCCGGCCAGGGAGTAAATATAGCGAAAGATGAGCTCTCCTTCCCGGCCGGCATCGGTCGCACAGATAATTTCACTTACTTCTCCGGAATTCATCAGCCTTTTAACTATTTCATACTGCTCTTTTGTCTTCTCCACCGGCTTTAAAAGCATCTTTTCCGGAATAATGGGCAGGTCTTTCATCTTCCATTTTTTATAAGCCGGATCGTACTCTTCCGGCATTTTTAAAGTTGCCAGATGACCAACAGCCCATGTTACAATATGCTTATCTCCTTCCAGATACCCGTTTCTTCTCAGACGGCAACCCAGGACTCCGGCAATATCCCGGGATACGGACGGCTTTTCGGCAATAACAAGAATTTTCATGTCTTTTCAACCTTTTCATATTCGGATAGGGGAGCAAATGAACCGTCCCTTTGCTTCTACAGGCCGTCTTCCAGGCCTGCCAGAAAAGCAGCGATCGCCTCGCCCATGGAATGAGGGTTGTAACCTCCTTCCAGCGCGGCAAAAATACGTCCCCGGCAAGTATCTTTGGCAAAAGAGCCCAGTATTTTTCCCGTCTCCCGGTAGTCCGTTGTGGAGAGATACCCTCCCCAGTCCTCGCTGTGGCGGTCAAAACCTGCGGAGACTGCAACCAGCTCTGCACTTCCGCTCTGCAGATACTCCTTCAGGTTATCAAAAAAAACCCGGGGGTTGCTCCCCTTGACGTGATAATATGATACAGACGGGTCTCCATGAAATGTATTTGCTGTCCCGTCACCATAATGGAGATCAAAATCAACGATTAAAACTTTTTTGACTTTTTCTGCGACCAATAGCTTACGTACAGCAATGGCTACATTATTAAAATAGCAAAAACCCCAACAGGAATCCGGGCCGGCATGATGCCCGGGAGGCCTGCAAAGGGCAAAAGCCGCTTCACCGTTCAGGGCCGATTCCGCAGCTCCGATAGTTGCGCCTGCGGCCAGGACGGCCATAGGATAAACGCTCTCATCCCTGCCGATATATTCCAGATGGTAGGGGGCATGGACCAGGAGAACATCCTCCCGGCTGCAAGGCACAGGGTCAACCAGGGAATATTTTTCTTTCAGCAAAGAGAAAGCGTACTCCAGACGCCCGGGTACTGCTGCGGGGTCACCGGCATAGATCTGTAAAAACTTTTCATCAAAAAAAACCTTCATTTCGCTTTCGCCTCCTTAACTCCCTCTGCAATGATTTCGACGTTCAAAGAATCATTACCTCTCCGGAATTAATAGACAGCAAAATATTGTCTTGCCATAGATTATATATTATGATAGAATATCTATGCAGAGACAAGAGGAAAAGGTGGTTCTTTGAATGAAAAATGTGCAAATCAATATTTCTTTACCACAAGCCTGGAAAACCGAGCTGGAAAACCTGGCCAGGATCTATTCCGTAGAAGAAGAAAAAACGCTGACCTACCTTGATCTCATCCGCAGAGCTATTAAAGAAAAATATCGTTTTGAAGAAGAATAAATGATGAGAAACGACTACTACCGCTATTTGGTTAAATATCATCTTGTCTGGTGCCCCAAGCCCAAAGCCGGAAATTTTTACGGAACAGCCGGAGATTCGCTGAAAGAGATTTTGCTTACTCTTTGCTCAAAGTACCGCTATGAGATTCACTCTCTGGAGGTAAACAATGCTTTTATTCATATTTTTCTTTCCGTTGATCCTTCCGTCGCCCCGGCAGATATTATTCGGACGCTGAAAAGCATTTCTGCTGTGCATCTTTTTCAACAATTTCCGGAAATGCGGACTTTTTACGGCCGCCGGGGCTCTCTCTGGAAAAAAGGTTACCTGGTCAGCACGGGTGATATCCTGGACGCGGAGATACTTCAACAGTTCCTGGATGATTTGTCTTTTTAATTTGTCTTCTAATACCAACTTTTTCATACCAATAAAATCAATAAGGAGGTGAAGCTCGGCGCAAAAAAGCCGAGCCGTATCATGGAACTAAACCGTTTTACCAATAAAGCTCGTGAAGCCATTGCCGCGGCACAAAGTATGGCCGCCCGGTTTCACCATCAGCAGATCGATAGCGAACATCTGCTCCTTGCTATTCTGGAACAGGAGGAAGGTCTGGGCTCCCGAATTTTATCCCGGGCAGGCTGCGATACGGAGGCATTAAAAAACAATCTCCAGTCTTATCTCTCCAGACAACCGAAAGTTTATGCCGGAGAAGGAACGACTGAACAGATCTATCTGAGCCCCCGCCTGGCCAGAGTTCTGGAAGACGCCAAAAAAGAAGCATTATCTTTTAAAGATGAGTACATCGGAATTGAGCATCTGCTTCTTTCTCTTCTGCTGAGCGACCGGGGAGAAGGCCAACGCCTTTTAAAACAGGGAGGCTTGGACAGAGACCGTTTCTTGCAGGCCCTTCAGTCCATCCGCGGACACCAGCGCGTAACCGGACCGGACCCGGAAGGAACCTATGAAGCTCTGGCCAGATACGGCAGGGATCTGACGGAAATGGCCTCCATAGGCAAACTGGACCCGGTTATCGGACGGGATGAAGAAATTCGCCGGGTAGTTCAGGTCCTCTCCCGGCGCACAAAAAATAATCCTGTTTTAATCGGTGAGCCCGGCGTGGGGAAAACCGCGGTAGCTGAAGGTCTGGCCCAGCGCATTGCCAAAAATGACGTCCCGGAGGGTCTGAAAAACAGGCGAATTTTTGCTCTCGATATGGGTTCCCTGGTGGCAGGCGCCAAGTACAGGGGGGAATTTGAAGAAAGACTGAAAGCAGTCCTTAAAGAGATCCAGGATTCCGGGGGAGAGATCATACTCTTTATTGATGAACTTCATACCGTGGTCGGAGCCGGGGCTGCAGAAGGAGCGATGGATGCCGGCAACCTTCTCAAACCAATGCTGGCCAGGGGTGAACTGCACTGTATTGGGGCAACGACACTGGCAGAGTTTCGCAAATACATTGAAAAAGATGCCGCTCTGGAACGCCGCTTTCAGCCGGTTATCGTCAAGGAACCGGGCATACCGGAATCCATTTCCATTCTGCGCGGGCTGAAAGAGCGCTACGAAGTTCACCATGGCGTCCGCATCAAGGACTCTGCCCTGGTTGCCGCCGTAACCCTCAGTCAGAGATATATTTCCGATCGTTTCCTCCCCGACAAGGCTATCGACCTTGTTGATGAGGCCGCCGCTTTAATCAGGGCGGAAATCGACAGCATGCCTTCCGAACTGGATGAGGTGACAAGACGTATCTTGCAGCTGGAGATCGAACGGGAAGCCTTAAAGAGAGAGACCGATGAAGCTTCGAAAAAACGGCTGGATAAGGTTGAAGAAGAACTGACTGATTTAAAAGAAGATGCCGCGGAGCTTAAGAGCCGCTGGGAAGAAGAAAAAGAATTTATTTCCAAGCTGCGCTCTATTCGTGAACAGCTAGAAGAAACAAAATTGGAAATGGATAAAGCAGAGCAAGCGTATGATTTAAACCGGCTGGCAGAGTTAAAATACGGCAAGATGTCACGTCTGGAGCAGCAGCTCCGGGAGGAGGAAGAAAAACTGCGGAAGAAAAAAAGTATGAGGCTTCTCAAGGAGGAAGTTGATGAAGAAGATATTGCCGTGATCGTCAGCCGCTGGACCGGTATTCCCATCAGCAAGCTCCTGGAAGGAGAACGGCAGAAGATCCTCCAGCTTAAGGAACGTCTTCATGAAAGGGTCGTTGGGCAGGAAGAGGCTGTCTCCGCAGTTAGTGAAGCGGTTCTGCGGGCCCGTTCAGGGATCAAAGATCCTGCCCGGCCCATCGGTTCCTTTATCTTCCTGGGACCAACGGGGGTAGGGAAGACCGAACTGGCCAAATCCCTTGCCTTTGTCCTCTTTGACGACGAAAATGCACATATCCGGCTGGATATGTCCGAGTATATGGAAAAACATTCCGTTTCACGTCTGATCGGGGCACCTCCGGGATATGTGGGCTATGAGGAGGGTGGCCAGCTGACCAACGCGGTTCGCCGCCGCCCCTTCTCCGTCATTCTTTTTGACGAGATTGAAAAGGCGCACCAGGATGTTTTTAACACCCTCCTTCAGATCCTTGATGACGGAAGATTGACCGATTCCCAGGGGAGAACAGTGGACTTTCGCAATACCGTCATTATCATGACCTCCAACCTGGGTAGCGACCTTATTATGGAAAACGGCATGGGAGATGAAGAAGATTTTGAGCGGGCTAAAAGCCGAGTTTTAAACCATATGCGGACCTTTTTCAGGCCGGAATTCTTAAACCGGGTAGATGAAATCGTCGTCTTCCACCCACTGACCAGGAAACACCTGCAGCAGATCGTTAAGATTCAATCTGCCCGCCTGGTAAAACGTCTGCTGGATCAGCATCTTAATCTAGAAATTACTCCCGAGGCCGAGGAATACCTGGCAGAAAAAGGATATGATCCCGCTTATGGAGCCAGACCTTTAAAAAGAGCGATCCAGAAAGAACTGGAAACTCCTCTGGCCAAGCAATTACTGCAAAGCAAATTTAAGCCGGGAGATACCATCGTCGTTACCAGGGGAGAGAGCAGCCTGCTCTTTCAAGAACGGGAGGAGATACACTCATTTTAGAAAGGAGAACCTTTCCCACCAATCAAAAAAGCCGGCTGCGGTCACTAAGACCGTCCGGCTTTTTAATTTTTTTTTATAATTAAGAAAGCAAGCTCTTCTCCTGGACCATATTCTTATTGTAAATTATTCTCAGGCCCGCTAATGTAAGAAAAGGATTGACCTCATCAATGGTTTCCGATTCCTTAGAAATCAATCCTGCCAGTCCGCCTGTGGCCACGACAAAAGGCTTTCCACCGGGAAACTCTTTAATCATTCGCTTGACAATACCGTCAACTTGTCCCACAAAACCGTAGTAAATACCTATTTGAATGCTGGATATTGTGTCTTTGCCGATAATCCTTTTGGGTTTAACCATTTCTACTCTGGGTAATTTGGCTGCCCTCTCAAAAAGTGCTTCAGTGGAGATCCCAATCCCTGGAGCAATAGATCCGCCTAAATAATCCCCTGACTTGGAGATGGCACAAAAAGTCGTTGCTGTGCCAAAATCCACGATAATTAACGGCCCGCCGTAGAGCTCAATACCCGCTACTGCATTAACTACTCTATCAGCGCCTATCTCACGGGGATTATCATAAAGAATATTTAATCCCGTTTTAATTCCCGGTCCCACCATGAGAGGGGTAATATGAAAATATTTTTCGGCCATCTTGACCAGGGGAAATCTCAGCGGTGGAACAACCGAGGAGATAATCATGGAATCAATGCATTCCGCCTGAAGTCCGTTTTGTTGAAACAAATTCCTAATAATTACACCGTATTCATCCTCCGTTTGGTTTCTGTTTGTCGAAATGCGCCAGCACATTTCCAGCTTTTCGGATCCGTAAATTCCTAACATAATATTGGTATTTCCTACATCTATCGCCAGGAGCAAAGCAATCACCCTCCCACAACTAAGTTCTTGGAACAATTTATTACTTAGTAAGTTTACTACATTTTTTTTAAAGAATAAATGATATATTGAATTTTTTTAGCGAAAAAAAAAAGGATTATCGGGGAAAAAGAAGAAAAAAATTTCAATAGCATTTAATAGAAAAGGATGTAAAAGTTGCTGATACCCATCATAAAAGCTCTGAAAACTAACACGGTTACCCGTTTTTTTTCCCTTTTTCTCGTCATCACCCTTTCTTGTTTTGCGGCCTTATCTCTTGTTTTCTCCGAAACAAGAGAAGCAGACCTGGGTATTTTTACTGCCAAAAGCAACGTTAACCGGATCTACCGGAGCGAACCTTTTTCTTTTTGTCTTGAAGGTTATGAGATCTTTCTCCCCCAGGGAAGCATGATAGTCCCCCTCCCGCTTAACGACGCATTCACCGGTTTGGCCTTTCTTGGGGAGGGATCAGCCGTCCATCGCGGAAAAAATATCTCTGAGAAAATTACAGGCGGTTATCTGGTCGTAGATACGAAAACATATCTTCAACTGAAAGGCGATACCCTTTTTTTACCGGTGGAAGATCGTCTCCTGGCAAGTAAGCTCGCGGTTACTTTTCAACAGCTCATTCAGAATCCTGCTATTCATTCTCTCGGCTTTGAACGAATCTTTCTGCCTCCGGCCGGAAGCAGCCACCTCTATCTGGAAAATGATGGTGTACCTTTTGTGCAACCGGTTATTGCCGGATCTTACAACTTCCTTTTATCCCGCCTTATTTTATACTTTAGTTTAGTCATCACAATTGTTCTCCTTGTTGCACAGCTTTTAACCCTTGACCTTAAACCGTCCTACAACCTGTCGAATTTTTTACGAACCCCTCCAGTTGTTTCGGAAAAAATTTTAAGCATGGCAGTCTTTCTCATCCTTTTTTTTGCCCATAAAATTTGGCCTGTAGCCCAAGCCGGCAATCCTTTCCGTAGTGAAACAAATCCTGCTTTCTTCTTCCTTTATCTCGGACTTCTATTGATCATCAATCTCT
Source organism: Dethiobacter alkaliphilus (assembly GCA_016841605.1). Taxonomy (GTDB): domain Bacteria; phylum Bacillota; class Dethiobacteria; order DTU022; family UBA8154; genus DUNV01. The sequence continues at coordinate 44,540 of JAENYV010000015.1, read as the reverse complement.
TAATATATAAAGGTAAGATTCCGCCGCAATTCGCGGGTCTTCAGTGGCGCCAATTTCCGCGCGATGCCGGGTTGGCGCTGGTTATTTCGCTGATCATTACTGTTTTCTCAACGCTGCAAATCCCCTTGAATCTGTTTTGTTCCGGTAATATCGGGCAGTCTTTTTTGCAGTTTATTTACTATTTTTCCTGGGCTGCAGTATTTGAACTGATCTGGAGAGGCTTTTTACAAACAACCCTGGAGAGGCTTTGGGGAAGGAAAACCGGCCTTTTGATCAGCACGCTTCTCTTTACAGGCATATTCTTTATCTCCGCCTACGGTAATATGCCGGAACAAAGCAGAAATATTCTTCCCTTTTGCGAGCTTCTCTTTTTTGTTCCAGGAACAGCCCTTATTCTCGGTTACATTTTCCAGCTGACAAGAAGTATTTTAGGCAGCACATTGACTTTAACCATGCTATTTTTCTTGCCACGACTGCTGAGCTGACCTTTTAAAGTGGGACCTTCAGAATTTTAATCCGGCTTCTGAGCAATGCAGCAGGCCTGCACCCAAAAAACCGGTACAGGCCTGTTCTGTTATCTACCATAATTTCCCGGTCAGGTGCAGGGCATCCTCATGGGAACCGAACGGAAAAACTTTTTCCATCGCCCGACCTAAACTGAAAAGCAAAATTGTATATGCAGGAATAGCTATAGCGTTTTGAATAAGACGCGTGGGGATTGTAACGAGCCTGCTTAAACCAAAAAGCGTCTCCAAAAAATACGGGACCAGAAAGATATCGGTTAAAAATAACGTACCGCACACGGCCAAAAACAAAGGAAATATCCCTATTTGCCGCCTTCCCCTGCTAAGCAGCAGGATAACAAGACCTGGAAGAACTCCCCTCAGGGCTGCAGCAATCGTAAAATGGGGCATATATGCGCCGACAGGATTAATAAAATAACCAATCAAGTCACCAATCGCCCCCACAATACCCCCTGCCGTCGGTCCAAAAAAGATGCCGGCAAAAATCACAGGAAGTGAACCGAAACCGATACGCAGTCCTTCAACTCCGCCAAGGGGAATCCTCACGCTTAGCACTCTGGTCAAAATAATATTCAGCGCAATTAACAAAGCCATTCGCGTAAGCATCCGTGTTGTAATTTTGTTCATGTTCATTATCAATGCACCTCCTTTCTCGAAGGATGGGCAGGCTGCCACATCCAAGAGAAAAGAAGTGTTTGCTTTGCTCTTGCGTGGCAGTGGATGCGGAGCCATATCGCAGACACTCCTGACTTTTCAACAGGGCGCCTTTCGTCTAAGGGCAACTTCCCATCCCTTAGCACTTAACGCATGACACCTACTCTGCCAAAACATATATCAATTAATTATCAGAAAAGACCTTTTACTCTTCCAGTCTCCACATCAACATCAATCCGGCGAAAAGCCGGGTTGGAGCCTGTTCCGGGCATCAGGCTGATCGGACCGCAAACAGGTACAACAAAGCCTGCTCCTTTGTAGATCATAATGTCGCGGACAAAGAGTGTCCAATCCCTGGGTACTCCCTTCAGGTTCGGGTTATCGGAAAGGCTCAGATGGGTTTTAACCATGCAGGTACCCATTTGCCGAATCTCCGGATCCGCCTCCATTCTTATAGCTTTCTCCATTGCTTCGGGCGAATATTCAACTCCATCGGCACCGTACACTTCCTTGGCAATCATCTCAATTCGCCGGCGCAGCGGGGTTTCCAGTTCATAGAGAATTTTAAAATCCGTCTTTTCTTCGCAGGCTTCAATAACAGCGTCCGCCAGTTCAAGAGCCCCTTCCCCGCCAAGTTCCCAGTGCCTGGAGAGAGCAACTCTTACTCCTGTTTCTTCAGCCAAACGGCGAACAACCTGAATTTCTTTTTCGGTATCCGTATAGAAGGCGTTTATACAAACAACCGGCCTCATACCGGACTTCTTAATAACATTAATAAGGTGAATAAGATTGTCGCAACCTTTTTCCACCCAGGGAATATTTTCCCGGCTGTAAGCGGGATCCAGAGGTTGTCCGGGAACAGGAATGGGCGCTCCGCCATGGCATTTCAGAGCACGAATTGTCGCTACAAGAACAGCACAACTGGGAATAAGACCGGACATGCGGGTCTTAAGGTTCCAGAATTTTTCAAAACCGATATCCGCCGCAAAACCAGATTCCGTGGCCAGGTAATCACCAAGTTTAAGGGCAACGCGGTCTGCGATAATAGAATTCTGACCAATAGCGATATTGGCAAAGGGACCTGCATGAACAAAGCAGGGCTGCCCTTCGAGTGTCTGCATGAGATTGGGATTTAAAGCTTTAACCATCCAGGCAGTCATGGCGCCGTCAACTTCCAGATCGGCAGTGGTAATCGGGTTACCCTTTTTGTCATAGGCAACAACAATCCTGGCCATCCGTTCTCTCATATCCTTAAGGTCTTTGGAGACGGCAAGAATAGCCATAACTTCGGAAGAAACAGCGATGGCAAAACCTGAATTCATCATAAAACCGTCTTGTTTTCCGCCCATACCTATAACAATATTGCGAAGCGCTTGCGCACAAAAGTCCATCACCCACTTCATTTCCACGTTCCTGGGGTCAATGTTTAAGCGCTTCAGACTTAATTTCTGCAAAAAATTGTCGCTGTAATTAAATTCGTGCTGCAAACGGGCTGTCAAAGCAACCATAGCCAAGTTATGGGCATTCATAACAGCATTAATATCGCCTGTCATTCCCAGAGAGAACTCCGTCAGGGGAATACATTGCGCAAGCCCGCCGCCCGCGGCAGATCCCTTGAGATTCATGGTTGGACCGCCGGACGGCTGTCTGATGGCGGCAATAACATTTTTACCTCTCTTGCCCATACCCTGGACAAGACCTATTAATGAGGTAGATTTTCCTTCTCCAAGAGGAGTAGGAGTAATAGCTGTAACATTGATATATTTACCGTCAGGCTTATCCTTGAGACGGTCTAAAACTTTTTTAGAGTCAATTTTAGCGACATAATGACCATAGGGGAGAAGTTCTTCCTTTTCCAAACCCAGCTCTTCCCCAAGCCGGTAAACCGTTTTCATCCTCGATTCCGCTTCTTCCGCTATTTCCCAGTCCGCATGTTTAGTCGGATCTAAGGCCATCATTAAAACCCCCACGTCAACTACAGGAGTCGAAATTCAGTATACCCCACCAGGGGGCTTTCTTCAGCTTCTTCACGTCTGCTGAATTCCGACTTCCGGCTGCTGTTTGTGATAATACTAGAGCTCTTCCCCGGGTTTGGGGTGCATTTCGCCTTTTTCCGGACGAAAAACTACTTTTACTTTTCCTCCCATATCTTTTTTCTTTTCCCAAACCCTCTGGTTTTTTACGTCTTCCTCCTCTTTTGCAGGAGGGATACCTTTCGCAGATTCTTCCACCGGCTTTATCCCGTCCGGATCTTTTCCCTCCATCAAAATTGCAATTTCATCGGCGTCGATTGTTTCCTTTTCCAACAAAGCTGCAGCCAGCATATCCAGTTTATCTCTGTTTTTGACGATGAGATCTTCGGCCATATGATAAGCCTTATCCACTGTTCTGCGAATCTCTTTGTCGATGGACTTGGCAATCTCTTCGCTAAAATCACGATCCCTGGCTAAATCACGCCCCAGGAAAATCTGTTCATGCTTGCGTCCCAGAGTTATTGGTCCAAGCTCATCACTCATCCCGTACTCCATAATCATCTGACGGACGATTGAAGTCGCCCTTTCAAGATCATTGTGTGCTCCAGTGCTGATTTCATCAAAAACAACCTTCTCCGCCACCCTTCCTGCCAGGAGAGTTGCCACCCGATCCAGCAGCTCGGAACGGGTCATATAGTAGCGATCCTCTTCAGGCAGCATGAGTGTATAACCGCCTGCTCTTCCGCGGGGAATAATGGATACTTTGTGCACAGGGTCGGTATGGGGCAACAGATATCCCACCAAAGCGTGCCCCGACTCGTGAAACGCAACAATATTTTTTTCAAAGTCGCTAATGACCTTGCTCCTCTTCTCGGTTCCGGCAATAACACGGTCGATGGCCTCTTCCGCCTCGTTCATACCGATACTCTTTTTGTTGCGGCGGGCCGCAAGCAAAGCTGCTTCATTAACAAGGTTTTCCAGATCAGCCCCGGTAAATCCGGGGGTACGTCTGGCCAGGACTTTGAGATCTATCTCTTTGTCCAGCGGTTTTCCCTTGGCATGTACCTGCAATATTTCCTCCCGTCCTTTCACATCCGGAAAGCTAACGGTGATCTGCCGGTCGAAACGTCCCGGACGAAGCAGGGCGGGATCGAGAATATCAGGCCTGTTTGTTGCCGCCAGAATAATAATTCCTTCATTTACATCAAAACCGTCCATCTCGACCAAAAGTTGATTAAGCGTTTGCTCCCGTTCATCATGGCCGCCCCCCAGGCCGGCGCCCCGTTGACGACCGACGGCATCGATCTCATCAATAAAAACAATACAGGGGGAATTCTTTTTGGCATTCTCAAACAGGTCCCGGACGCGGGATGCTCCCACCCCCACAAACATCTCCACAAAATCCGAACCGCTGATACTAAAAAACGGAACCCCCGCTTCTCCCGCAACGGCACGGGCAAGAAGGGTTTTTCCGGTTCCCGGAGGTCCGACAAGCAACACTCCCTTGGGAATACGGGCTCCCAGATCGAGAAACTTTTTGGGTTCTTTCAGGAACTCCACGATTTCTTGAAGTTCCTCTTTTTCTTCATCAGCTCCGGCTACATGAGCAAAAGTGACTTTTTTCCGTTCTCCGTCATGCAATCTCGCCCTGCTTTTGCCGAAGTTCATCACTCTATTCCCGCCACCCTGAGACTGCTGCATGAAAAAAAAGAATAAACCTATGATCAGAATAAAAGGAATAAGATAGGTCAGCAGGGTGGACCACCACGGCGGTGTGGGTTCCGGCTGAGGATTATAGGGAATTTTATTTGCAATCAACCTGGCCGTCAAGTCGTCATCCGGAGGTCTGAAAGTCCTGACTTTATCCCCGTTTTCCAGAAGGCCCTCCACATTATCCCCGATCAGCGTCACTTCTTTGAGCTGGCCTGTTTCAATCAAATTAATAAAGTCGGGGTAATAGTTAATATCATGTACAACTTCCGACGGCCGGCTAAATGTCTGAATTAAAGCCACGGCAATCATAAAAACGAGTAAATAAAAGGTTGCCTGGCGTAAAAAACGGCTGTTCAAATCCCGAAAACCCCCTTTTTGCACCTGTTTTTCAATTGTATCATAATCCAGATTCAAACTCAAGCAAAACACACACATCCGGGTAATTCCGGTATTTTTCGTTATAATCCAGGCCATATCCCACGATAAATTTATCCGGAATTTGAAAACCGCAATAATCGGGCTTAATTTCCACCTTTCTCCGCTCCGGTTTGTCGAGCAGGGTTACGATCCTGAGGGACCCGGGATTCCGGGAAAGAAGATTCTCGCACAAATAACTGAGTGTTAGACCCGAATCAATAATATCCTCGACAATCAATACATTTCGGTTTTCTATACTTGTGTTCAAATCTTTTAGGATACGCACCACACCCGAGGTAACCGTCGAACTTCCATAGCTGGAAACCGCCATAAAATCTATCTCTACAGGCACCTTCAGTTCACGCATAAGATCGCAAAGAAAGACGACAGATCCTTTTAAAACACAGACCAGCAGCAAATCTTTCCCCTCATAATCCCGGGAAATAGTCCCGGCAAGTTCCCGGACCTTTTCTTTTATTTCTTTATGGGAAAGTAAAACTCGAACTTGTTCCACCTTCATTCCTATCCTTCCTTCTTTCTTTTCTTTCTCTCTTTCTCTCTTTCTTCATAGTTTATCAAAATTACCGTCTTTCTCCACGCTCGAGCCGCAATCTAAAAATAAAGAAAGAACAACCGCCTGCTTTGTGTCCTCCGAAATACGGCATAAATGAGAAATCTGTACTCCGGCAACCCAGATAATTTCATTGCCGGCAATTACTAGGGGGATAAGGTCCCTTACCTCCCAGGGAATTTTCCGGTCAATAAAAAAGTCCTTTAATTTCTTTGCTCCCGGTGCCCCCAGGGGATAAAAGCGATCCCCGGGCTTCCTGGACCGTACCAGCAAAGTTGCGAAACCTGTTTTTTCTCCGGCAGAAGAACTTTTTGGAGAGATCAGTTCCAGCACCCTGTTCAAATCCAGATATGCCTCCTGCTTCTCGTCCGGAGGCCAGACGAGATCGCTGGGGCGGGAAAGCCTTGCCTTGAGCATAATACCGTCCTGACCGGTAGATATTTCTCCGGGAACAGGGAGCAAAACCGGGAAGAACGGTTGAAAAGCCCAATTCTTCCCGGAAAAGGAGCTGCGCAAAAACAATCTTTCATAATTCCTGGATATCTCCATTCCCCCTGGAAATTTAACAACTCCCCGGGGCTTTTTCTTGTTAACAAGGTCCAGCACCGCTTTTGTCCGGTGATAATCCACTTCCCGCGGGATACTGCCCAAAAGGCGGCTGACAGCCAGGCGCAATATTCTTCCCTGCAAGGCTTCTTGCTCCCCGGCCAGGATATTCCGGTCGAGGACCAAACAGCCGGTCATCTCTTCCAGGATACCGGCATCAAGCCGATCTTCGGCCATACGCTCCCAAAAATCTTTATCCGTAGTCAGCAGCCGAGAAAGCCTGAAAATTCCTTCCCTCAAGTTTGGGTTAACATTTTTCTCGAGATAAGGTAAAACATCCAGCCTGATCTTGTTTCGCAGATAATACTGGTCCTGATTTGTTTCATCGAGGCGGGGACGAAGCCCGCTGTCATGACAAAATCGATCTATCTCTTTGCGGCTGGAAGATAGAAGGGGCCTGATCAAAAAGACGCCGTTTTTGCCCATTTCTCGCTTTAATTTCATTCCGGCCAGACCGTCCGGTCCTGTTCCCCTGAGAAAATTCAGCAAAATAGTTTCTACCTGATCATCCCGGTTATGTCCGACCGCAATGGAATCCGCCCTAAGTTTGTGAGCCAGTTGCTGCAGAAACCTGTAGCGAAGGTGACGTGCCGCATCTTCCGGTGAAAGGCTCCACCGTTTTTGATATTCGCGGACCTTAACTTTGCCCACAGTACAGGGCAAGCCCAGTTTTTTTGCTTCCAGACGGACAAACCGGGCGTCTCCGGCTGCACTTTCCCCGCGCAAACCATGATCCAGGTGCGCAACATGAAGTGAAAAAGAAATATCTTTTTCACTTCTCAGCAGATTTAAAATAGTTAATAAAGAAAGGGAGTCAGCACCCCCCGATACAGCAACAATTACCAGATCATCTTTTTTAATAAGCTGCTCTTGCAGAACTATTTTTTTAACAGACTGATATAAAGGTAGAAAGAAGAGCATCCTTCAGCTAAAAAAAATCCGCCTTTCTTATTCTTAACAAAGTAGTCTTTCTCTAAAACGGAAAAAAATCCTTCCATTTGAGGAAATTCTTTTAAGAAAATATTTTCGCGCTACTCGGGGCGGTAGGGCAAACTGCCGGACAGGTGTTACAGTTTCCTGCCTGCAAGTCCTGCGGCTCTTCTTAGCCCTTCGCTTACCTGCCCGGCAAGCTGCCCTCCGTGGCAGCAAGCCGGCTGCAGACATCCTGTCTGCAGGGTAAGCTTTCGGTCTGCGCTTCGCCGGGACTTTGCTACGGCCGGAAAAAGTCACACCTTGCCCGGCGCTTCACCCTACCGCCTGGCGTATTCCGAAAGCTAAGAGGTACTTGGGGACATTCCTCTGTAAGAGGTGTGTCCCCTTTCCTTAAATAATGACATTCCTCTGTAAGAGGTGTGTCCCCTTTCCTTAAGAAAAAGTGAGACATGGAACCGTCCCTTGACTCACTCATTCCTTGCGGACTTTTCCCAGCGGTCTGAGAGAACCTACCAGGACAGTCAGATCATCCTTTACCCCCCGGGGAGCACGGTTGCATGCTTCCTCGATCAGACGATCGGCTATAAGCTGGGGATGGTCATGTCGGATCCCTTTTAACGCAGCGATTAACCAGTTTTCCTCGGATTGCCCCGGATCGTCCCAGAGTCCGTCGGTAATCATCACAAAGGTTGCCCCATTTCCACTAAAAGAACAGACCTTCCGTTCGGGAGCAATCTCTTCCAGAATTCCCATGGGCAATGAACCGGAGCCGATAACTTGGACCGAAATTTCATTCTTGATAAGGCTGGGCGGTGCTCCCAGCTTGTAAAGTTCGATCTCGCCCCTGGACAGGTCCAGCAGGGCTAAATCCATGGTGGCAAAGTTATCTGCCGGATAACGCAGTCGTAAAAGGGTATTAATCGTGTTGATGACAATTTCCTGTTGAAATCCGGCTGCCAGCAGGCGCTCCATCAGCCTGACAGCGGAAAGGCTGGCCTGGCGCGCTTCTTTACCGCTCCCCATCCCGTCACTGAGCAGAAGGGCCTGCTTACCCCCCTTGATGGGCAGAACAGCATAACTATCTCCGGAAACACTTTCCCCTTCCCTGGCCACCTGAGCAATGCCTACCTCCAGGGTAAAACGAACTTTTCCATTACTTTCCCTTTCACCGGGATTGCCTGTTCTTAACTTCATTTCCTGAGCCAGGTCATGCATCACGAAAGAAATACCTCTTAATTGTTCTGAAACCATCATCCGTCCGTCCTGTATCTTATCCTGCCAGTAACAATTGAGACGATATATCTCCCGCATATTACCTATTGTTTTGACGATTTCCATCTGTCTGGGGCAGTACCGTCTTAATTTAACCGGGATCATTTTTTCCGAAAACGTTCCTTTTTCTTCCAGAGCAGAAAGCATCATCATAACTCGGCGGTACTGATTATAAAGATCGCTTTTCCAGCAGCGTTGATAATGATCGCAGGCACGACAAACTCTGCGGCTGAAGTAGTCCACAATGAGAGAAAGATCCTTTTTCGAATGAATTATCTCCTCCTGGCTAAGGGGCTGAAAAGTTGCAGCCAGTTCCCTGAAAACAGCAGCAAATTCTGTAATTCGTGAGGACATGTTCAACCTGAGATCAGCTTCATCGTCCAGCCTCATGGGAACTAAAACGCCGAACTCACGCATTTTTTCCCAAAATGAGAAAGGAATGGCCAGGAAAAGCCCGATGACAAGCAGTTCCTCCCAGATATTCGTGAGATGGTAACCCCCTTCTATTCCAAAATAAGAGAGAAAACGCAGCACGGCAAAATAACCTGCTGCCGTCCAGATACGGCGATAAGGTTTTAACAACCCCGCCAAAAAGCCGGAAATCCCCAAAGCTCCCATATGGGGGAAAAGCACCGGATTACTGATACTAAGCGAAATGCCCGCCACAGTTCCACCAAGGAGACCCAGAAGAGGACCCCAGAGATAGGCGCCCATCAGAACAAATAGTGGTACCAGAATATTCAGCAGTTTGATCTTCTCCAGGAGGATTATTTCGTCCATCCCCAGAAAAACAAGGGAAAGGAGCAAAACCCCTCCCACCAATCCTTCCGGTGACAGTCTATTTTTTTCTTTAATTGTCTCCATTTCCCTTAAAATAGGCTGAATAAGCGGCGGTAAGAACATGGCAATAGCTGCTTCAAGAATAACAACCGTCGTCTCATAAACCGGAAATTTCATGGTCCAGAGCAGGGGAAGGCGGAGAGAGAGCACTGTAATGGGCAGAGCAAAAGACAGGGCCAAATGCTTCTTAAAAAACTTATCAAAAAGGAAATCTATTGTTTTCCAGAGAAGCATGGCCGCGGGAAGAAACCAGGGCGGAAAAAGACCGCTTTGCAAAGTTACCCATCCGACAAGGACCGCACTCGTAACCAGAAATTTCTTTTCCGGATGAACCCTCATCATAAGAGCCCAGAAGATAAAACCAAACGAGGTAATCTCTCCCATTAAGGAAGCACGGGCGAGAAAAAAAGAGAGCGTAAATAAGATTACCTGGGGCCAGCTTATGCTGCTCCGGGCTTGTCCAAGAACAAGGGAAGAAAACCGATTTTCCCGAATTCTTTTTTTCCAGGAGGGATAATAATACATCCCTTTTTCAGTATCTACCTTACTCATTTTCTTATAACCTCCCTTTCCTCAGGAGCAAGACTTTTTTGCATAAAGCCATTATAGCTTCTCGAGCAGGAAATGTCTGTCAGAAAAGGGATGTTAAAGAAAATCTATTTATGACAAAAGAATTCTTTTAGCCGCGAGTAAAAAGAATATCTTCCATATTTTTCTTTTTGCCGGGTACCTTTTTTAAGACTTTTTTGGCTTTCTGTCAGATAAACCAGGATACCTGCCGCAAGCTCATCGTCCAAAAAAAGACTTGAATAGGGCAGGCGAAGAGCCGGAACGGGAAAAGTCCTTTCCAGCAGAAACGGAGCTCCCGGAATCAGACCCAAAGCCCGAAACTTAAAGGAATCTGCTTGCCGAACAGGCCGGATAGAAACAATAATGCCGCTCTGCCCTGCTTGTAAGCAAGAAAGAGGAACAGCCTTCTTTCCGCCTTTTTCCCCTGCATAACGTCTCATCTTAACGCTAACTCCTCCCCCAAAATGAAGATTTAACCCGATTCTGAGCATTTTTAAAGACTTACTGCCGAGATAAAACTATTCAGTAAGTATCCTGCTCCATAGGAGATAAGGGCAATAAGGATGAGGATCACAAAGCTTTCTTTATAGCCTCTTTCCCGGATAATAATGATCAGTTGAGCGATGCAGGGGAAAAAAAGCGTCAGAACAAGCGCACTGACCAGAACAGAGCTTGAATCCAAGACCCCATCCCGGACCAGATCATAAAGACCTGCCGCGGCATAATCTCTCCGCAAAAAGCCGAATAAAAAGATCCCGGTTACTTCTGACGGAAGACCCAGATGCCGAAAAAGCGGTGCCATAAAATTTTCCATTAACGCTAAATAACCATTCATGTACAATAATTGGAAAACCAGACTTATCATAAAAAAAAAGGGGATTATTTCCTTGATGTACCAGTATACTCGGGCTGATGTCTTGCGCAAGACTGCCGTTAACTGGGGCAGACGGAGGGGAGGAAATTCCAAACAGGTATAACCCCGTCGCCCCGGAAGCATACGGTTCAGGAGAACCCCGGCAAGAGAAAAAATGATCCCCCAGGAAAATCCCCATAAGAAAAAAACTTTGGGATATGGCGCCAACACGCCGACGATCAATCCGATCTGGGCTGAGCAAGGGATCCCCAGAGAAAGCAAAAAAGTTGCCAGAAATCTTTCCCGCCTGGTCTCCAATAGTCTTGTAACCAGAACCCCCATAGTTCCACAGCCGAAACCTAAAACAAGTGGAACGGCACCGCGACCGTCCAGGCCAAGATAGCCGAGAGGCTTGTGCAGAAGGTATGAGAGGCGGGGGAGATAACCGCAATCTTCCATCAGGGCAAAACAAAGGAAATACATGGTCACAAGCGGAAGAACAATAGCCAGGGAATAACGCAGCGCCATGGGAATCAATCCGAACTGTCCCATCAACAATTCTCTTACAAAAGCACTGCCGAGATATTTTAAAGTAAGAAAACTGCAGGCTGGAAGCAAAATTTCTCCGAACAGCTTCTCCTCCAGAAAGCGTACGGCTGTTCCGGCCCCCAAAATGCCCATTATATAATAAAAACAGAAAAAGAGAAGAAAAACAGCCAAGGGGTAGCCGATCCAGGGATTGATCAGCAGCAGGTGCAGCTTTTCTGCCCGGCTGCTTGCAGCCGTGATCCCGGAATGCCGTCCCTGCTTCAACAGGACTCCGTCCCAGAGTCCGTCCCTTTCCGGTCTCTCCCACCCTCGCTTACTGTCAAAGCCGGCTGCCGTTTGCGACGGTTCAGGCGAAAACAATACTTTTGTCATAATCTTTTTGAGTTCTTCCAGTCCGGTCCGCCTTGTCCCCGATGTCGCGACAACTGGAACATCAAGCTCGCTCTCCAGTGCCGGCAGATGATAACGAATTCCCCTCTGTTCTGCTTCATCTATCATATTTAAGACCAGAATCAGGGGTAAAGATAAACGGCGAATCTCCACAAACAAATCCATAACCCGAGGAAAAACAGCTGCTTCGGCCACAAAAAGAATCAGGGACGGATTTTCCTTTTTTAAGAGCTCCAGGGTAATATTCTCGTCCTGACCCTGCCCATGTAAGCTGTAAATCCCCGGAGTATCGATAATCTCCACCGCTTTACCGGCAAGCCGGCCATTACCCCTGCTGTAATCTACCGTTGTTCCGGGATAATTTGAAACAACGGCATATCTCCCTGTAAGGTGTTGGAAAAGAAGGCTTTTCCCAACATTAGGAAATCCTATCAGCATAACTTTTTTCTGAGCTGGAACTTCGTTTTTTTTAGATACTTTCTCAAAAGACCTGTTGCGCAAAGGAAACATCTCATTAATTTTCCTTTTCAACATATTAATTAGTTCATATTTCGTTATCCCAAATATATGCTCAGAAAAAGAATTTCAGTCTGCATAAAACCATTTTTTTCGCCCGGCCAGCCGGCGAAGGGGTCCGGACAGCTTGCGCCCGGCCAGCCTGATCCGCCTTTCTTGCTCCACCTCCAACTTTAGTTTGCCATATACTTCGTCGTGATAACCCTCAATAATTAACCGGATCTCTTCCTGGAGAAAGGGAAAGTATTTTTCCAGACGGAGTCCATACTCCCCTGGAGTTTCAGTTGAACGACGGGGTAAACCGCTCCTTTTTCCACAGCGCAAGAGCTTTTTATAGCCCCGGGTTCCCTCCCCCTCCTCAGGCGGGAAAAAAATATTTTTAAACCCAATCCATATTTTCCGGCATCTTTTGCTCAGAGCAAGAAGCAGCAAAAATAAATTTTTCCAGAATAAACTCTCTTTTTCCCTGCAGGAAGTTCGGGAAAAAAGCAGGCGGTAAAGATAATAAATTCCCCAACCTACTGACAGAATAAGGACAATTCCCAGTAAAACCGACATCCCCAGCAGAAAAATCTTTTCCCCCGGCTGCACCTCATGAACTGTGAACATTTCCGGTATTGACGATTCGCTACCGCTTACCCCGCTGTCAGCAGCAGGCTCCTGCCGCAGGGAGCGGTGACTGAAAAGAAACCGGAGAACTTTTAGAAGAAGATTAAACAGGGGAGAAAATAACTGCTTGCCGAATGTATACCCTGTCTCTGTCATGATGGAGATGCCCGGAAGAAACAGCAGCACAGCTCCCCAAGCCAATAAAATCAAGATACCGCAGATCAGCACAACCAGGCCGATATTTCCCCAACCAGGGAGGTAATCTTTTTTACCACTTCCCCTGCTGCGCGCCAGGGCAATAGAGAGCATGCTGAAGAAAAAAAAGGCAAAAAGAAAATACAGTATAGAGGGAGCCTGTTTCCCCAGCCCACCTTCAGAAAGAAATAAAAAGAAGAAAACAGCGATTCCAAGATCAAAACGGGAAGTAAGCACAGAATAAGAGATTAAACGCCTTGAGAATCTTTCCCCACTAAACCAGAACAACGCGGTAAAACAGGCAACGAGAACAAGGAGCAGCCCCCCCATGGAATCCCGGAACTCGCCCCCTGCCTCTGCCAGCCATCCTGTACTGAAAAAAGGAAAAGGCCAGTCTCCATAAGCATATATTACTCCGGACAAAACCATAATAAAAACGGTCACCTGCAGTCCAAGGACATGTATAACTTTCCACCCCCGTCCCTGAACATAAAAACCCAAAAGCGCAGCTATCCAGAAAGCGAAAAATCCTCCTGCCGGAGGAAATTTCGTAGTCCCAAGCATATAAAGAAAAAAGAAGAGAAGACCGTAAAGCCGGCAAAGCTCCATGCTACCTGCAGAGGCCAGGATTAGTGCTTCTTTCGTTCTAGACACTGCTCTCACTCCTGCCGTAAATATCATCCAGCAAGAAAATACGTTCGCCCGTCCCGGCAAAAATATCTTCCCCGGAATCTTTTAAAATAAATACCCCAGGAATTTTATCCTGCCGGAAAATTTCAGCCGTTTCCCGTATTTCCTTGCTGCTCCCATAGGCAAAGCAAAGACATGAGCTTCCCCGGAACAGGTCACCGGCTTGCCTGAGCATCTCGGCAAGTGTCTTGCAAGCCTCCATCCGCAGGGCTGCCAGCGCTTCCAAAAGAGATTGCAGATGTACTCCCCCCCTTAGTAAGGGTATAACAGCAGGCTTTCCGGTAAACGTTAAGCCGTTGGAGACCAGGCCGACAGAGTTTCCCTCAAAATCCATCCGAACAGCAAGAGAGGCCGCTACTTCCAGAGCAGTTTCGAAACTTTCTTCATTCTCATTGTGTTGAAACTGTTCCACATCTACAGCAAGCAGGATTTTTTTGCGCGACGAGGGCTCAAATACTTTTTCCTGCAGGGAATTATGGCGCAGACTGGCTTTCCAGTTAATATGCCTGGCAGGACGTCCGGATCGATAGTCTCTGGTCGCAACTGGGTAAACCGGGTCCTCAACGAGATTTTTTGCTCCCTGTTTGCCAAAAAATTCTTCCAGGGGGACCGGCAGCGGATGTAAAGAAACAAGCCGTGGAAAAACAGTTATCCACATGGCCGGAATTATTACTTTTCTCTTTTGGAAAAAACCCAGCAGATCTCCTGTGATCAAGCTAAGAGGACCGATCTGGTAGCAGCCGCGTTTTGGAGCCGTTAACTCAAAGTTCCAGGTTATTTTCTCTCTCCACAGCAGCCCGCTCTCCCCTTTAAGAAGATCGCCGCCGGAATGAGGGAAAACGCCCGGGGCAAGCGGTATTTCCAGCCTCATCCAGACCGGAAGCAAGCGCGTATTCTGCACCTGGCCGTTCAGAAGGATCTTTTCCCCGGGGAAGACCTTGACCCGATCCGTTTCCAGGGAGACATCTAACCCCCGGGAGCTTAACCGGCACCATAGCCTGGCCCCATTAATCATAATCAACAGAAGAACCGAAAGGTAGAGAAGACCTTTTTGATCCCACAAAATAGCGATAAATAATAGCAAAACAATTAAAAAGTGAAAGAAGTTCTCCACGAAAAGGGTGGGCACTTCTCTCTCAGCTTGGTTATTGAAAGACATTTTTCAGCCCTCTCCACCGGGTATAACCACTCCGGCAACCAGTTCTTCCATAATTTTTTGGGCCGTTATGCCGCGAATCTTTTCTTCATTCCGCAAAATAAGCCGATGGGTCAAAACAGGACCAGTAAGAAATTTAACATCATCGGGCAGCACATATTGTCTTCCGGCGAGGGCTGCATAAGCCTGAGCCGCACGCATGAGATGCAATGAACACCGGGGACTGGCCCCGAAACGAAGAAAGCGGGATTGCCGGGTTGCCTCCACAATGGCCACAATATACTCTTTAATATCTGTAGAAACACGGATGTTTCTTCTTTCTCGCTGCATCTTCAGCACCTCTTCCGGAGTTATTACCGCTTGCAGATCGTTCAGCGGGTCCTTTTCCTGGAAGCGCTCCAAAATCAGACGTTCCTCTTCCCGGGAAGGATATCCAAGCTCAACACGGAGAAGAAAACGATCCATCTGTGCTTCCGGCAGGGGAAAAGTCCCCTCCAGCTCGATGGGATTTTGGGTAGCAATTACAAAAAATGGACGAGGCAGAAGCATAGTTGTCCCGTCAACAGTCACCTGGCCTTCTTCCATGCTTTCCAGCAGACTCGCCTGTGTCCTGGGAATTGTCCGGTTGATCTCGTCAGCAAGGAAAACATTGGCCATAACCGGTCCGGGTTGAAAGGTAAACTGGTTAATCCTTTGATCATAAACATTAAAGCCGGTAATGTCAGAAGGCAAAAGGTCCGGAGTAAACTGAACCCTTTGAAAAGACCCTCCGATAGATCCGGCCAATGACTTGGCCAGCAGGGTTTTGCCGACTCCGGGGACATCCTCCAGGAGAACATGTCCCTCCGACAAAAGGGCTACTATTAAAAGTTCCAGGGCTCGGGCCTTTCCTACAACAACAGTGGAAATATTTTGCATAATCTCCCGGCACGGCTCAAAACTCAATTAGCTCACCTCAAGGTTGAATTTGCCATCACCAGAACAATATATCGCAAAAGTCAGAAAAAAACAACCATAAAATGACGGGCTTCGCTTGAACTTACGACGAATCGACAGCCGGCAGGCAAAGCCACAAAGAATTAACCATGTGATTAACACTACAGCGAAAATTTACTTGTTTTGCTCCACCCGCCAATTTCCTCTTAGCTTTCGTATACGCCTTAATGATAATTAAAGTATGCGGCTAAGAAATTCCTGGGTTCGTTCGTTCTGAGGCTTACTGTAAATCAGATCAGGATCGCCTTCCTCAACAATAACACCTTCATCCATAAAAATAACCCGGTCAGCCACTTCCCTGGCAAACCCCATCTCGTGGCTGACAACAATCATGGTCATACCTTCATTGGCCAGTTCTTGCATGACCTGCAATACTTCACCAACCAGTTCCGGATCCAGAGCAGAAGTCGGCTCATCGAATAACATGATCTTGGGGCGCATAGCCAAAGCCCTGGCAATAGCCACCCGCTGTTTCTGCCCGCCTGAAAGCATGGCCGGGTAGGTCTCCGCCTTGTCGGAAAGGCCGACTTTCTCCAGCAGTTCCATGCCGATTTTTACAGCTTCGGCACGGGCTAAGCGTTTGACCTGGGCCGGGCCTTCTATAACATTACCTAAAACGGTCATATGAGGGAAAAGATTAAAATGCTGAAAGACCATGCCCACCTCCTGGCGGATGGAATGCAGGTTTTTTCCACGAGGGTCGACAACTTCACCATCAATAAAAATCCGGCCTTGCTGCGGCGCCTCCAGGAAGTTGATACAGCGAAGCAAGGTGCTTTTACCGGAACCGCTTGCTCCGATTAAAACCACTACTTCCTGTTCATCCACAGTCAAATCAATACCTTTCAAAACGTGCAATTTTCCAAACCATTTATGCAGACTAGCAATTTTAATCATAGCGATACTCCTAACTTCTATACTCACTGGCTTTCAGTCGGTGTTCAATCCTGCCGACCACCAGTGTAAAAATGGTCGTCATAAAAAGGTAAAAGATGCCGGCGATGATCAACATTTCCATTGTTCTAAAGTTGGATGACCACAAAACTCTCGCTCTATGCAGCAATTCATGAACAGCAATGGTACTGGCCAGAGAAGAGTCTTTGAGGGCAATAATAAACTGATTGCCCAGCGGTGGTACTGCCCGCTTAAAGGCCTGGGGCAGAACTATTCTTCTCATGGCCTGCCAGCGTGTCATGCCCAGTGAATAAGCCGCTTCTCTCTGGCCGCGATCAATGGACTGGATGGAACCGCGAATTATTTCCGCAAGATAAGCGCCGTTATGAATCGCCAATCCCAAAACAGCGGCGAGAAAGCCGGGTACCCGCGCAATACTGGAAAAACCATAGTAAATAATGAATAACTGGAGCAATAGCGGTGTACCCCGTATTGCCCAGATATACAACCGGGCGGGACCGTTTAACACCCAGAGAGGGGAGATACGCATTAAACCGAATAATAATCCCAGCAGCAAACCCATGAGAATCCCCAGCGTAGTTATTTGCAGGGTAACAAAGGCAACCGGTACAAAAAGAGGCATATATGATGGAATAATTGTGAAATCCCACGGTAAGTCAAACATAAGGCCATCTCCTTAATTCTTATCAGGAAAAGGCACGGTGCCTCAAGCAACCGTGCCTTTTTTATGCTCTACTTTTTCGTAATATCCAGACCTTCAAACCATTCTTCACTGATACCAGTTAATGTACCGTTATCATGCATATTTTGCAAAATGCGGTTCAACTCAGCCAGCAGTTCATCTTCTCCCTTACGGACAGCCAGCGCCATTTCTTCCAGGCGCAGCAGCTCGCCCACCATGGTCAATCTTTCACCGCCCGGCATTTCATTAATAGCGCGCACTACCACCAGCCGGTCGGTAATAACACCATCAATACGGCCATTCAGCAACTCCGTCAGGGTGAGCGTATCATCGTCGTAGTAATTTACTTCCGCACCGAGTGCTTCGGCGTCATCGGCAAAGGTAGTACCGGTAGCTACACCGATGGTTTTACCGTCCATCTGCTCCGGATCCGTAATCCCGGAATCATCTAAAACAACCAGCTGGGCACCGGAATAGTAGTAAGGAATAGTAAAGTTAACAACTTCCAACCGCTCATCCGTAATGGCCATGCTGCCCAATACGGCATCGTAATGACCTACCCTTAAACCCTCAACAATCCCGTCCCAGGCGGTGGTCACATAATCGAGTTCCACGTCGAGTTCGGCGGCAATGGCCCGGCCGGTATCCACGTCGAAGCCGATAACGTTTTCTCCTTCATAATAGTTGAAGGGAGGATAGCCACCGCTTCCGGCCACACTAAACACACCTGCATCCAAGACACGGCTGAGACTGGTATCCTCAGCGGCAGACTCCGTTTCATTACCACCGGGTTCTTCTCCAACCGACCCGTTCGTTGCACAACCGGCCACTAACAAACCTACCACCAATATCACCATAGACAAAACAGCAAATTTCTTAAACAAAAGTTAATTCCCCCTTTTTATTTTGGTGAAACTTCAAACTCTCTTACACAACAGCTGCTTATCACCTCCTAATAGAAAATCGGGGCAAAATAAAAACCTGGTCCACTTACTTAGCCTCTTAACACAGAGACTAGAGTGTCCAGGTTTCGCCTCTCGACTCACCTTAAACCACACCTTAAGTTGGTATAGCCTACTTCCGGCCCCCTTAGGAACCGGAGAGGAACCCCTTTTCTCCATCCCGGTTTTTCTCAGCCCGGTTTCTGTTAAATCCGACTGCTTGTCACGGACCCGCTTCCATGGGAAACGTGTCTGAGCTCACAATCCACATACTGCCGGATGATACTTCACCTTGATGCAATATGGCAAAACATATCGTTTTATTTTATCATTAACCGCCTCCTGCGGCAAGGACGGTATAAGAGGATTTAATTGAATTAACCTTTAAATATTTGTGTAACATGGCTCTAAAAAGTTATTTATATAGTCAAACCATAATTTTCTGGCCTTTTCGGGTGGGGGCATATATCATTATTTTGTTACATCTCTAATTCCCCTTAGCTTTCGCATACGCCAGGCGCTCGGGTGAAGAGCCGGGTAAGGTGCAACTTTTTCCGGCCGTGCAAAGTCCCGGCGAAGCGCAGACCGAAAGCTTACCCTGCAGACAGGAGGTCTGCAGCCGGCTTGCTGCCATGGAGGGCAGCTTAGCCGGGCAGGTAAGCGAAGGACTAAGAAGAGCCGTAGAACTTGCAGGCAGGAAACCGGAGCACCGACCCGGGGCTTTGCCCGAACGCCCGCCAAACCGTCTCTATGGCGCCGCTATTACTATTTTTAGCTGTGTTATATAGGTCCCGGAACAGTCATTTTAAGACCCAATATAGTTTATTTAAGTGCAAAAAATATCATTTTAAGGTATTATAAACAAGGGGAGTGAATCATATGTCCAGCGAAACAGACCTGAAAAACCTCTTAAAACACCTGGATGGACGGGGCTATAAAGCATACAAAGACCTGCAAGGGGATTATCTTTTCCCCGACTTTATCCTTTTTATCGACTACGTTCAGGGTGACCCCTTCGCTTCTCCTTCACGTCTCAGAGCAAGAGTTCCGGCAGAAAGAGCAGGCTTTCCCCGGGAACTCTATGACAAACGGGAAGGCCGAATTGCCCTGGAAGATTTTTTGATCCGCTGTTTTGCTCAAGCTATCGAAAAAAGAGTGCGAGGCAGGCGGGGAACCGGAAAAAGCGGACAGATCTTGATCGACTGCGGAGGTCAGGAAATCCTGGAGAGAAGCGCCATGGTCATTGATAACGATTATGTGGAAGCTCGTTTTAGCGTGGGTTTGCCCGCCAGAGGGCGGACCATCCTGGGAAAAGATGCGGAAGAGATATTTTGCCGGGAGATACCGCAACTGGTCAGACACTCCCTTTTTTGGGAGATGATTCCCCAAGAGAAGGCCAGGAAACATATTTCAGGAAACCTGATTCAGGAAAACCTCCGCAGCAAGCTTATCTCACGAAAGCTAATTGCTTTTATCGCTGACGGCTCTATTCTGCCCCGGGAAAGCGGGATCAGCAACCTACCCATGCAAAAATCTTCAGTAATCCCCTTCCAGACTCCCCCAGAGCTTTCCGTCACTCTTGAAGACCCCTGGGGAGGCAAAATTCGGGGCATGGGCATACCCGAAGGAGTAACACTGATCGTGGGAGGCGGTTACCACGGGAAATCAACATTACTGAAAGCCATTGAAAGGGGGATCTACAATCATATCCCCGGAGACGGACGCGAATACCTGGTGAGCAGGGCAAATGCCGTTAAAATCCGAGCTGAAGATGGTCGAAGAGTAACCATGGTAGATATTAGCCCGTTTATTAACAACCTGCCGGAAGGCAGAAGCACTACTAATTTTTGCAGTGAAGAAGCCAGCGGCTCCACCTCTCAGGCAACCAACATTATGGAAGCGCTGGAAATCGGAACAGATCTCCTGTTGGTAGATGAGGACACATCAGCAACCAACTTTATGATCCGGGATGCCCGCATGCAAGCTCTTGTGTCCAAAAAGCAGGAACCCATTACTCCCTTTATTGACAAAGTCCGCTCGCTTTATAGGGACCGGGGTGTCTCAACACTATTAGTCATCGGTGGCTCCGGCGATTATTTTGATGTTGCCGATACGGTTATCATGATGGAGGAATACAGACCGCGCCTGGTTACACAAAAAGCTAAAGAAATTGCTAATCTTTTCAGAACGGGACGGAAAGAAGAAAGCAGCAAAAATTTTGGGAAAGTCGGCGTAAGAACACCTTACCCCGCAAGCTTTGAACCCCGAAGTGATAAGAAAATTAAAATTTCCGCCAGGGGTACAGATAAAATTCAGTTTGGCAGAGACAATATTGATCTGGCATCAGTCGATCAACTGGTTGATTCCAGCCAAACCAGGGCCATCGGTGATTTCATTCTCTTCCTTTTAAGAAGAAAATACCTTGATGGAAAGAAAACGATCAGGCAAGCCATTGAACTTGGCTTTGCAGACCTTGAAAAAAAGGGGCTGGATATTATTTCTCCCTTTTACGGGCAAAACCCCGGAGAATACGCCATGCCCCGCGCCCAGGAAATTGCCGCGGCGATAAACCGCCTTCGCTCGCTTAAAGTGCTTTAGTTAGTGTTATTTCCCGGGAAATAGTGTTAATTCGACTCGTCGGAAGTAAAATATTCAAGCAAAATACCCATCAGGATTCCCCCCTCGGAGACAATCACACTATCATACTCCAGGTACTCCATGACGGAAAGCAGGGCAGACGTCCCCGCGGGAATAATGTCGGCACGTTGTGGTGAAAAAGGCAGCATTTTAGCTCTTTCCTGCCGGGAAGAATGTAAAAATATCCTCTTCCACTTTTTAATCTCCTCTTTGGAGAGGTAATAACGATGAACTTGCTCGGGGTTATAAATCCTCTGCCGGAGCGACAAGGCAGCCAGTGTTGTTACTGTTCCGCCCACACCCACAAGTTCTTTTTTCTTTGTTACGGGCAATAACCCGGATTGTTCATTCAGGAGCCCTTTAACAAATTCTTTTATTTTTTGAGCATTCTCCACACTTATGGAAAAGAGGAAACGATTCTGCATATTTACCGCACCAAAAGGCAGGCTGATACCGTTGTAAATACCCTTCTCCTGCCATGACAGTTCTGTGCTTCGCCCCCCTAAGTCAAGCACAAGCAGGTCTTCCTTTTTTCCTTCCGGTCCCATTGACCCAACCGCACCCAGAAATCCATAAAGGGCTTCCTCTTTCCCGGAAAGAAGCCGCACCGGAAAAGGAGAAAAAGCGGCAATATCATTCAGAAATTGTTTCCCATCGGCAGCTTCACGCACAGCACTTGTCGCAGCAATTACTCCTTCACTTACTTGTTCCGCCTTCATAATCCCCAACAGGAAAGAAAGCCCCTGCAGGGTCCTTTCTCTTGCCGGCGGAAATAGTTTTCCCCCGGAAATCAAACCTTCACCTAATCTAGTTTCTCGCAATTCCCGACGAAGCAACTTAATAGTACCCATTTCAAATTTCGCTATTAACAGACGAAGAGAATTGCTGCCCAAATCAATTGCACCAACCGTTCTTTCCTTCATTTCTATTCCCCCAAAAAGTTTTCCCGGCAACAATAAAGGCACCCTCGGGTGCCTACTAGACTTTTTTATTTTTATAATAAATTAATAAGGACAAAAAGTAGATAAAGAAATTATCTTGAAAAGAAATAAGATGCACATCTTCACTGCACTAGTAAAAAAAATAATGGCAAAAGATCAATGTTTAGGTTAATTATATATTAAAAAATACCTAAATAAATAAAAATATTTTAATCAAAACTGTGGCGATAACTCCTGCTGCCTCCGCCTCTTTTAGAATCGGTATTTTTCTTTAAATCCTGCTGCTTTTCATCGCTTTCTTTCATAAATTTGCTTATTTTGTCTTCAAAAGACATACCTACTGCATGGGAAACGCGGGGTCCTTTACGCACATGCTCTTTTTTCTCACCTGGAATAGCTCGTCTGATAGAAAGTCCAACTTTTCCGTCCCCATTCACGGAAAGAATTTTAACCTTAATCTTGTCCTTTTTTTGTAAATGCTCATTAATATCCTTAACGTAAGAATCTGCCACCTCGGAAATATGCACTAAACCTGTTTCCCCATTGGGTAAAAGAACAAACGCCCCGAAATTTGTAATTCCTGTAACCACCCCTTCCACAATACTTCCTACCTGAAGCGACGACATCTAAAAATAGTCCTCCTTAATAAAATATAAATGAACTCTATGGCTAGATTATATCTACTCTTGGCAAATTGTCAAGATATTTGGCTCAACTTAACTTAATTTAACGCTCTAATCTCCGACAAAAAAAATAATTTCTCCCGGTCTTACCATTCCCAGTTGTTTTCTCGCCTGAATTTCTAGATACTCATTATCACGTAAAAGCCGTTCTTCTTCTCGCAAGAGGTCGTTTCCTTCCTGCAGTGCATCCCGCTGATTCCCCAAATCCAGAAGCTCGCTCCTCGCTTCCCGAATCGCATGAGTTTGTCCCAGGCATAAGCAGACTCCGGTAAGAATACAACAAAGAAAAATCCAGAGAACAAATTTTCGTCCGTGTTTCTTTCTCGGCCGAGACGGATATCTAACGATCTTTCCCTCCATGCTGCTTTCCCTTTCCTAATACACTTTTTAAAAATACTATTGTTCGACTAATTATATTTCTGCTTTTGTTTTGTAAATCCTTCCAAATTAATAAAATTTTTATGATAATATTTAAACATTTATTAAAAAATTTATGAAATACACGGTAAAACCAATAACTTGCAAAGAAATAATAAAGGATAATTCCACAGAAAAAAGATATGAAGACATAAACTCTGATTTCGCCCCAGTGCAGCTGAAGAAGTACCTGGAAAACAATAACAGTTATCAGGAGGGAAAAAAGGATATCGACCAAAAAAAGGATTTTAGAGCCAAGCTGAAAGACTTTTTTTATAGCTCTGAGAAGATCAAAAAAGACACCGGCAAAAAAGCCGATAAAAAAAATCACAAAAAAAACCAGAACCTGCTGCTCAACAGAAAAATCCGTCATTTATTTAAAAAGCCGTTCGAAAAAACTTTTTCCCCTGTCTTTTCTCGAACCTCTCATTTCCGAGTAAGCCAGTTCAAGGAGAAAACCTTCGACCGTAAGCTCTCCCTGTTCAAGATTAAGGTTTTTTATGTGCAGTTCTTCCCCCCGCATAGCCAGTAAACCATGTTCAGTTTCCAGGATTATTTCCCTGTCATCAAAGCTGTCTACATGCAAAACGCCGTAAATCTCCATTTTCTCCCGGTTATCAATCATTAGCCTGTGCCGGTTTGTCATTTGTTTGGAAATGTATTTCTCATCCATCATAAAACCTCTCCTTTTTATTTCATTATACAGGAGAGGTTTATAAAATATTCCTTAACTTTTCAGAGTGTAAAAGACTAATCCCAAAGGTTAACAATATTAATATCCCGGTAAAAATAATTGACAATATCTTTCGGAGATTTTCCCTCTTCTGCCAGAGCTTTAGCTCCCCACTGGCACATCCCGACACCATGGCCGTAACCCGTCCCCGACATTTTTAACATTCCCCCTTCAATACTCATTTCTTCAACAAATGTAGAACGCATCTCTGTACTTCCCAGCCCTAACCGCATCCCTGGGCCGGAAATTTCCCGGTCATTGACAATAAAGGTGTCAACACGACCCGACGGGCCTTTCTCCTTTATTTCGACCTGTTCCACAGGTCCCGGATCCTGCCCGGTCGTCTCTTTCACCACTTCTCTAACTTTTTCGAGAGAAAAGCCCGCAGACCAATTAGCCTCTTCGGGTGGAACGATCTCCTTTCCGGGACTGTCAACTATTTGAATATACGGAGGATTTCCTCCTTCAAAGTTTAAGCCCTCATCTGCTCTGGCTGTTCTGGGACCGGCATAAGCACTGAACCAGGCTCTGATAAATTGATTTTTATAGCAGGCAACTTCACCCCGCGTTTTGTTGACCGCCTCCCTTACAGTTGAGTTAATTTCTTCGGCACTGTAGGCCTGAAATTCTTCAATATCCGTAGAAGCATGGGCATTACGATGGGGAACACCTCCTGTTTCCGCAATTTTCTGCAGAGTAAAAGTCCTGGCAATAATAGCCTGCGCTGCCAGAGCATCCAGGGGCCAGTTGGGATCCATTTCTCCGGCGACAACCCCGGCAATATATTCTTCCATGGGCATGACCTCTACCGCACCGCTCTCAGCAATATAAACGGAAAGCTGCGGTTCTTTCCCCTCGCCAACGTCTATCTCCGACGGTACAGAAGGTGAAGCGCCTTCTTCCTTTCCTTCGGGACGAGTTATTTCGCCGGGACGGCATCCAGAAGACACTGTGCATAAAAGTAACATTAAAACAACGGTAAAAATAAAAGAAGTTTTTTTAGGAGGTAATTTCAACTTTGTCCTCTTCCTTTTCGTCTCAAATTTTTTTTGGAAAGTTTAAGTTAGTTTTAGTTTTACTTGGCAGCGGATAATTTATTCAGCCTTGAAAGACTTTTATTATGTGACACTCTTGCAATATTTAAAGAATAAGATAGATGGAGGCAATAAATACCTGAAAAGGGGCGAATCAGCATTGAAAGAAACAAGAGTACATAACGGTTGGGGGCTTGATTTTTCTTTTCCGCTGGGAAACAGGTTTCCTAAACCCCGGATAAGCGGAATTACGATGATTATTGATAAGGGCATGGGACTACGGGAAACAGAGGATCTGCTGGAGATGGGTGCGGAATTCATCGATTTCTGGAAATTGGGGTTTGCTACTTCCGCCCTCTATCATCAACAGTTCTTAAAAGAAAAAATTGAAATGATCAATGCATACAGGATTCGAATTTACCCGGGAGGTACTTTTTTCGAAATCGCCATCACCCAGGGCAAATTTGCTTCATTCCTGGAAAGAGCAAAAGAGTTGGGTTTTTCTACCATAGAAATATCGGACGGAACCATTCATCTTCCTCCTCAGGAAAGGAGTCTGTCAATTCGCACCGCCAAAGAAAAGGGGTTTCTTGTTCTCACAGAAATCGGCAAAAAAAATTCCCTCGAAGATTTCCAACCTGAGCTAATGGCTGCTCAGGTCGGCAAGGACCTGGATGACGGGGCTTTTAAAGTAATCCTTGAAGCAAGAGAGTCCGGGAAAGGTGTCACGATTTATAACGAAGAAGGCAATATAAAAACAGAAAAACTAACAAAGCTGCTAACACTGCTGCCGGACCCAAACAAACTTATCTGGGAAGCACCACTTAAATCGCAACAGATTGAATTCATAACCATGTTCGGTTCAGAAGTCAATCTGGGTAATATTCATAGCAAAGATGTAATCTCCCTGGAGTCCCTGCGCAGAGGCCTGCGTTCCGATACCTTTAAATTAGTTCTGAAAAAAAAAGACAATAAAAAACAAATCGACGCTGTTAGCGAGTAATTATTGAGTCATGGACTTTTTTTAATTACATATTTGTGAAACGAACTGCTCGTGAGCAGAAATATAATGAGAAAACGATTTTTTAAGATGTATTCTGAATTGCTGAATTCATGAATAACTATAAAACGGAACAATATCTTTTTAGAGGAGCAGTCAGGTGAGCGGTCTAACCTTTATTGCCATCATCTTTTTGCTGGGACTTTTTGCTAAATCGAACTCTCTAAGCATTGCAGCGGGATTACTTCTGACGATAAAGTTACTGAAGATTAAAAGCCTGCTTCCTCTCCTTGAAGAACGGGGAATAGAAATCGGTCTTCTTTTTCTGATGCTGGCTGTCATGGTTCCCATAGCTCTGGATAGGGTAGGAACAAAGGAAATTATTGCTACTTTTAGTTCTTTGCCGGGCCTGCTTGCTATTGCCGGGGGGTTAATTGCCACAAGGCTTAATAATATGGGAATTCAATTATTAGAAAGTCAGCCACAGGTTATTCTTGGCCTGGTTATCGGCTCGATTGTCGGTATTGTTTTTCTAAAAGGCATTCCCGTAGGCCCTTTAATGGCCGGGGGAATTGCTGCTTTTCTACTTTACTTGATTAATTTATTCTCCCGCTGATTAAACGAACTCCTTTGCTTGAGACTTGATGGTTATTAAAAATAAAGGAGATATTGCGGCATGATTATCGTTTTTTTCTATCTCTTTGTGGTTATTCTGATCTGGTCAATTCTCCGGATTCCCATCTTTTCTTTTCCTAAAGATAATTACCGCTTTTATTTTAGCAAACTGCCCTTAAAGAAAAAGTGGTGACTTAAGCAGGTCACCACTTCATTCTCCTTTCCCTTCTATTTTTATCAACCTCCCCTCATTGATAAAGAAAAAACCTGCAATCCCGATGACTAGTGCCATGACTCCTCCTGCGAGAAACATAAAAAAACGCCCCCAACCGAAAAGCAGAGAAAAAGTAGGCGGTCCCAAAGCCACTCCTAAAAACCGAATACTCCCGTAGAGAGAAGTCACACCCCCCCGCTGACTCGTCTGGGTGGCGCTGGTGACCATCGTATTAATAGCCGGCAGGATCATTCCGCTTCCAAAACCCAACAAAGCCAGCATAATTGGGTAAACTACAAGGCTCCTGCAGCAAAGAGGCAGCAAGGCCATAGCCACAGCGGTAATAAGCAGCCCTATTAAAAAAAATAACTTAAAAAACCGCCCTTTCTTTCTCAGATAAAGACCCGTTAAATAAGCTGTGATGGACATGGCTAACAGGGGAACGGATAATACCAGCCCTTTGATAATACCCCTTAATTTAAAGTCGGTTACGAGGATATCCGAGGTGAAAGAAAGGACTCCAAACAAAATGAAGAGAATTACCAGACCCCCTAAAAAATTAAATAAAAGAGAGACACCTTTTTTATCAAATATTTCCTTAATTTCTTTAAAATACTGCAAAAAGGGCATTTTCTGCGTTTTCCCCTGCGGCTCCTGCACCATGAACCAGACTAAAAGGGCTACCGGAATGGAAAGTATGGCATACGAAAAAAAGAGAGCATACCAGATAATTAGTGCTACTGCTGCTCCGATGATCGGACTGAGTACTTTCCCAATTCCGTTTGCCGCCTCTAGAATACCCATACTCTCGCTGCGTTCCTCAGTTTTATAAAGATCGCCGGCAAGAGCCATAGCAAGTGGAGCGGTTCCGGCTGCACCAAATCCCTGTATCACCCTTCCCACCAGGATATAATAATAAGGGTCCTGGAAAAAAGCAGCAACAAATCCTGAGACAGCTCCTCCCAGTCCATAAAGAATGAGAGCAGGAACAATAATTATTTTTCTTCCAATTCTGTCCGACAGGTATCCCAAGAAAGGGATCGCCACCGCGGCAGTCGCAGAAAAAAAGGTAATTAATAAACCTACCTGAAACTGATTGATATGCAGAGCTTCTTTGATGGCAGGAAATTCCGGAATTAACATAGAATTTCCCAGGACCATCAAAAACGGAACAAGGCTGAGGATAAAAATGCTCAACTTTTTACCTGTCACAGAAATTTCCTCCAATTTTTCTCCAATAAAGTTTTCATCCAATACAATATCGGATGTCGTAAGACCCTAGTTGAATTTTTTTAAAACAGCTTCGCAAATCTTTTTTAGCTTTCGTATAAGCCGAGCACTCCGGTGAAGCGACGGGCAAGGAACGACTTTTTTAGATATATCTTTTACAAATCACGTCAAAAATAGCAATTCCTCTTTTTGGTATTTAAAAATTATGAACAAAAAAAATAGGTTCGACGGCGAACCTATTTTATGTTTTTTCATTATCTTTTTCCTTATCTTTGGCCTCTTCCCACCAGACATCAAGATCTTGGAGGGAAAAATTGTTGTAATCACCGCCCAGGCTTTGAACCCGGGCATCAATATAGCGAAAACGTCGAATGAATTTGTCCACCGCCCTGTTCAGAACCATCTCTGCATTGACTCCCAGGAAACGAGCTACATTAACAAGGGAAAAGAACAGATCTCCCATTTCCTCGGCAATATTTTCTTTCCGATCATCTTCTAAGGCTCTGTTAAATTCATCAAGTTCTTCATATATTTTCGAAACCGGACCCTGCATATCAGGCCAATCAAAACCCAGCTCCGAAGCCTTTTTCTGGACCTTTTGCGCCCTGAGCAGCGCCGGGAAACCCTGGGGCAACTTAAAACGATCCTTCCTTTCCCTGCCCTTTTCTTTCTCCTTGATCTGCTGCCATATTATACTTACTTCCCGGGCATCCCGCGCTTTTTCATTTTGGAAAACATGGGGATGGCGCCGATAAATCTTGCGGGAAATCCCATCAATAACTTGCCAGAGGTAAAATTCATTCTTCTCCGCAGCGAGCTGACTATGGAAAAGAACCTGCAGCAACAAATCTCCGAGTTCTTCACAGAGGTCTAACGGTTCTTCATTATCAATAGCCTCCAGAACTTCGTAAGTTTCCTCCAGGAGAAAAGGCCGCAAAGTTTGGTGATTCTGCTCACGGTCCCATGGACATCCTTCCGGAGAACGAAGTTTCTTCATCAAATGAACCATATCACCCAGATAGTAATAGGGGCGCGGGGGAACACGCAGAAAAGTCCAGCAATGGGGATCCCCCACCTTTTGCAGATCTTCCAATAGGAAATTTCCGCACCGGCAAACCACACCTTCTTTATCAAACTTAAATATATCAATGGGATGACTGGACGGGTAGAGCGTAAGAAGAATCTCTTTGGTCTTCTCTAAAATAAACCCGCTGCCGGCATGCGTAATGAAAAGCTCACCCCTTGGCGGTTCACGCAGTTCTTCCAGGTTAAGTGCATCTATCCACATCACCCCGCGATAAGAATTCAGATCCGGTTTCTCTTCCTGGGAAAATTCCAGCACCGGACTGAACAAATCCTCACCTGTAAAAACCCCTAGAGAGCAATCTTCCTTCTCAACCCGTTTTTTTAAGGCTTGGTAAAGGCCCGCACCAGACCAGGGCCTGCCGGGGAGAAGACAGGCGACAGCACCTTCCGGCCCTACACTTCTCAAAACCTCTTCCGCCATTCTTTCCCGCAAATCTCCAAGGGAAAGATCCATGATATTTTTTTCTACCTCATCAAGAAAAAGAAGTTTTATGCCATGGTTTTTCAATATTTCCCTGTAACTTTTCGGTAAGGAGTAGACAGCTACCGTGTCGTAAGATAAGAAGAGCTCCTCGTCTTTCAGTAACCTCACGAAGCCGTCACCCCGCCCCAACCCGATTATAGATATCCTGCGCATTTTGTGCCTCCATGAAAAATAATTATCAGGGTGGAATAAACTCTCCACCTGATTATGCGATGTTCCAGGCTTGCTGAAAACAATTTTACTTTTTAACGATCCTGAAGCGCCTAACAAACTTAAGTAACGGTCTTCCAAAACGGGGAATAGCCTGTAAATCCATTTCTTTTAAACCACCAATCAAAATCAGGACAAGGGCATAGACACATATACCCAAAAAAATTGCCGACATTAAAGACAAGCCCTGTGCTATCCTCTCCGACATGAGAGGGATAAAAAAAGCCGCTAGTAATTTATGAGTAAGAAGCACTCCCCAGGACATAAAAAAAGCCGCGGCCAGTGGCTTCAGGAGCATTTCCTGAAAATTAAAGCGCCAACCGGTAAGGATACAAACTTTCCTGATATTAAAAAATGCCGCAACCAAAAAACCGGCTACAGTAGAAAAAGCGGCGCCCCCAATATGCAAGGAAGGATCAGCGGTTAAAAACCAGCTCAGGGCAAATTTAATCACAGCACCCAACAACATATTTTTGACAGGCTCCATTGTCTGCCCCAGCCCCTGCAGAATCCCCGATGTCGCTGTATACAGGGAGAGAAAGACAACGGCAAAAGACAGTATCGCGAGAGGATAGGAAGCCTGGATATTGTCAAAAAGAACCACAGTGGTCGGCTCGGCCAGGACAAAGAGTCCCAGTGAAGCCGGAATTCCGAAAAAAAGCGTTGCCCGCAGTGCCAGCTCCGTCCTGCCCCGAATAAGAGAAGGGTTATTTAAGGCCTGGGCTTCAGAAATAGCCGGAACCAGACTCATAGCCAGAGCAATAGTTAGAAGAACCGGAAACTGAATTACGGAATTGGCCATCCCTGTCAACTGCCCGTAAAGAGCTGTTGCCTCTTCCGTAGAAAAGCCGGCCTGGTGAAGCCTGAGAGGAACCACACTTAAATCCACCAGGTTAATAAGCGGAATAACCAGACTTCCCAGGGTAATCGGAATCGATAGGGCGGCAATACGGTAAAGGACTTCCAGGGAGCTAAAATCCTTGAGAACAACCTGACGCTTGATTCTACCGGCAAAAGCCTGCCTGGTTTTCCAGAATAAATAAAGAAGACAGAGCAGAGAAAATAATGCTCCGGCGACAGCTCCGAATGCCGCCCCGGCAGCAGCAAATTCCAGCCCCCTGGGCAACAACAAATACACCAGAATAACCACCGCGACAATTCTGCCCAGCTGTTCCACTATCTGGGATAAAGCTGTCGGCACCATTTCCTGTTGCCCCTGAAAAAAACCACGAAAAACAGACATAATTGTCACGATAAAAATTGCCGGAGAAATACTAATAAGTGGATAGTAGGCCCGGGGGTCCTTGGTAATACTCCGGATAATAAAATCGGCACCAAAAAACAGCAGCAAAGAAAAGCTTAAACCGAGAATCGTTAAAATAAAAAGGGCCGTTTTAAAGACCCGGTAAGCTCCTCGGAAATCCTTCTGTGCCAGGTGTTCGGCGACCAGCTTAGATACCGCGATCGGTATTCCAGCGGTGGAGATCGCTAAAAGAGTTGTATAAACAGGGTATGCCATCTGATAAAGTCCGATCCCCTCATCTCCCATAACCGCTGCCAAAAAAATCTTCAGCCCCGCTCCCATTAAGCGGACTCCCAATCCGGCCGCACTGAGGATTAAAGCTCCCTTAAGAAAGGATTGGCCTTTTGACAAGTGCTTCCGGCCTCCTCGTTTTCACATATTTGATATATTATATCACATGCAATTGATAAAAAAAGCAGTAACATGGTACTGTTACTACTTTCAAAAAAATACCCGGCTGATTTTTATAATACCAAAAAATTAAACAGTAAATCTTATTTCGCATACGTCATGAAGCAAGCATTCTATCGGTAGGCGACCTGCGGTTGCCTTTACGGTTTACCTTTATTGTTCCATTTGTTTCGCTAAAAACCCTGCCGCAGTCTCTACCAGCTTTAGCTCCAAATCACCCAGTGTTACTTCTCTGTTTCTGGTGCCCATGATGACAGCACCAATAGGGTCGCCCTCTGATATAATGGGAGCAATTGCTTCGGCAAAAAACTTGGATTGACCTTCGTCGTCTACGTTTTGGTACATCTCATGCTGTGATGTATCATTAATCAGCACACTTCGACGCGTTTCCATAATTTTTTCCACAGCAACACTGAGAGGGCGGTTAAGAAATTCTTTTTTGGGTGCACCGGAAACCGCGATAATTGTATCTCTATCAGCAATACAGGCAACATGGCCCATGACTTCATACAAAGAATCCGCATATTCCTGCGCAAAATCACCCAGTTCGCCAATAGGCGAATATTTCTTTAGAATAACTTCTCCATCACGATCTACAAAAATTTCCAGGGGGTCACCTTCCCTGATTTTAAGGGTCCGCCTAATTTCCTTGGGGATAACGACTCTTCCAAGATCATCAATACGACGGACAATACCCGTTGCTTTCACCTGCTGTTCCCCTCCTTTTCCTGTTAAATGTTACTCTTTAAGACTTTTCCTTAGTATTAAACTTCAGGAGGGGTTTTATTCATTTTCCTGTTTAAAAGGTTTCGATGGGTGTATCCTTCATTAACTGTTCAAAATGCTCTTCAAAGAGCATCTGTTTACTCATTTCCATAGCTTCATCATAAACTTCCTCAAATGTGAGTGTCTTTGCCTCTTCTTTTTCCGTAATCTTTATAACATGGAAACCAAAACTTGTCTCCACAGGAAGGCTTATTTCTCCTGGTTCCAAAGCAAAAGCCGCTTCCAAAAAAATAGGATCCAGGCTGTCTTCAGGGCTGATAGGACCGAGCTCCACATAATTATCTTTGGAACGCTCCCGGCCCAGTTCCACAAAATCTGCCCCCTCTTTCAGAAGTTGAATAACCTCTTTGGCTTCTTCCTCGGTCTCCACGAGGATATGAAAAGCATGGACATAAGGTGAGCGCTCAAGAAAAGCCGGATTTTCCTCCACAAACTGTCGGGCATCCTTTTCCGTCACATCTTTTCCAATATGTGTATAGAGAAGTTCCCGCAGGTGTGCATCCCGGAAAATGATTTGCAAAGCGGTTTCTTGCAAGTCCAGTTCCTGTAAACGGGAGACAAACTCATCCTCAGAGCTGTAAATATTTTTAATAAGTTCATCCCTGCTCTCCTGGGAGTTCTTTTTAATCTCCTCCTCATTGACTTCCAATCCGATTTTTTTCACTTCCTGATCTAAAATTCTGTTTTCAATTAAAAACCAGAGGACTTCCTGTTTCAGTGCTTCCACCTGTCCTTCCTCGCTGAAAGCCGTTTGATAATCAGGCCAGTACAGGTAAATAAGCTTCAGATATTCGTCCAGTTCCTCCTGGCTTATCTCCTCTCCATTAACCTTGGCTACGATTTCTTTTTCCGGACCGTTTAAACAACCGGTAAAAATAAGAAAACAGATAATAACGAGAAGAGAAAAGCTACCAATGAGATATTTAATTCTTGCTTTCCGCACATCATTTCCCCCTTTTCTTAGCCCTAAAAAACATTAACCAACCGCTTTTCGAAAAAAACCCGTGCTTAAACATTATAACACGTCAAAGGGAGTTGTAAAGAAACCAAAATATGAAATTACCATCCACTCCCCCGCCTACTCCCGGAAAATATATTTTCCCGGTAAAAAAGGAAATAGGCTGTGCAAACAGAAATAAGCCAAGGATAAGAATCCAATCATACAATGGCAGGAGGGAAAACTGTGAAGTATAACCGAATCACAGCGGAGATCGCCTCCCGTTTACAAAAAATTGTCGGATCTGAACATATCATTTTCAACAATGCTGATAAAATGGAACCTTACAGCCATGATGAAATATATGAGCCAGGCTATACCAATATGCCCGAAGTGGTCGTAAAACCTGTTTCTGCGGCAGAGATTTCCCGAATATTGCAGTTTGCCAATGATGAAATGATCCCAGTCACCCCAAGAGGTGCCGGAAGCGGGCTCTCCGGGGGTGCCGTACCCGTCTGCGGTGGTATTCTCCTCTCCCTGGAACGGATGAACAGAATTCTGGAAGTTGACCGGGATAATCTCATGATTATCGTCGAACCCGGAGTTGTCACCAGGGAGATCAACAACGTCCTCCGGGAGGCCGGACTCTTTTATGCCGGATACCCTATCAGCATGGAAAACTGCTTCATTGGTGGAAATGTCGCCGAAAATGCCGGCGGAGCTAAAGCCGTTAAATATGGTGTCACCGGAAATTATGTCCTGGGACTGGAAGTCGTTCTACCCTGTGGAGAAATTATAAATTTCGGAGGAAAACGGCTCAAAGATGTGACCGGATACGATATCCTCCACCTGATGATTGGCTCGGAAGGAACACTGGGAATTTTTACCAAAATTATCCTTAAGGTTCTTCCCCTTCCTCCGGCTGCGACAACACTCCTGATCCCTTTTCAAGACCTTGAAACAACTGTCAAAACAGCCCCAATGTTGATGATAAAAACGGGAATCATTCCTGCAGCTATGGAACTGATAGATCGTAAAGCCATGGATCTGAGCTGCCGCCTGCTGAAAAAGAAAGTCCCTTACGGTGATAAAGCGGAAAGCTTTTTGCTGCTTGAAATTGACGGCCAACCGGAGCAGGTTGAAAGGGATTACAACTCCGTAGCAGACTATTACCTGCAAGCCGGTGCCCTGGACGTCTATGTAGCAAATACGCCTTCCACCAGAGAAAATTTTTGGAAAATGCGGTCCCGTATCTCAGAGGCTCTTAAAATCTTCCATCCCGGAAGTATCGCTGAAGATATCGTTGTCCCTCCGGCTTCCATGCACGTCCTTTTAAAAAAAGCAACCCAACTTGCCGGCCGGTACAACTTGGGCTGTACCGGCTTTGGCCATCTGGGAGACGGAAACACTCATATCCACCTGCTAAAAGAGGAGGGAATGTCGGAAGAAAAGTGGCGACAGTCCACCGCAGATGTGCTGAAAGTACTTTACAAAACATCCTCTGAACTTGGCGGAACTTTAAGCGGGGAACACGGTATCGGCCATAAAAGAAAGAAACATCTTCCCCTGGTCATGGGACAGTCAGAGATCTCCCTCCTCGGTAGAATTAAAAAAATATTTGACCCCCGGGGAATCCTTAATCCGGGAAAAATTTTTGATTGGTAACATCATTATTTCCCAGACTCTCCAGGTCCAGCAGCAAGGGAGAAAATTTCAGATAATCACTGGAAATAAAATAATAATGTATGCCGTCTTTCATCCCGGTAAAAGCCCGGCTATGGTCTTTACCGTGTAGATGCCCGTACAAACAAATCTTTACACCGAATCGCCGCATAATTTCCGTAAAGCCCGTATCCCCAACCAGGGAGGGAGCAAAGGGAGGGTAATGGAGAGTAACAATAAACGTAGAAAACCCGTCTTTACGTGCTGTCTCCAGGGAAAGTTCCAGGCGTATCAGTTCCCTGCGGTAGATTTTCTCATCCTGCTCAGAACAACCCTGGCCGGCAGGAAATGACCAGCCGCGTGTCCCACAAAGGGCAATATCCTCATTGAAAGAAACATAGTTGTTCTGGACGGGAATCATGCTCGCAGGAAGTGCTTCTTTTACTTTGGATAAACTTTGCCACCAGTAATCGTGGTTTCCTTTAAATATAACCTTCTTCCCGGGGAGGGCGTGGACAAATTGAAAATCCGCGGCAGCTTCCTCCAACTTCATTGCCCAGGAAAGATCCCCTCCTAAAATAACAGTATCATCATCTCCAACAACACCCTCCCAGTTATGTTTTAATTTTAAATGGTGATCTTCCCAAGAATCTCCAAAGATATCCATCGGTTTTTCACCTGAAAGAGAAAGGTGCAAATCGCTGATGGCAAACAAAGCCATTTTCTCACCACCTTGAGCAGCTTCTCGAACCGGTTAATGTATTTCCTTGTATTGTATATTTTCCCCTTTTGGAGTTAATTTCCTATCTCCTGAACAAATAAAAATATAAATTATTATGAATACCGCAAGTTGATGAAGAAGCAAAATTATGCTATAGTATTGATCAGTAAGCGGGCGTGGCGGAACTGGCAGACGCGCAGGACTTAGGATCCTGTGGGGCGACCCGTGGGGGTTCAAATCCCTTCGCCCGCACCATTTAATGTATCAAACCCTCAAAAATCAGGCTTTGCGGAATTGGTCTTAGGAATTAGATCAAATTACACGCAAAGTTTTTTATTTATAGACATGTCTGCCATACTGAAAAAAAGAATGCAACCATTTTCCAACCACCAAAGGTTATTATTCAAGTTTTTACTGAACGGTTGGAACTTCCTTACCGTTATGGTAATCTATATTAGCTATTTACCATTTTATATACACAGTATTGGAGGCTCGTATCTATGATTACTACAAATCATAGACTTTTATTTGGTGATGCGAGGAATTTACAAGAAATTGAAAATGAAAGCATTGACTTGGTTGTTACTTCACCCCCGTATCCAATGATAGAAATGTGGGACAAGATTTTTATATTACAAAACCTTGACATTAAAAATTCACTTATTAATAATGATGGTAGCAATGCATTTAAATTAATGCATCAAGAGTTAGATAAAGCATGGAATGAAGTATTTCGGGTCTTAAATCCAGGTGGGATAGCTTGTATTAATATTGGTGACGCAACCAGAACGATAAATGGTCTTTTTCAATTGTTTACTAATCATTCAAGGATACTGCAATATTTTATACATAAAGGTTTCGTTGCACTTCCATGTATTTTATGGAGAAAACAAACTAACGCCCCAAATAAGTTTATGGGGTCGGGGATGTTACCACCTGGTGCATATGTTACATTAGAGCATGAGTTTATATTAATCCTTAGAAAAGGTAGAAAAAAAGAATTTAAGACTACACAACAAAGGCAAATAAGGCAAGAAAGTGCCTTTTTCTGGGAAGAAAGAAACATATGGTATTCCGATGTTTGGGAAGATTTAAAAGGAATAAACCAAAAATTAAATAATGGGAAAACAAGAGAGAGAAGTGCTGCTTATCCCTTTGAGTTAGCACATAGACTTATAAATATGTTTTCAGTTAAAGGAGATACTGTATTAGATCCTTTTGTTGGTACCGGAACAACTATGCTAGCCGCTATGTGCAATGAAAGAAACAGTATTGGGGTAGAAATTGATAGTAGCTTTGAAGAATTAGTCACGGTTCAATTCAACAATATCGTTAAGTTTTCTAACGAAATTATAATAAAAAGGCTAAAAAATCATACAGACTTTATCAATAGAAGAACAGAAAGTGGCAAAGAGATAAAGCATACAAATGATTACTATAGATTTCCGGTTGTAACTAAACAAGAAGTTAAGATAAAGCTGAATTTACCAGAGAATATACAAAAAAATAGCAACTCAGATTATACAGTTTTTTATAAAGAAGGTAATATAGGGGACGTAGATTTGAATTCCCAACTTAAGTTCACCTGAACAGGGATGCGGCGGAATTCAAACGATCAGCGCCTCTATTAATCGTGGCGGCTTCTACCGATATGAAAAATCGACGAATTTGAAAGAAAATGACATTAAAGCTTTATATACTGCTGAAACAAACGGCACCCTAAATGCAGGTTGCCGGTTCGGTTCGCAAGCATGAATAATGACGGTTCATGGTATTCTGAGCAAATGAAAGCACTCGGCAGCACCTTTTCTGAGAATTGGACCGCAGAAACAAGTTATGTCTTCCGGCTTCCACCGGAAAGCACGGATTGACCCAAAATTAAATTTGTATTTTTCTCAACATAAAAATAACAAAAAAATAGAAGCCCAGACCAAAAAGTACTGCATTTACAGTTGCTCCCAACAAGAAAGTAAAGCCGAAAAGCTCTAAGAAGCTAAAAATCTTGTCCTGAATGTTACCCAGTTTTAAAATTAGAGAGTACTGGCCTATGATAAACTCCCAAAGATTTTCCTCACCTGTAACCGGAGTCAAGATAATTCCTCCAACGACAAAGTTAAGAGCATACATTAAGGGAACTAGAGGGCCGGTCAGAATGCTCGTTACAGCTGCGCTGGCACGGTTAACCCTGAAAATCACCGCCAGTATAAAGGCAAAGATAAATCCGATTCCCAGCGTAGGAATAAAGTTTACGCCTATACCCAGGGAACATCCCAGGGCAACTTTGTATGGTTTTTCTTTTATTTCGACAATCTGTTTTTCAATAGTACTATAAAAACGTTTTTTTAACTTTTCCCATTTTAAAAAACACTTTTCCATCAAGTTGGTTCTTCTCCTCCTCTGGTATAAAAATAGCACGTCAACATTAATTTGACAACCGGCAACAAAATTATTACAATCCGTAAACTGCTCACGCAATATAACATGATAATTATACCTTAGTCAAGTTGATTGAATATGTTTGAAAGTAAACCAATCAAATCAAGATATCTGCCCGAAAACAGCTTTATTGGAATTCGGCATTAAACAAAAACCCCCAAATGGGGGTTTTTGTCGAAATCTATCTGCTTCTGCAGGTTTCTTTTTCCCTTTTTTGTCCTTTATTCATGATGTTCACCATGTTCGCTGTGCTCATCTTGTTGTTGCTCAGGTGCTTGCTGTTCCGGAGCAACGTTTTTTGTTCGGGATAAATATGGATGAAAAAAATACTCCCCTGCTGCGATAAGAACGGCAAAAATAAATAGTGAAGCAAAACTAACGTTGAAAGAAACAGTTATAAGGCTGACGATAAAGGCCAGTACAGCACCCAAAATACCGTCACCAATAGACGCTATAACATTACCCATCGCCGGTAGCACATACAAATCCCCAACCAAATAGTTGCCGATTGTTGCGATAAGAGCAACAAGCAGAACTAAACCTGCAGGGTTAACATTAAAAAAGGAGAATGCCACAATTGCCATGATAAATGTCATAATAAACTTTACCAGCAGTACTCGAAAAGTATTCATTCTTTCTCACCTCCTATAGATAATAATTTCTCCAGGAGGCATAAAAATATACTGCGGTATTTCCAGTTAAGAAAAAACGCTTAATAGGTTTTTTGCTCTCACGCCTCTTCGCATGACAAGGTATGCCTTGTTACCTTTTTCATTATAGCTAAGGTGATCCAAATACATGCCGGCTATGGCAATTCCCCGGCTACTTCCTGATAAATTATGTGAACACTTATATACTTTCTTGTACCAGTCAAACCCTTCTCCTTCATCTTCAACAGTAAGAAAAATACAGCTTTCATGGATAAAAATATCAACCTGAATAGTTCTCTCCGAATTATCCCGGCAACCGTGGACAAGTGCATTGCAGACAATCTCTTGAAATGCTTTTAAAAGCTCGTCTGTATCTGTCATATATAATTTCAATATTTCCTTTATTTTCCTCTTTAAAAGCCCAAGATCCAATAAACGAGCCTTTGAATTATATGAAAATATTTTTTTAGACGGAGGCGTATGCTGCATTACTAATAAAGAAATATCATCTTGTCCTCCAGGACGTCCTCTAAACTTCCAGTAATCTAGATTAATCGCATTTACAATGATTTCCGGAGGCAGATAAGATACATCGGCAAAAACTTGACGCAGGCGACTTTCTCCATACATTTTCCCCCTCTGATTTTCTTCAATTATTCCGTCAGTTGTAAAAAGAAGAGTGCTTCCCGGCTGAAAAGATATTTTTTCCTCCGAAAACATCATCAAGCCTTGTTCAATAGCACTGGAAAGCGGTAAACCTTTCGAACGCAAAAAAAGACTTTGTCCATTTGAAAAGGAAAGTATGGGGGAAATATGATGACCGGCACTGGCAAAGGTAAAGGTAAGAGGATCTGCTTTTAAATCCAGAGTGCCCAGGAAAATACTAACCAGATAATCATCCGGAAAATTCTGCTTGTTGTACTGGGAAGAAAGAAAAGCCAGTGCTTTGGATGGCTTTAAGAATAATTCTTTATGCTCTTTTTCCTGCTGAGATATAAAGCTATTTAATGTTTCTCTGACAAAAATACTGATCAAAGCACCTTCTATACCGTGCCCCATTACATCTACCATGTAAAGCATAAGCTGATCACCGACACGGATTATGTTATAGAAATCACCACCGATATTTTCCGCAGGTTTGTAATATACTGCAAAGGAAATCATACCAACATCAGGGAAAACTCTGGGGAAAAAAACGCGATACAGATCCTCCACTCTGGCTATCTCTTCGTTAATTTTTTTATAAAATGCTTGCAGTTCCTGTTTTTTTAACTCAATTTCCCGGTTAAAACGAGCTAATCGCTCCTCGTCCCTTTTCCGTTTGCTGATATCTGCCGTAATAAAAATAAAGCCTGAAGTTTTTTTCTTCTCATCAACGACAACAGAAGCATTAAACTCACCGGGGAACTCAGTTCCGTCTTTTTTGAGAAAAGTATATTCTTCGCTTCGAACGATCCCCTCTTTTAAAGTCATTTTTATATGTCTCTTAATCAGAGACCGGTCTTTGGGAGATACGAGTTCACGTGCGTCTTTCCCCACCAGCTCTTCCAGGTTTTCGTATCCATGCAAGGCAACCATTTGTTGATTTGCGATACGGATAATCCCTGACCTATCTATAAGTGTAGCGGCATTTGGAGAAGTTTCAATCAGTAAACGATATTTCTTTTCGTCCATCCCGTGCAACAGGATTTTCCTCCCACTCACTCAAAACCTTGTTTTTCACCAAAGGAAAAGGGGTTTTCTATTTTTCCAAAACAAATTCTTTTTATTATACTATTATTTATATAAAAAAATAATCGAAATTTGTAAACGAAAGTCCTTTTCCCCGTATTTTTTTGAAATTATTTTTAAGAAAAAGAAAAAAGAGCCTTATCGGCTCATAGATTATTGGGGCTTGAAAGTAAATGCTTCACAAAATTTACCGGACAATAAAAATTAGCGGGTCAAAATCTTATCGAACTCCCCGGCCTCCAGGTGAGCTATCCATCTCTTTCACTTCCTTTGCCTTTTCTGCTTTTCTCTTTAGTACTTTCCAATCCGAGCAGACGCGCCGGCTAACCTGTTCAACCAACTCCTGAGGCAAATGACTAAATCTGGCCTGTGGCTTTAAATACTTGTCCAAGGGTAGCAGCTTTTCCACGTTGACGGTGATACGATACTTCCCTTCTTCTATCTCATATAAAGGAAAAAACCCCGTCTCAACTGCCAGACGGCCAAACTTTATAGTCTTATCGCTAGGAATACCCCAGCCCGGTGGACAGACGCTCAACACATGTATATATGCGGGGCCTTCAGTTTTTGCAGCTTTCCCAACTTTTTCCATTAAGTCCATGGGGTAGCTGGGCGATGCCGTGGCGATATACGGAATGCCGTGGGCAGCAGCGATCGCTACCATATTTTTTTTCCATGTTTGTTGGCCGGACCGGATCGATCCGACTGGCGAGGTCATGGTTGAAGCACCAAATGGTGTCGAAGAAGACCTCTGCACCCCTGTATTCATATATGCCTCGTTGTCATAGCAAATAAAAAGAAAATTATGACCCCGTTCCAGAGCCCCTGAAAGAGCCTGGAGGCCTATATCGGCTGTTCCCCCGTCTCCAGCCATGGCAACCACAAATATTTTCTTTTTCTCAATTTTTCCCTTACGCTGTAAGACCTTCAGCCCGGCTTCGATCCCCCCGGCGACCGCCGCTGCGTTTTCAAAGGCCACATGAATCCACGGAACCTCCCACGAAGTAAAAGGAAAGGGCGAAGAAACGATCTCCATGCACCCGGTCGCACTGGCCACAACGACATCACGTCCCAGGGCTTTATGAATCAGACGCAATGCCAGAACTTCACCGCATCCGGCACAGGCCCTGTGCCCGGGTGCAAAATATTCCCGGGAACTTAAAGTCTTTACAGCATAAACATCCTTATTCTTCATTTTTCCAACTCCTCAGCACACGCATTCACGGAAAAACAGAATAACCTTTTTGCTAGCCCCTTGCCCCGAAAATCCGATATCCAAAAGCTTTTCCCGAAAGGGAAGAGACGAACATTTCCAAAAAAGAGCCCACTGTTACTTCTCTTCCTCCAAGTCCAGCGATAAAGTTAAAAATCTGTGGACGGTTTTCCAGATGATAAAGGGCTGAGCGAATTTCACCGGCCACGGGGCCACCCGGTCCACCGGGAGAGAGAGCACGGTCTAAAACAATCAATCGTTGAGCATTACCGATCGACCGTAAAAAATCATTAAAGGGAAACGGACGCCAGAGGCGCAGCTTTAAAATTCCGGCTTTTTTACCCTGCCCGCGCAGCACCCGTACAGCCTCTCCGGCTGTTTCACTAAGGCTACCCATGGTAATAAACAACGTTTCCGCATCTTCCGAACAAAATGTTTCAACCGGATGATAACTCCGTCCGCTCACTGCGCCCCAGGCTTCCCAGGCCCGCATGATATGCGTATATGACGCTAAAAGTGCTTCTTCATGTGCTTTTTTGGCCTCGGTAAAGAGTGTCGGCATAGCGTAAGCACCCATCGTAAGCGGCTCGTCGGGATGAAGGACAAACCGCGGTTGATAGGGGGAAAGATAGTAATCGACATCACTCTGCTCCATCAGTTCAACAGGTTCAAACATATGCGAAAGGATAAAACCGTCCATATTGATCATCACCGGGAGAAGAACATTGTGGTTCTCCGCAATCTTATAAGCAATCATGACATGATCGAAAACCTCTTGACCATTTTCAACAAAAAGCTGAATCCAGCCGCAATCCCGAATGGACATCACATCGCTGTGATCATTCCAAATGGAAAGAGGGCCGGAAAGAGACCGGTTGACCAGGATCATGACAATGGGGAGTCTTAACGCCGGGACAATGTAAACAATCTCACTCATTAGAGCGAGCCCCTGCGAGCTTGTACAGGTAAAGGAGCGCGCCCCTGCCGCCTCGCTTCCGACACAAAGGCTAAGTGCCGAGTGTTCGGATTCGACAGGTACAAACTCCGCATCCAATTCTCCGCTTGCAACATATTCGGAAAGGCGCTCAACAATATGCGTCTGTGGAGTAATAGGATAAGCGGCCACAACATCCACATTGGATAACTTTACCGCTTCGGCCGCGGCGAAGGATACTTCCATTCCCAGATGTTTTCCCATTAAATCTCTTTCTCCTTTTCCATACGGATAGCACCGACCGGACATTCTCTGACACAAATTCCACAGCCCTTACAGTATCTAAGATCTACAATGTAATAACCTTTTTCGTCTTTTTGGTAGGCTATATCAGGACAAAAGATCCAGCATATTCCACATCGGATACAGCGCTCCTTCTTTAACACAGGGAAAAACGCTCTCCAGTCTCCGGTATGATATTTCCTGGAACTGCCCGGCTCGATGATAACACAGCCCGGTTCCAGCTCGTACCACATATATTCTGAGTCCGCTTTGTGCATCCGTTCCTCCCCTTTTCAGGTATTATAAAAAGGAACGATTTATCGTTCCCCCGCTCCTTTCATTGACTGGGCCTGATACCATTCCGGGAGGATTGCGATCTCATTATAGGCCCTCTCCAGAGCCTCAAGATTACGCCCGGAAATATCCTTGTTAAAGCGATGGTTAATCGAAGAAATAAGAGAATCCATACTAACAATCTCCGCTACTCTAAGCAATGCACCCAACAAAATCGTATTGGTAATAGGCTGTTTTAAAACATCCAGGGCAATACGGGTAGCATCGACAGTTGCCACCTTTTTTAACCGCCCTGCAGTAAAACAATGTGGTTCATTTGCGGAATTTACAATAAGAATACCATTGTCCTTTAGTCCTGCAATAACGTTAACCGCTCGGAATAGTGAAGAATCCAGAACAACAACGATATCGGGATTGTCAATGACCGAACGTAAGAAGATAGGACCATCGTCAAGCCGGCAAAATGCTGCTACCGGAGCACCGCGTCTTTCAGGTCCGAAACTGGAAAATGCCCGGGCATACTTACCTTCCATAATGGCGGCTTGTGCTAAAAGTTCGGCAGATGTTACTGCTCCCTGCCCTCCTCTGCCATGGAAGCGAATTTCCTGCATTTTTGTCACCGCCTTTGACTAGATTATATAGATTATAGAGACGGTTATTATTTTTAAAACTTTTAAATATATTATATCACATAATAATGATGCAAAAATATAAAATGGTGCAGTAAATGAAAAAAATTTAAGAGAAAGAGAAAAAAGTTCCATGAATGAAGGAAAAGAGGTTAAAAAAGCGAGGAAAATAAAATGGCTGGGGCGGGAGGATTCGAACCTCCGAATGCGGGATCCAAAGTCCCGTGCCTTACCGCTTGGCTACACCCCAACGTAACTACAGTATATTAAATTATTAGGTTGTGGGGTGAGTGATGGGGCTCGAACCCACGACCTCCAGGGCCACAACCTGGCGCTCTAACCTGCTGAGCTACACCCACCATTAAATTTCTATTTTCATGTAGCAGTGAACATTGTAGCATACCAACCCCGACTTGTCAAGAAACGCAATCGACGAAAATTAATAAAATACCGGATAAAAACACGGGACCCGATTTATATTTTCATATCACTTTTTATAATTTTGA
Organism: Dethiobacter alkaliphilus; assembly: GCA_016841605.1. GTDB lineage: Bacteria > Bacillota > Dethiobacteria > DTU022 > UBA8154 > DUNV01. The sequence continues at coordinate 196 of JAENYV010000015.1, read as the reverse complement.
TTGATCTTGGTAGCCAGGATAAGTCGTGAGATGTGTTTGGTCTGTTTTGGTCTCGTTAAGGAAAATAAAAACACGCTTAAAGCAGAAACTTCGATGTATTTTCAGTCGTTGATTCCAGCTTGTATTTTGCTTTCTTTGTGGTATAACCTGACTTTTACAGTTAGCATAGCAAATTGGCTAAGAACAACTAAATAAA
>JAENYV010000014.1 GCA_016841605.1 Dethiobacter alkaliphilus | reverse complement strand
TCTTGGACAGGCAAGACCGTTAGCATTTAGTCATTTTGGGCCATCTTAAACAATAGAGCTATCAGCTTTGATAAAGGGTTTACAGCAGTTTCAGCACCTATCCGTCCGGTTGTAGGGACAAGTAATTATCTCCGGCGATAGTTTACCGGCAAAGCCAAATTAGATCCAAGCAGAGTTTTATCTAATAATTATTGCCTCAGTTAATGTCCAGGAACTGAGCCAAGTACTCCTTTTATGCAGTTTGCCCTGAACAGTGATTATACTATCTTTTTTAATTGATAATAATAAATCTTTCTGTTCATCTGCCACATAAACCTCAAAATCAAAACCACCAAGATGATAATCCTTCAATTTTATCCTTATGCTATTTTTATCCACATTATGGACTTTCCCTGACCATTGAACATATTTACCTTTAATTATTAACCATAGCTCGTCTTTTTGTAAATCAGTGAGTGAAGTGTATTGTTCCTTGAAATTATTGAAGTCTGTACTAATAATCTCTATTTCTTTTTCTTGTTCCTCCTGGTTTGTTGAAGATAAGGCTTTTTCTTCCTCAATTTGTCTCTCTTCTTCTATGTCTATAGCTTCTTCCCCAGTTTGCATTTTTTCCTCTTCTAACACTTCTTCTGCATTCGCCATTTCTTGTTCCTCCGGTAGCTCAGGTGCGGTTAATCCAATTAGTGCTAAACAGCATAAAGCAGCCAGACTATAAATCAGGATTACCTTTATTCTAGTGGGGTTTTTACCCCATCTTATTGCAAAACTTGGTTTAAATAATCCTCCGACCAGAAATACAATAGATGCCAGAAACAGTATAAAGAATACGTAAACCATTATGAACCTCCCCATATTTTTGCAAATCCGTTGGATACCTAGCTTTTTATCAAAAATAAATAACCTAAACCTATTTCTCGTGTTCCAACTTTATCCATCACTTTTGGGCAAGGAAAAGGATGCCAACTATCCGGTTATTGCACGACAGATAAAACAATAAGGCCCCTTCCGGGATTTCTCCAGAAGAGGCTTTAAATTATTTAAATAAATCGTCAAAGACACTGTCCATAATACTATTATACCAATCAACCATTTTTTTATCTTCTTCGGTTAAATCTTCATAACCTTCAACGCCCTCTTCGTCATAAAGATTTTGCCAAAATTCTTCACGCTGCTTTTCTACTTCCAGCATATCATACCATTCATTATAACCTGGATCAGAAGGCGACGGTGCTTCAGATGGCGATGGTGTTTTGGAAGATGAAGGTACTTCCTCTACTTCAGGTTGATTTTCTATTACATTTTCTTCTTCTCTTTGTTTTTCAATTGATATTTCAATTAAAATTCTATCTCTTTGATCCATTTTTTCTCGACTGATAAAAATTATATCCACTGATCCATTAAATTCTATAATATAGCCAAATGTTTTTGTTACAAACCTGGCTGGAACCATTGTTCTTCCATTTATTATCTGAGGAAGAATTTTAGATCCATAAGGATCTACGTCTTTAAGTTCTCCATTTACATAAGCTAAATTACTATTTAAATACATAATCAAACTTATTCCATCTCCTAAAATCTCAATAGACTCATCTTCTTTCCAATCTACAGATAATCCCATCGCTTCAAATATGGGTCGCACCGGGACCATTGTAGTCCCTGGATATTTAAGTACTGATTCACCGTCTACAACTTTGCCTTCCACAACAATTGTAATTCCATATTTGTCCATATCTAATGATGCTTGGACACTACCGGTTATCACAATCCCTACGAGAAACAAAAACACCAAAAAGATAACTGTTTTTTTCATACTGAAATTCCCCCTTCTATTGTTTAAAATTTCGTGTTCTTGTCAGGTTATGAAATCCAATATAAGGAATTGGTAAAACTTAGCCATTTTATTTCCACAGTTGGCTTTTCTTGACTTTTAGCTGATAATAATCATAATTCCCCATCAATCCAGAATATAGCCAGATTAATGGGTAGGTAAAGCCCATGGTAGCTGCTGGTATGGCTAACATTATTAGTCCTTTAACCCCCATTCTTTTGTAAAAATACCAGAAGATGGTAAACAGAAAGGCATACCAGTTCCACTTAATCTTGCTTCCGCTTTCTTCAATTTCCATAAAGGTCTTTTTATAATAGTCATCTACATCTAAATTATTAATGTTGGTATAAACAATGGAACCTTCATTTTCTTTGGCCATAAATCGAATCTCCCTAATTTTTAGATAATTACTTTGACTTTCTATGCTTCTTTCCCCCTTGTTCATCACCTGCTATAAGCAGGTAGGGCTCTACTTCCAGGACCGCAGCTATTCTATGTAAGGTTTTTAATGAAGGATTACTTCTACCTCTTTCAATGTCAGATAAAAAGGTATTAGATATTCCGGCTTTTTTAGCTAGCTGCCTCTGGGTTAGCTTCCTCTCTTTACGTAAGTTCCTAATCTTTAATCCTAATAACACAAAACAACCACCTCCTTTCAAGTATATATTACGTTAATATCGAAATATATACAAGTTTGATATACTTGCATATTTCTTGATTAAATCGAGATATTATAGGATATTGCTCAATTATGCTATTTTTGAATAGTTTACGTATATATAGAACTTAACATCCTATTTATATCTTGTTATACTGTAGAAAATACGTTATTTACGGAATTAGGGGTTTTGATATGTTAGGTGATAGGATTAAAGAATTACGTAAAAAGCGAGGTTTGTCCCTAAGAGATTTAGCGGGGAAGATAGATATTTCCATTTCTTTTTTAAGCGATATTGAAAATAACCGGAGCAGGCCCTCTTTAGACAGATTGAGAGATGTTGCAGAGGGACTGGAGACAACTGTGAGCTATTTACTGGGGGAGAGTTTGGCAGAACTTCCGGGGGATGAAGATTTTCAGAGGGTGTTGTCAGAATTACAGGATTTTAAGAATTGGCCTGATAGGGATAAGGAAGAGCTTTTGAATTATCTTAGGGCGAAGAGGCTTATTAGGGAGGGGTAAGCCTTTTAGCCACTGGTGGGTTAGTCAAGAAAAATAGCGAACTGTATTTTGGCGATACTATTATTTTGTACTTCAGCATTGGTAGTATTTCCCTAATTTTTTTAGCTAAAACTGAAATCAAATTCCTTGCTGACTATAGCTATAGTCTTGGTAGTTGCCACCAAGACTATAATATATGCCTGAATTGTCTTTTAAAACAGAAACTGGAATACTTCCCAGTGAAATTATCATGACTATGCAATTGATTCTAACATAAACGGTCACTAATTCCAACTTTTTGTAAATGAATTAGCCCTCAGTAGCTGATATTAAAATACCGATATGTTTCTTCTCATTGGGTTGAAATTGAGATCTTGCTATTATTAGAAATATATGGAGTAATATTGTTGAAAATTATCTTGCAAATGTGATAGAGTAATTATGATAGTTCCAAAGTTTTAGAAAAACTGGCTTTATGGAGTACTAATGGAAAGAGGTAAAAGAATGATTAATCAGAGTCCAGAAGAAAAGGCCAGAGATAATATTGATTCAATGTTAAATCAAGCTGGATGGGTTGTACAATATAAAGATAAGGTAAATTTGTCTGCGGCAAAAGGTGTTGCCGTTCGGGAATATCAAACAGATGTAGGTCCGGTTGATTATGTTTTGTTCGTTGAAAGGAAGCCTGTTGGTGTTATTGAGGCAAAAAAAGAGGATGAAGGCCAAAGACTAACTGTTGCTGAAGACCAATCATCCGGCTATGCAAGAGCTACATTAAAATACAATCTAAATAAAGAACCTTTGCCTTTTGTATATGAAAGCACCGGTGTATTAACCAGATTTACTGATTATCGAGATCCAAAGCCCCGCTCAAGGCAAATATTTCATTTTCATCAGCCATCAACACTGCTGGAATGGTTTGGACAAAGCACAACTCTTCGTGGCCGTTTACGCAACCTTCCAGAATTAATTAAAGAAGGATTGCGCCCTGCTCAAATAAAGGCGATCCAAAACCTTGAAATATCATTTAAAAATAACAGGCCTAAAGCATTGATTCAAATGGCTACAGGCGCAGGAAAAACATTCACTGCATGTACCTTTGTTTACCGGCTGTTACGATATGCGGATGCCAAACGAATATTGTTTCTTGTGGATACCAAAAACCTGGGAGAACAGGCAGAACAAGAGTTTTTAAAATACATGCCTCAAGATGATAACAGAAAATTTACCGAGTTATATAATGTACAGCGCTTAAGTTCCAGTTATATTGCCTCCGATAGTCAGGTCTGTATATCGACAATTCAAAGGTTATACTCTATTTTAAAAGGTGAAGAGCTGGACGAATCATTAGAAAATGAAAACCCTAATGAGAAAAACTGGCAATGGCAGAGAAATGCACCACTTCCTGTTGAATATTCGGCAGAAAACTCCATAGAACAGTTTGATTTTATCATCGTTGACGAATGTCACAGGTCTATCTATAACTTGTGGAAACAAGTGCTTGATTATTATGATGCATTTCTAATTGGTCTTACCGCCACACCAGATAAGCGAACATTTGGTTTCTTCAATGAAAATGTAGTAAGTGAATATACCTATGAAGAATCAGTTGCAGATGGTGTAAATGTTCCCTATGATGTGTTTACTATCGAGACTGATATTACAAAGGCTGGAGCTACGATTAAGGCAAAAGAATATGTAGATAAAAGAGAAAAATTAACTCGCAAAAAAAGATGGGAACGGTTGGATGAAGATTACAAGTATACTGCCAGCAAGCTTGATAGGGATGTTGTTAATCCAAGTCAAATCAGGCATATCATAAAAGCATACAAAGAGGCACTGCCAAAGATATTTCCTGATCGTTTTGATGAAAATGGTGAATTTGAAGTGCCCAAAACTTTGGTTTTTGCGAAAACGGACAGCCATGCCGACGATATTATCCAAATAATAAGGGAAGAGTTTGACGAAAGCAATGACTTCTGTAAAAAAATTACATACAGGAATGAGGAAGACCCGAAATCGGTGTTGAATCGCTTTAGAAATTCTTGGGCGCCACGTATTGCCGTAACGGTAGATATGATTGCAACGGGTACCGATGTAAAGCCATTGGAAGTTTTGCTCTTCATGCGGGATGTTAAAAGTATCAACTATTTTGAGCAGATGAAAGGTCGGGGCACACGAACTTTAGGTTATGATGATCTAAAACGGGTAACCCGAACGGCCAAGCATACTAAAACTCATTTTGTCATTATTGATGCAATTGGTGTTACTAAATCTAAAAAAACAGATAGTAGACCACTGGAGCGAAAGCCAAGCACACCACTCAAAGACCTTTTAGGTGCCGTGGCTATGGGGGTACAAGATGAAGACTTGTTTACATCTTTAGCGAATCGGCTGATTCGTTTAGAAAAACAGCTTACAAATGATGAAAAAAGTAAATTTGAAAAACTAAGCGATGGCAGGAGTATACATACAGTTGTAAAAGATCTACTTGATGCCTATGATCCAGATATTATTGAATCAAAGGCTCAGGAATTAATCAATGAAATTCCCGAGCCAGATCGTTCTCCTGCGAAAGAGGAGGAGTGCCATAAAAAGGTTCAAAATGAATTGGCCACTAATGCAGCTAAAACCTTTACCGGAGAATTGAACGATTACATTGAAAATGTGCGTAAAGCGCATGAGCAAATTATTGATATAGTGAATCAAGACAAGCTATTACGGGCGGAATGGGATAGTTTTACTAAAGATAAGGCTGAAGAGGTTGTTAAGAACTTTAAAGAATACATAGAAGCCAATAAAGACGAAATAACAGCATTGAGCATTTTTTATAACCAGCCTTACCGCAGAAGGGAACTTACTTTTAAGATGATTAAGGAAGTGCTGGAGAAACTTAAGTTAGAAAAACCACTTCTTGCCCCCCATTATGTCTGGGAAGCCTATACCCAACTGGAGGGAGTAAAAGGCAATAGCCCTAAAAACGAGTTGGTAGCATTGGTTTCTTTGATCCGCAAAGTAACTGGCATTGACCAGCAGCTTACTCCGTACAACAAAACAGTAGATAAGAACTTTCAGCAATGGGTGTTTGGCAAACAGGCAGGGCCGTTAAAATTTAATGAAGAGCAGATGGACTGGTTAAGGATGATAAAAGACCATATAGCCACCAGTTTTCATGTTGAGATGGACGATTTGGATTATACGCCTTTTGACGCTCAGGGCGGCAGGGGCAAGATGTATCAACTTTTTGGAGATAAGATGAACGAAATTATTAATGAGCTAAATGAGGCGTTGGTAGCATGATAAGAGAAGATTGGGTTGAAGTGAAATACAAAGATGTAGTTGACAAAGTATCTACATCTAAAAAAAAGGTAAAGCAGAAAGATTATCAAACAAAAGGTCTATATCCAGTTATAGACCAAGGTCGAAATCTCGTTGGTGGATATACGGATGATGAAACAAAAATCTTAAGTTGTACATTGCCAATAATAATTTTTGGTGATCATACTAAAATAGTCAAACTGATTAATTTTAAATTTGCCCCTGGAGCAGACGGAACAAAAGTTCTTATGCCAAAAAAAATGGTTATTCCAAAGTATTTAGCATATGTTACGCAAATTATTGTTTTTAAAATAAAAGACAAAGGGTATGCCCGACATTATCAGCATATTGAAAAACAGAATATTTTTTTACCCCCGCTTCCAGAACAGCGAGCCATCGTAGCAAAAATAGAACAGCTTTTCAGTGAACTGGATAATGGCATTGCTAACCTTAATAAAGCCAAAGAGAAATTAGAAATTTACCGCCAAGCTGTGCTGAAAAAAGCATTTGATGGAAAACTGACTAATACAAATATCATTGAGTGGGTGACACTTGGTGAAGTATGTATTGATGTAGAATATGGCACATCAACTAAATCTGCAAATGAAGGTATGGTTCCTGTATTAAGAATGGGAAATATTCAAAATGGACAAATAAACTGGGAAGACTTAAAATTCACATCGGATAAAGAAGAAATTGAAAAATATCGTCTAAATAAAGGTGATGTATTGTTTAACCGAACAAACAGCCCTGAACATGTAGGGAAAACAGCTATTTTTGGGGGTGAGAGAGAATCAATATTCGCTGGTTATTTAATTCGAATACATTACAATAAATGTATTGTTAATGGATCTTACTTAAACTATTTTATGAATTGCCATATAGCAAAAAAATATGGCAATAAAGTAAAGAGTTTTGGTGTTAATCAGTCAAACATAAATGGAACAAAACTAAAAAGTTACCCTTTCCCAAGAACATCGTTATCAGACCAAGATAGAATAGTTAAAGAAATCGAAACCCGCCTTTCAATTTGTGATAATATTTTGGTCAACATAGATGAAGGTCTTGAAAAAGCCGAAGTTCTGCGTCAGAGCATCCTAAAAAAAGCTTTTGAAGGCAGGCTCCTAAATGAAGCAGAATTGGAAGCTTGCCGAAGAGAGCCCGATTGGGAACCTGCAGAAAAGTTTTTAACTAGAATTAAAAATAAAAAGAATGAGGAAGTTACAATATGAGTAATGAATCAAGTATCATATCAAAAGTATGGAGTTTTGCTAATATTCTCAGGGATGATGGCGTAGGTTATGGTGATTATTTGGAACAGCTTACCTATTTACTCTTTCTTAAAATGGCTGATGAATTTGCCAAGCCTCCTTATAATCGTGAAATTAATATTCCCGAAGGGTATGACTGGAATAGCCTTAAAGATAAAAGAGGTGCAGAATTAGAAGGGCACTATAACAAAACCTTAAGAGAGCTATCTAAAGCTAAAGGAACATTAGGACAAATTTTTGTAAAGTCGCAAAATAAGATACAAGACCCAGCAAAGCTTTATAAGATTATCGATATGGTAGACAAAGGAAAGTGGAGTATGATGGGAACTGACCTTAAAGGAAAGATTTACGAAGGCCTCCTGGAAAAAAACGCGGAAGATACCAAGAGTGGAGCCGGGCAATACTTTACACCAAGAGCCCTGATTAAGGCAATGGTAGCTTGTGTTCAACCTGAGCCAATGAAAACAATTATAGACCCGGCTTGTGGTACGGGTGGATTCTTCCTGGCAGCTTATGACTACATAATCGAAAATCACGAACTGAACCAAGAACAGAAAGAATTTTTAAAGACGAAAACCTTTTACGGTAACGAGATAGTTGCCAGTACAAGAAGGCTATGTTTAATGAACATGTTTCTCCATAATATTGGTGAAATTGACGGAGAATCTTTTATCTCTTCGACGGATGCTTTGGTAGCCGATGAAGGTAAGCGATATGATTATGTGCTTGCAAATCCGCCCTTTGGTAAAAAATCCAGTATGACTTTTACCAACGAAGAAGGTGAACAGGAAAAAGAGGATTTAGTATATAACCGGCAAGACTTCTGGGCAACAACTTCAAACAAGCAGTTAAACTTTTTGCAACATATTAGAACACTTCTAAAAGATAATGGACAAGCTGCTGTTGTTTTGCCTGACAATGTTCTTTTTGAAGGCGGTGCGGGTGAAACCGTTAGAAAACAAATGCTTCATTCAACCGAACTGCATACGATACTACGTTTACCTGCCGGAATCTTTTACAAACCTGGTGTAAAGGCCAACGTTCTTTTCTTTGATAACAGGCCGGGAGCAAAACATGCCTGGACGAAAGAGGTATGGTTCTATGATTACAGAACCAATGTTCATCATACACTGAAGAAAAAAATCATGACTCTAAACGATCTAAATGATTTCATTAGCTCCTATAACGCAGCTAACCGGCACGATCGCACAGAAACCTGGTCAGAAGATAACCCGGAAGGCAGATGGCGTAAGTTTACATATGATGATATTATGGCAAGAGATAAGACTAATCTCGATATCTTCTGGCTCAAAGATAAAAGTTTGGCCGACCTGGATAATCTCCCGGATCCTGATATTCTAGCAAATGAAATTATTGAAAATATCGAAGCTGGGCTTGAAAGCTTTAAAGAACTAATGCTCACTTTAAACGGTAATGCAGATGATTAATGATTAAGAAAGCAAATGAGTTTATAACCTTCACAAATTTTTAAAATGGATACTTGCTGAATTTAATTCTTTTAAATTGGAAAAAAGAGAAAATAATGATAATAAGTGTTTCTTTTATGGCACATGTTTGATGTCAGCACTTATGCAAAAACCAGATTTTGTATGAGCAAGACCATCTACTTTATTAGAAGATGATAGTGCATATGGTAAGCTTTATCACGCAAGCACTGATCTAATACGTATTACTTAATAGCCTTTATAGGACGAGAGGTAGAGCAGTTAATAAAAGACAAATGCTAGTATAACTTCTTCTGATAGATTACACATGAGCTAATAAAAAAAATCTACTGATCTTGTGTATGACCTATTATCCAAGAAATATGATTATCCGAGAAGAAATACTAAAAACCGCAAAAGTATAGGAGATTCTTTTATTTTTCTCGGATAATCTAAGTCTACATTTTGGACTAAATATTTAAGAAATTTGGCATTTCACTTTTCTTTTTGGATTCTTTTATTGCCTCAGAATCAGAGGAGAACCATCTCTCATTCCATTCTTTCAAGTGCTTGTCCACTGTGTTCTGTGACAATTCCGCATAAATCTGCGTTGTTTGGAGTGATGCATGCCCAAGGAAATTTTTTATGACTACAATTGGAACACCCGCCTCCAACATATGGCTTGCAGTTGAGTGCCTCATGGAATGCGGCGGATAACTGTCTTCCTTGAATAAAGCCGGATTCTCTCCCTTAGCCTGTCGTACGTATTTCTTAAAGATACCTTCAACGCAGGAAACAGTCATCTGTTCATGGGTTTGACTTGAAAAAACATGCTTGTCAGGCTTTGAACTCAGTCGCCGGTGAGATATGTATTTCTGCAGCATCTTAGCACAATTGTCCGGAATGCCGATACGCCTCGATTTCCCACCTTTCCCTTTTATGTTCAGGGTGGCCCCTTTCATATTGAACTGTATGCTTCCTACCGTCAGGTCGCAAATTTCCTGTGCCCTTGCCCCACTTGCATACATTAAGCTAAGCAGTACCTTATCCCTGAGGCCGATATCCTTACTGTCGTTAGGAAAACGAAGAAGTATCGAAACTTCCTGCACTGATAGCACCGCCCGTTGCTTCTTCTGGACTTTTTTCATGGGGATTTTAATCACGCCGCGCCGAAATACGGATGCAGCAACAAAATCCCGGTTTTGGGCATACTCAGAAAAAGAAATGATTGCTGAGAGTCTCTGATTCTTCGTTGATGCGCTACAACCCCGGTCTTTCTCTATCCAGTCAAGGAATTCTGTTAGGGTGTCGAAGTCTAGCTGCTCAAAGGCTATCTCATCGGCAGGAATCCCTTTAGTGGAATACATGAACTCCAACAGTAACCGGAAAGCATATTTATATGAAGTAACCGTATTAGGGCTTGCCCCGACTGAACAGGGCATGTAATTTGTTAGATAACTATTCAGTAGCTCTAGAAATTTCGAAGGTTTATTCATCGAAGTTCACCTCCGGAAAGATCTGTGCAGTGTAGCTATCAAACAGTTCCATTGCATATGGAAACATCTCACTGCTGAATTTCAGGTATTTTTCTGTTTCTTTCATACTGTCATGTCCCAGATAGATGGAAAGGTATGGAACAATGTCATCAACCCTACGACCTGCTTTCTCTGCATTGGCAAAAGATTTGAATACAAACACATGCCTAAGGCAGTGCAGGCAGGGACCTCTCTGATGTTTCTTTTTTCCAGAAAGAAAAATATTACCTTGTTCCAGTATGAAATTGAACTTATGCTGAGCATTATGTGCTGTCACTGGTTCTATCGAATCAGAAGTGGGAAAAAGATATGCTTTCGGATATCCGATCATCCCCATAGCCATGCAGTATTGCCTAAGGATTTTTGTCAACGAGGGATGCATAGGAACAAGCCTTTGCTTATCACCTTTAGTATATTTCAGTGTCAGCACACCCATATCAAGATCTAGATCTTTCATTTTTAATGAAAGTGTCTCACCGATGCGAAGCCCGCATCCACACATGAGGCGCAGAATCATTGGAAACTCCACATGGATGAGAGTATTCTTACGCGGTTTCCCCATCTGTAGGGTATCTGCAATGGAAAATATAAGCTTCATCTCGTCGTCAGAGAATATATATGGAATGTAATCATCGCTGACCTTTGGAATTGGCGGAATATAAGCATTAACACCGTAACCCTTAAGATATGATAGAAAGATTCTGACAACAATTACCATGTTGGCAATTGAACTGCTCTTTCCTGTAATGGTACCGTTCCAACCGGTCACCTGCTCTTCTGTAAGATTTTTGTCGTCGCAGTTAATAGAGCAGAGGTATTCGTCGAATAACTTAAGCGTGTGGCGGTCGTGGTCATAGGCACTTTTGCTTTTTGATGCGTTCCGAAGTGTCAAGAACCCGGCAATCTCATCTTGTAGTACACTCTTGAACTGGATCATGACTGTCCTCCTCCATCAAGGAATGTTTTAAATGAGCCCGCCGGTTCCGGGACTTCTATTGCACACTCACGGAGCTTTTCTATGTTAAGCTTTGCATAATGCTTTATTGCATCGGGATCGGAATGCCCCAGAATGGTCCTGACAGCTTCATATGGAACATTATCATTAACCATTGAACTGGCCAATGATGACCGAAATGTATGGGGGCCGTGCTTCTTTCCTGACATATCAATACTGGCCAAACCAAAATACTTTGATGTTGCAAAACGTAGGACAGAAGTGGTGATTCCCTGATAGGGCGCTTTATGTCGCAGAAATACCGTCTTGCTTGCCACTCTGGGACGTACATTGTTAATGTAATCATTCAACGCTTTTCTGACGTCCGGCAGCATAGGGAGATGTAACATTTCTCCGTTTTTTTGCTGTATGAGGCATATTTCTTCATGTTCGAAATCCAGCTCGTCTAGAGACAGCTTTGCTATATCCCCGGATCTCATACCAAGCCTTGTCGCCAAGAGCAGCATTGCATAATCCCGCTTGCCTACATCGCTCGTGCGATTGATGGCTGCTTCAAATCTGAGGATCTCTTCTTCACTATAGGTTGCCGGTATATTAATAGGCCGCCTATAGCGTGGAACAAGTGTAGAAAAGTCTGACTCGGTGGTTCCCCTGTTACTTAAAAATTTCAGGAATGCTCTGACCACGGCCAAACCATCCTTGTTTTCGATCGTCAGGCATGCTCTTGTGATATAAGACGCGTTCAAAGATTGAATGTCCGGGCATCCAAATGTAATGCATTCTCTTAGGAAATTGCGAACGAATTGCTTCTTTGACTCAATAGTGATATCTTTGTTGCCAGCTTCAGCACACTCCGTGGCATACATGTCCAACACATGCTCATAATTACTGGGCAATAGATTAATTTTATGTTTCTTCTGAATCCGATATTCCATGCCTGAATAAAAGTCATTGAGCCTTCGGATTGCCGTGAATATAGCCTTTTGCCGTGAAGTGCCCAGTTCATTCTCTACAAGATAGGTTTCATAGTACTGTATACCGATTTCAGGAGTATAAGCATCGATACCATGCTCAATCATAAATAGTTCAATTTTCCTAAGTGCCCGGCGATAGTTGACTAACGTCAACTGAGTATAAGACTTGTCCTCAAGATAGTGTAGCAATTCCTTAAGCAAGTTTCCAAACGATAGGTTTTTGATTTCTTCTGGGTTCATAATAATACCTCCTTGGAATGGTTTATAATTCCATTCTAAAGGATGTATTATTATCAGAGAAGATGTCAGATAAAGACTGTATTTATGTTGGTTTCAGATATTCTTCCCGGATAATCATATTTCTTGGATAATGGGCCCAGCAGCCAACAACAGTAATATTTTCGGGCAGTTTGCGATACCCGTTATATCCGTCCGCGTGAAGATATCCTTTGAAACTTTTTAAAAAGGCTTTCGGATGTATATGCTTTCTATCGGGTTGATAGTCATAAAGTATGATCTGGTGTTTGGCCTCTCCGCTGGTGCGGTACAGCCACATGTAACTCTTTGACTGTGCCGCCTTCCCCGGTTCTTTTAGCACCTGCAGGGTAGTTTCATCTGCGTGAAGGAATTCATGCTTACATAATTTAAGCTTCATCTCTTCATATATCGGTTCCAGCCAGGTCTCACTGGCTTTAATCAGCCAGTTTGACATAGTCTGCCGGGAAAGCAGGATGCCGTTTTGTTTCCATTCCTGCTCCTGTCTGTAAAGAGGTGAAGCCATCATAAATTTCTGCACTGCTATATGGGCAATTGTTTCAGGTGCGGCGAATCCACCTTTTATAACGGGTTCTGGCATATCTGCCTTTACGATAGGAACATGATCGGAAATCTCTTCACAATTCCGGCAGGCATAAACATGCTGCACATAACGAATAATTACTGCTTTTGCAGGAATTAGCTTTAGTTCTTCGCGAGTTTCTTTTCCCATTGTATGCATCTTGCTGCTGCATTCCGGGCAGATACAATCTTCAGCTGGCAGCTCGTGTTCAATTGTCTCAACAGGTAAGTCCTCCGGCAATTTGTCAGTTGTAAGACGTGTCCGTTTGCGGTAATGAGCCTTTACCTCAGTAATTTTCGGTTCCGGTATGGTCATATCCGCGTTTGATTCGGCTTCGTTGAATATGGACAACTGAGCACAGTCAGTTTTTTCACTTGATACGCCAAATTGCTTGTGCTTCGCAAGGCGGATCTGTGAAATAAACCACTGTAGCTGCTGCTCTAATTCAGCGATCCTGCGATCTTTTTCTTCAATTACTCCCAGCAGTTTTTCTGCTAAATCAGCTTGTGTTTTCATAAGAAAATTATACCAGAAAAACTGCTAAAAAGCTAGATTTTATGCGCCTTCAAGGCCTTTTTCAAGATATATATTTTTAAGAAATTTGCCGCTCCAAAACTTCGTTCCTCTTAAGCTTTTTCTCTAGTTTCGCACCTTCTATTAAGTATGATAGTTCCCTGGTCTCAAGCAGCATAATGGCGCTGTCTCCTTTAGCCGGCCAGCGAAAATGACCACGCTCCAGACGCTTAAAATATAGCCAGAATCCATCGCCGTCCCATTCCAGAATTTTTATTCTATCCCGGTTCCTATTGCAGAATACAAACAGTGCTTCCGAAAATGGATCAAGGAAAAAGCTGTCTTTAACCAGTGTCATTAGACCGTTAATCGATTTTCTCATATCTGTATGCCCACAGCATATGTACACAGGTTTGTTGCTCCATCTCATTACAGCACCCTTAATATGCGGCAAACCTTTTGTAAAAGCTCCGGGTCAGTCTCGTTATTTACGCTAATGTGGCACCCGCCTACTTCAATTTTTAATGACGAATTCATTGGGCTAACAGTTGCAAGTTGCACCCATCCGCCTGGGATCGTACCTGCTGATTCCTCCGGATTTGCCAGCTGAGAACAGGCGACCTTTCTCAATTTCCGTTGCCAGTAGTAGTATGCGTGTCTGCTTATTCCTGTTGACTCACAGAATTCCTTAATGTTTTGCCCGCTATTTTGCCGTTCTTGTATCACTTTCATCCATTGTGATAATCTATATTCTGCAGTAACTTTCAGCGTACCCATACAATCACTCCATTTCGTGTTGAAAAAGTTGGCCTACTTTTTCAACTTTCTCAACCTTTTTTTGTGATTGTATTACTTTTACAACTTCTATACTATGTGACGCTGCCCTTGACGCTTACGGTTCTGCCAAGGACCGCAGGGTAGTTTTCCAAAAAAAATATACACTTCTCATTTACTTTTCAGTTCTCCGCAATCCTGTAAGACAATTTTAAGAAAATTATGAAGGGAAAAGTCCGGATTGCCATAGCAGGCGACAGAATCAACCATAAAGCAGTCAGATTCCAATTTCGTGGCCCGGATTTCATCCGCCCGCCTGATTGCATGTCTTACATCTTCAAGGGTAATCTGCCCTAGTATCCTTTCAAGATTAGCTCTTTCTTTAATATCCGCCTCTCGGTTCAACCCATATATTCTGCGTACATCAACAACGTAAGCGTCACTTGAAGCAACCGGTCTGTTAAAATCCTCTTTATGAAGAATAAACCACAAGTCTATGTTCACATTACTGTATGCGTGGTAAACATTTTTTCCCTTTTCTCGACGGCTTTTTCTTCAAAGCTGTTCACATATTATTATGTTTTGACGAAACTTTATGTCCTTGAAATCATGGTCAAACAGAAAGGCATTATCATACTCCGTGTAATTTTTCGTTAGTCTATCAGCAGAGCCGCGTGTCGTATTGAAGGCAACAACACGTTCGGGAAATATTTTCAAAAGAGATGCCACATGCCTTAGGTACATTTCTTCCTGCTGGCCATCGCAGACGCAAAAGTAGGTTTTACGGTACATCATTCTTCCTCCTTTGCTTCTTTGTTAAAAAGCTTGGAGAAATCTATATACGGAAGTGTACCGTATTTTCCTTTAAAATAATTCAACAGATAGTTCTGATCATTCCGAACGTCAGTGGACCCGAAATCAGCCAGTGAATAAATGGTGCTTTCAAAGGTGTCCTTATCTTTTTCGACGAATTTGATTTGATCGCGCCGGAATATCTTGTTACTTAAATAAATTGGGTTATGGGTAGTAAAGATAAGCTGAGCCTCTCTTTTATTTACCGATTGATCATTAAAAAGGGCAATAACACCTTTAATCAATTCAGGATGAATCGCTGCATCAAATTCATCCAGTACGAATATGCCTCCCTTCGTAAACAAGTTTTCAAAGGGGATGGCGAAATCTAAAATCTTCAAGGTTCCTCTTGATTCCATCAATTCGGCGGAAACCATTACATCCCGCTTATCGGACTTATAGATAGAAACAAGTTGCATATCCGCGGAATGCTCATCTTCCGATTTCCGGGATTTGAACAGGATTCGCTGAGGGCCGAAGTCTGCGTTTTTTACAAAGCCGTCAAGTGTTTTGTTCCATGCCAGGAAATCTTTATCCGGCATATCGGTCGCAGAAAATGTAAGGTTCGCTTTTTTAAGGGTAAAATCGCTTACCACAATTAGTTTGTTTTTGAAAAAATTAATTACTTTATCGGCAATTTCGCTGCTGACAACCGTTTTGAACGCATGTGTTAAAAACAGTTCGGCTGGGTCAAGGTTTTTATTGATTTTGTTTTCAAATTCTGCCAGCAGCTTTTCATTGTACTGTATAAGGGAAAGCACCTTTTTATCCCGTTTAATAGCAACTCGTTGTAAGTCGCGCTCAAAAATCTGAATTAGTCCCTTGCTGCTGTTTGTCCATAGCTGTTCCGAGATAATCTGCCGTTTTCCCTTGTCAAACAGCTTGGTCATGACTTCAAAGGAATACAGAAAATAAGCGCCTTCGTTTGTAAACTCCACTTCAAATAGCATGGGGTATTGTTCCAAGCTATGGGCGAACGGGTATAATTCGAGATTGTTCAAATCCGGAGATGATGCCTCAAGAGAACCTTGTAAGACGATCTCCCGCATCAGCGCTAAGGACATAATAATATTGGATTTTCCGCTGGCGTTTGCACCATATATGACAGCAGAAGGAAGAATACGCAGTCCATTTTCGCAGATGAGATTTTCATTCAAAGTTCGTTGTGCCCCTGCTTTCATATTCAGTTGAGTCTTGCCCTTGAAGGAGCGGAAATTTTGAAACACATATTTTATCAGCATATAACGTTCTCCTTAAATTTTACTATAATATCGTAATTACTTTCTTATATTATACCCAATTTCGAAAATAATACAATTAAATTGAGATAAAATCACAAAAAATTTTTGTGCAGGTAATATAGATGTTGCCGGAAAAGCTCCCCAGCTACTACTAATCAGCATTACTCTTTTTTGAAGAGCGGCACCGGTATGAAGCCCAAGTCTAAGAATTATTTCTAAAAGATGCTGGCATCTTGTTGACCCGTTTTAAGCTTCACAGTGTCGGTTAAAATAGCTAATCTGCTTGCAGCTTTTTGTTTCCGTCGGCTATATGTGGATAATTTAGCGATGGATAATGCTAACGGCCCTACGATAGTTCTCGAACCATTGCACAAAAAGTCGCCAATTAGCCGCCCAAACAGTTGAAACGGTTACAAACTCACTGCAGTTAACTGAAACTATAGCTCAGATCAGAGGGTATTAACTCAATACAATAAAATACAACTGTCGTGAGTTAAAACTCACGACAATATGCTCAGCAAGTCTCGAAAACAAGTAACACTTAAGAGAATTACTTGAAAACAATTGATTCTACTTATCGTACGTTTACATTGGAAGAAAACGCGTAAAATCTCCATGGGTGGAAGAGGTCAATGACTTGATAACGCCGAAACGGAAAGTTTTTAAGACTCTGAAATATGACCGGACTTAAAGCATTTATGTAATATTATGGTATATCTAAAGAACAATTTTGCAAGATAAAACCTGGGAGTCTTCCACCCCCAAACCCCCCGAACACAAATACAAATTAATGAAATAGACCGTTTTCATTAATTTGTATTTGTTATTAATTGGGGTATATTGGAGTATTAATCACTGGAAATTTTTTCTTGCGACATTATAGATTTTTCTCTTGCAACTGATAGATATTGGCCTTAAATCATACACTTTGGAAGAAAGCAGAGGCCTTTTGGAGATCGTGGAAAGCAGATACAATAAAGCTTCTACCATACTATCAGGACAAGTTTTTCTTACCAAGTGGTATGATTTATTCCCCGACCCCACCCATTACCAATGCGATTATGGGCAGGGCTATCCATAATTCTTATATCCTTGCTCCAAGCAATCTATGCGGGAAGTGATAGCCAAGAAAAAGGTGGCAATATGACAAGTGCAGATTAGCATTGCGTTAAGAAGCAATTCAGTATACAATTCCAGAAAAGACCACCTAACGGAAAATTTAATACTAAATCAAGGTCAACCGACAAGGTGTCCGGATACTTCCGGTTTGCTGTCCGGATGCCTTCGGTTTTGTGCAGGAAAAAAAATATATGACGAAATATAACAAACATTGCAACTTAAGGCATAAAAAGTTTTCGAATAATAATCAAGCGGTCATATATAACTTTTTAGTTGTAAGATGGGAAAAAGTATTGCATATATAACCTTTGGGTAATATAATGATAGTGAGGGTAAATTGATGTTAACAATAGGAAAAATATATTACCCTTTTAAATTTGAAAATGTATATATTAAAGCGCACTGGGATTTTGAGGAGGACTTAAAAGATATACTTGAAAGAAGTGGATTTAGAGATGACTTCTCAAGCAAGTGTAAGCAAAGACTGAAGTATTTAGAGGAATCGAAAGAAAAATGTATTCAAAGGTCAGCTTGGTTTGAGAAATTAAAAAAAACAGATGGCCTGTATTCCATTAAATTTGATAAATCGCAGAAAAATATCAGGATTATTTTTACCTTTGTAAGTCTTAAAGAGGAAAAGTATGCTGTTATGCTTCATGGATTCGAAGAGAAAGAAAGTAAAAAAAAGAGCAAGTTCAGTTACGATAAAGCTATTCCAGTAGCGCAAAAGCGTTTGAGGGAGGTAGTTAAAGATGATTGATCTCAATCATTTGCCTGATGCCTGGAAAATTATTTATAAGTTGGATGGGGAAGAAGGCAACGAAAAAGATGGATTATATGAAATTTATTATCAGATTTCTACTGCTATTTTTAATTATAGACTTAAAAATAATCTTTCACAAAAAAAACTTGCTAAAATTCTTGGTGTTACTCAAGCAATGGTTTCAAAACTTGAGAGCGGAGATTACAATTATACAATTGAGCAGCTTTGGAAAGTGTCACAGAAACTTGGCTTTAAACTCAGCGTAGAAATGGAAGAAGCTGAAGATTTCGCGGATGATTATATACTTAAAGATAGCCAGGCAGATGTAATTCATGCGATGATGGCGGTGGGTTCATGAAGGCAGAGGAAATTAGTGCGGAAATTCAGTTTCTTGGAAACAGAGTGAGTAGCTTTCATTTTGATGCAAGAGTAATTGATGCCAAAGCTCAGCATGCAGAACTTTCGTTTGAATTTGATTACAATGTAAAAGGGATAGAAAAACATGATAACAATCTGATTGGCATAATTGAGTTTATTGTTAAGGCCAAGGCAACGAGTAAAAAGAAATTATTTTTTAAAATTGTCCTCGTCATGGAAGGTGCTTTTGCTTGTGTTAAACAGATCGATAACGAGAATAAATTTCAAGAAATGTTGGAAATTAATGGCCTCGTTACATTATCACAATTATCCCGAGCTTACATTTTAAGTGTAACGTCTCAATCAGGTATTCCATCTGTAAAAATGCCAATGATTAATGTTATAAAGTTAAGAGAAATGAAAAGAAAAGAGAACTAATTTGTTTTGCATATCAATGCCCTGCTCAAAACTTACAATTCTTTCTATCTATCTGATAATGATTAGCTGAAAAAAATAGAAGGCAATGTAATTCTAATGCTGTATAGCGTGTTCAGAATTATGACAATTAATTAAAAAGAAATGAATCATTCCCCAAAAAAGTCGCCAAACAGTCGCCGCAATAGTTAAATAGATACAAACTCATTGTAGTTAACTGAAACTCTAACTCAGATCAGAGGGTTTTAACTCAATACAAGAGAATAAAACTGTCGTGAGTTAAAACTCACGACAATATGCTTAGCAAGTCTCGAAATCGAGTAACATTTAATAGAATTACTTGAAAACAGGTGATTCTATTTATCTTAAGTTTACAATGGTTGTGAAGGTTATCGTATGGATTCATTAATTTTCAAGAAAGCTTACTTGTTTGTCGACAAAAAAAAGTGCAACCTTTCAGGCTTTAAGCAGGAAAATATTATTAAATGTGTAAATAATATTATTAAAGCTTTTTTCATAAAATGAGATAAAGCGAAGGTTTCTTTATGAGTACAGTTAATATTCCACAATGGAATGCGCACGGAGTTCTTCCACCTATTAATCTTGCATCACCAACATCACTTGATCGTTCTCCTTATAATGTTACGTTAACCGACCTTATACATCGTTATGCAACATCAAGGCAAAGAAAAAATATCCTTAATGGATTTCTTAATTTTCGTCATGAGCTTCATAATCTCGGACTCGTTCAAGGGTTTCAATGGTTGGATGGTAGTTTCCTGGAAAATATTGAGCTTATTGAAGAACGTTCACCTAACGATATCGACATAGTAACATTTTACTGTCTACCAAGTAATGTTACTCAAATTACTCTTTTAGATTCCAACCCCCGTCTTTTTAACTCTAAGCATACAAAAAAAGATTTTCTGGTAGATGCCTATTTTGTCCAATTAAATACAAATAATAATAAGGCTTTGATTAGGAATGCGATATACTGGAATACGTTTGGTCGCATAGGCGTAATGATTTGTGGAAAGGCTATTTAGATATAGATTTAGCACCTGGTGAAGATAGCAAAGCCCAATCTGCCCTACATTCCATAATGATTTAGGAGGGCAACCATGAACACTAAGTATAAACATTTCCAAGCTGAATATGACGAGATAAATAAGCTTTTAGAACAAACACCAGAAGAAAATGTAATAGATCGTATGAGTCTTCAGATACGCAAAGAAACCATCGAATCAGCTCTATCTGAAGTTCAATATTGTGCTAAAGAGCCAGTTCGGGCTAGCCTAAATTTTCATGGTAAACCTGTTGTAGGAGGTCATGGCATTTTCGCTGAATTTGCTGTAGTTGCTATAAACAAATTTGTGGATGCTGTGACCGCTTTGGCAGCCAGCTTAACCGGGCCTCTGGGTGCACGTGGCAATATACCAAAACGTGATAGTTATCAACTTCTAATAACTGGAACTGTTCTAGGATCATTTGGGTTTGAAATGGAAGAGTACCAGTCACAACCCATATTGGAGATTGAAGGAGCTTCATCCCAGGTAGAACAGGCCTTCGAACTAGCTCGTAACCTGATAGAGGCTTCATTAGGATCAGATGATAATTTAGCAGATGTTGTTTCTGAAACGGAAACGCGCGCAGTAAGCAAATTGCAAGAATTTTTAAAAACAATGGCTGATCAGGAAGCTTATTGCCAATTACTTTTTAGAGAGAAGAAATTCAGTTTTAAAGATGTAGATGAGGTACGTCAAAGTGCGGAACGTTTAAGTCAAAATAATATTTATTGTGAGGATGAAGATTTATTCGGAGAATTTCAAGGTGTATTACCAAAGAGAAGAACGTTTGAATTTAAACTCTTACCTTCTGAAGAAGTTATTAGCGGGAAGGTTGGTCCAGAAATCGAGGAGGCTAGTGAAATTAACGATATTTTGAAACAGCCTGTTAAAATTAAAGTAGTAAAGACCCGCGTTGGGAGCGGCTTGCCTCGCTATGTTCTTTCCCAATACGAAAAAAATACGAATCAGAGTGATAACCAGATAGGTAAAGATGTTGAATAAGATCCCAAGATAGAGCCCCCGCAATTTCCGCCGATCAACCCTTAAAAGAGCGAAACATTTCTGAAGAGCTGGTTGTAATGGCATTATCTGTTCCAGAGGAAAAAATATCTGCTTATGAGGGTAGAACAGTATTTCATTATCGCTTTAGAGAAGGAGAAAAACTTACTTATTAAGAGTAATAGCTGAGAGTATCGGTTCAGCGAGGTGATTTAAAGTGAAAGTAAGGTATGACCAGGAAGTCGACGTTCTTTATATTCGTTTTAAGGATGAGAATATAGTGGAATCTGATGAAGTAAGTTCAGGAATTATTATTGACTTTGCAGAAGACGGAACTCCTGTAGGGCTAGAAATATTAGATGCAAAAAGAAGAAAAGGTATTTTACCCTATAAAGTTGAACTCGAACTGCTTCAAGGAAATAAAGAAAAAGACGTAGTAGGTTAAACTCTTGTTTATTGCTATAGGAAATGTTATTAGTAATAAATACCAACTATAAGAACTACAAAAAAACTGCAAAAAAAGAGGGTATGATGTGAAAGGTGAATTCACTGCAATTATTGAAGAAGCTTCGGAAGGAGGTTATTGGGCAATATATCCTGAAGTTCCCGGTGCCAATGGCCAGGGGGGAGTCGATAGAGGAAGCTAAAAATAATTTGCGTGAAGCCATTAAGTTAATCTTTAAAGATCGCAGGGAAGATATACTTCGGGGCTTATCCGATGATGTCATACAGGAAAGGTTGAAGTTGTTTTGATAATCAGCAGTCGCCGAACAGTCGCCGCAGTAGTTAAAATAGACACAAACTCACTGCAATTACCTAAAACTCTATCTCAAGTTAGGGGTTTTTAACTCAATACAGTAAAATAAAACTGCAGCCAGTTAAAACTCACTACAGTTCGCTAAGCAAGTCTCGAAGTCGAGTAAACGGTGTTGAGCCGTTTCGTGGGTTCAAATCCCACTCTCTCCGCCAATACCGATAAAATAAGGGTTCCAAGGCTTTTCTTGAAACCCTTATTTCTTTTTAAAAGCATTTTAACAGCAGGACTTCTAACGGATTTCTAACATGAGCTTTTGGATTTTAAAATAACGGCACTATCTTCTTGTTACGATTTTAAGAAATAACCCCTCTTTTAAGAGGGGTTATTGTTGGGGTTACTCTTTAATATTTTATAAATGCAATAACACTTAGTGGAATATGCAAGCAGGAGCAGCTAAATGCCGCAAAGTTCGCCCGGCAACCGCCTGGAGCAGTTTTACGAACTTGCAGGGTGTGGAGTAAAGATTAATATTTGCTCCGGGTGCCGGGAAGACAAATAAAAAAGCCCCACGTTACGGGGACATTGAAAGGAGAAAAATTTTAGTTGGCCACATGTTCTGCGACCGCAATGGTTTGCTATTTTCTCAGCTTTTTTGCAAAGCGGTTGACAATTGTTCCAGGTAATATTATAGTAAATGTAAGGAAACCAAGTTTTCTTACTGCGCCAATTTAGTAAAGGGGCAAATATTATGGTAGTTAAAAAAAAGAGAACAGGAAGAGTTCCTATGGAAAAACGGCGAATTCATATTTCATCAAAACGGCAGATTACGATCCCTTCTAAATACTATGAAGCCTTGGGCCTCTCTAATGAAATTGATTGTATCTATGCAAACAATATGCTTATCCTTACTCCCGTTAGAAACGAAGATTCTGCATTTACAGAAGAAATACTGTCTGATCTTATCCGGCAAGGGTATTCGGGCCAGAAATTATTAAGCGAATTTAAACGCATCAGCCGTCAGATTCGACCGGCTGTAGAAAAACTTATTGAGGATGCCGATACCTTGGCTAAGGAAGCCTCTGTCAATTATATTGACCCGACCGATGAGATCTTTGGGAATGCTGAAGAAACGGAGGACTAAGAGTGCTCCCGGTAATCTACACCCCCATTGCTGAGAAGTATTTTAGAAAACTAAAAGATAATGCCCTAAAAAAGCTTTTTAAAGAGGCAATTATAAATATCCGTAAAAACCCCCAAATTGGACAGGCTAAAAGCGGAGATTTAAGAGGAATATACTGCCTTGATATTTATTACAAACGTACCAATTACGAACTGGCTTACAGGATTACGACCTTGGAAAATGGCCATATGGTCGTTGTTATTATGGCCGGCACCAGAGAAAATTTTTATCAAGAGCTGAAGAGATACCTGAAATAGCCATATTTGTAATATGCATTGGTATTCTGCAGGAGATAGTTGCATTGCCCAAATAAATGAATCTTACTTCAAAGGGGTCTTTTTTAGCCATTCCGGAAGTTGCCTTCTTCTGCACCTATTGTTAGGTATTCTTTTTTTATAAAATAGGTTTTAATTTTCGGATAGCATATTTTAAACTTGCTTTTGTTGCTATCCCTGTCTACTGACAGAAGCCAACAGTCCGGTGTTCTGTCAGTGTAGCCGTGATAATAAAGAGCGCTGTGAAGACAAATAACAGCACCGGGGAAAAGCCGACAGAGAACTTCGGCATCTTCGGTTTCTCTGCCTGCTATCCATTGATAAACACCGCGTTTAAGGCGTATGATTTTGTTTTCATTAACGAGCACATCCCAGAAGCCGGTTATGATGACCCTGGGCTACTATGTCGGCAGTCCTTGCTGCACCATTATGTTGCATAAATATCTTTTTAATTTTCTGATAAGAAACCATTTACTTCTCCTTTGTTGAAACGACCCTCTTTTTAATCATAGTGCGTATCTTTTTAACACGATGGTAACATTTTACAAATAAAAGGCAACAACTTTTTGTTAAAACAGGCCGCTTATGCTTAGAGCGGATTGTTCTAACAAAGCAGGAACTCGGCCAAATCCCGGCCGTCAAAAGTAGCCAAAGGTGCAAAAAGTGCACTTTCTAAAATTCCCTTATCTCTTATCCCATAAGTACCGCCAGTAGATTTAATTACCTGCCCATAAATCTCTATTACTGTTTCAAATTCTATCCATTTCATTTTGCTAATTCTTCTAGAGCAGGTCTATATTTCTGAATAAGTTTCAGCCAATTTTAATTTATTATTCTTTTCAAGACGTTTTTCAAGTGTTGTCAGTACATTTAAGGGAAAGCCAATCCCCAGGCAGCAAATGGTTCCTATTGCAGCTATTGCTGCAACTTATGAAAAGCAGGCATCAGATTCAGATATCTTATTGACGGAAGCAGAACCTCCAGCTACCTTTAAGAATGCATATCTTTTGATCAGCAACCGTGTTGACATGCCAAACGATGCAGCCATCGCTTACGTCAAACGATGGAGAATAGAAGTTTTTTACCGAACAGCAAAGCAGAACTTTGGTTTGATAATCAGCAGTCGCCAAACAGTCGCCTCAATAGTTAAAATAGACACAAACTCACTGCAATTACCTAAAAACCTATTTCAAGTCAGAGGTTTTTAACTCAATAAAGTAAAATACAACTGTACGAAAATCCAGGCCTTTTTCCTTTTACCGCCAACATTAAGGGTACCGATGTAGCCAAAATCAACCTGACTCTCCTCGCCAGGAAGGGTTTCGATAACCATATATACTGCCCGCTGGTTATCTTTGAGCTTGCGGACATAGTCCCTGACGGTGGTATAGGCCCCCTCAAATCCGGTGTCTCTTTGCAGGTCCTGGAAGATACGCATTGCAGAAAGCTCCTTGCTTATGCTTGCCTCAATAAACTCATGGTGCTCATCAAGCATTGATGGGTGGAGCTTCTTTTCCATCGTGTATTCCTAATCCGGGTTCTTTAATACTTTCCTGACGGTCTTACGGTCAATTCCTAACATCCTGGCAATCTGAGTTTTACTGTACCCTTTCTCGAACAGGGTTTTAACTGTTGTTTGTATATACACCTCCAGCATTGTTTTGCTCCTCCCCCGTCTGATAGATGCACCGTTGCATTTCTATTAGACAATATTGGAGCATTTATTTCTACTGGGGGGGAATTTTCTCCGCTAAAAGTGGGTATTTTTATTCTGCCATTAACACTCTCTGCTCTCCGACAGAATCCTTACAAATAGAGGGCTTAAGCCTATTCATGGCCTAAACCCTCTTTGCATACCCACTGCATTTTTCCCTGCAGCTGTGTATTCCGGACCGAACCGATCACCTGTTCCGGAAGTAACCGATCACTGATTCCGCTTCTAGCTGATTGCAGATTCCGGATTTAACCGATCAGTAAATGTGGATGAAAAACTGGGTAGCGAACAGTACTTTTTTGAAAAAACTTGACAACCTGGTTTAATAGCGTTAAACTATTTATAGAGTCTAATGATATTAAACCGGAGGATGATTATTATGGTCGAATATAGACTTGGCGCTATGGAAACAAAGTTTGCAGAGATTATGTGGAACAATGAGCCCATTACATCGGGCGAGTTGGTGAAGCTCTGTGAAATAGAGCTGAGCTGGAAAAAATCGACTACCTACACTATGCTGCGGCGATTGTGTGAACGAGGCATTTTTCAGAATAAGAACGGTATCGTTTTTTCTCTTTTGAGCAAGGAGGAGTTCAACGCCCTGCAAAGCGAAAAGTTTGTAGAAGAAACCTTCGACGGGTCGCTCCCACAATTCCTGGCGGCGTTTACCCTGCGAAGAAAGCTGTCTAAAAAGGAAATTGACGAGCTGCAGAAGCTCATCGATGGGTATAGGGGTTAAGGCTGATGTGGTGCTATACACTGCTACCCGCAATACTAAATATGAGCCTTACCGCAGGTATTGTTATCGTCGTTGTGTTGTTTGCCCGTCTGCCGCTTAAAAAAGCTCCGAAGATATTTTCCTATACGCTATGGGTGGTCGTATTGTTCCGGCTTCTCTGCCCTGTATCGTTTTCCTCAGATTTTTCGCTTTTAGGTGCCTTTCATGCTTCAACCGTAACAAATTGCAGCATAATCTATATCCCCACTGATATAATTCATATGGCAAGACCGCAAGTGGATTTGCCGCTTCCGGGAGTTAGCGAATTCATCAACGATACATTGCCGCTGGACGCGGAGCAGAAAGTTGCCGACCCGCTGGAAGCGCCCATGGCAATTGCAACGCTGCTGTGGCTTGGTGGTATCGCGGCGATGCTGATTTACAGTGTGGTATCCTTACTGTTGTTGCATCGAAGACTTATTGGCGCGGTTAGGCTACGGGAGAACATCTATCTTGCCGATCACATTACCACGCCCTTTGTAATCGGTGTAATACGCCCAAAAATTTATCTGCCGTCCACGCTCTCGGCGCAGGAACAGGGCTATATCATCCTGCATGAACAGACGCATATCCGACGGTTTGACCATATCGTGAAGCTCATCGCGTTTCTGGCGCTGTCTGTTCATTGGTTCAATCCACTTGTGTGGGCCGCCTTTGTGTTTTGCGTAAAGGATATGGAAATGTCCTGCGACGAGGCAGTGGTGGCAAAAATAGGAGGCAGTATCCGCACGGAATATTCCGCTTCGCTTCTAAGCCTTGCCGCAGGCAGAAAAATTCTTTCGGGTGCACCCCTTACCTTTGGCGAGGGTGACACAAAAAGCCGGATAAAGAATGTGCTGAAATATAAGAAACCCGCGTTTTGGGCTGTCCTTGTGGCGGTTATCGCTGTTATTGTTTTCTGTGTCGCGCTGATGATGAATCCGAAAGCGGAAGAACAAACTCAACCGCTCACCGCCGCTGAGCTGGGCCGCGACGAGCATAGCACCATCGCCATGATGGTGGAGGGAGAGACGGAAAAGGTTCCTGCCACGCTGTACATCGGGCAGGGATATTCGATCTACATTCCTGACGAGGGGTGGACAAAGTTCAGTGAAGATGACACTTGGAGAGCAGATGCCAACGAAAGAGTTCATATTCAGGTGCTCGGTAAGACTATGACCTCTCTGGAGGACGCTCGCGCCCAGATTTTCCATGACCACTCCTCTTCCCATTTTGAGCAGTACGGAGAAGATTTACTGATAGGTCATAGTGACATGCTTGGTGAGACTGTCAGCGTAAAATTGATAGCCGGTCAAAAAAATGTATATTATTTTATTTGGCGCACATATCCGGACGAAGCTGCCGAGGAATTCGATGCACAGTTGGCTGCCATTGCCGGAACCCTTGAGGTATTTACCTGCACACTCCTGTAAATGCAAAGGAGATAAATGCAGGAAATATGATTTTTTTTTCAGGCAGCACCGACCTTACACAGATCGGACGGGATGCGGCCGAGTTTTATTGCTAACAGTTTATGGAATATGACATCCCGCAGTATTGGACGCAATTTTCCATTTAGCCATCGTTAAAAAAAGCTTTCCGTTTTTCTTCATTAACTCTATTATTTTTTCAATTAACTGCAAAAAACTAATTTTCATATGGGACTTTTAAAAAAAGTGCCGGAAACCACATTTTGGTTAGAGGTAATAATGGAAAAGTATCGAAAGTACAAATTTAATAAAAAATTTTTGGGTAGATGGGTAGATAAAAAAAAGAAAATAGATAGCAACTTAAGAACGAGCCCGGGACTAAAGAAGCAGTTTCTTTAGGAATATCAGCCGGGCTAATGCTGAATGGAGTAACGAAATTGGATCAAAATAAGCCTGATGATGCAAAAAAAGAAAATAATTCGCTTCACGGGAAGTATGATGCTTCCAATTTATTGGACGAGCCCTTTACGATTGTCGGTATCGGTGCCTCGGCCGGAGGCTTGGCCGCGCTTGAATTGTTTTTTAGCCGTATGCCCGATTACGAACCAGGGATAAATATCTCTTTTGTCCTGGTGCAGCATCTTTCCCCCGACTATAAGAGCATTTTGAGCGACCTGCTGAAGCAATATACTAAGTTGCCGGTCTGCGAGATCCGGGATGGGATGACGATGGAGCCATACTGTATCCACGTTGCTCCTCCCAACAGGGAAGTAACCATACGGCAAGGCCGGCTGTACCTGAAAGAACCTGATCAGCCCCGGGTTTTGCGTTTGCCGATTGATATTTTTTTTCGTTCCCTTGCCCGGGATCAAAAGGAGCGCTCCGTCTGCATTATCCTCTCCGGTAGCGGTACCGACGGAACGCTGGGGTTGAAAGCGATTAAGGACGAGGGCGGAATGGTCATGGTGCAGGATCCTGATTCTGCCCAGTATAAGAATATGCCCTTTACTGCCATTGCCACCGACATGGTGGATTATGTGCTCTTTCCGAAGGAGATGCCGGAACAGTTAATCGCTTATATCCGGTATACTCAAAAAAAGGGCCCCAGGCCGCCTCAAGCATCTGCACCGCAAAACGATAAATTGCTGCAGGAGATATTATCCCTCCTGCATGCTCAGACCGGGCACGACTTTTCCGGTTACAAAAAGAGCACCATATCCCGTCGCATTGAACGCCGCCTGGCTGTCAACCAGATAGAGCACCCGGGTGATTACCTGCGTTACCTGCATCAGAATATCCATGAGATAGAAGCCCTCTTTCGAGAACTTTTAGTGGGAGTGACCGGTTTTTTTCGTGACCCGGAAGCCTTCGACGCCTTACGCAAAAAGGTTATCCCACGCATTTTTAAAGATAAAAATCCGGGCGATCCCGTTCGGATCTGGATACCCGGTTGTTCTACCGGCGAGGAGGCCTATTCCCTGGCCATCATGTTTAAAGAATATCTGGAAGAGTTGAAACAACCGTACAAAGTTCAAATCTTTGCCACCGACATTGACAGCCGCGCCATCGATCGCTCCCGCCAGGGCGTATATCCCGCCGGCATTGCCTCAGACGTTACTCCGGAACGCTTGAAACACTTTTTTACCCGGGAGACGGATGGTCATAGTTACAAAATAAAGCAGAACATCCGTGACATGCTTGTTTTTTCCGAGCATAATGTAACCAGCGACCCTCCCTTTTCCAGGTTGGACCTGATCAGTTGTCGCAATCTTTTAATCTTTCTGGACGGGGATCAGCAGAAGAAAATCTTGTATCTGTTTCACTATGCTTTAAATCCCCAGAGCTTCCTTTTTTTGGGCACATCGGAAACCATCGGTGAATTGGCGGATTTTTATGCCTCTGTAGACCGGAAATGGAAGCTTTATACGAACAAGGAAACAGTAACGTTTCATCCTGCCCAAAAGTTTTATCCGCTTTTTAAAACAGTTCCACAGAACATAGTTACGGGAAAAAGTAAAGCCAACAGTATGCGTGAAGTTGTGGAAAAAATGCTTTTACAACATTATACTCCGGCCTGCGCAGCTATCAACAAACGAGGAGAAATCCTTTACATTCACAGACGCACCGGTAAATACCTGGAACCCGCGCCCGGGGAAATTAGTCTGAATATCACTCACATGGCGCGGGAGGGGTTAAAGTTGGAGCTAACCACTGCTATCCGCAAAGCAGTAGCCGAAAAAAAAGCGGTAACTTTCCGGGGACTGAGGGTCAAGGGAAACGGCGCAATTACCACTGTAAATTTGACGGTCAGCCCGTTTCCGGCAGAATCATCCCCTTTTTCGGATCTGTTTATGGTAATATTTGAAGAAGTCATCTTTCCGGAAGAGAATGATCAAAGAAAAGAAGTTGCGGCTTCCGTTGCAGAAGCAGCAGACGCGGATGAAACTTCTGCTAGAGACGAACGTATTATTGATCTTGAACGGGAACTGCGGCATAAAGAAGAATACCTGCAAACCGTCATTGAGGAGCTGGAAACTTCCAACGAAGAACTGCAGTCCACCAATGAGGAATTTCAATCCGCCAATGAAGAACTGGAGACATCCAAGGAGGAACTGCAATCGCTCAATGAGGAACTGATAACGGTGAATACGGAGCTGCAAAAAAAGATCGAAGAGTTGTACAGAATCAATAACGATATTAATAACATGTTGCTCGGGACAGGCATGGGCACGATCTTTGTGGATCACCAGCTGCTTATTCAACGCTTTACTCCCCCGGCTACCCGGGCAATCAACCTGATTCAAAGCGATTTAGGCCGTCCTGTCAACCACATTGTCTCCAATCTGTTGAACTATGACCTTTTGGAGCAGGATGTGCAGACTGTCCTGAATACTCTTATGCCGAAAGAGGTCGAAGTCAGAACAAAGAATGATGGTTGGTACCTGGTGCGTATCCTGCCTTACCGCACAATAGATAACGTCATTGAAGGAGCAGTAATCAACTTTATCGATATCACCGAGCTAAAACACATGCAGGAAATGAGCCACTTGGCTGTTGTGGTCCGTGACTCCAACGATGCGGTAACCATGCAGGACCTTGAAGGAAAAATTTTAGCCTGGAATCCTGGAGCGGAAAAACTGTATGGTTGGAGAGAGAGTGAGGCGTTAGGAATGAATATAAGCGAGATCGTTCCGGAAGAGAGGAGCGGGGAAGCTTTGGAAATGGTGAAAAGGCTGGCCCAAAGTAAGAAGCTGGAGCCGTTTCAAACGCAACGCCTTACTAAAAACGGAGAGAAGGTCGAAGTGTGGATAACAGCCACAATGTTGGTTGATAAGGAAGGAAAACAGTATGCTGTTGCCACCACCGAGCGGCTAATATGCTGAAGATCGCAGTTTCTTCAAGAATAAGGAGGAGAAAATGGAAGAAAAAGAATCCGGCTCCGGTAAGATCAAGAATCTGCGCAAGCTGGCTGAGGATGCATTACGTGAAAAGGCTTTGCCTCTTCCCGGGAACCGGGGCGGTCAACTTCCCGGTGAAGAACAGCAGCTGCTTCATGAACTGAAAGTTCATCAAATCGAGCTGGAAATGCAAAATGAAGAACTGCGCCGGGCACAGTTGGAGCTGGAAAGCTCCCGTGCCCAATATTTTGATCTGTATGAAATGGCTCCCGTGGGGTATATAACCCTTGATGAATGGGGACTGATCCGGAAAGCCAACCTTACTGCCGCCCGGCTCCTGGACATGGAAAAGAGTGAATTGCTCAGGGAGCCGCTCACCCGCTTCATTGTCAGGGAAGACCAGGAATCCTACTATTTTTTTCGCAAAGAGCTTTTGGAAAAGCCCGGGCAAAAGGCTTGCGAGATGAGGATGATTAAGAAAAACGGCTTCCGTTTCTGGGCTTTGCTGGAAATGACGGTTTTAAGTGAGGGTGAAAAAAAGGTGCCGGTGTGCCGGGCTGTGATCATGGATATAACAGACCGCAAACAGGCGGAGGAGATGCTGAAAAACGCCCATCTCGCCCTGGAACAAAAAGTCAAAGAGCGAACCCTGGAACTGGAAAAAGCCAATGAACAGTTACAGATCCAGGTCGCGGAGCGTAACAAGGCAGCACTTGCCCGGCGAAAAAGCGAAAAATATTTTCGCAAGATTGTCGAAATAATGCCGATTGCTATCTGCGGCCAAATGGAAGAAGGTATTGTTTTTGCCAATACTGCCGCGGCCAAACTTATGGAGGTAACAACTCCCCGGGCTCTTTTCGGAAAAACCATGAGAGAGTTTTTACCTGCAGATGACCAGGAGATTTTTACCCGACATTTCAGGGAAATTCTGGCTGGAAGGGCCCAACAAAAATTGTTGACTACAATGCTTGTCTCAACAGCAGGTACATTAGTTGATGTGGAACTGTTATTGACCCCTTTTACTTATCAGGAAAAATCGGGTGTACATATTACCGCCTATAATATTACTGAGCGCAAAAAAGGCGAAGACAAAGCAATTAAAGCCGCAAAGCTTGAATCGATCAGTATACTTGCCGGTGGGATTGCCCATGATTTTAATAACTACCTGGCTACTATGCTGGGCAATATCTCCCTGGCGAGGTCATATACGGATAAACAAGATAAACTTTATAATTACTTGGAAAATATGGAAATAGCTACCCTTCGCGTCAAAGAATTAACCTCGCAATTATTTACATTTGCCAAAGGGGGGGCTCCGGTTAAAAAAATCGCCTCCATCGGTAAGTTAATCTCCGAGAGCACAAAGTTTGCGTTAAGCGGTTCCAATGTCGACTGCCGGCTTTTTTTGCCCGAAGAACTTCATCCCGCAGAGATTGACGAAGGGCAAATCAGCCAGGTTTTATACAATATTATTATTAACGCTGTCCAGGCTATGCCGGAAGGCGGAAGTATAGGAGTAAAAGCGGAAAATGTTACCATAAAAACAGAAAGAAATGGACACCATATTCCTCTGCCGGAAGGGGAATATGTTAAAATATCCATAGCAGATGAGGGACCAGGTATTCCGGAAAAAAATCTATTAAAGATATTTGACCCCTTTTTTTCCACGAAACCGGAAGGAAGCGGCCTCGGCCTGGCTAGTGCGTATTCTATAATCAAAAAACATGACGGGTATATACAGGCGGAGTCTGAAAGAGGAAAAGGTGCTGTTTTTACTTTTTATTTACCCGCTTCCCTTCAAACAGTACAACTTGACACGGAAAAGGACGAAATTATCCCTGGTACAGGCAGAATACTCGTTATGGATGATGAAGAAGAAATCCGAGAAGTTATGGGCGAGATGCTTTCGTTCCTTGGGTATGAAACGCATTTTGCGAAAAGTGGTGAAGAAGCGCTTCAAATATTTCGGGAAGCAAAAAAAGAGGGCCCACCCTTTGATCTCGTCGTCATGGACTTGACCATTCCCGGGGGTATGGGAGGCAAGGAAACCATAAAAAGAATGCTGCAGGAAGATCCTGAATTGAGAGCTATTGTATCTAGCGGTTATTCCAACGATCCGGTAATGGCCGATTATGAGGAATACGGTTTTAAAGGAGTAATAAGAAAACCTTATACAATTAATAATTTTTCCAGAGTAATCTATAAAGCCATAAACAGCCTGTAGTTTTTTATGGAAAGTTTATATAATTTAAGATAAATTTTTAAGAGGTAGCAAATAGATGTTAAAGCCGAGAAGCAAAGCATTTATACAAGGGGAGGATTATTGCAGGCCATGGGAGTTTTGGATAGATGTGGGCGGCACTTTTACCGACTGTCTGGCAAAATGTCCGGACGGCTCGGTTCTTTCTTATAAGCTCCTGAGTTCGGGAATTATTAAGGGACGGGTAGGAGAAGGTTCCTCCGGAATATGTATCCGTGACTCCGAAAGGAAAAAAGATCCCCCCCGTTTTTTTGAAGGCTATACTCTTGTCCTTTACAGGGAGAAAAGCAGCGAGGAAGGTGAGGGTTCCTGTCACTCGCCGGTAGAGATGCTGGAGAGCGTAAAAGTATCGGCTTTTGATAGGGATACAGGCAGCTTGACACTGGCGAAGCAGCTCTCAGCCGTGCCGGAAAAAGGAATGCTTTATGAGCTCTTCTCCGGTGAGGAAGCCCCCCTGACAGGTATCAGGTGGCTGAAAGGGCTGCGCCTGGATGAAAAGGTGGGCAGCGTTTCCGTCCGGCTGGGCACAACCCGCGGGACCAACGCCCTCCTGGAAAAACAGGGGGCGAATGTTGCTTTTGTTACCACCCGGGGTTTTGGAGATATTCTGCGAATCGGCTACCAAAACCGTCCCCGTTTGTTTGCCTTGAAAGTAGAAAAACCGCTCGAGCTGTACCAGGATGTGGTGGAACTGGATGAACGTATTGATAACGAAGGTGTGATAATAACTCCGCTGCAGGAAAAAGAGGCCGCGAAAAAATTGGCACCATTACTGGAGAAAGGTATTGACTCTCTGGCCGTCTGCCTGATGAATTCCTACCGTAATAATCGTCATGAACGTATGGTGGCCCATATAGCACAAAGGTTGGGTTTTAGCCACATATCTTGCTCCTCAGACCTGGTTCCCCTGCAGAAAATAGTAGCCCGCGGGGAGACGACAGTGATTGATGCCTATCTCACCCCTGTAATAAAGGGTTATCTTCAAGAGATCAGAACCGGCCTTCCCGGGTCTCCTTTAAAGCTCATGACCAATACCGGAGGCCTGGTCGATGCCAAAGTATATGCCGGTAAGGACAGTATCCTTTCCGGACCGGCCGGAGGGGTGGTCGGGTACGCCAAGGTTGCCCGCCAGGCAGGTTTTCCCCTGGCCATCGGTTTTGACATGGGAGGGACAAGCACCGACATAAGCCGCTTCCATGGGGACTTCGAGTTTCGTTTCGAGATGGAGATCAATGACCCTGAGTCCCACGGTGGAGTGCACCTTATCTCTCCCATGCTCCGGATCGAAACAGTGGCTGCCGGGGGAGGCTCCGTCTGCTGGTTTGACGGCCAGTTTCCCCGGGTAGGACCCCTTAGCGCCGGGGCCGATCCCGGCCCTGCCTGCTACGGGAGAGGCGGCCCCTTAACAATAACAGATATTAATCTTTATTTGGGCAGACTTCTTCCCAATTTTTTTGCTTTCCCCCTGAATTTGAAGGCAGTAATTCGGCATCTGGATGAAATAAGATCCGCAATGGCGCAAAAGGGACAGCATTATACCCGTGAAGAACTGGCGGAGGGTTTTTCCCGCATTGCCGACAGCGCCATCGCGGCAGCTATAAAAAAAATTTCCGTTGCAAGGGGCTATGATGTGCGCGACTATATTCTAGCAGCATTTGGCGGTGCGGGTCCGCAGCATGCCTGCTCTGTTGCCCGGGAACTGGGTATTGAAAAGATCCTGATACACCCCTATGGAAGTGTGCTCAGTGCCTATGGTATCGGTATGGCTGATGTTGAAAAATTTGGCGAGCATGCCGTCGGTCGTCTTTACGGTCCGGAGGCCCTGGAAGAACTGGAGAGCCTTTTCAGGAGTATGGAAACGTCACTGCACATGGACATCCTGGATGAAGGAGTTCACAAAGAACGAATTCTTCCCCCTCGCCGCATGCTGGATCTTCGTTATCAGGGACAGGAATCGACAATTACCGTGTCCCGGCCCCCGGATGGTGATTATCAAAAAGCCTTTGAGGAGCAACACCGGCTCTATTACGGTTTTACTTGCCCCGGTCGGGAAATTGAGATCTGTGTTGCCAGGGTGGAAATGGTCGGAGAAACAGAAAAAAACGAACCTGTTCCCGCTAAAATACACATGAGAAGGCCGTCCCCCGGGGGGAAGACCCGCCTGTATGCTACCGGCGGCTGGTATGAAGCGGGAGCCTTCAAGAGAGAGAGCCTCTCCCCGGGAGACGTCATTGATGGGCCGGCGATAATAATTGAAGAGGGAACCACCATTGTCGTTGAACCACAGTGGGAGGCGCAAGTTACCGGATTGAACAACATACTGCTGCAGGACACTATCGCGGGTGAATGTAAAAATGCCGGCGAATGTAAAGATCTTCCGAATGAAAAACTCGCGCCGCGCGAAAAGAGTGAAGAAGTGGACCTGGTTACCCTGGAGTTATTTAACAATACTTTTTCTTCGATTGCCGAGCAGATGGGCGCGACCCTGCAAAAAACAGCCCTTTCCACCAATGTGAAAGAACGCCTCGATTTTAGCTGCGCCATCTTTACCGCGGAGGGCGAACTCGTAGCCAATGCCCCGCATATTCCGGTGCACCTGGGAGCTATGCCGGCCTCCGTTAAGTTTATCAGGGAGACATTTCCGCAGATGCGTCCCGGAGAGATTTATATTACCAACGATCCTTTCCATGGAGGAAGCCACCTGCCCGATGTGACGGTAGTTACCCCGGTTTTTGACGAAGAAGGAAAAGAATTGCTTTTTTTCACAGCAAACCGGGCTCATCACGCGGAGATCGGAGGTATTACGCCGGGTTCCATGCCTCCTTTTGCCAAGAATCTGGCGGAAGAAGGCGTGTTGCTCAAAGCATTCCCTTTCGTCAGTAACGACCGGGCCGGTGAAGAAAGGCTGATCAGTCTCCTTGAAGAGTCGAAATATCCGACGCGGGCCCTCAGGGATAATCTCGCGGATATTAATGCCCAGGTGGCAGCCAATCAAACCGGTGCTTTCCGCCTTCTTGAACTGGTCGGACGCTACGGCCTGGAGGTGGTCCGGGCTTATATGGGTCATATACAGGATGCCGCGGAAAAGATGATGCGGCAGGCCTTGTTGAAAATTTCTCCGGGAGAATATTTTTTCGAAGACTATCTGGACAATGGTTCACCTCTATCCGTCAAGATTATTATCCGCCATCTTTACAAAGACGGCAATTACGGGGGAGAGGCGGTCGTCGATTTTCACGGGACAGGAAAAGTGGTGGAAAGCAGCCTCAACGCCAATAGAGCTATTGTTACCAGTGCTGTTCTCTACTGTTTCCGCTGCCTTATCAACAAAGAGATACCCCTCAACGCGGGTGTTTTAAAACCCATCTCCATCATTCTCCCTGCAAACTGCCTTCTCAACCCTCCTGCCAGCGATGATGCGGAAAAATGTGCGGCTGTAGCCGGCGGCAACGTGGAAACTTCCCAGAGGGTAGTGGATGTTGTCTTCGGTGCCCTAAAGATAATGGCAGCCGGCCAGGGCACCATGAATAATGTATCCTTCGGGCGAAGGGGTGAGGGCGGAGAGCCTGTTCTAGCCTATTATGAGACCATCGCCGGAGGTGCCGGCGCGGGAGAAGGATTTCACGGAGCATCTGCCGTTCATACGCATATGACCAATACCCGTATTACGGACCCCGAAGTGGTGGAAGCGCGCTACCCCGTCCGGATAAACCGTTTTGCCGTGAGGAAAGGGTCCGGAGGGAAAGGCAGGTACCGTGGTGGTGACGGCATCATCAGGGAAATGGAATTCCTGGAGCCTTTGCAGGTTTCACTGCTTACGGGAAGGAGAAAGTATGCTCCATACGGCCTGGCGGGCGGTGAGCCCGGTAAAAAAGGGAAAAATATTCTTTGCCGCCGGGGCAGCAGCCGGAAAGAAGAACTTCCCTGGGCCGCGATGTTCAGTGCCGACCCCGGAGATATACTTATTATTGAAACCCCCGGTGGAGGCGGCTATGGCAAGCCCGCCGGCCGGGCCTAGTTGTCTTTATTAATCAGGTTTCGTTAAACCTTCTGCTATATAATTAATAATTGTGTCCATAATTTTGGGAAAGATATCTTTGCCCAACTCTTCTTTATGCAGGCGAAGCAGCATAACGGCATGCAGGACCCCGTTAATTACTTCCGGATCTTGTTCCCTTAGCACACAGCGTTCAACTAAACTTTGCACGAATATAATTCCCTTTTTGGTGTGATCTTGCGAAAAGTTTTCTTTGAGATGCTTCGGTAATTTGCGGGTGATGCGTTCATGTTCCCCATCACGAAGCCATTGCTGTAAAAGAGGATTTTCCTCGGCCAGTTGAAAAGCCATATGCAGGAAGGAAGAGATCAATTCCTTGGGGGGGAGATTTTCGCGCAAATGTCCCTCGATCAATCGGTTTGTAACCTCTTCCTGGTTATTCAGAATGACATAAAAAAGCTCTTCTTTTGAAGAGAAAAATTTATAAAAGGACCCCTTGGCAATTCCGCAGGCCTGAACAAGGTCATCAATACTGGTTTTGGCAAGACCATATTGAATAAACAGCTCCTTGCCTCTGGTTAAGAGGCATTGTCGTATTTGTTCTTTCTCGCTTTCAGTAAACCTGGCCATCAATGAACCCCTTTTCATATTTTGTTATAATTTTGGTGAATACCTGTTGACTTTTAGTCATCAAGTATTTATAATGATTATATCAACAAAATTAAGAAAAGTAAACTTTATGCTGCATATGAGCAGCACTTTCTTTACTCATTTCATGACTAAAAATACAATATTAGTCATAGGGGTATTGTACGGTTAACGATAAGAAAAATGAGAATTGGAGGAAAAGAAAAAATGCTAAGTTTGAGAGCACGTTTATTTTGTTTTCTGCTGAGGAACCGCCATTTATTGCGCTTGCAATTAAAAAGGGAAACCATGGACTGGAATACGTATGAAGCTGTTCTGCGTTTTCGCCGGAATGTGGAAGGGGGAGCAAGGTTTTCACGCAGGCTGCCCGAGGGAATAGAAGTATCGCCTGTCACTATTGACGAGATCCCGGTTGAATGGATTCTTCCTTCCCGAGCGGAAAAGGACAAAGTGATGATGTATTTTCATGGAGGCGGGTATGTGTCGGGAACATGCCAATCTCACCGCATGCATGTCGTCAAGTTTGTTAAAAATAGTAAGATAGGTGCACTTCTATTTGAGTACCGTTTAGCTCCCGAACATCCTTTCCCCGCTGCGCTGGATGATTCACTGACAGTATATCGCTGGTTGTTGGCCCAGGGTATTTGTTCTTCCCGTATTATATTTATCGGGGATTCTGCCGGTGGAGGCTTATGTCTGGCCACGCTACTGGCTCTCCGCGACCTTGGCATTCCTCTTCCTGCAGCAGCGACGGTTTTTTCACCTGTAACCGATTACACATGTACAGGGGAATCCTATCGAACAAACGCCAAGAGATGTCTGGCGCCCGAGGGAACAGGCCCAGCTTTTGCTAAACATTATGGGGGAACGAATGATCTCCGCCTGCCGTATATTTCTCCCCTCTTCGGAGATCTCAAGGGACTGCCGCCCATGCTCATTTATGTCGGAGGAGATGAAACTCTGCTGGATGATGCCGTTCAATTTGCGGAAAAAGCCGAGAAAGCGGGTGTAAATGTTACATTGAGAATTGGGGAGGGGTTATTTCATTGTTATCCTGTTTGTGCCTCTCTCTTTCCGGAGGCCAGGCAAGCGATGGAGGAGATTTGTGCTTTTATCAAAACACACATGGGAGCGTAAACTCAATAATATGGAGTGCACAATTTTTGCCCGTTGCAAGGAATAAATGGCTTTGAGGGCGAAATAATACAAACATCTTGAAGAAGGGAAATCAGTATGTGCGCTCTTGTCAGGTCGAAAGTACCTTTTGAATACTGCAGCAAAGATGATTTTCCCGCAATGCTTGCCCATTGGATCGGGCATGTTTTTTATGATATTCTTCCGGGGGAAGGATATGAAATTCGTGAGGACCAAATTTTTACAGCTTTTCAAATTGCCAATGCCGTGTGCAAAGGAAAGGTGCACTTTGCCGAGGCAGGCCTCGGTACCGGAAAAACTTTTGCTTACTTGCTCAGTGCGATCCCTTATGCCAGGTTTTCCGGAAAACCCGTCATAATAGCATGTGCCTCCACAGCGCTCCAGGAGCAGCTAACCGGGCCAAAAGGGGATATCAATACCTTGGCGCGCCTTTTAGATCTTGACCTTGATGTCCGCATGGCCAAAGATCCCCGTCAGTTTATCTGCGATTTAAAAGCTAACAGGGTTAATAATCCCTTTACCGGAGAGTCAAGCAGATTGCTGGACGAAGTTGTGCACTGGGCAGATGAGACTGACCGGGGAGAGCGTTCGGAGGTGCCGCACATCCCCGATCGTGTCTGGTCACAGGTCGCCTGGGATGAGACTATGCCCTGCACGATTTGTTCTTCACGAGGGTTCTGTAAGCTTGTCAGGGCAAGGAATTATTATCGGTCAGCCCGGGATCTGATCGTGTGTGACCACGGACTTTTCTTTAACGATCTCTGGGAGCGGGAGGAGCGGATCGCTGACGGAAAATTGACCCTCCTGCCCGATTATGCGGCTGTTATCATCGACGAAGGGCATAAAATTATACTCCCCGCTGCGATGAGGGCAGGCCGGCAAATTGCTGAGGATGACCTGAACAGTATGCTTTCTTTGCTCGAGCGGCTCCAGGGAGCCAGAATATCTCTGCTTGCTGCCGCCATTTCTTTGAGAACGGCCACCTCCGGATTTTTCAAGACTCTTTATAATTCGGTGCTTGAAGATGAGCGAACAGAACGGCTTGCCGTCCGTGTAAGCAATGACCTTCTCAGAGCGGCAGATACCCTGCTTCGCACCCTCAGTGGCTTGCACCATGAGCTGCAGAATGAACAAGAACTGTATACCGGGTCCCTTTCCACAACCCGCTTGCAGTCTTTTGAGGCTAAAATAGAAAGGGCGACAGCTGTTTTAGACCGGTTCTGTCGGGATGGAGATAGAGATGCTATTGTCTGGGTCGACCGAAAAGAGAAGAGTTTATGGGTTGTGCCCAGAAACATTAGTGACCTTCTCGGGAAGTTCCTTTTTACCAAGAAACTTCCCGTAGTATTTTCCTCTGCAACCCTCAGCATTGGAGGCGACTTTAGTTATTTTACACGCACACTGGGCTTGCAGAAGCCTTCGAGTTCGTCTGTGGACAGCTCCTTTGATTTTGCAAAGCAAGTCTTCATTTATCTGCCCCGGCATTTTTCGGCCAGCGTCCGGGAAGACTGGTTTGACCCTGCTTTGGAGCGTCTGGTTGCACTTTTGCGTCTTGCTAACGGCCGGGGACTGGTGCTTGTCAACTCTCCGTCCGATGTTCGAAGAATCCGAAGGGGACTTAAAAACTGCCGGTTTCCCTTTGAAATACTCTGGGAGGATCGCGCCGAACGGGGCTACCTTGTCGAGAGATTTCGCGAGGAAGTCTCTTCAGTGCTGGTGGGTGCGGGATTCTGGGAAGGAATCGACGTGCCGGGTTTTGCGCTCTCACTTCTGGTGATCTGGCGACTGCCTTTTCCCGCGCAGGATCCGCTGATCGAAGCGCGACGGCGCGAGGTGAAAAAACAAGGGTTAAATCCTCTAACGGAAGTGGATTATCCCGAAATGGGCCTGAAATTAAAACAGGGATGCGGAAGACTAATTCGCAAGCGGGATGACAGGGGTGTGATAGCCATTCTGGAGCCGGTGTTGGGAACGCCCTGGGAGCATATTGTTATGGATGCTATACCCGCCGGAGCCGAAGTGACGGAGACTTTTGATACCCTTTCTTTAATACTTAAAAATTAATGAAAGGGTATCCTATTCTTCGTTTATTTGGTTTGCCGGCAGTCAGATAGAGATTTCGTCAGTTTTGCGGCAAATTTTCGGCAAAGGTGCGGAGATTTCTTCCGCCGTTTCCCTTAAAATGATCGAATGAAGTGAGTAACGCAGGAGGTAGGCAAAGTATGCGTGAGTCTATATATATTGCCGATGACGAGCAGAATATACGTGATGTGGTTAAAACATTTTTGGAAAGCGAAGGATACTCTGTCACTGCTTTTGAAGATGGTGACAAGCTCCTGGCCGCTTTTCAAGAAAAACCATGCGATTTAGTCATCCTCGATGTGATGATGCCCGGATCAAGCGGTTTTACAGTGTGTTCGGAACTGCGCAAGCTAAGCACAGTGCCTATTATTATGCTTACGGCACGCGACAGCGACATAGATTACGCCACAGGAATAAACCTCGGCAGCGATGACTATTTTACCAAACCATTTTCCGCGATTTCTCTGGTTATGCGGGTCAAAGCAATTTTCCGCAGGATAGAATTTGATAAGACAGCACAAGAAAATCCCGCTCAGCGCATGCTTATTTATGCTGATATTCAAATAAATCTGAACAAAAAAACATTACTGCTGGACAATGCTCCTTTAGAGCTTACGCCAAATGAATACAATCTCTTGTGCTATCTCATCGAAAACAAAGATAGGGCCGTATCGCGAGAGGAGTTGCTAAACAAGGTGTGGGGAT
The DNA here is from genome assembly GCA_016841605.1 of Dethiobacter alkaliphilus. Classification (GTDB taxonomy): domain Bacteria; phylum Bacillota; class Dethiobacteria; order DTU022; family UBA8154; genus DUNV01. Next base: position 51,794 of record JAENYV010000014.1, on the reverse strand, counting down.
ACAACAGTGAAGTGGAGACAAGAGCCTCCGATGATACTGTCAGAAGGCTGCGCAAAAAACTTTCGGGCAGCCGGACGGTTATTGATACGGTCTGGGGTTTCGGCTTTCGTCTAAAGGAGCGCAAAACAGGTGAGTAAGATTAGCAGACGAAAGATCAGCATCCGCACAAGAATACTTGTTATGGTGCTGTCGCTTATTGCTGTTATTTTTCTGGTAATCTTTACGGTTTTCAACCTGCTTGTAAGAGAGTACATTAAAGGCAGTATTAATGAACAGCTTAAAGACGTCATGCAAATAGTGCGTTACAATGAAAAAGGTTCGCAAACCACCCAGAGGCGTGTGTTTATCCCCGATATGAGAAGGCTGCCCAGGGGCCCGGTGGGCAAAGCCGAAACAATAATCGTTTCAGAGAATTACGAACTTGTCTTCCCTGATCTAAACATGATCATTATTCAACATTATGACGAGATATTTGAACTGGTCAAACAGCTAAAAACCGAACAGGTGGAACTGCAAAGCACGGAAATTATGCGCCTCAAGGCTTCCGGAAGAGAGTATTTTTTTGTTTCCGTGCAGATACCGGAATATTTGCTGCCCGGTAATTTGTTTTTAATTTACTTCATTGATATGACGGCTATTACCTCCTTTGCAGAGCGTATAAACGTTGTGCTTCTGGCAGTTATGGGCATAGCAGGGATTCTGGCTGTTGTTCTCGTCGTTTTTTTATCAGGGAAAATTGCCGAACCTGTCCGGGAACTGACCCGGTTTGCCGTGCGTATCGGTGAAGGCGATTTTTCAAGAAGCGCTTTAAAATACGGGGACATTGAACTTGCCGAGCTTGCTGAGAGTATGAATAAAGCGGCTGCTCAGCTTGATGCTTATGACAAGGAGCAAAAGACTTTTTTCCAAAATGTATCCCATGAGCTCAGAACCCCTCTGCAATCCATCAGGTGCAATGCCGAAGGGATTGAGCACGGGATTCTGGATCAGAACCAATCGAGCCGTGTCATTATCAGCGAAAGTGACCGGCTCAGCGAATTGGTCGAAGATTTGCTTTACCTCTCACGGATCGACAGCATAACTCCGGACAGCCAATTTATAGAATGCGACCTGCGCGAGTTGCTTTCAAACTCTGCCGAACGCCAGAGTAGCCTGGCAGCGAAGAGGGATCTGCAGTTTGTTTTTGATTTTGACGATCAACCTGTAAACATGAACTGTGATGAAAAGCGTCTTTCCCGTGCTTTTTCAAACCTTATATCGAATGCAATCAGATATGCAAAAAGAACGATCACCCTTTCCTGCAGGAGAGAAAACGGAGTAATAACCATTTTTGTGCTTGATGACGGTGAAGGCATAGCAGAGGAAGATCTTCCCCATATCTTTGATCGCTTTTACAAAGGCCACGGAGGCAAACACGGCATCGGACTTTCCATAGTTAAGTCGGTTATTGAACAGCATAACGGTAAAATAGAAGCCCGGAATAGCGCCGGGGGGGCAGCATTTAAAATTACCTTTTAATACCACTAGTAATGTGAAAAAGGAGCAGTTTTACGCTGCTCCTTTCTTTTTTTTGCAGCAGTTTTGCGTTATTTTTACTGCCTGTTTTCGGTGATTTTAAGCTTTGTTCTCCATTAGAATCAAATCAGGCTCAAGAAAACCGGAAGAAAAAAGAAAAGAAATGAAAGGGGGTTCATATCTATGTTCGGCAAAACGGAAAACTTATTAAAGAGCAAGCTTATTGCGTACGGAGTGTCAGGACTGATTATACTGGTGAGTTTCTGCGCCATAATAGTCTTAAAGAACGATTACGATACCAAAATTGACGCTCTGACGCGGACCATGGAAAACTTGCAGGTGCAAGCCATGGAAACTCTGCAGATGCAAGACAGCGCAAACAACGGAACCTATAATGTGGTGAGCCTGGCCAGTACTCCTGCCGGTGTGAGTGTGTCTGAAATGGCCCAAAAAGCCGTCTCATCGGTCGTAGGGATCAAAGTTAGCGCGCAGATTAAGGCCCAGATGGGAAGGTTTGGTCCGCAGATGTTTGAGCAATCCAGTGAAGGATCGGGGATCATCTGCGCGGAGGATGGTTATATCATAACTAATTATCATGTGGTTGAGAGCTTTATTGAAAGTACGAATGGTCAAATGGAGGTTTACCTGGCTGACGGGAGGTCAGCAACTGCCAAGTACATAGGCGGTGAAGAAGAGAACGACCTCGCCGTCATTAAGATTGAACTTGATAATTTGCCGGTTGCTCAGTTTGCTTCCTCAAGCGATCTGCTCCCCGGAGAGTTTGCCATGGCCATCGGCAATCCTCTGGGCATGGATCTGGCCGGCACGGTCACCGTAGGAGTGATTAGCGGGATAGACCGTAAAGTGGCCGCAGAAAACGTGGCTGAAAGCCTGATTCAAACCGATGCCGCCATCAATCCCGGCAATAGCGGCGGAGCGCTTGTCAATGAATACGGTCAGGTAATAGGCATTAATACCATTAAAATTGCCTCAACCGAAATTGAGGGAATTGGGTTTGCCATCCCTACTGATTATGCCCTGCCCATTATTAAGTCCATTATCCAGTACGGTTATGTCAAGGGCCGGCCGGCTACGGGTATCAGCGGTGCGGAAATAAATGCCATGACTGCACGTTATTATAATGTTCCCCAGGGGCTACTGGTTACCGACGTTGCCGCCGAAAGTGCTGCTGAAGCGGCCGGAATACAGAAAAACGATATTATTTTAGAGCTTGACGGGGAAACGGTCATATCGATCAACACCGTCAACAGCATTTTAAAGCAGCACAAGGTCGGCGATACAATTACCGTCAAGTATTATCGAAACGGCAAGACTCTGTCCGCAACACTTATGCTCAAGGAAAAAGAGAGAGGTGATAGTATATGAACAACTTAAAATATCGCCATGAATTAAAGCAAATTGTTACCACGGCAGAGGCGCTGGTAATGAGAAGCAGGCTCTCCTGTATACTGCCTGGCGACAAACATGCCGGCCCGGACGGCAGATATCATATTCGCAGCTTGTATTTTGATACGCCTGAAGATAAAGCTCTTTATGAGAAGCTGGACGGTTTGCCCATCAAGGAGAAATTTCGCATCCGCTTTTATAACCATAACCATGACTTCATCCGCCTGGAGAAAAAAATTAAACATTACAACAATGGAGCTAAGCTTAGTGCAAGGATAACAAAAGAGAATGTTTTAAACATTTTAAGCGGTGATATCAGCTTCCTGAAGGAAGCTGATCAGGCCCTGCTGAGGGAATTTTATGTGAAGCTGCGGACAGAAAGGCTTCTTCCTAAAACTGTGGTGGATTATCTGCGGGAGGCGTACCTTTACCCCGCGGGTAATGTCAGGGTAACCATCGACAGCAATATCAGGTCGTCGATTATTTCCACAGATATCTTTGATGTTAACCTGCCCGGAGCGGCAGCAGCGGGGAACGGCCGATGCATCCTGGAGGTGAAATTTGACGGGTTTCTGCCGGAATTTATTCAGGATATTATCCAGCTGAACAAATGCACATCAGCAGCAGCTTCAAAATACGCGGCCTGCCGCGTGTATATGTAAGAGCAGAAGTCAGTAGTCGGAAGTCAGGTGCCGAAATAAAGCCAAAGTACATTAAAAGGAGTAACTTTACACTATTAAAAGGAGTTAATCAAGATGGGAATTACTTTTAACGATATTTTTAAATCAACCTTTCTCGAAAAAACAAGCGGATTTTCTTTCACCGATGCGGCCATAGCCCTGGCAGCTGCCTTTCTCATCGGTATGTTTATTTATCTCATTTATAAAAAAACTTTTGGAGGTGTGATGTATTCACGACCCTTCAATATCTCGCTGGTGGCGCTGACCATGCTGACTACCTTTGTCATCCTCGCCGTAACTTCAAACGTCATTCTTTCCCTCGGGATGGTGGGTGCCCTTTCTATCGTCCGCTTCCGCACCGCCATAAAAGATCCCATGGATTTAGTTTTTCTCTTCTGGGCCATTGGTACGGGAATTATCCTTGGAGCGGGTCTTATCCCCCTTGCCGTGCTGGGTTCAGTATTGATCGGTTTTATTCTTATTGTCTTTGTCAGTAAAAATGTTGTGGAAACACCCTACATTGTCATGGTCAATTGTACGGATGAGAACGCGGAAGGCGGTGCAACCGGACTGATGAAAAAGTACTTTGCCAAATATCGCGTTAAGTCCAAAACAGTTACAGCGGCAAAAGGCATAGAACTTGTTTTTGAAATTCGCATGAAGAGCGGGGAGACAAAGTTCGTCAACGAACTGTCGGCAATTCCCGGCGTTAGTAATGCCGCGCTGGTGAGCTTTAACGGCGAATATGCGATCTAAAAGGAGTAGGTCGATTATGTTGAATGCCGGAATTATTTTTTTGTCCCTGGTGATGGTGATATTTACAACCTTATTTATTGCCGTATACACCGTGTACGGCACAGGCGACATCAAAGTTTACGGTGACGAGTATGTGAACAAATACTTCCAGAGAGATAAAATTATGGATATCAACATTGAAATAAGTGAGGCCGACTGGAACGATATTTTGGAAAACGCCATTGAAGAGGAATTCCGTCCGGCCAAAGTAACCGTCAATGGCGATGCCTTTGAGGTAGTGGAGATAAGAGCCAAGGGTAATTCCAGTCTTTCGTCCGTTTATCGTAGTGAGAGCGGCCGTTACAGCTTTAAATTAAACTTCGGCGGTAAAGGGAAAAGTTCCGGTCAGACCATGGCGGGGCTTACCCAGCTCAATCTGAACAACTGTTTTTCCGATCCCTCCTATATGCGTGAGTTTCTCTCCTATCAGATCTTTGAGGAGATGGGGGTACCCGTTCCGGCCTTCTCTTATGCCGCGGTGCATGTAAACGGCGAGTACTTCGGCTTATACCTGGCGGTTGAGAGTATACTGGAACCTTATCTGGAAAGGAATTTTGGAGATATAACAGGAGATCTGTATAAATCCGTGGGTAATACTCTTGAATACAATGGTGAAAGCCCGTCCGACTATACGGGGCTTGAAGTAAAGAGTACATTGAAAGAAGCCGATTGGTCCAAGTTGACCAGCATGCTTGATGCGCTGAATAATGATGGTGAAATTGAAAAATATTTTGATGTTGACGGGGCCCTGCGCTATATTGCCGTTAGTACGGCGCTGGCCAATTTTGACAGCTATCTGGGCAATATGGGACATAATTATTATCTCTATGAACAAAACGGTGTTTTCACCATACTCCCATGGGATTTGAACATGTCCTTCGGCGGTTTCAGTTTTGGCGGTGATGCTGCAAGTATCTATATCGACGAGCCGACCCAGGGATTACTTGACGCAAGACCCCTTATAGCAGAACTTCTGTCCAACGAAGAATATCTGGAGACCTATCACGGTTATCTTGAGGAAATTGCCGTGAAGTATCTGAGCGGAGGATACCTGGAAGCGGAAACCGCCCGGTGCAAAACACTGATCTCCGACTATGTGAAGACCGATCCCACTGCCTTTTACACTTACGAGCAGTTTGAGAAAAGCATCTCCGGCACCATAGAAGGCGGCGCTATGGGCGAAGAAAATCAGGAGGAAAATCAAGAAGAAACCGCGGATTATCCGCAAGACGCCAATCAAGATACCAATAATGATAACGAACACCAGGGCTACCGGATGGGCGGATTTCGAGGTTTTGGAGGTAATGTTTCCGGCATTCTCGAACTTGCAGAGGCCATGTCCGCATCAATTCAAAAGCAGCTCAGCGGTGAGCTGGCCTCCACAAACGACGGCAACGGTATGGGAGGCGGCATGGGCCGGGGAGGAGAACGAAACTTAGAGGGAGACAGGTTTCCTGCCCGGCAGCGCCCTGACGGTAATGGCGAAAGGCCGGCCCGGGACGAAGGCGTCCGGCAGCCGGGAGGGGTGGCGCAGCCGGAGGAGACGGAAGGTGCCTTCGAACCGCCACAAGGTATGATGCTCCCGGAAGGAATAGATATGGCCGCGCTGGAAGAGTTTAGACAGGAAGTCCTTGCCGCGGGCGGTCTTACCGACGGACTGCGGGAAAAAGCCGTGGAGTTGGGAATTCCTGAGAATATGCTTGAAATGCAGGCCGCGGGCGCTCTGAACGGTCCGGCCGGCGGAGAAGGCGGACGCGGCGGGATGATGCCCGGCAATATTCCGCAAGGGGAAGAAGCCGGGGGAAATCATCCGATGGGAATGGGAATGAGGTCGTCACAAAACCACCCTATTGACAAAACATCTTTAACTTATTTTCTGGTATCAGGCGCTGTCATAACTGCAGGAATAATCATGGCTCTGTTTTTCAAGCGCAGAAGGTATATGAAAATATAGGAAAAAACTTTCTGGTTTTACAGATGTTATCTTTGTTATAATTATTGGGGGATAATTACAGGAGTATATAATTGGACCAGAGAGCAACCCCTTTATCATCTTACATGGAAAGGCGGGTGAAAAGCAAGTACCAAGAAAATATGCTCCTGGAAAATAACTTACTTTGATTTTCATCCATCTTATGGTGAAGTAGAAGCTTCATGAGTGTGTTTAGTGTGTGCAAATATTTACAGGCCGGGATAAAGGTTTATGGGAACAGGAATAAAATTAGGCGTCTTAATAAAGAGCACTGCAGAGCAAATGCAAATGCAAATTAAGATCGTAAATTTGTACTGTAGTGATAGGGAGAGATGAATAAATTATGATCAATTTTATAAAACGCAAAAAGACAATTATTATTGTTATTTCTTTAGTCCTTCTTATTGCGGCTGTTCTGACTTTGAAAACCCTTGCAGCAAAAGGAGGAGCCGGTGGTGATGCAAATAATATTTCTTACACGGTCCTTTCTAAAAGCGAACTGGTCAGCAGTATCGACGTAACGGGCAATATTGAGAGTGCAGATACTCAAAATGTCTATTCTACTCTGAGTTATCCTGTAGAAGAAATTTATGTGTCTGTAGGAGATCGGGTCGCAGTAGGAGATCTTCTGGCCAAGCTGGATACGGCCTCGCTGGAACTGGATATTGCTCAGCAGAAGGCCGAGATGCAGAACAATAACGGAATGAACAGCGAACTGATTAACGCGGAATCATCTCTTAAAACGGCTGAGATCGACCTGCAAACCAAAACGAAGACCTTTGAAGAGAACAAAATTTTATTTGAATCCGGATATATCTCCGATCAGGAGATGAGTGAGTCAGAGACAGATTATACACTGGCTGCGGATGCCTATGAGAAAGCTATCTCCTCGCTGGAAGTTACAAAGGAAAAAATAAAACAGGAAGATAGGACGCAACAAATAGCCCTGCAAAAACTGGAGAAAGATCTTGCCGATTCGTTGATCAAAACCCCGGTAGACGGTACGGTAACAGCGGTCTTTGCCAAGGTAGGTTCTTCGGGCAACGGACTCTTATTTGTGGTCGAGGATACGGAAAATTTGCTTATTACTACATATGTCAAAGAGTATGATGTCGACAAGGTCCATGAAGGGCAAGCGGTCACCATTAAGTCTGATGCTACCGGTGATGCTCTCCTCAGCGGCGAGGTGATTGAGATTGCACCGACATCCGAAAAAGATGCAACGGGAGAAACGATCATCTCCAGTACGGTAGAATTTGAAGTACAAATTGCTGTTTTGGATCATGACAGCGGACTTAAAATCGGTATGAACACGCGTCTTAATATTATTTTAGAAGAAAAGGCCGATGTTTATGCGGTACCCTATAATGCTGTCGGCAGTAATGCCGATGGCCAGAGCATCGTTTATATTCTCACCGATGAGCATGAAAAATCCACGATCCAAGAAGTTGTGGTGGAAACGGGTATAGAGACGGATTTCTATACAGAGGTGCAGGGGGAAGGTCTTTTTGATGGTGTCAAGGTCGTCAATGACGCGACAAGTGTAAATCCGGAGAATATGGCTGCCGGACGGCCGGCAAACGGCGGCTCAGGCGGCGGCGGGATGATGCGCGGACCAATGATGCGACCGTAAAGAAGTGACGTTAATTTACATAACAGTACAGCGAAAAATTACTACTTCTTAGCTTTCCTATATGCCGGCACTCGGGTGAAGTGACGGGCAAGGTGCGACTTTTTCCGGCCGTGCAAAGTCCCGGGCGAAGCGCAGGCTGAAAGCTTACCCTGCAAACAGGATGTCTGCAGCCGGCTCGCTGACATGGAGGGCAGCTTGTCGGGTAGGTAAGGTGAAGGGCTAAGAAGAGCCGCAGGACTTGCAGGCAGGAAACCGGAGCACCGATCCGGCGCTTTGCCCGAGCGACCGCCAAACGTCCCTATGGCACTATTTTTCGCTGTAATGATAAGGCAAACATAAGGCAGACTGCCGTAGGAGGAAGCTATGAGTGAAATAATGATCGATATTCGTAATCTTGTCAAGAAAGTATTTATCGGTAGCCCAAATGAGCTAAAAATTTTAAAAAATATTACGATGACCATACATAAAGGGGAATTTGTTTCCATTGTCGGCGCTTCCGGTTCGGGAAAAACCACCCTGATGAATGTTATCGGCGCTTTAGACCGCCCTACCTCCGGTGAATATCTGCTGGAGGGTGAAGCTATGCAAGAAAAGTCCGATAATGATCTCTCCGATATTAGAAACAAAAAAATAGGTTTTGTTTTCCAAACATTTAACCTGATCCCGCGAAATTCAGCTTTAAAGAATGTGGAGCTGCCCATGCTTTATGCAGGAATAAACAGGCATCAAAGAATGCAAAGGGCCAAGGAGTTGTTGGAACTTGTGGGCATGTCGGAGCGTATGTATCATCTGCCGAACGAGCTTTCCGGCGGAGAAAAACAGCGTGTAGCCATATCACGCGCCCTTTCTAATGACCCGGCAATTGTTTTGGCCGATGAACCGACCGGTGCCCTGGATTCGGTGACAGGACGGGTTGTGATGGATCTCTTTCACAAAGTTCATGAAACAAAGGGAACGACAGTTGTTTTAATAACTCATAACTATGAATTGGCTGAAGAAACGGAAAGGATACTGACGATCAAGGACGGTAGAATAGTTGATGAAAAGAAAAACCCTCACAGTAGTTTAGCCAAAAGCGGGGTGGAATAAATGCATTTAATGGAAAATATTGTTCTTGCTCTGGCTGCTTTGCAGGCAAACAAAATGCGGGCTATGTTGACAATGATCGGTATTGTTATCGGCATTGCCTCTGTTATCGCCATCGTCTCCATCGGAAATTCCCTTACTACCTCCATTACCGAAACCATGGAAAGTATGGGGGCAAATAAGATTATGGTCAGCATCAGGGAGCGGGGTGAAGAAGGACGGAGAGGAGGACCCGGCATGTCCGGCTCTGAGGAAGAGCCTGAGGAAAGCGATCTTTTATCTGACGACGATCTGGAAACTTTTATGGAGCATTTTAGTGATAAGGTGGAAACAATAAGTCTTTCTTACAGCGTCGGATCTGCCAAGGCGCAGGATGGACGGCTTTATGCCAACGTGAATGTGACGGGAGCCAACGACGGCTATGCAACGGCAAACAATGTGGAGCTTGTTTCGGGACGGTTTATTGCCGAAAAAGATGTCAAAGCGCTGAAAAAGGTGGCTGTTGTATCCGACAGGCTCGTAGACAATATGTTTACTGCAGGGACAGATCCCCTGGGGCAGGAGGTGAAAATATATTACGACGAAACTATTGAGACATATACAATTGTAGGAGTTTACGAGTATGAGGCCTCTGACTTTGCACCCAGTTCCGCTTCTGAGAAAGATACGACCACTAGCTTATATATTCCCATAAGTTTGGCCAAGCAAGACGCGGAGACGGAAAACTATCAGAGTTTAACGGTAATTACCAAAACAGGAGTTGAAGTGGCTTTTTTTAGTGAGGAGTTAGAAACCTATTTTGATAAGATTTATGAAAGAAATACGGATTGGGAGGCCGGAGTCATGAATATGGAAAGCGCCATCGACAACATGACCTCCATGTTAAATACAGTCTCCATCGCTGTCGCAGTTATCGCCGCAATTTCACTTTTGGTGGGAGGTATCGGCGTCATGAACATCATGCTTGTTTCTGTGACGGAGCGGACACGTGAGATCGGAACAAGAAAGGCACTCGGAGCTAGAAGTTCCTATATTAGAGCCCAGTTTATTGTGGAATCGGTGATTATTTGTGTCTTTGGCGGTATTATCGGTATTATTCTGGGGCTGCTTATCGGTGCCCTGGGAGCTAATCTTCTGGGATATCCCGCCACAGCGTCGGCGGCAGTTATCGTCATAAGCGTTTCCGTGACCGTGTTAATCGGCATATTTTTTGGCTATTATCCCGCCAATAAAGCGGCTAAGCTCGATCCTATTGAAGCATTAAGATATGAATAAAGGGGGTAAGGTTGGCATGTTGACAAAAGGAAAATTTATTTGTAGCTTGATCGTTGCAGCCGGCATTTTCCTCGGCGGACTGGCCGCAGCTCAGGCCGCCCCGGTTATCACTCTGGAAAAAGCAAAAATTATGGCCAGGGAAGAGGGCAGCCAGATGAAGACGGTGGAAATTTCTTATTCCCAGGCGGAGATATCCCTGGCGCAGGTAAGAAGCCAGAATGGTCTGAGTGCCAATTATACAATCGACGACATGAAAAGCGATATGGACCGGTTGGAAGCCCTTATTGACGAAGGGGAGAATGCCATCAGACTGCTGGAAGAGAGCGTTGCGGAGTGGGAAGAAGAAATAGCCGGACTGGAGCCGGGTGATCCCGCGGTATCTGCCCTGCAAACAAATATCGACCAGGCCAACCGGGATATAGCCGAGTATACACGGCAGGTTGAGGAGATACGCCCGGCCTATGCGAATATTGTACCGCGCTATTACGAGCAAAAATCCCGGGAAGATCAGGTAAAATCACAGCTCCGCTCAGCGGAAACAAGTTTGGAGTCGGCTCAGGACGCCCTGATAACTCAGCCGCATATTATCGACTATAACGTGGAGCAGGCCTATCTCTCCCTGCTGGCCGCAGGTGACGAGCTGGCTCACCAGGAACTGGTCGTGCAAAACCTGGAGAAAATGCTGCAAAGGGAAGAGAAGTTGTCGGAATTGGGCCGGAGCACTCCTTTAGATCTGTCCGAGGCTGAGGAAAATCTGCGACAGGGGCGGGAGACCTCCCTGACGCTTCAGCAAAAGGTCGAGAGCCTGCAGAGAACATTCAGGAGCTTGCTGGGTTTGCCTGATACTTTTGTCTTCGATTTGGCGGAGGTAACGCTTAATATTTCCGGGGAGAAGACGGTTCTTGACGAAGAGATGCCCGATTTGACCTCGACCCTTACATATCTGCGTGCCCGAGAAGCCCTGGAGCAAAAAAAGGAAGATCTGGAGGATACCTCCGAGAGCGACCGCAATGATTACCGCTCAGCGGAACTGGCTGTAGAGGAGGCTGAACTGGACCTTGAGAATACCCTTAAATCCGTGACTGACAATTATCAGGCCAGAGTCGAAGCTATCGTTCTGGCGGCCGAGACGCTGAGTAACGCGGCTTTTAGCCTGCAAAATGCCGGGGATGAGTTGGAGAAGGCCCGAATGCAGTACAAACTGGGAATGATCGCCTTGTTGGACCTGGAGCAGCAGGAGCTCTTCTTCCGGGAAGCTGAATCGAAGCTTTTTACTGCGCAACAGGATTACCATCTTGCCCTGTTGGCCTACCGTCTCGCCAGGGAGGGCATCGACCCGGATACCGCGTCAATCAGGTAGTGTAGCATCGTATACGCCAGGTGCTCGGGTGAAAGTCGGTCCGGCGCTTTGCCCGAGCGGCCGCTAAACCGTCTTTACAGCGCCGCTAATTACTAGTTTTTAGCTGTAATGCTAGTGGGACAGGGGACCTGTCCCCGCGTCCCTGTTGTTTTTTTTGCCCCTTGCCAATGAGGCAAAAATGCCGCAGAAGCAAAGAAGGAGAAAAATGACAAAAAGGATTTTTAGACTGAATAGAAAAAGAGGATGGTACTCAGGTGTAATCTGGGTTTTTCCCATGTTTAATGCAAGTATCAACATAACGATTCCCATACTGAAGAGCTGACCTATGAGCCGCATGGTAGCCAGTGTTGCCGAAGCAATACCGTAAAAATTCTTCTGAACGGAACTCATGATGGCATTTGTATTGGGAGAGGAAAAAAGAGCAAAACCAAAACCAAGAACCGCTAAACTAAAAATAATGAATAACAATGATGTTGATGTGTTCAAGAAAATAAGCGGTATAAGCCCGACACATATTATACCCATCCCGGATGAAGCGAGTATCTTTGGGTCGATTTTATCTGAAAGCCTGCCTGCTAAAGGTGAAAAAAAGGCCATGACAATGGGCTGAGCTACCAGAATCAACCCGGCACTTTTCGGTTCAAGTCCTTTAATGTACTGCAAGTAAAGGCTCAGCAGAAATCCTACGGCATGTGTTGCACTATAGTTGATTAGCGCGGCCAGGTTGGAAAAAGCAAAGACCCTGTTCTTTGTAAAAAGATTTATATTTAGAACAGGGTTTTCCATTCTTTTTTCCCACCAGATAAATAATAAAATACCTGATATTCCAGCGATTAACAGCCATACTCCCTGCATCGACGGGATAAGGGAAAGGCCGTACATCGTGGAAACAATTGCCGCGCTAAAAATTAGAGAACCGGTTAAGTCAAATTTTTCTCCTATTGCTTCCGCCCATTCTCCTTCTAATTTCCAGAAAACTAGAATTATTATCAGCAAGCAGAAAGGAATATTGACAAGAAAAATGCTTCTCCAGCCGAAGTACTGCGTCAATACTCCTCCTACTATCGGTCCGAGAGATAGCCCAAGGTATGTTGCCGCGACATTGATTCCCAAAACCTTACCTCTCTCTTTCAAGGGAAATACCGATGTGAGGATAGCAATGCAGGTTCCAAAAATCATGGCGCTTCCGATGCCTTGCAAGACTCGAAAGCAAAGAAGATAAGCGATCGATGCCGAGAATGTGCAAAGAAGTGAGGAAATAGTATAGATCAAAATGCCGTAAGTAAAAATTTTTTTTCTTCCGTAAATATCCGCGATTTTTCCTAAAGGGACAAGGAACATTACCGAACTTAAAAGATAGCTGGTAGCAACCCAACCTAATAAAAGTGCATCAACGGAGAACTCTTCTCCGATGGAGGGCAGGGCAATATTTACCGAGGAAGCCATATAAGGCGTTAAAAAAGCACTCAATGTAGCAACTATTAACGCAACCTTTTTGTTAGTATTATCTACAGTCTTATCCAATCAATCTGTCTCCCTTTCGTCCTTTATTTTAAGTAACAGTATAACATTTTTCCCACTTAAACGAACAGAGAAATTTGTCAAAATGTTTTTCGCGAAGTTGGGAATTATGGGTTGATTTACCATTCAATTTTAGGGTAAAAAAAGCGTAACTTTTTGGGAATTGTTACGTTATAAGGAAAGAAGAGGTTTTACATGTCTGTTTTTACAAAAGGATGATTGTTGATGAAAATTTGGCGCATAATATGTCTTATTACTCTGGTTTTTATCTCCGTCTTAGGGACAAGTATTTCAACCGGACAGGCCTCCGGGCAGGTAAACATTACCGTGGACGGCAAAGAGATTGCTGTGGATGTGGCTCCATATATTGACGAAAATGCCAGAACAATGGTTCCTGTCCGCTTTGTTTCAGAGGCGTTGGGTTGCGTGGTAAGCTGGAATGCTGGGGAACAACGGGTCAGAATTTCCCATACAGGATCAGCGGTGGATCTTCATATCGGAGAGAAAACTGCTCATATAAACGGGGTGGAAAAAGAAATGGATACCACGGCTGTTCTTAAAGCTGGTCGAACCATGGTCCCCTTGCGTTTTCTGGCGGAAACATTCGGCTTGAACGTGAACTGGAAAGAAGAACAGCGGACAGTCGCCATTAAATCACCTGCAACACTGCCAGGGGAAGAATCGTCTGCTCCCGGCAGTGATGAGGATAAGCAGTCTGCTCCCGGCAGTGATGAGGATGAGCTACCTAATCTACAAATTGGTATAGTTACCGGCAACCTGGTAAATATTCGCTCCGGACCCGGGACGGACAATGCCCGCTTAACTCAGGTTGCCATGGGTACCCGGCTGACGATACTGGAGGAAGAACCGGCCGAAGACGGGGTATGGCTGCAGGTAGAAATTCCAGGTGGGGACAAAGGCTGGATTGCCGGGTGGTTGGTCGAGATTCAGAATCAGGCATCCACAACAGAGGATATAAATCTTGATGGAGATTACGCCATGCCTGCTGAGACGGCACGTTCCGCTCTGGTCATGAAAGAATCAGTCAATGTGCGTTCTGCACCGGGGGTGGAGTCTCCCGTTATCTCGAAGGTTTCCTCGGGCCAGCAACTGGACATTATCGGAGAAGAGGACAACTGGTTTGCGGTGAAGCTTCCGGATGGCCGAAGCGGCTGGATCGCCGGCTGGCTGGCGGCCGTAAAGTACGATGCCGACAAAAAAGAAACGCCCGCGGACAGTAGCCGGGTAGCAGGATTGATCAGCCGCTGGAGCAGTGGAGCACAAACTGTTGAAGGCGATCTGCCTGCGCTTACCGGCATAGAAGTTGAGGGGTCCGACGGTGTGGTTTTCCTGAAAGTAAGTGCGGCATCTTACCTGGCAATGCCTTCGTCGTTCCGTCTTGACAATCCCTCCCGCATTGTCTTCGATTTTCCTGCTTGCCTGGGGGAAGAAGAATCGTCTCCCACTCTCCAGGCCGACCACGGACCAGTCTCCTCTTTCCGAGTGGGGCAGTTTGACGAGCAAACCGTACGAATTGTGGCCGACCTTCAGAGCCAGGCTTCCTATGCTCTGACCCGGAGTTCCGACGGAAGGACGATTACCATTCAGATTAAGTCTGTTAATTTATCCGAGCAGATTATTGTTATTGACCCGGGGCACGGTGCGCTCCAAACGTGGGGCGGGTCCGATCCGGGTGCCATCGGTCCCACCGGGCTGAGGGAACGGGATGTTGTCCGCAGTATATCCCTCCAGGTAGGCAATATCCTTCTCAATGAAGGTTTAACGGTTATTTATACCTGTGAAGGTGATACGGGCCTGACACTGGAAGAAAGAGCCGCAGTAGCAAGCATCTCCGGGGCCGAGCTGCTGGTCAGCATCCATAATAATGCCTCTACCGACCGCTCCCTGTCCGGTACCATGACCTTTTATTACGCCCCCCCGGGAACCCAGGAGAAGCAGGTAAGCGAGCGAAAAACGCTGGCCTCCTTTATTCAGACTGAACTGGTCAATCGCCTGCAGCGGGACAATAAGGGTATCCGTGAAGAAAATTTTGCTGTTCTGCGAAATTGTCCTATCCCGGCAGTACTGGTGGAGGTAGCTTTTATCTCCAACCCGGAAGAGGAAAAACTTCTGGCTGATCAAGCCTTCCAGAGGAGGGCTGCCGAAGCCATCGCCCTGGGGATCAAACGATACCTGGCTGCTCATTAAGAATTGCATTAAAAATTAAATTGCTTTCTTCAGAGAGGACGTTACGGTGACGAAACAGGACGTCCTCTCTTTACGTCATTAATAAGGGAATCAAGCGGGGAATCAGGGGTCTGCTCTTTAATAATATAGACCTTGTTTCCTTTTTGATTATAGACAATGCTGTCACAGCAAAGCACTGCCAGGGGTATACCGCGTCCCCTTTCTCTGTTGCCGGAAAGTTCCATGGGGACGGTTACCTTCTCCCTCCAGTCAAAGCCTTCTCCTTCATCTTCTACAGTTGCGAGAATATACCGGCCGGCCAGAACTATCTCGACTGTCACTTTTTTGTCTAAGTTAAATTTATTGCCGTGTTCAATGGCGTTGGCAACCATTTCGTCAATGCCCATGACCAGCATTTCAGCATTATATTCCGGATGCAAAACTTCCGAGATTTTTTTATGCATCTTCATCAGTTCTTCAAAGCTGCTCTGCAGCTTAAAATGTAATTTTTTCTTTACTTCTGCTTCAACCTGCATTACCAGAAAAGTAATATCGTCAAAGCCTTGCCGGGAGCCATTGTTGAATTGTGTAAAGTCTTCATTAACGGCTTCAATAATCATTTCGGGAGGTAAATGACTGTTCTCGTAAAAAACTTTTTCAAGCCGCTCGCCATAAAATTTTCCGTTAGCTTCATGCTCAGTAAGGCCGTCTGTGTTGAACAGAATGGTAGTTCCCGGAGTAAGAACAATTGTCCCGGCATGAAAGTCCGGCATTGTTGCCGGAAAAGCAAGTGATATGGGAAGCCCTTTGCTTATTAGCATTAATTGTTCTCCATTTCCCATTCTTACTAAAGGAGAATCTTGAAAACCTGCCCCAGTATAGCTTAATTCCTTTGTGTTAAGATCCAGCACTACCAAAAAAATACAAATAAAGTATTCATCCGGATAATTTTCTTTGTGATACTGTTCCGCCAGAAATTTGCATAACTTTTCCGGTGTAATGTTTTCAGGTTCGTTAAGAGATATGAAACTGTCTATGGTATTGTTGACGAAAACACTCAGCATAGCCCCGTCCATGCTGTGTCCTGTCACATCGGAAAGATAGGCAATGAGCTTATTCTCTTTTTTGATAACATCATAAAGATCTCCGCCCAATTTAAGTGCCGGCTGGTAGTGAGCAGCAAAAGAGAGGCCTTTTACCGCGGGGAGTGTTCCCGGCATCGTTCTTTCGTGAACCTTTCTGGCTTTATCAATTTCCGTATCCAGCTGCGAGCACAGTTTCTCCAGTTCCAGAGCATACGCTTCGATTTTTTTGACTGCCCGTCTTTGCTTGGTGATGTCTTCATAGGTAGCAAGAAAATTATCGTTCCCCATGGCAACTGTTCTGATCAGTATTTCTTTTTCGCTGCCGTCTTTGCAGCTTATTTGGAAAATTCTCGATGTGGCAATGCCGTTTTCAATATTTTTTGCATCATTGTGCCATAATTCTAGAACATGCCGGCGGTAAAGGGGGTCGGGATGGGCAAGTTCAAACCATCTGTTTCGATCGGGAATTTCAGTAAGAGTATAGCCGAATGTTTCGGTAAATTTGGGGTTGAGGTATTCAAATTTTTCTTGCCTGCTACAAATAGAAAGAGCATGGGGGGAGAATTCCGCCATGTAGCGAAATTTTTCTTCGCTCTTTTCCAGTGCTTTCAATGCCCTGTTCTGCAGAAGAGCGTTGGAAATAATCTCGGCTACAACCTTCAGCAGGGATATCTGTTCATCTGCCCATTTTTTCTTCTCTCGTACCGAGTCAAAGCCGATAAAACCAAGCAGTTTATTCCTGGAAATCATGGGCACAGCAACAAGAGACTGAATGAATTGAAGCTGCAAAAATTTTTTTTCTGCTTCAGCTTCAGGAGGCAGATCATCTATGCTGGGAATATTAATATTCTCCAGATTTCTCAATTTGTTCATCCACCACGGCAACATCGCGTTGGGAACACCCTGCAGGTTGTCTATTTGTGGAGTAATGCCTTCAGCGCACCACTCGTGGCTGTTGTTCATCGCTTGTTCGGTGTCATCGGAGAAGACAAAAATATAACTACGATCAACATTAAAAAAAGAACCGCTCAGACGAAGCGCAAAATTAATACCTTGATTTAATTCTTTTGCAGTAATGGCGGCAAATTTGGAGGATATGTCGGATAATATTTTCTCAGACTCAAGCTGGAGCTTCAGCATCTTTTCCGCTTGCTTAAAATTTTTTTCGCTTTTTTTTAGTTTGCGCTGTTGTCTACGGATGATGTCCATGCTTAAAATAACAAGGAGAAAAATGGCCATAATTGCGATTGAATAAGAATCAAACCTCCCGGGCATGAATACCATGGTAAGGGTGTAGAGTGGATACCTATTCGTCAACTCATCTGCTTTTAAGTGCTTTATCGTTTCCTTGAGTTTTGTCCGCATAATAAAAAGATTCAACATATTATAAAAAAGTCCTTTTTTTCGACTAATTTTTCGGGCTGAAAGAATTACTCCTATATGGTAATTTAGTCTCAATTGGCATAAAATAAGAAAAGAATGAAAAAGAAGGAGGCTATACTTATCCTTGAAAAAAGCAAAAGTTGAAACAGAAAAGGGGACAATGGTGGTGGAGCTGTTTGAAAAAGACGCTCCCGGAACAGTGGCCAACTTTGAAAAACTTATTAAGGAAGGTTTTTACAACGGTTTGACTTTTCACCGGGTAATTCCCAACTTTGTCATTCAGGGCGGATGTCCCAACGGAACCGGAACAGGCGGTCCAGGTTATTCCATCAAATGTGAAGTAGAGAATAATCCTAATAAACACTTGCGGGGGAGTCTTTCCATGGCCCATCGGGGAAAAGATACGGGGGGCAGTCAATTTTTTATCTGTCACAGCCCGCAGCCTCATCTGGATGGCTTACATACTGTTTTCGGCAGGGTGATCGAAGGAATTGATGTGGTAGATCAAATCCGCCAGGGAGATAAGATGCTCAATCTGGATATTGAAGGAGAACAGGAGCCTAAAAACCGGTAAAAGAAGTAGTTTTCCGTCCTGTCGGCAGTTTTATTACCGACTTATATTTTTGGAGGGGTTTCACAAGTATGAGGTGAAACTCTTTTTTTTAGAAGTGAGAAGCCGGATTAATTGAAGAGTAACGAACCGGATCAAGAAGAGTTCCGTATGATGGAGGAGAGAAACATAATAAGTGTGAGAAAGAAGGGATGTTGTTTGCTCCATCTTTCTACAAATATAATTCAAAAATGCAATTTGCACCGCGATGATGAGGTATTCTTCTCTTTCGGCAGTAAAAAAGATAGAGTAAAAATAGTGGAGAATACCTGTAAGGATAACTGCTATTTCCTGCAGCAGGAACTAAGCATCAAGTTTAATCTTTCGGGTCTTCAGCAGCCCCTGGCCTTTTATTATAATGATGTCTCCAAAGAATTAAAGATTGGTCCCCTTATTGGTATTTTAATTAGTGTGCCCGCACCAATGCTGGAAGAGAAAATTGCCTCCCTGTTTAAAATAATTGGGGAGAAAGCTTCTGAGGCTGGAATTATCTGTTGTTTTTTTACACCGGACTTTATTAATTTTGAGAAGAAAATAATCAGCGGTTTTATTTACAGAAAAAGCCGTCATTACAGACATGATTGGACTATGCTGGACTTTCCTCTGCCGGATATAATTTATAATCAGATCGGTATTCTAAATTCTGAACTAAGGCCTCTCTACGGGGAGCTGATGAAAAATTATTCCATCAAGCGGAGAACAGTTAATCCCTTTTTACTTCTCAATGATAAGCTCATTAATTATGAAAATTTACAGAGGAATTCTTCTGTTAGGAAATATCTTCCTGAAACCATGGATTGCAGAAATACAGGCAATATCTTTTATCTTCTGGAAAAATATAAATCAGTTTATTTGAAACCCACCGCTTCTTCTCGAGGTTTTGGTGTTTATAAAATTGATTTAATAGATCAAGATGACTTTTTACTTCAGTACCATCAGACTGAGATGGAGAAAAAGACGCATTACTTGAAGAAAAACGGCTTATGGGAAATGCTGAAAACCATGCTGGGAGAGCAACCATATCTGGTTCAGCAAGCTATTAAAATTAGGCAATACGAAGGAAGACCTTCCATTTTCAGAGTACATATCTTTAAAAATGCGCAGGGGCACTGGGATGTTATCAATATTACCATAAAACTGGGAGCTGTCTTTGGCGTTGTGACAGGAAATCTGTGGGGAGGCTATTTTGCAGCGACAGAGGATCTTCTTCGGAAAATGTTCAGTGGTGCTGAAGCACAAACAATTTTGGACGAAATGGAAGAGATAACCATAAAGATAGCGCGGGCAATAGAAAATATTCATAACCGGGAGTTTGGGGAAATGGGTTTTGATTTTGCTGTTGATGTAAATAATAAAATCTGGATGATAGAAGTTAACCCAAAACCCAACTTTTTGGCTGCGGGTATGGACAAGAAAAAGATTGAAGAAAACCTGGCCCTGCATTTACTGGGTTGTTGCCGACACCTTCTTCATTTAAAGACTTATCGTTCAATGATCGGCTTTCCTGATATCACCGGCCAATTTCAAGTTTAAAATACGGTGCCATTGGGGAGGGTTCGAGCGGGCGCCTGGCTTATATGAAAGCTAAGAGGAAATTT
The DNA here is from genome assembly GCA_016841605.1 of Dethiobacter alkaliphilus. Classification (GTDB taxonomy): domain Bacteria; phylum Bacillota; class Dethiobacteria; order DTU022; family UBA8154; genus DUNV01. The sequence goes on along the minus strand of JAENYV010000014.1, from coordinate 31,687 downwards.
GCGAAGCTGAGGGAATGGTTCGAGTTACCGGCATTTCCCGCAGATTGCTTGCATTATTCTTTTAGTTATGGTAATGTTATTAATGGTGTTGAAAAGATGAGAAGAACTAAAAACGATCTTTAAGCCTCCTTTTGGTCTGATCCGCTTAAAAAGATGTTTGATGTTATTCCGCTTTTTGCCCCACAAGAAAAACCTCAAGGAGGCTAAAACAGTTGACAGGCAAAGTAAAATGGTTTAGTGCAGAAAAGGGTTACGGTTTTATCGAGAGTGACGGAGGCGGAGATGTTTTTGTCCATTTTTCTGCTATTCAGGGTGAAGGATTCAAGACATTAGAAGAAGGACAAAACGTTGAGTTTGAAGTTGTAGAAGGTAACCGTGGTCTGCAAGCTGCAAACGTTATTCGTCTGTAAGGCAGGATAACATAGCATGAAGCAAAGGCATTTCCGGCTTACGGGAATGCCTTGTTATTTTTTAAATCCAAACCAAATATGAGAGAGGAATTTACGTAAATGGCAACATTTCAAGAAGTAGGGCTTTGTCCCCTGGTCATTAAAGCTACTGTGAATATGGGTTTTGAAGAAATGACACCCATCCAGCAAATGGCTATTCCCGTAGCTTTGGCCGGCCGGGATCTTATCGGGCAGGCTCAAACCGGAACCGGTAAAACTACGGCTTTCGGGATCCCCCTGGTAGAAAAAGTGGAAATTAATGATGAGAATATTCAGGGGCTGGTTATTACACCCACCAGGGAATTGGCCGTTCAGGTCGCCGAAGAACTTAATAGAATCGGACAGTTTAAAGGAGTTCGTGCCCTGCCGATTTACGGCGGACAGGATATAAATCGGCAGATCAGGTCCCTTAAAAACAGGCCTAAAATTATAGTTGGAACTCCGGGACGACTGATGGACCATATGAGAAGGAGGACTATCCGGCTGCAAAAAGTTGGTTTCGTCGTTCTTGACGAAGCGGACGAAATGCTGAATATGGGCTTTGTGGATGATATTGAAACAATTCTCGCCGAAATTCCCGGCAATCGGCAGACCATGCTTTTTTCCGCAACAATGCCGAAACCTATTCAGGACCTTGCCCGGCGGTTTATGAGAAACCCTGAATTTATCGGTATAAAATCTAAAGAAGTAACTGTTCCCAATACTGAACAACATTATTATGAAGTCCAGGAAAGGCACAAATTTGATGTGCTTTGCCGGCTTCTTGATATCCAATCCCCCGATTCGGCCATTGTTTTTGGCCGAACAAAGAGACGCGTCGATGAACTTTTTGAGGCACTCAATAAGCGCGGCTACTCAGCCGAAGGGATACACGGCGACCTTACGCAGTCCAGGCGGGATAGTGTTATGCGCAATTTCCGGTCCGGAGCTACGGAAATATTGGTCGCCACGGATGTTGCGGCCCGGGGATTGGATATCAGCGGCATTACACATATCTATAATTTTGATATTCCGCAGGACCCGGAGAGCTATGTTCACCGGATTGGCCGCACGGGGCGGTTAGGTAAGCCGGGTTTGGCCATTACTTTTATTACACCCCGTGAAATTGGCCACCTGAGACTGATTGAACGAACCACCAAAAGGAGAATAGAACGTAAACCAAACCCGACTTTTAATGAAGCTATCGAAGGTCAACAACGATTAACCATCGAGAAACTAATACAGGCTATGGAAGTGGAAGATACCGGTGCCTATAAAGAAATTGCCATGGGCTTGCTTAAGGAAAACGATTCTGTTTCTCTCCTTTCCGCAGCCTTAAAACTGCTGACAAAAGAACCGAATACTGATCCGGTAAGGTTAACCGAAGAAGCTCCTCTTATGCAGAAAAAGCCTAGGCCGGAACGGGGCAGAAGGCCGGCCCCGCACTACGAACGTCAAAGTTATAAAAATTCCGGATCTTTTCATAAAAGGCATACTCAGAGCAAAAAGAAACATTACTAGCAGTGAGCGCTCGGGTGAAGCGCCTAGCATATACGAAAGCTAAGGGAAATTTGCTAAGTTGTGGGGAAAGTCCGATTAGGAACAATGAAATGGGAAGTGGATTTGTAATGAGTGAAACGAATAGGCTGGATCAACAAATTGAGTTTATCCTTGAAATAGATAAGTTAAAAAAGGTTTATCGTCAGAGTTTTATTATGGGTGGGGAGAGGATGGAGAATGATGCAGAGCATTCCTGGCATCTCGCTCTTATGAGTATTCTCCTTGCCGAATACGCCCGAACAAATGAAGCGGAGTTCAACCTTTTGCACGTCCTTAAAATGGTCCTGGTTCATGACTTAGTGGAGATCGATGCCGGCGATACTTATTGTTACGATAAAGAGGCCGCCAGAGATAAACTTCAGCGGGAAAAGAAGGCCGCGGAGAGGCTTTTTAGCTTGCTTCCCTCCGACCAGGCCGGTGAATTTCGTTCACTCTGGGATGAATTTGAAGAGCGACGCACTCCCGAAGCTCTTTTCGCAGCAGCACTGGACCGCCTCCAACCTGTGCTGCTCAACTACCATACAGAGGGGCGGTCGTGGAAAAGGCACGGGGTGACGCTGGAACAGGTTTTGGAGCGGAACAGCTCCATGTGGGAAGGCGCTCCTCAACTCTGGGACTATACTCAGGAGATACTGGAAAAGGCTGTGGAGAAAGGATACCTCAAAAGGGAATAAAATTTTTCAATTAATTCCGCTCCCGTCTTCTGACTTTCGACTTCCGGTTTTTGAACACGTGACATTTAAAAAGAAATGTGTTATAATAAGAGAGAGGCAATGGAAAATAAATTGAAGATTGTTTAATTGAGTAGTTCTGCGGAGAGATGGCTGAGTTGGACGAAGGCGCTCGCCTGGAAAGCGAGTAGACGGGGCAAAACTCCGTCTCGAGGGTTCGAATCCCTCTCTCTCCGCCATTTTTGTCAAAAAGTTTGGCCGTGCTAGACGGGGAGGTAGCGGTGCCCTGGACCTGCAACCCGCTAAAGCAGGGTTTAATTCCTGTCCCCGGCCTTTACTTTGCAGGGTCTGCCCCTGGTAAGTGGTGAAGAAACTCTGGTCCTGTGCAGCGTGAGCCCATGAACCCCGTCAGGTCCGGAAGGAAGCAGCGGTAAGTGGATCCTTGCGGGTGCCACGGGGGTGCTGGAGTCGAGCAAACTGCCCGGGTTTCGCCTGGGGAGTAAGGTCAAAGACAGGTGCACGGCCTTTAATTTTATCAGGTGGAAGAAAAGCAATTATACGGCTTCTTCCACCTTTCTCATTTTCGGCTTTTATAAAATATGCAGGAAAACTACTTTTTTGTAGCGAAATTAATACCGGAAAGTCGGGAAAAATAAGGATAAAAACAATCTTCGGACGGACGAGGTGACGGATTGATGTCTTCCTTAAAACCGAAAACCAATGCCCCTTATACGGCCCTTTATCGGCGCTGGCGTCCCCAGCTTTTTTCCCAGGTTGTGGGTCAGGACCACGTTACCCGCACCCTGCAGAATGCTCTTTCCACTTCCAGGATAGCACATGCCTATCTCTTTTGCGGACTGAGAGGAACGGGAAAGACAACTATGGCAAAATTGTTGGCCAAAGCTCTCAACTGCCTGGAAGGAGTTACGGAAGAACCTTGCAATGATTGCCGCTCTTGCCTGGAGATTACCGAAGGACGCAGCCTGGACGTTATTGAGATCGACGCTGCCTCCAACCGCGGGATCGACGAAATCCGGGACCTGCGTGAAAAAATTCGTTATGCTGCGGCCTCGAGCCGCTATAAGGTTTATATTATAGATGAAGTACATATGCTTACCAACGAAGCATTTAATGCTCTCCTCAAGACTCTGGAGGAACCGCCTCCCGGGGTGGTCTTTATCCTGGCCACTACCGAGGTGCATAAGCTTCCCCTTACTGTAGTTTCCCGATGCCAGCGTTTTGAATTTCATCTGATTGAGGCAGGTCCCCTTGCCGACCACCTGGCGAAAATTTCTCGTGATATGAATTTTTCTATTGATGAAGAGACCTGCATTTTGCTGGCCCGCCTGGCGGAAGGCTCGGCGCGGGACGCTCTGGGACTGCTGGAGCAGTGCCGGGCTTACGGCGGAGAGCAGGTTGTTTACGAGGAAGCCCTGGAAATCCTGGGACTTGCCCATCCTGAGATAATCTATCGGCTGCTCTGCTCCGTTGCCGCAGAGAATATCGGCGACGGACTGGCCGTCTTAAATGAACTCGTTTACCGGGGCAGTGATCTGCATCGCTTCTTGCGGGAGCTTATTCTCTATTTGCGCAAGTTGCTCATGCTTCAGTCGAGTGAGAACGGGGAGCACTTCTTGGCAGATGTCCCCGGCTTTAAACAGTATCTCCTGGAGCAGAGACGAACCTTTGACCATCCGATAATTCTTGAAATGCTGGAAATCCTGCAGCAGTTGACCTTTCAAATGAAAGGAGCTTCTCAGCCCCAGTTTCTCCTGGAACTGGCTTTCCTGCGTCTTGTCAGGGCTAACCGCTTTCGGCAATACCTTTCCCCGGAGAATCTTTTCCGCCGCCTTGAGGAGTTGGAAGAAAAATTGCGGACGGTGGGTCTTACCCTGGTAGAAGAGACGGATGAAAAAGAGCATTATCCTGCAGCCGAAAAGGTTCCGCCCAAAGATCACAAAGATCACAAAGATCCTGAAGATAATCCCCCTTGGGAGCTTCCGCCGCCGTCTGACCAAAAAAATAACGAGGAAGCAACGCCGGAAGAAAAGTCGGAAGAAAAGCCGGAAGAAAAGCCGGAAGAAAAGCCGAAGAGCAGGGATTCTCGTGAACCGGAGCGTAAAAATTTTAAAAAGGAGAGCAAAAAAGAGAGCATTAAAGAGAGTAAACAGGAGGAAAAAACGGCTTTTACCTGGAAGGGACTGCTGAACAAGAAGAATAATGAACAGCCCTTTTTCTCTGATGAACCGCCTCCTCCGGAGCCTCCGCCCGAGGAGCCCCCGGAGTTTTCCACGGGTGGGCTATCGTCATTGCTCCCGGGAAAATCGCCGGGTATAACCCCTCCTTCGGCACCGGACCCCTCCGGCACGGCGCATCCCCGCAAAACGGCAGTTTCTTCCATGGAAGACGGACTATCCAAGAGAGGAAAAGGCGGGAAAATACGCGACGGGGAATCCTCCGCACGCCAGGAGAGAGATCCGTTTCTACAGCAGGTACTGGACCTTTTTAAAGGGCGTCTTATTAATACATAAAACCGCGAAAGGAGTCGGAAAAAATGAACGGAAAAATGGGAAAGATGCTTAAACAAGTGCAGAAAGCCCAGGCACAAATTTTGAAACTTCAGGAAGAGCTTGGCCGGCGGACTGTGGAAGCCGCCAGCGGGGGGGGGGCAGTCAGAGCCGTCGTCAGCGGGGCCAAGGAACTGGTTGAACTGCACATTGATCCAGAGATCTTCAAGGAAGAAAACATGGATGTGGAAATGATTCAGGACCTGGTTATTACCGCGGTCAATGAAGCCATCCGTGAAGCGGATAAAATGATGGCCAGGGAGATGGAAAAAATAACCGGCGGCATGGGCTTGCCTCCTAATATGCTTTAAAGCTTAAATATTAGGAAGCCGGAATGGAGAATTTTTGAGCCGCCGTTTATTCCGATTTTGCTTTCTGCAAAGGAGGTAGTTCCCATGATTTTTTCGCCATCCATTACAAGGCTGATCGAAGCCTTTCGCCGTCTGCCCGGTATCGGCCCGAAAACCGCACAGCGCCTGGCTTTTTTTATCCTCTCCATGAGAAAAGAGGAAGTGGAGGATATTGCCCGCGCTCTTGTTGAGGCCAAAAAAAAAGTCCGGCAATGTTCCCGCTGCTTCAACCTGACAGAGCAGGAACTTTGTTCTATCTGCCGTGATCCCCGGCGGGACGCCGGACTGCTCTGTGTTGTTCAGGAAGCACGGGACATCTACGTAATCGAGAAAACAGGGCAGTTCAACGGCTATTATTTTGTCCTTCACGGAGCTCTTTCCCCCCTGGAGGGGATCGGCCCCGAAGAATTGAAAATTTCTACCCTTTTGCAGCAGATCCGGCAGGAGAAGATAAAAGAAGTGATTATCGCTACCAATCCCAATGTTGAAGGGGATGCAACCGCCTTTTACATTGCAGAATCTGCAAGGCCCCTCGGGGTGAAGGTAATGCGTATCGGGTTTGGTTTGCCTGTCGGAGGAGATCTGGAATATGCCGACGAATTGACCATGTCCCGTGCCCTGGAGGCTAGAAGAGAGATTCTCTAGCTTTTTTTAAGTTTTAATCGGGGAATGGGGACTTAAATTGTTTTTCTACGTGCTCTTTTGCATAATTGAGCACTTTTTTTATATAGCTCTGGGTCTCTGGAAAAGGAGGTATTCCGCCGTACTTTTCCACATTATGCGGCCCGGCGTTATAAGCGGCAAGGGCCTTTTCCCAGTCCCGGAAAAGTTCGAACATCTCACCAAGGTACCGCGCTCCCGCTTCAAGTTGTATGAGAGGATTTATCGCTAGCTCCGCCGGATTAAAGCCCATCTTTTCGGCAGTTGACGGCATCACCTGGGTCAAACCGGTGGCCCCGATGCTGTTTCTTGCCCCGGGATTCCAACTTGATTCCGCCTCAATCAGACCAAAAAAAATTTCTCTGGGTATGCCATACTTTTGGGCAACGATACTTGCTTCTCCCCTAAGATCCATCTTCCTCCCATCCTTTCCATCCTTCCTATCCTTATTACCAACTTTCCAACTTACCAACTTACTTCGATTCCTGCCCCCTAATATTATATGTTTCCCCCCGGTATAATGTTTTCTTCCTCCGATAATAATAAGGATAAAAGGGAAAGGGATAAATTGTCATGAGTAGAAAGGTATTATTTGTTTTTATTCTTTTTTTTATTGTGGGTGGAATTTTTTTTATGCTTCCGGAAACGTCTTCTCCCGCGGTTGAAAGTGGTTACCAACAACTTTTTGAAGTTATGGAAATGGCCGGTGCTGTGATCACAGGCGGTGAGCTTCAATACTGGGCTTCTTTGCAGCAAAAAGAGAGCAGTGAAGTTTCTGACCGGCATGATTTAGAGGAACTGGCCGATGATCTTGTTGCTAAGCTGACCGGTTTTCTTCCTGAAGCTCAGGACGAATCTGGAAAAGTTGCAGATGAGGGGCCGGCTGTTGTTACCATTTCCGAGGGTAAGAAGGCGCTTGCCGCTGGTGGGGAGAACCTGCCGGTTCAAAGGGAAGGCCAATTCGGCAATGGAGCGAAAATGAAGCTGCTTCTTCAGCCCCTGGACCAGGAAGGCCGCGAAGTAATTCATATTCTCCTGATTGTTAGTGGAGAAGAGCCGCACAGTTTGGCGGAGCTGGCTTCCAGAATACCGGCTTTGCTGGATTCCGGAATGGTCGGCAGCACTCTATCTTTCTCCCTGGCCGGAGAAATAGACGAAAATATGAAGCCTGATGAGATGGAAGAGCTGGCCCATTCTCTTGTTCGGGGGATCGGGGGAACAGAGGGACAGGGGATCCGCGACGGAAAAATGGTCAGTGTTACCGGATACTGTCCCGAACTGGGCAGCTATTTCCAGGCGGGCAAGGAGCGCCTCAATCTAAATATTGCTTTGCGCGAAAACGACTTGACCGGCAATATTCTTATCTGGGCAGGAACTCCCCTCATCTCCGGTTGGTACTAATACAGACGGGGTGAACTGTATTGTCAAGAAGAATTTATATTGAGGGCGGTATTCCCCTAATGGGAAAGGTTAGGGTTAAAGGTGCTAAGAATGCTTGTCTGCCCATTATGGCAGCTTCTCTCCTGGCAAACGGAGAAGTCGCTCTCACGGAAATTCCCGATCTGGAAGATGTCCGGACCATGTCCCGTCTCTTACATATCCTGGGGGCGGAGGTTAACCATGAGCACAGAAGTGAGAAAATTTGGCTTGATTCCCGGCGTCTGATCACCTTTACTGCTCCGTACGGTCCGGTACGACGTATGCGGGCTTCTTTTTTGGTTACAGGCCCACTGCTTGCCCGTATGGGCAGGGCGCGAATTTCCCATCCCGGGGGTTGTGCTATCGGGGTGCGCCCGATCGATCTTCACCTCAAAGGGCTGGTGGCCATGGGTGCTTCTTTTACTATGGGTGACGGCTATATCGATGTTGTTGCCCCGAAACTTAACGGGGCGGATATCTACCTGGACTATCCCAGCGTGGGAGCCACGGAAAATATCCTCATGGCTGCAGTGCTTGCTTCCGGGACAACGCGGATCGAAAACGCTGCTGCCGAACCGGAAGTGGCCGATTTGGCTAATTTTCTTACGAGCCTGGGAGCCAAGATTCATGGTGCAGGGAGCTCTCTAATTATAGTTGAAGGGGTGAGCTCTCTGCACGGTGCCGGTCCGGAGAAACCCTATCGGGTTATCCCCGATCGTATTGAAGCTGGAACTTTTATGGCCGCAGCGGCTGTAACCGGAGGTGATCTTCTTATCGAAAATGTCATTCCCAGCCACCTTACTGCCGTCAATGCTAAGCTGAAAGAAGTTGGTGCCGAAGTAGAAACAGTTGGTGAGAAGGCGCTTCGGGTTCGGGCACGGGGACGCCCTAAAGCAGTGGAACTTAAGACGTTTCCTTACCCCGGGTTTCCTACAGATCTTCAGCCCCAGTTTATGGCTCTGCTTACATTGGCACGGGGGACCAGCGTTATTAGGGAAACTGTTTTTGAGAAACGTTTTTCCCACGTGGAAGAGTTGGTCCGTATGGGCGGCCGAATTCGGATTGAAGGAAGAAGTGCTATCATTACCGGCAGACAGTTTTTACAGGGGACGGTGGTGCGCGCCGCGGACCTGCGAGGTGGAGCCGGTCTGATACTGGCCGGTTTGGCGGCGCGGGGGATCACAGAAATTAGGGGCGTGCGTCACATCCGCCGGGGATACAGCCGCCTTGTAGGAAGGCTTCGCACTGCGGGCGGGCGCATTTTTATTTTTCCTGATTAATCAATTTAAGAGTTGTATTTCTGTCCCCCGATAATAGAATTCAAGGATTTGACGGAAGTTATAACCTTGTTTTGCCATCCCGTCTGCGCCGTACTGACACAGACCTACTCCGTGACCGTAGCCCCTGGTAGAGAAGACAATTTTGTCTCCGTTTATCTGCCAGCGGAAAAACGTAGAAGGAAGTCCCAAAAGATTGCGGATTTCTTCTCCGCTGTAAAGGCGGTCCGAGCTGTCAATTTTTAAAAGTAAGTTCCGGCCACTGCTGCTTTTGCGTACCACTTCCAGAAAGGGGATATTACCCTCTCCCAGAACAGGAAGCACATCTGCTTCTTTTTCCAGTGCCACGGTATAGGCTGTCAGGTTCATTTCCAACTGACCGGTATAATGGGGGGAGTGACGACAAAAGGTGCACTCCACGTTCTGCAGGTAAGGTATTTCTTCCTCTCCGCTCCAGACTTCCGTAGCTGTCTCCGTTACCCCGCCGCAGGTGGAGTGATAGACCGCCTGGATCAGGTCACCCTGGTACGTCAGGACCATCCCTCTTGTGGAGTTTACGGCATTTAAGATCCGTTCCAGGTAAAAGGATGCCTCTTCTGCCGGCCACTTTTTTGTTGCTGTGTGAATATCCTCCCAGGCCTGGCAGCATGTGCTGCAGGTACACAGGTCGGCACCGGGGTTTTCGGAACATCCTCCTCCGTCCTTGCCTGCTTTGGACAGGGCATAGGTCCGGGCGATTACCGCCTGCGCTTTGAGGGCTTCTTCGTGAAAGGATGCAGGCATCTCTGCCGCGACTACTCCGGCGATATATTCCTCCAGAAGTAACTCCATCATTTTTTCTTCTTCCACATTGTAGATTTTCAAGATTCGTTCCTCTTTTTCTAAAGCCGAAAAAAATTCTGCCTGCGGCCCTGTTATATTATTTCGATCAATTCCGTTTTCCCATCTCCACCATCCCCCCACCAGAGAAGCAGGTAGAACGATTAGCGATAGAAAAACCGCCAAGATATACAACAAGAGAAGTTTCCACAACGTTGTTCCCCTCCCGACGAAATTGTCCGGCCTTGTCCCTATTGTATGTTCTCCCTCATGGGAATATTAACGAATCGTTACTGTCATGCAGGAAAATTAGCAGTTTGCGGTGCCAGGGGACGGTTCGAGCTTCCCCGGAGCCTTTCCACAAAATTTCGTTTAAAATTATCTGTTGTTGGACATACTATCCATATTATTAGATGTATGGAGGTGAAATTTAATGTCAATTTGGCAAAACGGGTTTGGGAAGGCCTTTCGGAATGTGACGGTCGGCCTATTGAGGAAGAAATCTTTAAAAAATGATGTGAACGGTAGGGACAGGCATAACACCGAAAAGCGTCACGTAAAAAAAACTGCCGTTGTATCTGCAGGAAAGAAGGCTTTTTCCCGCCGCTTCTATTATTTGGGAGGGCTCTATCTGCTGACCGTTGTTGTCCTTTTAGCAGTTGTTTTTTTGCGTATGGGCATGATCCCTGCGCCTGAGATTCCCGGTATGGATAAGGATTGGACCGGCGTTCAGAGTGATGATCAGATCGGGGACGTAACAATGGGAAAAGAAGCCGGCTCCCTCTTACCTGTTGAAGATTCTGATTCATCTGCTGTCGCTATTGATATCAATAGCAATACCGATACCAATACCGATACCAATATGGTTACCGGTAGCATGTCTGAAACTTCTGCGGGAAATTTGCCGGGTGACAGTTCTCCGGATTCTGTCGGGGAAGGCTTTGAATCTTCTTCTCAGGACTTACTTTCCAGTGGTGAAGATAATCCGGAAAGTTTGGACTTGTTTCCGGAAACAGGTGAATTTTCGCTTAACCCTGGTGATGGTTCGACAACCGATGCAGCTGTAGAGGTTTCTCCTGCTTTACCCCCGGCTTCTCCGCTTCCGGACTGGTATCTTTATGTGGCTTATGGTGATTACAACAGCGAGGTTTTGCCTTCGGGCGGGATGTTGCACCACCGTACCCGGGGAGTACTCCTTGCCGGGACTCCCGGAGCTTCTGTCTCGGCCTTGTGGGATGGTACCGTAGTGACCGCGGGTGAGAAAAACTTTCCTTTCGGATGCTTTGTTATTCTGGAGCATGAGGACGGGTACAGAACTTTGTATGGGAATCTCCGTGAAATCTGGGTCAAAGAAGGAGAACAGGTCAACAGGGGGGAAAATATTGGCCTTCTTGCCTCTGCTCCCTCGGCCAGAAACATGACAAGCGCAGGCTTTTCCGGTGATAAGAATGATGCTGCAAATGTGAACACCTCGGACAGTAATCCGTTAAATTCCGTTCCGGATTCGGGGAAAGCGGTCTACGCCTCCGGGATGCTGCCTTTTCAAACGGTTATGAGCGGTTTTGAAGATGGGGAAGTAAGAAAATTTCTCATTGAAGATGACCAATGGGAAGAAATAAATCCGGAGACGGATAGGGAAATACTGGCGGCATTCGGTGCTCAGCCCGGGACCGGCGCTGTCGGTAAAGGCGAAAAGGAAGAAAAGGCAGGAATGTATTCTGCTTTTGACGGAGAAAATCCTCTTCTCTATCTGGAATTACGAAGGGATAACCAGTACATAGATCCCCTTCTATTCATTAACGAAAGGAATTAATACCGGGTGCGTCACATATAAATTTATTAATGCCAGCTAAAGGGGGCGGCCCCATGCAGGATTACATTTTACAAAGAGTAATAGATGTTGCAAATTATATTTTAGATACCGGTTATACGGTCAGACAGACGGCCCAGATATTTGGTGTCAGTAAAAGCACCGTGCACAAGGATGTTACAGAGCGTCTTCCTCAGATTAATGGAAATCTCGCCCAGGATGTTCGTACCGTGCTGGAAAAAAATAAGGCGGAGCGTCATTTACGGGGAGGAGAAGCTACCCGTCTTAAATACAATTCTTTGCGCGAGGATAATTGCGACATTGTCATTGACGGTTTGGTTTCCGAAAGCAAATAAAAGTAAGTAAAAAGCAAATAAAAATTTTTGCTAAAAAAGGTAACAAAGGGAGGGACGTCGAATTTCATTTTCAGCAGGCCCTTTCAAGGTTCTGTCATACTATTTATTGCGCAAGGAAGAGGTGCAAAGAAATGGCCTGGTCAGCAGATATGGGGATCGATCTTGGTACCGCGACCATACTTGTCTATCTTAAAGGGAAAGGGATTGTGCTGAACGAACCTTCAGTAGTAGCTATTGATCACCGGGAAAGAAAAGTTCTGGCCGTAGGAGAGCTTGCCCAGAAGATGCTGGGACGCACACCGGGAAATATTATCGCGATTCGCCCCCTGCGTGAAGGGGTCATTGCCGACTTCGATGTCACGGAAGTTATGCTCAAGCACTTTATTTATCAAGTCTGCAAAAAACGGCGTATTTTTAAACCCCGTATTGTGGTCTGTATTCCCGTTGAGACCACTGCTGTGGAGAAAAAAGCGGTTATAGAAGCTGTTACCCGTACAGGTGCCAGAGAAGCCTATCTCATTGAGGAGCCTCGTGCGGCAGCTTTGGGAGCAGGTCTGGATATCTTTCAGCCCAGCGGAAGCATGGTCGTTGATATCGGGGGAGGTACTACGGATATCGCTGTAATATCTATGGGAGAGACTGTAGTGTCCTGCAGTGTGCGTGTCGGCGGAGACAAGTTCGATGAAGCCATTGTCCGCTACATCAAAAAGGAACATAATCTCCTGATCGGCGAGCGTTCTGCCGAGAGACTGAAAATTGAAATCGGCTCCGCTTTTCACGGGAACCGTTCTCTCAAGGTTGAGATTCGTGGCCGCGATCTGGTTAATGGACTGCCTCGTTCCATGGAGGTTTGTACTGAACAGATAGTCGATGCTATCAATGAGACGCTATGGATTATTGTGCAGGGTGTCCGCCAGGTTTTAGAAAAAACTCCTCCGGAGCTGGCCGGTGATATTATTGAAAAGGGTATTATACTGACGGGCGGTGGGTCCATGCTGGACGGGCTATATAAACTTATTGCCCGGGAGACGGGTGTCCCCGCATACTTGGCTGATGATCCAATCGGGAGTGTGGCCAAGGGAACCGGTTTAGCCCTGGAATACCTGGACCGCCTCGCGGGAACTCTTATTACCGGCAAAAATTTAGCCCCTGCTTTGTAAATAGGTTAGTAAAATGGATAGATACGAGTATATAGGACACCTGCATATTCATTCCAATTTTTCCGACGGGAGCGGTTCAATTCAGGAGATAGCCCGCGCAGGCCGCGAGGCGGGGCTGGATTTTATCGGCGTTACTGATCATAATACCCTGGCGGGCAGGGAGGAAGGCTTCGAGGGCCGGCAGAACGATATTCTGGTTCTTATCGGTATTGAGTTCGGTAAGGAGAAAAATCACTATATCGCCTTCGGGGTGGACAAACTACCCGGGGACACCAGGGATCCCCAGAAAGTCATCGATTCCGTCAATGCCCAGGGAGGATTCGGCTATCTGGCTCATCCGGGAGAAAAGAGCAACCCCGCTTTTTTGGGGGGCAAAGCCTATCCCTGGGATCGCTGGGATGTTAAAAATTTTAAAGGGCTGGAGATCTGGAACTTCAGTTCAATTTGGCGGGAAGCTTACCATAAAAAAACGGTTGCTGTCTTCTGGTTTTTTGCCGACCGCTACCGCGGCGGGCGTTTTCCTGAACCGGAAACTCTGAAAAAATGGGACATTCTTGCGGCGCGGCGCCCGGTGACGGCCTTCGGTGGGAGCGATGCACATGCCTTTCCCGTTCATCTGGGGCCCTTAAAACTTTCTGTTTTTGCTTACAATTTTCTTTTTCGTACTGTTAATACGCATCTGCTCCTGAAAGAAAAACTTAGCCGACAGTCAAGCAGGGCCCGGGAACAGGTCCTCAAGGCATTGCGTGAGGGTAGTTTTTTTATCGGCAGCGATTACTATGCGCCAACCCGGGGGTTTCGTTTCTCTGCCGTCAACAGGGATGAAGAGGCCGATATGGGTGGAGAAATCCGCCGTTTACCCGATACGGTACTGCGCATTATCTCTCCCTCTAAACAGGGAGTGGTTCGTATTATCTGCAATGGGAAGCTTGTTTGCGAGAGCCGGCGAAAGATCGTCGTCTTTAAGGTTTTGCAGGAGGGTGTCTTCCGGGTGGAAGTATACTGGCGTCCAAGACTGGGAAAACCCATACCCTGGATTTACAGTAACCCGATTTACGTGAAAGAGCAGAAGCCGGAAGCCGGTAGACAGGAGACGGAATAAAAAAATAAATTATATTGAAAAAGGCGTAACCAAAATTATTTTGGTCCGTCATATATATTGGAATACAAATATCTTTTTAAAGGCAGGAATTTATTATGCAGTTTCTTCCACCGGCAGCGGCTTTTTTTCTGGCTTTTATCCTGACTCCGTTTATGAGACGCCTGGCTTTTCGGTCGGGTGTCCTGGATCTCCCCGACCAGCGCAAAACACATGGACAGGCTATGCCTCTGTTGGGAGGTATTGCGGTTTACCTGGCCTTCTGGCTCACTGCCGGAGCCGCCCTCCTTTTCATGGAAGGCGTCGGCGGGCGTTTTTGGGGGCTTTTTTTGGGGAGCAGCCTTATCCTGGCATTGGGACTCTACGACGATATCAGGGGGCTTTCCTATCGGATCAAGTTTGCCGGGCAGTTTGCCGCAGCGTTCATCCTGCTGGCTTTTAACATAAAGATCGAATTTATTACCTTCCCTTTTCAGGATATGGTCTTCTTGGGGATCTTTGTCGTTCCCCTGACCCTGATCTGGGTTGTAGGCGTCACCAATGCCGTCAATCTTATTGATGGTGTTGACGGGCTCGCTACAGGGGTTTCTTCCATCGCAGCATTGGTCATGTTTGCCTACACCTGGGGAGAATTTCCTCTCCTTTCTGTTTTCTGCCTGATTCTGGCCGGTGCGGCTTTGGGGTTTCTCCCTTTTAATTTTCCGCCGGCGCGTATTTTTCTGGGAGATACGGGGAGTCTTTTTCTGGGCTTTATGCTGGCCGGTTTTTCCATTATGGGCGCCACCAAGCAGGCTACCTTGACCACCTTAATCATTCCTCTGTTGATTTTGGGTCTTCCCATTACGGATACTTTTTATGTCATGTGGTGTCGTTTTAAAAGTGGTCGCTCGATTTTTCAGGCAGACCGGGGGCATATTCATCACAGGCTTCTGGGACTCGGGCTTACTCCCCGTCAGACGACTATTGTTCTATACTTGACCAGTCTTTATTTTGGGGGAGCAGCCATCTTTTTCTATCAGATCGGGCCGGCAGCTTTCACTTTTGTACCCATAATTTTTCTTCTATTTTTGTTGGGGCTCAAGCGTTTGGAAGCTTTGGATGCCTTTCAACGGGCCGCCGGGGGGGTTACCTTTTTCACCGGCCGTCCGGAGCAACGAAAGAAATGAGCGAAGCAACGAAAGGGTGATTTAGTAAATTATGTCCTCCATAAAAGTCCTGAGTATCGTCGGCACGAGACCCGAGGCCGTCAAGATGGCCCCGCTGGTCCAACTTCTGCAGAGAACCGGCGAAATAAAGTCTATCCTCTGCCTGACGGCACAGCACCGGGAGATGCTTGACCAGGTGCTTTCTCTTTTTAAGCTGGAACCCGATTATGACCTGGATATCATGAAGGAAAGCCAGAGCCTTACCCATATTACGGTACGTGCTCTGGAAGGGCTGGAAAAAGTTTTGCAGGCTGAGAAACCGGACTTCGTTCTTGTGCAGGGGGATACCACCACTACTGTGGCCGGTTCACTGGCAGCCTTCTATCATAAAATCCCTGTCGGCCATGTGGAGGCCGGGTTACGTACGGGAGAGCGCTATGCGCCCTTTCCCGAGGAGATCAACCGGCGCTTGAACAGTGTCATCGCACAGCTTCATTTTGCTCCCACCGGTCCGGCCAGGGATAATCTTTTGCGGGAGGGGATCGATCCTGAGACAATTTTTGTTACCGGAAATACTGTTATCGATGCTTTAAAGACCACTGTCCAGCCCGATTTTACCTTCTCCGATCCCCAGCTGCAAAAACTTGCTTTTTCAAATTTCCGCCTCATACTGGTAGAAGCTCACCGCCGGGAAAATCTTGGTCATCCCATGGAGTCCATAGCTCTGGCCCTGCGGGATTTACTGGAAGCCTTTCCCGATACTTTCCTTGTTTTCCCCGTTCACAAAAATCCGGAGGTGCGCCGGGTTGTTTTTAGCGTTCTCGACGGTCATCCGCGGGTATTGCTCCTTGAGCCGCTGGATCCCTTTTCTTTTCATAATCTTATGGCCCGCGCCCATCTTATTTTAACTGATTCGGGGGGGATCCAGGAGGAGGCCCCTTCTCTGGGTAGGCCGGTTCTGGTTCTGCGCCGCGTTACGGAGCGACCTGAAGCTCTGGAGGCGGGAACTGCTTTGCTGGCCGGCACCCGGCGGGAAGAAATTGTGGCCGCAGCCTCCCGCCTACTGGGGGAAACCAGTGCCTACGAAGCCATGGCCCGTGCAGTTAATCCGTACGGCGACGGACTGGCTTCCCGGCGTATCTGTCAGGCCATTCTTTATTACTTCGGCAGGCGGCCGGCTCCACCTGAACCCTTTATAAATTGACGATTTCTTAATCCTAACTATTTGCCCTAAATACTTGAAAAAGAGACGGATGGGAGTTGATTCCGGAATTGAAAAAAAAGCCATGGGAACTTATTTTATCCGCCATTATTCTGCTTGCCCTGATTTTTTCTCTGGGTGAAGCATGGAACCGGCACAGGGTGGAAGCGGGCAACCACCGGACGGAGATTATCGTGGAGTACGGAGAGCTTTTCGAACAGGTATGCCGCCATAGCATGGGAAATTTTACTACTACTGATGCTCTGGAAGCCTTTCGCGAGAGTGGAGCGTGCGGGGTGCTCTTCAAAGAACAGTCTCTTAATAGTCTGGCCAGTCAGGGTGAACTGCAAATTTTTAGCGGTGCGCAGCTTCAAGCCGCCTCCCGCAGCAGGGAGCTAAACGGTTCCCTGTCAGGGTTTGCCGGCCTGGGGCCTTTCAATCCGTATCAATTTTACCTGGAGATCCCCGATCCGGTCCTCTGGGAACGAGTCGCCTTTCATCTGGAAAACAAGGTTCCGGGGACGGTCATTCTTCGTTCTCCCGGTACACTCGCCGGTAGGGCAGACGGGGAATTGTCCGTATCCAGCCCGACGGGAATTTTATCTTTCCCGATGGATGGGGAAAATTTAGTCCAAATCGGGGTAGGTTTCCCCATGGATGCCGTAGAAAAGGTTTATAACATGGGAATGAATATCTACCTGCAACTGTATGGCTGGCACAGCGATGCGGAGAGTATAACTGCTGTTTTTACTTCTCTGAAAAAGCTGCCGGGAGTAAAGGGGATCCTTTTCCATAGCTCCGATCTTCCCGGTGTTCCCGAGAATACAGCGCTTCTTTCTGCGGAGCTTGAAAGCCTCAATGTTCCTCTTGTAACAATTGACCTCTTCGAGCAGCAGAGTCAGCCCCTTCTTTCCCTGGTACGCGCCTCTTCAAAGAAAGAAGTCATCCGGCTGCATGCCATTTCACAAACGGAACAGAACATTCTCTCCAAAGAACGGAGCCTGGATCGCTACATTCTGGCCGCCTCCGAGCGCAATAATCGTCTGTTGCTGGTTCGCTACCTGGGGAAAAATCTTTTGGGCGAGCCATGGCTGGAGAATAATGCTGCTTTTATTGTTGATCTGAAAGAAAGGCTGGCAGCAGCCGAATACCCCGTGGAGACGGTTACCCCCTATACAAGCACTGAGTTTCCCTTTTCCAGGGGGAAGATCTTGCTTATCAGCGCCGGTATTCTGGCCGCCGGAGCCCTGCTTCTTAAAAGAATGGGGATGGTCCGAACAGGTCTCCTCATCGGTGCTGTCGGACTGCTTATGGTCGGATTACTGTCGGTTGTGAAGGGAGAATATTTGGGTATGAGCGGTATCGATCTTACACGTAAGGGGATGGCACTGCTATCCGGTTTAATCTTCCCTCTCCTGGGACTGGTGCTCTACCGGGGTCATTTCGGTGAAAGGTCGCTCTTAAAGTCTGTTCTTGCCCTTCTGGGTATTTCGGCTGTATCCCTGACAGGTGCTTTGCTGGCCGACGGTTTGTTGATGGATATGACCTACATAGTCAAGCTGGACCAGGTCCAGGGGATCAAGGCAGCCCTGTTTCTGCCCCTGCTTCTGGCCTGGCTGCTGCTAATTGCCGGTGATGAGACATCCCTGCGGGGAATGATCGGTAAATTGCGAATTCTTTGGGACCGCCCTCTTCTTACCGGTTCCGTCATTCTCGCCGCTTTGCTAATAATCGCTGCGGTCGTTGCTCTGAGCCGTTCAGGGAATGAGTCCCTGTTTGTTTCGGGACTGGAGCTGCGCTTCCGTTCTTTTCTGGAGCAGCTTCTTACTGTACGGCCCCGGACGAAGGAATTTCTCATCGGTCATCCTTTTATGCTGGCCGCGCTTTATTGGGGTTTCCGCAGTCGGATCGGCCTTATACTTACCCTTTTAGGGATGGTAGGCCAGGTCTCCCTGATCAACACTTTTTACCACTTGCATACTCCTCTGGCTGTTTCATTGCTGAGGACTTCCTGGGGACTGGCTTTGGGAATTATCCTGGGGGTTGTCTTGATTTTGGGAGTAAAAGTAGTACGTATGAGATATAAGGTAAAGGAATGATTGATTTATCTATGAAAAAGAACAGTTACTTACCATGGAAGAAAGAAATATTAAAGAGGGGACTGAATAGTTTTCGCCTTTTAGTTTTTTTTCTTGCGGCGGTTATGTTTGGCACAGTGTTTTTCGTGCCTGTTTCCTGTTCCGAACCCTTTTACCCCGGCAGCCTTGGAGGAAGGGCTCTGGCTTCCGGTCAGGAAACCGTTTTACCTTCACCCCTTACAGACCCGGAGCCTTCCGTCGAGAAGCGGGAACTAGCGCCGGGGGTATGTTTTACGCTCTATCGCGACCGTAAAAATCTTATCGGCGAGCCACTGCGGGTTTACCTCCTGGAGGTCGATCTCCATAAAAAGGATGTTGAAATTCTTCCTGTCGTGGCGGGAGACGGTTTGACCGGACGGGGGGAGACAGTAGCCGCGATGGCAGGCCGGACCTGCGCTCTGGCTGCTGTTAACGGAGGATTTTATTACAACGACGGGGAGAAAACCCTTCCCGTGGGAAATCTGATTATCAGCAGTGAAACCTGGAGTATTTCCGATGCCACAATGACTTCGGCAGCACTATCCCGTTTCCCTGGAAGCACTGGTGCATTGGAGTTTTGTGCGGGCTATTTTTCTCCTGACATGGAAGTTATTTTTTCCGGAGAGAGCGCCCGGGTAGTTAGTATGAACAGCAGCTCGTCAACCTCTGGGGTGCATCTTTTTACGCCGCGCTGGGGGGAGAGGCTGGAGGCAGTTGATAATTCCTTACTGGTTGCTTTGAGCCCTGCCGGTGAAAACCGCTATATTGTGTCGGCAATCGAAAGCGACGGGGTCCTTATCCCTTCCGGGGGGCTGGCGCTGCGTTTCCAGGGAGAAACCTGGCGAATAAAAGGGGCGCAACTTTGTCAGGGCGATCAGGTTTCCGTAAATTTTACATATGATCAGAATTATTGGGGAGAAATCGAGCATTTGCTTACCTCCGGTCCTCTTCTCGTCGAAGAAGGAGAGCCTGTTTTTCAGGGTGTTCAGGAGGGATTTACGGGCACTGTTCTGCTTCCCAATCCCCGGACAGCCATCGGAGTTACAGAGGATGACAAGGTCCTTCTGGTCGTTGCCGAGCGAGCTGAGACGGGCAGCCGTGTCGGTCTGACCCTGGAGGAGACTGCTCTGTTGATGAAGGAACTGGGCGCGGTTCGGGCTGTAGGGCTTGATGGTGGGGGCTCCAGTACCTTTTATGCCGACGGTCAAATTTTGAATAGCGCCGGAAGCTCTCCCAGGGCCGTGGCTAACGGCTTGATGGTCCTCACGGGATTGAAGCTCTACCTGAACGAGGGGCGTATTTTCCCCGATGTGCCTCCATATATCGCTGAAGGAGGCAGGACCATGGTTCCCATCCGTGTAGTCATGGAGCACCTAGGTGCCGGGGTGGAGTGGGAGAGCGAGAGCCGAAACGTTTCCATCAGCCGGGGAGATAGGGTTATTGATCTGGTTATCGACAGCAAGGAAGCGCAGGTAGACAGTGTTTCCGTTTCGCTGGACGCAGCTCCGCTTATCCGTCAGGGACGCACCATGGTTCCTTTACGTTTTGTTACGGAAAATCTTCAGGGAAGCGTCCACTGGGATGATATTCGCCGGGCAGTTTATCTTTGGACTACTTTTTAACAGGGAATAATACCCTTTTTGGATATTAATGGTAGCAATAATTAATTGGTAGGAGAAAAATATGTCTATCAAAAAACAAACGAACCTTTGTGTTACGTTCTTTCTTTTGTCCCTGATTATGTTTCTTAGTTTTGTCCTGCCCTCCGAAGCGGTTGCCTCCGAGGTCTCGGCCCGGGTTGAGCGTCAGTTCCGCGATAACGTTTACGGGGCACACCCGACAGACCTGGTCCGGCTGGATAATAACGGCAATTTGCTGATGGCTCTTAACGGTTCCACCTATTCACGTATTTTGGAGGTTTCTCCCGATGACCGGATCGTGTGGAGCTTCGAGGGTATCCAGGCCAATAGTGCCCGAAGACTACCGGGGGGCAATACCCTGGTAGCTGATTCCGGTGCCCCGGGTTATCCATTTTACCCCAGGTTGGTGGAGATCACTCCTGCGGGAGAGATCGTCTGGGAATATCGTTCCTTCACCCGCTCGAGAGCACCCCTTTCGGCGGAGCCCCTAACGGACGGGAGCATTCTTGTAACGGTTCGGGACCGCGTCTTTCAGCTTAAGAGGAGTGGCGAGGAAGGTTTTTCCGTCTCCAGGGAACAACTTTTTCCCGGGGAAGATACGGACTCATTGTGGGGAAACACCATGCAGCTCGTTTCCGCTCGTCAACTGGACAGCGGTAATTTAATTGTCATAGGACAGCAGATTCGCGGGGGAGGGAGTGTTGTCGAAGCTACTCCTGCCGGCCGGGTTGTTGCCCGTTTTACCGGCCTGGAACGACCGGTAGATGCCTTACGTCTTTCCGACGGTGGGACACTCATCCTGGACCTCGGCAGCTACCAGGTGCGGGACTATACTCCCTCAGGTGAACTGCGGGCCGCCAGGAGCTACCGTTCAGTTATCAGCGAGCTTTCCGTGTTAAACCAGTGGCGGGGATTTCTGCTTCCTTCCCGCCATGCTCTTATCTCCCTGAGTTTTACCAATAAACAATCCCTGGTGATGGAGCTCAATGATTGTCCCCCGCTGGTACTTGTAAACGGAGTCGAGATTTCCTTGATACGCAGTCCCTTCATGGCGGAGAGCCGCCTTATGGTCCCGCTGAAAGAAATTTCCGAGTCTGTGGGCATCTCCCTGATTCGGGACGAGCAGGCTGGAAGCTGGACAGCAACACGGGGTGATGTTTCGCTGACTCTCTTTGATGAACGCCGGGAATATCTTCTTAACGATGAAAGTTGGACATTTCCGGCCTTCCCAGTCCGGAGCGGCGGAGATATCTATATACCCATCGGTCTGCTGCAAGAGGCCTTTGCTCTGAACGTACGCTGGGACGATACTGCCCGAACGGCGGAGATCCGCACAACAGAATAAAGTAATAATTAGCGCTACAGCAAAAATAGCAATTAGCGGTAGGTACTGTGGGAACGAATTGAGCGGTCATTTGGAGCGTTCGGAGGCGTTTGGGCAAACCGCCGGACTAGTGCTCCGAATGATTACAAATTTTAGGAGGAAAATGTTTGGCGGGGGGAAGCAGCAGGGACAACAATTTTCTTTATAAATCTATGAGCCTGGTTATGCTGGCTACACTGTTCAGCCGGGTATTGGGTTTTTTTCGCGAAATCTCCATCGCCTACCGCTTCGGCGCGACGGTAGAGACCGATGCCTATCTTGTCGCTATTCTATTGCCGACGATCCTTTTTTATGCTTTCAGTGATGCACTGAAGAATACATTTATTACTGTTTTTGCTACCTATAAAAAAGATGAAAGCGTGCCATATTTTGTTAATAGCCTGATCCTTTACGCTGCCGCTGCTCTCCTGCTGATTGTCTTGTTGGGGATTTGTTTCGCACCCCAGGTGGTTTTCCTTCTGGCTCCCGGTTTTAAAGGAGAGGTCTTCGATCTGACGGTCAGACTGACGCGTATCCTGATTCCCGGAATCTTTTTTATGGGCCTCTCCGGGCTGGCAACCGGGTTTTTGCACAGTCACCAGCGCTTTCTTATCCCCGCGCTGGTCAATGTTCCCCACAATCTTATCATTATCGGGAGCGCTCTTTTCCTGGGGGTGCAATATGGGATTGCCGGGTTGGCTGCCGGAAGTCTGCTGGCTGTGGCTTCGCAGCTTTTCATACAGGTTCCGGCTGTGTGCCGTGTGCCCTTTTCTTTTCGGCCGGGGCTTGCTTTGCGTCATCCGGGTTTGCAAAGAATTTATGCGCTGCTTCCGGCTATCTTGCTTTCCAGTGCCGTGCTGGAGTTTAAGCATCTTTTGGATAGGCTTTTCGCCTCTTTTCTGACTGCCGGCAGCATCGCTGCCCTGAACTATGCGGAACGTATCTACGTGCTCCCCCAGGCCATCCTGGCTACGGGAATTATTATTGTTCTCTATCCCGTTCTGGTAGAGATGCTGGCTGAGAAGGATATGGACTCTTTTGTCCTCCAAGTAAGCCGCGGCGTCTCCCTGCTGCTCTTTATCCTCCTGCCTGTTACGGCCGGGCTAATTATCCTGCGTCATCCCCTGGTAGGATTTTTCTTTCAGCGGGGGGCCTTTGATGCTTCAGCTACGGAGATGACAGCTTATGCCCTGCTCTTTTACACGCCGGGACTGGTCGGCCTTACCCTGCATTATTTTTGTAACCGTATTTTTTTTGCCATGCAGGATGTTAAAGTGTTGGTCTGGGTTAATCTGGCTATGGTGGGGTCCAATGCCCTGCTTAATTTTCTTCTTATGCCCGTTTTGGGCCACGGCGGCATTGCCCTGGGGACTTCCCTCTCCTTTACTCTGGGTTCCTGCTGGCTCTTTTTTATCTTTGCCCGGCGACTCTCCCTTTCTTTTAAACGTCTAGTTTTGGGTCCCTTTTTACGCTCTTTACTAACCACCGTTTTTATGACCATGGTGCTCTATATTTTCATCTACCTCTGGACATGCTTTCTGGGGCGTCCCTTCGCAGGAATGACTCTGCTTCTTTTCGCCTCCATCTTGGGAGCAGCCGTATACTTCCTTACCGCGCACCTGCTGCGCCTCCCGGAGATGAGCATCTTGCTGGGATTCCTGCGCGGCGTAGCCGGAAAGGAACAAATTTCAACTGAATAATCCTTAAAAAAGTAAGAAAAATATTTATCCGGAGCTTGAGTGGAATTTGATATTCACAATTAATTAAATACTTTATAAAGAAGGATTTTACGGAATTATAAAGAATATTTTTTAATTGTGGATAAGGTTTTCTTGACGCTTATCTGCTGTTTTCTCATAAAATAAAATAATACTTGTTACTGCCTGATGCAAAATGAACTACTCACTTGAGTAGTTTTCATGCTTTTTAGAGGGGGTAAATATTATAGACAAAATTAGACAGTATTCCGTACTATTTTCATTTTTTCGATAAAAGCCTAGAGAAGGGGTGTAATTGATGAAGATATTTATTACAGGGGCAACAGGTTTCATCGGAACCAATTTAGTTCGATTGCTGGCCAGGACAGAACACCAAATGTATTGCCTGATCAGGGACCCCGGCAAAGCAGGTGAACTGGAAAAACTGGGAGCAAAACTTATTATGGGTGATGTTGCTGATAAAACATCCCTTTCTCAAGGCATGAAAGACTGCGACTGGGTAGTTAATCTCGCCAACGTTTACTCATTTTGGGAACCTGATAAGCGAATTTACACCAGAATTAACGTTGAGGGCACAAAAAATGTTTTGGAATGTGCTTTAGAAGCAGGTATCTCCAAGGTAATTCACGTAAGTTCGGTAGTTATCTTCGGCAAGCCCGCAGATTGTCCGTTTACTGAAGAAAGCCCCGTTGGTCCTCACCGGTTCAGTGAATATGCACGAACCAAGTACGCGGGCGAGCTGATCGCCTGGGAACTTTATGAGAAAAAAGGATTGCCTCTGGTTGTAATCTACCCGGCTGTTGTCACAGGGTCGGATGATCATAAAGCGTTTGGTGAATATATGTTCAACTTAATCAGTAAACGTTTGCCATGTATTGTTTTCCGGAATTCTATTCTTACCTTTGTGCACGTCAAGGATGTTGTCCAAGCTATCCTGAAGGCACTGGAGAAAGAAGATAATATCGGTGAAAAATACCTGGTCGGCAAATATCAATATTCTTATAAAGAATTTAACAAAATTATCAGTAAAATATCCGGTACGCCTCTACCCAAAATACCTTTACCAAATTTAATGGTCAAAGTGGGAGCGGCGTTTTTGACATTATTGGCCAACCTGACCAAGAAACCGCCTTTATGGCAGTTGTCCACAGACCTGACACAAACGCAAATCGAGGGAATCAGATGTGACGGGAGCAAGGCGGAAAGGGAATTGGGCATCAGTTATACTCCCATTATCATTGCGTTTGAAGATGCGATAGCTTCGTATCAAAAGTGAAATTTTTATAGCCCTACAGCGAAAACTAGTAATTAGGATAGGTTTTTGTCCGCTTATAGTATCAGGTTTCTCCCCCTCTGGCAGCATACATTGCCGGCAGCAGTATCCTCAAGTCCCTTACCCGCATCATCCTACTGCCTGTTATCGCTGCCGTCTTTCTGGTTATGCATCCTTTCGTCTTTGCCATGTTTCTGATGGCTTGTGCATTGTTTATAATCTCCTGCAAGACCAGAAAAAAAAGACGGTATATATCTTAAAAAAAAATTAGTCTTACATTAACAAGATGGAATGCCGCCCGGAGTGTATCCGGGCGGCATTTAAAATAAACCTTATGTTTTTTAGTTTACTTTTTATAAGTAAATGGGTAAAATAAAAATAGTAAGGCAAAATGTCAGGAGGTTTACAAAATGATTAAAGTAACTCTATCAAAAAAAGGACAAATTTGTTTGCCGGCCATCTTAAGAAAAAATCTCGGATTAAAAGAAGGAGATAAATTGAGTATCGAAGAAAAAGAAGGAAAAATAATTTTACTTCCCCTCCCTGAGCACCCGCTTTTGCAGATGAGGGGAAAGTGTCAACGCAAAAATCAGGAAAAATTAACTACTTTGCTTTTACAAGAACGCCGGCAGGATAGGCTGCGTGAATCATGATAAAACGAATTGTTTTTGATGCCTATGCCATTATGGCTTTTTTGGAAAACGAACCGGGAGCACAAATTGTGGCCGATTTGCTTACTGATAGTCAGATAGAAATACTGATTAGTGCAATTAATTTGGGAGAAGTTTACTATATCCTTTCCAGGGAGAGAAGCCAAACAGAGGCAGAAAAAATTATAGATTATATCTTTATGGAAGATAAGATCAAAATTGTTGATGCAAAATGGTCGATGGTAAAAAAAGCGGCAAAGATCAAATCTGCAGGCGGTATTTCCTATGCCGATGCTTTTGCCCTTGCTTTAGCAAGGGAAGATAAGGCCATGCTGGTTACAGGAGACCCTGAAATAAAAGCAGTTGCAGCAAATGTATCCGTAGAACTTATCTGGTTATCTTGACTTTCAATAAGGTATATTGAATTGATGCTGTACTGGTAGACATAGGCTTATTGAATTTGGATTTTGTGGATAGATAGTGGCCATCTCTACTTGACTTGATAAATTTAGATAATAGAATAATATTGCAGTTATTTACGTTATTAAGGGGCTGTGAAATATGTTCGAGGGTTCGAGAAAAATATTAAATATATCTCTTCAGCGCTGGTGATTCGGGTGCTTTTGTAAGAGGCTATCGGCGAATTTTTAGCCTACCTGCTTGTAGAACTAAACCGTTCGCAATATACCTGCAGCGGTTATCAAAAAGATCTGCATATATTTACCGACTTTTTACAAAAGGAAGGCCGGAGCAAGGGCGATAAGGCTAGGCTGCTACCGGTCCACCCCTTTTTACAGAGAGTGTTGCTTCTTTATTTTAAGGAGAAAGTCGACCAGTGTTCGCCTTCGCCATATCTTTTTCAGGGAAGAGGCGACGATCCTCTTAGTAAAGAACGGATCTATAGCATTGTGAAACAATGCGGCAAGCTGGCGGGGATTAAAAAACGCGTTTCTCCCCACACCTTCAGGCATACCTTTGCTACGCATCTGCATCAGAAAAAGGTGGACATCAACAGGCTGGCCCAGCTTCTCGGGCATAGCAATATTGAAAAAACGGCTGTTTATACCCATACGGAGGATGACGAGCTAACAGCGGCAGTGCTGAAGCTTAGAGAAAGAGGGGTCATCTGGAGAATATCGGAGTAATTAGAAGAATGATATCTCCTTGTTCAGGTACGTAAATAAAATGGATATTCTTGACAATTAATAAGATTCATACTATGATATAAAAAATATCATGGAAGATGAGTGTATTTCTTTTGAGTAAAGTAAATACCGGTTTTCAGGAAAAATTAAATAAATTAACCAAATTTTTGGAGAAAGATTCAGATATTCTTTTGGCATATCTTTTTGGTTCGCAAGCTCAAAATAATGCCGGTCCGCTTAGCGATATTGACCTCGCTGTTTTGCTAACCGCTGCATCTAAAAAAGACATCTTTGCAAAAAAATTAAACCTGTTGCGAGAATTTACCAAAATATTTGCCGGAGATGACATTGATTTAGTCATTTTAAACGAAGCCCCGCTCGTTCTTAAATATCACATACTGAAAGACGGCAAACCTTTATATATTTATGATGAAGAACTCCATTTGAGAATTATTAGAAAAACAATTTCTGAATATCTGGATTTCAAACCAGTGCTTGCTTTTCATTATCAAGCTTTACAAAAAAGAATTGAGGATGATCAGTATGCAAATTAACCATGATATTATTATGTCTTGTTTAAAAAGGTTGGAGAGTAGCCTGGCAAAACTTAAAAAAATTGCTCAAAATAACAGAAAAAAAGAGTTTGTAAAAAACGATGACTTACAAGATATCACTGAGAGAAATTTACAAGTAGCAGCACAATGCTGTATTGATATTGGAAATCATGTTATTTCAAAACAGAAGCTACTGATTTTGCCAAGCAAATTAATCGTTTTATAATGAAGTGACGAGTTTTTTCTATTTTTCGAGTGTAATTTCCGGCATAAGCTTTATTCTTTATCCCATTCATCAAACATTTCTTGAATGTTGTCAGTGGTGTAAAATTTTAATTTACCTTCTTTGTACAATTTATTGGATTCCTGCATCCCCTTAATTACATCCGGCTGCCATGCCCACAATTCGTTTTTTGAAATTGCCATTATCTGTACCAGACTTAATTTAATTTATTTCATTACCTTTTAAGATCTTTTATTTACGTCCACAAAGGGGTGATTGAAGTGAAAGGCATAAGCTGTAGCCATTTCAAATAGATCAGTATGCAGATATTGCCCTCCAAATTCCGTTAATATCGTACTCTATCGATGAATATTTGGACAATAAAACAAAAAGCCAATTGACATTTATTTAAAACGTGATACAATTGAGATACAATTAATTCGAAGTGAGGTGATTGGAATGCCCAAGACTGAATTTATAAGAGCAAGAGTCGATGAAAATTTAAAAGCTAATGTTGAAGAGCTTTTTAATAAATTAGGTCTTACAATGACGGAAGCTATAACTCTTTTTTTAAGACAATGTGAACTTAACCAAGGTTTGCCTTTTGAAATTAAAATACCAAACAAGCAAACTAAAGAAGTAATTGAGGATGCGCAGAGGGGAATAGGTTTGCATAAATTTGACAGCCTTGAAGAGATGTTCAAGGAGTTGGATAAAGATTGAAAATCCCTGTCTTTACATCCCAATTTAAGAAAGATTATAAGTTATCACAAAAGCGCGGTAAAGATATAAGTAAAATTAAAGCAGTAATGTCGGAACTGACAAACGAAAAATCTTTATCGTCAAGTAACAAAGATCATTCATTGTCAGGAAATTATAAAAATTGTAGGGAGTGCCATATTGAAACTGATTGGTTATTAATTTATGAAGTGACTAAAACAGAAATACATTTTTTAAGAACAGGTTCTCATTCGGATTTATTTAGATAATTTAGTCCAGCATTTTAGTATGCTGGTTTTTTCTTTGCGTCTATCAACAGAAATTGCAACACCGGATGGGATGGTAAAGTTTAACTCTTGCAGGGGCACCGCACTATTAAGCACTATTTTTATTATAGTAAATTTAGTTGATATTTTAAGGTAGAACCTGATAAATAACAGGTCGATACCTGGGTGGAGGAACAGGTATTTTTTTTTTGTCTTGCTGTTTCTAACCAGGCAGTTTTCACTTTTACCAGTTCATGCAATGCCTTTTCCGGGGTATCGCCAAAAGCTGAGCAACCTGGTAGATCAGGAATATCAACTATATACCCGCTGTCTTCCTCACTAAAAAAAATATTAATGTGGTAATCCACTATTATCAACATCCTTCATCTTTAGATTATAACGCTCAATAATTTTTTAAAAATTGGTTCATTATAACATTTTAAAAAAGCAATTACAATTATTAACTATTATATTTTAACCTTTCACTTTGAAGTCTTCCGCCTCTAAACTGCTTTCGCACCGGTAATGGCGGGACTTCACAGAGAGCAATCTCCAACAAAGTGAAACCGAAGGAAAACTACCTTTTTTATTTTTTTTCGGAAACCATTAGATTTTTTTCCAACGAGGCGTAACTTTTCCACAAAACCTTCGTTATTAATTATTGAAGGCCATGGAAGAGCTATCATTTTTTATCGAAAACGCCTTTTTTATTATTTGAGAGTAATATTAACCAAATATTAATGAAATATAATACATTTTTATTAAATTCAGCAGGAAAACACATAAAAATGTAGAATTGTAGTATCCTGGATCTTTTTGGTTCATGTTTTGGCAGTAAGGGGCAAAGGCGGGAGAGTAAGGTTCCCACTGCATAGCGGCTCAGGTTCTTGAGAGACGCTACCGGCCGAAGGCCCCATAAATATGGATAAAAGTTTATCGTAGAACATTAAGGGGGGGATGTCTGGAGGTAGGCGAGTCAGGTTGGTGTTGTAGTTAAAGAGGTAGGGAAGAAGATTAAAATGCAACATAATTTTTAAGGAGGAATGAGCTTTGAAGATTAAATCGCGTAAGATATTTGCGATACTGGTTGTCACCTTGATGGTGCTGTCGCTGTTGCCGTTGAATGCTTTTGCAGCTACAGCGGCTGTACCTCCCGCATATGGTGTAACCTCGGTTTCTGTTGATTCAAACGAGGTTGAAGCAGGAGATGGAGTTGAGGTTACACTTACTTTCTATAATAATCAAGGTAATCCTTACAATCTTGCTGCCGGTGAAACCTTTGACTTTTTTTTAAGGTCCAGCCGGGGTGCGGAAACAATTACGCAGAAAGTCTATGATAATAGTTCTTGGAAAACGTGGGAAGATCAAAAGGGGACTATTTTACAGGTAGATAATGTTGCCATAGGAGATGGAGCTACACTCACTTCTTCTGAAGGCGGATCTCGAATTACGGTTAGCGATTTAGAACAAGGGCAGCTTAAATTCCTGGTATATTCCAGTTTCTCCGGTTCAGCCACACTTTATTTTTATGATAATAATTCTTTAATTACTGGCGACAGTGGTGATGGAATAGAATTCGCCAGAGAAACCCTTACCTACTCTGCCGCCAAGGTTAAAGATGTTAACAGTACATTTACAGCTTCAGCTACAGCCCTTTCATTATTCGACAATTTAACACTGACGGCAACAGTAAGAGACAGCGCGGGCAAACTGGTAAAAGATGAAGAGGTTACCTTCCAGAAGCGTTTCGAAGGCGGAGCATGGAAGACGATCGAAACAGAGGAAACCAACGCTCTCGGTGTAGCCGATATTAATACAACCGAAAGCGAAGCCGGAAAATGGGAGTACAGGGCCAGAGTCGGCACCACAACCTTGGGAAGTACAAAGGTGGGAGACCCCAATTATCCTCAAATTCGTAAAGTTGATTGGGCCGGCACCAAGGCCACCGAAATTGAAGGCAGTATTGCGGAGAAAATTGCCGTAGATGAAGAAGTAAAAATTACATTTAATGTAACAGATGCTTTTGGAAATGGTGTTAATGCTCAGGCCGTAAAATTTGAAGTTGACAGCAAGCCGGCAGGAGCAAGCAGTAAGACGGAAACAATACTTCCCGGTTCTACAACGAATACTGATTGGAAAGACGGCGAGGTCGAGTTTAAGTATACTCCCAACAGAACCGGTGAGTATACAATTAAGGCCACTGTTCTTGACGGTGTTGCCTCCAATAGCGGTGAAACAGGTCTGACCGAGGAAGTAACATTCACCGCCGTTGAATTCGGTACCGTTGAAAGTGTAGTGGTTAAGCTGGCAAAAGATCGTATTTCTGTTAAGTCTGATTGGGATACCGTAACAGTTGGAACGTCAGGAGCTTTAACAATCGATTCTACAGATAATACTAAAGGAGCAGTTCCTGAAGGCAGCTGGATGAAAATGAAAGTTGAACTTTATGATGAGAACGGTGTAAAAAGTACTGACGTAGAGGGTGAAATAAGGCTTGCCACTTCCAACCCCGGGTTGGCCAAAATTAATCCCTATGGAACGGATATATGTCACGTTGTTGCTTCCTCCGATGAGGATAAGCGCGGTGTGGTAACCATCACCGCAACTCATATTGATACCGGACATTCTGCATCTGTTGAGCTTCCCATAGTTGGCGAGCCCAATGCAATTGAAACGGATGTATCAGTTACAGGTAATGTAGCTAACGTAACCATGCAGTTTGTGGACGTAGACGGCAACAAAACCTGGGCTGAAGATGCAACGGATACCGCTTTTAGCGTGATAGCTCCTTCCGGAGTCAGCGTCAGCCATCGTGAAGACTTCAGCAAGGGTGAAGGCTTTGGTGAATTTAGAGCTACCGCTGAGGAAGCAGGAACCTATACACTGACTGTTGTCTCCGATAACGGATTATCCAAGACTTTCGACGTCGCCATTGGCGAAGCCGCTGGCGAGCCCGGAACTGCCCCTGAGTACGGTGCTGCTTCCATGACCATGTTCATCGGTTCAGACAGCTTTGTTGCTGATGGTGCCGGCGGAGCCATGGATGTTGCTCCCTTTATCGAAGATAGCCGCACCTTCGTGCCGGTCCGCTTTATCGCCGAAGCCCTTGGCGCCGAAGCCGACTGGGAACCCAAGGATGCCGCTACCGAAGTAGTTACCCTGACCCGCGAAGATAAAATCATCACCATCAAGATTGGTGAATATACGCTTGAAGTAAAAGAAAACAGTGAAGAAGGCGAAGTAACCACCATTACGATGGACGTAGCCGCTATGATCAAGAGCGACCGTACTTTCCTCCCCTTCCGCTTCATCGCCGAAGCATTTGGCGCCGAAGTTGACTGGGGTCCCAAAGATGGTCCCACCGAGTGGGTAACCTTCCTGCAGTAGTAACAACACAAAGTAACAAAAAGAAGGAGAGCCTAACGGCTCTCCTTCTTTTTGCAAGTGCGCCCGGCATGGGCGATAGCTTGGCGGTGAAAGTCCGCTATGGGCTTGG
>JAENYV010000032.1 GCA_016841605.1 Dethiobacter alkaliphilus | reverse complement strand
CAGGAGGTACTCTTTTTTTCAAACATCATTTTGTTTCATTACAGGAATGCTCCTTGATATAAAGCTTAGTTTCGGTTTCAGCTAAACGTTCCGCTCCGTTATCTGTGACTAAAAATGTTTCACCACAGGCCAAATATCCTGTTTCAGGTATATACTGATTGGGGTGAACCACCACAGCTTGATTTTGAGCAAAATTCAACTTAGTATCATAATCAATCACTGTTCCCGGAGCATTAGAACCTACGCCGACACCGTGTCCCCGTGCCCTCATGTACGGAGGATAACAGTACTTTTCATAACCTGCTTCACTAATGACTTTATTCATGGTTATGGACATTAAGGAAGCCTGATTTCCGGGCTTTACTTCCTTTAACGACTCATCCAAAGCATGCAGAAGCATGTTGTATTTTTCAATTACTACAGGACTTGGTTGACCAAGAATAACAGTTCGGCAAAGTTGAACAAACTGCCCCCTGTAAACCGATGATATTTCACCGATGACAATATCTCCGGCTCGCAGCCTTTTGTTGGTAGGCTCGTGCATCTCATAGTTATGCTTTTCCGAACTTAGCAGGATAAAAAAATCCTCAGATCCGGCAATACGCATCGCATATTCCATTTCCGTAACAAGTTCGTATTCTCTGATACCAACCCGCGCATTCTCAAGAAAAACTTGAAAACCGATATCTGCAATTTGACTTGCCTCTTTAATAATATCAAGATCTTCCTGCGTTTTTTCCGCGGCTATTTTTTCCGTGATATCATCACCAGACTTGATGATTGCTTCCCTTTGAACAGCAATAAAGGTATCTTCTTTTAACTCTTTTAATCCTGCGATACCCACGGAACCCGTGATTTTTAATTCTTTTAAAATACCGGCTAAATCATTGTTAAAATCAGACGATCCCCGGACATCTTTAATCCAGCTTTTTTTAAAGGCACGAGTTGCATCCCATGACGGGGTTACCAGCAAAGCAACTTCTCCTGTTTTGGAAATCACTGCCGCACTCCTGGGACCAAAAGGCCTGAACCCGGTAAAATAGTATAAATAGCTTGGACGTAAAATACTGACCATCCCACTGGAATATATTATTAGCCCATCAAGATCTTTCTGCCGAATCAATTCAACAGCTTTTTTTAATTTGTCATTTTCGTAACTCATAGCAACCTCCTTATTCTGATAAGTCATTCTGCCAAAAAAGAGAAATATTGGGCAAAATGCCGGTTTAAAAGCAATAAAAACCTATTTGTCCTTTATTTGCCTGAGCAGTTCCGGAACAAATTCCAGGATATCATCCACAACACCATAATTAGCCAAATTAAATATAGGAGCTGAGGGGTCTTTATTTACAGCAATAATAATTTCGGATCCATCCATCCCTGTAACATGATTATTCTGTCCTGAAATTCCCAGAGCAAGATAAATAAGCGGAGCAACCGTCTTGCCGGAGATACCGACCTGACGATACGAGGGTAACCATCCCAGGTCTATAACCGGACGGGTACAGGAAATCATACCCCCCAGCGAATCTGCAAGTTCTTTTACATCCGGTAAATACTCTGGGCCACCAAGCCCACGACCAATAGAAACTAAAATTTCTGCCTTGGTAATATCCTCTTTATCTTCTGCAACATCCTCGTTTATGGCCAAAATCTCCGTCTTTTCAGCTGCCCATGCTTCTTTCCATGTAACAGTCGTTAAGGGCAGATCTCCTTTGCTTTCCGAACTTAAATCCTTCCAGGCGCCCTTTTGGACACTGATAACTGCCCCACGCTCCATATTTACCGAACAGGTCACTAAAAGTTTACCTTCAAAAATTGTTCTTTGAGCATATGCTTCCTTCCCATGCCAATCGAATGAAACACAACTTGTCATTACCGGTATACCCAAACGCCATCCAACAACCGGACCAAGTTCCATCCCTTGATGAGTAAATCCGAGGAAAAGAATCCCCTGGTCTTTTTCCCCGACAATATCAGTCAATATATTGGAAATAACCTCGGTATTGTAGGCGTATTCTGAAGGAGAGTCAACAATAATAAGCTCGTCAATCAACCCGGCAAGTTGTGACTTTTTATAGTCATCCAAATGGTGGCCGATGGCAATACCCTTTAAAGGACCGCGAAGTTCCGGCGGTATTTCTTTTATTCTTGAAGCGATTTGTTTAGTTATCGGCCCAATATCCGCTTCCGAAGGCTCGATATAAATAAAGCTCTCCATAACAAATATTCCTCCATCATACATACTTTCTATATTTCTTCTCAAACAGATTCATTGATTATTTGCAGCAGCTTTACCGCCATTTCTGTTCGTGTTCCTATGAGCATCTCTGCTTGCCCTTCCCTGGGGGTTAAAGTAACTTCCTTGAATTCATAAGACATCAGGCCGGAGATACTCTGTTCCATATCTTTTAAGTTAAGTTTACCTCCTGGCTTAATCTGAATTTTTCGAGCTTTCTTTCGTTTTACTGCCGATACATACTGCAAAGGTTTTATTCCGGACTGTATACAGAGAACGACAGGTAATTTCAAAGCAACCTCCGCAATTTTCCCGCCTCCAAGCTCTTTCTTAATGCGAATAGATGTATCGCTTATCTGGGAAATCTCAACTACTGCATAAGCCAGTGACATATTAAGTGCCTGAGAAAGATAGACCCCTACTTCACCCCCTCCCCAATCTGTTGATTGAACACCGGTTAAAATAATTTGGGGTTCAATTTCTTTAAGAATTTGTACCAAACTGCCGGCTGCCAACTCCGGACGATTCGTCTCACCATCTACTCTTAGCGCCTGGTCAACCCCCTTGGCCAGGGAAAAATATAGTACTTCCTGAGATCTCAAGGGACCAAGGCTTAAGGCAAATGTTTCCGCACCATACGACTCTTTCAAATCTAGAGCTACTTCCAGAGCATAAGCATCAAACTCATTGATATATAAATCCGTTCCCTGAGACTTAATATCACCTTCAGCGATATGGACAGATTCCAAATTCAAGCCGATTGGAATTCCTTTACAACAAACCGCGACTCGCACAGCAGGACCTCCTTTTCCGATATTCTCCGTTATCGATATAACGTAATCGATATAAATAGATATAATAACTAATCGTTGCGTTTTTTTACTAAAGTTTAGAGACAGCATCAACTGCGGCAACTCTACCCATCACTGCACCCCTCGTTAGACCTGAACCGCTCGGGTAATTATAATAAAAGAATCCGCCGGCGAGTTCTCCGATGGCATACAATCCTTCGATAGGATGACCGCTGTTATCGATTACTTGAGCTTTTTCATTTGCTTTCACACCGCCATAGGCCATGGTAAGCCCGCATTTAACAGCAAATGCCTGGTAAGGTGGCGTATCAATTTTTTGTGCCCAGTTTGTTTTATCAGGATTTAAGCCTCTAGTACGCATCCCGTCCAGCTTATAGGAGGCAAATGAATTCTCATCAGTAACGGCATTATTATATTCAGTAATTGTTTTCAAAAATTTTTCCGGATTAATATCCAGGTCCTCTGCCAGTCCTTCAAGTGAGTTGCTCTCAACCTTTTCGGCTTCTTTATAGTCATTTCTTAAAAGAGGAATCGTTTTGGCATCAAAAATTTGAAAAGCAACGGAACCGGGCTGCTTTAAAATTTCTTTTCCGAACTTTGCATATGTATAAACCTGAAAATCCATTCCTTCATCTACAAAGCGATCTCCATTTCGATTAACCATAATGCCGTAAGGATAAGAATAGCGTTCAGAACCTGCGCCGGCAGCCTCTATCATCGGAGAGTCTTCGCTTACGACGGAAGCGTGGCAACCTCCCCAGTGTCCGTCAGTTTGAGCACCAATGTCCAGACACATTTTAATACCCTCTCCCGTATTAAAACGAGTCCCGCGAACTTTAACCAAATCCCAGTTTTCACCTAGATACTGCCTCCTGGATTTCGGATCTGCCTGAAATCCTCCACAGGCTAAAATTACGCTTTTAGCATTGATTTGCATAAATCCGTTGCGATCTTTCGCGATAAGTCCGCATACTTTGCCTTCAGCATCTATAATAAGTGAATAAGCAGCTGTTTCATAAAAGACTTCAACTCCTTTTTTCTCCACTGTTGTATAAAGCATTTCTACCAGACCTTCTCCGTCCCCCTTGGCCAAAAGAAGAAAAACTCCGGCAGGACAAAATACTTTACCTTCTCTTTGTGATGCATGATTCCGATCGATATCCCATTGCACTCCCTGTTGTTTCATCCAGTCCATCGTTTCCAGTGATTTATTAACATAAATTTCCGTAAAAACTTGATTAGCCAGGCCGTCCGATAAATCCAGTACCTTGTTATAAAAATCATTTGTTGAATAAGGCTCAACTTCCAACTCTATTTGCTTCAAAACCGAATCCTCCAGCAGGGGTTCAAAATCTTCATTGCCTTCCGGCCAGGAAACTCTAAAAAGTCCCCCGGAAAAACGGCTATTTCCTCCCCGCAGTTTCTTCGGTGCTTTTTCAATTAAAAGAACATTTGCCCCAGCATCCTTGGCCTCGAGGACAGCACATAGCCCGGCATTACCTCCCCCCACAACAACAATGTCACATTCTACCTTTTTTTTAGGGTTGTAATTGATCAAATTAATTCCTCCTCTATAAGTTTTACCTTTGAAATTATTCTTACTATTGCTTTTTTAAATATTAGAGCAATTTGATAGGAAATTCTGTCGTTTTTCTGACATTTAAAAACTTAGTTGGCTTTTTCCTAAATAATTGTTAATAATTCTTTTGGAGCATGTGTAAGTTCGGTACACCCGGTTTTGCCCACAACAAAAGTGTTGCCGTAAAACATACCATGCCCGTCTAAATCATAGATATATGGATGAAGTGTGATGATCATCCCTTCTTTTAAAATATCATCACACTCTGAAGAAACAGGAGGATATTCCCCCAGGTCCAGCCCCATACCATGACCAACCCAATGTCCGGCTTGACAACCGGCTTTTGTTATCGCATTGAGCATCTTTATCGCCACATCGCTAACCCTATTACCTTCTTTTAAATATTCCTTCCCGACTGATTCTGCCGTCAGGGCAACATCAAATAATCTTTCCGCCCAACTTTGAGGAGGACCTATACTAATGGGACGGGCAATTTGAGACCAGTACCCATATGGAGCGGATGATACTTCTACAGACAAAATAAATAAGTCGCCTTTCTCGATCATTCTTTTCGTTGGATGATGAATAAAAGAATTTTTAGATTCAGAATCTACCAGAAAAAGGGAATCTTCCAAGCCTCGTATAATTAATTCCCGATAAATTTCTGCAAATATTTCAATCTCCTGTTTTCCTTTTTTTAGATTCCTCAAAGAAACATCATAAGCGAGATCCGCCAAAGCAGAAGCTTCTTCTACAAACTTCATTTCCACGTCATTTTTAACAGCACGAATATTTCTTAAAACTGTATCTGTATGAGAAAAGGTTGCTTTGGGAGCCAACTGCCGAATGGTCTCAAATTCAGGTGCTGTAAGACCCAGCGTTCTTGGGGTCCCGGCAATACCAATATGCGGCTTGGAACCGGGAAAATTTGCCAACAGATGACCCAAAATTTCAGCCGGCTTAAAAGGATGAAGCTCATACAGGCATTCAATCCATCTCACATCTTTTATAAAACCCACCTTCATCGCAGTTTGCATATGACCTTTAGTTGTACAGATTAATACTGGTTCGTTGTTTAAAGGAACAAAAAGATAAGCTCTGCGCGAGGGAATTCGCCAGTTCGTTAGATAACGAAGATTGCCGCGCCCACTCGTTTCAGCTGTACCATAGATAATTAATGCATCTAAGTTATGCTCTTTCATGGCCTCCTTTAAGGTTAAATAGCGACGTTCCATTTCATTAAGTGTAATCATTATCATCATCCTCTTTTTACTTTTTAAAAAGATTAACTTAAAACGATTAACCCTGTTTCCCCCGACAAAAACCCACCGGAGCACGGGTGGCTCTCCAGCACTGCCCCTTCTCCCGGTGGGTAAGAGTCCTATTAATACCAATTTCAACTACTTATCTAATAATAACTGTATCATCTATTTTTGTAATATTCTTCTATAAAAGCAAGATAGTCACTTGCTTTTTTTGTAACTTCCTCCCTTCCAAACCATTTGGTTACCAGACCGAGTTTTTTTGCAAGGGCTTGAAAACCTTCATCTTCATAAACCTGATGGAAAGCGTCTTCTAAAATTTGCATACGCTCTTCAGGTACACCGGTGGGCAAAGAAATAAATTTCGGAGGATCCGGAATTTTTAAGTATTGCTCTTCAAGTTCAGGATAATCCGCTAAGGTAGGAGTTCCCTCACGTACTACCGGCATATCTTCATAATACGGATATGTTAAAATAACCTTGACTAAACCGGCATCGGCCAAACCTTCAATTGCACTATACGATCCGAGATAAAAATCCATATGTCCTCCTCCAACAGCAGCCGCACCCTCTGCCGCTGATGTTGTAGTTACAATTCTGAATTCACCTCCGGAAATTTCTTGAAGGAGGAGAAGCACTGCTTCCGTATATTCGGAACCGGTCCATGGAGCTACTAATTTTCCGGGATTTTGGCGCATATATTCAAATAATTCATCTACGTTATTAATCGGCAGGTTGCTGTTTACTGCCCAGGCATAAGTTTCCACGTCTACAGTGCAAATGTAATCAAAATCTTCCGGACCATAATCTACTTCAACCGTCTTTTGTACAAGTGGAGTTATTGAAGAGAACATAAGGGTATAACCATCAGGAGCACTTTTAACTAGCTCTGTCGCACCAAGAGTAAAAGCCACACCCGCTATATTTTTAATTACCACAGGAACACCCAGGTATTGTGTTCCTACTTGGGCCAGCGGTCTTGCTACAGTATCAAAACCTCCGCCCGGAGCTGCCGGAACGATCAGAGTAATAGGCTTCGCAGGAAATTGTTCAGCTCCCCCATCTTCTTTAAGCTCCGCTTGACTTTCTCCGTCATTAGCTTTTTTTTGTTCCGGCTTGCTACAGCCCGACGCCCCTATCACCAAAACAAACAACACCAGGATAAAACAAACAAATTTTTTTTTGAATCCCATTTTAATTAACTCCTCCTTTTGGTAGTTTTTGATTTTTTGAAAATTAAGC
Organism: Dethiobacter alkaliphilus; assembly: GCA_016841605.1. GTDB lineage: Bacteria > Bacillota > Dethiobacteria > DTU022 > UBA8154 > DUNV01. The sequence continues at coordinate 3,613 of JAENYV010000032.1, read as the reverse complement.
CTATTTTTTAAAAAGAGAGCCAGAAAGCTTCTCCTAAAGACTGACGTAGAATAAACGCGTTAACGCAAAATAAACAGAAAATATAAACACTATATTAAAAATAACAACCCTTATTATATTTCGAAAGCCATACAACCATAAAGAAAGGGTAAGACAGAGAGCAGTACTGAAAATATATCCAATAATAGGTAATAAAATAATATATAAAATCATTACCACCAAAAGAGCGCCTACATATAAACCAGTTGTCCTATTTGTTATAATTGTTTTTTTCAAGTTATTTATAAATTTATTAAAATATTTAGGCAAGCTCTCTTCTTCAGTTATATTTTTTTTAAGGCCCTGTAAATTTTCTATCAATAATACAATCGAAGAAACAAGCAAAACAGCAGTCCACACTTTGGGCATATAGTCTGGAAGTTGGACAATACTACCCCCCTGTAATCTGTGACCCATTCCAATTAAAGGAACAATAGTATTGGGAATGACCCAAAAGTATATGATAAAGCCAACTATTACCCCCAGGATGCCAATTATTGCATCTCGAATATACTTATCAGGCATTTTTCAACTCTCCTCCAGTCTCCTCCAATGCTCTGCTTTTTCTTCTTTGAATCAGGCCTCCAACGACCCCGAGTATAATCAATAATATACAGCCTTTACTAACCGGGGAGGCTACTAAAAGTTTATAGTCACCTATCGCTAAAGTCTGGCGAAAACATTGTTCAACCTTGATGGCGAGAACAAAGGCTATAGCCATGGGAGCAATCGGAATATCGGATTTCCGCATCAAATAAGCAAGAACCCCTATCGCAACCATCACACAAAGATCAATTAGCCTGTTATTGAGCGAATAAACTCCGGCAAAACAAAGCATCATCGCCGCGGGGAAAACAATTTTGGGAGAAGCTTTTAACATCTTCGTAATGGGTTTAATAAGTAAATTTGCCAAACCAATATTAAAAAAATTGGCAATTATAAAGGCCATAAATAAGGCATAAAGCATTGGCGCTTCTTCAACAAACATCCTTGGTCCGACATTAAATCCCTGCATCATAAGACAAGCAAGGAGCAGCGCTGCTGTTGGACTACCCGGTATCCCCAACACCAACACCGGCAGAAGATTCGCCCCTGAAACTGCACTATTCGCCGATTCACTGGCAACAACTCCGGGCAATGCACCTTCCCCAAATTTTCCGCTTTTACATTTACCGTTATACGCATTCTTTGTTAACTCATAGCTGGTAAAAGATCCCGCAATTGACCCCAAACCCGGAATCATACCAAAAATAGTTCCTACTCCGGTGCCGATAAAAAAAGCTTTGAGAGAATCTTTAATATCCGAAAAAGTCATTGATGGCCCTAGAATACTTCTCGGAGCCTCTTGCGATGTCCCTTTTTCTTTTTTCCATGCTTCCTCCATTCTTAAAAAAATTTCTGAAAATGCGAATATTCCCAGCATAACAGCAACAACATCAAGTTCGCTTAAAAAATGCAAACTGGGGACAATCGCTAGACGATGCACATGAGTCATGGGATCAAGACCAATGCACCCTAATAATAAACCGACACTCATAGAGAGTATTCCCTTCCAAAATGATACTCCGGAAAAAACCGCTGTTAGAATTAATGCAAACATTACTACCCAAAATATTTCAGAGGGCCCGATCTTTAATGCGATAATAGCCAGAGAGATTGAACCTACAATAAGGATTATGTCACTGAGCAGATCTCCCAGTGCAGAACCATAAATTGCCCCCTGCAAGGCCCTTTTGCTTTGACCTTTTAAATTTAAAGGATAACCGTCAATAGCAGTTGCAGCAGCAGAAGGAGTCCCCGGAACATTTATTAAAATCCCTGTAAAAGCCCCTCCCAGCATTGAACCTTTAAAAACTGCCACTAAAAGAATCATGGCAAGGACAGGTTCCAAGCCAAACGTCAGAGGCAGCAAAATCCCCATACCGATCATTGAACCCAGACCCGGCAAAGCTCCTAAAAGTAAACCTATTACCAAGCCTCCCGCCATCACGGCAAATACTTCAACTCTTAATAATAAATGAAGGGCAGCAATTATATTTTCCATATATTGTCCTCCTTCACTGCCTGAATAATTTTATTAATTCCGATATTCTGTCTAAATCTTCCATACTATTAAATATTGCAGCAGAATTTTCGATCTGTTCTTTCATAAGTAATTTTTTTGTACAGTACTGATATTTTGTCATTAATTGTTCGTCACTCAAAGGATCCTCCGGTGAACCTTTAACATCATCAATCCTCTTTTCTACTATCTTGCCCGTTTTAAACTTAATTCGGACTGTCGTAAACTTTTTGCCACCTCCTTCTGTTCCTTTTTCAAAAAATGTTAATTCTTCAAACTTCTTTATTTTAGATATTAATTCTTTAATTTGAGGTCTCTGCACCATGGTATCTGTAAAAGAATCAATATCTATTTTCCTATCAATTAATGAAGCTGCCAGAACATATTGAATGCTAAATTTACCTTCGAGCCCGGTTACAGGTTTATCATGGATTAATGCCATAAAAGAACCTTTTGAGCCAATGCAGTTAATTTCTGTAATATCGGAAGGGTTAAAAGAAGAGTCATTAAGTAGATAGTCTAAAACTGCATCAGCGCCGCGATGAGTGCCTAAACAGCAAGGGTACCTTTTGATATGTAAATTGCATGAAAGTATTTTCGAAGGCTCATCAAAGACATAATCTATATTTGTCGCTGCTTTTTGTTTCCCAAATAGTTTGATAAAACCTAGATCGCCCTCAAAAATATTATTATCCGCCGTAAACCCTTGCCTGGCCATTAAAGCTGATGTTATCCCTATTTCTGCAGCTAGTCCACAATGTAATGACTTTGCCATAGTACCGAAATTTTTCCGTAAACCACTGCTTCTAGACGCGGTGATACCCAAAGCATGTGCAGCTTGTTGCTTTGACGGACCATATAATTTCAATGCTGCCGCAGTGGCTCCAAATGCACCTAATGTTGCTGTACTATGCCATCCGGAATCATAATGCGAGGGCCCCAGGAGAGCACTTAGCTTTGTCATTACTTCCAGGCCAACGATATATGCCGTAATTAAATCTTTTCCACTACTGTCCAAAACCTCTCCAACAGCCAAAATCGCCGGTACAAGAACCGCACTTGAATGACATTTTGTAGGAAGATTTGCATCATCAAAATCCAGTGAATGAGCCATTGTGGCATTTACTACAGCAGCAGAGGCAGGAGAAAACTTACATTCCTTTGTAAATACAGTAGCTTTGCCACCCTGTGCCCGATCTTTTTTAATATATTCAAACACTTTAACAGATACAGGCTCATTGGCTCCTGCCAGCATAACCCCGGTAGTATCCCAAAAGGCCCTCTTTACGTCTAATACAGCACTGGCTGTTAGATCATCAAAAATTGTTTCCGTTATCCATGAGCAAATTTGTTCTGATAAATTCATTTCTACACCTCCATTTCATGAATATTTTTAACTTATTATAGGTTATATAAAAAAAATAAAATGTCACTTTACTGACATTTAAGAAATAAAATGTCATAGCTACCGCAGGCTGTCCGGAGACAGACGGCCTAAACTGTCCAAAAACT